>NZ_JBIVUZ010000015.1:0-303458 GCF_044768565.1 Streptomyces sp. NPDC091280
AAACGCCCGGTTACATTCCGAACCCGGAAGCTAAGCCTTACAGCGCCGATGGTACTGCAGGGGGGACCCTGTGGGAGAGTAGGACGCCGCCGAACTCCTTTTAGAGCTCTGGCTCTTGGGCATGCAGCCCAAGAGCCAGAGCTTTTTTGCGTTGGGGTAAGGTCAGGGGGCATCGTCGGCTCGTTTTCCCCACAGGAGGCCCCCGGGTGGAGGTCCAGGAGACCCGCGTCCAGACAGACCGGGTGCTCACCATCCCGAACATCCTCAGCATGGCACGCCTGGTCGGCGTACCCATCTTCCTGTGGTTGATCCTCAGGCCCGAGTTCGGAGGCCCCAAGAGCGACGGCTGGGCGCTCCTGGTGCTGATGCTGAGCGGGATCAGCGACTACCTGGACGGTAAGCTCGCGCGGCGCTGGAACCAGATCAGCAGCCTCGGCCGGCTTCTTGATCCCGCTGCGGACCGGCTCTATATTCTCTCGACTCTCGTCGGACTCACCTGGCGCGAGATTCTGCCAATCTGGTTGACCGCGGTACTGCTGGCGCGGGAGCTGGTTCTGCTCGTGGTGGTGGGCATCCTCAGGCGGCACGGCTATCCGCCGTTGCAGGTGAACTTCCTGGGTAAGGCCGCGACCTTCAACCTGATGTACGCGTTCCCGTTGCTGCTGCTCAGTGACGGAAGCGGATGGCTTCCGTCACTCGCAGCGATTTTCGGATGGGCGTTCGCCGGATGGGGTACAACGCTGTACTGGTGGGCAGGAGTCCTCTACGTGGTACAAGTCCGCCGCCTGCTGCGCGCGGATGCCACGGCCGACTGACCTTGCCGATGGGGCGGTAACAGTCGCTCGATGGCCCGTTGCGCAAAAGTGCGGGACAATCTGGACTGGTGAAGTCGGCTAGACCGTCGTCTCTCAGAGGAGGACGCTTCCGACATGAAGGCCGTAGTGATGGCCGGAGGCGAAGGCACACGCCTTCGCCCCATGACCTCAAGCATGCCCAAGCCACTGTTGCCCGTGGTCAATCGACCGATCATGGAGCACGTGCTGAGGCTGCTCAAAAGGCATGGGCTCAATGAGACCGTAGTCACCGTGCAGTTCCTGGCCTCGCTGGTCAAGAACTACTTCGGTGACGGCGAAGAGCTCGGCATGGAGCTCTCGTATGCCAATGAGGAGAAGCCACTCGGTACCGCCGGAAGCGTCAAGAACGCCGAAGAGGCGTTGAAGGACGATGCCTTCCTTGTCATCTCCGGTGATGCCCTGACCGACTTCGACCTCACCGAACTGATCAATTTCCACAAGGAAAAGGGCGCGCTGGTCACGGTCTGTCTGACCCGGGTGCCCAATCCGCTGGAATTCGGCATCACCATCGTCGACGAGGAGGGAAAGGTCGAGCGTTTCCTTGAGAAGCCGACCTGGGGCCAGGTCTTCTCCGACACGGTGAACACGGGCATCTATGTGATGGAGCCCGAGGTCTTCGACTATGTCGAGGCCGATGTTCCCGTCGACTGGTCCGGCGATGTCTTCCCGCAGTTGATGAAGGAGGGCAAGCCGGTCTACGGCTTTGTCGCCGAAGGCTACTGGGAGGACGTCGGCACTCACGAGAGCTATGTGAAGGCGCAGGCCGATGTCCTGGAGGGCAAGGTCGACGTCGAGATCGACGGCTTCGAACTGTCGCCGGGCGTATGGGTGGCCGAGGGCGCCGAGGTGCACCCCGACGCGGTTCTCCGCGGGCCGCTCTACATCGGTGACTACGCCAAGGTCGAGGCCGGCGCCGAGATTCGTGAGCACACCGTCGTCGGGTCCAACGTCGTCGTGAAGACCGGGGCCTTTCTGCACAAGTCCGTGGTGCACGACAACGTCTACGTCGGCCAGCACAGCAATCTTCGTGGCTGTGTGGTGGGAAAGAACACCGACATCATGCGTGCCGCCCGGATCGAGGACGGCGCCGTCATCGGTGACGAGTGCCTGATCGGTGAAGAATCGATCGTGCAGGGCAACGTACGGGTCTACCCGTTCAAGACGATCGAAGCCGGTGCCTTCGTCAACACCTCGGTCATCTGGGAGTCCAGAGGGCAGGCGCATCTCTTCGGTGCGCGCGGTGTGTCCGGCATCCTGAACGTGGAGATCACTCCGGAACTGGTGGTGCGCCTCGCCGGTGCCTACGCCACGACCCTCAAGAAGGGCTCCACGGTCACCACGGCCCGCGACCACTCCCGAGGTGCCCGTGCGCTCAAGCGGGCGGTGATCTCCGCCCTGCAGACCAGCGCCATCGACGTACGGGACCTGGAGAACGTGCCGCTGCCCGTGGCCCGGCAGCAGACCGCGCGGGGCAGTGCCGGCGGGATCATGATCCGGACCACGCCCGGTGTGCCGGACTCCGTCGACATCATGTTCTTCGACAGCCAGGGCGCCGACCTCTCACAGGGGAGTCAGCGCAAGCTGGACCGGGTGTTCGCGCGGCAGGAGTACCGGCGTGCGTTCCCCGGTGAGATCGGCGACCTGCACTTCCCGGCCAGCGTCTTCGACTCGTACACCGGTTCTCTGCTGCGGAATGTCGACACGACCGGGATCGCGGACTCGGGCCTCAAGGTCGTCGTGGACGCCTCGAACGGCAGCGCCGGGCTCGTGCTGCCCAGCCTGCTCGGCAAACTCGGGGTGGACTCGCTGACGATCAATCCCGGTCTCGACGAGTCCAGGCCGACCGAGACCGCGGACTCAAGGCGGTCGGGGCTGGTGCGGCTCGGTGAGATCGTGGCCTCCGCGCGGGCCGCGTTCGGAGTGCGGTTCGACCCGGTCGGCGAGCGGCTGTCGCTCGTCGACGAGAAGGGGCGGATCGTCGAGGACGACCGGGCGCTGCTGGTGATGCTCGACCTGGTGGCCGCAGAGCGGCGCAGCGGGCGGGTGGCGCTGCCGGTGACCACCACGAGGATCGCCGAGCAGGTGGCGGCCTATCACGGGACCCAGGTCGAGTGGACGACGACCTCGCCGGACGACCTGACCAGGGTCGGGCGTGACGAGTCGACCATCTTCGGCGGGGACGGCAAGGCCGGGTTCATCATCCCGGAGTTCAGCAGTGTCTTCGACGGTACCGCCGCCTTCGTACGGCTTATCGGGCTGGTGGCGCGGACGCAGCTCACGCTGAGTCAGATCGACGCCCGGATTCCGCGGGCGCACGTCCTGAAGCGGGACCTCGCGACTCCCTGGGCCGTGAAGGGTCTTGTGATGCGCCGGGTCGTGGAAGCGGCCGGCGATCGCTTTGTCGACACCACGGACGGAGTACGGGTCGTGGAGACCGACGGGCGCTGGGTGATGGTGTTGCCCGACCCGGCCGAGGCGGTCACGCATCTGTGGGCCGAAGGGCCCGACGACGCTTCCGCGCAGGCCCTGTTGGACGAGTGGTCGGCGGTCGTGGACAGCGCCGGACGGTAAAACGCGGAGCACGCGCGCGTGCCGGACATGTCTCCCCAAGGGGGCCTGTCCGGCATGCCGGTGGGGCCATTCGGAGGTACAGGCCACCACGTGCGACGATGTGCGGCATGCCGCAGCAGCCCCCCGTTCGGAGCACACCCGCGCGCCCTTCGCGCCCGGACGCGTCCATGTCGCTGCTCACCAACGTCATGGACCACAGCCTCGACGATGGCTACGCCGAGGCCGCCGCCCGGAAGAAGGCGGCGGGCGCGGGCGGCCTGCCCAAGACGCTCCAGGCGAAGCTCGGGCTCGCCGCCGGCCTGGTACTGGCGGCCCTGGTGGTGACCCTGGGTGCGGCACAGGCGCGGGTGGCCGCCCCCGTGGTGGCCAAGGAGCGCCAGGAGCTGATCGACCGTATCGACAAAGAGACCAAGTCGGCGGACAAGCTGGAAAGCACCGTCGACACGCTCCGGGACGATGTGAGCGCGCGGCAGCGGGCCGCGCTGAGGACGAGCGGCGGCAGCGGCCAGGCGGACCTGGTGAGCATGCTGTCCGGTGCCACCGCGGTGCACGGCCCCGGCGTGAAGCTCGTCGTGGACGACGCGAAGGAAGCCAGCAGCGGCGGAGGCGACGACCCGCGCGAGACCGCCGACTTCTCCGACACCGGGCGCGTGCGCGACCGGGACATGCAGCGCGTCGTCAACGGACTGTGGGCGGCCGGTGCCGAGGCCGTCTCCGTCAACGGGCAGCGGCTGACGGCACTGTCGGCGATCCGGGCCGCGGGCGACGCGATACTGGTCGACAACAAGCCACTGGTGCCGCCCTACACGGTCCTCGCGGTCGGGGACGGCAGGCACCTGAGCACGAGCTTCCAGAACGGTGCCGACGGGCTCTATCTGAACGCTCTGGAAGACAACTACGGCATCAGGGCGACCATCGCCGTGGAGAGTGATCTCCGGCTGCCCGCCGCGCCGAGTGTGATCGTACGTACAGCACAGCCGAGAACTGAGAAGGGCACATCGTGATCGCCGTACTGGGCCTCATCGTGGGAGTGGTGGCCGGAATCCTGGTCCGGCCTGAGGTGCCGGTGGTCGTCGAGCCCTATCTGCCGATCGCCGTCGTCGCGGCGCTCGACGCCGTCTTCGGCGGTCTGCGGGCGATGCTCGACGGCATCTTCGACGACAAGGTCTTCGTGGTGTCGTTCCTGTCGAACGTCGTGGTGGCCGCGCTGATCGTGTTCCTGGGCGACAAGTTGGGCGTAGGCGCCCAACTGTCCACGGGCGTGGTGGTGGTTCTCGGGATCCGGATCTTCTCCAACGCCGCGGCCATTCGCCGGCACGTCTTCCGGGCGTGACGTCGATGAGCAACGAGGACGAGCGGCCGGAGAACAGGCTGCGCAGGGAACTGCCCGAGGAGGTACCGGCGTCTGCCTCTTCGGAGGCGCCGGTCGCCGAGGAGCCGTCCGCTCCCACCCTCACGGGCCGGCAGCGGCTGGTGCAGGGCCTGTGGCCGCCGCGCGCCAGCAGGGCCCAACTCATCGTCGCCGTGCTGCTATTCGGCCTCGGCTTCGGGCTGGCCGTACAGGTGGCCTCGAACAGCAACAGTGACAGCGCGCTGCGCGGGGCCCGGCAGGAAGATCTTGTACGCATCCTCGATGAACTGGATGACCGTACTCAGCGTCTTGAGGACGAGAAGCAGGGTCTTCAGAAACAGCGCGACGAGCTGGAGAACAGTTCCGACCAGGCCGAGGAGGCCCGCAAGCAGACGGCCGAGAAGGAGAAGCAACTCGGCATTCTGGCGGGCACCGTGGCCGCGCAGGGACCCGGCATCACGATGACCATCGACGACACGAAGGGAACGGTCGAGGCGGACATGCTGCTCGATGCGGTCCAGGAGTTGCGCGCCGCGGGCGCGGAGGCGATCCAGGTGAACGGTGTACGTGTGGTGGCCGGCACCTATCTGACGGACTCCGACAAGAGCGTGAGCGTCGACGGGAACAAGATCAACGCCCCCTATCGTTTCAAGGTCATCGGCAATCCGCAGGATCTCGAACCGGCGCTCAACATCCCTGGAGGTGTGGTGCAGACTCTTGAGAAGGAGCAGGCCACCGTCACCGTCGGGCGGTCGAGCAAGATCGTCGTGGATGCCTTGCGGGCCGCGAAGCAGCCTGACTACGCTCGGTCGTCCTCCCGGTGAACCGGGGGTGCATGGGGACCGTCCGGCGAGGGCATGAGGTTGCGGGGGGTCGACGCACCGATTGGGTGGTGCGTGGTGGAAACTGTCTGGTGGATACGGACGTTGTGAGGATGTCCGGGTCGACCGGTGTGTTCAATCAGGGTTCGTCCTGCCCCACGGGCGGGTCTGTTTCGGTCAAGGGGAATCGCCCGTGAAGTTGTTTGCGAAGTTGTTCGGCAAGAGTGCGAAAGAGGGCAGCGACAATCAGACCGCTCGCCACCGCTCACAACCGGACGCGGAGGGCCAGCGCCCGCTGTTCCGCGACCAGGTCGCTGGTCAGGGCGCGCCGTCGGTTGACCCTGCGCAGTCCGGCGACATAGGTTTCGGGCAACCGTCAACCTCAAGTACGGGTGGAGGGTTTTCCCCTATGTCGGCCCTGGTGTGTACGAGGTGCGGTAACCGCAACGCGGAGAACAGCCGCTTCTGCTCCAACTGCGGTGCGCCGCTGCGACCCGGCGTGACCCCGGAGCGCGCGTCCGAGACGACGTCCACGATCTCCATCTCCGGTCTTGAGGCCTACGACGCCGAGGTGACCGGTCAGACGCAGATGCCCACGCTCTCCCCGGAGGCGCAGGCGGCCGTCGACGCGCTGCCCCTGGGCTCGGCGCTCCTGGTGGTGCGTCGCGGTCCGAACTCGGGCAGCCGCTTCCTGTTGGACGGCGAGCTGACCACGGCCGGCCGTCACCCGCAGAGCGACATCTTCCTGGACGACGTGACGGTCTCGCGCCGTCATGTGGAGTTCCGGCGCGTCGCCGACGGTTCCTTCACGGTCGCCGACGTCGGCAGCCTCAATGGCACCTACGTCAACCGTGAGCGCATCGACTCGGTTCCGCTGGCCAACGGTGACGAGGTGCAGATCGGCAAGTACCGGCTGGTGTTCTACGCGAGCCAGCGGGGTTACTGACCCTCCCTCGGACTGGGTCCGGGGGGATTCCCCCAGGAAGGTCCATGCTTCAAACACCGAGCGGCGGTGCCGGGCACGGCACCGCCGCCACGGACACCGGCCTGATGAGCATCGGCACGGTGCTGAACACGCTGCACGACGAGTTCCCCGAAGTCACCATCTCCAAGATCCGTTTCCTGGAGTCGGAGGGGCTCATCGAGCCGCAGCGGACCCCTTCCGGCTACCGCAAGTTCAGCCCCGCCGATGTCGAACGCCTCGGCCATGTCCTGCGCATGCAGCGGGACCACTATCTGCCGCTCAAGGTGATCCGCGAGCACCTCGACGCCATGGAGCGCGGGGAGGCCGCCCCCTTGCCCACCGTGGGCCGTCAGCGGGACGGCGAAGTCGTCCTGGAGCCCGTGGAGGCGCCCACGGTGGCCCGGATCGGGCGGGCCGAACTGATGGCCGCCGCGGGGATCGGCGACAAGGAACTCGACGAGTGGGAGTCGTACGGACTCATCGCTCCACTGCCGGACGGCGTGTACGACGCGGAAGCCGTCACCGTCGCCGGGCTGGTCCTGGAACTGGGGCGGTTCGGGATCGAACCCCGGCACCTGCGCGCGATGAAGGCCGCCGCGGACCGCGAGGCCGGGCTCGTCGACCAGGTGGTCGCCCCGCTCAAGCGGCACCGCAATCCGCAGACCAGGGCCCACGCGGAGGCTCGTACGAAGGAGCTGGCGGGGCTCACGGTGAAGCTGCACGCGGCACTGGTGCAGACCGCGCTCGGTGTCCGGCTGCCCTGAGCCGGGCCGGATCGACGGCGCTTGATCGGTCACCCGATCCCGGCCCGACTACCCAAACGTCCCGGGCACGGCCTAGGGTTGCTGTGTGAACGAGCTCGATGTCGTAGGTGTCCGGGTCGAAATGCCCTCCAACCAACCGATCGTGCTCCTGCGTGAAGTGGGAGGCGACCGCTACCTCCCCATCTGGATCGGGCCCGGGGAGGCGACGGCGATCGCCTTCGCGCAGCAGGGCATGGCCCCCGCACGACCGCTGACCCACGACCTGTTCAAGGACGTGCTGGAGGCCGTCGGCCAGGAGCTCACCGAAGTGCGCATCACGGATCTGCGTGAGGGCGTCTTCTACGCCGAGCTGGTGTTCGCCAGCGGAGTCGAGGTGAGCGCCCGTCCGTCCGACGCCATAGCGCTGGCGCTGCGCACCGGGACGCCGATCTACGGCAGCGACGGCGTGCTCGACGACGCGGGTATCGCGATCCCCGACGAGCAGGAGGACGAGGTGGAGAAGTTCCGCGAGTTCCTCGACCAGATCTCTCCCGAGGACTTCGGCACCAACAGCCAGTGAGATCGAGGGCCGGAGCGGAAATGCCGGCATTTGCCACCGGCGTGTGAGAGCGTCCTGCGGCTCCCCGCGAGCGCATTCGGCTAGCCTTTCCCCGCGGTGGGGTACGGGAAACCACCCCAAGGGTGATTATCACTCGGCGTGCCTAGCGTGGCGATCGTTGACGCACCCCGGGTGACTGCCTACCGTCGTGAAGGCAGGTCAAGGACGGAGGTCGGCGTGAGAAGCAGCGGCGACGGTACGGCTGGGGGTGCCCCGGAACGCAGTTTCGGGGACAGTGGCCCGTACCCGCTTCATGGCAGTGCGGCCGATCACGCTCCGCATCGACCCACTGCCGTGCCGAGCAGCGGAGGGGCGGCGTCCATGGCGTCCGAGCAGATCGGCTACCGGGGCCCCACGGCCTGTGCGGCGGCCGGCATCACCTATCGGCAGTTGGACTACTGGGCACGCACCGGGCTCGTCGAGCCCAGCGTGCGGCCCGCGCACGGGTCGGGGACGCAGCGTCTCTACAGCTTCCGGGACGTGGTCGTCCTGAAGATCGTCAAGCGGTTCCTCGACACGGGCGTGTCGTTGCAGAACATCCGCAGCGCCGTCCTGCACCTGAGGGAGTGCGACTTCCGCGATCTGGAGCGCATGACGCTGATGAGCGACGGCGCCACGGTCTACGAGTGCACCTCGCCCGACGAGGTCCACGCCCTGCTCCAGGGCGGCCAGGGCGTCTTCGGGATCGCCGTGGGCGTGGTGTGGCGGGACGTGGAGAGCGCCCTGTCGCAGCTGCACGGGGAGCGTGTCGACACCGGCGAGACGCTCGTCGGCTCCAACCCCGCCGACGAGCTGGCCAGGCGGCGCAACCGGGCCGTCTGAGCCCCGCCGGAGCCGTAGCGGGGCATTGTCAGTGGCGTAGGGCAGCATCGGAGATGTGAGAACCGCGCCCACGATCCTGCATCTCGACATGGATGCCTTCTTCGCCTCGGCGGAGCAGGCGTCCAAGCCGAGCCTGCGCGGGAAGGCCGTCGTCGTGGGCGGGCTCGGACCGCGCGGTGTGGTGGCCACCGCGTCGTACGAGGCGCGGGTCTTCGGGGTGCACTCGGCGATGCCCATGGCCCAGGCGCGCAGACTCGCTCCGAACGCGGCCTATCTCGTGCCCCGCTTCGGGTTCTACCGGTCGATCAGCGAGCAGGTCATGGCGCTGCTGCGGGCGCTGTCGCCGCTCGTGGAGCCGTTGAGCCTGGACGAGGCGTTCGTGGACCTGGAGGCCGGGCGGGCGGCCTGGGACGGCGAGTCGGCCCGCCGGGCCGGGGAGCGGCTGCGCGCCGACATACGGGCCGTCACGGGACTCACCGGCTCGGTCGGCCTGGCCGCTTCCAAGATGCTCGCGAAGATCGCCTCCGAGCGTGCCAAGCCCGACGGGCTGGTGCTGATCGAGCCCGGGAGCGAGCGGACCCTGCTCGGGCCGCTGTCGGTGCGCACGCTGCCGGGGGTCGGACCGGCCACGGGCGACCATCTGCGGCGGGCCGGGATCACCACGGTCGACGAGATCGCCGAAGCGGGCGAGGACGAGCTCGTACGGCTGGTGGGCAAGGCGCACGGGCACGCGCTGTACGCGATGGCGCTGGCCCACGACGAGCGGCCCGTGGTGGCCGAGCGGGAGACCAAGTCGGTGTCGGTCGAGGACACCTACGACGTCGACATCCACGACCGGGTCCGGGTGGGACTGGAGGTGCAGCGCCTCGCCGACCGGTGTGTGCGGCGGCTGCGGGGCGCCGGCCTGTCGGGGCGCACCATCGTGCTCAAGGTGCGGCGGTACGACTTCTCGACGCTGACCCGGTCCGAGACGTTGCGCGGGCCCACCGACGACCCCGGTGTGGTGCGGGAGGCTGCGGCCCGGCTGCTGGACTCCGTGGACACCACGGGTGGGGTGCGGCTGCTCGGAGTCGGGGTCTCCGGGCTCGCCGACTACACGCAGGAGGACCTGTTCGCACAGGCGGCGGGGGAGCAGGTCGACCTTCTTGAGGAGGAGCACACCGAGGAGGAGGACGGTGAGGGGGAGCAGCCCGCGCTCGTGGAGCGACGCTGGCCCGCGGGGCACGATGTGCACCACCGCGGGTTCGGGCACGGGTGGGTGCAGGGCAGCGGGCTGGGGCGGGTCACCGTGCGGTTCGAGACGCCGGGAGATGTCGGACCGGGGCGGGTCCGGACGTTCAGGACGGACGATCCCGAGCTGGAGCCGGCTCAGCCGTTGCCGTTGGTGACGCTGGACACGGGTGAACCGGCCGACGGGTCAGGGCAGTTGGTGCCGCCCCCGGAGGACCGAAGACCCGTCGGCCCGCCCGCCGTTTCGGCTCAGCCGTCGTCCGAGCCCGCCAGTTTGCCGAAGTCCCTGTCCGGGAGGGACGGCGGCGGGGCCACGTCCAGGCCGTAGTGGTGGTAGAGCTGGAGTTCCTGGTCGGGGGAGAGATGGCGGCCCACGCCGAAGTCGGGGGCGTCCTTGATCAGGGAGCGGTCGAAGGGGATGTGCAGCGTGCCCTCGATCAGCTCGCTGGGCTCCAGGGGGACGAAGGCGTCCCTGGAGAACAGGCCGGTGCGTACGGCCGCCCACTCCGGCACGCCGGTCGCGTCGTCGAGGTAGACCTCGTCGATCGTGCCGATCTTGGCGCCGGTGCGGTCGAACGCCTTGCGGCCGATCAGGTTGCGCGGATCGATATCGGTCTGCACGGGCCCTCCTCCTGGTCGCAACTCATCCGTAAACTCTACAAAAGAGCACATTCGGGCCGGTGGCCACTCGAAGGCCCGGCTTCGTCGCTCGCTGGTAGGCTGGCCAGCGGCTGCTGACCCCGTGCGGGAGAGTCCTCCAGACTTCATCGGAGGCGCCGAAGGAGCAAATCCTCCCCGGAATCTCTCAGGCTCACGTACCGCACGGACGAGGTCACTCTGGAAAGCAGGGCGGGTGCCGGCGACGGCCCTCGCTCTCACCGACGGTGAAAACCGGTGACCTTCGGGTGGCCGGTGAAGCTCTCAGGTTGAGATGACAGAGGGGGAGGCCGTCCGGGCACCCCACTGTCGTGGTGCCCTCGAAGGTCGTGTCCGACCAGGAGGCCTCCCGAAATGACCGCCCCTCGCCCCTCGCTCTCCGAGCTCGAACAGGGCATTCCGTTCGAGCAGCGCCACATCGGCCCCGACCAGGAAGCACGGGCCAAGATGCTCGCGCAGGTCGGCTACGGCTCGCTCGACGAGCTCACGGCCGCCGCGGTCCCCGATGTGATCAAGAACGCCGACTCCCTGGACCTGCCCGGTGCCCGCACCGAAGCCGAGGTGCTGGCCGAACTGCGCTCCCTCGCGGACCGCAACGAGGTCCTCGGCTCCATGATCGGGCTCGGGTACTACGGCACGTTCACCCCGCCCGTGATCCTGCGCAACGTCATGGAGAACCCGGCCTGGTACACGGCCTACACGCCGTACCAGCCGGAGATCTCGCAGGGTCGGCTCGAAGCCCTGCTGAACTTCCAGACCATGGTCGCCGACCTCACCGGGCTGCCGACCTCCGGCGCCTCCCTGCTCGACGAGGGCACCGCCGCCGCCGAGGCCGTGGCCCTGTCCCGGCGCATGGGCAAGAACAAGAAGGGCCTCTTCCTGGTCGACGCGGACGCGCTGCCGCAGACCATCGCCGTGATCGAGACCCGCGCCGAGCCGGCCGGTGTCGAGGTCGTCGTCGCCGACCTCGCCGAGGGCATCCCGGCCGACCTCGCCGAGCGCGAGATCAACGGCGTGCTCGTGCAGTACCCGGGCGCCTCCGGTGCCGTACGCGACCTCAAGCCGCTGATCGAGCAGGCGCACGGACTCGGAGCTCTCGTCACCGTCGCCGCCGACCTCCTCGCGCTCACCCTGCTCAAGTCGCCGGGCGAACTGGGCGCGGACATCGCGGTCGGTACGACCCAGCGCTTCGGGGTGCCGATGGGCTTCGGCGGGCCGCACGCCGGATACATGGCGGTGCACGAGAAGTTCGCCCGCAGCCTGCCCGGCCGGCTCGTCGGAGTCTCCGTCGACGCCGACGGACACAAGGCCTACCGCCTCGCCCTCCAGACCCGCGAGCAGCACATCCGCCGTGAGAAGGCCACCAGCAACATCTGCACCGCCCAGGTGCTCCTGGCCGTCATGGCCGGCATGTACGCCGTCTACCACGGGCCGGACGGGCTGCGGGGCATCGCGCGGCGCACGCACCGCTACGCCACGATCCTCGCCGCCGGGCTCACCGCCGGCGGGGTCGAGGTCGTGCACGGCGGCTACTTCGACACGCTGACCGCACGCGTGCCCGGCCGGGCCGCCGAGGTCGTGGCCGCCGCCCGCGAGGACGGCGTCAACCTCCGTCTCGTGGACGCGGACCAGGTGTCGATCGCCTGCGACGAGACCACCACGCGTGCCCAACTGGCCGCCGTATGGACCGCGTTCGGGGTCGACGGAGACATCGAGGCGCTGGACGCGAGTGCCGAGGACACGCTGCCCGAGGCGCTGCTGCGGACCGACGCGTACCTCACGCACCCCGTCTTCCGGGACCACCGTTCCGAGACCGCGATGCTGCGCTACCTGCGAAAGCTGGCCGACCGCGACTACGCGCTCGACCGGGGCATGATCCCGCTGGGCTCCTGCACGATGAAGCTCAACGCGACCACCGAGATGGAGCCTGTCACCTGGCCCGAGTTCGGGCAGCTGCACCCCTTCGCGCCCGCCGAGCAGGCGCAGGGATACCTCACGCTCATCCGGGAGTTGGAGGAGCGGCTCGCCGAGGTCACCGGGTACGACAAGGTGTCGTTGCAGCCCAACGCAGGCTCGCAGGGCGAGCTGGCCGGGCTGCTGGCGGTGCGCGGGTACCACCGCGCCAACGGGGACGAGCAGCGGACCGTGTGTCTCATCCCGTCGTCCGCGCACGGCACGAACGCCGCGAGCGCGGTGATGGCCGGGATGAAGGTCGTCGTGGTCAAGACCGCCGAGGACGGCGAGATCGACGTAGCGGATCTGCGGGCGAAGATCGAGCAGTACCGCGACGAGCTGTCGGTGCTGATGATCACCTACCCGTCCACGCACGGGGTGTTCGAGGAGCACGTCGCCGACATCTGCGCGCAGGTGCACGAGGCCGGCGGGCAGGTCTACGTCGACGGCGCCAACCTCAACGCCCTGGTGGGGCTCGCCAAGCCGGGGCACTTCGGCGGCGACGTCTCGCATCTGAACCTGCACAAGACGTTCTGCATTCCGCACGGCGGGGGCGGGCCTGGTGTCGGGCCGGTGGGCGTGCGCGCGCACCTGGCGCCGTATCTGCCGAACCATCCGCTCCAGCCCGCCGCCGGTCCGGAGACGGGCGTGGGGCCCATCTCCGCCGCTCCGTGGGGCTCGGCCGGGATTCTGCCGATCTCCTGGGCGTACGTCCGGCTCATGGGCGGCGAGGGGCTCAAGCGCGCCACGCAGGTGGCCGTGCTCTCCGCCAACTACATCGCCAAGCGGCTCGAACCGCACTACCCCGTGCTCTACACCGGGCCCGGCGGGCTCGTCGCGCACGAGTGCATCATCGATCTGAGGCCGATCAGCAAGGCGACGGGTGTCTCCGTCGACGACATCGCCAAGCGGCTCATCGACTACGGCTTCCACGCGCCGACCATGTCGTTCCCGGTGGCCGGGACGCTGATGATCGAGCCGACCGAGTCCGAGGACCTGATCGAACTGGACCGGTTCTGCGAGGCGATGATCGCGATTCGCGGGGAGATCGAGAAGGTCGGCGCGGGGGAGTGGCCCGCCGAGGACAACCCGCTGCGGAACGCGCCGCATACCGCTGCCGCGCTGGGCGGGGAGTGGGGGCACGCGTATTCGCGTGAGGAGGCGGTCTTCCCGGCCGGGGTGTCCGTCGCTGACAAGTACTGGCCGCCGGTGCGCAGGATCGACCAGGCGTTTGGGGACCGGAACCTGGTTTGCTCCTGCCCGCCGTTGGACGCGTACGAGGACTGAGTTTTTCGGCTGCTGCGCCGTCGTGGCTGGTCGCGCAGTTCCCCGCGCCCCTAGAAACGGGGCGCGGGTGCTCACGCGGGATACGAGTGAGTCTGGGTTGCCTTGACCGTTGCCCAGACCAAAGCCCCCTGGTGCAGGTCCAGTTCGGCTGCCGCGACTGTCGTCAGGTCCGCCGCCAGGGGGAGTTCGCCCGTCAGGTCCACGCGGATCTGGTCGCCGTGGGTCTCCAGGCCCGCGACCTCGCAGTGCCACAGGTTGCGGGCGCTGGCGCCGGTGGGGCGGTCCCGGAACAGGGTCACCGCGCTCGGCGGGAACGCGACGAACACCTCGCCGTCGAGATCCTCCGTGGTGGTGATCGTCGGGCCGCTGTCCAGGGTGACCGTGTGGCCGTCGGAGCGGCCCTTGTAGAGGTTGAGGCCCACCAGTTGGGCGATGTAGTCCGTGCGCGGGCGGCGGGCGATGTCGGCGGGGGCGCCCTCCTGGACGATCGTGCCCTGCTCGATCACCACCAGCCGGTCGGCCAGCACCATGGCGTCCAGGGGGTCGTGGGTGACCAGGACCGCCACCGCCTCGAACTCAGCCAGATGGCGGCGGAGTTGGGCCCGCACGTCCAGGCGGGTGCGGGCGTCGAGGGCCGCGAGGGGTTCGTCGAGGAGCAGCAGGCGCGGGCGGGTCGCCAACGCCCTTGCCACGGCGACGCGTTGGGCCTGGCCGCCGGAGAGTCTGCGGGGCTTGGCACCCGCGTGCGCGGCGAGGCCCATCCGCTCCAGCCACTCGGCGGCAACGGCCCGGGACTCCGCCTTGGTCGCGCCCTGGCAGCGCGGGCCGAAGCCGACGTTGTCCAGCGCGGTCAGGTGCGGGAAGAGGAGATAGTCCTGGAAGACGACTCCCACCGGGCGTGACTCCGGTGGCGTACGGTCCAACTCGGCGCCGTCCAGCCGTAGATGACCGTCCGTCAGGTCCACCAGGCCGGCCAGGGCGCGCAGCGCGGTGGTCTTTCCGGCGCCGTTGGGGCCGAGGAGGGCGACGACGTCGCCGGGGGCGGCGGCCAGTTCGACGTCCAGGCGGAAGGTGCCGCGGTCCACGACGAGATGGGCGTCGAGGCCCTTGTCGGGTGAGGTCATGAGGTCGTCATCCAGCGGTCCCGAAGTCCCGCCAGCACCGCGATCGACACGGCGAGCAGGACCAGGCTGAGGGCGATGGCCGCCTCGGGGTCGTTCTGGAGGGCCAGATAGACCGCGAGGGGCATGGTCTGGGTACGGCCGGGAAAGTTGCCGGCGAAGGTGATCGTGGCGCCGAACTCGCCCAGCGCGCGGGCCCAGGCGAGCACCGAGCCCGCCGCGATGCCCGGGGCGATCAGGGGTAGCGTGACCCGGCGGAACGCGGTGAAGCGGGAGGCGCCGAGGGTCTGGGCGGCCTCCTCGTAGCGCGGGTCGGCGGCGCGCAGGGTGCCCTCGACGCTGATGACCAGGAACGGCATCGCCACGAACGCCTCCGCGACCACGACACCGGTCGTGGTGAAGGGCAGCGTGATGCCGAACCACGAGTCCAGCCACTGGCCCACCACGCCGTTGCGGCCCAGCGCCAGGAGGAGCGCCACACCGCCCACCACCGGGGGCAGGACCAGCGGGAGGGTCACCAGCGCCCGGACGACTCCCCGGCCGGGGAACTCCGTGCGGGCCAGCAGCCAGGCCAGCGGCACCCCCAGGACCAGGCACACCGCCGTCGCCAAGGTCGCGCTCAGCAGGGAGAGTTGGAGGGCCTGCCAGACCTGTGCGCTGGTGAGCTGGGACGGCAGGGACCGCCAAGGGGCCCGGACGAGCAGGGCGATCAGGGGGAGGAGCAGGAACGCCAGGCCGATGAGCGCGGGCAGCAGCAGGGGCAGCGGCACCCCGCGTCCGGCCGTCCGGACACGGCGACGCCGCGGCCCGCCCTTCAGGGTCTCGGCCGCGGCGTCGCAGGTGTCGGGCTCGGTCACGGCTTGAGGAAGCCCGCGGCCGACAGCACCTTCTGGCCCTCGGCGGACTGCACCAGCGCGATGAACGCCTTGGCGGCGACCGCGTTGGGCGCGTTCTTCAGGAGGACGATCGGGTAGTCGTTGATGGCGTTGGCGGACTCGGGGAACTCGACGCCCTCCACCTTGCTGCCGGCCGCGTGCACATCGGTCTTGTAGACGACCGCCGCGTCCGCCTCCTTCAGCACCACCTTGTTGAGGGCCGACTTGACGTCCGCCTCGTAGGAGACCGGGGTGAGCTTCAACTTGCTCGCGGTGAGCGCCTTCTGGGCCGCCGCGCCGCAGGGCACGGTCTTGTCGCAGAGCACGACCTTCAGCGAGGACTTGGTGAGGTCCTTGAGGGAGGTCACCTTGTCGGGGTTGCCCGGCAGGGTCGCGATCTCCAGCTGGTTGCGCACGAAGGTGGCCGGGGTGCCGACGCCGTCGCCCTTGTCGGTGACGATCGCCATGGTCTTGGGGCTGGCGGCGGCGAACACGTCGGCCGGGGCGCCGCCGGTGATGCTCGCGGCGAGGGTGTCGCTGCCGCCGAAGTTGAAGGTGACCTTGGTGCCCGGGTGGGCCGCCTCGAACTCCTTGCCCAGGGTCGTGAACGACTCCTGGAGCGAGGCGGCGGCGAAGACGGTGACGGTGCCGGACATCTTCGGGGACGCGGACGCCGAGGTGTCGGACTTCGAGGAGGACGAGTCGTCGCTGGAGGAGCAGGCGCTCAGGGCCAGCAGCGCGGCGGCTCCGGCCCCCGCGACCTGAAGGGTCCGGCGGGTCCGACGCGCGGAACGGGTCATCACGGTTCTACTCCTCTGATTCTGCTGATAAGGGGTCGTCGCGCCCTTGCCCGGCCGCAACGGCCGTGCCGCGATGATACTGCCGCATATGCAAGGCATAAGTCTCCTGTCGCATCGCATGAGCTGCGCTGTTCGCATGTGGGGTGTGCATGTGCGTTTGTACGGGACCGTCGTCCGGGTACCACATTCCGGGAGGTGACGGCTCGTGACACTCGCGCAGCTCGACCTGACGGGGGACCTCGCCCGGCCCACCCGGCTGACCGTGCCGGACCTGCTGAACTGGCCGCTGCACCGCGTCCGGGTCAGCTTCGAGTGCGCCACCAGCGGCACCCAGGTCCACCGCTTCGCGGGACCACGCCTCTACGACGTGCTGTCCTCGGCCGGTCCCGGCTTCGACCCCGTCCGCCGCAAGGACCGGCTGCGCTTCCTCATCGCGGTCAGCGGGACGGACGGGCACCACGCGCTGCTGTCCTGGGCCGAGATCGACCCCGACTTCGCTCATGCCCCTGTTCTGCTCGCCGTGAGCATCGATGACACCCCGCTCGACCGTGCCGGTCCGCAACTCGTGCTCCCGCAGGACCGTTGCGGGGCCCGGCACATCAGTGGGATCAGCGCGATACGGGTGGACGGGGGGTACGGCGCGGCGAGTCGGCCAGTGCCAGCCACACCCGGTCGCGGGTCAGCGGAAGTTCGGTGAAGCGGACGCCCGTCGCGTCCCGCAGCGCGTTGGCGAAGGCGGGCGCGACCGGGTTGAACGGGCTCTCGCTCATCGACTTGGCGCCCAACGGCCCGATGGTGTCCGCCGTTTCCATGAAATGCACCTCGGTGCGGGGCACGTCCGCGTACTGCGGGAGCCGGTAGCGCCGGAACGCGGCCGTCTCCACCGCCCCCCGCCCGTCGATGCGGACGTTCTCGAAGAGGGTCGCGCCGAGCGCCTGGGCGACCCCGCCCTCCACCTGGCCCCGGCACTGCATCGGGTTCATCACCTTGCCCGCGTCCGCCGCGTGCACACTGCGCAGGATGCGGATCTCGCCCGTGTCCGGGTCCACGGCGACCCGGAACCACTGCGCGTTGAAGGCCACCGAGCGCGGGGTCCCGCCGAAGTGCCCCTCGGAGGCGAACTCCACGCCGACCGCCGCGCCCGCCGCGTACAGCTCCTTCAGCGTGAGGCGCCCGTTCCGGTGCAGTACGGCCTCCTCCGCCAACCGGCAGTCCGCGCGCGGGAGTCGGAGATGGGCGGCGGCGAAGTCGAGCAGCTGGTCGGCCAGGGCGCGGGAGGCGCGCAGTGTGGCCTTGCCCGCGACCACCGTGCCGGTGGAGGCGAACGCGCCCGTGTCATGGCGTACGACGTCCGTGTCGGACTGGCGGACGGTGATCCGGTCGACGGTGGTGGCGAGTTCACCGGCCGCGATCTGGCGGTGGACGGTCGTCGTGCCGTTGCCGAACTCGGCGGTGCCCACGGCGAGATCGAAGCCGCCGTCGGGCAGGAGGCTCGCCCTCGCGTCGGCGATGTGGCCGCCGGGCGGGCCCGTCGCGATCATCGCCAGGGCCGTGCCCTCGCCCACCAGCCAGCCCTCGGGAGCCGCCTGCGCGGGCTCGCTCTGCGCGCGGCGCACGATCGACAGGCACTGGTCGAGACCGTAGCTCGCGATGTGCAGGTCCTCCTCCTCGCCGCCGGGGGTGATCATCGCCTCGCCGGGGCCGATGATGTTCCTGGCCTTGAACTCCAGCGGTTCCAGGCCGAGTTGCCGGGCGAGTTCGTCGAGGGCCGACTCGACGGCGAACATGACCTGGCCGAGGCCGTAGCCCCGGAAGGCGCCCGCCGGGACGGTGTGCGTGTAGACGGAGAAGGCGTCGACCTTCTTGTGCGGGGCGCGGTAGACGGCCATCGACTCGCCGACGCTGTGGAACATGACGGCGGGGCCGTGGTTGCCGTAGGCGCCCGTGTTGGAGACGACGCGCAGTTGGAGGGCGGTGAGCCGGCCGTCGCGGCGGGCGCCGGCCTTCACGTGGATCGTGAACGGGTGGCGGGTGGTCGCGCCGAAGAACTGCTCGGCGCGGGTGTACTCCAGTTTCACCGGGCGGCGCAGGCGCAGGACCGCGAGGGCCACGATGTCCTCGACGAGCATCTCCTGCTTGCCGCCGAAGCCGCCGCCGACCCGGCCGGCGATCACCCGCACCTGCTCCTCGGGGAGGTCGTAGAGCGCGCACAGGGCGCGGCGGGTCAGGAACGGGGTCTGTGAACTGGTGCGTACGGTCAGCCTGTCGTCCTCGTCGAACCAGGCCACCGCGCCGTGCGTCTCCAGGCTCGCGTGCTGGACGCGCTGGGTGCGGTACGTGTCCTCGTACACCGCGTCGGCCTCCGCGAAGCCCGCCTCGACACTGCCGATCTCGCCGTGCGCCTCGCCCACCACGTTGTCCTGCGGGCGGGAGATGCGGGCCGTGGCCGCGTCCTTGTCGTGGACGACGGGCGCGCCGGGCCGCATCGCCTCCTCCGGGTCGAGGACCGCGGGCAGGATCTCGTACGTCACCTCGACGCGGCGGCAGCCCTCCTCGGCGGCGGCCTCGCTGTCGGCCACCACGGCGGCGACGCGCTGGCCCACGTAGCGGACCGTGTCGTCGAGGACGCGGGTGTCGTCCGGGTCTTCGGTGGGGTGCTCGTGGCGGGCCGTGGAGAAGTGCCGCTCCGGGGCGTCGTGGTGGGTGAACACCGCGTGCACGCCCGGGACTTGGCGGGCCGCCGTGGTGTCGATCGCGGTGATCCGGGCGTGGGCGTGCGGGGAGCGGAGGAGCTTCATGTGGAGCAGGCCCGGGACGTCGATGTCGAAGGTGTAGCGGGCCGTGCCGGTGACCACCTGGGGGCCCGCGGGGGCGGGGAGGTTGCGGCCCACCGCCTCGCCCGCGCCCGGCGCTTCGGCATGGCACACCCCGCGTACCGCGTCCTCGATGGCGCGGTAGCCGGTGCAGCGGCAGAGGTTGCCCTTGAACGCGCGGGGGAGGTCAGCGAGTTGGTCCTCGTCTAGGGCGGCCGTCGTCATCAGGAAACCGGCCGTGCAGAAGCCGCACTGGAAGCCCTGCGCGTCGAGGAACTTCCGCTGCACCGGGTGGAGTTCGCCGTCCTCGGCGGCCAGCCCCTCGACCGTGGTGACGCTACGGCCGTCCGCGCGGAAGGCCGGGTAGAGGCAGCTGTGCACCGGCTCGCCGTCCACATGGACCGTGCAGGCGCCGCAGTCGCCCGCGTCGCAGCCCTTCTTCACCCCGAACCAGCCGCGCTCGCGGAGGTAGGTGCGCAGGCACTGGCCCGGACGGGGCTCCTCGGCGAAGGAACGGCCGTTGATGTCGATCCTCATGCTGCTGCCCCTTCCGGCACAAGCTCCCGGCGGATCTCCTCCGCGTGGCGGAACGTCATGTGCGCCCGCCATTCCGGCAGCCCGTGGATGTCGTCGAACCAGTCGTCGTCGGCCACGGCGGCGGAGATCGCCGTCCGCAGTTCCCCGGCCGTGGGCGGCAGCGGGAAGCGCAGCCGGAACGGGCGGACCGTCGAGGCCGTGATCGTCAGCGCGAACGAGCCGTCCCCCGGGTCCACCGTGCCGATGACCAGGACCCCGGAGCGGCCGAGGCCGTAGAGGGAGGCCTGCCGGAAGGCCGTACGGCAGGCCAGGGCGCGGGCCGGGACGGTGATCGAGCGCAGGAGTTCGCCCTCGGCGAGGTCCTTGCGGCCCGCGCCCGTGACGAAGTCGGCGACGCGGACGCGGCGGCGGGCGCCGTCCTGGGCGAGGAGCAGGCACTCGGCGTCCAGGGCGGCCGTGAGGGAGATCATCGGGCCCGCGGGCAGCGCGTTGCAGAGGTTGCCGCCGACCGTCGCCATGTTCCAGATCTTGAAGGAGGCGAGGAAGGCGCGGCAGCACTGTTCGAGGAGCGGGGCCGCCTCGGCCGTCAACTCCGCCGCGAAGCGCGAGAGTTGGGCGATCGTGCAGGTCGCCGCGATCTCCAGCGAGCCGTCCGGGAGGCGCTGGACGGGCGTCCAGCCGGTGCGGCTCAGGTCCACCAGGCGGCGCAGGTGCGGCTGCGGCTCGGAGAAGAGATAGGTGCCGCCGCCGAGCCAGGCGTCGCCCGGCCGCCAGGGGGTCGGCTGCCGGGCGTCGACGATCTCCGCCACCGTGTTCAGGTCCATGACCGCCAGTGAAGCAACGCCGACCCGGCCGGGACGACTGGTTCACAGCACGGAAACACCGATGTTCCAAGGCCCGGCACTGGAGGATTCACCAAGAGGCGTTTCGGGCGATTGGTCTTGCACTTACCATGCAATCACTCGTGTTCACCTGGCGAATGCGAGATGCGAGGAGCCGGAACCATGCACGTCGAACACCTCCTTCAGGACGAGTCCCTCGGCCTGCGTCTGCTGTGGGCCGAGGACGCCCAGCTGGCGCGGGAGATCAGCGGAGTGACCGTGACCGACCTGGAGGACCCCGCGCGGTTCGTGCGCCGGGACGAGGTGGTGCTCAGCGGACTGGTCTGGTGGTCGGCCGAGGACGGGCCGGGGCGGGCCGAACGCTTCGTGTCCGCGCTGCGCGGAGCGGGCGCCGCCGTGCTGCTCGCCGGCGAGGAGACGCACGGCTCGGTGCCGGACGACCTGGTCGAGGCGTGCGTCCGGCACGGAATGCCGGTGGCCGCCGTACCGGCGCACATCATGTTCCGCGCGATCACCGACACCGTGTACCTCGGGCGCTGGGGCGAGCTGAGCCGCCGGCACGCGCTGCCGGACGGGGTCCGGGGGCGGCTGAGCCGGATGGCCGCGCAGGGCGCCGGCCCGGAGGCGGTCATGGCGACCGCCTTCGCCCACCTCGAACGCGCCGTCGCCTACGTCCTCACCCCGTCCGGCCGCACGGTCGCCGCCACTCCGGGCGCGGCCGTGATACCGGCGCACAAGGCCGCCGCGCTGCTCGCGGAGGCCCTGCCCGTCGACGCCGACGGGGTCTCGCCGTACGAGCGCTGGCACCTGTGCCTGCCCGACCCCGACGACGCGCCGCCCCGCATGCTGCACGAACTCGCCTCCGTCCTCGGGCGCTGCCAGGAGGCGCGGGTCCGGTCGCGGGCCGAAGAGCGGCAGACGGCCGACGAGTTGGGGGCGCTGCTCGCCGCACCCGGCACGGACACCTCGGCCGTGACGACGGCGCTACGGGCCTGTGGGCTGCCGGAGGAAGGGCCGTATCGCGTGCTGGTCGCGGAGACCGGGGCACAGCGGGCCGGGCTCGCGGAGGGGGCGTTGGCGGAGGTGGTCGCCCATGTGGTTCCCGAGGCGGGAGTTCGGGACGGCGCGGCGGCCGTGGGACGGCTGCCGGACGGAACCGCGTTCGCGGTCCTCGCGGGGGACGCGGCCGACGCGCTTCGTGACGCCTGGCCGCTCGTCGCCGGGAGTGAACCGGCCGTGCCGCTCCACGGCGGGACCGGGACCCCGGTGCCCGGGGCGCGGGAGCTCAACGGGGCACTGGCACAGGCGCGTTACGCGCTCACCTCCGCGCGCGGCACCGCACACGGAGGCTCCGTGCTCACCGACGCCTCGACACTGACCGGGCTCGGCGCGCTGCTCACCGGAGTGCCCGACGAGGTCCGGACCGCCTTCAGCCGCACCGTACTCGGCGAACTGCGGGGCAACGCCGTCCTGTTGGAGACCCTGGAGACCTTCCTCGCCTGCGACGGCTCCTGGGCGCGGACGGCGGAGGCACTCCATCTGCACGTCAACTCCGTCCACTACCGCATCGGCCGCATCGAGCACTTCACCGGCCGCGACCTCTCCCGCCTCTACGACCGACTCGATCTGTGGGCCGCCCTGTTGTGCCGGCCGGACAGCGCCTAACCTGCCCGTCACAGGGGAGGTCAGGGATGCTGTTGCGTCAGCTGGAGTACCTCGTCGCGCTCGCCCGTGAGCGGCACTTCGCGCGCGCCGCGGCGGCCTGCTATGTCTCGCAGCCCTCGCTGTCGGCCGCGATCCGGCGCCTGGAGCACGAGTTGGACGTGCCGATCGTGCGCCGCGGCAGACGGTACGAGGGACTGACCCCCGAAGGCGAGGTGGTGCTCGTCTGGGCGCACCGCATCCTGGCCGAACGGGACGCCCTGCACCAGGAGTTGTCCACCCTGCGCGGCGGCCTCACCGGCACCCTGCGGCTGGGCGTGGTGCCGACCGCGCTGCCCGCCGCCTCCCTCCTCACCACCCCGTTCTGCGAACGGCACCCCAGGGCCCGGGTCGCCCTGGAGTCGCTGGCGTCCGTCGACATCACCCACGGGCTCGCCGAGTTCGAGCTCGACGCGGCGATGACGTACCTCGACGACGACACCCTGCGCAACGTCCGCCGCTTCCCGCTGTACGAGGAGCGGTACGTCCTCCTGACCCCCGTGGACGGGCCGCTCGGCGGTGTGTCCAGGGCGAGTTGGGCGCAGGCGGCCACCCTCCCGCTGTGCCTCCTCAACTCCCGGATGCGCAACCGCCGCATCATCGACGAGTGCTTCGCCGCCGAGGGAGCGACGGCCGCACCCGCGATCGAGTCGGACAGTGTCGCCGGGCTCTACACGCTGCTCCCGGGCGGCCGTTGGTCGAGCGTGATCTCCCATGCGTGGCTGCGCATGTTCGACGTACCCGACGGGATGCGGGTGGTGCCGCTGAACGGGCCCGCGCACGGGCCCCGGGTCGGACTCGTCGTCCCCCGCACCGAGCCCCGATCGGTGCTCGCGGAGGCCCTGTTGAAGGTGGCGCGGGAGGCGGGCGTACGGGACGCGCTCGACGAGCTGCTGCGCGCCTACCTGGGCGACGGGCGCTGATAGACGCGGGCTATCCGGGCATAGCGACGTTCGCTTTGACCAGGGCGATTCACTCCGAGGATCGTGAAGTACACCTTCCGACAACGGAGTTGAGGAGCCGCGACATGGCCAAGGTTCTCTGTGTCCTGTACGACGACCCCACCGACGGTTACCCGACCTCGTACGCCCGCGACGACCTGCCCGTGATCGACCACTACCCGGGCGGCCAGACCACCCCCACCCCCGAGGCCGTCGACTTCACCCCCGGCCACCTCCTCGGCAGCGTCTCCGGCGAACTCGGCCTGCGCGCCTACCTGGAGGCCGCCGGGCACACGCTCGTCGTCACCTCCGACAAGGACGGCGAGGGCTCGGTCTTCGACCGCGAACTGGCCGACGCCGACATCGTGATCTCGCAGCCGTTCTGGCCCGCCTACCTCACCCCCGAGCGGATCGCCGCCGCGAAGAACCTCAAGCTCGCCGTCACCGCCGGCATCGGCTCCGACCACGTCGACCTCGACGCGGCCATCGCGCACGGCGTGACGGTCGCCGAGGTGACGTACTGCAACAGCATCAGCGTCGCCGAGCACGTCGTGATGATGACGCTGTCCCTCGTGCGCAACTACCTGCCGTCCCACCAGGTCGTGCTGGACGGCGGGTGGAACATCGCGGACTGCGTGGCCCGTTCGTACGACCTCGAAGGCATGCACGTCGGGACGGTCGCCGCCGGGCGGATCGGACTCGCCGTGCTGCGGCGGCTCGCGCCCTTCGACGTGAAACTGCACTACACCGACCGGTACCGGCTGTCCGAGGACGTCGAGCGGGAGTTGGGGCTGACCTGGCACGACAGCGCCGAGGCCATGGTGCCGCACTGCGACGTCGTCACCATCAACGCACCCCTGCACCCCGAGACCGAGGGGCTGTTCGGCGACAAGCTGCTCGCGCAGATGAAGCGCGGCGCGTATCTCATCAACACCGCGCGGGCGAAGATCGTCGACCGGGACGCGGTCGAACGGGCGCTGCGCAGCGGGCAGTTGGCGGGGTACGCCGGTGACGTGTGGTTCCCGCAGCCCGCTCCGGCGGACCACCCGTGGCGCACCATGCCGCACCACGGGATGACTCCGCACATCTCCGGTTCCTCGCTGTCGGCGCAGGCCCGGTACGCGGCCGGTACCCGGGAGATCCTGGAGGCGTTCTTCGCGGGGCGGCCGATCCGGGACGAGTACCTGATCGTGGACGGGGGCGCGCTGGCCGGGACCGGTGCGCACTCCTACTCGGTCACCAAGTGACACGGTGACGTCCGGGACCCGCGTCCCCGGACGACGGCCGGGGCCGCCGCACGTCTCACACGCGGTCGATGTGCACGTTCGTCGACTTCACGCGCGCGGTGGCCTCCATGCCGACCTCCAGGCCGAGTTCCTCGACGGCCTCCCGGGTCAGCAGTGAGACCAGCCGGTGCGGGCCGGCCTGGATCTCGACCTGGGCGGCGACGTCACCGAGCTTGATCGCGGTGACGATACCGGGGAACGCGTTGCGCACCGAGGTGTAGGACGTGCCCTCCTCGACCATGCCCGACTTCGCCAACTCGACCGAGAACGCTGCCAGATCGACACCGTCGATGAGCCGCCGGCCGCCCTCGTCGCGATGGGTCGTCACCCGGCCCGCGTCCGCCCACCGCCGCGCGGTGTCCGGACTCACGCCGAGCAGCCGCGCCGCCTGGCCGATTGTGTAGGACTGCATACGCGCCACCCTAGGGGCAGAAACGGAAGTCGGTGGACGAGGGGTCGACCCTGGGGTATAACGCGATATAGCGTCAGTGTGTCGATCGGGGTGAGGGTATGTCGGGTGAGCTGATGGGCACGACCGGGTTGCGGGCCTCGCATGCGGACCGGGACCGGGTCGTCGACGTGCTGACCGGTGCGGCCGGCGACGGGCGGCTGACCGCCGAGGAGCTGGACGAGCGGGTCGGGGCCGCCCTGTCCGCCCGCACGCTGGGGGAGCTGGCGGTACTGACGGCGGACCTGCCGGTGGCCGCGGGCGCGACCCCGGCCGAGGTGAAGGACGTCGCCCGCATCGAGCAGAACGGCGGCTCGACCCGGCGCGGGGACGGCTGGGTCGTGCCGCGCCGGCTGGAGATCCGGTCCCGCCTGGGCGATGTGACCCTCGACCTCACCCAGGCGGTGATCACCCAGGCCACGCTCCGCGTCGACCTGGACATGCACCTCGGTGCGCTACGACTGCTGCTCCCGCCGGGAGTCGTGGTGAACACCGACGACCTGGTCCTCAACTACGGCAAGGTCAAGACGCGCGGGCCGGCGGACGCGGGGGCTCCGGTCCGGCTGCGGGTGGAGATCGTCGGGCAGTTGGGGTTCGGGAAGGTCCTGGTCCGCCGGACCCGGCGCGGGGTCAGGAAATCCCCGACGCCCTGAGCACCGACCGGGCACCCTCGTCGTCGACCAGGTGGCCCAGACGCCGCCGGACATCGGTTCCCTGACGCAGCGTCCCGCGCTCCATCGAGTGCCGTATGCCCGTGTCCAGTTCGTGCCAGAGGAGGGGGTTGGCGACCAGGACCCGGGGGTCCAGTTCCAGCCACTGTCCGTAGGTGTCCCGCAGCACCAGCCGCACGGAGACGTCGCCGTACTGCCGTACGACCGTCAACGCGTCCGTGTGCACCGTGCGGCGCAGCAGCGGGCTGTCCACGGTGAGCCAGCCGGGGCCCGCGGTGACGCGGTGCGGGAGGAGTACGGCGCAGAGCGCGGCCGACAGGGCGAACCACAGCAGCCCGCGGGTCAGGGTCAGGGTCCCGGCGTTCCAGTCGACCAGCAGGGTCATCCCGAGGAAGCCGAGCGCGCAGCCCACCGCCAGCCGGGCGTCGCCGCGCCAGTGGCGGTCGCCGGTCGGGTCCGGTGGTGGGGTGCTGTGCCGCATGAGGCCGACGGTAGGCCGCCCCGCCCTCGCCGTGCGGCCCGCTGACGGGCCTCTTACACTGTGCGGCCGGATTTTGTCGTGTCTCTTACGCTCCCGCCCGTCCGGCTCAGCCGGTGTGCACCCGCGGGCGCATCTCCCGGTTCGGTTCCGCCTCGCGCAGCACCTCCCGGGTGACGGGGGCCACCTCGCCCTGGCCGAAGAGGAAGAAGCGCAGGAAGTTGGCGAAGGGGTTGCCCTCGGTCCATTCGAAGTAGATGTGGGGGAGGCGGCCCGTCGTGTCGCGCACGTGGAGCAGCAGCGCGGCCAGGGCGTTCGGGATGGACGAGGACTCCAGGGTC
Organism: Streptomyces sp. NPDC091280; assembly: GCF_044768565.1. Lineage (NCBI taxonomy): Bacteria > Bacillati > Actinomycetota > Actinomycetes > Kitasatosporales > Streptomycetaceae > Streptomyces > Streptomyces sp. NPDC091280. The sequence continues at coordinate 26,727 of NZ_JBIVUZ010000015.1, forward strand.
AGCACCCGGTAGCGGTCGTGCAGCACCTCGCCGCGCACGGTCAGGCCCGCCTCGAACTCGGAGGCGTCGAGGACCGTCACCTCCACGAACACGAAGTCCTCGCCGGGGATGTCGTTGTCGGCGCGGATCTGCTCGATCTTCTCCCGGTACTCGGCCTTGTCGCGGCGGTCGGGCTCGTTGGCGACGAAGCGGATCTTCCGGCTGGCCATGTCCCGGATGAACCGTTCCGCCATCGGGTCCAACTGCACACTCGTGACGCGCAGTTCGAACGCGCGGGCCAGCCGGGACAGCAGCGAGACCAGGATGATGCCGGCGATGAAGCAGGCGCCGATCTTCACACCGTCCGGGCGCTCGATGACGTTCACGACGGTGACGTAGAGGAGGACCGCCGAGACGACCCCGAAGGCGATGGTCCAGTTGCGCTGGCGGGCGCGGCGGGCGGAGATGGTCACCGCGATGGCGGCCGAGGACATCAGGACCAGCACGCCGGTGGCGTAGGCGCCGCCCTGGGCGTCGACGCTCGCGTCGAAGATCCAGGTGACCAGGAACGCGATCAGCGTGAAGACGATCACCATCGGGCGGACCGCGCGCGCCCAGTGCGGGGCCATGCCGTAGCGGGGCAGATAGCGCGGCATCAGGTTGAGCAGGCCGGCCATCGCGGAGGCACCGGCGAACCACAGGATGGCGATGGTCGAGAGGTCGTAGACCGTGCCGAAGGCGTTGCCCAGGTACTCGTGCGCGAGATAGGCGAGCGCGCGGCCGTTGGCCTGGCCGCCCGTCTTGAACTCCTTCTCCGGGATCAGCACGGTGGTGATGAAGCTGGTCGCGATCAGGAACACGCTCATGATCAGCGCGGCCGTCGTCAGCAGCTTCTTGGTGTCCCGGATACGGCCCTTGGGATGCTCGTGGGTGTCGTCCGGGTCGCCCTCGACGTGCGGCATGACGGCCACGCCGGTCTCGAAGCCGGAGAGGCCGAGGGCCAGCTTGGGGAAGACCAGCAGGGACACCCCGACCATGGCGAAGACGTTGCCGTGCTCGGTGGTGAGGGCGCTGGTCCAGTCGGTGACCACATGGGCCTCGGTGAGCACGTGCCACATGCCGACGACCACGACCACCACGTTGAGGCTCAGGTAGATCGCCACCAGGTAGAGCGCGACACCGATCGCCTCCATGAAGCCCTTGAGGAACACCGCGCCGAGCAGGGCGACCAGGATGAGCGTGATCAGCATCTGCTTGTCGTGCAGCACGCTGGTGAGATGCGGGTTCTCCACGAGGTGGGTGGAGGCGTCCGCCGCCGACAGGGTGATGGTGATCAGGAAGTCCGTCGCCGCGAACCCGAGCAGGGTCAGCACGAACAGCTTGCCCTTCCAGAACGACAGCAGCCGCTCCAGCATCGCGATCGAACCCTCGCCGTGCGGGCTCTCCTCCGCCACCCGCCGGTACACGGGCAGCGCGCCCGCCAGGGTCACGATCACCAGCACGATCGTGGCGACCGGCGAGAGCAGCCCGGCCGCCAGGGCGGCGATGCCGGGCTGGTAGCCGAGGGTGGAGAAGTAGTCGACACCGGTCAGGCACATCACCCGCCACCAGCGCTGGCCCTGGTGCGCCTGCTGTTCGGGTTCCGGCGCGGACTGCGGCACCTGCCGGCCGCCGCCCTTGCCCATGTCGGCCAGGCCTTCCAGCATCCAGGCGCGCAGGCGACTGGGAGGGTGTTCGGTCGTGACCATGGGCGTGCTCCTGGGGTGCGGGTCAGCGTGCGGTTTCTGGCCATCACGCGGACGGCGGCACCAGCGTAAGCGGAGAGTGACGCGTGGGCCCATGGATGTCGGGGCCCCTGGGCGTCAATCTTCCGTTAAGACTGGCCGGGCGGGCGGAAGCAGCGCGTCAGGAAGGGGTGGCCGGGGGTGGTTCGGGGCGCGTTGGGCTGTATGGGGGGTGTGGGGAGGGCCGTACGGGACGGTGGACGGAAGGTGGACACCGAGCGTGACGACGGGCCGGACGCGGATGCCGGAGCGAGCGGCCACCCGGACCCGGCCCGCCGTGACCCGCTCCCGTGCCGTCCACCGCCTCACACGTCCGCCAACCTCGCCTCCTCCAGGTCCAGCGACCGCTGAAGACGCCTGCGCGTCGTGTCGCTGATGGCGTGGTCGTCGTAGAGCCGCCGGAGTTCCACCGCCTCCACGGCGATCAGGTCGCGGCGCAGCTGGCGGTAGACCAGGTCGGCCGATTCGGCGTGCGCCGCTTGGCCGTTGGGCTCGGCGAGGCGGTCGCGGGCGTCGTCGAGGCGGGCGTTGAGGCCGCGGCGCAGCCGGTCCAGGACGACGTCCGGCACGGCCTCCAACTCGGCGAGTTCGTCGAGGCGTCGGATGCCCGCGTCGGCCAACTTGCAGCGGGCGGACGCCTCTTCGCGTTCCGTGTGATCCGGTTCCAGCGCGATGCCGGAGCGGCGGACCACGGGCGCGAGGGTGAAGCCCTGCACGACGAGGGTGACGACCACGACCGAGGTGGTGAGGACCAGGACCAGCGCGCGGTCGGTCAGCGCGGCGCCGCTCCTGGTCACCTCCGGGATCGACAGGGCCGCCGCCAGCGGCAGGACACCCCGGGTGCCCGCCCAGGTCAGCACCATCGGCACCCGCCAGTTCACCCGCTGAGTCCCGCCCTTGCGCTGCACCACCGCCGACAACGGCGCCAGCCACAGCAGCCGTACGGCGATCAGGGTGCCCGCCACCGCGAGCGCGTACAGCGGCCAGGCCCGGTCGCCGTCGGACAGCGCCCGCACCTGCGTGGGCAGCGCCAGTCCGATCAGCGCGAACACCACGCTCTCCAGCAGGAACACCAACGTGCCGTAGACGGCGTGCAGTTGGAGCCGTATGCGGGCGTCGGTGAGCCGGTCGCCGCGACCGCCCAGCACGACGCCCGCCACCACCACCGAGGTCACACCGGAGGTGTGCGCGCCCTCCGCCAGCAGGTAGGCCGCGTACGGCGTGACCAGGGCGATGACCGTCTCCAGGACCGGGTCCTCGGTGCGTCGCCGGATCAGGGTCACGGCGTGCGCGACGGCCGCGCCGATGACCGTGCCGCCGCCCGCGAGCACCACGAACTCACCGCCCGCGGCCCCCCAGCCGACCGCCGCCGAGGCCACCGCGACACTCACCGCGACCCGGAACAGGACCAGCGAGGTCGCGTCGTTGAAGAGGGACTCCGCCTGCACGAGCATCTGGACCCGGGGCGGCAGCGCGAGCCGCCGGCCCAGCGCGGTGACGGCGACCGGGTCGGTGCTCGCCAGCACCGCGCCGAGCACGAACGCCATCCGCCAGGACAGCGGGGTCACCGCGGACGCCACCCAGCCCACCGCCGCCGCGGAGGCGACGACCAGGCCGATCGCGAGGATGCCGACCGGCTGCCACACGGCCTTCAGCTCGCGCCACGACACGTCCTCGGCACTGGCGTGGAGCAGCGGCGGCAGCACCACCAGCCCGATCACGTCCGGGCTGATCCCGATCGCCGGGGTGCCCGGCAGCAGGGCCACGGCCAGACCGGCGACGACCAGGAGCGAGGGGGCTGGCAGCCGCCACCGGCGGGCGAACGTCGCGACCAGCGTGGCGAGTACCACGAGAGCGAGAACCGTACCGACGCCGCGCATGCCGTCCCCTCGTGGTCCCGGACGAGCCCATGCGGACTCCCCGCCGACCAGACTTCCCGGCACACCGCGCCCAACCTAACCCGCCCCGACCTCCCGCACCCGGGCGAACGCGGTCGCCCCGGTCACACCCTCGTCAAATTCGTGTCAAGGAACGCGTGTTCGGCGCGAAGAAGCCGCAAGGAGAAGGAGGAACCAGTGGTGGTGGGACAGAACCTTGAGCGCACGCGCGCGTTCCCGTCACCGCGCGACCGTACGCGAAGGAGCCACCAGCATGACCGTTCTTGCTGTCCAGCCCGGCGAGACGCCCGCCGACGAGGAGCCCCCGGATACCGGCGAGCGCCACCGGCTGACCGCCCTCGCCGGGTTCGCCGCCCTCTCCCTGGACGCCATGGCGTCCGTGGCGTACGGCCCCGAGGCGATCGTCCTCGTCCTGGCCGCCGCCGGGGCGCACGGACTCGGCTTCACCCTGCCGGTGACGCTCGCCATCGCCGCCCTGCTGGCGGTCCTCGTCGCCTCCTACCGGCAGGTCATCGCGGCCTTCCCGGACGGCGGCGGCTCCTACGCCGTCGCGCGGACCCATCTGGGCGCCCGGACCAGCCTGGTGGCCGCCGCCTCCCTGGTGCTGGACTACGTCCTGAACGTCGCCGTCGCCGTCACCGCCGGAGTCGCCGCCCTGACCTCGGCCTTCCCACGCCTGTACGACGACCGGCTGGGACTGTGCCTCGTGGTGCTCGTGCTGGTCACGGCCGTGAACCTGCGCGGGATCGTCGAGTCGGCGCGCGCCTTCGTCGTGCCGACGCTCGTGTTCGTCGGGTCCGTCTTCGCGCTCATCGCGGTCGGCCTGTTCCGGTCCGCGCCGGTCAGCACCGCGACCGCCGACGGTCACCCCTCCGCGCTCGCGGACAACGCGACGAGCGTCGGCACCCTGCTGTTGCTGAAGGCGTTCGCCTCCGGGTGCAGCGCCCTCACCGGCGTCGAGGCCATCGCCAACGCGGTGCCCTCCTTCCGCGCGAACCGCGTCAAGCGGGCCCAGCGCGCGGAGGTCGCCCTCGGCGCGGTGCTCGGCGCGATGCTGATCGGGCTGTCGGTGCTGATCTCCCGCTTCCACCTCCAGCCGGTCCAGGGCGTCACCGTCCTCGCCCAGCTCGCGGACGCCTCCCTCGGCCACAACTGGGCTTTCTACGTCATCCAGTTCGCGACGATGATCCTGCTCGCCCTGTCCGCGAACACGTCCTTCGGCGGGCTGCCCGTGCTGCTGAAGCTGCTCGCCCGGGACAACTACCTCCCGCACGTCTTCGCGCTGAAGGCCGACCGCCAGGTGCACCGCCACGGCGTGCTCGCGCTGGCCGCGGTCTCGGCGGCGCTGCTCGTCCTCTCCGGCGGCGACACCAACACCCTCGTGCCGCTCTTCGCGATCGGCGTGTTCGTCGGCTTCACCGTCGCCCAGGTCGGCATGGTCCGGCACTGGCGCGGCGAGCGTGGCACCGGGTGGCGCGGGAAAGCCCTGCTGAACGGGTTCGGCGCGGTCCTCACCGGGGTCGCCGCGGTCGTCGTCACCGCGAGCAAGTTCGAGGAGGGCGCCTGGCTGATCGTGATCACCCTGCCCCTCCTGGTCGTGGCCTTCGAGACGGTCCACCGCGCCTACGCGCGCATCGGCGAACGGCTCGGCCTCGGCCGTATCCCCGAGCCGCCGCACCGCGACCGCTCCGTCGTGATCGTGCCCGTCTCCTCCCTCACCCGGCTCACCTCCGAGGCACTGACGGCCGCCGCGTCCCTCGGCGACGAGGTCCGCGCGGTCACCGTCTGCTACCCCGACCCCGAGGACCGCGCCCACCTCCACGCCCTGGAACACGCCTGGGCCGAGTGGAACCCCGGCGTACCCCTGGTCCGCCTCACCTGCGAACGCCGCACCCTGGGCCGCCCGATCGCCGCCTACGTACGGGACGTCTCGGCCACCGAACCGGACACCCGGGTCACCGTCCTGATCGCCGAGGTCGAGCCGGTCCGCCTGTGGCAACGCCTGCTCCAGAACCAGCGCGGCGCCGTCGTCGCCCACGCCGTACGGCGCGACACGGACGCGGTGATCTGCCGGCTGAGGTTCCGGCTGCTCTGACGCGCGGGGCGGCACCGGCCGAGGGCCGGTGCCGCCGTAAGAGTCCCGTCAAAGGCGTGGGTGCCGCCGTATGGGACCCGTCAACGGCGGCCGGATTCGGGCGGGAGCGCGGTTACCTCTAAACGTCCGTTCCATCCGCACCTCATTCCAGGAGCTCACGATGGCCGATCTGGCCTTCGTCGTCACCACGGTCGCGGTCTTCGCGCTGGTGGCCCTCGTCGCCAAGGGGGTGACGAAGCTGTGACCGCCGAGAACATCGTCGGCCTCGTCGTGGCCGTCGCTCTGCTGGGCTATCTCGTCCTCGCCCTGATCTTTCCGGAGAGGTTCTGAGCAGCGATGGGTCCCGTCCTTTCCGGTGTGCTCCAGCTGATCGCGCTCATAGCGGCACTGGCGCTCGTCTACGTCCCCCTCGGCAACTACATGGCCAAGGTCTACTCCTCCGACCGGCACTGGCGGGTCGAGAAGTGGATCTACAAGGGCATCGGCGCCGACCCGAACACCGAGATGCGCTGGCCCGCGTATCTGCGCGGAGTGCTCGCCTTCTCGGCGGTCGGGGTCTTCTTCCTGTATCTGCTCCAGCGCCTTCAGGGCATCCTGCCGGGCTCGTTGGGCTTCTCCTCGGTCGATCCGGCGCAGTCGTTCAACACGGCCGTGTCGTTCGTGACGAACACCAACTGGCAGTCGTACTACGGCGAGCAGACCATGGGGCACGTCGTGCAGACCGCCGGTCTCGCCGTGCAGAACTTCGTCTCCGCGGCCGTCGGCATCGCCGTGGCGGTGGCTCTCGTACGGGGCTTCGCGCGCTCCCGCACCGGTGAACTCGGCAACTTCTGGGCCGACATGGTGCGCGGCACGATCCGCATCCTGGTGCCCTTGTCCGTCGTGGCCGCGATCGTGCTGGTCGCGTGCGGCGCCATTCAGAACTTCTCCGGCATCCACGAGGTCGGCCAGTTCATGGGCGGTCACCAGCAGTGGAACGGCGGCGCGGTCGCCTCCCAGGAGGCCATCAAGGAACTCGGCACCAACGGCGGCGGCTACTTCAACGCCAACTCCGCCCACCCCTTCGAGAACCCGACCCCGTTCACCAACCTCTTCGAGATCTTCCTGCTGCTGGTCATCCCGTTCGCGCTCACGCGCACCTTCGGCGTGCTGGTCGGCTCGATCAGGCAGGGCTACGCGATCCTCGCCACCATGGCCACCATCTGGGTCGGCTTCGTCGCCCTGATGATGTGGACCGAGTTCGCCCACCACGGCTCGGCGCTCCAGATCGCCGGCGGCGCGATGGAGGGCAAGGAACAGCGCATCGGTGTCGGCGCCTCCTCGATCTTCGCGGTGTCGACCACCCTGACCTCGACGGGCGCGGTGGACTCCTTCCACTCATCGTTCACCGGTCTCGGCGGCGGAATCACCATGCTGGGCATGCAGTTGGGCGAGATCGCCCCCGGTGGCACCGGCTCCGGCCTCTACGGCATGCTGATCATGGCGGTCATCGCGGTGTTCATCGCGGGGCTCATGGTCGGCCGTACACCCGAGTACCTCGGCAAGAAGATCGGCACCCGCGAGATGAAGCTCGCGGCCTGCTACATCCTGATCACCCCGGCCCTGGTGCTGATCTTCGCCGCCGCCTCGATGGCACTGCCGACCCCGCCGCACTCCATGCTCAACTCCGGCGCGCACGGCTTCTCCGAGGTGCTGTACGCCTTCACCTCCGCCGCGAACAACAACGGTTCGGCCTTCGCCGGGCTGAACGCGAACACCGACTGGTTCAACACCATGACCGGGCTCGCGATGCTGCTCGGCCGCTTCCTGCCGATGGTGTTCGTGCTGGCACTGGCCGGCTCGCTCGCCGAGCAGCGGCCCGTCCCGGAGACCGTGGGCACCCTCCGCACCCACAAGCCGCTCTTCGTGGGCCTGTTGGTGGGCGCGATCCTGATCATCACCGGTCTGACCTACTTCCCGGCCCTGGCGCTGGGGCCGCTGGCCGAGGGGCTGGCGTCATGAGCACCCGTACCGGTAACACAGAGAACCAAGAGGACGCGATGTCCACAGCCACTCCGACCAGGGCGCCGCACAGCGATCTGCCGACCGGGCACAAGCCCTCCGAAAGCCGGGTCGGCGCGGGCCTGTTCGACCCGAAGCAGCTGATCAGGTCGCTGCCCGACGCGTGCCGCAAGCTCGACCCGCGGATCATGGTCAAGTCGCCCGTCATGTTCGTGGTGTGGATCGGGTCCGTGCTGACCACGGTCTTCTCCTTCAAGGACCCGGGCGACTGGTTCGGCTGGACCATCAGCGCCTGGCTCTGGCTGACCGTGATCTTCGCCAACCTCGCGGAGGCCGTCGCCGAGGGCCGCGGCAAGGCGCAGGCCGACACCCTGCGCAAGGCCAAGACCGACACGGTGGCCCGGCGGTTCGTGGGCGATCGAGAGGAGCAGGTCCCCGGCACCGACCTGAAGATCGGTGATCTGGTCGTCTGTGAGGCGGGCGACATCATCCCCGGCGACGGGGACGTCGTCGAGGGCGTCGCATCCGTCGACGAGTCGGCGATCACCGGTGAGTCCGCGCCCGTCATCCGCGAGTCCGGCGGCGACCGCTCGGCCGTCACCGGCGGCACGAAGGTCCTCTCCGACCGCATCGTCATCAAGATCACGACAAAGCCCGGCGAGACCTTCATCGACCGGATGATCGCCCTGGTCGAGGGCGCCGCCCGGCAGAAGACACCCAACGAGATCGCCCTCAACATCCTGCTGGCGTCCCTCACCATCGTCTTCCTGCTGGCCTGCGCCACGCTGCCTCCGTTCGCGGACTACGCGGGCACCCACCTCACGATGATCGTGCTGGTCGCCCTCCTGGTCTGTCTGATCCCGACCACGATCGGCGCGCTGCTCTCCGCGATCGGCATCGCGGGCATGGACCGGCTCGTCCAGCGCAACGTCCTGGCCATGTCCGGCCGGGCGGTCGAGGCCGCCGGCGACGTCTCGACCCTCCTCCTCGACAAGACCGGCACCATCACCCTCGGCAACCGCCAGGCCTCCGAGTTCGTACCGGTGAGCGGCACCACCGCGGCCCAGCTCGCCGACGCCGCCCAGCTCTCCTCGCTCGCCGACGAGACGCCCGAGGGCCGTTCCGTCGTCGTCCTGGCGAAGGAGAAGTACGACCTGCGCGAGCGCCACCAGGGCGAGTTGGCGCACGCCGAGTGGATCGCCTTCACCGCCCAGACCCGGATGTCGGGTGTGGACGTCGACGGGCGCAAGATCCGCAAGGGCGCGGCCGGTTCGGTGATCGCCTGGGTCCGGGAGCGGGGCGGCGAGGTGTCCGAGGACGCCGGCGCGCTCACCGACCGGATCTCCGCGGCGGGCGGCACCCCGCTGCTCGTCGCGGTCGAAGACCTCGACGGCGCACGGGTGTTGGGCGTCATCCACCTCAAGGACGTCGTCAAGGCCGGGATGCGCGAGCGGTTCGACGAACTGCGCCGGATGGGCATCAAGACCGTCATGATCACGGGCGACAACCCGCTGACGGCGAAGGCCATCGCCGACGAGGCGGGCGTCGACGACTTCCTCGCGGAGGCCACTCCCGAGGACAAGATGGCGCTCATCAAGCGGGAGCAGGCCGGCGGCAAGCTGGTCGCGATGACCGGTGACGGCACCAACGACGCGCCGGCCCTCGCGCAGGCGGACGTCGGCGTCGCGATGAACACGGGCACGTCGGCCGCGAAGGAGGCCGGCAACATGGTCGACCTCGACTCGAACCCGACCAAGCTCATCGAGATCGTCGAGATCGGCAAGCAACTCCTCATCACCCGGGGCGCGTTGACGACGTTCTCGATCGCCAACGACGTCGCGAAGTACTTCGCGATCATCCCGGCGCTGTTCGCGGCCGTCTACCCGGGCCTGGACAAGCTCAACATCATGCACCTGGCCTCGCCCGACTCCGCGATCCTCTCCGCGGTCATCTTCAACGCGCTGGTCATCATCGCGCTGGTCCCGCTCTCCCTGCGGGGCGTGCAGTACCGGCCGGTCAGCGCCGACAAGATGCTCCGCCGCAACCTCACGATCTACGGCGTCGGCGGGCTGATCGCGCCCTTCGTCGGCATCAAACTCATCGACCTCCTCATCTCCCTCATCCCCGGGATCGGCTGATCCGACATGAACAACTCCGTTACGAACAGCGCCCGGTTGCTCTGGGCGGCCCTGCGTGCCCTCCTCGTGCTGACCCTGGTCACGGGCGTCATCTACCCGCTGGTGGTCACCGGTGTGGCCCAGGCCGTGTTCAACAACAAGGCGAACGGCTCGGAGATCAAGGCGGACGGCAAGGTCGTCGGGTCCTCGCTCATCGGCCAACAGGGCTACAGCCTCGACTACTTCCAGGGGCGGCCCGCGAACGGCCTGGGCACCAACTCGGTCAACACCCAGTACAAGCTGATCCTCTCCGGTGCCACCAACCTCGCCGCCGACAGCAAGGTGCTCGTCAAGCAGGTGGAGGACGCCAAGGCGGCGGTCGTCAAGAACAACTCGACGGCCGACTACAAGGTCAGGCCCTCCCAGGTCCCGGCCGACGCCGTCACCTCCTCCGGCTCCGGCCTCGACCCGGACATCTCCCCGGCCTACGCCCGACTCCAGGTCCACCGGGTCGCCGAGCGCAACCACCTCTCCGTGGCCCGGGTGGAGAAGCTGGTCGAGCAGCACACCGACGGCCGCACCCTCGGCTTCATCGGCGAGCCCACGGTGAACGTGCTGGAACTCAACATCGCGCTCAAGTCCCTTGTGACGAAGAGCTGATGGCGTTACGCGACCGGCAGGGGAGCCGGCGGCCCGGGGCGGATCCCGGTGCCGCCGACTCCCGGCGCCGTACCAGGGACCACAGGAAAGGCACACCCCCATGACAAGGGTGCTGGTGGTGGAGGACGACCCGCAGCTGGTACGGGCCCTCGTGATCAACATGCAGGCCCGCCAGTACGGGGTGGACGCGGCCCCGGACGGTGCCACCGCGCTGCGGCTGGCCGCCGTACGGCAGCCGGACGTCGTGATGCTCGACCTCGGACTGCCCGACATGGACGGCGTCGACGTCATCAGGTCGCTGCGCGGCTGGACCCGCGTCCCGATCCTGGTGCTCTCGGCCCGCCAGGGCTCCGCCGAGAAGGTCGCCGCCCTCGACGCGGGCGCCGACGACTACATCACCAAGCCGTTCAGCATGGACGAACTCCTGGCCCGGCTGCGGGCCGCCGTCCGCCGCGTGGAGGACGCACCGCTCGCCCCGGCCACCACCCTGGTCACCACCGACGACTTCACCATCGACCTGCTCGCCAAGAAGGTCACCCGCGCCGGACACGACATCCGCCTCACCCCCACCGAGTGGCATCTGCTGGAGATCCTGATCACCAACCCGGGCCGCCTCGTCACGCAGAAGTACCTGCTCCAGGAGGTGTGGGGGGTGTCCCAGAGCAACAAGACCAACTACCTCCGGGTCTACATGGCCCAGTTGAGAAGGAAGTTGGAGGGGGACCCGTCGAGCCCCCGCTATCTGATCACCGAGCCCGGCATGGGCTACCGCTTCGAAGGATGACATGGGACGCGGCAAGCTCCGGATCTACCTCGGCGCGGCACCGGGCGTCGGCAAGACGTACGCGATGCTGTCCGAGGCCCACCGCCGGACCGAGCGGGGCACCGACTGCGTGGTCGCCTTCGTCGAGCACCACGGCCGGCCGCGCACCGAGGTGATGCTGCACGGCCTGGAAGAGATCCCGCGCCGCGAACTCGCCTACCGGGGAACGACGTTCAGCGAGATGGACGTCGACGCGGTGCTCGCCCGCCACCCCGAGGTGGCCCTCGTCGACGAGCTCCCGCACACCAACATCCCCGGCTCCCGCAACACCAAGCGCTGGCAGGACATCGAGGAACTCCTCGCCGCCGGCATCGACGTCGTCGCGACCGTCAACATCCAGCACCTGGAATCCCTGGGCGACATCGTCGAGTCCATCACCGGCGTCCGGCAGCAGGAGACCGTCCCGGACGAAGTCGTCCGCCGCGCCGACCAGATCGAACTCGTCGACATGTCACCACCCGCGCTGCGCCGCCGCATGGCACACGGCAACATCTACCAACCGGACAAGGTCGACGCGGCCCTGTCGAACTACTTCCGGCCCGGAAACCTCACCGCCCTGCGGGAGTTGGCGCTCCTCTGGCTCGCCGACCGGGTCGACGCCTACCTCCAGGAGTACCGCAGCGAACACCGCGTCTCGGCGATCTGGGGCTCACGGGAGCGGATCGTCGTAGGCCTCACCGGCGGGCCGGAAGGGCGCACGCTGATCCGCCGGGCCGCCCGGCTCGCCGAGAAGGGCGCGGGCGGCGAGGTGCTCGCGCTCTACATCTCCCGCAGCGACGGCCTGACCTCCGCCTCCCCGAAGGAACTGGCCCAACAGCGCACGCTCGTCGAGGACTTGGGCGGCACCTTCCACCAGGTCGTCGGCGAGGACATCCCGGTGGCCCTGCTGGAGTTCGCGCGCGGGGTCAACGCCACCCAGATAGTCCTCGGCGTCTCCCGCCGCAAGGGCTGGCAGTACGTCTTCGGACCCGGCGTCGGCGCGACGGTCGCCCGGGACTCGGGACCCGATCTCGACGTCCACCTCATCACCCACGACGAGGCGGGCAAGGGACGCGGACTGCCGGTGAACCGGGGTGCGCGGCTGGGCCGGGCCCGGATCGTCGGCGGCTGGCTGGCCGGTATCGGCGGCCCGCTGCTGCTGACCTGGCTGCTGAGCGGAGTCGCGCCCGAAGTGGGCCTGGCCAACGACATGTTGCTGTATCTGTCGCTCACCGTGGCGGCGGCCCTGCTCGGCGGACTCCTGCCCGCGCTGGCCTCGGCGGCGGTCGGATCACTGCTGCTGAACTGGTACTTCACCCCACCCGTGCACACCTTCACCATCGCCGACCCGAAGAACATCGTCGCCATCGCGATCTTCGTGTCGGTGGCGGTGTCCGTCGCGTCGGTGGTCGACCTCGCGGCCCGGCGCACCCATCAAGCGGCCCGGCTGCGCGCCGAGTCGGAGATCCTCTCCTTTCTCGCGGGCAATGTGCTGCGCGGCGAGACCAGCCTGGAGGCGCTCCTGGAACGGGTCCGGGAGACCTTCGGGATGGAGTCCGCCGCCCTGCTGGAGCGGGCGAGCGACGTCGAGCCCTGGACCTGCGCGGGCAGCGTCGGCCCGCGCCCCTGTCAGAATCCCGAGGACGCGGACGTCGACGTACCGGTCGGCGACCACATGGCCCTCGCGCTGTCCGGGCGGGTGCTCCCCGCCGAGGACCGCCGGGTGCTGGCCGCCTTCGCCGCGCAGGCCGCCGTAGTGCTCGACCGTCGACGGTTGCGCGAAGAGGCCGACCAGGCGCGCGCGTTGGCCGAGGGCAACCGCATCCGCACGGCCCTGCTGGCGGCCGTGAGCCACGATCTGCGCACCCCCCTCGCCGGCATCAAGGCGGCCGTCACCTCGCTCCGCTCCGAGGACGTCGACTGGTCGCGGGAGGACCGGGCCGAGCTGCTGGAGGGCATCGAGGACGGCGCCGACCGGCTCGACAACCTGGTCGGGAACCTCCTCGACATGTCCCGCCTCCAGACCGGCACGGTCACCCCGACGATCCGCGAGGTGGACCTCGACGAGGTCGTCCCGATGGCACTGGGCGGAGTCCCCGAGGACACCGTCGAACTCGACATCCCGGAGACACTGCCCATGGTCGCCGTCGACCCCGGGCTCCTCGAACGCGCGGTGGCCAACCTGGTCGAGAACGCGGTCAAGTACAGCCCGGGCTCAACTCCCGTCCTGGTCAAGGCGAGTGCCATCGCCGACCGCGTCGAGATCAGGGTGGTCGACCGCGGCCCGGGCGTCCCCGACGAGGCGAAGAACCGCATCTTCGAGCCCTTCCAGCGCTACGGCGACGCCCCGCGCGGCGCCGGAGTCGGCCTCGGCCTCGCGGTGGCCCGCGGCTTCACCGAGGCCCTCGGCGGCACACTCGGCGCCGAGGACACCCCCGGCGGCGGCCTCACGATGGTCCTCAGCCTGCGCCGCGCCCCCGCGCCCGACCTTGCCCCCGCACAAGGATCCACCTACAGTCCCGCTCCGTAAGATTCGCGGAGCGGCCCGAAACTTTCGCCGGGCCGGACGGAGGGGCGGACACCCATGCGGACCTACGACAACCCGGTCATCGGCGGCTTCCACCCGGACCCCAGCGTCTGCCGGGTCGGCGAGGACTACTACCTCGCGTGCTCCAGCTTCGAGTACTTCCCCGGCGTCCCGCTCTTCCACAGCCGGGACCTGGTGCACTGGCGCCAGATCGGCAACGTCCTGGACCGGCCGAGCCAGTTGGACCTGCCGGCCGACACCCCCGCCTCGGCCGGCATCTACGCCCCGACCCTCCGCCACCACGACGGCCGCTTCCACCTCGTCACCACCGACGTGGGCGGCAGGGGCACCTTCATCGTCACCGCCGAACGGCCCGAAGGCCCCTGGTCGGACCCGGTGTTCGTCGATGTCCCGGGCATCGACCCCGACCTGGCGTGGGACGAGGACGGCACCTGCTGGTGCGCGGTCGCCGGGGTGAAGGTCGCCCGCATCGACCCCGCGACCGGCAAGGTCCTGGAGGGTCCCTTCCCCGTCTGGTCCGGCACCGGACTCCAGCACCCGGAGGCCCCGCACCTCTACCGCGTCGGCGACTGGTGGTACCTGATGCTGGCCGAGGGCGGCACCGCACACGGCCACAGCGTCTCGATCGCCCGCGCCCGCTCCCCGCGCGGGCCCTACGAGCCCGCCCCCGCCAACCCGATCCTCTCCCACCGCAGCACCGACCTCCCGGTCCAGAACACCGGCCACGCCGACCTGGTCACCGCGCCCGACGGCACCTGGTGGATGGTGCTGCTCGGCACCCGGCCCCGGGGCTGGTTCCCCGGCTTCCACGTGCTGGGCCGCGAGACGTTCCTGATCCCGGTCGAGTGGGCCGACGGCTGGCCGAAGGTCGGCCCGGTACGGGAACGGCACCCGGCGCCCGAGGCCTGGCACCCGGTCCAACTCCCGCCGGTCCGCGACGACTTCGACGAGCCGGCGCTCGCCCACTGCTGGATCTCCCCGTGCGCCAGGCCGGACGACAGCTGGTCGTTGAGCGGGCGCCCGGGGTGGCTGACCCTCCACGCGCGGTCCGGCCCCGCCTTCCTCGGGCGGCGGCAGCAGCACCCGGACTGCCGGGCGGCGGTCCGCGTCGACCCCGGCACCGGGCGGGCCGGCCTCTCCGTCCGCATGGACGGGGCCCATCACTACGACATCGAGATCGCCGGGGGAGTGGCGGGCGTGGTCGCCCGGATCGGCCCGGTACGGCAGCGGATCGCCGAACGGCAGGTGCCGCCCGGTCCGCTCACCCTCGCCGTCGCCATCAGCACGGCCGACACCGGCACGCGCGGCCCCGACACCCTCACCTTCTCCGTCGAGGGCCCCGAAGGCGCCGTGGAACTGGCCGAGTTGGACGGCCGCTATCTCTCCACCGAGGTCGCCGGAGGCTTCACCGGCCGGGTGATCGGCATGTACGTCACCGAGGGCACGGCGGCCTTCGACTGGTTCGACTACGAACAGCGGTAGCGCGGCTCGCCGCATCCATAGCGGTCGGCTACGCGGAGTGACCGGCCCCGGATACGCGTCGGGGCCGGTGCGCACCGAAGTGTGTGCGGCCGGCCCCTCATGTTCTCGAAATGCTCAGGCGGCCGTCATCACCTGGCGGTGCGGGGCGATGATCTGGCCGTCGGGCAGAAGCTCACCGGTGTCCTCGAACAGGAGGACGCCATTGCACAGCAGGCTCCAGCCCTGTTCCGGATGGCTCGCCGTGAGGCGGGCGGATTCCCGGTCGGCTGATTCGGCTGTGGGACACGGCGGCTGGTGCTTGCACATTGGTGGGATCTCTCGCTCAGTTGTGGTCATGTTCGTCCCCCGTGGTGTTGAGTTGGTCTGAACCCAGTGTTGCCCCACGGGCGTCAATCCGCAGGGATTTCGCGGCACCGCTTCTCACAGGTTGATGACGCATCACCCGCGCGGACGGTTCAGCCCAATTCCCGGCTCGTACGAGCTTTTTCCTGCTCGTACGAGCGATACGAACACAAAGACGATCGGAAACGCGATCGTACCCCGCCGCCGGGAATTCGGCGGCGGGGCACGGGGATGACAGCGGAGAGAAGTCAGGCGGGTGAGCCGAGTAGCGGTGCCGGAGTCACCCGATGTGTCAGCATCGGCAGCAACTCGGCGACCCGGTGCGGACGGTGGGCCGCGATACCGGGGGGTGCCGGGGCCAGCGGGACCAGCAGATCGGTCGCGGCGGGGTGGCCGCCGGCGCCGTCCGCGGCGAGGTCGCCGTGCAGCCACAGCGTCAGCATGTAGAGGCCGGGCACGGACAGCAGACGCGCCTGGTGGGCGCCCGGCATGGTCTCGGCCTGGCGCAACGCCTGCTCGGTCGCGGCGATGTAGGGGCCCTCGAAGAAGTGCGAGAACGCCCAGCCGTCGGGGGTCAGCATCGTCTCGGCGGCGGCGACCGCGCGGTCCCCGCAGCGGATCAGGAACCGCCATCCGGCCAGCGAGGTGACGGCGGTCCCCTCCGGCGTGACGCGGTCCAATACGTGCACGGGCAGGGGGAGTTCGGGTGTGGCGGGTCCCTGGGCGGCGCGCAGGGACGGCGTTCGGGCCTCGCGGACCGCGGTGGGGGAACCGAGTGCCGTGAGAACGGAGCGCAGGGCGGGCGCGGGAGCCGGGGGGACATGCAGCGGCATGGTGGGTCGCCTCTCATTCGACAGGCACGGTGGCGCGAGGGCGGGACGGGGGCGGACGGCGCTGTCAGCTCTCGGGGTCAGAGAGGCGGGGGCCGGGGGTGCTGTGGACATGGGCAGGGCCTGCCGCACGTCACCTCGACGGCAGGACCAGGACCGTGGGCGCCAACCTTCTGCCTTGTTCGCGGAGTTTATACGACACGTGTTCAGACGATGTTTCGTCTAACCGTTTCCCGTATGAACAACAAGGGGCTATTCGGCCAGCGATTCGCGGGAATCATCCCGGTTCCGAACCGGGGAAACAGCGATGACCTCGGGATATGTCGGCCGGGCGGTCGGCCAATTCTCGTCGGCGTTTTTCACGAGGTCCGCATTGTGCCCGGAACCGCGCATCGCGCCATGCCTCGTGAATGTGCCGCGGGTCACTTCGGACCAGAGTAGCGGGCGCCGGGCCGCCGCGGGACGTTATCGATCGCCAGGTCTGGGCATCATCCTTCCTACCCGGAACGAGGAGGTGCGGCTTCGATGGGGGAGAAGGTCGTGGCAGGGCCGTTCGAGCTCGCCGACCGCCAGCGCTACCGCGCCAAGCTGCGGCGGTGCCTGACGGGACTGGAGCGGCTGCTGGCCGAGAAGCGGTTCGACCGCCCCAAGAACCTCATGGGGCTGGAGATCGAACTGAACCTCGTCGGCACCGACGGCATGCCCAGAATGCTGAACGGGCAAGTACTGGAACGCATCGCGAGCCGAGATTTCCAAACAGAACTCGCCATGTTCAATCTGGAAGTCAACATTGCCCCACATCGATTGGAGAGCCGGGTATTCGACCGGCTCGCCGAGGAGATCCGTACGTCACTGGCATATGCCCACCGGAAAGCGGGCGAGGTCGACGCCGGAATAGTGATGATCGGCATTCTGCCCACGCTCGACCGGGACGACCTGGTCTCCTCGAACCTCTCCGCGGTCGACCGCTACACGCTGCTCAACGACCAGATCGTGGCCGCCCGCGGCGAGGATTTCGTGCTCGACATCGACGGCGTCGAACACCTCACCTGCACCTCCGGCTCCATCGCGCCCGAAGCCGCCTGCACCTCCGTGCAACTGCACCTCCAGGTCACCCCGGACCGGTTCGCCGACGTGTGGA
The DNA here is from genome assembly GCF_044768565.1 of Streptomyces sp. NPDC091280. Classification (NCBI taxonomy): domain Bacteria; kingdom Bacillati; phylum Actinomycetota; class Actinomycetes; order Kitasatosporales; family Streptomycetaceae; genus Streptomyces; species Streptomyces sp. NPDC091280. Next base: position 44,406 of record NZ_JBIVUZ010000015.1, read on the forward strand.
ACGCGGCCCAGGCCGTCGCCGCCGCCCAGGTCGCCGTGGGCGCCAACTCGCCCTTCCTGTTCGGCCGCGAGCTGTGGCCCGAGTCCCGCCCGCCGCTCTTCCAGCAGGCCACCGACACCCGCCCGCCCGAACTCCAGGCGCAGGGCGTCCGCCCCCGCACGTGGTTCGGCGAACGCTGGGTCACCTCCGCCCACGACCTCTTCGAGGAGAACCTGCGCTACTTCCCGCCGCTGCTCCCCGTCCACGACGACGAGGAACCCCTCGACGTCCTCGACGCCGGCGGCATCCCCACCCTCGCCGAACTCGTCCTGCACAACGGCACGGTGTACCGCTGGAACCGCCCGGTCTACGGCATCGCCGACGGCGTCCCGCACCTGCGCGTCGAGAACCGCGTCCTGCCCGCCGGACCCACCGTCACCGACGTCATCGCCAACACCGCCTTCTACTACGGCGTCGTCCGCGCCCTCGCCGACGAGACCCGGCCGGTGTGGACCCGGCTGCCCTTCGAGACCGCCGCCGCCAACTTCGACACCGCGTGCCGCCACGGCATCGACGCCCGCCTGCACTGGCCCCGGCGCGGACGGCTCGGCGGCACCACCGAGATCGACGCGGTGGCCCTCGTACGCGACGAACTGCTGCCGCTCGCCGAGGCCGGTCTCGACGCGTGGGGGGTCGAACCGGCCGACCGGGACCTGTACCTGGGCGTGATCGACGAACGCTGCCGACGCCGGACCAACGGCGCGACCTGGCAGTCCGCGACCTTCCACCGCGCCCTCGAACAGGGCCTCACCAGGGAAGCCGCCCTGGCCGCCACCACCCGCCGCTACAGCGAGTTGATGCACCTCGGGGAACCGGTCCACACCTGGCCGGTGGGCCTGCCGGAACCGGCACCGCTGGGGTGAACTCCGCCTGCCTCAGCCCGCGTCGGCGGCGGCGCCCGCCGCGCCCGCCGCCACGATGGCCTGGAGGATCACCGACTGGATCTGGGCCGGGTCGCTCACCTCGTGGCCCGAGCCGCCGGTCGCCTCGGCGATCTGCCGGGCCTCCTCCTTGTCGGCCTCGGGACCCACCGCGATCATGATCAGCGGCACCGGCCGCTCCGGGCTGGCGAGTTGGCGCAACTGCTTGAGGAGCGCGGTGCGCGAGATGCTGCCCGGGTCCTGGTTGACACCGTCCGTCAGAATCACCAGCGCGTTGAACTTCCCCTCCGCATACGAGGACGTGGCCGCCCTGTATGCGGCGAGCGTGGTGTCGTAGAGCCCCGTCGCCCCGTTCGGCACCGGCTTCAGCGCTCCGAACGCTGCCGACAGCCGGTCGCGTTGGGTGCCGCCGCCCGCGCGGTCGCCGAGCCGTTCGGTCGGCACCAGGACGCGGTAGTCCTTGTCGCCGTCGAGCTTCGTGGCGAACTCCCACAGCCCGATCTCGTCCTCGGGCGTGAACGTGGCCAGCGCCTGGAGCAGCGAGGCCTTGGTGACGTCCATCCGCGACTGCCCGGTCCCCGGCACCGACTCCGCCATCGACGACGACGCGTCCACGACCGTGGTGATCCGCGCGCTCTGCACCGTGATCGTCCACGTCCCCAGCGCCTCCTGGAGCGCCGCGTCCGAGGCCGGCTCGGCGGGCGCCACGGCGTACGGCTGCGGACTGCTGCCCCCGGCCTTCGCGACCACCGCCTCCGGCACCGCCTCGTCATCGGTGCGGAAGCCGTACTTCTCCATCAGCCGCTGCTGCGCGGGCCGGCTCAGATACGTCATGAACCGGATCGCGGCCCGGCTCTGGTCGGTCGTCAGCCGCTCCCGGTCCACCAGGTTGTACGGGTAGTCCAGCCGGGGCGAACCGTCCTTCGGATAGAACAGGTCGAGACTCGCGCCGCCGTCGGACGCGTTGTACGCGAACGCAGACTGTTCGCTGAGCACCAGCGCCTGGTTGCGCTTCGGATTGCCCTGCTCGGTGCCCGAGGAGTCGCGCGGCAGCGTGTCCAGCACCTGGCCGTCGGTGTCCGAGATCCGCTGCGACAGCGTCTTCATCATCGCCGCCGCCTGCGTGGCACCGCCCTTGACCTTGGCGGCGGCCGTACTCAGCCGCGTCAACGCGAGCAGCCCGGTCGCGCTGCGCGCCGGATCGGCCGCGCCCAGCCGCAGCGAGTCGTCCTGGAGGGTGGCCCCGGCCAGGTCCAGCCAGGTGTACGTCTTCCCCGGCCACCCCAGCGACTTCGCGGCGGCCGGGACCATCGCCACGCCGACCGGAGTCGAGGCGACATTGCCCGCGGGCGTCACCTCCGTCGCCTCCGAAGCCGCGCCCGACGTGACCCGGTCCACCCACAACTCCGAGTCGGGCACCCACACCTGCACGTCCGGGTGCCGGCCCGACGTGAGCGTGTCCGCGAACTTGTACGACTCCTGCGCGGTCACCGAGATGTTCAGGCACTGCCCGTCGGACGTGATGTTCTCCTCGCGCGCCTGCCCGGCCGCCGCGCGCAGGGCGGGCGCCATGTCGGGGGAGGCGGCCAGTTTCAGTCGTACCGCGTCCTCGCGGCAGGAGGAACCGAAGGAGAGGAGCCCGCTCCGCACCGCGAACGCGGTGCCGCCCGCGACGGTCAGCACGAGCACCGTGGCGAGGGCCACCGAGCGGCGCCGGGCCCGAGGGCGGGGGTCGCTGCCGCCCGCCCGCTGTGGATCGGGCAAGCTGTGACGTCCCATGACGGTGGTGCCCCTCCCTGTTGAACCTCGTGCCTCCGTCTCCCCCAACGGCCTGTCGCGCACGATCTTCGTAAGTTCTTTCGAGACCCTAGCGGGACGAAGATGGGCATGAGGCGGGATTTCCGAACTGAAGGCAGGTGTGCAGGTGGAGGCAGGGCAGGTGGCCGAAACTTTTCCGCTGGAGCGGCCCACACGGCGGATCCTCCGGTCCGAGACACTGCTCGTTCTGGGGCTTTCGCTCGGTGCGAGTGGAGTGTCCGCCCTGATCAGCTTTGTCGGATCGGTCACGAAACCGGGCGGCCTCAAGGACCAGGCGGCCACCCTCAACGCCTCGGCCGCGCCCGGCCGTCCATGGCTGGATCTCGCCTGGCAGCTGTTCGGCATCGCGTCGGCACTCGTCCCCGTCGCCCTCGTCGCGCACTTCCTCCTGCGGGAGGGCGAGAGCCTGCGCACGATCGGCTTCGACCGCACCCGCCCCTGGCCCGACCTGGGGCGCGGAGCGGCCATCGCGGCGGTGATCGGCAGCACCGGCATCGCCTTCTACCTGGCCGCCCGCGGCCTAGGCGCCAACCTCACGGTGGTGCCGGAGGCACTGCCCGACGTCTGGTGGAAGTACCCCGTCCTGATCCTCTCCGCGATGCAGAACGCGATCCTCGAAGAAGTGATCGTGGTGGGCTATCTCCTGCGCCGCCTCGGCCAGTTGGGCTGGACGCCGGGCACCGCGCTGGTGGCCAGTTCCGTACTGCGCGGTAGCTACCACCTCTACCAGGGCATCGGCGGCTTCGTCGGCAACATGGTGATGGGCGTGGTCTTCGTCTACCTCTACCGCCGCTGGGGCCGAGTGGGCCCCCTGGTCGTGGCGCATTCCCTGCTCGACATCGGGGCGTTCGTCGGCTACGCGCTGCTCGCGGGGAAGGTGGGCTGGCTGCCCACGGCGTAACTCCCGCACAGGGAAGTCAGGTTGCGCCCTGGGCGAGCAACTCCCCGTCGACGACCGTCACCGCCCGCCCGGTCAACAGGGTCCGCGCACCCCGCAGTTCGGTCCGCACGAGTCCCGACCGGGACGAGGCCTGGAGCCCGGTGAGCACGGTGCGGCCGAGCCGCTCCGACCAGTACGGGGCCAGCGCGGTGTGCGCGCTGCCGGTGACCGGGTCCTCGTCGATCCCGACGTTCGGGAAGAAGCCGCGCGAGACGAAGTCGTAGCCCCGCGTGGGGTCTTCGGCGCGCGCGGTGGCGATGATGCCCCGCTCGGAATGGGCGGCGAGCGCCCGGTGGTCGGGCGCCAGTCCTACGACGGTCCGCTCATCGGCGAGTTCGACCACCAGGTCCCGGATGTTCGGCCCGGTGTCGAAGGCGGCCAGCGCCTCGGCGCCCAGGGCCTCGGCCACGCCGTCCGGGATCTCGACCGGGGTGAGCGGGGCGGTCGGGAAGTCGAGAGTGATCGAACCGTCCGGCGCCGGCGTGGCGACGAGCACGCCACTGCGGGTGCTGAACCGCACGGGCCCCTCGTGGGTGCCGGTGCTGTGCAGCACATGGGCCGTCGCCAGGGTCGCGTGCCCGCACAGCGCGACCTCGGTGGCCGGCGTGAACCACCGCAGCGCCCAGTCCGCGTCCCCGCCCTCGGGCAGTCGGTGCGCGAACGCCGTCTCGGCGTGATTGACCTCCATCGCGACCTTCTGCAACCAGTCGTCCCCCTCCGGGAAGGCGTCGAGAAGCACGACCCCGGCCGGGTTCCCGGCGAAGGGACGATCGGTGAACGCGTCGACGATTCGAATCCGCATACTGCGACGCTAGGAGATCTCTGGCCTGATGGACCAAGGCCAATTCGGACGCACTGGACTGATTCGGTGGCGGGTCGCTTCGGTGGCGTGGGATTGAGGCGACGGTGTGCGACCGGTGCGGTGGCGGTGGATCGGGTTGGGCGGTGGCGCGCGCTGGACCGATTCGGCGGTGCGGCTCTGATTCGGTAGCGCGGTACCGGATCGTCCGCAGAGGCCGTTACGCCGGCGACGGACGCTCCGGCTTCCGGGCAGGACGGTGGCGTACGTCCTGGCCGATCCCAGGGCCGGTTCCTGGACCAACCGGGCGGTGATCGCGAGCCCGGCCCGCCTACGAGGCCGGCCCGAGCTCCGCCGACCGAACAGTCTCCGCGAACGCGGCCAGCATCGCCCGTGACAGCGGGTCCAACTCGGTCGGATCCTTGACGAGTTGGGCGTAGTCGGCGGCGACGGTGTCGTAGGACTCCCGGATCGCGGCGAGGTAGGAGGGGGTGGTCATGGGAGCGACCTTAGGGCAGGGAGGGAGCGCGGCCCGCCCGTTGTTCTTCCTGGACGTCGACGGGACGCTCCTGCCCCTCGGCGGGGCGCGGATTCCGTCGGGTCCTCAAGGGTGGGCCGACTGGCAGGCCCCGTCGAATCCGCAGTTGGCGAAGATCGACGCGAGCCATGTGCCGCGTCTGCTGGCCCTGCCCTGCGAGCTGATCTGGGCGACCGCGTGGATGGCCGACGCTAACAAGGTGCTGTCCCCGCTCTTGGGGCTGCCACACCTCCCCGTGGCCGACCTCCCCGACCCGCCGCCGCGGTACGGGCCCGACGTACTCAACTGGAAGACCCGAGCCCTCGTCCGAGCCGCTGCGGGGCGCCCCTTCGTCTGGGTCGACGACGAGATCGGCGAACTCGACCACACCTGGGTGTCGACACACCACGGAGGACACGCCCTGCTCCACCGCGTGGATTCGGCGACCGGCCTCACGGAGGCGGACTTCGTGGTGATCGACGAGTGGGTGCTGGGGCGGAGTTGGAGCCGGGGTCGGGGTCGGGGTCGTACGCGCGGGTAACGCTCAGTCCATCGAATAACCCTCAGTCTCCATCGAGTCCAGAACCCGGTCGAGCGTCACGCGCCCCACCCCGCTCAACGCAGGATTGCTCTCGGCGTAGTACCAGACGAGACCCATCGCCTGCTCGAACGCCCAGGCCTTTCCGCGTTCCCACTCCAGGTCGTCGCAGGCCAGGGTCCGCCGGAGCACGTCCCGGGGGCCCGGGCGGAGCAGGTGCCAGGCGCTGACCAGGTCCAGTGCGGGGTCGGCCGGGGCGAAGCCGCCGGTGTCCAGGATGCCGCTGAGGCGGTCTCCCGCGACCAGGACGTTGCCGGGGATCAGGTCGCCGTGGCTCATCACGTCGGCGGCCGTGCGCGGCAACTCCCGGAAGTGGAGCCACAGTTGGCGCAGCCGGGGCACGTCGAGCAGGTCCGCGCTCTCCTCGAAGCACTTCGCCATCCAGTCGTCGTGTCGGCCGAGGTCGCCGCCGCGACGGTCGCCGTCGAAGACCCGTCCCCGGGTGTCGGCGCCCCGCAGGGCCGTGAGGAAGGACGCGAGGTCCGTGGCGAAGGCGTACGAGTCGCCGAGGTCGGCGTCCAGGGCGACCGTTCCCGGCAGCCACGTCTGGACCGACCACGGCATGGGGTAGCCCGCTCCGGGCCTGCCCAGGGCGACGGGTTCCGGGACGGGGAACGGCGACACCCGCGCCAGCTCGGCGCTCGCCCGGGCCTCCCGCTCCAGCACCGCCAGCGTCTCGGCGGCGTCGGCCGAACGCAGGGGGAAGCGCGCGGAGAGGTCGTCGCCGATGCGGAAGACGGCGTGGACGGTCCCCGTCGAGGACAGGGGCCGGATCGTCAGGCCGCTCCACCGGGGGAACTGCTCCTGGATCAGGGCGGCGACGTTTTCGGTGGTCAGGTCCACTTGGTCGGCATGCATGGGCGTCCAGTTGTCCACGCGTCCGGGGCCGGTGCAACCGAGATTCCGCCCGGGGCTTGTCATCCGAACGGTTGCGATATATCGTTGACGCATCGCGACAGATCAACGATGGAATGGAGTGATTGCGATGCGTACCCACGGATACGAGCGTGGACATGGACAGGAAGGCCACCCCCGGCGCGGCTGGGGCGGCCCCGACGGGCGGCGCGCGGCGTTCGGTCCCTTCGGGCCGGGTGGCCCGGGCGGTCCCGGTGGCCCCGGCTTCGGACCGGGCTTCGGTCCCGGCCCCTGGGGCGGACGAGGGCGCGGCGGCCCGCGAGGCAGGGCACGGCGCGGCGACGTACGCGCGTCGATCCTGGCCCTCCTCAAGGACCGGCCGATGCACGGCTACGAGATGATCCAGGAGATCGCCGAGCGCAGCGGCGGCGCGTGGAAGCCGAGCCCCGGCTCGGTCTACCCCACCCTCCAGCTGCTGGAGGACGAGAGCCTGATCGCCAGCGCGACGGAGGGCGGCAAGAAGCTCTTCTCGCTCACCGACGCCGGTTGCACCGCGGCCGAGGAGGGTCCGGACGCGCCCTGGGAAGAGGCTTCCCGCGGTGTCGACTGGGAGGCCCTCAGTGAGATCCGCCAGGCCGGTTTCGGTCTGATGGAGGCCTTCGGCCAGGTCTGGAAGACCGGCAGCAAGGAGCAGCGCGAGAAGGCGCTGACCGTCATCAACGACGCCCGCAAGAAGCTGTACCTGATCCTGGCCGACGAGGACTGATGTCCTCGGGGTCGGAAAGGGCGGCAGGCCAAGGCGCCCCACGGGAGTTCCGTGGGGCGCCTTCCCTGTGCGCGTTCCCGTTCCTGCGGTGCCCCGGCGCCTTCCTCAGGCCACCAGCCCGCCCAGCTTGCGCAGCGATTCGTTCAGGGCGGCCGTCCCCGAGTCCTTCAGCTTGCCCGCCATCAACGTCACCGCCGCACCCGTGAACTCACCGTCGATACGGACCGTCGTGGCGTCGCCGTCGGGCGTGAGCGTGTAGCGCGTGGCGACGTTCACGGCCATCGGGCCCTTGCCCCGGATGGCCAGCACCCGGGCCGCCGCCACCTCCTCGACGGTCCACTCGACCTCCGCCGGGAAGCCCATCAGCTTCATGTTCTCCTGGAAGGTCGCGCCCACTTCGAGGGTCTCGGGGCCGCCCTTGGGGAAGTTGGTGTGGGTCGTGTTCCACTCGCCGTACGCGGGCCAGTCCGTGAGCTGGGTCCACACCTTCTCGGCCGGGGCCTCGATGCGTGCCTCCGCGCTGATTTCGGCCATACGACCACCTCTTCCTGTCGGGCTACGGTGCTGTCGGGCTACGGTGTCGCGGAACGTAGCCGCAGGGCGCGCAACATTCAATACTGATGAACCGTCAGGAAGTGTCCTCGGTCCTCGGTCCTCGGCCTGCGGTCTGCGGTCTGCGGTCCGCGGTCTCCGGTCCCTGAGCGGAACGAGCGCGTCGGCCTCAGCCCACGCGCCGTATCACCGCCGCGTCGAACAGGTCCCACGCGCGCGGGTGGGCGCTCTCGTCGTGGCAGTGCCACGCGTCCCAGAACAGGTCGGCGGGCAGCGCGTCCTCCGGGGCGTACACCCGGTACACGTACTGCCTGCCGTCGATCGCCGGCAACCCCACCAGCCAGCACCTGCTCTCCACGTTCGCGGTAGACGTACGCCGGGTGCGGGGCGGTTGCGCACGGGGCGCGCGGCAAGGCGGCGCGCGCCTCTCGGGGTTGACGCCCGTGATCTCATCCGTAAGGAGGAGATCGCGTCGCCCGGAGTCCACTCTGTGTGGGATGCCGAAATGCTTCCCTCCGGGGATGCCCTCAATGCGGGGGACTGATGGGGTAAGAGAGTGCAACCCCGTATTCCCAGGCAGTCGCATCGCGAGCAGGGCATCCACCGCGCGGACAACGATGCCAGGCTCAGTGCAGAGCTGGCAGCGGTGGTGGCGGGTGCCCGTCGCCGCGCGCTGCGGGACGGGGACCGCCAGATCGACACGGCGCATCTGCTGCACAGTCTCCTGGAGTCGGACCCCCAGGCGCGTGCCGTCTTCGGCGACGGCCCCCAGATCGCCAGACTGCTCGGCTACCTGGTGCAGCGCAGCATCGGCTACGGCCTGCGCTGGCAGGGCAGTGTCGAGGACTCCGGCGCGCTCCCCGTGATCCCGGCGGCGGAAGGCTGGTCGCCGCTGGCCGCGAGCGCCCTGGAGGACGCCTGCGAGCGCGCCGGACTCCGCGACGGCGACCTGGCCCGCGGCCTCGACCTCCTCGCCGCGCTCGTCGCCGAGCCCGAGGCCCGCGCGGTGGAGGTCCTGCACCGCGCGGGCATCGAGTCCCCCGAGGTGCTGGTGTGGATCGAGAGCCGGCCCGGGGAGTACGTCAGGGGCGGCGAGCCGGGCTGCTGACCGGGCGGGCCGTCCGCCGCGCGGAGACCGTCCACGCGCTGAGACAGGTGTCAACGGGGATGACGCTCATGTCATCCCCTGTCATCATGTGGCCGTGCATACGTCTGAGAGCAGTGCCGCCGGTGGTGCCAGGGGTGTCGGGCTGGGTCTGGCGCTCGGGTCCGCGCTGGCCTTCGGCGGATCCGGAGTCGCGGCCAAGCCGCTGATCGAGGCGGGCCTCGACCCGCTGCACGTGGTGTGGCTGCGGGTGGCGGGCGCCGCCCTGGTCATGCTGCCGCTCGCGCTGCGCCACCGCGCGCTCGTCCGCCGCCGCCCCGCACTGCTCCTCGGCTTCGGCCTGCTCGCCGTCGCCGGCGTCCAGGCCTGCTACTTCGCCGCGATATCCCGCATACCCGTGGGCGTCGCCCTGCTCGTCGAGTACCTCGCGCCCGCCCTCGTGCTCGGCTGGGTCCGGTTCGTGCAACGGCGTCCGGTCACCCGCGCCGCCGCGCTCGGGGTGGTCCTCGCGGCCGGCGGTCTCGCCTGTGTCGTCGAGGTCTGGTCGGGGCTGAGCTTCGACGCCGTGGGACTGCTGCTCGCGCTCGGCGCGGCCTGCTGCCAGGTCGGCTACTTCGTCCTCTCCGACCAGGGCAGCGACGCGGGCACCGAAGCACCCGACCCGCTCGGCGTGATCGCCTACGGCCTGCTCGTCGGCGCCCTCGTGCTGACCGCCGTGGCCCGTCCCTGGACCATGGACTGGTCCGTCCTCAAGGGCGAGGCGCACATGAACGGCACCGCGGTCCCCGCCGCGCTCCTGCTCGCCTGGATCGTCCTGGTCGCCACGGTCCTGGCCTACGTCACCGGAGTGGTCTCCGTCCGCCGGCTCTCCCCGCAGGTCGCGGGCGTCGTCGCGTGCCTCGAAGCGGTCATCGCGACGGTACTGGCCTGGATCCTGCTCGGCGAACACCTCTCCGCACCCCAGATCGTCGGCGGGGCGGTCGTCCTGCTGGGCGCGTTCATCGCCCAGTCCTCGGCCCCCGCGAAGACCTCCGGCGAACCGGTCGCCGTGGGCGGCCCCGAAAGGGAACTGTCCCGCCGGGGAACGGCCGCCTAGCAGGCCCGCCCCAAACCGACCCCTCCCCCCCTCCGAACCGACCCCTCCTCACCCGCCCCTGCTCACCTCGCCCGCCGCCGCAGCACATGCCCCCGTGCCACGTCGTCCCGCACCCCGCCCCGCCCCGCGAGCCCGTCCGCGATGCGGTCCTGGACCTCGGTGGAGCGTTTGCCCGCGTACTTGAACTTGGCGCGTACGCCGGTGACTTCGAGGCGTAGGGCACGGATGCCGGACAGCAGACGGCCGTTGGGCGGCTCGCCCGCGGCGACCGGCGCGGTGCCGCCCTCGGGCTGGAAGTGGCCGACCTGGCGGTTCAGGAGGGCCGCCTTCTCGGCCGGGTCGTCCACGAGGTGGGCGGTGCAGCGCAGTTGGACCGCCGCGTAGAAGCTGGTCGGCACGCCGTGTTCCGGTGGGCCGTCCGGCTCCGCCTGCCAGGGGCCGGGGATGTAGACGTAGTCGTCGACGACGCTCAGCACCACCTGGGGATCCGCCTCCAGCGCGGGCCACAGGGGGTTGGGGCGCGCCAGGTGGGTGATCGCCTCGCCGCGCCCGTGGTCGTAGGCGAAGTGGAGGGGCTGGACGAACGGCGGTTCGCCGGGCGGGCCGTTGACGGCGAGCTGGCCGAAGTCGTGGGTGGTGAGCCAGTGTTGCCACTCGCTGTCGTCGTGGGGCGCGTCCCAGGGGTGGATCAGCATCACAACTCCGCCAGGTAGCCGGGGACTTCGATGCCGGGGGACAGGTCGGTGTTCGGGAGCGGGGTGCCGTGGCCGGTGCGCAGCGGGAGGACGCCGGCCCAGTAGGGGAGGTCCAGGTCCTCGGGGTCGTCGTTCGCGCCGCCGGTGCGCAGCTTGGCGGAGACCTCGTCGAGGTCGAGGCGGATCACCATGGTGGCGGCGAGTTCCTTCTTGTCGCCGGGCCGTGAGTCCGCCGAACGGCCGGGCACGACATGGTCGACCAGCGCGTCCAGCGCCGTCCGCTTCTCCTCGGGGTCCGTGACCTGGTGGGCGATGCCGTGCACCATCACGGAGCGGTAGTTGATCGAGTGGTGGAAGGCGGAGCGCGCCAGCACGAGCCCGTCCACATGGGTCACCGTCAGGCACACCGGGAGCCCCGGGTCGGCCTGCCCCGTCATCCGCAGCGGGCGCGACCCCGTCGACCCGTGCACGTACAGCCGCTCGCCGACCCGCCCGAACAGCGTCGGCAGCACGACCGGCCGCCCGTCGCGGACGAATCCGAGATGGCAGACATAGGCCTGGTCGAGTATCGCGTGCACCAACTCCTTGTCGTACGACGCCCGTTCCGCGGAACGGGTCGGGACGGTGCGGTCGGTCGGGGTGTAGGTGGCGGGCTGTGACGTCGGGTGCGGGGTGGTCGCCTGCATGGCGCTCTCCGTGTTCGTCGCGGTGCGGATCGGCTTGCGATTTGTATTGCACTAGTGCATAGTGTGCTTTGTGCTAGGAGGATATCGGATCGAAGGGCGACGCGCAGCCGACATCGCTGCCGACGTCGAGCGCGCGGTGGGCTCGGGCCAGCTGGAGCCGGGGCAACTACTGCCTCCCATGCGGGAGTTGGCCGTAGAGCTCGGGGTGAATCCCAATACGGTCGCGGCGGCGTACCGGACCCTGCGGGAGCGCGGGGTCATCGAGACCGCCGGGCGGCGGGGCAGCCGGGTGCGGCCCAAGCCGGCCACGACCGGGCGTGAGTCCATCCGGGTGGAGGTGCCGGAGGGGGTGCGCGAGGTGGCGCACGGCAATCCGGATCCCGCCCTGCTGCCGTCCCTGGTGGGCGCGTTCGCCTGGGCGGCCGAGCTGTCCGGCCGGGAGCCGGTCCTGTACGGCGACGACCCCGTCGAACCGGAGCTGGCCCGCGTCGCGCGGGCCGCCCTGGACGCGGACGGAGTCCCGGCCGGTCCCGTGGCCGTCACCTCCGGGTCGCTGGACACCATCGAGCGCGTCCTCGCCGCCCACCTCAAGCCCGGTGACACCGTCGCCGTCGAGGACCCCGGCTGGGGCAGCCTGCTCGACCTCGTACCGGCGCTCGGACTGCGCCTCGCCCCGGTCCGGGTGGACGAGGACGGACCCCGTCCCGACGACGTGCGCGCCGCGCTGGAGTCCGGCGCGCGGGCCCTGATCGTCACCGACCGGGCGCAGAACCCCACCGGGGCCGTGGTGAGCGCCGCACGCGCGCGTGCCCTGCGTGCCGTGCTCCGCGACCACCCGGAGACCCTGCTGATCGAGGACGACCACGGCCACGGCTTCGTCGACCAGCCCCTGCACCCGCTGGCCGGCGCCACCCGCCACTGGGCCTTCGTGCGCTCGATGGCCAAGGCCTTCGGCCCCGATCTGCGCCTCGCCGTGGTCACCGGGGACGCGGTCACCCTCGACCGGGTCCGTGGCCGCCAGCGGCTGGGGCCGGGCTGGGTCAGCCGGATCACCCAGCGCGCGGTGGCCCGGCTGTGGGCCGACGGCGCGGTGGACACCCGTGCGGTGGCCGCCGCCTACGGCGCCCGCCGCGACGCGCTGATCGCCGCGCTCGCCGACCACGGGGTCACGGCGTACGGCCGCAGCGGCCTCAACGTGTGGATCCCGGTACCCGACGAGACCGGCGCCGTCTCCCGCCTTCTGCACGCCGGTTGGGCCGTGGCCCCCGGCGCCCGCTTCCGGCTGGGCGCACCGCCCGGCATCCGGATCACCGTCGCCACCCTGACGCCCGAGGAGACCGGGCCGCTGGCCGGGGCCGTCGCCGCCGCCTGCGGCCCGACACCGATGCGCGGCTACGCCTAGTCAGGGCCGACGCCTCGGCCGCGCCTGCGTGAGTGCCGCCCCCGCCAGCACGACCACCGCGCCGACCGGAGTCGACCAGGTCAGCGACTCGCCCAGGACGGCGACACCGGCCGCCGTGGCGATGACCGGGATGAAGTACGTGACCATCTGGGCGGTGGTCGGGCCGACTTCGGCCACCAGGCCGTACTGGAGGAGGACCGCGAGACCCGTCCCCAGGGCGCCCAGCGCGGCGACCGCCAGCAGCGGCAGGACCGGGAAGCGGGTCGGTATGGACGTGAACAGCGGGGTGATCACGGCCAGTTGGAGGGTGGCCAGCAGCAACTGGGCGCCCGTGAGGGAGAGATGCGAGGCGCTGGTGCCCGCCAGGGTCCGGCGGACGTAGATCCAGCCGATGGGATAGCTGAGCGAGGCGAGCAGGGCCATGGTGGTGCCCCTGGCGTCCAGGCCGTCGAAGCCCTGCCAGGCGCCGAGGACCGTCAGGACGCCCAGGAAGCCGAGGCCGAGCCCGGCCACCCGGACCCGGGTCGGCCGGTCCTCGGAGAGGGCGACCAGGGACAGCGCCATGCCCCACAGCGGCGAGGTCGCGTTGCAGATGCCCGCGAGCGTGGACGGGATCGTCAGCTCCGCGTACGCGAAGAGCGAGAACGGCAGGGCGTTGAGCAGGAACGCGGCCACCGCCAGATGACCCCAGGTGCGCGCGCCGCGCGGCAGCCGCTCCCGCTTCAGCGCCATCGTGCCCGCGAGCACCAGCGTGCCGAACAGCAGCCGCCCGAACGTGACTTGGAAGGGCGCGTAGCCGTCCGTGCCGACCTTGATGAACAGGAAGCTGAAGCCCCAGATGAGGGAGAGGGCCCCGAAGCGCAGTCGCCAGTCCAGGGCGGTCCGGTGGCGGGGCGGGGCGAGCGGGCTGGTGGCGGTGGCGACTGTGCTCATGGCGTCAACCGTGCGGCACCCGACCTCGTAGCACAAGCGAGATTTCGCGCGTGGTATCTCGTAGTATCGCTTACATGTTGAATCTGGAGCGGCTGCGCACCCTGGACGCCCTGGCCCGGCACGGCTCGGTCAGCGGTGCCGCCGAGGGGCTGCATGTGACGACCTCGGCCGTGTCGCAGCAGATGTCCAAGCTGGAGCGCGAGGTGGGTCAGCGGCTCCTCGCCAAGCACGGGCGGGGGGTGCGGCTCACCGACGCCGGCCGGCTGCTCGCCGAGCACGCGGGCCGGATCCTGTCCCAGGTGGAGCTGGCCCAGGCCGACCTGGAGGCCCAACGCGGCCAGGTCGTGGGCGAGTTGCGGCTCTCCGCGTTCCCGACCGCCGCCCGCGGTCTGTTCCCCACCGCGCTCGCCGCACTGCGCGCGCGGCACCCCGCGCTGCGCGTCCGCTCGGCCGAACTGGAGCCGGAGAGCGGTATCGCGGGCGTCGTGCGCGGCGATCTCGATCTCGCGGTCGTCCTCGACTGGTACAACAAGCCGATGCCGCTGCCCGACGGCCTGGTCAAGGCGCCGATCCTGGACGATCCCGCCGACGTGGCGATGCCGGTCGGGCATCCGCTCGCGGACCGAAACGAGGTGGATCTCGGGGAGTTCGCCGAGGACGAGTGGATCACCTGGGCCGAGGGCGAGTTCTGCCACGAGTGGCTGATGTTCACCCTGCGCTCCCGGGGCATCGAGCCGATCATCGGCCACCGCGCCGCCGAGACGCACACCCAACTGGGCCTGGTGGCCGCCGGGTTGGGCGTCTGTATCGCCCCGCTGCTGGGCCGCAGCCCGATGCCCGCCGGAGTCGTCACCGTCCCGCTGAAGCAGCGGGTGCGCCGGCACGTCTATGTCGTCTGGCGCGCGGACGCCGACCGCCGCCCCTCCATCCGCGCCGCGGTCGAGGCGCTGCGGGCGGCGGCCGAGACGGTCGTGTGACGGCCCGCCCGGCGATGGCTCGCCCGCGGCGCCCCCGACTCGCCCACCGCGCCGCCGACCCGCCTACAGCGTGGCCAGCTTGCGGAAGTCCCAGGAGGTGACGGTGTCCGGCGTCAGCCGGATCCACGCGTGCCGGCCGTCGTACGGCATCGAGTCCAGGCCGAAGTTCTTCTGCGCGAACAGCTTCTCCACCGCGACGAGTTCGGGATGCGGCTCACCCGTGCGCGGGGACTCGCCCACGAACTCGACGGTCCCGGACAGCTCCACGCCCCGCAGCTCGTCGTAGGCGTGCCCGCCGTCGACGACCACGGCGACGCGCGGGTCGCGGCGCAGATCGGCCCAGCGCTTGCTGCGGGTGATCGAGTACAGCCAGAACGAGGTGCCGTCCCAGGCGAACCAGAGCGGGCTGACATGCGGGGCCCCGTCGGCGGAGACGGTCGCGACCCGGCAGGTGCCCTCGGTGGTGAGGAACTCGTCCAGTTCCCCGGGCGTCATCATGATCTTCCGGCCTCGACGCTGAGTGGCGGTCATGCGATCCCCTTCGGCTACGGCACGAGCGGCGGGCAGCCGCTTCTGACGGTTCGTCAGAAATCCGGCCGGATGGGCGTCGGCCGTCTTCCGAACGCACGCGATGCTCGTTACTGTCACCCGCCCCGGCCGTCGGCGACAAGGGAGTGCCATGCCGTCGCACGCACAACTCGGTGAGATCCTCGACACGGTGAGCACTGCCCTGCTCACCGTCGAATGTCAACAGGGCGTGGTCGGCCCGGACAGCGCACTGCCCGAACTCGCCCTGGCCGCACGCTCGTCGGGCGCGCTCACCAACGTCGCCCGGCTGGTCGCCGCCGCGCACGAGAGCGGGGTCCAGGTGATCCACGCGCTCGCCGAACGCCGCCCGGACGGCCGGGGCGCGAACCACAACGCCCGCCTGTTCCGCGCCGCCGAACGCCTGCCCGTCCAGCAGCTCTCGGGCACCGCCGCGGTCCGCGTGGCACCCCCGATCGAGGTCGCCGAGGAGGACTTCGTCGTACGACGGCTGCACGGTCTGTCGCCGATCCAGGGCACCGAGGTCGACGCGCTGCTGCGGAACCTGGGCTGCCGCACCCTGATCGTCACCGGCGTCTCGGCCAACGTGGCGATCCCCAACGCGGTGTTCGACGCCGTCAACCGCGGCTACACCGTCGTCGTACCGAAGGACGCCATCGCGGGGGTGCCCTCGGAGTACACCCCCGCGATGATCCGCAACACCCTCGCATTGGTCGCTACGGTCGCGACCACGGACGAGGTGCTGGGCTGTCTCAAGCGACCGCGCGGGGCCGCTCGACGCTGACCGTCACGCCAGCGTGATGGAGTCCCCGGTCACGGTGATCTGCTCGGCGGGCAGCGCCTGCGTCGCGGGTCCCTGCTTGACACTGCCGTCGGTGATGGAGAACTCGCTCTTGTGGCACGGGCAGCCGATGACACCGTTGCTGATGGTGGTCACGGCACAGCCCTGGTGGGTGCACTTCGACGAGAACGCCTTGTAGGTGCCCGCCGTCGGCTGGGTGACCACCACGCCCTGGCTGGCGAAGATCTTGCCGCCGCCCTCGGGGATGTCGGTGGTCTTCGCCAGTTCGGTGCCACCGGCGTCGCCCTGCGCGGTGGACGCGCCGGCCGTGGTGGTGGAGCCCGAGGTGTCCGAGGAGTTCGACGACGAGTCGTCGCTCGACGAGCACGCGGTCAGCGCGACGGCGAGTCCCGCCGCGCCGACCGCCGCCAACGCGGTGCGACGGGAGGGCGACGTGACGGGTTCGATCGAATCGCTGGTCATGCTGACGTTCCTTCCAGAAGAAAGCATTCGTGGGTCTGCAAAGGGGTACGGGACAGGGATGACCGTCGTTCAGACGGTGTCGAGAGCTTGGCCTGATCGAGATCAGGCAGGCGTAAAACGTCGCTGTCGTTCCGCTGTCAGTACCGCACAAGCCCTGACCAGGCGCCCGTGCGGCACACCAGTAATCTGGGGCGATGCTCAAGGAAGTCATCGCGACCCGCTACATCACCCCCCTGCGGGAGGGCGGCTCGCTGCCGGGGCTCGTCGAGGGCGACGACTTCGCGCCGTACGTCATGAAGTTCAGCGGCGCCGGACAGGGCCGCAAGACGCTCGTCGCCGAGGTCGTCGTGGGGGAACTGGCCCGCAGGCTGGGTTTCCGGGTGCCCCGGCTGGTGATCCTGGACCTCGACCCGGTGCTCGGGCTCGGTGAACCCGACCAGCAGGTCCAGGAGTTGCTGAGGTCCAGCGGCGGCACCAACCTCGGCATGGACTTCCTGTCCGGCGCCCTCGGCTTCGACCCCCTGGCCTTCACGGTGAGCGCCGAGGAGGCGGGCCGGATCGTCTGGTTCGACGCGCTGGTCAACAACGTCGACCGCTCCTGGCGCAACCCCAACCTGCTGATGTGGCGCGGCGAGCTGTGGCTCATCGACCACGGCGCCACCATGATCTGGCACCACAACTGGCCCGGCGCGCAGGCATCGGCGGCCCGCCCCTACGACGCCGCCGACCACGCCCTGGCCCGCTTCGCCCCCGACCTCGCGACCGCCGCCGCCGACCTGGCCCCGAAGGTCACCGAGGACCTCCTCGCCGAGGTCACGGCCGAGATCCCCGACGCCTGGCTGACCGGCGAACCCGGCTTCGAGCACCCCGACGACCTCCGCCGGGCCTACGCGGCGCCCCTCCTCGCGCGCGCCGCCGCCGTCCACGAGCGCATCAAGGGGGACCAGTGACCGAGCGCCACATCATCCGGCCCAGCGAGGCCAACGAACGGGACGTCTTCGAGTACGCCCTGCTGCGCGTCGTACCGCGCGTGGAACGCGGCGAGTGCATCAACGCCGGAGTGCTCGTCTACTGCCGGGCCCGGTCCTACGTCGGCGCCCGCACCCATCTGGACGAGGCGCGGCTGCTCGCCCTCGACCCGGGGGCCGACGTGGCCGGGATCAGGGCCGCGCTGGGTGCCGTGGAGGGCGTCTGCGCCGGGGGCGACGCGGCCGGTCAGGCGGCCGGGGACGACGCCGGGCGGCGCTTCCGCTGGCTGATCGCGCCCCGGTCCACCGTCGTGCAGCCAGGGCCCGTGCACACCGGTCTCACCGTCGATCCGGCGGCCGAGACCGAGCGCCTGCTCGACCTGCTGGTGAGGTAATGGATCACACCCGGCCCTGCGCACGTTGACACCGGGTGCCAGGGCTTCTAGCGTCACGTCTGCCGAAGGTACTAAGCGGTCGCTCACCAGCGGGCCGCGGTTTTCGGGGCGAGAGTCTCTCAAGGGCGAGGAGAACCAGGAATGTCCACCACTGAGCAGCGGGTCGCGATCGTCACCGGCGGAGCGCGGGGCATCGGCGCCGCCACCGCCGTACGCCTGGCGGCCGAGGGCCGCGCGGTCGCCGTGATCGACCTCGACGAGGCCGCCTGCAAGGACACCGTGGAGAAGATCACCGCGGCCGGCGGCAAGGCCCTCGCGGTCGGCGCCGACGTCTCCGACGAGGCCCAGGTCGAGGCCGCCGTCGCACGCGTCGTCGCCGAACTGGGCGCGCCGACCATCCTGGTCAACAACGCGGGCGTGCTCCGCGACAACCTGCTCTTCAAGATGAGCGCCTCCGACTGGGACACCGTCCTGAACGTGCACCTGCGCGGCTCGTTCCTGATGACCAAGGCCGTCCAGAAGCACATGGTCGACGCGGGCTTCGGCCGGGTCGTCAACCTCTCCTCGTCCTCCGCCCTCGGCAACCGCGGCCAGGCCAACTACTCCGCCGCCAAGGCCGGTCTCCAGGGCTTCACCAAGACCCTGGCCATCGAGCTCGGCAAGTTCGGCATCACGGCCAACGCCGTCGCCCCCGGCTTCATCGCCACCGACATGACCGCCGCGACCGCCGCCCGCGTCGGCATGGGCTTCGAGGACTTCAAGGCCGCCGCCGCCACCCAGATCCCGGTGCAGCGCGTCGGCGAGCCCGACGACATCGCCAACGCCGTCGCCTTCTTCACGAACGAGGCGGCCGGCTTCGTCTCCGGCCAGGTCCTCTACGTCGCCGGCGGACCGCTCAACTAGGGAATGCGGGAACACGGAACCATGACTGAACAGCCTGAACTGCCCGCGCTCTCCGGCAAGGTCGCCGTCATCACCGGCGCCAGCCGAGGCATCGGCTACGGCGTCGCCGAGGCGCTGCTCGCCCGCGGCGACCGGGTCTGCATCACCGGCCGCAACGAGGACGCCCTCAAGGAGGCCGTCGAGGCGCTCGGCGCCGAGCGGGTCATCGGCGTGGCCGGCAAGGCCCACGACGAGGCCCACCAGGCCACCGTCGTCGAGCGCACGATGGAGGCCTTCGGCCGCGTCGACTACCTGGTCAACAACGCCGGTACGAACCCGGTGTTCGGCCCCATCGCCGACCTCGACCTCAACGTCGCCCGCAAGGTCTTCGAGACCAACGTCATCTCGGCGCTCGGCTTCGCCCAGAAGACCTGGCACGCCTGGCAGAAGGACAACGGCGGCGCCATCGTCAACATCGCCTCCCTCGCCGGGATCTCCGCCTCGCCGTTCATCGGCGCGTACGGCGTCAGCAAGGCCGCGATGGTCAACCTGACGCTCCAGCTGGCGCACGAGTTCGCGCCGGGCGTCCGGGTCAACTCGATCGCCCCGGCGGTCGTGAAGACCAAGTTCGCCGCCGCCCTGTACGAGGGCCGCGAGGCCGAGGCCGCCGCCGGCTACCCGCTGGCCCGGCTCGGCGTGCCCTCCGACATCGGCGGCGCCGCCGCGTTCCTGACGTCGGACCAGTCCGAGTGGATCACCGGCCAGACCCTCGTCGTCGACGGAGGCATCCTCCTGAACGCCGGAGTGGCCTGAGCCGACGACCCGGGCGCCGGTCCCTTTGCTGTTCCCTGTACGGAACCGGCGCCCGTGTCGAGGTACGAAAACGCGCACAGCGGACTGACAACGTCGTCATGAAACCGCTGATCAAGCGCCCTGCCCGAACCACGCTCGACCGGCCGGGGCACTGCGGTATGGTCTGCCGACCCTTGGTACGGCGGATCGAGGAGCGTGCGCGTGTTCAACCGGAACCGAGGCCTGCGGAGAGCCGCGGCGCTCACGTCGATATCCCTGGTGGCCGGATGCGGGGTGTTCTCGGACGGGAATCCGGACGACAAGGGACCCATCGTCGTCGGCACCACCAGCGCCCCCAGCACACTCGACCCGGCCGCCTCCTGGGACGGCTCGTGGGAGCTGTTCCGCAACATCTACCAGACGCTGCTGGCCTACCCGACGGGCGCCACCGCCCCCGAGCCGGACGCCGCCAAGAGCTGTGGTTTCACTGACGGTTCGAACACGACGTACCGCTGCGAACTGCGCGCGGACATGAAGTTCGCCGACGGGGACACCCTCGACGCCCAGGCCGTCAAGCACTCCATCGACCGCATCCGGCAGATCGACGTGCCGGGCGGACCCGCGGGCCTGCTGGGCAGCCTCGACCGCGTCCAGGTGACCGGGCGGCGCGAGGTCCTCTTCCACCTCAACAAGCCCGACGCCACCTTCCCGTTCGTGCTCGCCACCCCGGCCATGTCGATCGTCGACCCCGACGACTACCCCGCCCACTCACTGCGCAAGGACGGCAAGGTCTTCGGCTCCGGGCCGTACGTCCTGAAGTCCTACGACGACGGGAAACAGGCCGGGCTCGTCCGCAACGACCGCTACAAGGGCTTCGCCGAACGGAAGAACGACGCGGTGACGATCCGCTACTTCCAGGACTCCGGTGCCATGGTCAAGGCGCTGCGGGCCGGGAAGATCGACGTCACCTACCGCGGCCTCGCCGCCGACGACATCGTCACCCTCCAGGGCAGCCCCTCCAAGGACCTGCAACTGGTCGACGGCTCCGGCACCGACATCAACTACCTGGTGTTCAACCCCAAGGACCAGTGGGCCAAGAACCCCGCCGTCCGCAAGGCCGTCGCGCAGGTCGTCGACCGCGGGGCGATCACCCACAAGATCTACCGCGACACGGTGGACCCCCTCTACTCCATGGTCCCCAAGGGCCTCACCGGCCACACCACCGCGTTCTTCGACGACTTCGGGGACCCCAGCGTCCCCAAGGCGCGGAAAATCCTCACCCGCGCGGGCATCACCCAGCGCGTCCCGCTCACCTTCTGGTACACCAGCGACCGCTACGGCTCCGAGACCGCCCTGGAGTTCAAGGAACTCAAGCGGCAGCTGGACGCCTCGGGTCTCTTCACCATCACCTTGAAGAGCCGCCCCTGGAAGACGTATGTGACGGGCTACCAGAAGGGCGAGTTCCCGGTGTTCGGGCGGGGCTGGTTCCCTGACTTCCCCGACGCCGAGAACTTCATCGCGCCCTTCGTGGGACAGCAGAACGCGCTCGGCACGCCCTACCCGTCGCCGAGGATCACCGACGTCCTGCTGCCCGAGTCCCGCAAGGAGACCGACCGGGCCGACGTGGTCAAGGAGTTCGAGGAGGCGCAGCAGATCCTGGTCGACGACACCCGCCTGCTGCCGCTGTGGCAGGGCCGGCAGTACGTCGCCGCCAGCGACGACATCTCCGGCGGGGAGCAGGCCCTCGACCCGTCGACGATCATGATGATGTGGCAGCTGTACCGCAAGACGAGCTGGTGACGGGCTTCCGGCACCGGTTGTCAGTGGCCGCCTGTAGGTTCTGGGACATGGAAGCGACCGCACTCCGCGCTCGCTCCGCATCGCAGTCGCCGCACACGGTAAGGAAGTTGACGTGACCGACATCTCCATGCTCCCCGAGTCCTGGCGCGGAGTCCTGGGCGACGAGCTTCAGCAGCCCTACTTCAAGGAGCTGACCGAGTTCGTCGAGGAGGAGCGGGCGAAGGGTCCGGTCTACCCGCCGCGCGAGGAGGTCTTCGCCGCCCTGGAGGCGACGCCGTACGACCAGGTGAAGGTGCTGGTCCTCGGCCAGGACCCGTACCACGGCGAGGGCCAGGGACACGGCCTGTGCTTCTCGGTCCGCCCCGGTGTGAAGACCCCGCCCTCCCTGCGGAACATCTACAAGGAGATGAAGGAGGAACTGGACCTCCCGATCCCGGACAACGGCTATCTGATGCCGTGGGCCCAGCAGGGCGTCCTGCTGCTCAACGCGGTGCTCACGGTCCGCTCCGGCGAGGCCAACTCCCACAAGGGCAAGGGCTGGGAGAAGTTCACGGACGCGGTGATCCGCGCGGTGGCCGACCGCCCCGACCCGGCGGTCTTCGTCCTGTGGGGCAACTACGCGCAGAAGAAGCTCCCCCTGATCGACGAGGAGCGGCACGTGGTGGTCAAGGGCGCGCACCCCTCCCCGCTGTCCGCCAAGAAGTTCTTCGGCTCCCGCCCGTTCACCCAGATCGACGAGGCCGTCGCCCAGCAGGGCCACACCGCGATCGACTGGCGCATCCCGAACCTGGGCTGACCTCGCCGGGGGCGGGCCGGGGCCGCCTGACGGGGATTGTCAGTGGCTCCGGTTAGCGTCGACGCAGACAGTCGACGAGGCGCGGAGGACGCTGTGACGGAGCGACAGGAGCAGGCGGCACCGGACGCCCTGCTGACGCGGATCGGACAGGTCGTCATGCTGCACCACGGGGGCGACCGCGAGGAGGCCAGGGAGCGGCTGCTCGGCCTGTGGGCGGAGCTGGGTGAGGACGGCGACCCGCTGCACCGCTGCACCCTGGCCCACTACCTGGCCGACACCCAGGACGACCCGAGCGACGAACTCGCCTGGGATCTGCGGGCGTTGTCGGCGGCGGACGAGCTGACGGACGGCCGGGCGCCGGGGGACACCGGCCGCCAGGGGGCGAGCGCGGTGCGCGCCTTCTACCCCTCCCTGCACCTCAACCTCGCCGCCGACTACGTCAAGCTCGGCCGCTCCGACGCCGCCCGCACCCACCTCCGCCGGGCCCGCGGCGCCTGCGCGGTCCTCACCGACGACGGCTACGGCAACGGCGTACGGGCCGCGATCGGCCGACTGGAACTCCGGCTCGACACAGCGGACGGCACGAACGGGGACGGCACGAACGGGGACGGGACGTCCGGAGGGGGGACGTGGGGACCCCCGGGACAGCGGTCCTAGAGGCCTGCGGATCCGTCCCCGCGGGCCTCAACGCCCGTACGTCTGGCCGCAGATGATCGACTGTGGGCTGTCCGACCGCCAGCCGCCGTACTTCCTGCCCAGGGCGCACACGTCCGAGGTGTTCTTCGGGACCGACCCGACCACGTCGGGGATGTCCGCGCCCGACTGCCGGGGGTGCCGGGGCTTCGGGTGCGGATGCGGGTGGGGGCGCGGCTGCGCGTGCGAGCGGGGGACCGGTACCGGCGCCTGCGCCGCCCGGGAGGGCGGGGCGGGCGCGTGGCGCGGTGGGTGCGCGGTCGGGTCCCTCCGGTGCGAGGGGTCGATCAGCTCCAGCGCCTCCCGGGCCGGGGCCTGCACGACCTGCGGCGCCGCGCTGCCGTCCGGGCGCGGCACCGACGCTTGGGACGGTACGGCCGGGGGAGCGGGAGCCGGAGGCCGCTGGACGGTCACACAGCCGGACAGGGCCGCGACAGCCACGGTGACCAGGAGCGTTGCGGTCGTCGTCGTTCGATGCACCCGCGCAACTCTGCTGGTTCGGGCCCCGTTCGGGACAGCGGACGGGCGGATGATGCCCCGCACGGGTGATCTCCGCCCCCTTACGGACGGCCCGCGCCCGCCCCGGGTGACGTGCCGTGACCTCAGTCGCCGGTGCTGCCGTCGATCCGCTCCCGGAGCAGATCCGCGTGGCCGTTGTGCCGCGCGTACTCCTCGATCATGTGGGTGTGGATCCAGCGCAGGTTGAAGCTCTCCCCGGTGCGCCGGTGCTTGCCGAGGGAGATGTCGTCCAGCGTGAACCGGGCCGCGTGCTCGTCCGCCGCCTGGATCTCGGCCCGCCAGGTCGCGTGCGCCTCCGCCCAGGTGTCGCCCTCGGTGACATGGAAGTCGCCGTCCGGATCCTCCTCGGTGTAGTAGATCGGGCCCACCTGCTCGTCGGCCATGACCCGGCGGTACCAGCCCCGCTCCACCTCCGCCATGTGCCGTACCAGACCCATGAGGGACATCGAGGACGGCTCCACGGCGGTGGTCCGCAACTGTTCGTCGGTCAGGCCCTCGCACTTCAGGGCGAGGGTCTCGCGGTGGTAGTTGAGCCAGCCGTCCAGCATGGTGCGTTCGTCGGCGGTGGTCGAGGGTTCACTGCGCTCGATGGTCATCCCCGCATCCTCGCGTGCCCGCTCCGCCCGCACCACCGGATATCGACCCGCCGTATGCTTCCGGGAACGTACCGCAGGGCGAGCGCCAGGGAGGCTCCGTGAAGGTCGGCTGCATCGGACTCGGTGACATCGCGCAGAAGGCCTACCTGCCGGTGCTCGGCGCCCTGCCCGGTGTCGAACTGCATGTGCAGACCCGCACCCCCGCCACCCTCGCCCGCGTCGCCGACGGCCTCCACCTGCCGGCCGACCGGCGGCACGCGGACCTCGACGCGCTCCTCGCCCAGGACCTCGACGCCGCGTTCGTGCACGCGCCCACGACCACGCACCCCGATATCGTCACCAGGCTGCTGACGGCGGGCGTACCGACGTACGTCGACAAGCCGCTCGCCTATCAACTCGCGGACTCCGAGCGGCTGGTACGGCTCGCGGAGGAGCGGAACGTGTCGCTCGCGGTCGGCTTCAACCGCCGCTACGCCCCCGGGTACACGCAGTGCGCCGACCATCCGCGCGAGCTGATCCTCATGCAGAAGAACCGGATCGGGCTCCCGGAGGAGCCGCGCGCGATGATCCTGGACGACTTCATCCACATCGTGGACACCCTGCGCTTCCTGGTGCCCGGACCCGTCGACGACGTCACCGTGCGCGCCCGCGTCCAGGACGGACTGCTGCACCACCTCGTGCTCCAGCTCTCCGGTGACGGCTTCACCGCGCTCGGTGTGATGAACCGGCTCAGCGGCTCGGTGGAGGAGATCCTGGAGGTCTCCGGCCAGGACACCAAGCGGCAGGTCGTCAACCTCGCCGAGGTCGTCGACCACAAGGGCCAGCCGACGCTGCGGCGCCGCGGGGACTGGGTCCCGGTGGCCCGCCAGCGCGGTATCGAGCAGGCCGTGCTCGCCTTCCTGGACGGTGTCCGCGCGGGGAAGGTGCTCAGCGCCCGGGACGCGCTGGCGACTCATGAACTGTGCGAGCGGGTGGTACGAGCGGTTGCGGAGCGGTCCGCCGCAGCCTGACCGCCCGCGCGCCCTCCCCGGCGCACATCGCCGCCAGCACCAGCAGGGCCAGGCCCACCGGCCAGGCGCCGTAGCGGACGTACGGGGTGATGCCGTGCGCGAGCGGGACGTCGTAGACCTCGGTGGTGCTGGAGTCCGTGCCGAGCCAGGGGCCGACGCGTTCGCCGCTCGGGCCGTAGACGGCGGAGACGCCGGTCAGGGTGGCGTGGACCATCGGGCGGCCGGTCTCGGCGGCGCGCAGCGCGCCGAGCGTGGCGTGCTGTTCGGGGGCCCAGCTGTTCTGGAAGGACGAGGTCGAGGACTGGGCGAGGAGGACGTCGGCGCCGTCCTGGGCGAGATGGCGGCTCATGTCGGGGAACGCGGTCTCGAAGCAGATCAGCGGGCCGATCCGCAGCCCGTGCCCGACGTTCATCACGACCTGCTGGGTGCCGTGCCTGCGGTCCACGCCCGCCGCCTTGCCGACGGAGGTGGCCCAGCCGAGCAGCGAGCGGAACGGGATGTACTCCCCGAAGGGGACCAGCCGCATCTTGTCGTAGCGGTCGCCGGTGAGCCCCTTCGGGCCGACCAGGACCGAGCTCTTGTAGATGCCGGGCTTGTCGGAGCGTTCGGCGTCCACGTTGACCAGGATGTCGGCGCCGGTCTCCTGCGAGAGGGCCGCGAGCCGGCGGGCCAGGTCGGGCCGCTTGACGAGGTCGAAGCCGACGCTGCTCTCGCCCCAGGCGATCAGGTCGACGTGCCGGCCGGCGAGTTCGCGGGTCAGCCGCTCCTCGCGGTCGAAGCGCCGGTCCCCGCTGGCGTCGCCGTCGACGACCCCCGGCTGTACGACGGCGATCCGCACCCGGCCGTCGACGTCGGGGCGCGGCGACCACACCCAGGCCGCCGAGGTCACGGCGGCGGTGGCCACCAGCCCGGCGACCGCCGGCACCCGCACCGCGCGGACCGCGACCAGCACGGCGACCGCCACATTGACGGCCACCACGAGGAAGCTCAATAGCCACACCCCGCCGACCGAGGCGAGCCGCAGCGCCGGTTCCACCTGCCACTGGGTGGAGCCGAGCAGCCCCCAGGGGCCGCCCAACCCCTGCCAGGACCGCACCAGTTCGACCATCAGCCAGCCCGAGGGCAGGACCAGCAGCGCGGCGGCGCCACGGCGCGCCGAGGGCACGCCCCCGAGGAAGCGCCGCACCAGCCAGCCCCACGGCGCCCACAGCGCGCCCAGCAGACCCGCGATGACGACGATGAACACACTCAGGCTCGGCACCAGCCAGCTGTGCACGGCCAGCATGAACCCCAGCCCGCCGCACCAGCCGTCGTAGACCGCCCGTCGTGGGGTCGGTGCCGAGCGGGTCAGCAGGATCCAGGGGACGAGCGCGACGTAGGCGAACCACCACCACGACGGCGCGGGGAACGCGAACACGGGCAGCGCGCCCGCGAGCGCTGCGAGCAGCGAGCGCCGCCATGGGGAGGCGAGCCAGTCGCCGAAGGTCTTCATACGGCACCTCCCTACCCGCTGATCGCTCCAGTGTGCGTGTTGCGGACGATCTCGCACAGAGGGCTTCGCGCCGACCACGTCAACCGGCTCAGTTGATCACGGCTTCCGGGCGCCGCTCGGGAAGACGCCGCCACTTCTCCTCGACGACGACCTCGGTCAGCCGCCAGCCGTCGGGCGTCCGCAGCAGCCCGAACCGGTACCGCCCGCCGCACACGAAGTCGGGCGCGGTGGACGTGTCGTCGCCGTCCTCCTTGGCGAAGCGCATCGGATTGACGTAGTCGGCGCCGACGCGTGCCGTGTCGTCGGTGTCGTGGTCCAGGGTGCCGAAGCGGATCCGCCGGTTGACGATCAGGTGCTGCCGCATCGGGAACAGCCGCATGCTTTCGGCGAGCCACCCGGCGACGTCCGCCGCGGTCCCCTCGATGCCTCCGGCGGACCGGTAGTCGGCCCGTCCGTTCGGTGCGAACAGTTTCCGGTACGCCTCCCAGTCGCCGTCGTCCACCGCCACCGCGTACTCGGTGATCAGTTCGTCCACGGCCAGCCGGTCCATCACGATCGCCAGTTCCACACGCTGCGTCATCGGCCAAGTGTTGGTCACGCGGTGTGCCGAGCCAAGAGGTGCGCGGGGACAACGTGGGGAACATTCGGTGGTGTTCGGTGGTGTTCGGTGGCACGGGGACCGCGGCGCGCGCCGCTGCGGCGCGAGCGCGGCCGGTCCGCCCGTCAGCTCCGATGCCGGTCGCCGGGCGCCTCCAACAGCCGTTCCAGCTCGTCCGCGGCCCCTTCGTACCCGGCGTCGGAGATTCGTTGCAGCCCGCGCAGGTCCCCTGCGGCGGTCGCGCGCCGGGTCAGGAGGAACCCGGCGCGCGAGGATCCCTCGTCCAGCAGTTCGCCCAGTTCCGCGAGGTCACCGGCCTCGTCGGCGAGGTCGGCCAGCCGGTCCAGGGCCCTCTCGTTGCCGTTGTCGGCCAGCTCGCGCAGGGTCTCCCGGTCGATGTGCGTGTTCGTCATGCCCCCATGCTGCGACCCTGCCCCAGGGGCGGGGTCAAGTGGGACGATGGCCGGGTGATCACCATCGGGCAGCTGGCCGGGTACGCCGGGGTCTCGGTCAAGACGGTCCGCGTCTACCACGCCAAGGGACTGCTGCCCGAACCCGGCCGGGACGCGTCCGGATATCGCCGCTACGGCGCGCAGGACGCCATCGACCTCATCAAGATCCGCGCGCTCGCCGAGGCCGGTGTCCCCCTGTCCCGGATCCGCGAGCTGAGAGCGGCGGACGAGGAGGAGTTCGGGCGGGCGCTGCGGGCCGTAGACGACGACCTCACCGCCCGCATCCGCGAGCTGCGGGCCACCCAGGCCCGGCTGCGCCGACTCGCCGCCGGTGACCTCTCCCCGCTGCCCGACGAGGTGACCGCCCACCTGGCGGAGCTGAGCGGCTGGGGGTTCACCCCGCGCTGGGTGGAACTGCAACGGGACCTGTGGATCCTCGTGTTCGCCACCCACCCCGACCACGCGATCACCCTCTTCCACGACCAGGCCCGGACCTTGGCCGACCCGGAGCCGCGACAGCTCTTCCTGGACTACGACCGCGCGCACGATCTGGATCCCGACGACCCGCGCGTCGACGACCTGGCCGGCCGTATCGCCCGGGCGCACCGGGAGCGCTACGGACCGGCCGGACCGCCCGGGCCCACCGACTCCGAGATCCCCGCCCTCATCCAGGGCACGGTCAACGCCTCGTCCCCGGCATGGCGGCGACTCGACACACTGATCCGCGCCCGCCTCGGCCTGCCGAGTTCCTGAACGGGCCCGCTCCTGAACCGAACAGGCCCGTTCTTGAACAGGCCCTTTCCTGAAGGGGAGTTCGCATGAAACGTCTCGTCACGGTCGTCACCGGCGGCAGCCGGGGCATCGGCGCCGCGACCTGCGCGCGCCTCGCGCAGGAGGGACACGACGTGGTCGTGGGGTACCTCCGGGACGCGGCGGCGGCCGAGCAAGTGGCGGACCGGGTACGGCAGTCCGGGGCACGGGCCGTGTGCGTCGGCGCGGACACGTCCGTGGAGGCCGACGTGGAGCGGCTGTTCACCACGGCGGAGCGGCAACTCGGGCCTGTCACCGGGCTGGTGAACAACGCCGGGGTGACCGGCCCCTTCGGCCGGCTCGCGGACGTCGGCACCGCCGAGCTGCGCGAGGTGGTCGAGGTCAACCTGCTGGGCACGCTGCTGTGCGCACGCCGGGCCGCACAGGTCATGACGGCCCGGGGCCGGGGCGTGATCGTGAACGTGTCGTCGTCCGCCGCCACGCTCGGCAGCCCCGGGGACTACGTGCACTACGCGGCGACGAAGGCCGCCGTGGACGCCCTCACTCTGGGCCTGGCCAAGGAACTCGGCCCCGACGGCATCCGCGTCAACGCGGTCGCGCCCGGCGTCGTCGAGACCGGGATCCACGCCAGGAGCGGCGACCCGGACCGCGCCAGACGGGTGTCGGCGTCGATCCCGCTGCGGCGCCCCGGACAGCCGGAGGAGATCGCCGCGGCCGTCGCCTGGCTGATGTCACCGGACGCGTCGTACACGACGGGCACGGTGCTGCGGGTGTCGGGCGGACGGTGACCGCTCGGCCGCTCGGCTGTTCGGCCGCTCCGCTCGGCGCCCGCGCTCAGGCCGCTTCGATGACCTCGTCGCGTATCGCCGCGGCCCACTCGACCACCAGCAGTTCGTATTCCTCCCGCTCCTGGGTGGAGAGCGATCCGCCCGCGCGCAGCCAGAGAGCCCGGATCTGCTCGTTCACCTCGTAGGCAGACCGCACGGAACCAGGGGGCACGGAATCGGGGGACATGCGGAACAGCCTAGGGGCAAGGACTGACACTGCGCTACCGGACGGCTACTCAGACCGTATGGGGTTGGTCACGGGCGAGGCGATCACCGAAGTCAGTGGCCTTGGTCGGCTCCCGCTCGTGTCTCGGCCCACGTCCGCGACCAGTCGAGCAGCGGCCCCATCGCCGTCACCAGGTCCGTCCCGAGCGGGGTCAACTGCCATGCCCCGTCCGGTGTCCGACCCGCGATGCCCGCCTCGCGCAGCTCCGTGAGGCGGGTGGACAGGACGCTGGAGGACATGGCGTCGCAGTGCCGTCGCAGGTCGCGGAAACCGATCGGCGCGGGACGGCGGTGGAGCTCCCAGATCACGCGGAGCGTCCAGCGTCGCCCCAGGAGGTCGAGCGCGGCCATGACGGGACGCCCGGTGTCCGACCCGCGCACGGGACGGCCCGGAGCGGGGACCGGTTCCAACAGGGCCTCCTCGCACGGTTCTTGGCGATTTCCCGACACGCGACGCAGTCTTGCGCTTCGATTTCAGAAGCGCAAGAGTCGGTGCCCATGAGACAGCGCATCGAGAAGCAGAGCCCCGAAGGGCAGCGCATCGAAGGAGTCACCCCGCCCTACGCCCCCGACACCGGCCGCGCCCTGCGCCGCTGGATGCCGCCCGGCGTCACCCACGAACCCCTCATGCTCTTCAAGGTCCTCGAACGCCACCCCGAACTCGCCTCCCGCATGCGGGCGTTGGGTGCCGGACTCCTCGTCCACGGCCGCCTGGACGCCGCCGACCGCGAACTCGTGATCGCCCGCGTCTGCGCCCGCGCGGGCTGCGCCTACGAGTGGGGCGTCCACATGGCGGCGTACGCGGAAGCCGCCCGACTCACCCCGGAGCAGGTCACCTTGACCGCGACCGGCACCTCGGACGACCCGGCCTGGTCGCCGCGGCAGTCCGCGCTGCTCCGGGCCGTCGACGAACTCGACGACGGCGCAGGGCTGGGCGACCCGGTCTGGTCCGCCCTGCGGGAGCACCTCGACGAGCCGGAGGCCCTCGAACTCCTCGTGCTGGCGGGGTGGTACCGCACGATCGCCTACGTCGCCAACGGCGTCCGGATCGCGCCCGAGCCCTGGGCCCTCGCCCTGCCCGAGCGCTGACTCAGCCCGCCGACTCCGCCGCGTGCGGGCTCAGTACGCCCGCCGTGACCAGCGCGATGATGACGATGCCGAGGGCGATGCGATACCAGACGAACGGCATGAAGCTCTTGTGCGAGATGAACTTCATGAACCAGGCGATGACCGCGTATCCGACCGCGAACGCGACCACCGTCGCGAACATCGTCGGCCCCCACGCGATGTGCCCCTCCTCGGCCGCGTCCTTCAACTCGAAGGCGCCGGAGGCCAGTACGGCCGGCATGGCGAGCAGGAAGGAGTAACGGGCCGCCGCCTCACGGGTGTAGCCCATGAACAGGCCGCCGCTGATGGTCGCGCCCGAGCGGGAGACGCCGGGGACCAGCGCCATCGCCTGGCAGACGCCGTACAGCAGGCCGTCCCTGGCGTTCAGGTCGACCAGTGTCTTGCGCTGCTTGGGTGCTCGGTGTCGGCCGCCCGTCTCGTCGCGGGCCGCGAGGCGGTCGGCGACGCCGATGACGACACCCATGGCGATCAGCATCGTGGCGGTGATCCGCAGGTCCCGGAAGGGTCCCTCGATGTGGTCCTTGAGCGTGACCCCGAGCACACCGATCGGGATCGAGCCGACGATCACCAGCCAGCCCATCTGGGCGTCGTGGTCGCGCCGCATCTCCTTGTTCGTGAGCGACCGGAACCACGCGGCGAGGATCCGCCCGACGTCCTGGCGGAAGTAGATCAGCACCGCCGCCTCGGTGCCGAGCTGGGTGATCGCCGTGAAGGCCGCGCCCGGGTCCTTCCAGCCGGAGAAGGCCGCCGTCAGCCGCAGGTGGGCGCTGGACGACACGGGCAGGAACTCGGTCAGCCCCTGGACGAGCCCGAGGATGAGGGATTCAAACCAAGACATGGATTTACGGAGTCCAAGTGCTGCTCGCGGAGGGGCAAAGGACACACCAAAACGCCGCGCACGGTGATCGAGTGTGTGTGAGGGGCAGCGTAGCGTCCCGGTGTGACAGGCCCGACACAGGGGTTTGGCGGGCGGTCCGCCGACTCCGCGTGTGTGGTGTTGACCAGGCGCGGGGGCGGCGCATACGTTGCAGCGGAGGAAAGCGCTTGCTGACGCGCTCGCTGCATCCGGAGGAGTGCTGATCACGCCCATGTCCACACCCGCCACCCGCCCCGGGGCGTCCGAGCCCCTGGCCCCCTTGGCCGGCCGACGCGTCAGGGCCGCCGTGGTCGGCGCCGGTGCCATCGGCCGCGGCTCGCACTTCCCCGCGCTCGCGCGGCTCGCCGAGGAAGGCGAGACCGAGGTGGTCGCGGCCGTTGACATCGATGCCACCGCCGTCGAGTCCTTCTGCGCCGAGGCCGGGATCCCGCACGCCTACACCGACCTGGAGCGGATGCTCCGGGAGCAGCGGCCCGACCTCGTCACCATTTGCACCCCGCCCACCCTGCACCGCGCGCAGACCGTCGCCGCGTTGCGGGCCGGCGCCTGGGTCTGGTGCGAGAAGCCGCCGGTGCCGTCCCTGGCCGACTTCGACGCCGTCGAGGACGAGGAGGGCAAGGACGGCGGGCCGTACGCCTCCATCGTCTTCCAGCACCGCTTCGGGTCGGGCACCCGGCATGTACGTCGGCTGCTCGCGGAGCAGGCCATGGGACGGCCGCTCGTGGCGCACTGCCAGACCACCTGGTACCGCGACACCGCCTACTACGCCGTGCCCTGGCGCGGGCGCTGGGCGACCGAGGGCGGCGGACCCGCCATGGGGCACGGCATCCATCAGATGGACCTGCTGCTCGATCTGCTGGGACCGTGGCGCGAGGTCAAGGCCATGGCCGGGCGACTGGTCCACGACGTGGAGACCGAGGACGTCTCCACCGCCCTGGTCCGCTTCGAGAACGGCGCGATGGCGACCGTCGTCAACAGCGTCCTGAGCCCCGACGAGGTCAGCCGCATCCGCATCGACTGCGAGCGCGCCACCGTCGAACTCACCCACCTCTACGGGCACTCCAACGACAACTGGCGCATCACGCCCGCCCCCGACGTCCCGGGGGACCAGGCCGCCGCCTGGCGGAACTTCGGTCCTGACGTGCCGAGTTCGCATCAGGAGCAGCTGCGCGAACTGGTCGCGAGCATGCGCGCCGGTGAACGCCCGCGCAGCAGCGGCACCGACGGGCGCACCAGCCTGGAGCTGATCACCGCGCTCTACAAGTCGGCGTTCACGGACACGACCGTACGGGCCGGCGAGATCGGCCCCGGTGACCCCTATTACACGGCGCTGCACGGCGGTGCCCCCGGCTGGGCGCCCGTGGCGCGCGAGGAGGTGTCGGCATGACCGGCCTGCGTATCGTCCATGCCCACGGCGACCGCGTCACGGTGACCGAACCGGCCACCGGCGTCGAGCTGTTCAGCTACGTCTACCGGCCCGAGGCGGCCTGGGAGGCGCCGAAGCCCTACCTCCACCCGATCAGGACGCTGGCCGGCGACATCGTCACGGACTACCGGCCCAACGACCACCGCTGGCACAAGGGCCTCCAGTTCACCGCCTCGCATCTGTCGGGCCAGAACCTGTGGGGCGGCAACACCTACGTCCACGGCGAGGGGTATCTCGAACTCCCGGAGCGGGTCGGCTCGATGGCGCATGTCGCCTTCGACGAGCTCTACGCCGACGAGGAGCGCCTGGTCATCGCCGAACGGCTGACCTGGCACCCCCACAGCGGTGAACTCTGGGCCGACGAACGGCGCCGGATCGAGGTGCACGACGTCGACGTGGAGTCGGGCTCGTGGGCGCTGACCTGGACCAGCGCGGTGACGAACCGCCGCGACGAGCCCCTGCTGTTCGGCAGCCCGACCAGCCACGGGCGGTCGGCGGCCGGCTACACCGGTCTGTTCTGGCGCGGCCCGCGCGCCTTCCGCGACGGCCGCATCATCGGCCCCGAGGGCGAGGGCCCCGAGCTGATGGGCTCCCAGGGCCCCTGGCTCGCCGTCTCCGGAGAGCACGACGGCACGGACGGCCACGCCACGGTCGTCTTCGAGCACGCCCCCGAGAACGACCAGGCCGGCGCCGAGGGCGCCCACCCCGCCCACTGGTTCGTGCGCAACGAGCCGTTCGCCGGGATCGCCCCCTCCTTCGCCTTCCACGACGAGCTGGTGCTCGACCCCGGCGACACGCTCACCCGGCGCTACCGGGTCGTCGTCGCCGACGGGGCATGGGAACGGGAGGAGATCGCCAAGTACCTTGAGGCGCGGCCGTGGTGAGCGCCGAGGGTTTCGGCGGACTGCCGGGCGGGGTCGCCGTCTCGCACCTTTCCGTCTACGACTGGCCCGCCGAGGCCGACGGCCACGGCCGGGTGTGCGGCGGAACTCCCCATATGCACCTGACCTGTTCGGAGGGGTACGTCGTCACCGGCGGGCGCGGCGCGGTGCAGACGCTCACGACGTCCGGGTACGAGGTCACCCCGCTCACGGCCGGAACCGTCGCCTGGTTCACGCCCGGGACCATCCACCGGCTCGTCAACCAGGGCGAGTTGCGCATCACCGTCCTCATGCAGAACAGCGGGCTGCCCGAGGCGGGCGACGCCGTGCTCACCCTGCCGCCCCGGTACCTCGCCGACCCGGAGACGTACGCCGCCGCCACCGCCGTCCCGGCCGACGCGCCCGAGGCGGAACAGGAACGGGCCGCCCGCGCCCGTCGCGACCTCGCCCTGGAGGGCTACGAGGCGCTGCGCTCCGCGAAGGGCCCGGAAGCGCTTGCCGCCTTCCACCGGGCCGCCGCCGCGCTGGTGCTGCCCCGGCTCGCGGAATGGCGCGAACGCTGGGAGCGGGGCGCGCGGGCCGCCGCCGAGGCCACCCGGGAGCAGCTCGACCGGCTCGGCCGGGGCGACTTCTCCCACCTCGCCGACGCCGTCGTACGGGCCGAACAGCCCGCGCAGCACGGCAGGTTCGGGATGTGCGGGCGGCTGGACGTGTACCGGGGGACCGGCTGAGACCGAGGGGTTCCGCGACCCTGCCGGGCGCGTCACGGTCCCGCCCGTCGCGGTCCGGCCCGTCAGCGGGCGCGCAGGTGGTGGCGCTTGCGCCAGGCCACCACCGCGCCGCCGAGGGCGGGCAGGGCGATGCAGGCCATCGCGATCAGGAAGGCCGGAGACGTGGGGCTGGAGGCCCGGGCACCGGCGACGACGTACGCGGCGGTGTTGGGGAGCGAGCCGAGCGCCGTCGCGAGCAGGAACGGGGTCCAGCGCATACGGGAGACGGCGGCGCAGTAGTTCACGCCCCAGAACGGCAGTCCCGGGAAGAGCCGGGCCGCCATCATCGAACGGAAGCCGTGCCTGCTGAGCTGGCCGTCCGCGGCCCGCAGCCACCGGCCCCGCAGCAGCGGGCGCAGCGCGTCCTGGCCCAGCACCCGGCCCAGGCCGAAGGAGATCCCGGCCCCGAGCACCGTCCCCGCCAGCGCCGCGCCGGTGCCCAGCTGGGAGCCGAACAGCGCGCCCGCCGCGAGGTTGAGCAGCGGGCGCGGCACGAACGCCACGCTGCACAGGCCGTAGGCCGCGGCGAACACCAACGCGGCCGTGGCGCCGGTGAGTTGGGGTGGCCAGCCGTTGGAGAGGAGCCGCTGCGGGTGGAAGAGCAGCACGCTCGAAGCCGCCCCGGCGAGCAGCACGAGGAGCAGCGACAGGCGGGACCACGGCGAGAGCAGGGCTCTTGTGCAGCGCGCGGCGAGGCCGGTCGGGGCGACGGACGGCTGAGGCGTGACGGGGACGGTCACGACGGCGGCGCGCTCCGTGGCGGTCATCTGGGCCGGGGCCTGGGGAATGGCCGTGGCGGTGCCCCCGGAGCGGGCGGTGGCATCGGCGAGCATGTCGGCGACCCTAACCGACCCGTGTATGTGATCGCCGTATGGTTCGTCTCATGAGCGTCACAGGTGCGGGCACCCCGAAAGTGCCGGGAAGTGTTCTCGCCGACACCGTGCTGGAGCGGCTCACCGCCACGTACGCCGCCGCGGCCGACCCGGAACGGGCCGTACCGATGCGTGCCTACATGAAGGACGTCGCGCCCTTCCTGGGGCTGACCACGCCCGTACGCAGGGCTTTGTCCCGCACGGTCCTGGAGGGCACGCCCCGCCCCGACGAGGCCGACTGCGCCGCGGTCGCGCTGCGCTGCTGGCAACTGCCGGAGCGCGAGTACCAGTACTTCGCCGTGGACTACCTGCGCCGCCATGTGAGGCACTGCACGTCCGGCTTCCTCCCGGTCGCCCGCCATCTCGTCTCCACGAACCCGTGGTGGGACACCGTCGACGCCCTCGCCGCCCACGTGGTGGGAGGCCTGGTCGCCGCCGATCCGGGGCTGCGGGCCGACATGGACGCGTGGATCCTCGACGAGGACCTGTGGGTCGCGCGCACGGCCCTGCTCCACCAACTGCGCCACAAGGAGCGCACCGACACCGAACGCCTCTTCGCGTACTGCCTGAGCCAGTCCGGGCACCCCGACTTCTTCATCCGCAAGGCGATCGGCTGGTGCCTGCGCGAGTACGCGAAGACGGACCCGGAGGCGGTACGCGGGTTCCTGGCGAGGGAGAAGGGGCGGTTCGCGCCGCTGTCCGTGCGCGAGGCCCTGAAGAACATCGGGGCCTGAAGGGCCCGAACTCCCCGGCCCGCGTAAATCGTTCGACGCGGGGCAAAGCGTCGGCAATGATCGGAGCCATGTTCCGGTACGCCTTCCACCTCGCAGCATCCGCGGTCGCGGATGCCCCGAAGGCTGCCGCTGCCGTGCCTGTTCCGCTCCTCGCGGCCGACGGCGCCCGAAGCTGACCCTCTCCGGATCGTCCGGCGGACCCCGCAGGGGGAGGGTCGGTGAGTCCTCGGGGTACCCGCATTCCACTTCACCAGGCTTCGAGGTACCGCCATGTCCAAGACGGCATACGTCCGCACGAAACCGCATCTGAACATCGGCACGATGGGCCATGTCGACCACGGCAAGACCACCCTGACCGCCGCCATCACCAAGGTCCTCGCCGAGCGCGGCGCGTCCACCTTCGTCCCGTTCGACCGGATCGACCGGGCGCCGGAGGAGGCCGAGCGCGGCATCACCATCAACATCGCGCACGTCGAGTACGAGACCGACACCCGGCACTACGCGCACGTCGACATGCCCGGCCACGCCGACTACGTCAAGAACATGGTCACCGGGGCCGCGCAGCTCGACGGGGCGATCCTCGTCGTCTCCGCGCTCGACGGGATCATGCCGCAGACCGCCGAGCACGTGCTGCTCGCCCGGCAGGTGGGCGTCGACCACATCGTGGTCGCGCTCAACAAGGCCGACGCGGGTGACGAGGAGCTGACCGACCTCGTGGAGCTGGAGGTCCGCGAACTGCTCACGGCGAACGGCTACGGCGGCGACGCCGTCCCCGTCGTCCGGGTGTCCGGCCTCAAGGCCCTTGAGGGGGACCCGCGTTGGACGGCGTCGATCGACGCGCTGCTCGACGCCGTGGACACGTATGTGCCCATGCCCGAGCGGTACCTGGACGCGCCGTTCCTGCTGCCGGTCGAGAACGTGCTCACGATCACCGGGCGCGGGACCGTCGTCACCGGGGCGATCGAGCGCGGCACGGTCCGGGTGGGCGACCGGATCGAAGTGCTCGGGGCCGCCGTCGACACGGTGGTCACCGGCCTGGAGACCTTCGGCAAGCCCATGGCGGAGGCCCAGGCCGGCGACAACGTGGCGCTGCTGCTGCGCGGGGTGCCGCGCGACGCGGTCCGTCGCGGGCACGTTGTCGCGGCGCCCGGCAGCGTCGTGCCCAGCCGCCGCTTCTCCGCGCGGGTGTACGTCCTGTCGGCGCGCGAGGGGGGTCGTACGACCGCGGTGTCGACCGGCTACCGGCCGCAGTTCTACATCCGGACCGCGGACGTGGTCGGGGACATCGACCTCGGTGCGGTGGCGGTCGCGCGGCCCGGGGACACCGTCACGATGTCGGTGGAGCTGGGCCGGGAGGTCCCGTTGGAGCCGGGGCTCGGCTTCGCGATCCGTGAGGGCGGCCGGACGGTCGGCGCGGGCACGGTGACCGAGGTCGGCTGAACGGACGGGGTGCCCGTCCCCAAGGGGTGCCCGTCCCCACGGGGGCGGGCACCTTCGCGCGTGCGCGGGCGAGCGGTGCCGCCCCGCCCGCGTCCCCCCGCCCGGCCCCGGCACAATGGACCCGTGAACGAGCCGACACCCGTGGACGAGTCGATACCGGCGCACGAGCCGGTTCCCGTGATCCGGGAGGTCGATCACGGGACCGCCAAGCTGATGCCCGACCTGGACCGGGCGCGGGCCTGGCTGCTCACCGTCGACGGGGCACCGCAGTCCTATGTGGACCTGGACGCGCCGACGCACCTGGAGTTCGAGTACACGCGCCGGCTCGGGCATG
This sequence comes from Streptomyces sp. NPDC091280, assembly GCF_044768565.1. Classification (NCBI taxonomy): domain Bacteria; kingdom Bacillati; phylum Actinomycetota; class Actinomycetes; order Kitasatosporales; family Streptomycetaceae; genus Streptomyces; species Streptomyces sp. NPDC091280. The sequence goes on from NZ_JBIVUZ010000015.1 coordinate 82,153, forward strand.
TGCTGGACACCGTCGCGGAGCCGGCCCGCCCGCTGGACGTGGTGCATCTGGGCGGTGGAGCGCTCACCCTTCCCCGCTACCTGGCGGCGACCAGGCCCGGCTCGCGGCAGGACGTCGTCGAGGCGGACCTGGGACTGCTGCGGCTGGTCGCCGAGCAGCTGCCGCTGCCGGACGGCGCCGCGATCACCGTGCACGGCACCGACGCCCGGGCCTGGCTGGAGGCGGCACCGGACGGTTCGGCGGACGTCGTCGTCGCGGACGTCTTCGGCGGGACGCGGGTACCGGCCCACCTGACCTCCGTGGCGTACGCTCGCGAGGCCGCACGGGTGCTGCGTGCCGACGGGTACTACCTCGCCAACCTCGCGGACTCCGCCCCCTTCACGTTCCTGCGCTCTCAACTCGCCACGTTCGGCGCGGTGTTCGGGGAGCTCGCGCTGATCGCGGAACCGGGGGTGCTGCGCGGACGCCGGTTCGGCAACGCGGTGCTCGTCGCCTCCCACCGGCCGCTCGACACCGTGGCCCTGACCCGGCTCGTGGCCTCGGACGTCTTCCCCGCGCGGCTCGAACACGGGCTCGCGGTAAGGGAGTTCATCGGCGACGCGCGGCCCGTCCGGGACGCGGACGCCGTACCGTCACCCGAGCCCCCCGACGGAGCGTTCGGGATCGGCTGAGCCGTTCACGGCCTTCGGCTCCTCCTGGCCGTGCGGTCCGGTGCGCCGCCGCAGGTTCCGTACCTCCGGCACGCACAGCGCGACCGCCGTGACCAGCGCGACCAGGGCGGTGCAGCCCCACAGGGCCGCCGTCCGGCCGAAGGCCGACTCCGCGGGGCCCGCCGCCGCGGCGGCCACCGGCATCAGCGCGATCGACCCGAACCAGTCGTAGGCCGCGATCCGGGAGAGCTTCGACTCGGGGATCTCCTGGTGCAGCGCGGTCATCCACGACACCCCGAACACCTCTACGGTCGCTCCGGCGACGAACATCACCCCGCACAGGACGCCCACCGGCACCGGTATCGCCAGCGCGGCGGACGGCAGGGCCAGCGGGAAGATGCCGAGCATGCCCGCGAGGAGCAGCCGGCGGGGTTTCCACCTGGTCATCAGCAGGGCACCGGCGACCGTGCCCGCGCCGAACGCGGCCAGGGCCAGCCCCCAGGGACCCGCGCCGCCGAGGCTGTCCCGGGCGACGAGCGGGCCGTAGACACCGTCGGCCGCGCCGACGACCGCGTTGGCGACGGAGAACGCCAGCACGATGGACCACAGCCAGGGGCGGCCGACGAACTCCCGCCAGCCGTCGCGCAGATCGGCCAGCATCCCGCCGCCCGGCGCGCGCGGCGGGATGTGGCTCACGTCGAGGAAGGCGCGCAGCGCCCCGGCGACCGCGAACATCGCCGCGTCGAGGGCGAGCACCCAGCCGGGGCCGACCGCCGCGACCAGCGCGCCGCCGAGTGCCGCGCCGCCCAGGGACGCGCCCTGCATCGCCATCCGGAACACCGCGAAGGCCCGGCCCGCCTGCTCCCCGCTCACCGAGGACATCAGCATGCCCTCGGCGGCCGGACCGAAGAACGCCTGCCCGGTGCCGCCGAGCGCGGTCAGCAGCATCATCTGCCACAGCCGTGGCTCACCGGCCAGCACCAGCACCGCGAAGGCCGCCTGCGACACACAGCTGAGGGCGTTGGCCGCGACCATCACCCGGTGCCGGGGCACCCGGTCCGCGAGCGCGCCGCTGATCAGCAGGAACACCACCAGCGGCAGCGTGCGCGAGGCGGCCACCAGTCCCACGTCGCCGCCGTCGCCGCCCGCGTCCAGCACCGCGAACGCGGCGGCGATCAGCGCGCCGCTGCCACCCAGTCCGGTCGCCACCGCGGCGGTGGTCAGCAGGGTGTAGTTGCGGCCCGCCCACTCGGGACGGCGTGGGTGGCGGGGGGCGGCGGTGTCGTTCACCGGCCGACTATCGCCGCCCGCGCCACCGCCTGCCAAACCATTTGCCGCCAGAATCCGGCCAACCGGCCGGACGTCAGCCAGTGCTGCCCGTCGGATCCCCGTGCAGCCGTACGGTGCTGAGGATCTTCTGGATCGTCGCGTCCGGGATCTCCTCGCTGACGCCCTTGGCGCCGTAGAGCGTCCAGGAGACGAAGTCGCCCGCCGAGTTCTTGAAGGCGAACGTGGTCGCCTTGCCGTCCGTGGAGCACTTGCCGGACTTCGGCACACCGCTCGTGTACGAGGTGGCGACGCTGCCGACGACCCCCGACTTCGTCGTGTACGACTTCGCCGCGCCGATCTTCAGGTACTTCTTGGACGAGTCCTTCTGGTCCGTGTACCCGCCGAACGCGAACGCCGCCGCGTCACCGCGCGCGGTGCTCGCGGTGTCCTTCGCGCCGTCCTCGCCCTTGGTGCCGCTGGACGCGAGCGACGAGGTCTCCTTGGTGCCGTCCTTGTTGTCGTCGGACTCGCACCAGTCCTGCTTGAGATAGGCGGGCGCGGAGAACCCGATGTAGGGGGAGCCGTCGCCCTTCTGCTCGTCCTCGAAGAAGGTGAAGGTGCCGGGCTTGCCCACCTCCCAGTCGGCGGGGACGTCGAAGGCGGTGCCGTACTTCTGGTTGACGACGACCTTCCAGCCCGCGATGGTCGGCTGCTCGGTCTCGCCGCCGCGCGGGTTGTCGTCCGAGCCGGAGGAGGAGGCGCTCGGGTCCGCGGATGCCGAGGGCGACCGGCTCGACGTGTCCTTGCCGCCGTCCGCCTTGTCGTCCTTCTTGCCGCCCAGGACCAGGAATCCGGTCACCGCGGCGGCCACCACGACGGCTGCGGCGGCGACGATCGCGACCAGCTTCGTGCGGTTTCCGCCGCCCCCGCCCTGCGGCGGCTGCGGTCCGCCGGCGGGGCCGGGAGCACCCCACTGAGGCTGCTGCCCATAGGGGTTGGGCTGCTGGTAGCCGGGTTGCTGATACGGATTCGGCTGCTGGTACCCCGGCTGCTGGTACGGGTTCTGCTGCGGGTTCTGCTCGCCCCCGGGCGGCTGCTGTCCTGGCCACATGGGCAGTAACCCTAGTGCGGCCCGGGACACGGTGGGGTCACCGGGCCTTGTCAGGGTCGTACCAACTCGGGGACCGGTCGGTGTTTGCCGGCGCACAGGTCTGGCCCGGATTGACTACCCGTGGGTAACATACGGCTCATGAGCGCAGACCAGATGTCCATAGGCGAGTTGCTCGCCGCCACGGTGCCGATGGTTCGGACCCTGAACCTGGAGTACCTGGAGACCAGTCCGGAGCGGGCCGTGCTGGCCCTGCCGGACCAGAGCGAGTACCGCAACCACGTCGGCGGGCCGCACGCCGGTGCCATGTTCACCCTCGGCGAGTCCGCCAGCGGCGCGATCGTCCTCGCCGCCTTCGGCGACCAGCTCTCGCGGGCCGTGCCGCTCCCGGTCAACGCCGAGATCGCGTTCAAGAAGATCGCCCTCGGCCCGGTGAAGGCCACCGCGACCCTCGGCCGTCCCGCCGCCGACGTCGTCGCCGAACTCGACGCGGGCACGCGCCCCGAGTTCCCGGTGACCGTCGCCATCCAGCGCGAGGACGGCGCCGTGACGGGCGAGATGACGGTCGTCTGGACGCTCCGGCCGAACGGCTGACCGGCACGGGACAGCAGTGAGGGCCCGGTCGCCGCGTACCGCGTGACCGGGCCCTCGCGCGTGCGGAGTTCAGGCCGCGAACCGCTCGCTCTCGTGCCCGTTCTCGTTCTCGTGCTCGCTCTCGGCGGGTGCCGCGTCCTCCAGTCCCGTCACGAACTCCTTGAGCCAGGAGACGAATTCGGGCCCCAGGTCCGGGCGGTCGCAGGCCAGCCGCACCACCGTGCGCAGATAGTCGGCCTTGTCGCCGGTGTCGTAGCGCAGGCCGTCGAAGACGACCCCGTGGACCGTGCCGTCACCGGCCAACTCCTGGAGGGCGTCCGTGAGTTGGATCTCGCCGCCGCGGCCGGGCGGGGTGCGCTCCAGGGTGGGGAAGATCGCGGGGTCCAGGACGTAGCGGCCGATGACGGCGTAGCGGCTCGGCGCGTCCTCGCGGGAGGGCTTCTCGACCAGGTCGGTGACCCGTACGACCCCGTCCTCGCCGGTCGGTTCGACGGCCGCGCAGCCGTAGAGGTGGACCTGTTCCGCCGGGACCTCCATCAGGGCGACCACGCTGCCCGCGTACCGCTCGCGGACCTCCAGCATCCGGCTGAGCAGGGTCTCGCGCGGGTCGATCAGGTCGTCGCCGAGCAGCACGGCGAACGGCTGGTCGCCGACGTGATGGCGGGCGCACAGCACCGCGTGGCCCAGGCCCAGCGGGTCGCCCTGGCGGATGTGGTGGATGTCGGCGAGGCGCGCGGGATCGCGTACGGCGTCCAGGCGCACGGTGTCGCCCTTGGCGGCCAGGGCCTGTTCGAGTTCGAAGGCGTGGTCGAAGTGGTCCTCGATGGCGCGCTTGTGCCGGCCGGTGACCATCAGGATGTCGTCGAGACCGGCCGCCGCGGCCTCCTCGACGACGTACTGGATCGCGGGCTTGTCGACGACCGGGAGCATCTCCTTCGGTGTCGCCTTCGTGGCGGGCAGGAACCGCGTGCCGAGCCCGGCGGCCGGCACGACCGCCTTGCGGACCGTGGGGACGGGGGCGGACGCGGAGCTGGCTGAAGAGTGGGGGGCGATCATGCGGATCATGGTGGCCCACGGTGATTTGAGCACCCCGGGAGAAACCTCGGAGTTCCCTGTGCGACTCCCTTAGTCGTCGGGAGAGTTGGAGATTTCGTGGAGACGCCTGTGGATACCGTCGGTAACCAATCTGAATTCATCGCGTTTTGAACAACAGTCACCCCAACTTCTTGTTTCCTGTCAGGGGCTTGTGCGAGTGTGAGCCACCTCATGAGGTCGGCCGTGAGAAGGCAATGGTCAGGGTCGTTTCTGACATCTCATAGGTATGCACCAATCAAGCACCTGCTTTCCGATGGTCGGGCATTCGTGTGCCGTCCCGCGGCTTGGAAGGAAATGGTCCCGTGCAATCCCCCTACCCCCCACGACCGCCGTTCCCGCCTCGCCCCGGATCGAGTCCGGGGGAGTCGGACCGCAATCTCGTGGCGCAACTCGGCGACAAAGGCGCGGGCACCCGTGCCGTCGCCCTGCTGCTCGCGCGCCACTGGCAGGCGACAAGTGAATATGCGGCCATCTGCCTCGCCACCGCCGGGACTTCGGCGTCCATGGTGGCGGGCGCCGCCTTCCACCAGGTACTCGCCGGCCGGGTGACCGGCGGCGCCCTGCGCCCCCAACTCCTTGTGGCGGTAAGGGAGATGGTGAAGAAGTGGGCCGCCGACGAACGAATTCCCGCGCTGTTGCCGGAACTTCGCAAACCCACGGGCGCCCGCGGTCTGCGCGCGGCCAGGCCCGGCACCGCCGAAAGGCGGAAGCTCGCGGAACGCGCTTTCGGCAGGCTCCCGGGCGCCTCCCAATGCCTGTTGTGGCACACCGAGGTCGAGGCCGAACCCATATCCGTACCGGCCGGTCTGCTGGGCGTTGACGAGGCCACCGCGAGTGCCGCGCTGGAGCAGGCGCGGGAACAATTCAGGGCGGGCTGCGTCCGCGCCCACCTGGAACTCGCGCCGACCCCGGAATGCCGCTACTACCACCGTCTCCTCGACGTCCCGATCCGTCGCGGCGGCAGCCTGTTGCCCGATGTGCAACGCCATCTGATGACGTGCCGCTACTGCCGTTTCGCGGCCGAGCAGTTGAGCCATTTCGACGGCGGCCTCGAAGTGCTGCTCGCCGAGACCGTCCTCGGCTGGGGCGCCCGCCGCTACCTCGACTCGCGGCCCGGCCGGGCCACACCCGAGACCGCCACCCGTGCCACCCGCCGCCCGATGGGCCGCCACCGTCCCACCCCGGACGGTCTGCTCGCCTTCCCGCGACGGCACCCCAAGGCCGCCGCCGTGGGCGTGGGCCTGACCTCCCTCGCGCTGCTCGCGACCGTGCTCGTCGCCAAGGGCTGGTCCCAGGGCGGCACCCCCGACCCGCGGGTCACCTGGGGTGCGCCCAGCGGCAGTTCGACCCGCCAGAGCCCGGTCGCGGTGCCCTCGTCGGGCGGCGCGGAGTCGGCCGCCGGCGCGGTCGGCGAGGGAGCCGTCGGCGGGGACGTCGTCCAGCAGGGTGCACTGCGCGCCCTCGCCTCCGGGCTCTGCCTTGACGTGTCCGGCGGGCGGGTGCGGTCCGGCGCCGCCGCCACGCTGGCCGCCTGCTCCACCGCCGGATCACAGCAGTGGTCGTACGACCAGGACGGTCTGCTGCGCAGTCTCGACGATCCCGGGCTGTGCCTCGCCGCCGACACCACCAGGGGCACGGTCGCGCTGGGCGGGTGCCTGGTGCACGCGGGCGAGGTGCACTACGACCTGACGGTGCGGGGCGAGTTGCTGCTCCGCTGGCGGGCGGGGCTGGCCCTCGCTCCGGCGGACGGGAGGAAGGGCGCGCGAATCGTGCTGGTGGGCCGCGACGGGTCGGCCGGGCAGCGCTGGGCGCTCGGATCCGCCGCCGATACGGGGACCGGGGGCGGCGGACCGGCGGACGGCCGGGGGCCGCAGGGCGGGGGCGGCACGCCTCGCGGCGACGCTCCGTCGCCGCCCGAGGGCGGTGTCGTTCCGCAGTCGCCCCCCACCGATGTGCCCCGGCAGGACCAACCGCAGCACAGGCCCCGCGCCGCGCAGGTCGCCTGCTGCGAGGACCCCGCGCCGCAGCCGGTGCCCGTGTCGGTGAGCGAAGCCGCGGCGCCGGTGACCGGAGCCGTGCAGCCGGTGCTGACGGCTGTCGGGGATGTCGTGAACACTGTCACCGGCACGGTCGCCGGCGTCCTCACCGGGCTCGCCCCGGCCCGGCATTGAACCGGCGGCCCGGCGTTGCATTGGAGGTAAGGTAAGGCTAACTTTACCTAGGGGGTTTCGCATGGCAGACACCGCAAGCGCCCCGGCGTCCGGGTGGACGCTCACCGGAGTGCGGCTCGGCGCTGGTGGACCGCCCGCCCGGCTGCGGGTGGCGGACGGCAGGATCACCCATGTCGTCCCGGAGACCGACGCGACCGCGGACGTCCCCGGGACCGACGGCGGACCCGTCCTCGATCTCGGCGCGCGGGTGCTGCTGCCCGGCCTGTGGGACGCCCATGTCCACCTCGCGGAATGGGCGAGCGCCCGGCACCGGCTGGACCTGGCCGGAACGGACTCCGCGCGGGCCGTGACCGACCTGGTCCGGCAGCAGGCCGGCGCGGACGACGGCACGGTGCTCTACGGCTACGGGTTCCGCGACGGCCTGTGGCCCGACGCCCCGGACAAGGCGCTGCTCGACGCGGTGCTGCCCGGCCGGCCGGTCGCGCTGGTCAGCGCCGACCTGCACGCCGCGTGGTTCAACTCGGCCTGCCTCGCGCTCGTCGGCCGCGCCGACCACCCCACCGGACTGATCCGCGAGCACGAGGCCCACGAAGTCCTCGCCGCCCTCCCCACCACCCCGGCCGACGTGCTCGACGGCTGGATCGAGGAGGCCTGCGCGGCGGCTGCCGCGCGCGGGGTCACCGGCGTCATCGACTTCCAGTTCGGTGACACGGTCGCGGACTGGGAACGCCGCGCGGCCCGGTTCCGGCCCGCCGTACGCGTGTCGGCCGCGGTGTATCCGAGTCATCTGGACGCGGCGATCGAGCGCGGGCTGCGGACCGGGGACGCGATCGGCGGTCTGGTCGGCGTGGGCCCGCTGAAACTCTTCACGGACGGCTCCCTCAACACCCGCACCGCCCTGTGCCGCGACCCCTACCCCGGCCTGGAGGGCACGGACGGCGCCCACGGCATCGAGCAGACCGCCCCCGGCGAACTGGTCCGGCTCATGCGGCGGGCCGCCGCGCACGGCATCGAACCGGCGGTGCACGCCATCGGCGACCGCGCCAACACCGTCGCCCTGGACGCCTTCGAGGCGGTGCGCTGCCGCGGCCGGATCGAGCACGCGCAGCTGCTGAGCCCCCAGGACCTCCCGAGATTCGCCGAGTTGGGAGTGATCGCGGGAGTCCAGCCCCGGCACGCGACGGACGACCGTGACGTGGCGGACCGGCACTGGGCCGGACGGACCGAACGCGCCTTCGCCTACCGCGACCTGCTCGCCGCCGGCGCCCGGCTGGAGTTCGGCTCCGACGCCCCGGTCTCGCCCCTCGACCCGTGGCTCGCCATCGCCTCGGCGGTCAGCCGCACCCACGACGAACGCCCCGCCTGGCACCCGGAGCAACGCCTCTCCGTCCGGGACGCGTTGGTCGCCGCGGCCCGTGGCCGCCGGCGCATCAGGGTCGGCGACCCGGCCGACCTGGTGGTCGTGGACACCGACCCGCTGGACGCCGATCCGGACACCCTGCGCGGGATGCCCGTGCACGCCACGATGACGAACGGCCGCTGGACCCATGGCCCTTACTGAGCCGGTCCGGTGTCCCGAGTCCCCCTCGACGTCCGACGACCGGTGAGAGGCCGACACGCATGCCGTCATCCGACATGATCCCGTACGACATGCCGGGCCCCGCCGCCCTGCCCCCGGACCGCACCGGCTGGTCCGTCGACGCGCGCCGGGCCGCCCTGGTCGTCCTGAACGTCCAGAACCACTTCCTGCACGTGCTGCGCGAGTCCTCCGCGCCGGTCGGGCAACTCCTCACCGGAGTCGGCCTGTTGACGGAGTCCGCGCGGGCCGCGGGCATCCCCGTGCTCTACACCCTCAAGACCGCCGAGCGTGAACCGGACGGGCGCGAGAGCAGTTTCGGGCATCCGCGGCTGCCCGGCGGCGAGGACTCCCGGGACATCGCGGACGCGATCCGGCCGCAGGTCGGCGACAGCGTGCTGGTCGCCAAGCGGTTCAGCGCCTTCGCGGGCACCCGACTGCGGCGCAGGCTTGCGGAGTTGGGGCGCGACCAGCCGGTGATCGTCGGGGTGTTCGCACGCACCCAGGTGCTGCTGACCGCCGCCGACGCCTGGATGCAGGACATGGAGCCCTTCGTCGTCGCGGACGCGGTGGCCGACCGGGCGCACGAGGACCACCGGATGGCCGTGGACTGGATCGCGGCGACCTGCGGCGCGGTGCGGACCGTACGGGGCGTCGTGGACGTGTTCGGTGAGCCGGTGTCCCGACGCCGTTGACCGCAGGCGGACTCGGTGCCACCCACGCAGCGGACTCGGCGCCTCCCACGCAGGAGAAAACCCCGGGCCCGGAAGGGACCGTACCCTCCGGGCCCGGGGAGTCGTGGCGGGTCAGACGGCTACCTTCGTGGCCCGCACCGAGCGGTGGATCTCCTCCGCCCGGACCGCGACCGTCGACAGCAGGGTGCTGGTCAGCCCGTGGGTGTGCTCGGTGCCGCCCTGGAGATAGAGCCCGGCGGACACCTCCGGGACGGTCTCGACCCGGTGGTCCCGGCCCACGCGGATCTCGTCCCCGTCGTCCCTGAGGCAGAGCTTGGCCGCCTCGCCGAGCAGCGAACCGAGGTCGCGCGGCCGGTAACCGGTGGCGAGCACCAGCACATCGGCGGCCAGGACCTGCTTCTCGCCGGTGGGCAGGAACTCCACGGCGACGTCGAGACCGCCGTCCGCCCCGGGGTCCACGGCACGGACCCGCGAGACGTTCAGGAAGCGCAGCCGCTCCCGTCCCGCCACCTTCTCCCGGTACGCGGTGGCGTACAGGGCCTCGATCAGGTCCATGTCGACCACCGAGTAGTTGGTGGAGCGGTGGTAGTCGAGGAGCGACTGCTTGACCTCGGAGGGCGCCGAGAAGTACACGTCCACCGCCTCCGGGTCGAAGATGCGGTTCGCGAACGGGCTGTCGTCGGCCGGGGTGTAGCCGTACTTGGCGAACACCGAGCACACCTCGGCGTCCGGGAAGGTGCGGTGCAGATAGTCGACCGCCTCGGCGGCGCTCTGGCCCGCGCCGAGCACCACGGCCCGCCGCACCGGCTGTCCCGCGGCGGCGAGTTCGGTCGCGCGGGGGATCAACTCGCTGTTGTGCCAGAGCCGTTCGCCCAGTTCAAGACCTGGCGGTACATGCGGTTCGAGTCCCATGGCCACGCTGATGTTGCGGGCCCGTCGGGTCACGGTCGCGCCGTTCGCCGCCGGGTCCCGGCTGGTGACGTCGAAGAAGGCCACCTCGCCGTCGTCGCCGCGCACCGGGTCGACGGAGACGACCTCGCTGTCGTAGGACACGAGGTGGGAGACGCGCTCGGCGGCCCACTCGAAGTACTCGTGGAACTCCACGCGCAGCGGGAAGAGGGTCTTCTGGTTCAGGAAGTCGATCAGTCTGCCCTGCTCGCGCAGGAAGCAGAGGAAGCTGTAGTCGCTGGTGGGGTTCCTCAGTGTGACCAGGTCCTTGAGGAACGACACCTGCATCGTGGCGTCGTCGATGAGCATGCCCCGGTGCCAGCCGAAGCGCGGCTGGCGTTCCAGGAACAGGGCGTTGAGACGGCTGTCTGCCGGAAGGCTCTTGTTGTGCTCCTCAACCGCTATGGACAGAGCGAGATTTGACGGACCGAATCCGATTCCGAGTATGTCGTGGACCACTTCGGAATCCAGTAGCGGTGACTTCACCGTGGCATCGCCTCCCTCAGGCAGCCCAATGCTAGATAAGGTAAGGCTTACCTTGCAATGAGTCGTTGAAGGGAAGGACCGTCATGCGGGTCGTCATGCTCGGCTATCAGACCTGGGGTCACCGCACGCTCCAGGCGCTGCTGGACTCCGACCACGAGGTCGTTCTCGTGGTCACCCACCCGAAAAGTGAGCATGCCTACGAGAAGATCTGGGACGACAACGTCGCCGAACTCGCCGAGAAGAACGACGTCCCCGTCCTGCTGCGCAACCGCCCCGACGACGCCGAACTCCTCGACGCCGTACGGGAAGCACGGCCGGACATCATCGTCGCGAACAACTGGCGCACCTGGCTGCCGCCGGAGCTGTTCGACCTCCCGCCGCACGGCACGCTCAACGTCCACGACTCGCTGCTGCCGTCGTACGCGGGCTTCTCGCCGATCATCTGGGCGCTCCTGAACGACGAGCCGCGCGTCGGCGTCACCGCGCACCGCATGAACGGCGAACTCGACGCCGGGGACATCCTGATCCAGCGCTCGGTGCCGGTCGGCCCCACCGACACCGCGACCGACCTGTTCCACCGGACCGTCGACCTCATCGCGCCCATCGTGCGCGAGTCGCTCGACCTGATCGCCTCCGGCCGCGACGCCGGCCAGTGGGTGCCGCAGGACCGCAGCCGCGCCAGCTTCTTCCACAAGCGCTCGGCCGAGGACAGCCGGATCGACTGGAGCTGGCCCGCGGAACGCCTGGAGCGCCTCGTACGGGCCCAGTCGGACCCGTACCCGAACGCGTACGCCTTCCACCGCGGCGAGCGGCTGAGGATCGTCTCGGCGGCCGTCTCGGAGGGACGCTACGGCGGCACCCCGGGCCGGATCTTCATCCGCGAGGGCGACGGCGTGGTCGTCGTGGCCGGCCCGGAGGCCCACAACGGGCGCGGGCGCGGCCTGTTGGTGCGCCGGGTGCGCACGGACGACGGCACCGAGTACGCGGCCGGCGACTACTTCCGCACCATGGGCGGGTACTTGAGGTCCCGGCCCTGACGGGCCGTGCGGGCCCCTGTCGCCGCCGATGGGGGCCCGCACCGCGGATCAGTCGCCGGCCGAGGCCGAAACGGTGTCCTGGGCCGGGGAGTTGTGGCCGTCGTGGTGGTGCCGCCCCAGCGGGATCACCAGCGGGGTGCCGCTGACCGGGTCGGGCGTGATCCGGCAGCGCAGGTCGAAGACGTCCTCGACGGTCGCCTCGGTGACCACGTCGGCGGGCGCGCCCTCGGCGACGATCCGGCCGCCCTTCATGGCGATGACGTGATCGGCGTACCGGCAGGCCTGGTTGAGGTCGTGCAGGACCATCACCACCGTGCGGCCCTCGCGCCGGTTGAGGTCCGTGATCAGGTCGAGCACGTCGATCTGGTGGGCGAGGTCGAGATACGTCGTCGGCTCGTCCAGGAGCAGCACGGGCGTGCCCTGGGCGACCGCCATGGCTATCCACGCGCGCTGCCGCTGGCCGCCGGAGAGCTCGTCCACCGAACGGTCCGCGAGTTCGGTGAGGTTGGTGGCCTCCAGGGCCGCGTGCACGGCCTCCTCGTCGGCGGCCGACCACTGCCGCCACCAGGTCTGGTGGGGGGACCGGCCCCGGCCCACCAGGTCGAGGACGGTCAGCCCCTCGGGCGCCACCGGGGTCTGCGGCAGGATGCCGAGTTTGCGGGCGAGTTCACGGGTCGGCACGGACCGCAGCGCGACGCCGTCCAGCTCCACCACGCCCTGGCGCGGGGCCAGCAGCCGGGCGAGCGCCCGCAACAGGGTCGATTTCCCGCAGGCGTTGGCGCCGACGATGGCGGTGATCCGGCCGGTCGGCACGGTGAGGTCGAGGTTCTCGACCACCGCCCGTCCGTCGTAGGCGAGATGAAGATCACGTGCCCGCAACTCGGGCCCGGAGGCGGGCGATTCGGACGTCCGCGGGGCGCGCGGGTCAGTGGTCGACATGCGATCAGCCTCCAGAGCCCGCGCGGTTGACGCGGATGAGCAGCCACAGCAGGATCGGCGCGCCCAGGGCGCCGGTGACGATACCGACCGGCAGTTCCGTCCCCGGGACCGCCTCGCGGGCGAGGAGGTCCGAACCGAGGACGACGAACGCGCCGGTGAGACCGGAGACGAGCGGGGGCGGCGACGAGGTGCCCGCCAGCCGCTGGGCGATCTGCGGACAGGCCAGCGCGACGAACGCCACCGGACCGGCCGCCGCCGTACCGAACGCGACCAGCCCCACCCCGGCCAACAGCAGTGCCAGCCGCACGACTTGGACGGGGGTGCCGAGTCCGGCGGCCACGTCGTCGCCGAGCATCAGCGTGCGCATCCAGCGCCCCATGCCCAGCGTCACGGGCAGGAGCACGGCGAGCGCGACGGCCAGGGAGTCGACCTGGCCCCAGGTCCGGCCGTTGAGGTTGCCGACCAGCCAGCCGAGGGCGGCCTCCGCCTCGAAGCGGTTGCCGCGCGCCACAAGGAAGTTGGTGGCGCTGGAGCAGATCCAGGACACCCCGATGCCGACCAGGATGATCCGGTACCCGGTGGCCCCGCCCTTCCACGCCAGCGCGTACACGAGCAGCGCGGTGACCAGGGCGCCGAGCAACCCCAGTGTGGACAGGCCGAGTCCGCCGGTCCAGCCCAGAACCACCGCCGCCACCACGGCGGTTCCGGCTCCTTCGGTGAGCCCGATCATGTCGGGGCTGGCCAGCGGATTGCGGGTCATCGTCTGGAACACCGCCCCGGACACCCCGAACGCGATCCCCACCAGCAGCCCGACCAGCGCGCGCGGCAGCCGCAGATCCTGGACGACGATGACCGTGCCCGCGTCGCCGGAACCCCACAGCGCCCTGATGACGTCGGTGAACGCCACGGGATAGTCGCCGATGGTCAGACCCCAGCAGAACAGCAGGAACGCGCCGGTCGCGACGCCGACCCCGGTGAGGAGCAGGCGCGGGCGCAGCACGCCGGACACCGGCGGGACGGTGAGCCGGAACGGCCGGTTGCCCAGGGCGGCCGGTGACGGTGGTGCGGACACTCTCATACCTCCGCGAGCTTCCGGCGGCGGACCAGGACGATGAAGAACGGGCCGCCGAGGAAGGCGACGAGGACACCGGCCTGGATCTCGCTCGGGCGGTCCACCATCCGGCCCAGGATGTCGGCGGACAGCAGCAGCACGGGCGCCAGCGCGGCGGACAGCGGCAGCAGCCACCGGTAGTCGGGGCCGATGCCGACCCACTGGGCGAGAACCCGGGCGATGTGCGGGACGACCAGACCGAGGAAGACCACGGGCCCGATGACGGCGACGGACGCGCCGGTCAGCAGCACGACCGCGGTGACCCCCTGGAGCCGGACCAGACCCAGCCGCCGTCCCAGCGAGGCGGCCACGTCGTCGCCGAGGGCCATGCTGTTGAGGGCGGGCGCGCAGGACAGCGCCAGTACGGCGCCCACGGCGAGGAAGGGCAGGACGCGCACCAGGTCGCCGGAGTCCTGGTCGGCCAGGGTGCCGGCCGACCAGAAGCGGTAGCGGTCCAGGGCGTCCTGGTCGGTCAGCACGATGGCGCTCGTGAAGGACTGGAGCAGTGAGGTGACGGCGACCCCGGCGAGCGCCAGTTTGACCGGAGTCGCCCCGGACCTGCCGAGCCGCCCCAGGAAGAAGACCACGACACTGGCGACCAGCGCCCCGCCGAACGCGAACCACACATAGCCGTAGAGCGAGGTGGCCCCCAGCACGCCGACCGCCAGGACGATCGCGAAGGACGCGCCCGCGCTCACCCCGAGGATTCCCGGGTCAGCGAGCGGATTGCGGGTCAGGGCCTGCATCAGCGCGCCGGACAGGCCGAGCGCGGCGCCCGTCGTCAGGCCGAGCAGGGTGCGCGGCACCCGGACCGACCAGATCACGTTGTCGATCAGCCTGCTGGGCGGATGGCCGAGCACCGACCGCACCACCTGGTCGAGCGGGACGCTGAGCGCGCCCAGCGCGACGGACAGCAGGGACAGCAGTACCAGGAGGGCGACGACGAGGGTCACCAGCACCGTGGTGCGAAGCCTTCTGCCTGAAGCCACGTGCGGGTCTCCATGTCGTCTTCCGGGTCATCTTCCGTGCTCCGGAGCCCTGTTGGCGGACCACCGGACAGCCCGGCCAGCAGCTTAGGTGAGCATAACCTCAGTGGCTGTGACATGGAGCGGTGGTTCCCGGGAGGGTCTATCAAGTAAGGCAATGCTTACCTTACTATGCGAGCGGTCGCGGCTCCGCTGAGCCGTTCCACACGCATTGGGAGGCACGGGCAACTGTGGCGGGCAACACGCTTTCTTCGGCACAGGCAGAGGCGCAGGCAACGGCGACGAACGAGTTCTGGCGACGGCGCTTCGCCGCACCGGTGCCGGAGACGGCACTGCCGCTGGACTTCCCCCGTCCGCCGCGCCAGGACGCCCCGGTGTCCCGCGCGCACCGCACCGTCCCACTCGGCGCCACGGCCGACCCGGCCACCCAACTGGCCGCCTTCGCCGCCCTGTTGCACCGCTACAGCGGCACACCGGCCACCGAGACGGCGATCGCCCACCAGGGCCTCCCGCTGCGCGTCACGATCGACGGCGACACCCCGTTCGCCCGACTCCGCGACCGGCTCAAGGCCGTCCGGGCCGAGGCCGCCACCCACCACCTGCCGACCACCGATCTCCTACGGCTCCTCGCCCCCGAACCCTTCCGGGGCGGCGGCCTGTTGTGCGCCACGGGCTTCGGCGCCGACCCCTGGGACGAGAGCGGCCCGCTGGACCTGGCCCTCACCGTGACCGACGGCGAGGTGACGGCCGACTACCGCACCGACCTCTTCACGCCCGCCACCGTCGACCTCGTCCTCGGCCACTACGCCAGCCTCCTCGCCGACGCCCTCGCCCGCCCGGACGCCCCGGTCGCCGACCTCGAACTCCTCGGCGCCGACGAGCACCGGCGCATCGTGCGCGACTGGAACGACACCGCGCACGACGTGCCCGCGCTCACCTGGCCCCGCATGTTCGCCGACCAGGTCGCCGCCCGCCCGCACGAGATCGCCCTCATCCACGAGGACGTCCGCCTCACCTACGCCGAACTCGACGCCCGCGCCGCGAAGTTGGCGCAGGCACTGGTGGCCCGGGGCGCCGGACCCGAGCAGGTCGTCGCGCTCGCCGTACCGCGCTCCGCCGACATGATCGTGGCCGAGGTCGCCGTCCTGAAGGCGGGCGCCGCCTATCTGCCCGTCGACACCGACTACCCGGCCGACCGCATCGCCTACATGCTCGCCGACGCCCGCCCGGTCTGCCTCGTGACCACCGCCGAGATCGCCCCCGACCTCCCGCCGGGCCTGGACCCGCTGGTCCTCGACGCCCCGGAGACGGTCGCCGAACTGGCCGCCCGTCCCGCCCAGGACCCGGGCACCGCCGACGAGTTGACGACCGCGCACGCCGCCTACGTCATCTACACCTCCGGCTCCACCGGCCGCCCCAAGGGCACCGTGCTGTCCCACGCGGGTGTCGCCAAACTGGTCGCCACCCAGCGGGAACGCTTCGGCATCGGCCCGCACAGCCGGGTCCTCCAGTTCGCCTCGCCCAGCTTCGACGTGGCGTTCTGGGACCTGTGCCTCGGCCTGCTCTCCGGCGGCCGGCTCGTCGTCGTCCCCGCCGACCGCCGCGTCCCGGGCGCCCCCCTCGCGGACTACGCGAACGAGCACGGCATCACCTTCATGATCCTGCCGCCCGCCCTCCTCGCGGCCATGCCCGACGACGTCCGACTCCCGCCCGAGGCAACCCTCCTGGCAGGAACGGAGCGCGTCTCGCCCGAACTGGTCGGACGCTACGCGCGCGGCCGGATGATGTTCAACGCCTACGGCCCGACCGAGGCCACCACCAACTCCACCCTCGGCCTGTGCGACCCGGACACCCCGGCCGGCACCATCGTGCCCATCGGCGTCCCCGACCCCGGCACCCGCGCCTACGTCCTCGACGACCGGCTGCGCCCCGTCCCCGCCGGGGTCACGGGAGAGCTCTACCTCGCGGGCGACGGCCTGGCCCGCGGCTACCTCGGCCGCCCCGCCCTGACCGCCGAACGCTTCGTCGCCGCACCCGCCGAACTGGCCGCCGCCCCCGGCGAACGCCTGTACCGCACCGGCGACTTGGTGCGCTGGAAGGCGGACGGCCGACTGGAGTTCCACGGCCGCGTCGACACCCAGGTCAAGATCCGCGGCTTCCGCATCGAACCGGGCGAGATCGAGTCCGTGCTGCGCTCCCACCCGGCCGTCGACCAGGCCGCCGTCGTCGTCCGCGAGGACCGGCCCGGCGAACGCCGCCTCGCCGCCTACGTCGTGCCCTCGCTGGACGCCGAGGCCACCCCCGACGAGGGCGTCGCCGACTGGAAGGACCTGCACGAACTCCTCTACTCCGCCGCCGGATCGGACGGCTTCGAGGAGAACTTCGCGGGCTGGAACAGCATGTACGACGGCCTGCCCATCCCGCTCGCCGACATGCGCGAGTGGCGCGAGACCACCCTCGACCGCATCCGCGCGCTGCGGCCCCGCCGCATCCTGGAGATCGGCGTCGGCTCCGGCCTGCTGCTCTCCCGGCTCGCCCCCGACTGCGCCGAGTACTGGGGCACCGACCTCTCCGAGGAAGCCGTCCGCGCCCTCGACGCCCAGGTGTCCGCGATCCCCGAACTCGCCGACCGCGTCACCCTGTCGGCCCGCCCCGCGCACGACCTCACCGGACTGCCCGAGGGCCACTTCGACACCATCGTCGTCAACTCCGTCATCCAGTACTTCCCCGGCGGCGACTACCTCACCGACGTGCTGCGCGCCGCCACCGCACTGCTCGCCCCCGGCGGCGCGGTGTTCGTCGGAGACGTCCGCAACCTGCGCCTGCTGCGCACCCTGAGCGCCGCCGTCGAGAGCGGGCGCGAGCGGGACGAGGCCGAGTCCGACAAGGAGGCCCTGCGCGCCGCCGTGGACCGGGCCGTCGCCTGGGAGGGCGAACTCCTCGTCGACCCCGACTACTTCACCACCCTCGACGGCCTCACCGCCGACATCCGCGTCAAGCGCGGCACCCACCACAACGAACTCACCCGCTACCGCTACGACGTCGTCCTCCACGCGCGGCCCGACGCCCCCGAGGAGACCCCCGACACGCCCTGGCCCGCGCTCGGTTCGCCGCGGGCGCTGGACGCCCTGCTCACCGCCCGCCCGCCGAGGTCGCGCGTCACCGGCATCCCCAACTCCCGCCTCGCCGACGACCTCGCCGCGCTCGACGCCCTCGCCGACAGCAGCAGGCCGGCCGCCGGACCCCACGGCGTGGACCCCGAGACCCTCTACGAGATCGCCGCCCGGCACGGCTACGAGCTGGCGCTCACCTGGAACGGGGACGCCGAGGACGGCAGCCTGGACGCCGTGTTCGCCCTCGGGACGGAGGCGCGGGCGCCCTACCGCCCCGGCGGCGGCCACCCGCTCACCAACCGCCCCGCCCCCTTCCGCAACGTCAACGCCCTGATGTCGACCCTGCGGACCCACGCCACCGAGTACCTGCCCGACTACATGGTCCCGGCCGCCTTCGTCCCGCTGGACCGGCTGCCCGTCACCCCCAGCGGCAAGCTCGACGCCGCCGCCCTGCCCGTCCCGGACCTCACCCGGCAGCTCAACGCGGGCCGCGCACCCGGGACCGCCCGCGAACAACTGCTCTGCGACCTGTACGCGCGGGCCCTCAAGGTCCCCTCGGTCGGTGTCGACGACGACTTCTTCGCGCTCGGCGGCGACAGCATCGTCGCCGTCCAACTCCTCATCCTCGCCCGCCGGGCAGGCCTGGAACTCACCCCGCGCGACGTGTTCCGCCACCGCACGGTCGCCGAACTCGCCACCGTCGCCCGTGCCAACACGGCCGACGACCCGGCCGCCACCCCGTGGCAGTCCCTGAGCGCGGACGAACTCGCCGCAGTACAGGGCGAGTTCCCCGTCACCGTCGAAGAGGTCCTGCCCCTCGGCCCGCTCCAGGAGGGCTTCTTCTTCCACGCCCTGGTGGACGGCGCCGAACACGACGCCTACGTCGTGCAGCAGGTCGTCGAACTGTCCGGCCCGGTCGACGGCACCCTGCTGCGCACGGCCGCCCGGCGACTCGTCGAACGGCACGCCCCGCTGCGCGCCTGCTTCCGCCAGACGCCGGACGGCCGACCGGTCCAGCTCATCGCCACCGGCCTCGAACTGCCGTGGCACGAAGTCGACCTGGCGGCCCAGGACGACCCCGCGGTCCGCCGCGCCCTCGCCGAGGCCGTGGCCGCCGACGAACGCGCCCACCGCTTCGACCTCGCCCACCCGCCGCTCATCCGCTGCGCCCTCATCCGCTTCGGCGAGGACCGCAGCCGACTGGTCCTGACGTTCCATCACATCGTCGCGGACGGCTGGTCCCTGCCCGTCCTGCACCGCGAACTCCTCGCCCTCTACGGCGAGCACCCCACCCCCCTGCCCGAGGTCGCCCCCTACCGCGGCTACCTGCGCCGGATCGCCGGAGCCGACCGCGACGCGGCCCGCGCCGCCTGGCGCACCGCGCTCGCCGGCGTCGACGAGCCCACCCGTCTCGTCACCACCCCCGTACCCGCCGGACCCCTCGAACCCGCCCAGATCCGAGTCGAGTTGACCGAACGGATCACCGCACGGCTCACCGCCCGCGCCCGCGAACGCGGAGTCACCCTCGGCACCCTCGTGCAGGGCGCCTGGGGCCTGCTCGTCGGCCGTATGACCGGCCGCCAGGACGTGCTGTTCGGCACCACGGTCGCCGGCCGCGACGCCGCCGTCGACGGCATCGAGTCGATGATCGGCCTGTTCATCAACACCCTGCCCACCCGCCTGCGCTGGGCCCCCGGCGACACCCTGGGCGCACTGCTCGACCGGCTCCAGGACGAACAGAGCGCGCTCCTGGACCACCAGCACCTCGGCCTCGCCGACATCCAGCGCGCCACCGGCCACGCGGGCGACGGCGAACTCTTCGACACCCTCGTGGTGTTCGAGAACTACCCCGGCGGCGAGGGCGCCCCCGGCATCACCGACCCCACCGGCACGGTCGCCGTCGCCGGACACGCCTTCCATGACGCCGTGCACTACCCCCTCGCCCTCATCGTCAAGCCCGGCCGCCGCCTCGACCTGCGCCTCAAGCACCACGCCGGACGCCTCGACGCCGACGCCGTGCAGGCCCTCGCCGACCGGCTCACCCTCGTCCTGCACGCCCTGGCCGACGACCCCGGCGCCCGTGTCGCCGACCTCGACCTGCTCACCCCGGACGAGAAGACCAGCGCCCACCCGGCGGGCGAGACCCGGGCGGTCCCGGCCACCACGCTCGCCGCCGCGTTCGCCGCGCAGGTTGCCCGCACCCCGGACGCCACGGCCGTCGTCTTCGCCGACACGACCCTGACCTACGCCGAACTGAACGCGCGGGCCGAGGAGTTGGCCGCCCGCCTGCGGGCCGGGGGAGCGGGCCGCGAGCGGTTCGTCGCCGTCGCCGTACCCCGTTCCGCCGAACTGATGGTGGCGCTCCTCGGCGTCCTGAAGTCGGGGGCCGCCTATCTGCCCCTCGACCTCGACTACCCGGCCGAGCGCCTCGCGTACATGCTCACCGACTCGGGCGCCACCACGGTCGTCACGACGGAACGCGACGCGCACCGGCTCCCCCCGGTCGAAGGCCTCGACGTGCTGCGGCTCGACGCGCGGGACGAGGAAGCCCCGTTCGGCGGGACGGAGGAAGCCCCGTTCGGCGGAGCCGAGGACCCCGCCCGCCCCGACGACCCCGCCTACCTCATCTACACCTCCGGCTCCACCGGCCGCCCCAAGGGCGTCGTCGTCACCCACCGCGCCATCGGCAACCGGCTCGCCTGGATGCAGGGTGAGTACGAACTCACCGCCGACGACCGGGTGTTGCAGAAGACGCCGTCCAGCTTCGACGTCAGCGTGTGGGAGTTCTTCTGGGCGCTGCGCGAGGGCGCGGCCGTCGTCCTCGCCGCGCCGGACGGCCACCGCGACCCCGCCTACCTGGCCCGCCTGATCCAGGCGGAGGGCATCACCACGATGCACTTCGTGCCCTCGATGCTGGAGGCCTTCCTCGCCGCCGACGAGGTCACCGCCGACCCCGCCTGGGCGGTCGGCCTGCGCCGCGTGTTCAGCAGCGGCGAGGCCCTGTCCGGCTCCGCGGCCCGCCGCTGGCACGAGCTGACCGGCGTTCCGCTGCACAACCTCTACGGCCCCACCGAGGCCGCCGTCGACGTCACCTACCACGCCTGGGACGGCGCGCCCGACGCCACCGTGCCCATCGGCCGCCCCGTCTGGAACACCGGCCTGCGGGTCCTCGACTCCTGCCTGCGCCCGGTCCCGGACGGCGTCCCCGGCGAGCTGTATCTGACCGGCGTCCAGCTGGCCCGCGGCTACCACCGGCGCCCCGCGCTCACCGCCGACCGCTTCGTCGCCGACCCGTACGCCACGGAGCCCGGCGCCCGCATGTACCGCACCGGCGACCTGGTCCGCCGCCGCCCCGACGGCACGATCGACTACCTCGGCCGCACCGACCGCCAGGTCAAACTGCGCGGCAACCGCGTGGAACTCGGCGAGATCGAGGCCGAGTTGACCCGCGTAGCGGGCGTGGCCCGGGGCGCGGTCGTCATCCGCGACCAGCGGCTCGTCGCGTACGCGGTTCCCGCGTCCGGGGCGGTCCTCGACCCCGCCGCCCTGCGCACCGCCCTCGCCGACGCGCTGCCCGCGCCGCTCGTCCCCGAGGCGTACGTCCTCCTCGCCGACCTCCCGCTCACCCCCAGCGGCAAGCTCGACCAGGCCGCCCTGCCCGCCCCCGAGACCGAGCGCGCCGAACGCCGGGCACCTGAGGGGCCGTTGGAGCAGCGGCTCACCGAGATCTTCGCCGCCGTCCTCGGTATCGAGGACGCGGGCCCCGACGACGACTTCTTCCGCCTCGGCGGCGACAGCATCAGCTCCATCGGCGTCGCGAGCCGCGCCCGCGCGGCGGGCCTGGAGCTGAGTCCGCGCGACGTGTTCACCCACCGCACACCGGCCGCCCTCGCGCTGGCGGCCGGCACCGCGACAGCCGTACCCGCCCACCGCGTCGAGGCGTTCAGCCTCACCGACGCCGAACAGGCCCGCGTCCGCGCCGTCGCCGCCCCGGCCCAGGTTGCCGACGTCTGGCCGCTGGCCCCCCTCCAGGAGGGCCTGTTCTTCCACTCGGCGTACGACGAGGGCGCGTTGGACGTCTACACCGTCCACGAGACCTTCGACTTCGCGACCCGGCTCGACACCGCCCGGCTGCGCGCCGCCGTCCGCACGCTCCTCGACCGCAACCCCGGTCTGCGCGCCGGATTCGTCAGCGACGGCCTCGACCAGCCCGTGCAGTTCATCGTCGAGGACCCGGAGATCCCCCTCGAAGAGGTGGACCTCTCCCTCCTCCCGGAAGTCGAACAGGACGCACTCCTCAAGGAGTTGACGGACGCCGAGCGCAACCGCCGCTTCGACCTGTCCGCACCCCCGCTCTTCCGGCTCCTGCTGCTCCGCCTCGGCGCGGAGCGCGGCGACCGGCTCGTCGTCGGCCGCCATCTGATCCTGTGGGACGGCTGGTCGGCCTGGCTGTTCCTCGACGAGCTGTTCGCGCTCTACGAGACGGGCGGCGACGCCGATTCCCTGCCCGCGCCCGGAAGTTACCGCGACTACCTGACCTGGCTGGAGGAGCAGGACGACGCGGTCGCCACGGCCGCCTGGCGCACCGCGCTGGCCGGTCTCGACGAGCCGACCCTGCTCGCGCCCACCGCGGCCGACGGCCTCGAACCGGTCATCCCCGACCAGCTCGACACCCTCCTGTCCGCCGAACTCGGCGACCGGCTGCGCGCGTTGGCGCCCGCTCACGGTCTGACCCTGAACACCGTCCTCAACGCGGCCTGGGGGCTCACCCTCGCCTCCGCGACCGGCCGCGCCGACGTGGTGTTCGGCACCACCGTCGCGGGCCGGCCCAGCGAGGTCCCGGACGTCGGCAACATCATCGGCCTGTTCCTCAACACCGTGCCGACCCGTATCGCCCTCGACCCCACCGAGCCGGTCCTCGACCTGCTCCGCCGCGTCCAGGGCGAACGCCTCGACCTGATGCCCTACGAGCACCTCAGCCTCGGTGTCCTCCAGGCCGAGACCGGTCACCGCAAGCTCTTCGACACGCTGTTCGTGCTGCGCAACAACGACACCGAGGAGCGGCTCGCCGACCTGAAGACCCGGCACGGCGCGACGGCCGTCGCCAACGTCGACGCCACCCACTACCCGGCCAACCTCGTCATCACCCCCGGCCGCGAGATCGCCGTCACCCTCACCCACCGCCCGGACCTCGTCCCGACCGACCGGGCGCAGGCCCTCCTGGACCGCTTCGCCCTGCTCGTCGACCGCCTCACCGCGGACCTCACGGCCCCGGTCGGCTCCCTCGACGCCCTCCTGCCCGCCGAACTCGACGCGCTGCGAAGGGAGTCGGCGGCCAGCCGGGTCCCCGCCCCCGAGGACACCATCGCCGACCTGCTGGCCGCCCAGGCGATCCGCACCCCGGACGAACGCGCCCTCGTCTTCGGCGAGCGGAGCATGACCTACGCCGAACTCGACGCCGCCGTCAACCGCATGGCCCACCTGCTGACCGACCGCGGCGCGCGCCCCGAGCAGGTCGTCGCCCTCGCCCTGCCGCGCTCCCTCGACATGGTGGTCGCGCTCTTCGCGGTGCTGCGCACCGGAGCGGCCTATCTGCCCCTGGAACTGGACCACCCGGCCGACCGGCTCTCCCTGATGCTGGCCGACGCGAGCCCCCTCCTCCTGCTCAGCATCACGGCCGTGTCCGCCACGCTGGACGGCGACATGACCCGCGTCCTGCTCGACGACCCGTACACCAAGGGGGAGTTGGCGGAACAACCGGACACCCCTGTCCACCGCCGCTTCAGCCTCGAACACCCCGCCTACGTCATCTACACCTCCGGCTCCACCGGCCGCCCCAAGGGCGTCGTCACCCCCTACCGGGGCCTGACGAACATGCAGTTGAACCACCAGAAGGAGATCTTCGAACCCGCCATCGCCTCGGCCGGCGGACGGCGGCTGCGGATCGCGCACACCGTGTCCTTCGCCTTCGACATGTCGTGGGAGGAACTGCTCTGGCTCGTCGAGGGCCACGAAGTGCACGTCTGCGACGAGGAGTTGCGGCGCGACGCCGAGGCACTGGTCGCCTACTGCGAACGCCACCGCGTCGACGTCGTCAACGTCACGCCCACCTACGCCCGGCTGCTGATCGAACAGGGCCTGCTGGAGGGCCATGTCCCGCCCCTGGTGCTCCTCGGCGGCGAAGCCGTCCCGGAGACGGTGTGGGCGGCACTGCGCGACACCGACGGGACGTACGGCTACAACCTCTACGGGCCGACCGAGTACACCATCAACACCCTCGGCGGCGGCACCCTCGACAGCGACACCCCGACCGTCGGCAAGCCGATCCGGGGCACCCGCGCCCACATCCTCGACGCCTGGCTGCGCCCGGTGCCGGACGGCGTGCCCGGCGAGCTGTACATCGCCGGAATCGGCCTGGCCCGCGGCTACTTGGACCGGCCCGCGCTGACGTCGGAGCGCTTCGTCGCGGACCCGTTCGGCGAGCCCGGCGAGCGCATGTACCGCACCGGCGACCTGGTCCGCCGCAACCCGGACGGCAACCTCGACTTCCTCGGCCGCACCGACGACCAGGTCAAGATCCGCGGCTACCGCATCGAACCCGGCGAGATCGAGACCGCCCTCAGCCGCCACCCGCTGGTCTCCCAGGCCGCCGTGGTCGTCCGCGACGAACGCCTCGTCGGCTATGTCGTCCCCTCCGGCGCCGACCCGTCCGAGCGCACCGCCGCCGAGGCCGCGCAGGTGGGGGAGTGGCAGGAGATCTACTCCGACGAGTACGAGGAGATCGGCACCGCCGTCTTCACCGAGCGGTACGACGGCTGGGACAGCTCCTACGACGGCCGGCCCATCCCCTTCGAGGAGATGCACGAGTGGCGCGAGGCCACCCTCGCCCGCATCGGCTCGCTCAAGCCCCGCCGCATCCTCGAAGTCGGCGTCGGCTCCGGCCTGTTGCTGTCCCGGCTCGCCCCGGAGGCGGAGGCGTACTGGGCCACCGACTTCGCCGCCCCCGTCATCCGCAAGATCGGCGAGGAGGTCCGCCGCGACCCCGCCCTCGCCGCCAAGGTCGAACTGCGCTGCCGCCCGGCCGAGGACCTGAGCGGGCTGCCGTCCGCCTACTTCGACACGATCGTCATCAACTCCGTCATCCAGTACTTCCCGAGCATCGACCACCTGACCACCGTCATCAACGGCCTGATGGACCTGCTCGCGCCCGGCGGCGCCCTGTTCGTCGGCGACGTCCGCAACCTGCGGCTCGCCGGCACCTTCCACACCGAGATCCAGCGCACCAGGGGCACCGCCGAGGCGGACCTGGAGCGGACGGTGGAACGCGGTCTGCGCCTGGAGAAGGAACTCCTCGTGGACCCCGACTACTTCACCACCCTCGGCCACGGCGTCGACCTCCGCACCAAGCGCGCCCAGCACCACAACGAGCTGTCCCGGCACCGCTACGACGTCGTCCTCTACGCCGACGCGCCCGACGTGGACCTGGACGCCGTCCCGTCCGTCGACTGGGCCACCGGCAACACCATCGGCGAACTCCTGCGCGGCGACTGGACGTCGGCCGAGGCGATCGGTCAACTCCTGCGCGGCGGCTGGTCCGCGACCGGCGCCACCGCCGAACGCCCGCGCGGCGAACGCCCCGAGGCCCTGCGCCTCACCGGTATCCCCGACGGCCGTACCACGGAGACGGGCGTCGACCCCGAGCACCTGCACGAACTCGGGACGGCGGCCGGATACCAGGTGCTGACGACATGGTCGGAGCGGCCGGGCACCTATGACGCCGTGTTCCTGAAGGCGTCCGAACTCCGCCTGACCGGCGGCCTGTTCAAGCCCGGCGGCGGCACCCACCCCTACGCCAACGACCCCACCGCCGCCCGCGAGGCCAGCGCGCTGGTACGACGGCTGCGCGAGGACCTGGGCCGCGAACTGCCCGACTACATGGTCCCGTCCGCCTTCGTCACCGTCGACGGCCTGCCCATGAACGCCAACGGCAAGCTCGACGTCCGCGCCCTGCCCGACGCCGAACCCGCCGTCGCCCTCGGCGGTGGACGCGGCCCGCGCACCCCCCGGGAAGAGGTGCTGTGCCGCCTGTTCGCCGAGGTGCTGGGGCTGCCGGAGGTCGGCGCCGAGGACAACTTCTTCGACCTGGGCGGCCATTCGCTGCTCGCCACCCGGCTGGTCAGCCGCGCCCGCACCGAACTCGGCGCCGAACTCGCCATCCGTGACCTGTTCGAGGCCCCGACCCCCGCGCTGCTCGCGGGCCGCGCGGACACGGCGAGCCCGGCCCGTCCGGCGGTCGCTCCCGTCGCCGACCGGCCCGCCCGCATCCCGCTGTCGGCCGCCCAACGACGGCTGCTGCTCGTCGAACAGATCACCGGCAGCTCGGTCGCCTACAACTTCCCACTGGTCTTCCGGCTGCGCGGCACCCTCGACACCGAGGCCCTGGCCGCCGCCCTGCGCGATGTCGCCGGCCGGCACGAGGCGCTGCGGACCGTCTTCCCGACGCACGAGGGCGAGCCGTACCAGCGGATCGTCCCGGCCGAGGAGGCGGTCCCGGCCTGCACGGTCGTCGACTGCGCCGAGGACGGACTGCCCGCGCTGATCGAGTCCGCCCAGCGCCGTCCCTTCGACCTCACCGTCGAACTCCCGCTGCGCTGCGAGGTGTTCAGGCTCGGCGCCGACGAGCACGTGGTGGCCGTCGTGCTGCACCACATCACCACCGACGAGTGGTCCGACCGCCCCTTCCTCGCCGACCTGGACACCGCCTACGCGGCCCGCCGCGAGGGACGGGCCCCCGACTGGGCGCCCCTGCCGGTGCAGTACGCCGACTACACGCTCTGGCAGGACGACCTCCTCACCCGCACCGGCGAGGCCCAACTCGCCCACTGGGCACAGGCCTTGACCGGTCTGCCGGACGAACTCGCCCTGCCCGCCGACCGGCCGCGTCCCGTGGAGCCGACCGGCCACGGCGGCAAGGTTCGCCTGGAACTGCCCACCGCGACCGGCCACGCCCTGCGCGACCTCACCACCGCCACCGGGACCAGCATGTTCATGCTGTTCCAGGCGGCCACCGCCGCACTCCTGAACCGGCTCGGCGCGGGCGACGACATCCCGCTCGGCGCCCCCATCGCGGGCCGCACCGACGAGGCCCTCGCCGACCTGGTGGGCTTCTTCGTCAACACCCTCGTGCTGCGCACCGACGTGTCCGGCGACGAACTCACCTTCCGTGAACTCCTGGGCCGGGTGCGGGAGTCGTCCCTCGCCGCCTTCGAGTACCAGGACCTGCCCTTCGACCGGGTCGTGGAGGCCCTCAACCCGCCCCGCGTGGCGGGACGCAACCCGCTTTTCCAGGTCATGCTCGGCTACCACCACCGCCCCGACGGCGACCCGGACGTGCTCGGTCTCGCGACCGAGTGGTTCGACATGGACACCGGCATGGCCAAGTTCGACCTGCACTTCACCTTCGTCGACGAGACCGGCCACGACCGGGTGGTCCTGCTCCTGGAGTACGCGACCGACCTCTTCGACCACGCCACCGCCGAACGCGTCGCCGGCCGCATGGCCCGCCTCCTGGACCACGCGGCGGCCGAACCCGACCGCCCAGTGCGGGACTTGGACCTCCTGGAGGACACCGAGCGCGCCGTGGTGCTGGGGGAGTGGAACGCCACCGAGCACCCCGTCCCCGCCACCACCCTCCCGGAACTCTTCCGCGCCCAGGTGGCCCGCACCCCCGACGCGACGGCCCTCGTCTTCGAGGGCCGGCGGCTCACCTACACGGAGCTGGACGCCCGAGTGGAGCGCACGGCACGGGTGTTGACCGCGCTCGGCGCGGGCCCCGAGCGGACCGTCGCCGTGGCCCTGCCGCGCTCACTCGACCTCGTCGTCGCCCTGCTCGCCGTCCACCGCGCCGGAGCCGCCTACCTCCCGCTCGACCCCGACTACCCGCAGGACCGCCTCGCCCTCATGGTCGAGGACGCCCGCCCGGTGTACGTCCTCCGCGACATCCTGCCGACCGGCCCCGAGGCCCAACTCCCCACGTCCTACGACCCGTCGAGCCCGGCGTACGTCATCTACACCTCCGGCTCCACCGGCCGCCCCAAGGGCGTCGTCGTCCCGCACGAGGGCATCGTCAACCGGCTGCTGTGGATGCAGGACGCGTACGGACTCACGCCCGACGACCGGGTGTTGCAGAAGACACCGTCCAGCTTCGACGTGTCGGTGTGGGAGTTCTTCTGGCCCCTGATCACCGGCGCCACCCTGGTCGTCGCCCGCCCCGAAGGGCACCGCGACCCGGCCTACCTGGCCCGGCTGATCCGCGAACAGGACGTCACCACCGTCCACTTCGTGCCCTCCATGCTCCAACTCTTCCTGGAGGAACCGGCCGCGGCCCACTGCGCCGGACTGCGCCGCGTGATGTGCAGCGGCGAGGCCCTGCCCGTCGCCCTCACCCACCGCTTCCACGACGTCCTGACCGGCACCGAACTGCACAACCTCTACGGCCCGACCGAGGCCTCCGTCGACGTGACGGCCATCGAGATCGCACCGGACGCGGCGAGCGTGCCGATCGGCCGCCCGGTGTGGAACACCCGCAC
Source organism: Streptomyces sp. NPDC091280 (assembly GCF_044768565.1). Classification (NCBI taxonomy): domain Bacteria; kingdom Bacillati; phylum Actinomycetota; class Actinomycetes; order Kitasatosporales; family Streptomycetaceae; genus Streptomyces; species Streptomyces sp. NPDC091280. The sequence continues at coordinate 110,520 of NZ_JBIVUZ010000015.1, forward strand.
CTACGTCCTCGACGCGGGCCTGCGCCCGGTACCGCCCGGTGTCCCGGGCGAGCTGTACCTCGCGGGCGGGCAGCTCGCGCGCGGCTACCTCGACCGGCCCGGCCTGACCGCCGAACGCTTCGTCGCGGACCCGTACGGCGCGCCCGGCACCCGGATGTACCGGACCGGCGACCTGGCCCGCTGGAACGCGGACGGGACGATCGACTACCTGGGCCGCACCGACCACCAGGTGAAGGTGCGCGGCTTCCGCGTCGAACCCGGCGAGATCGAGGGCGTGTTGACCACGCACCCGTCCGTCGCGCACGCGGTCGTGGTGGTCCGGGAGCAGAACCTCGTCGCCTACGTGGTCCCGGCCGGCTCCGTCGACGTGACCGCGCTGCGCGCCCACACCGCCGCCGCCCTGCCCGCCCACATGGTCCCCGCCGCCTTCGTCACGCTGGACGCGCTGCCGCTGACCCCCAACGGCAAGCTCGACCGCGCCGCCCTGCCCGCCCCCGACTTCACGACCGCCACGGGCACGGGCACGGGCACCGCGCCGCGCGGCCCGCGCGAGGAGATCCTCACCGGACTCTTCGCCGACGTCCTCGGCCTCGAACAGGTCGGTGCGGACGGCGACTTCTTCGCGCTCGGCGGCCACTCCCTGCTCGCCATGCGCCTGGTCAGCCGCGTCCGTGCGCTGCTCGGCGCCGACCTCACCGTCCGTACCGTCTTCGAGGCCCCCACACCCGCCCTGCTCGCGGCCCGGCTCGACGACCCGGCCGGCGGCCTGCCCGCCCTCGCCCCCGCCGAGCGACCCGACGAACTCCCGCTCTCCTTCGCCCAGCAGCGCCTGTGGCTGCTGCACCGCATCGAAGGGCCGGGCGCCACCTACACCATCCCGGCCGCCTGGCGGCTGACCGGCACGCTCGACCGGGACGCGCTGTCCGCCGCGCTCGACGACCTCGCCGCACGCCACGAAAGCCTGCGCACGGTCTTCCCCGAGCGGGACGGCCGCCCCCGGCAGATCGTGCTCGACCAGGCCACGGTGCCCCTGCGCCACCGCACGGTCACGGAGACCGAACTGCCCGGCCTGCTCGCCGAAGCGGCGGCGCGCGGCTTCGACATCGACCGCGAACTCCCGCTGCGCGCCCATGTGTTCGAGGTGAGCGAGGACCAGCATGTGCTGCTGCTGGTGCTGCACCACATCGCCGGCGACCAGTGGTCGGACGGTCCGCTCTGGCGCGACTTGGCCACCGCCTACGAGGCCCGCCGCGAGGGACACGCACCCGCGTGGGCGCCGCTTCCCGTGCAGTACGCCGACTACGCCCTCTGGCACCGCGACGCACTCGGCGACCCCGACGCCCCGGACAGCCGCCAGGCCCGCCAACTCGCCTACTGGCAGCGGACGCTGGCCGGTATTCCCGACGAACTCGCGCTGCCCGTCGACCGGCCCCGCCCGCTGGAGAGCAGCCACCGGGGCGGTGCCGCGGAGCTGACCCTCGACGCCGAACGGACCGGCGCGCTGCGGGCGTTGGCCCGTCGCCACGGCGTCAGTATGTTCATGGTCACCCAGGCCGCCGTCGCCGCGCTGCTGCACCGGCTCGGCGCCGGGGACGACATCCCGCTGGGCGCGCCGATCTCCGGGCGGGCCGACGAACACCTCGAAGACCTGATCGGGTTCTTCGTCAACACCCTTGTCCTGCGCACCGATCTCTCCGGCGACCCCACGTTCGCCGAGCTGCTCGCCCGCGTCCGGGACACCGACCTCGCCGCCTACGAGCACCAGGACCTGCCCTTCGAGCGGCTGGTCGAGGCGGTCAACCCGGCCCGCTCACTGGCCCGGCACCCGCTGTTCCAGGTGATGGTCGTCCACCTCGACGACGAGGGCGCCACGCCCGCGCTGCCCGGACTGACCGCCAGGCGCGAGGAACTCGGCCAGCAGGGCGCCAAGTTCGACCTCAGCTTCGACTTCGTCGAGCGGGGCGCGGACGGCATGCGCTGCTGGATCGAGTACAGCGCCGACCTCTTCGACCGGTCCACCGCCGAACTCCTCGCCCAGCGGCTGGAGTCGCTGCTGTCCCAGATCGCCCTGGACCCCGACCGGCGTATCGGCGCCCTCGACGTCCTGCGCGACGACGAGCGCGCCCGCGTCCTCACCGACTGGAACGCCACCACCCGTACCGTCCCCGACCTCACCCTGCCCGAGCAGTTCCGCCGCCAGGTCGCCCGGACCCCCGAGGCCACCGCGGTCGTCTTCGAGGACACCGCCCTCACCTACGCCGAACTCGACCTGCGCGTGGAGAAGTTGGCGCACACCCTCGCCGCACACGGGGCACGGGCCGAGGCCGTCGTAGCCGTGGCGCTGCCGCGCTCCCTCGCCCTCGTGGTCGCCCTGCTCGCCGTCCACCGCGCGGGCGCCGCCTACCTGCCCCTCGACACCGGCTACCCGGCCGACCGCATCGCCTACACGCTCACCGACGCCCGCCCCGTCTGCCTGGTCACCGCCGAGGGCGTCGCCCTCCCGGACACCGACGTGCCCACCCTCACGGTCGGCACCGACGGCACCCCCGACCGGCCGGCGCACGCGCCGCTGCCCACCGTCCACGACCCCCGCCACCCCGCCTACGTCATCTACACCTCCGGCTCCACCGGCCGCCCCAAGGGCGTCACCGTCCCCCACCAGGGCATCAGCAACCGCCTGTCGTGGATGCAGGACACCTACCGCCTCGACGCCGAGGACCGCGTCCTCCAGAAGACCCCGGCCGGATTCGACGTGTCCGTATGGGAGTTCTTCTGGCCGCTGATCACCGGGGCGACGCTCGTCGTGGCCCGCCCCGAGGGCCACCAGGACCCGGCCTACCTCGCCGGGCTGATGCGGCGTCAGCACATCACCACGGCCCACTTCGTGCCGTCCATGCTGCGCGCCTTCCTCGACGAACCCACCGCCACCGGCTGCGCCGACCTGCGCCATGTCATGTGCAGCGGCGAGGCCTTGCCCGCACCGCTGGCCGCCCGCTTCCACCAGGTGCTGCCGGACGTACGCCTGCACAACCTCTACGGCCCCACCGAGGCGTCCGTCGACGTCACCGCCCACGAGGTGCCCGCCGACCCGGCCACCGTGCCCATCGGCCGACCGGTGTGGAACACCCGCACCTACGTCCTCGACGCCCACCTGCGCCCGGTACCGCCCGGCGTGGCCGGCGAACTGTACCTGGCGGGAGTCCAGTTGGCGCGCGGCTACCTCGGCCGCTCCGCCCTGACCGCCGAACGCTTCGTGGCCGACCCGTACGCGGGCGAACCCGGCGCCCGGATGTACCGCACCGGCGACCTGGCCCGCTGGACCCGCGACGGTGAACTGGAGTACCTGGGCCGCGCCGACGACCAGGTCAAGCTGCGCGGCTTCCGGATCGAACTCGGCGAGATCGAGAGCGTGTTGGCCGCGCACCCGAGCGTCGCGCACACGACCGTCCTGGTCCGGGACGAACGGCTCGTGGCGTACGTCGTCCCGGCCGGCGCCCCCGCCGGATCCGCCGAACTCCGCGCCCACGCGGCCCGTTCGCTGCCCGACCACATGGTCCCGGCGGCCGTCGTCACCCTCGACGCCCTTCCGCTCACCCCCAACGGCAAGCTGGACCGCCGCGCGCTGCCCGCGCCCGACTTCGCCGCCGAGGTCACCGACACCCGGCCGCGCACCGGACTGGAGGAGACCCTCTGCGCGCTCGTCGCCGACGTCCTCGGGCTCGAACGGGTCGGTGTCGAGGACGACTTCTTCACCCTCGGCGGCGACAGCATCGTCGCCATGCAGCTGGTCGCCCGCGCCCGCGCGGCCGGGCTCACCTTCAGCCCGCGTGACGTCTTCCGCCACAAGTCGGCGGCCGGGCTCGCCACGGTGACCGCCACCGCCGTCACCGCCGAGCGTGCGGGCGACACCGTGCTGCTCGACCTCACCGACGACGAGCGCGCCGAACTCGCCGCGCTGCCCGCCGGAACCGAGGTCCTGCCCGTCTCCCCGCTCCAGGCCGGCCTGCTCTTCCACGCCGCCCTCGACTCGGGCGACGACGGCCCGGACGTCTACACCGTCCAGGTCTCCTACGACCTCGAAGGCGCCCTGGACGCCGACCGGTTGCGCACCGCCGCACAGGCGGTGCTCGACGCGCACGAGAACCTGCGCAGCGGCTTCCGCCACCTGTCCTCCGGGCGGCCGGTGGCCGTCGTGGCGCGGACGGCCGTACTGCCGTGGCGGCAGCTCGACCTGGCCGACGAGCCCGCGGAGTGGGAGCGGCTGCTGGTGCAGGAGCGGCGCCGCTTCGACCTCGAACAGCCGCCGCTGCTGCGGCTGTTGCTGGCCCGCCTCGGCCCGGACCGGCACCGGCTCGTGCTCTCGCACCAGCACCTCCTGCTCGACGGCTGGTCGCTGCCGCTGCTCACCGCCGAGATATGGGCCCGCTACGAGGGCCGCACTCCGGCCGCCCCCGTGCCGTACCGCGAGCACCTGCGGCTGCTGGCCGCCCAGGACCCGGCCGCCTCCGCCGCCGCGTGGGCGCAGGCCCTGGGCGGGCTGGCCGAGCCGACCCGGCTCGCGCCGGTCGACCCCGACCGGGCCGCCGCCGTGCCGAGCACCCACACCGTGGAGCTGGACCCGGACCGCACGGCGGAGCTGGAGGCGTTCGCGCGCCGCCGGGGCGTCACCGTCAACACCCTGGTCCAGGCCGCCTGGGGCGTGCTCCTCGGCCGGCTCACCGGGCGCGACGACGTGGTGTTCGGCGCCACCGTCGCCGGGCGCTCGCCCGAACTGGCCGGTGCCGAGTCGATGATCGGCCTGTTCATCAACACCGTGCCGGTACGGGTGAACGTCCGCCCCGAGGAGAGCACCGCGGACCTCCTGACCCGGCTCCAGGACGAGCAGTCCGCCCTCATCGCCCACCAGCACCTCGGTCTCGCCGACATCCAGCGGGCCGCCGGACTCGGTGAACTCTTCGACACCCTCGTGGTGTTCGAGTCGTACCCGGTCGCCGACGCGGACGAGGACGGCGACGGACCGCGCGTCAGCGTCCGCGACCACGAGGACTCCACCCACTACCCGTTCGCGTGGGCCGTCGAGCCCGCCGAACGGCTGCGGCTGACCGCCGAGTTCCGTCCCGACCTGTTCGCACCCGCCGTCGTACGACGGATCTCGGACGCCCTGACCACCCTCCTCACCGGGATGGCGGCCGACCCGGACCGCCCGGTCGGACGCCTCGACCTGCTCGGCTCCGCCGACCTGCACACCGTCCTGGAGAGCTGGAACGACACCGCGCTCCCGCCCGCCGAACGCCTCGGGACGGTCCCCGAGCTGTTCGCCGCGCAGGCCGCCGCCGGGCCGGACGCGATCGCCGTCACCGACGGCCGTACGACCTGGACCTTCGGCGAACTCGACGCCCGCACCGACGACCTGGCCCGTATGCTCGCCGGACAGGGCGCCGGACCCGAGCGGATCGTGGCGCTCGCGCTGCCCCGTACCGTCGACCACATCGCCGCGATCCTCGCCGTGATGAAGGCGGGCGCCGCCTATCTGCCCCTCGACCCCGACCTGCCCGACTCCCGCCTGACCGGCATGCTCGACGACGCCCGGCCCGTGCTGATCCTGGCCACGGACGAGACCGCCGCCGCGCTGCCCGCGACCGGCGTACCGGTACTGCGACTCGACGCCCCCACCGAGGGCCTGCCGCAGGCCGAACCCGTCGCCCCCGGCCCCGACCACCCCGCCTACGTCATCTACACCTCCGGCTCCACCGGCCGCCCCAAGGGCGTCGTCGTCACCCAGCGGGGCATCGCCAACCTCTTCCACAGCCACCGCCACGACCTGCACGACGTCGCCAGGGAGCGCACCGGACTGCGCCGGCTGCGGGTCGGCCACGCCTGGTCGTTCTCCTTCGACGCCTCCTGGCAGCCGCAGCTGTGGCTGCTGGACGGCCACGCCCTGCACATCGCGGACGACGAGACCCGCCGTGACCCCGAACTCCTCGCCGAGTTCATCCGCGGCCGGGGCATCGACTTCATCGAGGTCACCCCGTCACTGCTCGCGCAGATGGCGGACAGCGGACTGATCGGCGCCGAGGGCGACTGCCCGCTCGCCGTCGTCGGCTTCGGCGGCGAGGCCGTACCCGAGTCGCTGTGGACCCGGCTCGCCGCCCTCCCGGACACCGAGGCCGTCAACCTCTACGGCCCCACCGAGGCCACCGTCGACGCGCTCGTCGGCCGGGTGCGCGACAGCGCCACCCCCGTCGTCGGACGCCCCGTCCACGAGTCCCGCGCCTACGTCCTCGACACCGCCCTGCGCCCGGTACCGCCGGGTGTCACCGGCGAGTTGTACCTGTCGGGACCCGGTCTGGCCCGTGGCTACCTCGACCGCCCCGACCTCACCGCCGAACGCTTCGTCGCCGACCCGTTCGCCGCGCCCGGCGCCCGCATGTACCGCACCGGCGACCTGGCCCGCTGGACCGAGGACGGTCTGCTGGAGTTCGCCGGACGCACCGACGACCAGGTCAAGATCCGCGGCTTCCGCATCGAACTCGCCGAGATCGAGGCCGCGTTGGACACCCACCCGGCCGTCGCCCAGACGGTCGTCGTGGCCCGCGAACACCGGCCGGGCATACGGCAGTTGATCGCCTACGCGGTCGCCGAGGCGACGGACGGGAGCGCGCTGCGCGCCCATGCCGCGGCCGTACTGCCCGACTACATGGTCCCGGCCGCCGTGGTCGTCCTGGACCGGCTGCCGCTGCTGTCCAACGGCAAGCTCGACCGATCCGCCCTGCCCGCACCGGACTTCACCGCGACGGGCGGCGGCCGGGCCCCCGCCAACGACGCCGAACGCACCCTGCGCGACCTGTTCGCGGACGCCCTCGGGCTGCCCGCCGAGGCCGTCGGCACGGACGACGACTTCTTCACCTTCGGCGGCGACAGCATCGTCGCCATGCAACTCGTCGCCCGCGCCCGCTCCGGCGGCCTGCGCGTCACCCCGCGCCAGGTCTTCCAGCACCGGACCGTCGCGGCCCTCGCGGCCGTCGCCGTACCGCTGGGCACCGGCGAGCGGCACGCCGTCCACGACGACGGCACCGGCACCGTCCCGCTCACCCCGATCATGCGCGGCCTGCTGGAACGCGGAGGCCCGATCGCCGCGTACCACCAGGCGGCCCTGGTCCAGACCCCCGCCGACCTGACCGAGGACGGACTCCTGACCGTCCTCAAGGCGCTCGCCGACCGGCACGACATGCTCCGCGCCCGGCTCGACCGCTCACCGGAATGGGCGCTGCGGGTACCGGCGGCCGAGGACACCGACGTCCGCACCTGGCTCACCCGGGCCGAGGTGCGCGGCGCGGACGAGACCGCGCTGCGCGCCGCCATCGCCCACCATGCCCAGGCGGCGAGGGACGGGCTCGATCCCGACAGCGGCGCGATGGTGCGGGCGGTCTGGTTCGACGCCGGACCCGGACAGGCCGGACGGCTGCTGATCCTCGTCCACCATCTGGTGATCGACGGCGTCTCCTGGCGCGTGCTGCTGCCCGACCTGGCCACCGCCTGGGCGGCCGTCCGGGGCGGCCGTACCCCCGAACTCGCCCCGGTGGAGCTGTCGTTCGCCCGCTGGTCCCGGCTCCTGGGGACCCGCGCCGGCGACCCCGCGGCCGAGGACGAACTGCCGTGGTGGACGTCCGCCCTCGCGGAGGGGGCCGACCTCCCGCTGGCCCGCGCGCTCGACCCGGCCCGGGACACCGTGGCCACCACCCGCTACCTCTCCCTGACCCTGCCCGCCGACCTCACCGAACCGCTGCTGAGCCGCGCCCCGGCCGCGTTCGGCGCCACCGTCAACGACGTCCTGCTCACCGCGTTCGCCCTCGCGGTCGGGGACTGGCGCACCCGGACCCTCGGCGCGCCGCAACCGGGCGGGCCCGTCCTGGTCGATCTGGAGGGCCACGGCCGCGAGGAGCGACTCGCGGGCGACGCCGACCTGTCCCGCACGGTGGGCTGGTTCACCAGCGTGGTCCCCGTACGGCTCGACCCGGGCCAGGCCGACGTGGCGGACGCCTTCGCGGGCGGGCCCGCGCTGGACACGGCCGTGGCCCGGGTCCGCGAGCACCTCGCCGCGCTGCCCATGGCCGGTGTCGGACACGGACTGCTGCGTCACCTCAACTCCGGGACCGGCCCGCTGCTCGCCCAACTCGCCGAGCCGCAGATCGAGTTCAACTACATGGGCCGCTTCGACCGCCCGGCGGCGGCCGACTGGTCCTACGCCCCCGAGGACGACGCGGCCGACCTCGACGCCGACCCCGGCCAGCCGATGTCGCACGCCCTGACCCTCAACGCCATCACCGAGAACCGCCCCGAGGGCCCGGAACTCAGCGCCCACTGGGCGTACGCGGCCGAACTCCTCACCGAGGAGCGGGTCCAGGACCTGGCCCGCACCTGGTTCCGGGCGCTGGAGGCCGTCGTACGACGCGCCGAAGTCCTCAACAGGCCCTGACCGAAACCCACTTACCCACCGCACCGCACGAGAGGCAAGGAACCCCCGACATGAGCAACCCGTTCGAGAACCCCGAAGGCGTCTACTCCGTCCTCGTCAACGACGAGGGCCAGTACAGCCTGTGGCCCGACTTCGTGGACGTACCGGCCGGCTGGACGGTCGCCCACGGGCCCGCAGCCCGCCAGGAGTGCCTGGACCACATCGAGGCCAACTGGACGGACATGCGGCCCAAGAGCCTGGTCGACGGGGCCTGAGCGCACGGAAAGGGGGGCCGGCCCGAGTCGTGGACTCGGGCCGGCCCCCCTTCCTTTGTGTCCGTGTCGCGTCAGGAGGCGGGCTGCTCCACCTTCGTCGCCGTCTTGCCGTCCACCGCCGCCGCGAGCTGCGGCACCAGCCGGTCCAGGACGTAGGGGATGCTCAACACGGTAGACAGGGACACCGCGTTGCCGTAGTCGCTGGTCTCCTTGATGAAGACCTCGCGGCCCTGCTTCACCACGTTCAGGTCGCCGTAGATCTTGTCGTCGTGCAGCTTGGTGACGGCCGTGGTGGTGTCCGGCACGATCCACACCGCGACCTTCTGGTCGAGCAGGTCGTAGCGCTCCTTGCTGATGTTGGCGCCGAAGGTGTCACCGATGACCTTGTCGAGGTCCTTCGGGAGCGAGAAGCCCAGGTCGGACAGGAGGCGGGAGCGCGGGTCCTGGCTGCCGTAGACGAAGACGCCCTCGTACGGGGTGGCCATCACGGCCGAGGCGCCGGAGAAGGCCGGGTTGGCCTTCTTGGCCGCGGCGAACTTGGCCTCGACGCCCGACACCAGGGTCTTGGCCTCGGCGGACTTGCCGAGCGCCTGGCCGATCTCCTCGGTCTGCTGCTGCCACGGCACGCCGTAGTCGTTGTAGGCCTTCGGCTGGGCGACGACCGGCGCGAACTGCGACAGGCTCTGGTACTGGGCCTTCGTCAGGCCCGAGTAGACGGCGAGGATCAGATCGGGCTTGAGTGCGGCGATCTTCTCCACCTGCGGGCCGGTGCCGGTGTCCTTGAGGACGGTCGGCGCCGGGGAACTGCCCAGCTTGTCCGTGGCCCACGGGCCGATGGCGCCCTTGTAGCCGCCGAGCCACTCGGTCGTGGCGACCGGCACCTTGCCCAGGGCGAGCACCGCGTCCTGGTCGGTGAGGCCGACGGTGACGATGCGCTTGGGCTCGGACTTGATCGTCGTGCTGCCGAACTTGTGGGCGATCGTGACGGGGAACGCGTCGGCGGAGGCCTTCGCCTCCGAGCCCGACGTGCTGGAGGCGGACGAGGTGTCGTCGGAGCCGGAGGATCCGCAGCCCACCGCCGTGACGGCCAGCAGGAGTGCGGAGGCGAGCAGGCCGGTCAGCCGGGAGGCTCTGGTGGCGCGGGGCATCGGATGATCCTTCTGTTCGTCGCGATGGGTTGGGCGCGATGTGTTGGTCGCGATGGGTTCGGCGGGGGGTGGCGGGTCTAGGGGGTGTCGGAGGAGCGGCTGCCGGACCAGGCCTGCCAGAGAGCGGCGTACTGGCCCTGTGCGGCGAGGAGTTCGTCGTGCGTGCCGCTCTCCACGACCCGGCCGCCGCTGAGCACGACCACCCGGTCCGCGGCGGCGGCCTGGCTCAGCCGGTGCGCCACGACGAGTGCCGTACGGCCGCGCAGGGCCTGTTCGGCGGCCTCGTCGAGCTGACGGGCGCCCGAACTGCCCGCCTCCGCCGTCGCCTCGTCCAGCACGACGACCGGGGGGTCGGCCAACAGCAGCCGGGCCAGGGCGAGTTGCTGGGCGCGGTCGGCGGTCAGCCGGTGGCCGCCGTCGCCCACGACCGTGTCCAGGCCCTCCGGCAGCGCCTCGGCCCAGCCGAGCGCGCCCACCGTGTCGAGCGCCTCCCGCAGTTCCTCGATGTGCGCGTCCGGGCGGGCCAGCCGCAGATCCTCGACCAGCGGCCCGGCGAAGACATGGACCTCCTGCGTGACGAGACCGACCAACTGCCGTTCCTCGTCCGGCTCTTCGCCGCCGACGTCGATGCGGCCCGCCTGCGGGCGGTGCAGCCCCGCGACCAGCTTGGCGAGCGTCGTCTTGCCCGCACCGGTCGTCCCGACCAGCGCGACCCGCTCCTTGGGCCGGATCTCCAGGTCGACGTCGTGCAGCACCGGGCGGCCCGGCACATACGCGTGCGAGACCCCGCTCAGCGTCACGGCCGGAGGTCCGGCCGTGGTCGTACGGTCGTCGGCGCGCCCGGCGAGCACCGGCGCGGGTTCGTCGACGACACCGACGAGCCGGGCCAGACCGGCCGTCGCCGACTGGGCGTCGTCCAGCAGCACCAGCGCGGTGTTGACCGGACCGAAGAGACTGTGGAAGTACAGCGCGGCGGCGGTCGCCGTCCCGACGGAGGCGGAACCGTCGCGCACCAGCAGGAACCCGGTGACCAGGACGGCGGACAGCCCCAGGTACTCGGCGATGTGCAGCCGACTGTAGAAGCGCAGCATCAGCCGCACCCCGCTCATCGTCAACTCCACGGCCGCGCGCGAGCGTTCGGTGACCTGCCGGGTGTGCCGCCGCTGGAGCCGGTACGCGCGTACGGTCCTGGCCCCGCCGATGGTGTCCAGCAGCTGCTGCTGCTGGGTCCCGGTCGCGATGCGCTCCTTGGCGTACAGGGGAACGGCGTTGCGTACGTACCAGCGGGCGGTGTGCGCCTGCACCGGCACGGCGATCAGCGCGGCCAGCAGGAACCGCCAGTCCAGCAGCGCGAGCGCGCCCAAAGTCAGGACGATCGACAGCGCGGAGCGCGCCAGCTCGGGCAGCGCGCCGCGCACCGCGTCCGCGACCCGTGAGACGTCCCGCGTGACACGGGAGTTGAGGTCGCCGGACCCGGCCTTCTCGATCCGGTCCAGGGGCAGCGAGAGCGCCCGCTCGACGAACCGTTCGCGCAGCCGGGCGAGCGCGGTCTCCCCGAGCCGGGACACCAGTGACATGCCCAGCGCGGTGGTCACGCCCTGCACCAGGGCGACCGCCGCCAGCGCGACCACGGGCAGGGTGAGCGCGTCGGGGGAGCGGCGCTCGGTGACCACGTCGACGATATGGCCCAGCAGCGGCTGGGTGAGCAGTCCGACGGCGGTGGCCACCACCATCAGGCCGAACCCGGCGAAGGCCAACCCCCTCTGCGGGCGCAGGAGTTCACGCACTGCGGCCCGGGTGCGGGCCGGGGTGGCGGTGGGCAGCAGGGCGCGGTCGGAGTCCGCCGTCCGGATGTCCTGCGTCGTCATGCCAGCACCGCCGTCCGGTAGGTCGCGTCGGTCCGCACCAGATCCGCGTGGGTGCCCTCGGCGCCGACGCGGCCGGCGTCGAGGAGGACCACGTGGTCGGTGACGGCGAGAAGTGCGGGGCTGTTGGTGACGACGATGGTGGTGCGGCCCTGCCGGAACGCGCGCAGCCCCTCCGCGATCCGCGCCTCGGTGACTGTGTCGACGGCCGTCGTCGGATCGTGCACGACCAGCACGGGCGGTCCGGCACGCAACGCCCTTGCCAGCAGCACGCGTTGCCGTTGCCCGCCGGACAGCGACCGGCCGCCCTCGCCGACACCGGTCGCGGCGCCGTGCGGAAGGGACTCGGCGACCTCGTCGGCACGGGCGGCGGCCATGGCGCGCTCGGTGCGCGGACCGGCCTCCTCGTTCGGCGGCTCCTCGCCCTGCGTCTCCCCGTCTGGAGGTTCCTCCTCCGGAGTCACGTTGTCCGCCAACGAGCCCTCGAACAGGGCCGCGTCATGGGCGGCGACCAGGACCGCCGTCCGAAGTCCGGTCGGATCCAGCTCGGTCAGCGGCACACCGTCCAACTCGACCGAGCCCGACTCGGGGTCGGTCTCCCGGCCCAGACAGCGCAACAGGGCCTCGGCCCCGGCCGGGTCCGTGACCGCGATGCCGGTCAACCGCCCTGCGGCCAGGTCGAGATCGATACCGTCCAGCGCGCCGAGCCGTACGCCCCGCAGCCGCAGGGCGCCGCGCACGGGCTCGGCGACGGGGTTCTCGCCGTCCACCACGGCGGGCCCCGCGGCCAGCACCTCCGCGACCCGGGCGGCCGAGGCCCGGCCCTGGGCCAGCTCGGCGTTGACCCACGCGAAGGTCTCCAACGGCCCCAGCAGGAACAGCGCGAGCCCCACCGCCGAGACCAACTGCCCCAGCGTCAGCGACCCGTCGAGGGCCAGCCGCCCGCCCACCAGGGCGATCAGCGCGATGAATCCTCCGGTGAGCGCGAGCACGAGCCCGGTCTGCCAGGACTCGGCACGCGCCGAACGCAGCGTCGCGGCAAGGGAGATGCGGCTCGTGCGCCGGTACCGCTCGACGGCCGCCTGCTGCGCGCCCAGCCCCTTCAGCACCCGCAGCCCGGCCACCAGGTCGGCGGCCACACCCGAGGCGTGCGCGGCCCGGTCCTGCTCGGCCTCGCTGCGCCGCTCCAGCGGCTTGCTCAGCAGATGGCCCAGCCACAGCAGCACGGGTGTGCCGAGCAGCACGATCAGGCCGAGCGGCACCGAGATCAGCAGCAGCGCGACGGCACTCACCGCGACTCCCGCGATGGCCCAAATGCCGCTCATCAGCGCCATGTTGACCGCGCCGACCCGCTTGGCGTCCTCGGTGGCGACATTGGCGAGTTCGCCGGGCAGCCGCCCCTCCTCGGCGCCGCCGCGCGCGTCGAGCACCCGGCCCACGATCGCCAACCGCAGGGTGTGCGCGGCCTCTTCGGCCCCGCGCTCACCGGCCTTGGCGCCGAGCCGGAAGCTCCACGACAGCGTCACGTACATGAGGGCCAGCACACCGAGCCAGAGCGCGAGCCGTCCCGCGTCCTGACCGGCGACGGCCTGGTCGATGACGACACCGATGAGCACCGGCACCAGGGCTTCCCCCAGTTGGTGCACGCATCCGAGCGCCGAGCCGAGAGCGACGCTCCGCCGCTGTCCTTTGACCGAGCGCGCCAGGACATCCCGTCCCGACAGTTCCCCTGCTCCCACCAGCCACCCTCCGGAAACCGGCCAACTTAGGCAAGGCTACCTTAAGTGAATTGAGCCGGATGGGAGCCCTTTCTGCCCGCTCAGTAGGTAACGGAGCGGTTCCGATGCGGCCGATCCGCAGGGCGCCGACGCGTGAGGCAGGGCGGTACCCTTCCCGGAGCGCGCCCTTTCACGCGGCGCGCGCCCGCAAGGCAGTTCATGAGTTCGGGAGGACCGGCGTTGCACGTCCAGGAATGGCTCGACACGGTTCCCCCGGTGGCCGTCTACGCCGTGGTGGCGCTGGTCATCGGGGTGGAGAGCCTGGGCATCCCGCTGCCGGGCGAGATCGTCCTGGTCTCGGCGGCACTGCTGTCCTCCCAGCACTCCGGGATCAACCCGGTCGTCCTCGGCGCCTGCGCCAGCCTCGGCGCCGTGATCGGCGACTCCATCGGCTACGCGATCGGCCGCAAGGGCGGACGCCCGCTGCTCGCCTGGCTGGCCGCCAGGTTCCCCAGACACTTCAGCGAGGGCCATGTGGCCACCGCTGAGCGCTCGTTCGAGAAGTGGGGCATGTGGGCCGTCTTCTTCGGCCGCTTCATCGCCCTGCTCCGCATCTTCGCCGGCCCGCTCGCGGGCGTCCTGCACATGCCCTACTGGAAGTTCCTCACCGCCAACCTCCTCGGCGGAATCGTCTGGGCGGGCGGCACCACGGCGGTCGTCTACTACGTGGGGATCGTCGCCGAGGACTGGCTCAAGCGCTTCTCCTACTTCGGCCTCGCGGCGGCGGTGCTGGTGGGCCTGGCCTCCATGCTGATCGTGCGCCGCAGGGCGCAGAAGATGACCGCCGAGAAGAACGAACCCGAACCGGTGAGCGCCGCCGAGTAGCGAAGGGGCGCGGGGACCTGCGCGACCAGCCGCGACGAACCCGCACCCGCCGACGATCTACTCATGCACTTCGCGATGCGCCTTGGCCAACTCCGCATACATGGTCCCGTTGAGGGTCAATCCCTCCCGCTCCTCGGAGCTGAGTTCCCGCCGCACCTTCGCCGGCACCCCCGCGACCAGTGACCCCGCGGGCACGACCATCCCCTGCGGCACCAACGCCTGCGCCGCGACCAGCGAACCCGCCCCGATCACCGCCCCGTTGAGCACCGTGGCCCCCATCCCGATCAGGCAGTCGTCCTCGACGGTCGCCCCGTGCACCACCGCGTTGTGCCCCACGGACACCCGCTCACCGACGCTCACCGGGAACCCGGGGTCGGCATGCAAGGTGCAGTTGTCCTGGATGTTGCTGCTCGCCCCGACCGAGATCCGCTCGACGTCACCGCGCAGCACGGCGCCGTACCAGACGCTCGCCCCCGCGGCCACCGTCACCTCCCCGATCACCGAAGCCGTAGGGGCGACGAACGCCGTCCCGTCGACCTTCGGTTCCCGGCCGCCGATGCCCGTGATCAACGCCTTGTGCGCCATCGTGCTCTCCCTCTCGTCGAAGACACCCGCACGCTACGTCATCCGGTGGGGCGAAGATCACAGCGGCCGGACCTCATGGGTGCGGCTCACGCTGAGTACCGTGAGCGGGTGCCCAAGCGCAAGAACACGTTCTCGAAATGGCCGCGCCACCTGGCGCAGCGCGCCGTCCACACCGGCTGGGCCTGGGTGCAGCGCACCGGCTCGGTGACGGCCGAGAACCCCGGCCGCTTCCACTTCGGCTCGATCGGCGAGGCCACCCGCCTCGCCTTCCCGCTGGGCACGGTCTTCGGCGAACCCTGGATCCATCTCGGCGCCCACTGCATCGTCGGCGAGCAGGTCACCCTCACCGCAGGTCTGATGCCCGACCTCGACCTCGGCCCCGACCCGATCCTGCGCCTCGGCGACGGCGTCGTCCTCGGCCGCGGCAGCCATGTCATCGCCGACACGACGGTCACCATCGGCAGCGACTGCTACTTCGGCCCCTACGTCTACGTCACCTCCACGAACCATTCCTACGACGACCCGCACGAGCCGATCGGCAAGCAGTGGCCGCGCATGGAGCCCGTCGAGATCGGCCCCGGCTGCTGGATCGGCACCGGCGCGGTGATCCTGCCGGGCGCGCGGATCGGCCGGAACGTGGTGGTCGCGGCCGGCGCGGTGGTCCGCGGCACGGTCCCTGACCACGCCGTGGTGGCGGGGGCGCCCGCACGGGTCGTACGACGCTGGACCGCCGCCGACGGCTGGCAGCCGCCGTTGCGGACGCCGGCGCCGGTGCCGATCCCCGAGGGCGTCACCCCGGACCAGTTGAACGCGCTCGCGGGCCTGGACGAGGAGACCGCGGCGCGGCTGGCCGCACTGGACGACGACACGGTCGCGCGGCTCGCCGAACTCGACGCGGAGGCCTGAGCGCCGCTCAGCCCGTGGCCAGCAGCAGCGTCCCCACCAGCGCGAGCCCGGCCCCGGCGGCCTGCACCGCGCGCAGCCGCTCGCTCAGGAAGCCGCGCGCGGCCAGGGACGTGACCACCGGATAGAGCGAGGCGAGGACCGCCGCCACGGTCACCGGGCCGTGCTGCGCGGCGATCGAGTACGTCCCGTTGGCCGACACGTCGGCGAGTCCCACGAAGGCCAGCGCGGGCAGCGAGGCCCACGGGAAACCGCCGCCCTCCGGGAGCGCGGTCCCGCCCCGCCGTACGGAGACGTAGAGCGCGGCCCCGCCCGTGGTCACGCTCGTCAGCCGCTGGACGAACAACGCGAGGAACAGGCCGGTGACGCTGGTGGAGGCCTCCGTGATCAGCGCGAACACCGTGCCGAAGCCGAGCGCGGCGATCAGCGTCAGCAGGATGGTCCGCCGCTGCACGGGCGCGCCCCGCAACTGCGGACCGCCCGCCAGGACGACCCCGGTGACGGCCACCGCGATCCCCGCCACCTGCACCAGTCCGGGCCGCTCCCCGAGGAACAGACCGACACCCACCGGCACGGCGACGCTCAGGGTGGCGAGCGGCGAGACGACGCCCATCGGGCCGAGCGCGAGCGCCTTGTAGAAGGAGAGGAGCGCGACCGGCCCGACCAGTCCCGCCGCGAACGCGAACCACAGGCGCGGTCCGGCCTCGCTCCAGCCGCCGGTGGCGACGACGACCGCGCCGAGCACGGCCGCCGCGATGCCCTGCGACACCACGACGACCGTCAGCGCGGGGGACCGTCGGGTGAGCAGGCCTCCGCCGAAGTCGGCCAGTCCCCACAGGAGGCTGGTGGCCAGGGCGAAGAATGCTGTCACGGGGTGCCTCGCAGTACAGTTCGGTGGACGATTCGGTGCACCACACCGTAGTTCAGCGAAGTGAACTCTGTCATCCATAATATTGAACTGAAGGTATGGGCGGAACGTGTCGGACCTCGACCTGCTGAACCAGTCCCTGGCGCGCAACGTCAAGCACTGGCGCTCGGTGCGCGGCTTCACCCTGGACGTGCTCGCCGCCCGGGCCGCCGTCAGCCGGGGCATGCTCATCCAGATCGAGCAGGCCCGCACCAACCCCAGCATCGGCACGGTCGTCAAGATCGGTGACGCCCTCGGGGTCAGCATCACGACCCTGCTCGACTACGAACAGGGCCCCAAGGTCCGTATCGTCCCCGCCGAGCGGGCCGTACGGCTGTGGCACACGGAGGCCGGCAGCTACAACCGCCTCCTCGCCGGCACCGAGGCGCCCGGACCGCTGGAGATGTGGGACTGGCGGCTGATGCCGGGCGAGAGCAGCCCCTCCGAGCCGCACCCCACCGGCACCGTCGAACTCGTCCATGTCACCACCGGCGAGCTGACCCTCACCGTGGACGGCGAGGACCACCTCGTCCCGGCCGGCGCGAGCGCCACCTTCGAGGCCAACACCCCCCACACCTACGGGAACCGGGGCGAGGAACCGATGGAGATGGTGATGGCGGTGTCCGTCCCGCCGGTGCACCGGGACACCCCGTGAACGGCCGCCGTACGACTGTTAGCGTGCGCTCATGCGCGCACCGATCGGACACTTCGACCACGCCACCCCCGCCCCCGACTGCCTCGACGAACTGATCCGCCCGGTCGCCGACGCCGTGCGCGCCTGGCGCGGCGGCGTCCCCGCCGAACAGATCGTCTACGTCGACACCGACCCGGAGTGGGCCGACACCGCGACCTTCGTCGAGCACTACGGCCCCGAGCTGCTGGAGCGGTCCGCGAACTGCGTGGTCGTGGCCGGGAAGCGGGGCGGCGGGACGACGCTCGCCGCGTGCGTGGTCCTGTCCACCACCCGCGCCGACGTCAACGGCGTGGTCCGCCGCCGACTCGGCGCCCGCAAGGCCTCGTTCGCGCCGATGGACACCGCGACCGGCGAGAGCGGCATGGAGTACGGCGGCATCACACCGATCGGACTCCCCGCCGACTGGCCGGTGTTGGTGGACTCGGCCGTGGTCGACCTGCCCTACGTCCTGGTCGGCAGCGGGCGCCGGCGCGGCAAACTCCTCGTCCCCGGCAAGGCGTTCGCCGAGATTCCGGGCGCGGTGGTGCTGGAGGGACTCGGGGTCGCCTGACCTCAGACCCTCGCGTGATGGGCCAACTCCCGGTGCGGGTCGGCCTCGCCCGGTACCGGTGCCGGGTCGGCGTGCACCAGGGCCGCGGTGAGCCGGGGCACCGCGTGCAGCAGCGCGTGCTCCGCCGCCACCGCGACGGCGTGCGCCTGCCGTACCGTCGCCTCCCCGTCCACCACGACCGACACCTCGGCGCGCAGCCGGTGGCCGATCCAGCGCAGCCGCAACTCGCCCACCCCGCGCACCCCTTGGACCTCGCGCACGGCGTGCTCGGCCCGGTCCACGAGTTCGGGGTCCACGGCGTCCATCACCCGCCGGAACACCTCGCGCGCCGCGTTCCGCAGCACCAGCGCGATGGCGGCGGTGATCGCCAACCCCACGAGCGGATCGGCGAGTTGCCACCCCAGCGCCGAGCCCCCGGCGCCCGCCAGCACGGCCAGTGAGGTGAACCCGTCGGTGCGGGCGTGCAGTCCGTCGGCGACCAGCGCGGCCGACCCGATCTCCCGCCCGACCCGGATCCGGTACCTGGCCACCCACTCGTTGCCGACGAAACCGGCCAGCGCCGCCCCCGCGACCGCCGTGACATGCGCGACGGGACGCGGATCGAGCAGCCGGTCCACCGCCGCCCAGCCCGCGAAGGCCGCGGACGCGGCGATCGTCAGCACGATCGCGATGCCGGCCAGGTCCTCGGCCCGGCCGTAGCCGTAGGTGAAGCGCCGGGTCGCCGCGCGGCGGCCGAGCACGAACGCGATGCCCAGCGGTACAGCGGTCAGCGCGTCCGCCGCGTTGTGCACCGTGTCGCCGAGCAGCGCGACCGAACCGGACACCACGACCACGACCGCCTGTACCACGGCCGTCGCGCCGAGCACCGCGAGCGAGACCCACAGGGCGCGCATCCCGCGGGCCGAGGACTCCAGGGCGGAGTCGAGTTTGTCGGCGGTCTCGTGGGAGTGGGGCGTGAGGAGGTGGGTCAGGCGGTGGCGCACGCCTTTGGGGGAGTGGTGAGGGTGGTGCTCGTGCTCATGACGGTGCTCGTGCTCGTGGTGGTGCTGGTCGCTCACGTGCGTCCCCTTCCGGTGCGCGGGTGGACGTACGGCGCCCACGGAGCCATTATGTGCGTATGAGCGCACGCACGCACCTATCAACTGCGCACGATGCGCATCCGCGCACCCCGGGCGAGGAGCAGTTCGCGCTGGCCGCCGAACTCCTGGCCCTCCTCGGCGACCGCACCCGGCTGACCCTGCTGCACGCGCTGACGGCGGGCGAGTCCGACGTCACCACGCTCACCGAGGCCTGCGACGCGGCCCGTCCCGCCGTCAGCCAGCACCTGGCCCGGCTGCGCCTCGCGGGACTGGTGACCACACGCAAGGAGGGCCGCCGGGTCATCTACGCACTGGGCGACGGTCATCTGCGTCGGCTCGTCGACGAGGCGTTGAACGTGGCGGACCACCGGCTCAGCGACCGTCCGACACACGACTGAGGAGCTGCCTCAGCCGCCGGTGTCCGTGCCGAGGTACGACTCGGCGAACGCGAGCCCGGCGGCGGGGGACGCGAAGACCCGGCGCAGCCGGGCGAGGGTGGTGCCCGCGAGGTACGGGTCGCCGGACGAGGCGCCGTGGTAGACCTCGGAGAGCCAGCGGGAGAACTCCTGGTACTCCCACACCCGGCCCAGACAGGCCCGCGAGTAGTCGCCCAGGCCCGCCGGGTCGCCCCTCGTGAGGTGGGCGACGAGCGCGTCCCCGAGCAGGAACGCGTCGTGCAGGGCGAGGTTCATGCCCTTCGCGGCGATGGGCGCGGTGAGGTGGGCCGCGTCCCCCGCGAGGAAGAGCCGGCCGAACACCATGGGCTCGACGATGTAGTTGTGCATGTCGAGCACGCGTTTCTCGATCAGCCGGCCCTCGGTCAGCGGCGGGGCGCCGGTCGCGGCGAGCCGGTGCTGCAACTCGGACCAGACGCGGTCGTCCGGCCAGTGGTCGGGGTCGTCCCCCGGCGGGCACTCCAGGTAGTAGCGGGTCACTTCGGGGCTGCGCGCCATGTGCCCGGCGAAGCCGCGCGGATGCACGCCGAACAGGACGCAGTCCGAGGACGGCGGTGCCTCGGCGAGCAGCGCGAGCCAGCCGATGCCGTAGTCGTGCCGCGCGGTGCGGGCCCGCTCCGGCGGTATCGCGGCCCGGCTCACCCCGCGCGCGCCGTCGCAGCCCGCGACGAAGTCCGCGTGCGCGAACCGCCGTCGGCCGGTCTCGGGGTCGGTGTACGACACCCCGGGGCGGTCGGTGTCCAGGTCGTGCAGCTCGACGTCCCGCACACCGAAGCGGATCTCGCCGCCGCGCACGTCCGCGTACTCCCGGACCAGGTCCGTCACCAGCAACGGCTGCGGATAGACGTAGTGGTGATGGCCCGTCAACTCCGTGTAGGAGAACCGGTGCCGTTGCCCGCCGAAGCGGAACTCGCACTGGGTGTGCCGCTGCGCGCGCTCCAACAGGCGCTGGGCGAGGCCGCGTTGCTCAAGGCCGCGGACGGCCCACTCCTCGATGACGCCGGCCCGGGGCCGCTGTTCGATGAACTCCCTGGTGCCGGTCTCCAGGACCAGACAGCGCAGGCCCGCCGCGCGCAGGATGTTGCCGACGGTGAGTCCGGCGGGGCCGGCGCCCACGACGACGACCGGGAAGTGGGGGACGGAAGGCGGTTCGGGGTGGGGGGAGGGGAAGGTCACCGGCCCAGTATGACGGCGCCCTGACAAGCGAGAACCGGCCGCCGGAGGGGCGGCCGGTCCATGTCACCGGTGCGGTCGGACGGTTCAGTGCGCGGGCGCGTCCGTGATGACGACCTCGTCGATGCTGCGCTCGATGTCCTCGGCCGTGGACGACGTCGCCTTGGCCCAGTAGTAGATGCCGACCGAGAAGGCCGCGATGACCACGATGTCCCACCACAGCGGCAGGTTGCCCTTGCCGCCGAAGCCGCCCTGCCAGGAGATCACGCCCATGCCCAGCAGGTAGACCGGCAGCCACTGCGCGGCCTTGAAGTCCAGCCGGGGCGCGTCCGGCAGGTTGTTGCTGTGCGCGTAGTAGGCGTAGCCGCCGAGCAGCAGATAGCCGAGCAGGATCGCCAGGCCGAGCCGCCACAGGGTGTCCCAACCCGCCCAGTAGATGATCAGGTTGGCGACCACGAACGACAGCGGCGAGATCACCTTGCCGGCCGGCAGCCGGTACGGGCGCTCCAGGCGCGGCAGCTTGTCGGCGAAGACGCCGTACGCCAGCGGGGCGCCCGCGTACATCAGCACGCTCGCCGAGGTGATGAAGCCGACCAGCTTGTGCCAGCTGGGGAACGGCAGGAAGCAGATCACGCCGGTCACGAAGGACATGATCAGCCCGAACCACGGCACACCGCGCGCGTCGGTCTTCGTGAAGAGCTTGGGGGCGTAGCCGTTCTTCGCCAGGCCGTAGGAGACACGGGAGGTGGCCGTGGTGTAGATCAGGCCGGTGCCGCCGGGGGAGATGATCGCGTCCAGATAGAGGATCCAGGCCAGCCAGCCCAGGCCCACCAGGGTCGCGAGGCCGGCCCAGGGACCGCTGTCGCCCTTGAACGCGAGGTGGCCCCAGCCGTTGGCGAAGGTGCTGTGCGGCAGGGCGGCGATGAACACGATCTGGAGCAGGACGTAGATGACGGCGCCGATCGCGACCGAGCCGAGCGTGGCGCGCGGCAGGTCCCGCTTCGGGTTGCGGCTCTCGCCCGCGAGCTGGATGGCCTGTTCGAAGCCGAGCAGCGCGAAGATGATGCCGCTGGTGCTGATCGCGGTGAGGACACCCTTGGCGCCGAAGGGCGCGAAGCCCTCCGAGTGGAAGTTGGCCGGGTGGAAGTTGCCCGCGGCGACGACGAAGATCGCGCCCAGCGGGACGGCGATCTTCCACCAGGTCGCGGCGCTGTTGGTGTGCGCCAGCACCCGTACGCCGAAGAAGTTGACCGCGACGAAGACCGCCATGAGCACGATCGCCACCAGCAGACCGCTGGTCGTCAGGGTCTTGTCGGCGTGCTGGAAGTGGGTCGCCCACGACCAGTGACCGGCGTAGCCGATCATCGCCTCGACCTCGATCGGCGCCACGGTCGCGGCCTGGAGCCAGGAGAACCAGCCGAACGACATGCCCGCCAGGCCGCCGAACGCGTAGTGCGGGTAACGGGCCGTACCGCCCGCCACCGGGAACATGCCGCCGAGTTCGGCGTGCACCAGCGCCAGCAGCACGATCGCGACCGCGCCGATCACCCACGAGATGATCGCCGACGGTCCGGCCTGCATGACCGCGTCGTGCGCGCCGTACAGCCAGCCGGAGCCGATGATCGAGCCGACCGACGCCCAAGTCAGCCCGATCAGGCCGACGTCCCTGCGCAGACCGCTCGGATCCCTGGTGGCCTCCGGGACGGACTGGTCAACGCTCACCATGTCAAGAGGCCTCTCGAAGTCAGCACGGATGCTTAACGGACGGGGGGCCTCAGGCTAGGAATGAATGAATATTTACAGAAGTACGTTGCCTGAAATTTGACTCGTCTTCGAAGCGTTCTTTGACATGTTCACAGGCTTCTTACGGTGCCTTCTTACTGTGCCTTCCCGGTGCGCCCTCCCGGTGTCAGGCGGAGCCGGGGCCGAGCCTCGGGATCTCGATCGCCGGGCAGCGGTCCATCACCATCTCCAGGCCCGCCGTCCGGGTCCGCTCGTAGGCGGCCTCGTCGATCACGCCGAGCTGGAACCACACCGCCCGCGCGCCCTTCGCCACCGCCTCGTCCGCGACCGCCCCGGCGAGATCGCTGTTGACGAACACATCGACGACGTCGACGTCGAAGGGGATGTCCGCGAGCGAGGCGTACCCCTGCTCGCCGTGCACCGTCTCCGCCTTGGGGTGGACCGGGACCACGCGTTTGCCGAAGCGCTGGAGCACCTGCGCGACGCCGTACGCGGCCCGGGACCGGTTCGCGGACAGGCCCACGACCGCCCAGGTGTCACCGGACTCGGTGAGGATCCTGCGGACCGTTGCTGAGTCGCCGTACATGCTCGGCCTCCTTGGTGTGCGGGGAGTCTGACGGGTGGCACAACGGCGCGCGGCGGGCGGTGATTCCCCCGGTCGGAGACCGCCCCGGGCGCCCGCTCACCGAGGGCTCCGCAGCCCGTCGGCGAGCTCGTCGAGGTACCGCGCCACGGGCCCCAGCGTGAGCAGGCCACTGCCCGCCCCGGCCAACTCCGCTGCGGCGGGCGCCAGTTCGGACCGGGCGCGCTCCATCGTGGCCCGGTCGCCCACGGCGAGCGCCGCCCGCGCCGCCAGACACCACAACGCCTCGAACAGCAGGTCGCGCGGCGGCTCCGGAAGCGAACGCAGCGCGGCTCGCGCGTCGTTGGGCCGACCGTGGGCCAGCGACACGAGGGGGCGGGCCCATGGTTCGTACGGTCCCCAGTCGACACTGTCGTCGGTCTGGGCGGGCCGTCCGTGCCGCACGCGCAGGCACAGCAGGGCGAGCGGCAGCAGCCCGCGCTCCAGCCCCGGCATGCCCGCCCCCGCCAGCGGTCGCGCCGCGTCCCGGCAGGCCGCCGCGACCTCCTCCGGCCGCGCGCCGCCGCTCTCGGCGAGCCGCACCACCCGATACCACCGCGTGAACACACCGACCAGCGGCAGTTCATGACGCTCCGCCAGTTCCTCTGCCGCTGTCGCGTGCCGGTCCGCTCTGGTGAAGTCTGCGAGCGCCCCGCGAGCCTGGAGCCGGACGAGATGTCCGAGCACCTCGTGGGTGACCAGTCCGTGCCGGGCGGACAGGGCCACCAACTCGGCGCCGACCGCGTCCCGTTGCGGGGCCAGACCGGCACGGTGGAAGGTCTGCATGAACACCCCGTTGAGGGCGAAGGCCAGGAGCGCGGGGTCGTTGAGCCGGCGCGCGATGCCCTCCGCCTGACGGGCGGCCTGCGGCCCGCGCGCCGAACGCGTACCGCGTGACTCCAGAGCGATCGTCGCCAACAGGCGGGCCCGCACCGCGAGATGGGCGTCCGGCGGCAGTTCGGCGAGCACGCGCTCGGCGGCGGCCACGGTCTCCGCCGCCAGCCGGGGATCGTCCGCGCGGGTCCAGATCGCCGGGACGTCGTAGGCGCCGATGACCCGGGCGGTGAGCTCCGGGTCGCCCAGTTCCGCGGCCGCCGTGATCGCCGCGAGCCGGTGCCCGCGAGCCGCCTCGAGCCCGCCGCCGCCGGTCACCGCGAGATCCCGCAGCAGCCCGACCGCCGACTCCAGCCGCACCCGGGCACCGGCCGCGACGGTCCGGTCGTAGGCGGCGGTCGCGGCGGCCCAGACCTGCTCGGCCGGGTCGTCGCTCGCGGCGGTCGGCGCCTGCCCCCGCGCGGTGCCGTCCGGTCGCGTCCACGGGGTCGTCGGCGGACGGTCCGGCCCGGGATCGAGGTGCGGCGCCTGGGCCAGGATGTCCGCCTCCAGCCGGCGCAGGGCCGGGCCCGGGTCCGTGCCGAGCTGTGCGACGAGGAGGGTGCGGGCCCGGCGCAGCACCGCGAGCGCGTCGCCCTGGCGGCCGGTGCGGTACAGGGCCAGTGCCAGCAGGCGCCAGGCGTTCTCGCGCCACGGGTGCTCGGCCGCGTGCGCGTCCAGGTCCGGCACCGCCTCGGCCGCGCGGCCCAGGGCGAGTCGGGCCTCGGCCCGGCGCTCGACGGCGTGCAGGCGCAGCTCGGCCAGCCGGGAGCGCTCGGCGCGGGCCCAGGTGTCGTCGGCGAAGTCCGCGTAGGCCGGACCGCGCCACCAGCCGAGCGCCTCCTCCAGCCGGGCCAGCGCCCGCGCCTCCGACAGTGCTCCGGCGGCGGTCACCGCTTCCTCGAACCGCCAGGCGTCCACGGCCTCGGGCCCGGCCCGCAGCACGTACCCCGGCCCCTCGGTGACCAGCAGCCGGGCCCGCGTGCGCGGCGGGCGCTCCGGTTCCAGGGCCCGGCGCAGCGCGGCGACGAACGTGCGCACCGCGCCCACCGCGTCGGCGGGCGGCTCCTCCCGGCCCGCCCACAGATCCTCGACCAGCCGCCCGACCGGGACGACCCGGCGCCGGGCCACGAGCAGCCGGGCCAGCACCGCCCGGTGCCGGGGCCCCCGCAGCGCGATCACGTCCCCGGCACCGTCCCAGGCCGTCACCGGCCCCAGCACCCCGAACGCGACCTCCATCACCGACCACCCTTTCCGAGGCATCGCCCCAGGTCACGGTAGCGCGCTCATCCATCGCTCATCGGCACCCGGCAGGCTCGAAGACGGCACCGACACAGACAGAGGTCGGCACCGAATCTCCTATGCGTACGGCTGCGTACGGCAGCATCGACGAAAGCAGGGCGCGCCATGCCACCCACCATCCCCGGCTTCACCTACCACCGCGTTCCCGTCGCGGACGGGGTCTCCCTCAACGCGGCCGTGTCCGGGTCGGGCCGCCCGCTCGTGCTGCTGCACGGCTTCCCGCAGACCCATCTCATGTGGCGCCATGTCGCCGCCGACCTCGCGGCCGACCACACCGTCATCTGCCCCGACCTGCGCGGCTACGGCGCGAGCGACAAGCCCGCCGAGAGCGACGGCTCCGGCTACGCCAAGCGCACCATGGCGGCGGACGTCGTGGCCCTCGCCCGCGCCCTGGGGCACGACCGCTTCGCACTCGCCGGCCACGACCGCGGCGCCCTCGTCGCCTTCCGCGCCGGACTCGACCACCCCGACACGATCACGCACCTGGCCTGTCTCGACGTACTCCCCACGCTCGACATGTGGGACGTGCTGCACGGCGTCACCGCCGCCGTCGGCTTCCACCTCTACCTGATGGCCCAACCCCCGGGCCTGCCCGAGGAGTTGATCGGCGCCGCGCCCGACGCGTTCTTCGGCCACTTCCTCGACCTGTGGACCGGGGACCCGCGCGCGATCCCCGCCGACGTCCGCACCGCCTACCTGGACGCCGCCCGCGCCGCGGTCCCCTCGATCGTCGCCGACTACCGTGCCTCGGCCGGGATCGACCTCGCCCACGACCGGGCGGACCGGGACGCCGGGACCCGGCTGCGGATGCCGGTCGCCGTGCTCCAGCAGGACTGGGGCGCCGCCCTCGGCTTCGACGCGGCGGCCCGGTGGCGCGCCTGGGCGCCGGACCTGCGGCACACCACCGTGACCAGCGGCCACTTCATGGCGGAGGAGGCGCCGGCCGAGGTGGCCGCGTCACTCCGGGACCTGCTCGCCCGCTGACCGCGTTCCCCCTTCCCGACCCGAGCGGTACGGTCGGGACAGTCCCCACGGCAGGGGGTGCCCGATGCCCGCGCCCGACCCGCTCGCCGCCCGTCTCACCGTCCGGCTCGACGCGTCCGCGCTCTGGCACCACAGGCCCGCCTACGCCGAACTCGTCCACCGCGCCCACCGCGAGGGCCTCACCGGAGCGAGCGTCTTCCACGGCGTGACGGGGTTCGGCGCGGGCGACTCGGGGACCCGAAGGCCCGGCCGGGTCCCGCACCTCGGCACGCACGGGCCCTGCGTGGTGGTCATCGTGGACGAGGAGCGACGGCTGCGCGCGTTCCTGCCGTGCGTGGCCGACGTGCTGACCGGGACGGCGGCCGTCGCGACCCTGGACCGGGTACGGATCCATGTGCCGGACAGCCGTGGGTGAGCCCCGCGACTCCGGCCGGAACAGCGCGAACATGCGTGCGTACGACCCGCCGCCCGCCTACGCTCGGGCCGTGCTGCGCATCATCGACGCCCGAACCGGCGACTCCACCGAAGCCGCCCCCGCCCGCCGCGGCCTGACCAGGGTCGAGGCGCACGCGTCGGGCCTCGAACCCACGGCACTGCGTGTCCTGTTGGTCGCCGACCTCCTCGTGCGCGCCCTCGAACTCGGCGGCACACCGGTGTGGGCCCTGCTCACCGGCGATCAGGACCAGGCCGAACTCCGTTCCGCCGCCGGGGCGTTGGGCATCCGCCCGTTCGAGGACGGCGGCGACCTCGGCTCCGGACTCGGCGAGGCCCAGGTCCTCCATGTCGCCGCCGGGAGCGCGGCGGCACCCGGACCCGGGGGAGTCCTGGTCGCCGTAGCGCCCGTCGCGTCCGTAGCGCCCGTAGGGTCCGGCGCGACCACCGCCCCGGACCTCTCCGACCCGGGGGCGTTCCGTCTCGCGCTGCTCTCGCACCCGCGCGAGCTGCCGGTGCGGCTCGACGCGGACGGTCTGGACGAAGCCCGGCGGACGCTGGCGCACTGGCGGGCCTCCGTCGCCGACTGGGCGCGCCGGCCCTCGCGGCCGGTGCCCGACGAGGTGCGCGCCGCACTGCGCGGCGCCTGGGAGAACGACCTCGATGTGCCCGCCGTACTGGACGTGTTGCGGCGCGTGGAGACCTGGCCCGACCTGCCGGACGGCGCCCGCTTCGAGACGTACGCCTACGCCGACCGGCTGCTCGGGCTCGAACTCACCCGCGACATCGGGTCGTTGGCGTGAACGCCCGCTCCGGGGCCCGCCCGCTGCGTCGGCTGGTCGTGCTGCGGCACGCCAAGTCGGCCTGGCCCGCGGGCGTTCCCGACCATCGACGGCCGCTCGCCCCGCGCGGGCTGCGGGACGCCCCGGCCGCCGGTACCGCGCTCGCCGAGACGGACTCCCTGCCGGACCTCGCGCTGTGCTCCACGGCCGTACGGGCGCGCCAGACCTGGGAGTTGGCCTCGGCGCAGTGGGGCACCCCGCCGCCCGTCCGCTACGAACCGCGGCTCTACGCGGCCGATGTGGCGGATCTCCTCGACGCCGTCCACCAAGTCCCGCACGAGGTCGAGACGTTGCTCGTCGTCGGGCACAACCCCGGCCTGGAGGAACTGGTCCTCGCGCTCGCCGGTGACAGTCTCGACAACGCGCTCGACGAGGTCAGGGTGAAGTTCCCGACCTCGGCCATCGCGGTCCTCGCCTGGCACGGCCGCACCTGGCACGACCTCGCCCCGGGCACGGCCCTGCTGACCGGCCTGACCGTGCCCAGGGGCAAGAAGAAGTAGGACCGACTCCGGAAGAAGCAGGGCCCCTTTCTAAGGGAGTCGGAGGAACTCGCGGGCCCCGCGCAGCCGGACGCCCAGCAGGTCCCGCGTGGCCCGGCCGTCGAGGCGGACGTCGAGCGGCATGGACGCGGCCCCCCGTCGCCCGGCGGGCAGCCGGCTCGCGTCCAGTCCGTCGCGCCGGGCGATGAGCACACCGAGTTCGTGGCGGCTGAGCGCGTCCGGGCCGGCCAGATGGAACATCCCGGACCGGTCGGAGTCGGCGAGTCCGAGGAGGGCGGCGGCCAGGTCGCCGACGTGGACCGGGCAGCGGACGACATCGGTGAACAGGACGCCCTCGCGGGTACCGGCGGCCAGTTCGCGCACCATGCGCTCGTGCGCGGAGCCGCCGTCGCCGATGATCAGCGACGTGCGGGCGATCGCCGAGCCCGGGGTCAGCAGGCGTACGGCGGTCTCGGCGGCGGCCTTCGCGGCGCCGTACGGCGTGACCGGATCGGGCAGGCACGACTCGTCGTAGGAGATCCGGGAACCGGAGAACACCGCGTCGCTGGAGACATGGACCAGGCGGTGGCCGCGGTGGGCCGCCGCCATCGCCACCCGGACCGAACCGTCGGCGGTGACCTCCCAGTCGCTCAGCCCGCTGCTCGCGTTGATGATCGCGTCCGGCGCCAACTCGCCCAGGAGGCCGTCGAGTCGGGCGGGCGCGCGCAGGTCCAGCCGGTGCCAGGAGACGCCGGGCGGCGCGGTGCCCGGGATCGCGGAGCGGTAGGTCGCCGCCGTGGTCCAGCCCGCCGCGCTCGCCCGGCGGACGAGTTCGGTGCCCAGGAAGCCGCTGCCGCCGACGATCAGGAGTCGCACGGCGGTCAGCCGACGTGGACGCGCGGCCGGCGCTCCGGGTCCGGTTCCGCGCGGCGCAGCACCTCGCGGGTGACCGGGGCGACCTCGCCGTCGCCGAAGACGAGGAAGCGGATCAGATGGCTGACCGGGTTGCCCTCGGTCCACGTGAAGTAGGCGTGCGGGACCTTCCCGGTGCGGTCGCGCAGCGAGAGCAGTACGGCGGCGATGGCGTTGGGCACCGTGGGACCCGCGACGCGCAGCCGCCGTACCCCGTACTTCTCCTCGCCGTGGACCGTGATGTCCGCCGAGAAGTCCGAGGAGTCGCGCAGCAGCACCTCAAGGAACAGCACGGGGCCGCGGTCCGGGATGTGGGTCTCCTCGCGCTGGCTGTACTCCTTGGCTCGGTACTCCCGACTGCTGTGCTCCTGTGGCTCGTTGGCGATCAGCCGCAACGGCCCGGAGCGCGCCGCCTCGTCGACGAGACGGGCCGCCGTGTCGTCCAACGTGACCTCCGCCGCGCGCAGTTCGAAGGCCCGGTGGACGCGCGAACCGAACGACGTGGCCAGGATGAGCACGATGAAGATGGCCGCGATCTTGATGCCGTCGGGCCGCTCGATGACGTTCGTGACCAGTGTGTAGGCGAACACGGCGGTGATCGCGCCGAAGCCGAGCGTGGCCCTGCGGTGGCCGCGCTTGTGCACGGTGACCGTGGAGGCGAACGCGGCGGAGAGCATCAGCACCAGCACACCGGTCGCGTACGCGCCGCTCTGCGCGTCGACGCTCGCGTGGAACCAGAGCGTGATCAGCACGGCCGCCACCATGAACACCAGGACCAGGGGCCGTACCGCCCGCGTCCACTCGGGTGCCATGCCGTAGCGCGGCAGATAGCGCGGTACGAGGTTCAGCAGTCCGGCGAGCGCGGAGGCGCCCGCGAACCACAGGATGGCGATCGTCGAGACGTCGTAGAACGTGCCGAAGACCTGGCCCAGATGCTCGTGGGCGAGGTAGGCGAGCGCGCGGCCGTTCGCCGGGCCGCCGGTCTTGAAGGCGCTCTGCGGGATGAGGATGGTCGTCGCCAGGCTGGACAGCAGCAGGAAACCGGACATGATCACGGCGGCCGTGGTGAGCAGTTTGCGGGTGTCCCGGATGCGGCCCGTCGGCTCCTCCCAGGTGTCCGTCGGATCGCCCTTGACCTGCGGCATCACCGCCACACCGGTCTCGAAGCCGGACATGCCGAGCGCGAGTTTCGGGAACACGAGCAGCGCGACCCCGACCATCGCGAGCGGCGAGGAGTGCGCGGCCGTCATCGCGTCCGTCCAGTCGCCGATCCGCACCGGACGGCTCAGCACCTCCCAGGCGGACACCGCGAGGACCACCAGGTTGAGCGTGAGGTAGACGCCCACCAGCACCACGGCGATCCCGATGGCCTCCCGGAAGCCCTTGAGGAAGACCGCGCCCAGCGCGCCGACCAGCACCAGCGTGATCCAGGTGTTGCCGCCGTGCATCCAGCCGGGCGCGAACGGGTTCTCCACCACATGCGCCGCCGCGTCCGCCGCCGACAGAGTGACGGTGATCATGAAGTCCGTCGCCGCGAAGCCCAGCAGCACCAGGACGAAGATCTTCCCCGACCACCACGGCAGCAGCCGCTCCAGCATGGCGATCGAGCCCTCGCCGTGCGGGGACTCGTGCGCCACCCGCCGGTAGACCGGCAGCGCCCCGAGCAGCGTCAGCCCGATCAGCACGACGGTCGCCAGCGGGGAGAGCAGTCCGGCGGCGAGCGCGGCGATGCCCGGCTGGTAGCCGAGCGTGGAGAAGTAGTCGACACCGGTCAGGCACATGACCCGCCACCAGCGGTGTCCCTCGTGCTCCGGATTCGGGGTGGCGTGCGGCCCCGGGTGCCGGGCGCTCTGCTCGCTCAGCCCGTCCAGCAGCCAGGCCCGGCAGCGCTCGGCGGTCGACTCGGGACCGCCGGACCCCGTCGCCCGCGAGGGGCCCACCTGCGCGCCGGTCATGCTGAGGACTCCCTGCGGTCGGACGGCCGTGCCCGCGCCCCGGGCAACGAGGAGCGAGTATCCACCACATCGTCACCCGGCCCCGGACCCGGGGCGACCCCTGACCCTGCGCATAGGCTGGCCGGATGCAGGACGAGTACCGCACAGTGGCCCGCCCGGGCGTGCACGAGACCGAGGTCAACCGCTCCCGTTTCCTGTGCGCCCTCGCCCCGGCGGCCACCGAGCGGGAGGCCCAGGAGTTCGTCGCCCGGATCCGCAAGGAGCACCCCGACGCCTCGCACCACTGCTTCGCCTACGTCATCGGCGCCGACGCGGCGGTCCAGAAGGCCGGCGACGACGGCGAACCCGGCGGCACCGCCGGCGTCCCCATGCTCCAGATGCTGCTCCGCCGCGACATGCGCTACGTCGTCGCCGTCGTCACCCGCTACTACGGCGGCGTCAAACTCGGCGCGGGCGGCCTCATCAGGGCCTACGGCGGCGCGGTCGGCGAAGCCCTCGACACGCTCGGCACCCTCACCCGCCGCCGCTTCCGGCTGGCCACCGTGACCGTCGACCACCAGCGGGCCGGCAAGATCCAGAACGAGCTGCACGCCACCGGCCGCGCGGTCCGCGACGTCCGCTACGGCGAGAGCGTCACGATCGAGATCGGCCTGCCCGATGCCGACGTGGACGCCTTCCGCTCCTGGCTGGCCGACGCCACGGCGGGGGCGGCGGAACTGGAGCTGGGCGGCGAGGCGTACGGCGACGCCTGACCGCGCCCCTTCTCCACCCATCGCGCACATATCCGCCGATACGGCCCCGAACGCGTGGTAACTCCGAGGTCAATGGTGGATCAGGGACCCGCAGGCGCTAGCGTGGTGGCTCCATGAAACTGCTGCACACCTCCGACTGGCACCTGGGCCGGGCGTTCCACCGAGTGAACATGCTCGGGGCCCAGGCCGACTTCGTGGACCACCTCGTCGCCACCGTGCGCGAGCGCGCGGTGGACGCCGTGGTCGTGTCGGGAGACGTGTACGACCGTGCCGTGCCGCCGCTCGCCGCCGTCGAACTCTTCGACGACACGTTGCACCGGCTCGCCGACCTGGGCGTGCCCACGGTGATGATCTCCGGCAACCACGACTCGGCCCGCCGCCTCGGCGTCGGCGCGGGACTCATCGACCGCGCGGGCATCCATCTGCGCACCGAGCCCTCGGCCTGCGGTACGCCCGTGGTGATCCCGGACGCGTTCGGCGACGTCGCCTTCTACGGCCTGCCGTATCTCGAACCGGCCCTGGTGAAGGCCGAGTTCGGGGTCGAGAAGGCCGGGCACGAAGCGGTGCTGGCCGCCGCCATGGAACGGGTCCGCGCCGACCTCGCCGACCGCCCGCCCGTCACCCGTTCCGTGGTCCTCGCCCACGCCTTCGTCACCGGCGGCGAGGCCAGCGACAGCGAGCGGGACATCACCGTGGGCGGGGTCGCCGCCGTACCGGCCGGGGTCTTCGACGGCGTCGACTACGTGGCGCTCGGACATCTGCACGGCGCGCAGACCATCACCGGGCGCGTGCGCTACTCGGGCTCCCCGCTGCCGTACTCCTTCTCCGAGGCCGACCACCGCAAGAGCATGTGGCTCGTCGAACTGGACGCCGAGGGGACCGTCACCGCCGAGCGCGTCGACTGCCCGGTGGAGCGCGAACTGGCCCGCATCCGGGGCGCGTTGGAGGACCTGCTCGCCGATCCCGAACTCACCCGGCACGAGCAGGCCTGGGTCGAGGCCACGCTCACCGACCCGGTGCGCCCGGCCGACCCCATGGCCCGGCTCACCGAGCGCTTCCCGCACACCCTCAGCCTGGTCTTCGACCCCGACCGGTCCCCGGACGACCCCGACGT
Organism: Streptomyces sp. NPDC091280; assembly: GCF_044768565.1. Lineage (NCBI taxonomy): Bacteria > Bacillati > Actinomycetota > Actinomycetes > Kitasatosporales > Streptomycetaceae > Streptomyces > Streptomyces sp. NPDC091280. The sequence goes on from NZ_JBIVUZ010000015.1 coordinate 143,222, forward strand.
GTCCTACGCCCGACGCCTCGCGGGCCGCAGCGACCAGGAGATCGCCGACGACTTCGTGGCCCATGTGCGCGGTGCCGGGCCCGACGAGGACGAACAGGCCGTACTCCAGGAGGCGTTCGACGCGGTCCGCGCGGACGCGGTGGTGCGGGAGGTGACGCCGTGAGCGCGCGGCCCTCGCCCGGCGTGGGCACGCGGTTCCCGGCAGCAGGGCGGGTCCGATGAGGCTGCACCGGCTCGACATCACCGCCTTCGGGCCCTTCGGCGGCTCGCAGAGCGTCGACTTCGACGAACTCTCCGCCGCCGGCCTCTTCCTCCTGCACGGCCCGACCGGCGCCGGCAAGACCTCCGTCCTGGACGCCGTCTGCTACGCGCTCTACGGCTCGGTGCCCGGCGTCCGCCAGAGCGGCCAGGGGCTCACCCTGCGCAGCGACCACGCGGCGCCCGCCACCCGCACCGAGGTCCGGCTCGAACTCACCGTCTCCGGACGCCGGTTGGAACTCACCCGGCAACCACCTTGGGAGCGCCCCAAGAAGAAGGGCCGTGGAACCACGGTCGACAAGGCACAGAGCTGGCTGCGCGAGTACGACACGACGGCCGCCGACTGGAAGGACCTCAGCCGCTCGCACCAGGAGATCGGCGAGGAGATCACCCAGCTGCTCGGGATGAGCCGGGAGCAGTTCTGCCAGGTCGTGCTGCTGCCCCAGGGGGAGTTCGCGCGTTTCCTGCGCTCCGACGCCGAGGCGCGCGGCAAGCTGCTCGGCCGGCTCTTCGACACCCACCGCTTCGCCGAGGTCGAGAAGCGGCTCGCCGAGCGGCGGCGCACCACCGAGGCCCAAGTCCGCCAGGGCGACGCCGAGTTGCTGGCCGACGCGCACCGCATGCAGCAGGCCGCCGGGCCCGCCATGGAACTGCCGGACCTCGCCCCCGGCGAACCCGGCCTCGCCGCCGAGGTGCTGGGCGCGGCGGCCATCGCCCGCAGTACCGCGCGCGAACAGCTCACCATCGCGCACAGCCGGCTCGACGCCGCCGAGTCCGCCCGGGTCGCGGCCGACCGCGCACTGGCCGACGTACGCGAACTGGCGCGCCTTCAGCAGCGGTTCGCGCAGGCCCGGGAGCGGGCCGCGCTGCTGGAGGAGCGTGCCGACGGCTACCGGCAGGCCCAGGCGCGGATGGAGCGGGCACGCAAGGCGGAGGCGGTGGCTCCAGCGCTGGAGCTGCGGGACGCCGCCGAGACCGAGCACCGGGAAGCCGCCCGAGCGGAGACCCGCGCACGGGAGCTGCTGCCGGAGACCTTCGCGGACGCCGGAGCGGCCGGGCTCACCGCCGCCGCCCGCCGGGCCGCCGAGGAGCTGGGCGGCCTGGAGTCGGCCCGCCGCGCCGACCGACGCCTGACCGAACTCGGTGTGGAACGCGCCGAGTTGGACCGGCAGGAACGCGCCGACGACGACGTGCGGCAGGAGGCCGAAGCCTGGCTCGCCGGGTGGGACACCCACCGCGCGGAACTGCGGACGCGGATCGAGTCCGCCCAGGAGGCCGCCGGCCGGGCCGAACAACTCGCCGTGCGCCGCGAACCCGCCGAGCGGCGCCTTCGGGCGGCCCGGCAACGGGACCAGTTCGCCGGTGACACGGAGGCCGCCCAGCGGCAGGTCCTCGCCCGCGCCGAACGCGCCGTCCAGGCCCGCGCCCACTGGCTCGACCTCAAGGAACAGCGGCTCAACGGCATCGCCGCCGAACTCGCCGCCCACCTCACCGACGGTGAACCCTGCGCGGTCTGCGGTGCCCGCGAACACCCCGCGCCCGCCCGCAAGTCGGCGGAACACGTCGGCCGCGCGGCCGAGGAACAGGCCCTCACCGCCCACCAGCACGCCGAGGAACAGCGCACCGAGGCCGAACGCCGCCTCGCCCTCGTCCGGGAAGCCCTCGCCGCCGCCACGGCCGAGGCGGGCGACACCCCGACCGACCGACTCGCCGGCGAAGTGGCCGAGTTGGAACGGCTCTACGAGCAGGAGCGCCGCGCCGCGTCCTGGCTGCACCCCGCGGCCGAGGAACTGCGGCAGGCCGAGCAGGAGCACGAACGGCGGACCGGCATCCAGCAGCAGGCCGCCCTCAGAGCCGCCTCCCGCACCACCCTGCGCGACACCCTGGAGCGTGAACGCGCCTCGCTGGAAGAGGAGTTGGCGCAGGCCCGGGGCGCCGCCGACAGCGTGGCGGCGCGCGTCGACCAACTGGAGCGACAGGCCGCGCTGCTCACCGACGCCGCCGACACCGCACGCGTCGCCGAGGACACCGCGCAACGCCTCAAGGACGCCGACGCGCGACTGGCCGACGCCGCCTTCCGCGCCGGCTTCGACACCCCGCAGGACGCAGCCGCCGCCCGCCTCGACGACCGTGCCCATCGCGAACTCCAACGGCGCCTGGACGCCTGGCAGTCGGAGGAGGCCGCCGTACGGGCCGTCCTCGCCGAGGCCGACACCGCGGCAGCCGCGCAGCAGCCGCCCGCCGATCCGGACGCGGCGGAGCGGGCCGCGCACGCGGCCGAGCGGCGGACCCGTGACGCGGCCTCCGCGCGCGACGCGGCGGACCGGCGCCGCGCCGAACTCGACCGGCTCTCCGCCCGGTCGGCGGCCGGGGCACGTCAACTGGCGCCGCTGCGCGAGGAGTACGACCGCGTGGCCCGCCTGGCCGCCCTCACCGCGGGCACCTCGGCGGACAACGAACGCAAGATGCGCCTGGAGTCGTACGTCCTCGCCGCCCGCCTGGAACAGGTGGCCGCCGCCGCGACCGTACGACTGCGGCGCATGTCGTCCGGCCGCTACACCCTCGTCCACTCCGACGACCGGGCCGGGCGCGGCCGGAGCGGGCTCGGGCTGCATGTGGTCGACGCGTGGACCGGGCGGGAGCGGGACACGGCGACGCTGTCCGGCGGCGAGACGTTCTTCGCCTCGCTCGCCCTCGCGCTCGGACTCGCCGACGTGGTCACCGACGAGGCGGGCGGGGTCCGGCTCGACACCCTCTTCATCGACGAGGGCTTCGGCAGCCTCGACGAGCAGACCCTCGACGAGGTCCTCGACGTGCTCGACTCGCTGCGCGAACGGGACCGCAGCGTCGGCATCGTCAGCCATGTCGCCGACCTGCGGCGCCGCATCCACGCGCAGCTTGAGGTCGTGAAGGGGCGGGCGGGCTCGGCGGTGCGGCAGCGCGGTCAGTGACCCAGCGGCCGGCGGGGGAGCGGTGAGGAGTAGACGACGCTGGTGGTGACCGAGCCCAGCGCGCCGATCCGCCCCGACACCTCCTCCAGATGGCGCATCGAACGGGCCGCGACCTTGATCATGAAGCAGTCGTCGCCCGTGATGTGATGCGCCTCCAGGATCTCCGGCGTCACCGCGACCAGGTCGTGGAACGGCTTGTAGTTGCCGGTCGGATAGCGCAGCCGCACGAACGCCAGGATCGGCAGGCCGAGCCGCTCCGGGTCCACGACCGCCGTGTACCCCTGGATCACCCCCGCCTCCTCCAGCCGCCGCACCCGCTCGGTCACCGCGCTCGCGGACATGGACACGGCCCGGGCCAGCTCGGCGAAACCGGCCCGGCCCTCCCGCTGGAGGACGTCGAGGATGCGCCAGTCGGTGGCGTCCGGGGAATACGCGGTCATGCAGCAGAAATAGCAGGGGAATCCCCGGCGGATCAAGCGGGACGCCGGGGATCGTCACTTCAGGGACCCGACCGGCGACCGTACATTTCTCGGCGTAAAGACATCACGGGCGCTCGGGCACCACGGACATCCGGGTCCCACGGACACCCCGAACACCTCGGTGAAAGGCCGGTCCATGAGCAGCACCACCCCGGCGGCAGCCGCCGCCCACTTCCGCGCGAGTCTCGCGTTCTCCACCGACGTCTCCGACGTCGCCGCCGCGCTCGCGTCCGGCGACCCCGCGTTCGTCGTCGTGGACTCGCGCTCCACCGCGTCCTGGGACCAGGGGCACATCCCCGGAGCGGTCCATCTCCCCACCGCGCTCATCCCCGAACAGGCCGGGCAACTCCTCGACAGGTCCGTGCCGGTGGTGACGTACTGCTGGGGCCCCGGGTGCAACGGCGCCACCCGCGCGGCCCTCGCCCTCGCCGAACTCGGCTACCAGGTAAGGGAGATGCTCGGCGGCTTCGAGTACTGGGCGCGCGAGGGCTTCGAGTTCGAGACCTGGCAGGGGAAGGAGCGCCGCCCCGCCGACCCGCTGACGGCGCCGGTGGACTCGGACGACTGCGGCTGCTGATGTCGGCGGCGCCCGCGAACGGGCCGGAGGCGCAGGCGAATTGGCGGCACACGCGGCCCGTCGAACCCTGAACATGTGGGCTCGCTGTGCGTTAGGTTCTGCCCATGGCGCGAGACGTGGAGGCGGGCACGGCGGTGCAGTGGGTGGAGTCGGGCGGCGGGCCGCTCATAGCGGTACCGGAGACGGTGCTGCCGTTCTGGACGGGCGCCGACGGCGACGAACTGGCCTCGGACTACGACCGGGCGTGCGAGGTCGGCGGGTACGCCGGCCTGCTGCCGGTGGGGGACAGCGCGGCCCTGGTCCTGGGCGACGAACCCGCCTCGACGTCCTTCCTGCCGGAGCACGGCACGTTCGTACGGTGGTGCGCCGCGGACTCCGAGGACGAGGTGCTGGCCAAAGTGCCCGCCGCGCTCGCCGCCGCGACCTGGGAGAACGAGGTGCGGTGGGACGTCCCGGGACCGCTGGTGCTGTTCGACTCGGCGTGGCCCGGCCGCGACTCCGAGGGCACCGAGCATCTGCGGGTCGACCTGGAACCGGGACGCTACGCGGTCCGCGCGGGCAGCGCCCAGCCGGGCCCGGAGACCTGGCTGGGCCTGGTGCAGCTACGACGGCTTCCCAACTGACCCGGGGCCGAAGGGACTTCGGCCCCGGGCGGGTGCGTCACAGCTGCGACAACTCGTCCACCAGGTCGTCGAGGCCCAGCGAACCCTGCGACAGCGCGGCCATGTGCCAGGCCTTCAGGTCGAAGTCGTCGCCGTGCCGCTGCCGTGCGTTCTCCCGGCCCGACAGCCAGGCGCGCTGGCCGAGTTTGTAGCCGATGGCCTGGCCCGGGATCGTGAGATAGCGGGTCAGCTCGCTCTCCACGAAGTCCGCCGGACGGCTGCTGTGCGCGCCGAAGAACTCCTGCGCCAGCTCCGGCGTCCACCGCTCGCCCGGACGGAAGGGCGAGTCCGCCGGGATCTCCAGCTCCAGGTGCATACCGATGTCGACGATGATCCGGGTGGCCCGCATCATCTGTCCGTCCAGATAGCCGAGCCGCTCCTCCGCGTCGCTCAAGTAGCCCAGCTCGTCCATCAGTTGCTCCGCGTACAGCGCCCAGCCCTCGGCGTTGGCGCTCACCATGCCCACGGACGCCTGGTAGCGCGACAGGTCCTCGGCGACATGCGCCCACTGGGCGAGCTGGAGGTGATGGCCGGGCACACCCTCGTGGTACCAGGTCGAGACGAGGTCGTAGACCGGGAACCGGGTCTGTCCCATCGTCGGCAGCCAAGTGCGGCCCGGCCGCGAGAAGTCCGGCGTGGGAGCCGTGTAGTACGGCGCGGCAGCACTGCCCGCGGGGGCGATCCGCGACTCCACCCGCCGTACCCGCTCGGCGAGTTCGAAGTGGGTGCCGTCCAGGTCGTCGATCGCCCGGTCCATCACGCCCTGGAGCCAGTCGCGGACCTCGTCGACGCCCTCGATGTGCCGGCCGTGCTCGTCGAGATGGGCGAGCGCCACCCACGGGGTCTCGGCCCCGGGCAGGATCTTCTCGGCCTCGCGCTTCATCTCCGCGAGCAGCCTGCGGTACTCGGACCAGCCGTACGCGTACGCCTCGTCGAGGTCCAGCTCCGTGCCGTTGTAGTAGCGGGCCCAGCGCGCGTACCGCTCACGGCCCACCGTGTTCGGCGCGCCCTCGATCGCCGGCGCGTACACGTCGCGCAGCCAGTCCCGCAGCTCGACCACCGCCGCGGTCGCCCCGCGGGCCGCCTCGTCCAGCTCGGCGCGCTGGGACTCGGGCCCGGCCGAGGCGAAGTCCTCGTACCAGCCGCGGCCCGCGCCGTCCGGGTCCGACCACTCGGTGAGCTGCTCGACGAAGGTGGCCGTGGGACGCGGGCCCGCGAACAGCTTGCGGTCCAGGCCGAGTTGGAGGGACTCGCGGTAGCCGGCCAGCGCGGCGGGCACCGCGCGCAGCCGCTCGGCGATCGCCGCCCAGTCCTCGTCGGTCTGCGCGGGCGTCACCGTGAACACATCACGCACCGCGTGCGCGGGGGTGTGCATGTTGCCCACCTCGCGCAGCCCTTCCTCGGTGTCGTGCACGCCGAGTGCGGCGGTCAGCCGCTCGCGCAGCAGACGCGCGCACCGGCGCTCGACACCACTGTCCGCGCCGGGCCGGCGCTCCGCCTCGTCGAGCTTCGCGAGGGTCGCCCGCTGAAGCTCCGCGAGGCGCTCCTGACCCGCCGGGGAGAGATCGGGCAGCCTGCCCGAACTCTCCTTGACGCCGAGATACGTACCGATGACCGGGTTGAGGGCGATGAGATCGTCGACGTAGGCGTCGGCGACCTGCCGGGGCAGCGGAGTGTTGGTCTGCGACATGGGGACCATCCTCGTACCTGGGACTTCGGCCCGTCACCCCGATTCAGCTACGGGCGTGGCAAGTGGCAGCAAGGGCCCGCAGTCCCACTGCTGGAAGATCAACCGGGTCTCCACGCGCGCCACTTCCCGCCGCGACGTGAACTCGTCGAGGACCAGCCGTTGCAGATCCGCCATGTCCGCGACGGCGACATGGACGAGATAGTCGTCCGGCCCGGTCAGATGGAACACCGTCCGCGACTCCGGCAACGCCCGCACCCGCTCCACGAACGGCCCCACCAACTCCCGCCGGTGCGGTCTGACCTGCACCGACAGCAGCGCCTCCAGACCACGCCCCAACTTCGCGGGATCCAGCCGCAGTTGATGCCCGAGGATGACACCGGCCCGGCGCAGGCGCGTGACCCGGTCCAGACATGTCGAGGGCGCGACCCCGACCTGCGCGGCGAGCTCGCGATACGTCGTCCGGGCGTCGTTCTGCAACAGCCGCAGCAGATGAAGGTCGACCGGATCGAGTACGACGGAGTCGGTCATCGGCCGAACGTAACACGGAGATCCGCCCCGTGAACCCGGTAGATGTTCACCCTTCTCCCCATGGACACCACGAGTCTCCCCACGGACACCACGAGCCCGGATCCCGCCCCGGCCCGGTGGGCGCCGGACACCGAAGCCGTGCACGCCGGCCGCGACGACCTCGCCCGCCAGGGCCTGCACGCCCCGCCCATCGACCTCTCGACCACCTACCCGTCGTACGACAGCCGAGGCGAGGCCGCCCGTATCGACGCCTTCGCCACCACCGGCGCCGAACCCGACGGCCCGCCCGTCTACGGCCGGCTCGGCAACCCGACCGTCGCCCGCTTCGAGACCGCCCTCGCCCGCCTCGAAGGCACCGACAGCGCGGTCGCCTTCGCCAGCGGCATGGCGGCCCTGACCGCCGTCCTCCTGGCGCGCGCCTCACTGGGGCTGCGGCACATCGTGGCCGTACGACCCCTCTACGGCTGTAGCGACCACCTCCTCACCGCCGGACTGCTCGGCTCCGAGGTCACCTGGACCGACCCGGCCGGCATCGCCGACGCGCTGCGCCCCGACACCGGACTGGTCGTCGTCGAGTCACCGGCCAACCCGACCCTCGCCGAACTCGACCTGCGCGCCGTCGCCCACTCCTGCGGCTCGGTGCCGCTCCTCGCGGACAACACCTTCGCCACCCCCGTCCTGCAACGCCCCGCCGAACACGGCGCGCGCCTCGTGCTGCACAGCGCCACCAAGTACCTCGGCGGGCACGGTGACGTGATGGCGGGCGTGGTGGCCTGCGACGAGGAGTTCGCCGGCCGGCTGCGTCAGATCCGCTTCGCGACCGGCGGCGTACTGCATCCGCTGGCCGGCTACCTGCTGCTGCGCGGCCTCGCGACCCTGCCGGTCCGGGTACGGGCCGCGTCCGCCACCGCCGCCGAACTCGCCCGTCGCCTCGCCGCCGACCCGCGCGTGAGCCGCGTCCACTACCCGCGCATCGGCGGCGCGATGATCGCGTTCGAGACCCGCGGCGACCCCCACGAGGTCATCGCCGCCGTCCGCCTCGTCACCCCGGCGGTGAGCCTCGGCAGCGTGGACAGCCTGATCCAGCATCCGGCGTCGATCAGCCACCGGGTGGTGGGCGAGGCGGACCGGCGGGGTGCGGGCGTCGGCGACCGGCTGCTGAGGCTGTCGGTGGGCCTGGAGGACGTGGACGACCTGTGGACGGATCTGGACCGGGCGCTGGAGTCCGGCCGTCGGGGCGCGGGGCGGTCTTCGTGCGCGGCCGGGCCGCGGGGCGCGACCGGCCACAACGATCCCGTCCACGCCCCTGTCCCTGTCCCTGCCCCTGCCCCCGCCCCCGCCTCCGCCTCGGCCTCCGCCGACTCGGCCGCCGTCGCTACGGCGCCTGGGCCCTCCCGAACTCCGTGACGTCCACAGAGGTCGCCGCCGTGTCCAGCCGGGCCGTGACCACCAACGTCCCCTCCTCGATCTGATAGTCGAGCGGCAGCTCAAGCCCCCGCATCGCCGCCACCATCCCCGTGTTGGACGCCTGCGTCACGGCGTACACGCTCTCGCAGCCCGCCTCGACGGCCATCGCCACCAGCCGCCCCAGCAACTCGCTGCCGATGCCCCGCCGTTGCCAGTCGTCCTCGACGAGCAGCGCGACCTCCGTCTCGTCCCCGTCCCACAGCAGATGCCCGAGTCCGACGATCCGCCCCGAGGCGGTCTGCACCGCGAGGGTCCGCCCGAAGCGCGGGGAGAGCAGGTGGTTGAGATAGCGGTCGGCGTCACCGACCGGCCCGTGGTACCGCATCCCGAGCGTCCGCGCCGAGCAGCGCTCGTGCATCTCCCGCGCCGCCTCCAGATCGCCGGTGTCCGCGCGCCGTACGGTGATCGCGTTGCCCTCGGGCAGCGTCAGCACGTCCTGGCTGCGCGGGATCCGCGGACCGAGCCGGGCGTCCAGCTCCACCAGGGCCCGCGCCCGGGCGAACTCGGTGGGCGTGAACGGCAGATACGGCCGCTCCACCGTGATCACTCCCCCCTCCGGCGCCCGCAGCCGCAGCACCGTGTCCTCCAACGACCCCTCCGCCGGCACCGACTCCGACTCGCGTCCCTTGCCCGGAGCGGTCGCGGGCAGCGAACGGATGGTGCAGCGGCCCAGCAACTGCCGCAGCGCCAGCGGCAGTTCCGCCGCGTCCAGGGCCGTACGGGTGGCCAGGCCCAGGACCCGGGTCGGCGCGTCCACCAGATCGTGGGCGTCGGCCCGCTCGATCCAGGTGCTCGAACCGCCGGCCGCGGCCACCACCCGGGTGATCTCGGAGGCCGCGACCTCACCGGGCGCCCGCAGCAGGAACTCGTCCACCGTGCCCTCGGCCAGCGGATGCGTCTGGAGGCTCAGGATGTCGACCTGCCGACCGGCCAGCGCCGTGCACAGCGCGGCCAGCGATCCGGGCGCGTCCCGCACCGTGGTCCGCATCCGCCACAACGCGGCCGGCTCGGCCACGTCGTCGGGTGCCACGGACGACGGCTGCTGCTCCGGCCCGGACCCGCTCGGGGACTCCGGTCCGCGAGGCCCGGCCTGCCGCACCCGCGCGGCCGACCGGGCGCCGGTATCGCCCGTGGAACCGGTATCGCCCGTAGGGGGCGCGTGACCGTGGCGGCGTGACCACCATGTGTGGAACCCCGCCGTGGCGAGCAGCGCGAACGCGGAGATCGCCAGCAGCGCCGGGCCCCCGGGCCCGTGCCCCACCAGGTTCGCCACGATGTCGGCTACCGCGACCGCCGTGAACAGCGCGGCCAGTTCGACCAGGTCGCGCCGCCAGTGGTGCACCGGACGCCCGTGCCGTGTGCGCGTCACATCAGACATGTCTCTACTCATGCAACAACTGTGAAGGAAGGGTGTTGCGTGATCACGAACGCTCTGTGACCGACCGGTAAAAGCGTGGTTCTGTACCTTTTGCTGTTCTTTTTACGAGTGCGCCGACCCGAAGGTCAGCCCCGCTCTCCTACGTCATGCGGCCACCTCCGCCACCAGCGCGCTGCGCAGCCGACGTGCCTGGGTGACCAGTCGGGACGAGCCGGTCCGGTCCGCCGTCTGCGCCAGTTGCGGCAGTTCGCCGCGCGCCCCGGACCGCTCAGCGCACTCGGCGGCCACGGCCAGCAGGTCCCCGAGCCCCCGCGCCAGCGCGGGCCTGGTCTCGCCGTCGAGGTCGGCGAGCAACTCGGTCAGGACGGGCCGGGAAATCCCCCATATGCTCGTGTTCGCCCCGGTGGCCGCCGCCGTCCGCAGTGACTCGGCGAGCCGCGACGGCTTCACCGCACCGCTCCGCACCAACTGCCCGAGGTCCGCGCCCAGCCGGGCCCCGTCCAGCTGTCCCCGCGCCGCGAGCACCAGCAGGGCGTCCACCGCGGCGAGCCGGTCCTCGGCGTGTCGGGCGCCGAGCCCGTACGCCACGCACAGGTGCGTCGCCTCACCGGCGGCGCCGTCGGACTCGGCCAGCGCCGGGAGGACGGTGGCCGCGCCCCGGATGTCGTCCACGGCCGCGCCGGACACCTCCCGCAGCAGCCGCACCGCCACCAGCTCGCGCAGCTCGGGCAGTATCGCGAGCCAGTGCTGCTGCATGCCCCGGTTCCAGTGATAGCAGTACCAGCGCTCGCCGTAGACCGTCGTCGGCTGTCCCAGCTCCCGGAACCCGGCCGGGAAGTCGGCCTGGAGCGAGACGAGTTCACCGAATTCGAGCTGGACACAGACCCCGGAGGAGCGTCGCCGACTCGTGGGCAGCACGGGTTCCCCGGACGACAGCCAGCGGGCGAGCCGGAGGCCCTCCGCCGTACCGAGCGCCGCCGCGCGCCCGGCCGCCGCGGCTGCCGCCGCCGGGTCCGTACGGCGCACCCGCAGCAGCGCCTGCGCGAAGTCCGCCGCCGAGACCCGCGCGCCCAGCCGCCGGTAGGTGTCGAGCCGGTCCACCAGCTCGTCCGGCTCCAGCAGGCCTGTGCTCCAGCTGGGAGTCGACAGCAGGAACGGCAGCGGCTCCACGCGGATGCGGTACGCCACCTCCCAGACGCGCGAGCCGAAGGCGTCGGACAGCGGGCTGTGTCCGCACGACCGGGACCGGGAGCGGCCGTGCTGGACGGCATCGTGGAGCGTGGTGGTGCGCACCTTGCCCCGGAGGGTGGCCAGCAGGAGGTCGAGGCTGTCCGCCACGCTGTTGAATCCGTGGTGATTCCTGCCGAAGCGGTTGTCCACACGGACGTCGTCCGGATCGGAACCGCCCCACCACAGGCGCGCGCACACCGGCCCCAACGCCTCCACCAGCGCGTCCCGGTCCTCGTAGGCATGGCGGACCAGTCCGTCCAACGCCCGCTCGAACGCCGACACATCACCGTCGGACGCCAGCAACGCCCCCACTTCCTCGGCGAGTTCGACCGCCGACTCGGGAACCGGCGCCAGGCGCACCGGCACCGGGGGCGGCGGAAGCACCTCCTCGTGGACCGCCGCCGCGGTGACCGGCGCCGCCCCCAGCGTCCCGACCGCACGGGCGCGCAGCGCGGGGGTCAACTGCTCGGCCGCCGAGGCGAGTTCGGCCCGCAGCTCGGGGGAGTCGACCTTCTTCACGTGCCGCTCGACCAGTTTCAGCGCCCGCTCCTGCACCTCGGAGTCCTGGTGCCCGAAGGTGAACGCGAGGGCGGGCAGCACCTCGACCGCGGCCGACGCGTCCCGTGCCAGCACCTTCCCCAGCAGCACGAGCTGCGCCCGGACGAGCTTCTTCTCGGACCTGAACAGCACCGCGTCGGACATCTCCGCCAGCCGGCGTGGCGGCAACTCCCCGTCCAGTGCCAGGGATCCGAGCACCGCCTGGGCGTGCGCGGCCACGGTGGGCGCCGCGTCCGAGGCCAGCGCCAGCCAGTCGGCGATGCGCGCCCGCTCCTCCTCGCGGGTGAGGGCGAGCGCCTTCAACACCCGTAGGAACGCCCGGTGATCGACGGTCGAACCGCCGCGCAGCAGCCGGGCCACACAGGCGTCCACCGTCCGCTTCCGGTCCAGGGCGCCTTCGACGGTGAGCCGGGCGATCGCCTCACCCCAGCTCTCGACGTCCCGCGCCGAGGACCACTCTATGGGGCCGGCGATGTCGTTCGTCTCGAAGAGCGCGGCGATCAGCTCCGCGAGGTAGGGATCCCTGCGCAGCCGGTCGAACAGGGTGTCCCCGCGCTGCCACAGCTGACCGGTGTGCATCACCCAGGCCTGCACATAGGCCTCCGTCGTCGGCACCGGACAACCGGAGAGCCGCACCAGACCGGCCATCAGCTCGTACGACACATCGGCGGAGGCCGGACGCCCGGCGAGGCGGTGCGTCAGATCACCCAGCCAGGAGGGATCGCGGTCGCCCAGGACGTGGATCAGCAGCGCCGACGACGACCGCGACCAGCGCATGTCACCGGCCGCGATCCAGCTCGCGGCGGCAGCCGCCCCCGTCTCGCAGGCGGCGCCGACCGCGTGCAGCGTCGGATGGGCGAGGCGCGCCGGATGCCCCCACGGCGCGGTGCGCAGCTCCTTGCGGAGATCCTTCAACTCCGGCCGGAATGACCGGCGTTCGGCATCCGTCAGCCCGTCGAGCAGCCCCACCGCCTCGGCGGTCCGTCCGGCCCGCACCGCATCCATCAGCTCACTCATCGCACGCCCCCGTCGATCCGAACCATGTCCCGCTCCGCCGCGGCGCCCCGCCGCACCATCCGTACCGCCAGCGCGTGCTTGCACGGCCCGCGCCCGCCCCGGTACTTCGCCCACCACACACAGCTGCAACTCAGTACCCCCGCCTCGTCCCGCACCCGGTGCACATGGCCGTCCTCGGCCGTCACCGCGCCGATCGCGCCCTCCAGGCGCACCGCGCCCGCCGCCACCAGCGCGCGGGCCGACCGCAGCCGGGGGTTGTGCCGCTCCACGCGCCCTGCGTCGTACGGCAGTTCACGGTGGAAGTAGGCCGCCTCCGCCGTGTCGTACCCGACCCGCCCCGAAGTGCCCAGCCGGATCAGCGCGGCGCGGACCCGCTCGGCGGTCAGCCCCGAGGCGGCAGCCAGGTCGGCGACGTCGATCCGGGGCTCCCACGCCAGCAGCACGGCGATCAACTCGGCGTCCGCGCCCGCCTCGTCGGCCGTGAGCGCGTCCAGCACCCCGCCCTCGCCGGAGAAGCCGCGCGACGCGTCCGGCGACAGCGTGAGCGTCAGCCGCATCCCGGGCAGGACGGCCTCCCACGCGCCGGCCGTGGCGGTGGTGCCGATGACGGAGGGGCCGTAGATCCGCAGGGCCGTCGCGTGGCGCAGAACCCGCTGGAGGGCTATCAGCCGCTCAGGACCCGGCAGGCATACGGCGCCCGGTACGGGGCGGGTGGTGGGGCGCAGGCCGCGGCCCGCCGGTACGACCCAGCGGGGGCCGCTCGCGGCGCCGCGCGCACCGGCCTTGGGGAGCGAGCGCAGGAAGCGCACCGCCTCCGGCGCGGGCAGTTCGGCGCGCAGGTCGAAGCCGGCCGCGATCACCTGGGCCTCCGCGAAGCCGCGCAGCCAGCGGTCCGGGAGCGGCACCTTCTTCTCCAGCACCGGGCCGTCCAGCGTGGTCACGGCCAACTCCTCGGGGCCGACCCGCAGATGGAGCGGGTCGTCCGAGCCGATCCGGGACAGCGCCTCGCGCAGGGGGTTGTTGACGTCGACGTTCGTCGTGCCGTGGGCCACCTCGCCGCCGTCGAGTCCGGGGCCGAGGACGTCCAGTCGCGCGTACACCCCGCCGCAGCCGGAGAAGGACTCGAAGCGCAGCCGGTCACCGCCCGCCGTCACCACCGGGTCGAGGGAGGCCGCCAGTTGACGCTGGTAGTACCGCGCGCCCGCCACGTCGGCCACCGCAAGCAGCGCCGCCGCGGCCACCTGAGGCGAGGTCAGGAAGCCCGCGAAGAAGCGCGGATGGTCGGTGGCGCCCGAAGGCGTCGCGCCGTGTGAGGTCTCCAGCCCGAGGCGCCGTCCACCCTCCGACGACTCCAGCGCGGAGGGTCGGCGATAGGTCACGGCCTGCAAGGATCGCGTCATGGAAAAACCGTAGAGGCCGCCACTGACAATGGGTCTGACCTGCGGAAACGCGATTCTGACGCGGATGATCGGGAAGCCTCGGAACCCGCCGCGCACCGGGGGACGACGCCGGTGCGCGGCACAGGTCCGAGGGGAGTGGGGTTACTGGCCGACCCGGCCCGGCTGAAGCGTCCGGGTGAACAGCACGGTGCCGTCCGACTCCCGCAGACGCACCGTCAGTTCCCCGCTGTGGCCGTCGATGTCGACCTCGCCGAAGAACTGGTAGCCCTGGGCCGGCGACACGTTCTGCGCGGTCGGCGCCTTCACGAACACCCGCTCCGGACCGAAGGTGTTGTCGAGTTCGCTGGCGGGGAATGCGCCCGCGTTCAGCGGACCGGAGACGAACTCCCAGAACGGCTCGAAGTCGGTGAACGCGGCCCGCGAGGGCTGGTAGTGCTGGGCGGAGGTGTGGTGCACGTCGGCCGTCAGCCACACCGTGCCGGTGATCCGCCGGTGCTTGATGTACCGCAGCAGCTCGGCGATCTGGAGCTCACGCCCCAGCGGCGCGCCCGGGTCGCCCTGCGCGACCGCCTCGATGTTGGCCTTGCCCTCGGTGGCGTCGGGCACGACCAGGCCGAGCGGCATGTCGGCGGCGATCACCTTCCACACCGCGCGCGACCGGGACAACTCCCGCTTGAGCCACTCCAGTTGCTCCCTGCCGAGGATGCCCTGCGGGTCCACGGTCTGCTTGTCGGGAGAGTTGGCGTTGCGGTACGTCCGCATGTCCAGGACGAACACGTCCAGCAGCGGACCGTGCCGCATCACCCGCTGGACCCGGCCCTCCTTCGCGCCCGGCCGCAGCGTCGAGACCGGGAAGTACTCGCTGAACGCGCGCCGGGCGCGCACCGCGAGGGCGTCGACGCTCTTCTCCGTGTACCGGGTGTCCGTGGCGGCGATGACCTCGCCCGGGTACCAGTTGTTGCGGACCTCGTGGTCGTCCCACTGGATGATCGAGGGCACCTGGGCGTTGAAGCGTCTGAGGTTCTCGTCGAGCAGGTTGTAGCGGAAATTGCCCCGGAACTCGGCCAGGGTCTCGGCGACCTTGGACTTCTCCTCCGTGGTGACGTTCCGGTACAGGCTGCCGTCGGGCAGCGCCTGGGTCGCGGTGATCGGGCCGTCGGCGTAGATGTTGTCGCCGCTGCACACGAAGAAGTCCGGGTCCAGCTTCGCCATCGCGTCGTAGATGCGGTAGCCGCCGAGATCCGGGTTGATGCCCCAGCCCTGGCCCGCCAGGTCCCCGGACCACAGGAAGCGCACCCCGCGCCGCCCGGTGGGCACCGTACGGAACGTGCCGGTGACCGGCTCGCCGGTGCGGCGCGGGTCGTCGGGGTCGGCGAGCAGGACCCGGTAGTGGATCTGCTGCCCCGAAGGCAGTCCGCTCAGCCGGGTGGTGCCGGTGAAGTCGGTGTCCGGGCCGAGCAGCGGACCGTGCCACCGGTGCGGGGCGCGGAACGACTCGGTGGCCGAGGTCTCCACGACCATCCGGGCCGGACGGTCCGAACGCACCCACACCAGACCGGAGTCGGAGGTCACGTCCCCCGCCTGCACACCCCAGCCCGCCTTCGGACGTCCGGACCGGGCGAAGGCGGGCGCGGCCCCGAGGGCGCCGGGCACGGTCAGGGCCGCCGACGCGGCCAAGGTGCCGCGCAGGACGCTGCGGCGGGCGGGGAACGGGCGATGCGACATGGGGTTGCGCCTCCACGGACGGGATGCGGTCAGGGTGCACCGCCACAACTACTGGTGCGCCGCAGCGGGGACGCAAACCATGGGTGAACAACGCGACGCGGTGACTTCAGCGGCCGTCCGGGCGCACGGCCCCGGCCATCAGCCGTACCCCCGCGCGGATCCGGCCGGGAGCCAGATGCGCGTAGCCCAGCACCAGCCGGACGACCGCGTCGCCCGCCCGCGCGTGCGTGTACGCCGTGAGCGGGCGCACCGCGACACCGGCGGAGGCCGCCCGCTCCAGGAAGCCGTCCTGCGGGCCGTACCGCTCCGGGAGTTCGGCGATGACGTGCAGTCCTGCCGCGATCCCGGTCACCTCCGCCCCGGGGAAGTGCTCCTCCAGGGCGGCGACGAGGGTGTCGCGGCGCTGCCGGTAGGCGCGCTGGCAGCGGCGCAGCTGGCGGTCGTAGTCGCCGCGTTCCAGGAAGCGGGCGAACAGCGCCTGGTCGAGGGTCGGGTGGCCGAGGTCCATGGTCCGCTTGCGCTCGACGACCTCGTCCGCCAGGGACTCGGGCACCAGGAGCCAGCCGAGCCGCAGTCCCGGGGCGAGCGATTTGCTGACCGAGCCCGCGTAGGCGACATGCTCCGGGTCGAGGCCCTGGAGCGCGCCCACCGGGGCCCGGTCGTAGCGGAAGTCGCCGTCGTAGTCGTCCTCGAAGAGGAGGCCGTCCACCGACCGCGCCCAGTCGAGGAGTTGGGCGCGTCGCCGCGCGGAGTAGGCGATGCCCGTGGGGAACTGATGGGCGGGCGTCACCACCACGGCCCGTACGCCGGACGTCCGCAGCGGCCCGACGGCCAGGCCCTCGTCGTCCAGGGGCAGCGGTACGGCGGTGACGCCCGCCGACGCGTACAGGGCGTCGTGCTGGGGGCTGCCGGGGTCCTCCACGCCCACGGTGCGTGTCCCGCGCGCGTGGAGCACGAATCCGAGCAGCGTCGTCGCCTGGGCCACTCCGGAGACCACGATCAGCCGCTCGGGGTCGGCGACCACGCCCCTGCGGCGCGCCAGCAGTTCCGCGAGCGCGGTGCGCAACCGGGGCAGCCCGCGCGGATCGGGGTAGCCGAGCAGGTCGTGCGGCGCGTCCGCCAGCACACCGCGCTGCGCGGCGGCCCAGGCCGAGCGGGGGAACAGCGACAGGTCCGGGGTGCCGGGCACGAAGTCGACCCGGGCGGCGGGGGAGCGCGGTGCGAGATCACGCGCGCGGGGCCGCGCCGCCCGCACGGCGCCGCCCACCCAGGTGCCCGCACCCCGGCCGCTGCGCAGATAGCCCTCCGCCGTCAACTGCTCGTACGCCTCCGTGACCAGTCCGCGCGACACCCCGAGGTCGGCCGCCAGATCCCGGCTCGACGGCAACCGCGTGCCCGGCACCAGCCGCTCCGAGCGCACCGCCTCCCGCAACGCGGCCTGGAGCGAACGGCCACGCGTGCGTGCCGGTGCGGAGGCGGCGGGCAGCAGCAGTTCCCACGCGGCGGAAGCCGTCCCGCCCGCCGGGTCGGTCGGCCCCACCGGATTGGTCGGAGATGACGTCATGGAAGTGGACCTTAAACCGGACCATCCCGCTCCCTAGCGTCGCCGTCATGACCGCAACCGCCGCCCGCGGCGCCCCGCTCGCCGCCTTCGCCTGCGTCCTCGTCGGCGCGTCCTTCACCGCCAACAGCGTTCTCGGCCACTACCCGTACGCGGGCGGCCAGTTCCTGCGCTACGGCCTCGCCTGCCTCCTGCTGCTGCCCTTCGCCGGCAAGGGCGCGGCGGCCCGGCTGCGCGCGCTCACAGTCCGTCAATGTGCCCGGCTCGCACTGCTCGCGGCCATCGGCATGGTCGGCTTCAACCTGGCCGTCATCGCCGCCGAGCACAGCGCCGAACCGGCCGTCCCGGGCGTGTTCGTGGGCTGCGCCCCCGTGGTCGTCGCGACCCTGGTCCCGCTCCTTGAGGGACGCCGACCGCGCACGACGGTCCTCTACGGGGCGTCGGTCGTCGCCGTCGGCGCGTTCACCGTCCAGGGGTGGGGCCGTACGGACGCCGCCGGAATCGCCTTCTCCGGGTGCGCACTCGCGGGCGAGGTGGGCTTCGCGGTGCTCGCGGTGCCCGTACTGCGCCCCCTGGGGCCGCGGTTGCTGTCGGCCGCGGTGTGCGGTGTGGCCGCGATCGAGGCGGCGACGGCAGGGCTGGTCCTGGACGGGAGCGGCTGGCTGCGGCGCCCCGACACCACCGAGACCGTCGCGCTGCTGTGGCAGGCGGCGGTCGTGACGGTCGTCGGCTTCGTGTGCTGGTACATGGGCTTGCAGCGGATCGGCGCGGAGCGCGCCACGCTCTTCTCCGGCCTCATCCCGGTCGCGGCGGCCGGTACCGCACCCCTGGTCGCGACGGGCTCCTACGGGGCCGCCCAGGCCCTCGGCAGCGCCCTCGTCGGCGCCGGGGTGGCCCTGGGATCAGGTTGGCCGACGTGGTTCCCGCGCCGGTCAGCGGCTGCCGTCGAGGATGACGCGCGCGACCAGCGCCGGGTCGTCGTTCATCGGGCAGTGCCCGCAGCCGGGCAGGCGTACGAGCCGGGCGCGCGGGATCAGGTGCTTGGCCCGCACGCCCTGGCGGCGCAGCAGCAGCCGGTCCCGGGTGCCCCAGGCCACGGTGACCGGCAGACCGGGGATGTCGTCGGTGAACTGGACGTCCGTACCGGCCCGGAGCGTGTCGTCGAACCCGGTGGCGTTGACGAGCGCGAGCGTCTCGGCGACCACGGCCTCGGGTGAACGGCGGGCGGGGCGGGCGTAGATGGTGCTCGTCAGGGCGGCCCGCCCGGCCGCCGTGCGCGACAGCCGCTCGACCAGCGGCAGCGGCATCCCCCGGGCGATCCGCCGCATGGTGAGCAGGACCCCGAAGGCGTAGCGGCGCTCGGCCTCGGACCAGAACCCGGCCGGGGACAGGGCGGTGACGGACCGCACGATCTTCTCGCGGCCCAGTTCCAGGGCCAGCAGACCACCGAGCGAATTGCCCGCGATGTGCGGTCGTTCGAGGCCCAGCGTCTCGCAGAACGCGCTGAAGACGGCGGCCGTCGTGGACAGGTCGTACGCCAGCCCGGCCGGCAGCGCGGGGGAGGCGCCGAACCCGGGCAGATCCACGGCGATCACGTCCCGCTCCGTCGCCAGGATGTCCACCACCGGGTCCCAGGCCTGCCGGTGATGACCGATGCCGTGCAGCAGGAGCAGCGGTTCGCCACTGCCCGCGCGCGCGTAGGACAGCGTCACGGACTGCGGGCCGTGCGGGGAGGGGACCGGGAAGGAGACGGTGGCGGACATGGGGGTGCTCCTCGTCTGGGCTCGATGGCAGGCGCCGTGCAGACCGTGTAGACAGCTTGTCAGCAAAAGCTACCAACCGGTAGCCCCCGTCGTCGCGGACCTCGCCGCGCGCCTGGCCGCCGATCTCCCGGTCCTCAACGCGCCCCGCGCACCTGGAGGTTGAACTCGCCGTGCCCGAGGGTCCGGAACAGGTTCACCCACAACGGCAGCATCATCTCCACCGCGCGCGCCGACTCGATGCCACCCAGATCGAGCACCCGGTGCGCGGGCCAGCCGAACTCCCCGAGCAGGGCCGTCACCTGGCTCTTGGCCTCGTCGTCCTCGCCGCACACGAACACCTGGTGCTCGCCCGGCACCAGCGAAGGGTCCACCATCACCCGGCAGTTGACCGTGTTGAGGGACTTCACCACGCGCGCGTGCGGAAAGGCGCGCTGGATCTGCTCGCCCAGACTGTCCGACTCCACCGGCGACAGCCGGAGCCGGCCGTCCTCGAACGCCAGCGGATTGGACACGTCGAGGACGACCTTGCCGTCGAGACGCTCCGCCCCGGCCGCCTCCAGCGCGGCGAGCGCCACCCGGCCGCCCACCGCGTTCACGATCACCTCGCCCGCCGCGGCGGCCTCCGCGAACGTACCGGCACCCGCCCCTGCACCCGCGCCCTCGGCCCACTTCGCGGCGGCCGGATTGTCCTTGGTGCGCGAACCCAGGGTCACCTGGTGCCCCAGTTCGACCAGCTTGCCGCCCAAGGCCTGGCCGACCTCGCCCGTACCCAGCACCGCGTACCGCACAGCCACCTCCCGAAGGGGCCGCCGGAAGTCGTCGGCCCGGGGCCAATTCTGCTCCGGGACACCCGAATTTCTCCTGGACACGGGCGTACGTGTCGCATGGGATGGAGGCGTGAGCACCGACACCGCGACCGAAGTCTTCGAAGAACACCGCCCCGTCCTCATGGGCGTCGCTTACCGCATGCTCGGGCGGGTGGCCGACGCCGAGGACGTGGTCCAGGAGGCCTGGCTGCGCTGGTCCGGAACCGACCACCGCGCGGTCCGCCAACCGCGCGCCTACCTGGTGCGCGTCACCACCCGCCTCGCGATCGACCGGCTGCGCCAGGTCAAGGCGCGCGGCGAGGCCTACGTCGGCCCGTGGCTGCCCGAGCCCTACGTCACCGACTTCGGGGACACCGTCGAGGACACCGCGGAACGGGCCGTACTCGCCGACTCCGTCTCCTTCGCCGTACTCGTCGTCCTGGAGTCGCTGTCCCCGCTGGAGCGCGCGGTGTTCGTCCTCAGGGAGGCGTTCGGCTACCCGTACGCGGAGATCGCGGCCATGCTGGACCGAGGCGAGCCCGCGGTGCGCCAACTCGCCGGACGGGCCCGCAAGCACGTCGACGAACGGCGCACGCGCTACGACGTCGACCCGGCCCAGCGCCGCGATCTCACCGAGCGGTTCCTCGCCGCGGCGGCGGAGGGCGACCTGGCCGGCCTGCTGGAACTGCTCGCGCCGGACGTCCGGCTGGTGGGCGACAGCGGCGGCAAGACCAAGGCGCCGCTGCGGATCCTGGAGAGCGCCGACAGTGTGGGCCGCTTCCTGGTGGCCGTCGCGGGCAAGGGCGTTCCGGAGATCTCGTTCCGCTTCCTTGAGCTGAACGGCGGACCCGCAGTGCTGATCCTTTCGGGTGGCGAACCGGACAGCGTCTTCCAGGTGGACGTATCCGCCGGACGCATCGGGTCCGTGTATATCGTCCGCAACCCGGACAAGCTCCGGTCGCTGGCTTCCGCTTAGCCGAGCCCCCGACAGGCCCCCGTTCCGCGACGGGGGCTTTGCCGTCGTGTCACGAAACGAGCCCATGACGAACGCCTTGTGAACGCTCCAGGGCAACCGCTCTCTGTGTTGCCTGTGGGATCGAGGATTGGTCTTGACCAAGGGTGTGGGCCGCCCTATGGTCACTGATAAGTGAAACAACCTTTAATAAACAAGGGCGCTAAAACGCGGCCGGACCACGGCGATTGCGGAGGACAGGGTGGGGACCACGCAGTTGGAATCGGTGCCGGAGCCGAAGTACTGGCATCTCAAGACCGTGCTGAGTGAGGCACTGGACTCCGAGTTCTCCGTGGGCGAGATCCTGCCCAACGAGCGAGACCTCGCCGCGCGCTTCGGCGTCGCCCGGGCCACACTCCGGCAGGCTCTGGAACAACTCGAACTGGAAGGGCGGCTCCAGCGCCGCCGAGGCGTCGGTACGACCGTCGCACCGCCGCGCGTGGGCGTCGCCGTCGGCACCGAGCAGCACGCCTGGCCGGGCGCCGCCGACGACTCCTGGCAGTCCGTCGACTGCGTACTGGTGGCTCCGCCGGCGGCCGTGGCCGCCGCCCTGGAGACCGCTCCCGAGGAACTCGTGCACACCGTACGGCGCTCCCGGGTGAGCCACGGCCAGCCGGTCGCCGCCGAACTGCTCTACATCCCGGAGTCGTCGGTGCCCGACCTCTCCGCGATAGACACACCGTCCGCGACGGCACGCGCGCGTGCCGTGCTGCGCGAGTTGCAGCGCCTCGAACTGGAGGGCCAGGACCGCGCCGTCGAACTCGGCTCGGCCCGCGCGGACGACGCCAAGGAGCTGGACCGCCTCCCCGGGGCCCCGGTGCTCGTCGTCACGGCCCGCTACTTCGCCCAGGGCCGCACCGCCGCGGTCTCCGTGGCGACCTACCGCGCGGACACCTGCCGCCTGACCTTCGCCGACTCCGGAGGCGTGGAGATCCACCACGGCCCCGAACGCCAGGCTTCCTGACACCGGCCACAGCCCGTCCGTCGCGCCCCGGAACTCCACCGGGGCGCGACGCGTTCACCCCTCGACCCGACCGCCGAGCTAAAGCCTGTTCCGGATGTCCGTGATCTGGGCATTTCCCTTGTATGGGTGGTGTGTTGAGGGCTGATCCGGTGTGGATCGAGGTGTTCACCGGTGTGCGGGTGGACCGGTTTGCCCGGCTGCTGCGGGCGGTGCGGGAGCGGGGCGGCGAGCATCCGCGGATGGGGCGGCCGTGGCGGCTGCCGCTGGCCGAGCGGGTGCTGCTGGTGGCGGTGTACTACCGGACCAACCTGACCATGCGGCAGCTGGCAGTCCTGTTCGGCGTCAGTGCGGCGACGGTATGCCGGACCGTCCAGCAGGTGGGCCCGCTCCTCGCGCTCGAACCGGCGCCCCGCCCCGAGGACGCGGTGGAACGGCTGTGGATCGTGGACGGCACGCTGATCCCCGTGCGCGACCGCTCCGTCGCCGCCTCCGGCCGCAACTACCGCTTCTCCGCGAACGTGCAGGTCGTCATCGATGCCGACACCCGGCTGGTGGTCGCCACCGCACCCCCGGTGGCGGGCAACATCGCCGACGCCCATGCCTTCCGGGACACCGGCCTGGCCGAGGTCTGCTCCGGCATCACGGTGCTCGCCGACGGCGCCTACGGGGGCACCGGTCTGGTGATCCCGCACCGCCGCCGCGCCAAACGGCCGCTGCTGCCCGTCCAGGAAGCCGACAATGCCGAACACCGCAAGGTCCGCGCCCGCGTCGAGCACACCTTCGCCCGGATGAAGAACTACAAGATCCTCCGCGACTGCCGACAGCGCGGCGACGGCCTCCACCACGCCGTCCAGGCCGTCGCCCGCATGCACAACCTCGCCCTCGCCACATGACCGACACCCTCACAACGGCGCACCACACCGCCCGCTCACGGACATCCGGAACAGGCTTTAGGCCGTGTCCGCAAAGTCCCGCCTGCCTCTCGGCGCCCGGCACGCACGCTCGGCGCACCGCCCGAAAGCCCGAGTACGCCCAGTACGAGGACTTCCGGGCGGCACTCCCCCAGCCTCCGGCCGGGGGGACCCCCAGCGCACGCACCGGACGCCGCGAGGCCCGCCCTCCGGGCGGACGACGCGACTTCGCGGACACGACCTAGCGCCGCGTCACCGTGCCCTCGACCGCGAACAGCTGCTCCTCGACGTGATCGAGGGCCAGCCGCAGCGCCCCGGTGGCCGCGGCCGCCTCGCCGAGCAGGGAGAGGGCCACCTTCGGCGGACGGAGGCAGTACCGCGCCAACTCCCGCCGCAGCGGCTCCAGTACGCCGTCCAGACCGGCCGCCCAGCCGCCCACGACGACCAGTTCCGGATCGAGGGCGAGGACGAGCGCGGCGACATCGTGCACCAGGCGCTGTATGAAGCGGTCGACAGCCGCGCGGGCCCGCTGGTCGCCGTCGCGGGCCAGCGCGAACACCTGGGCGACCGCCTGTTCGTCCAAGGGGTGCAACGGCTCGTCCGTCGTGGACAGCAGCGTCTCCGGAGTCACGTCCCGGCCCAGCAGATGCAGCGCGCCGATCTCACCGGCCGCCCCGCGATATCCCCGGTGCAGCCGCCCCCCGATCAGCGAACCGGCGCCCGGGCTCAGCCCCGCCAGCACCATCACCATGTCGTCGGACTCGGTGGCCGCGCCCTTCCAGTGCTCGGCGACCGCCGCCGCGTTCGCGTCGTTCTCGACCAGCACCGGGCACTTGAAGGACCGGCTCAGCCGCTCACCCAGATGGAGTCCCGTCCACTCGGGCAGCGCGGTGCCCAGCCGTACGGTGCCGTCCGCCTCGACGATGCCCGGTGTGGCGACCCCGACCGCCCGCAGCGAACCGCGGGCCACTCCGGCCCGGCGCAGCAGCTCGGCGACCGCCGTGCGCAGCCGCTCAAGGCGCTCGTCCGCCGACGCCGTCTCGTCGACGTCCTTGGCGATCGCGCCGAGCACCCGGCCGTCCAGGTCGGCGAGGAGCACGGCGACGCGATGTGCGCCGATCTCCAGGCCCAGCAGATGCCCGGCCTCGGCCCGGAACCTGAACCGCCGCGCGGGCCGCCCCTGGCGCCGTACGACGCTCTCGTCGGCCGCCTTCTCGACGACCATCCCGGCCTCGATCAGTCCCTCGACGACGCCCTCGACGGTCGGCCGGGACAGACCGGTCACCCGGGTGATCTCCGTCAGCGTGGCGCAGTCCGTGGCACGCAACGCGTGCAGCACCACCGCGGAGTTGATCCTCCGCAGCAGCGAGGGGTCCCCGCCGGTCAGCCCCGCCAAGGTCTGTCCTCCCAGCTCGTGCGCGTGTTGGGCGGATCGTACTCGGCGCGGCGGACCCCGGCGAGTGCCGGGCGCCGAGGACCCGCGAACCCCACCGGATCAGCCGGGCGCCACGAACCCCGACTCGTAGGCCGCGATCACCGCCTGCGTACGGTCCCGCGCCCCCAACTTCGCCAGTACGGCACTCACATGCGACTTCACCGTCTCGGTCCCGACGACCAGCCGCTCGGCGATCTCCGCGTTCGACAACCCCCTGGTCATCAGCCGCAGCACCTCGGCCTCCCGCTCGGTCAGCCGGGCCCGCTCCAGCACCGCGCGCGCCGCCCGGTTCCCGCCGCCGTCGCCGTACTCCGCCGCCAACTGCCGTACGGACGCCGGGAACAGCAGTGACTCGCCCTCGGCGACCAGCCGCACCGCGTGCACGATCTCGGCCGGCCGGGCCCGCTTTAGCAGGAACCCGTCGGCACCGGCCCGCAGCGCCTCGTACACGTACTCGTCGTTCTCGAAGGTCGTGACGACCAGGATCTTCGGCGGGTCCTCGACCGTCCGCAGCACCGCGCGCGTCGCCTCGATGCCGTCCATGAGGGGCATCCGTACGTCCATGGCGACCACGTCGGGCCGCAGCCGCCGCACCAGCGGGATGACCGCGGCCCCGTCGGCGGCCTCCCCGACCACCTCGATGTCCGGCTGTGCCTCCAGGACGGCCCGCAGACCCGCGCGGACGAGGGGTTCGTCATCGACCAGCAGAACGGTGACCGGCATCCGGCCACCCTAGATCAGCCCAGCGGAAGCTCCGCCCGCACCTGCCAGTCACCCTCGTCGGGCCCCGTGTGCGCCCGGCCCCCGAGCAGCGCGGCCCGCTCGCGTATCCCCCGTAGACCACTGCCCCGCCCCGGCCCGGACACGGCGGCCGTCAACGGATTGCGGACCTCCAGATCGAGGGTGCCGTCCGCGACCCGGACACGGACCCGCACGGGTACCGCTCCCGCGTGCCGCAGCACATTGGTCAGCGCCTCCTGAAGGATGCGGTACCCCTCCCGGGACACGGGCCCCGGCACCGTCTCCAACGGCCCGGTCACCTCCGCGTCGACCTTCGCCCCGGAGGCCCGCGCGGACTCCCACAGCCGGTCGGCGTCCACCAGCGTCGGCCGGCCGCTCACCGGCCGCTCCGCCTCGCGCAGCACGCCGAGCACGCGCTCCAGGTCCTCCAGCGCGGCCCGGCCGGTCTCCTCGATGGCGCCCAGGGCCCGCTCGGTGAACGCCGGGTCGCCCGCCGCGCGGGCCGCGCCCGCCTGGACGACCGCCACGGTCAGCGCGTGCCCGATGGAGTCGTGCAACTCCCTCGCGATGCGGTTGCGTTCGAGCAACTGCTCGGTGCGCTCCTCCAGCGCGGCGAGCCGTTCTGCGGGGGAGGGACCGAGCAACGCGCGGGCCGTGGACGTCACCACCTTCCCGAGGCCTACGATGGCGCCGTACAACGCGATCAGCGGGAGCGGGGCCAGCACGGCGTACCACCCACTCGGAGACGCCTCCTTGAGGACCCATACGTCGTCGGGCACGCGCCCGCGCGCGATCTCGATCAGCTGGAAGGCGATGACCGGCAGCCAGACGCAGGCGAACGCGGTCACCCACCCCAACGCCATCCGGACCTCCAGCCACAGCACGGTCCGGCCCCGGTCCCGCCAGGTCGCCGAAGGCGCCACGGAGATCCCCGAGCCCTCCTCGCCCGGCGTCAGCAGCAACCGCGCCTGCACCCCCTCGCCGGTCCGCAGGGCCGGGACCAGCCCCACCGGGATCAGCGCGAGCGCGGGTGCGTACGGCGTGTCCGGGCTGATGAAGAGCCACACGCTGACGATCAGCATCGGCACCCACAGGTGCAGCAGACGCGTGTACGTCGTCCCCCGGAGCAGCGGGCGCAGGAAGCGGGCCATTCCGACATCGTGACAGCCGGCACCGACAATCGACCTCCCCCGAGCGGGGGAGACGGACACCACCTGCGGGGGAGGCCCCAACTCCCTTGAACGGCCAGGCTGTCGACCATGACCAGCATCGACGTACGAGACCTCACCAAGGAGTTCGGCGACCGGCGGGCCCTGGACCGTGTCACCTTCGGCGTCCGCCCCGGCAAGGTGACCGGGTTCCTCGGCCCCAACGGCGCCGGAAAGACCACCACCATGCGCCTCGTCCTCGGCCTCGACCGCCCCACCTCCGGAACCGCCACCGTCGGAGGCCGCCCCTACGCCGAACTCACCGAGCCGCTGCGCCACGTGGGCGCCCTGCTCGACGCCCGGGCCGCCCACGGCTCCCGCACCGGCCGCGACCATCTGCGCGCCCAGGCCGCGAGCAACCGCATCCCGGCCACCCGGGCCGACGCGCTGCTGGAGGAGACAGGACTCGCGTCGGTCGCGCGGCGCCGGGTGAAGACGTACTCCCTGGGCATGCGGCAGCGGCTGGGCATCGCCGGTGCCCTCCTGGGCGACCCCGAAGTCATCCTGCTGGACGAGCCGTCGAACGGCCTCGACCCCGAAGGCATCGTCTGGATCAGGGAGTTGCTGCGCCGCCTGGCGGCGGAGGGCCGCACGGTCCTGGTCTCCAGCCACCTCATGAACGAGACCGCCTCCTTCGCCGACCACCTGATCGTCCTCGGCCGTGGCCGACTCCTCGCCGACACCCCCATGCGGGACTTCATCGACGCGCGCGTACGGCCCCAGGTGCGCATCCGTACGACGGACGCCGGGGCCCTCAAGTCCGCGCTCGCCGCACACGGCCACGACGCCGTGGAACACGAGGACGGGCACTGGACCGTGCCGCACGCGCGCGTGGACGAGATCGGCGCCCTGTTGTCCTCGGCGGGTGTCCCGATCCTCGAACTGGCCTCCGCCGAGGGCACGTTGGAGCAGGCCTACCTGGACCTGACCGCCACCGAGACCGAGTTCACCGCCCAGCGCCAGGAGGCCTGACCATGTCCTTCACCCCCGCGTTCCACTCCGAGTGGATCAAGATCCGCACCCTGCGCTCCCACCTCGCGTCCCTCGCCACGATCCCCGCGGTGACGGCCCTCTTCTCCGCCCTCGCCGCGTCCGACACCGGTGGCGACGACTTCGATCCGCTCTTCGCGGCCTTCTTCGGCGTGTCCTTCGGACAGATCGCGGCGATCGCCTTCGGCACGGCCGCCGTGTCCGCCGAGTTCCGGGGCGGGGCGCTACGGCTGTCGCTGGCCGCGGTGCCGCGCCGGGGACGCTGGTTCGCGGCCAAGGCGACGGCCATCGCCGCACCCATGCTCGCGATCGGCCTGGTCACCGGTGTCGTGACCCTGGTGGCGGGCCGGGCGGTCCTCGGCACCGAGGCCGCCGCGCTCGACCGGGCGGAGCAGGTGCGCGCGGTGGTCGGCTGCGCCGGCTACCTCACGCTGATGGCACTGTTCGCGGCCGGTCTCACGGCGCTGCTGCGGAGCGGTGCGACGACGCTCGGCATCCTCATCCCGTTCCTGCTGATCGTGTCCTTCGTGGTCGGCGACATGTCGAACGACATCGCGGACCTGCTCCCGGACCGGGCCGGGCAGGTGGCGCTGCACGAGAGCTGGGACGGCGCACTCGGCCCCTGGACCGGCCTGGCGGTGACGGCGCTGTGGACGGCGGCGGCGCTGGCGGCCGGGGCGTGGAGCCTGCGGCGGCGGGACGCCTGAACCGGGCAAGTCACTGACGCCCCGCCAATTGTCAGTGGCAACCGCTTTACTGGATCACATGGACATCATCGCGAAGCACCTGGCCGCCATCGACCGGCTCTGCGCCGAGGAGTTCCCCGCGGAGCCGGGCACCTCGGGTCGCCGCACGGCCGGGCCGGGCTACTTCACGGTGGAGTTAGAGACCGACCAGGAGCTGACAGCGGACGACGTCGACGCGTTGCGCCAGGGGATCGCGGAGCGGCTGCACGACCGCCTGGGCGAACAACTCCCGTGGGGTCAGCTCACGGTGAGAGTACGCATGGAGCGCGGGGAGGGGATACCCGAGCCGTGGGCCACGCTCGCCGACCGCACCGACGCGCTCGACGTGTGGCGGATACCGGAGACCGGCCGCTGGATCGCTCTGGGCGTGGCCGACCGCGAGGACCAGGAGCAGACCCGACTCCTCGTCACGGTCACGGAAACAGACCCACCGTGACGCGCTAGTCCCGCGCGGCCTCCCGCAGCCGCCCGAACTCCTCCGCCATCGTCGCCGCCGTCCAATGCGCGTTCAATCCGCTCGGGTTGGGCAGAACCCACACCCGCGTGTCCCCGAACAGCCGCTCCTGGGGCCCCACTTGGGCCTTCCGGTCGTCGAACGCCGCCCGGTACGCGGTGACCCCGAGCACGGCCAGCCAGCGCGGCTGCCATCCCGCCACCTTCGCGGCGAGCGACCGCCCGCCCTCCCGGTACTCCTCCGCGCTCAGCTCGTCGGCGCGTGCTGTGGCCCGTGCCACCACATTCGTGATCCCGAGGCCGTATGACAGCAACTCGCCCTGTTCCGCGGGCTTCATGAGCCTCGGGGTGAAGCCGGACAGGTGCAGCACCGGCCAGAAGCGGTTGCCGGGGCGGGCGAAGTGGTGGCCGGTGGCCGCCGTCATCAGCCCCGGGTTGATACCGCAGAACAGCACCGCGAGGCCGTCCGCGACGACGTCCGGTACGAGACGGTCGCGGGCGGCCTCCAGTTCGGCCTGGGTGAAGCGGGTCAGAGGATCGCCCCCGGGGTGTAGCCCGCGGCCTCCGGGTGCTGCTTCGCGATCTCCTCGACGCGGGCGACCACGGCGGCGACCTGGTCGGCGGCGGCGCCGGTGAAGGACAGCTTGTCGGCCATCAGCGCGTCCAACTGGGCGCGGTCCAGCGGGATGCGCTCGTCGGCGGCGAGCTTGTCCAGCAACTCGTTGCGCTCGGCGCCCTGTTCACGCATCGCCAGCGCGGAGGCCACCGCGTTCTCCTTGATGGCCTCGTGCGCGACCTCGCGGCCGACACCCGCGCGGACGGCGGCCATCAGCACCTTGGTGGTCGCGAGGAACGGCAGGTAGCGGTCCAGCTCACGCGCCACGACCGCCGGGAACGCGCCGAACTCGTCGAGCACGGTCAGGAACGTCTCCAGGAGACCGTCCAGCGCGAAGAACGCGTCGGGCAGGGCCACCCGGCGCACCACCGAGCAGGAGACATCGCCCTCGTTCCACTGGTCGCCCGCCAGCTCGCCGGTCATCGACGCGTAGCCGCGCAGGACGACCATCAGGCCGTTGACGCGCTCGCAGGAGCGGGTGTTCATCTTGTGGGGCATCGCGGACGAGCCGACCTGGCCCGGCTTGAAGCCCTCGGTGACCAGCTCGTGCCCGGCCATCAGCCGGACCGTCTTCGCGACCGACGACGGCGCCGCCGCGACCTGCACCAGCGCGGTCACGACCTCGTAGTCCAGCGAACGCGGGTACACCTGGCCGACCGAGGTGAACGCCTGCGAGAAACCGAGGTGGGAGGCGATCCGCTGCTCCAGCTCCGCGAGCTTCGCCGCGTCGCCGCCGAGCAGGTCCAGCATGTCCTGGGCCGTGCCCACCGGACCCTTGATCCCGCGCAGCGGGTAGCGGCCGAGCAGCTCCTCGACCCGGCCGTGGGCCACGAGCAGCTCGTCGGCGGCGGTCGCGAAACGCTTGCCGAGGGTGGTGGCCTGCGCGGCCACGTTGTGCGAGCGGCCGGCCATGACCAGCTCGCCGTACTCACCGGCCAGCTTCCCGAGCCGGGCCAGGACGGCCACCGTGCGGTCGCGGATCAGCTCCAGGGAGAGCCGGATCTGCAACTGCTCGACGTTCTCCGTCAGGTCCCGGGAGGTCATGCCCTTGTGCACCTGCTCGTGCCCGGCGAGGTCGTTGAACTCCTCGATCCGCGCCTTCACGTCGTGCCGCGTGACCTTCTCGCGCTCGGCGATCGACGCGAGGTCGACCTGGTCGAGGACACGCTCGTAGTCCGCGATCGCCGCGTCCGGCACCTCGATCCCGAGGTCCTTCTGGGCCCGCAGCACGGCGAGCCAGAGCTGCCGCTCCAGCTTCACCTTCTGCTCGGGGGACCAGAGCGTGGCCAGCTCGGTCGAGGCGTAACGTCCGGCGAGGACGTTCGGGATGCGGGGCTTGGCGGCAGCGGAAGTCACGTGTACGGATTCTACTGGCGATTCGTGCAGGCCAGCGCCATAGCCCCGTTCGTCGGAAGCTACGAGACCTCCGTCACCGTCCCGCGTCCGCGAGGTCGGCCAGCACCTCCGCGTGGCACAGCAGGGGCGCGCACCAGCAGGCCAGCGTCCGGCCGCGCAGCTCCGGGACCAGGGCCAGCAGGTCGGGGCGCGCCAGCAGATACGCCCGGTACTTCGCCATCACCTCCGCGCGCGTGCCGTCCCGGCGGCGCGCGGCGGTGTCGTAGGCGAAGGGGTTGTAGAGCGGGTGGCGGGGGAGGTCCCAGCCGCCGAGGGTCCAGCGGCGGCCGACGTAGACGACGGCCTCGGGGGCGAACTCCAGGCGGGGGCCGAAGTCGTGGATGCGGCCCCTGACGTCGATCACCCGCGTGGTCATGGGGAGTTACGCCGCCGGGCCCTCGTAGGGGACGAGGTCGGGGCGCTTGGGGGAGCGGCCGTCGCCGGAGGAGCGGCCGGTGAGGCGGCGGCCTATCCAGGGGAGCAGGTACTGGCGGGTGAAGCGGACGTCCTCCACGCGGCGGGCGGTCCAGTTCGGGGGCGGGGTCGGCGGCATCGGCGTCCGCCACTGCGGGTCCTCCGCCTCGTAGCCCAGGGTCTGCCACACGGCCTCGGCGACACGGCGGTGGCCCTCATCCGTGAGGTGGAGGCGATCGACGTCCCACGCGCGCGGGTCGGCGAGCGACGGGGCGCCGTACAGGTCGACGACCAGGGCGCCGTGCCGGGCGGCGAGGTCGTCGACGCAGGCGAAGAGCTCCTCCATGCGCGGCCGGAAGCGCTCCAGGACCGGGCCCTGGCGTCCGGGGCTGCGCATCAGCACCAGGTGCTTGCAGGCGGGCGTGAGGCGCTCCACGGCCTCCTCCAGCAGGGCGCGCACCCGGCCCATGTCGCACTTGGGGCGCAGGGTGTCGTTCAGGCCGCCCACGAGCGTGATCACATCGGGCCGCATGTCCGCCGCCGGGCCGACCTGCTCCTCGACGATCTGCGCGATCAGCTTGCCGCGCACGGCGAGGTTGGCGTAGCGGAAGCCGGGCGTCCGGGCGGCCATCCGCCCGGCGAGGAGGTCGGCCCAGCCCCGGTAGGTGCCGTCCGGGAGGAGGTCCGACATGCCCTCGGTGAAGGAGTCGCCGATCGCGACCAGGCTGGTGTGCGTGGGATTCGTCTGCATGGCGACGAAGATGATATCCCGCGTCCATACCCGCCGGTCGGTCCCCCTTCCCTGGTCCGGCCCCGGTCCGGCCCCGGTCGGGCTCCGGCCGGGGCCCGGGTTCAGGCGCGCTGTCCGAACAGCTCCCGCAGCACGTCCTCCATGGTCACCAGACCGGTCAGCCGGCCCTCCTCGTCCAGGACCGCCGCCAGGTGCGTACGGCCGCTGCGCATCGCGGTGAGGACGTCGTCCATGGGCGTGCTCTCCCGGATGTTCGCGATGGAGCGCATGTCCTCCACCTTGAACGGCTCCTCGCGGGGCGAGGCGTCGAGCGCGTCCTTCACGTGCAGATAGCCGATGATCCTGCGCTCCGCGTCCACGACCGGGAAGCGGGAGAACCCGGACTCGGCCGACAGCACCTCCAACTGGGCCGGGGTGATGCCCGCGACCACGTAGTCGACGCGTTCGAGGGGGAGTACGACGTCCCGCACCGGCCTGCTGCCGAGCTCCAGGGCGTCGTTCAGCCGCTCCCGGGCGCGCTCGTCGATGAGGCCCGCCTCGCCGGAGTCCCGGACAATCCGGGCGAGTTCGGCGTCCGAGAAGGTCGCCGTGACCTCGTCCTTGACCTCGACGCGCAGCAGCTTGAGCAGGGTGTTGGCGAACGCGTTGATCGCGAAGATCACCGGGCGCAGGGCCCGCGAGAGGGTCACCAGCGGCGGCCCCAACAGCAGCGCGCTGCGCACCGGTTCGGCCAGGGCGATGTTCTTCGGCACCATCTCGCCCAGCAGCATGTGCAGATAGGTCGCCAGGCTCAGCGCGATCACGAAGGACACCGCGTGGCCCGCGCTCTGCGGAACACCGACCGCGTGGAACACCGGCTCCAGCAGATGCGCGATGGCGGGTTCGGCGACGATGCCGAGCACCAGCGTGCACAGCGTGATGCCGAGCTGCGCCGCGGCCAGCAGCACGGACACGTGCTCCAGGCCCCACAGCACGCTCTTGGCGCGCCGGTCGCCCTGCTCGGCGTGCGGCTCGATCTGGCTGCGGCGCACCGAGATCAGCGCGAACTCGGCCCCCACGAAGAAGGCGTTGACGACCAGCGTCGCCAGCCCGATCAGCAGTTGTACGGCGGTCACAGCTCCCCCTTCGCGGACTCGGAACCGGAGCTGGAGCCGGAGTCAGAGTCGGTACCGGACGTGGCGTGCGGCGCGTGCAGCAGCAGCCGTGCGGCCCGCCGCCCCGAGGCGTCGACCACGTCGATCCGCCACCCGGCGACCTCGACGACGTCCCCGGCCTCGGGAATCCGCCCCAGCTCGGTGGCGACCAGACCGGCCAGCGTCTCGTACGGTCCCTCGGGCGCCCGCAGTCCGACGCGCGCGAGCTGGTCCACGCGGGCGGCGCCGTCCGCCGAGTACAGGGCGCGGCCCCCGTCGTCCGTCCCGGCCGCCGCGAGGTCGGGCGTCTCGTGCGGGTCGTGCTCGTCCCGCACCTCTCCGACGACCTCCTCGACGATGTCCTCCAGGGTCGCGACCCCCGCCGTACCCCCGTACTCGTCGATGACGACGGCCATGGTGCGCTTGCCGGACAGCCGGTCCAGGAGCCGGTCGACGGTGAGGGACTCGGGGACGAGGAGGGGTTCGCGCAGCACCTCGGCGAGGGGGAAGCGGGCCCGCTGGTCCGCCGGGACCGCCAGGACGTCCTTGATGTGCACGGTGCCGACGACGTCGTCGAGGCTGCCGCGGTAGACCGGGAAGCGGGACAGTCCGGTCGCCCGCGTCGCGTTGGCCACGTCCTCGCAGGTCGCCTGGGCGTCGAGGGCGACGACCTGGACGCGGGGCGTCATCACGTTCTCCGCGGTGAGGTCGGCCAGGTTCAGGGTCCGCACGAACAGTTCGGCGGTGTCCGGCTCCAGGGCGCCTTCCTTGGCGGAGTGCCGGGCCAGCGCGGCCAGCTCCTGCGGCCCGCGCGCGGAGGCCAGCTCCTCGGCGGGTTCCAGGCCGAAGGCCCGCACCACATGGTTCGCCGTGTTGTTCAGATGGCTGATGAAGGGACGGAACGCGGCACTGAACCAGCGCTGCGCGTTGCCCACGCGCTTGGCCACGGCCAGCGGTGAGGAGATCGCCCAGTTCTTCGGCACCAGTTCGCCGACGACCATCAGGAACACCGTCGACAGCGCCGTGCCCAGCACCAGCGCCACGGACCTCGACGCGGAGTGCGAGATGCCCAGCGACTCCAGCGGGCCGGCGATGAGCGCGGCGATCGACGGCTCGGAGAGCATGCCGACGACCAGGTTGGTGACCGTGATGCCGAGCTGCGCGCCGGAGAGCTGGAAGGTCAGGTTCCGTACGGCCTTCAGGGCACCGGAGGCGCCCCGCTCGCCGCGCTGGACCGCGCGCTCCAGCTCGCCGCGCTCGACGGTGGTGAGCGAGAACTCGGCCGCGACGAAGGCGCCGCAGAGGAGCGAGAGCAGGATCGCCACCAGCAGCAGGAGCACTTCCGTCATCGGGTCACCTCCGTCCCATGATCGGACAGGACAGGGAGGTTCGCGCGATGTCGCGTACTGGGAGGCTCGCCCATGGGCGGACGCTCACACCTTTCGAAGAGACGCAGAAGTGCCGGGCCACCACCAATGGTAAAGGATGGGCAAAGCGATCAGGTCGTGAGGTGCTTCACCCAGCGCCGCCAGTGGTCCTCGCGGGTGTACCCGGCCGCGCGCCAGGCATGCTGCCCGGTCTCGTTGCGCTCCAGGACCATCGCGTCCCCGCGGCGCCCGCCCACGGCCGCGAACCGCTCCTCGGCCGCCGTCAGCAGCGCCGAGCCGATGCCCCGGCGGCGCTGCTCCGGGTGCACGGCCAGCCGGTAGAGGTGACAGCGCCACCCGTCGAACCCGGCGATCACCGAGCCGACCAGCCGCCCGTCGCGTTCCGCGAGGATCAGCGCGTCGGGGTCCGTCTCGATGAGCCGGGCCACACCGTCGCGGTCGTCGCTGATGCTCGTCCCCTCGGCGGCCTCGCCCCAGAACGCCAGCACGGCGTCGATGTCGGAGAGGGCCGCGCTGCGCATACGTAGATCACTCATGGGGTGAGCCAAGCAGGCCGTGGGCGGCAGCGGCGAGTGGATTTCCGCGCGCTCGTCGCCGCCGCCCACAGCCACAGTCACCGTCACAGCCACCATCATCGGTACCGCCACCGTCACCCACCGGTACCGCCAACGCCACCGCTCCACGGACCGGCCGGGCCGGCCGGGTCACTCGTGCGCGATGGCCGCCAGTACGTTCATCCGCGACGCGCGCAGCGCCGGCAGCAGGGCCGCCACGATGCCCACCACCGCCGAGCCGATCACCACCGCGACGATCGTGCTCCACGGGACCGCGAGCGCCTTCATGCCCTGGAGGGCCAGGACCTGTTGCGCGCAGACGCCCCACAGCAGCCCGAGACCGAGGCCCAGGACCGCGCCGAACACCGCGATCACCACCGACTCCAGCCGGATCATCCGCCGCAGCTGGCGCCGGCCGAGTCCGATCGCGCGCAGCAGGCCGATCTCCCGGGTGCGCTCGACGACCGACAGCGCGAGCGTGTTGACCACACCGAGGACCGCGATGACGATGGCCAGCCCGAGCAACGCGTAGACGAGATACAGGAGTACGGCGATCTGGTCGTGGACCAGCTTCTTGTAGTCGGCCTCGTCGCGGACCTGCACCTGCGGATAGGGCTTGAGTGTCGTGTCCAGCGCCGTGCGGAGCCGGTCGGCGCCGGTGCCGGAGGCGGCGTTCACGTACAGCACGGAGTCCTGGCCGTTCGGGACGTACTTCTCGACCGTCGCGATCCCGAAGAACAGCCCGCCCTGCGTGCCGAATCCGCCCGCCGACTCCTGGTCGCTGAGGGCGCCGACCGTCAGCCGTGTGGTGTGTCCGCCCGGGAACTCGACGGGGAGCACGCTGCCCAGCCGTACTCCGTGGTCCTTTGCGAAGTCGGCGGTCATGGCGAGGTGTCCCGGCGCGAGCGCCGAAGTCGTGTTCCCCTGCGCGTACTTGATGTGGGCGACGTCGTCGAGCGCGCTGTCGTAACCGGCGGCCGTGGTCTCGACCCGCTTGCCGTCCGGCAGCCGGACCGCGAGCGGCGCGAAGCGGGCGCGCACCACGAGACCGACGCCTTCGGTGGCGCGCACATGCTCCGTGACCTCCTTGGAGAACGGTACGAAGCTGCCGTTCTGGATCACGAAGTCGGCGCCCAGCGTCTTGTCGATCTGCTGGTCGAAGGACTTGGACATGGAGGCGCTGGCCACCGACATCCCGCCGACCAGGGCGAGGCCCACCATCAGGGCCGCGGCGGTGGCGCCCGTACGGCGCGGGTTGCGCAGGGCGTTGCGCTGGCTCATCCGGCCGATGGAGCCGAACAGGGCGGGGAAGGCGCCGCCCAGCACCCGGATCATCGGGCGGACCAGGAGCGGGCCCGCGATCACGGTCGCGATCAGGGTCAGGACGATCCCGAGGCCCAGGAGGGAGGCCGCCGAGGCGGTCCTCGTCGCGGCGGCGCAGCCCGCCAGCGCGGCCACCCCGATCGCGCCGACGACCGAGCCCGCCACCGCCCGCACCTTCAACGGCCGCCCCACACCGGCGACTTCGGCGTCCGCGAGGGCCGCCATCGGCGAGACCGTGGCGGCCCGCCGGGCCGGGAGATACGCGGCGACGAAGGTGACACCGACCCCGACGACGTACGAGGCCACGGGAGTCGGCCAACTCACCACCATCTCCGTGGTCTTGAGGTTCATGCCGAACGCCGTCATGAGCTTGATCAGCCCGGCCGCGAGTCCGACACCGGCCGCCAGACCGAGCGTGGAACCGATCAGGCCGAGCAGCAGCGCCTCGGTGAGCACCGAGCGCCGCACCTGTTTGCGGTCGGCGCCGAGGGCGCGCAACAGGCCCAGTTCGCGGGTGCGTTGGGCGATCAGCATCGAGAAGGTGTTCACGATCAGGAACACGCCGACCAGGACCGCGATGCCCGCGAATCCCAGCATCACGTATTTGATGACGTCGAGGAAGCCGCCCAGATCGGCCGCGGCCGACTTCGCCTGTTCGTCGGCGGTCTTGATGTCGTAGGAGCCGGAGGAACCGATCGCGGCGGCCACCCGCTGCTTGAGCACGGCGTCCGACACGCCCTTGGCCGCGTCCACCGAGATGCTGGTGGCACGGTCGGGCGCGCCGAGGAGCTGGGACTTCGCGGTCGCGGGGTCGAGGAAGACCAGCGCGGCACCGGGGTTGGTGGTGGTGAAGGTGGCGATGCCGACGATCTCGACCTTGAAGCTGCCGGGCTGCGCCTGCACGGTCAGCGTGTCGCCGATCCTGACGTGCTTGTTGTCGGCGGTGTCGGCGTCGAGGAGGGCCTGTCCGGCGCCCCGCGGGGCGTGGCCGGAGGTCAGTCGCACCGGGCTGCGGTCGGTGAGGTACCAGTCGGTGGCGATGGTGGGCGCGCCGGTGGTCGGCCCGACCGACTTGTCCTCGCTGTCGACGACCACGATGTTCTGCACGGAGACGTCGGCGTGGGTCGCGGCGACCCCGGCGACCTTCGCCACCTGTCCGGCCAGTGCGGCGGGCACGGTCTCGGTCGCGCCGGTGGGCACGGAGGACTTGAGGTCCTGCTTGGGTTCCACGGTCACGTCGGCGGACGTGGACGCGAAGAGCCGGTCGAAGGTGCGGGTCACCGTGTCGGAGAAGATCAGGCTGCCGGCCACGAACGCCACCGACAGCACGACGGCCAGCGCCGAGAGCAGCAGCCTTCCCTTGTGCGCGAGGAAACTGCGGAGGGTCGCCTTCAGCACCGGTTCAGTCCTTGTCCTCGGTCCGGGGCAGCGGCTCGTCGAGCTGCCCCTTGGCCAGGTCCAACCCGGGGGCCTGGGGGTCCGCCCCCGAAAACAGGCGCATCCGCTCCAGCACGCCCTCCGCCGTGGGCCGTTCCATCTCGTCCACGATCCGCCCGTCCGCGAGGAAGAGCACCAGGTCGGAGTGGGCGGCGGCGCCCGGGTCGTGGGTGACCATGACCACGCTCTGACCCAGGCCGTCGACCGCGTCGCGCAGGAAGCCGAGCACCTCAAGACCGGCCCGCGAGTCGAGGTTGCCGGTCGGTTCGTCCGCGAAGATCAGCTCGGGCCGGGAGGCGAGCGCCCGCGCGCAGGCCACCCGCTGCTGCTGGCCCCCGGAGAGCTGGGACGGCCGGTGGCGGAGCCGGTCCCGCAGGCCGAGCGTGTCGATGACCTGGTCCAGCCACTTCTGGTCCGGCTTCTTCCCGGCGATGTCCATGGGCAGGGTGATGTTCTCGGCCGCGTCGAGCGTCGGGATGAGGTTGAACGACTGGAACATGAACCCGATCCGGTCCCGCCGCAGCCGGGTCAGCTCGCGGTCCTTCAGCCCCGTTATCTCGGTGTCGCCGAGCCACACCTGTCCGGCCGAGACGGTGTCGAGCCCCGCCAGGCAGTGCATCAGCGTGGACTTCCCGGAGCCGGAGGGGCCCATGACGGCGGTGAAACGGCCGCGCGCGATGTCCACGTCGACCGCGTCCAGGGCGAGGACGGTGGTCTCGCCCGAGCCGTACGCCTTGGTCAGACCGCGGGCGCGGGCCGCGATCCGGTCGGCCGAGGCCCGCCCCGGGGCGTGCTCCGCTGAAGGTGTGGACAAGGCGGCCTCCTGGAGTTGCCTCGCGCGTGGACGTGCCCGACTCCGTGCTTCCGGCCGAGCCTAGTGTGACGCTTTGCACACCCGATATCCCCCGTGCGACCGAGGCGGTCTCCGTCCCAGGTCGGGTCCCGGATACCGGTGTAAGGGGCACTCTCCACCCACGGGAGGAGCCGCCGCCCCCGCCGAGGAGCCCTTGCCTCTGCTAGCGATTCGGCGCTAGCGTCTTGGTATGGCGAAGACCCAGCTGAACGTGCGCGTCGACGAGGGCACCGCCCGCGCGGCCCGCGAACGTGCCCTGGCGCGTGGCATGAGCGTCAACCGCTACATAGAAGAGCTGGTCAGACAGGACACCGGAGAGGTCGGCCACACCTTCGTCGAGGCCGCCGCCGACTTCATGAAGCAGTACGAGTCCGTCTTCGCCGACGAGTTCGGCGCCGACGGGGAGAGCACCCGCGAAGGTCGCCGCTGATCCCTTGAACAACCTCAGGATCGACCTCGCCTGGCTGCTGATGCTCGCCGAACAGAAGACACCCGGAGACCCCCAGGTCACCGACTGGGGCGCGCTGGTCGCCGCCGTCGCCCGCCACCAGGCCGACATATTCGACGTCCCCGTCTACGACAGCCCGCACGCCCGTGCCGCCGCGTTACTCCAACTCCTCATCCACGTCCCCGCGTTGGAGCGCTCCAACGCCCTCTTCGCCTCGGCCGTCGCCTACGCGTACCTCGTCGCCAGCGGCCTGAAGGTCATCACCTCGCCCGAACAGGTCCGCGATCTCGCCCGGTTGGTGAAGAGCGGCGAGGCCTCGGTCGACGACATCGCGCACGAACTGCGCCAGTGGAGCCTGTGATCACCCGTCCCCGACCGGCCGCCAGGCCGTGCCCAGGACGCAGTACGACATCGGCAGCGCGGGCCCCTTCTCCGGGACCGACACCCGCCGGTACGGCCCCAGTTCGAACCCGGCGGCGCGCAACGCGGCGACCGGGTCACGGCTCAGACGGCAGCCACCGTTCAACGGCGGCCACAGCGTGCGGTCCAGCGCGCGCTGGGTGAACACCATCGCCGGTCCGCCGCCCCGGCCGTGCTCGAAGAACCGCACGACCCCGCCGGGCCGCAGCACCCGCCGTGCCTCGGCGAGCGCCCGCGGCACATCGCGCACGCTGCACAGCACCAGCGAGAGCACGACGGCGTCGTAGGCCTCGCTCTTGACGGGCAGGCGCTCCGCCGCGCCCGGCACCACGTCGACGGGCACCTCGCAGCGGAGCGCGGACTCCACGGCCAGTCGCCGCAGACTCCGCTCGGGCTCGATCGCGACGACCTCCGACACCGTGCCCGGATAGTGCGCGAAGTTCAGGCCGTTCCCCGCGCCGATCTCGATCACCCGCCCGTGGAGCCCGGCGAGCAGTCTCTCCCGCATCCCGGCGAGGCCGAACCGCGACTCGGCGCGCACGCTGAAACGGGCGTAGTGACGGGCGAACAGCGGGTGGTGGACGGCGTCCCTCGGCACGGTGCCGGAGCCGGTGGACCGTAGCGGCATGGCGACCTCCCGGTGGGGACCGGAACCGGTCCCCACCGGGATTGTCCCCCTTGCCGGCCGCGCCCACCCCCGCTGCCGCGCCGCGCGGGTCAGGAGATGAAGTCGCGCACCTGCTCGTAGACGCCGTGGTCGTTGTTCATGTCGGTGTGCGAGATGCACCCGACGTCGACATTGGTCGCGCCGCTCAGCTCGGCCGAGGTGTCCGGGTTGATCGCCTCGTCGCAGTCCGACCAGTAGGCCGCGTACGACACGCTGCCGGGCGTCTCGTCACCGGAGTTGAGCGCGGTGAGGAAGGAACTCCCGGTCTCCATCTCCTTGCAGGACGTGTACAGCCAGCCGCAGAGCGAGGCGATGTTCGTCCCGTGGTTGACCCCGGCGACCGACACGAAGTGGTCGACGTACGTGGTCCCGCCGAGGTTCTTGAGGTAGTAGCGGCTGTTCAGCGCACCCATGGAGTGCACCACCAGGTCGACCTTCGAGGCGCCGGTCTTGGAGAGCACGGACTGGATGTACGTCGACAGCGTCGAGGCGGTCGTGACGTTCGACTTCGTCCAGTCGTAGGAGATCGCGTACAGCTCGGAGGACGAGTAGCCGTCCGCCTCGAAGTCCGCGATCCAGTCGTCCCAGCTGCTGGAGTCGCTGCTCAGCCCGTGCACGAAGACGATCGGATCGTGGCTCGCCGCGTGAGCGGGCGTCGAGGCCAGCGAGAGTGACAGAAGGAGCGAGGTCGTCACGGCCGACAGGGCCGCGGCGATGCGACGCTTGTGGCGCTGCATGATGCCTCCTGATACGGGTGGGGTTGTCAGGAGTGTCAGCGGGGTCTACGCGCGCCGCATCGGCGAAATCGCCGGTCTTTACGGGTGAATTAACTCGCCAGTAACGTCAGTTGTGTGGTGACACCAGTGAACCCCCCACCTCTGGACCGCACTTGGCCACCGTCGCGCCCCGACGGGCGGCGCACACCCGACCCCGCGCTCCCCGAGGGCGTCCGCGTCCGCCTCCTGCGCATGGTCCACGGCGACCTCCGCGCCGCCGCCGAACTCCGCGCCCGCCTGACCCCGCGCCAGGCCGCCGGACTCGACCCCCTCCCCACCGAACCGGCGTCCCTGGCACCGGAGTTGCTCAACCGGCACCGCCGGGAGATCCGCTCCCTGCCCGACGACACCCGCCTGCTCCTCCTGCTGGCCGCCGCCGACCAGTACCCGGTGGCCACCCACGCCTTCCTGCGCGCCGTCGCGGCGGGCCGGCTCGACACCCGTCCCCTGGAAGCCGCCGAGACGGCGGGCGTCGCGCAGGCGACGGCGGGCGGGGTGCTGTTCCGTGACGCGTGGACGAGGATCGCCGCGTACGAGACCGCGTCCCCGGCGGACCGGCGCGACGCGCACCGGCTGCTGGCGCGGGTGCTGCGCGCGCGGGGCGAGACGCCCCGCCGCTCCTGGCACCGGGGCGCCGGTGCGCTCGGTCCCAGCGTGCGGCTCACCGCGGAACTCCGCACGGCGGCGGACCAGGCACGGGCGGCGGGCGACCACCCCCTCGCCCGCGCCCTGGCGGAACGCGCCGCCACCCTCTCCCGCGACCCCCGCGAACAGTCCCGCCTCCGCAACCGCGCCGCCGGAGACGCCTGGCAGTCCGGCGAGGGCGACCGGGCCCGAAGACTCGCCGCGGCGACGGACAGCGACGCGCTGAACGGGGTGTTCGCCCTGCGGGCGGGCAACGCGGCGGAGGCCTTCGACGCGCTGCTGATCGCGGTGGCGCGAGGAGGCGCCGAGGAGGCGGCGACCCGGCGGGAGCGGGAGGGGGAGCAGGAAGGGGAGGCGCCCGCGGCCGGGGGCCGCGTGACCGTTACACCGCGAACTCCCGCCCCGGACCACGCCGTTCACCTCCTGGCCAGGGCCACCGAGGCCGCCGTCTACACCGGGGACCTGAGACGCTGCCGGGAGGCGGCGGCGGTCGCCTCCCGGCTCGGGATCGTGCCGCACGGAACGCTCGGGGGACTGGCCGCCGCCTTCGAGGGACGGTACGAGGACGCCCGGGACCTGCTGAAGGCCGCCGCCGGGCGCTGCGGTCCCGGGGGTGACCCCACCCTTCTCGTGCACGCCGGGATCGCCGCCCTGATGCTCGGCGACCACACCCGCGCCACCACCGCCACCGTGCGGGCGGCGGCCTCGGCACGGGCACGCGGCGCGACCGTGATCGTGGCGCAGGCGATGGAGTTCCGCGCGTACGCCGAGTTCTGGACCGGACACCCGAAGGCCGCCGAGACGGCCACCGCCGACGCCCTGTGGCAGGCCCACGCCACCGGCCAGGACAACGGCGCCTGCCATCTCCAAGCCGCCCTCGCCATGTTCGCGGCACTCACCGGGGACGAGGACGTCTGCCGCGAACGGGCCGCCGCCGCCCGCTCGTACGCCCTCTGCCACGGCCTGGGACTGCCCGCCGCCCTCGCCCAATGGGCCCTCGCCTACCTGGACTTGAGCAGCGGACGCTTCGCCGCCGCCGCGGCCCGGCTGCGCGCGCTCGCCGGGTTCGGCCCGGGCCACGGCCACCGCGCGATCCGGCACCTGGCCACCCCGCACTACGTCGAAGCCGCTGCCCGCAGCGGCGACACCCGCATCGCCCGCGCCGCGCACGCCGACTACGACCGCTGGGCGCGGGCCGTACGCAGCGCCGACGACCTCGCCCTCAGCGCCCGCTGCCGCGCCCTGCTCGCCCCCGGCGCCGAGGCGGTCGAGCACTACCGCACCGCCCTCGACCTGCACGCGCACGGCACCCGCGACTTCGAACGGGCCCGTACCGAGCTGCTGTTCGGCGGCGCCCTGCGCCGACTGCGCCGGCGCACCGAGGCCCGCGACCACCTGCACACCGCGCTGGAGGCCTTCGAGTCCTTCGGCGCCCCGCACTGCGCGGCCCAGGCCCGCGACGAACTCCGCGCCCTCGGCACCCCGGTGGCCGCGACCGCCCTGCCCACGGCAGCCGCCCACCTGACCGCCCAGCAACTCATGGTCGCCCGGATGGCGGCGGACGGCGCCACCAACCGCGAGATCGCCGTCCGCCTCGCCCTCAGCCCCCGCACCATCGACCACCATCTGCGCGGCGTCTTCAGCCGGTTGGGCATCCGCTCCCGCATCGAACTCGTGCGGCTGCTGGCGGAAGGGGAGGCGTCCTAGGCCGGTTCGGCGTCCCGCGCGGGCGCCGCCTCCCGCTCCCGGAACGCCTCCGCGTCCCACACCCCGTCGAGCCGCCCCGCCACCCAACTCGGCGCGGCGGCACGGAAGTCGGCGGGGGACCACGCCCCGGCCCCCTCCGGCAGCGCGCCCAGCAGGGGCGCACCGGACACCTCCGGCAGGTCGGCCACATTGCAACGCGAGGCGAGATCAGGCGTGGTGGGCCAGCTGCCGATGACCACGCCCAGCGGATCGAGGCCCTGGGAACGGAGTTCACGGGCCGTCAGTTCCGCCGTGTTCAAGGTGCCCAGGCCCGCCGACGCCACGACCAGGACCGGTGCGCCCAGCAGCCGGGCCACGTCCGCCAGCGTGCCGCCCTCCGCGTCGAAGCGGACGAGCAGCCCGCCCGCGCCCTCGACCAGCACGAGATCGTGCTCGGTGGCCAACTTCTGCGCCGCTTCCGCCACTTCGTGCGGGTGGACCGGCGTCATGGCGGCCCTGCGGGCCGCGGTCGCCGGTGCCAACGGCTCGGGGTAGCGGGCCAGTTCGGCCGTCGTGACCCCGCCCGCGAGCCGCGCGACCTCGTCGGCGTCGCCGCGCTCGTCCGGCCGCAACCCCGTCTGCGCGGGCTTCAGGACGGCCACCGTGCGGCCGGCCGCCAGGGCCGCGGCGGCCACCGCGGCCGTCGTGACCGTCTTGCCGACCTCCGTGCCCGTGCCCGTGATCACCAGTACCGGCATGTCATCCCTCCCGTGCCGCCGCACACACCGCGCGGGCGATCCGCGCCAGGTCGGCGTCGCCCGTGACGTACGGCGGCATCGTGTAGACGAGGTCGCGGAACGGCCGCAGCCACACGCCCTCGCGGACGGCCGCTTCCGTGGCCGCCTTCATGTCGACGTCGTGGTCGAGCTGGACCACGCCGATGGCGCCGAGGACGCGGACGTCCCGGACGCCGGGGAGCCCCGCGGCCGGGGCCAGGCCCTCCCGCAGGCCCGACTCGACGCGCTTGACCTCCGCCGACCAGTCCTGCCCCAGCAGGAGTTCGATCGACGCGCAGGCCACGGCCGCCGCGAGCGGATTGCCCATGAAGGTCGGGCCGTGGGCCAGGACCGGCACCTCGCCCCGTGAGATGCCCTCGGCCACCCGAGACGTGCACAGGCTCGCCGCCATCGTCATATAGCCGCCGGTCAGCGCCTTGCCCACGCACATCACGTCCGGCGTCACGGCCGCGTGCTCCGCCGCGAACAGCGCGCCGGTGCGGCCGAAACCCGTCGCGATCTCGTCGAACACCAGCAGCACGTCGTGCGCGTCGCACGCCTCGCGCAGCACCCGCAGATACGCGGGGGAGTGGAACCGCATCCCGCCCGCGCCCTGCACCACCGGCTCCACGATCACCGCGGCCAGTTCGTGCGCGTGCCGCCCGATCAGCTCGCGCAGATGCTCGGCGTACGACTCCTCGTAGGCGGCCGGAGGCGCGTCCGCGAACACCTGGCGCGGGAGCACGCCCGACCACAGTTCGTGCATCCCGCCCTCGGGGTCGCACACCGACATCGGCTGCCAGGTGTCCCCGTGGTAGCCGCCGCGCCAGGTCAGCAGGCGCTGTTTCGCGGGGCGGCCGAGCGAGCGCCAGTACTGGAGGCACATCTTCACCGCGACCTCGACCGACACCGAGCCCGAGTCGGCGAGGAAGACATGCTCCAGGCCCTCGGGAGACATGTCGACAAGGAGCTTCGCCAGGCGTACGGCGGGCTCGTGCGTGAGACCGCCGAACATCACGTGGCTCATCCGGCCGAGCTGCTCGCGCGCGGCCTCGTTGAGCACGGGGTGGTTGTAGCCGTGGATCGCCGACCACCAGGACGACATCCCGTCGACCAACTCCCCGCCGCCGCCCGCCAGTCGGAGCCGC
This sequence comes from Streptomyces sp. NPDC091280, assembly GCF_044768565.1. Classification (NCBI taxonomy): domain Bacteria; kingdom Bacillati; phylum Actinomycetota; class Actinomycetes; order Kitasatosporales; family Streptomycetaceae; genus Streptomyces; species Streptomyces sp. NPDC091280. Next base: position 188,162 of record NZ_JBIVUZ010000015.1, read on the forward strand.
ACCCCGCTCGCCGACTCCACGACGAGCGGGTCGGCCCGGCCCGGCATCGGGCCGTAGGGGTGCCAGACGTGCCGCCGGTCCAGTTCCAGCAGCTCCGGGACGGGCAGGCGGCCGGTCGGGTCAGGCATTGGGCGCGATGTCCGTTCCGGCACCTCGACGGCGTACGGAGACCAGGTCGCGGCGCACCTCGTCGACCTGCGGCGCGGGGGTGGCCGTAGGCGCGGCGGCGGGTGCGGAACCGCAGACTCCGGCGCCCTCGTGGCCGCCGCAGCCCCCGCCGCACCCGGCGTCCTCGTGCGACCCGCAGCCGCCCGCCGCCACCGTCGCCCGGTGCTGCGGCAGCGTCACCTCGCCCGCGCCCTCCACCTCGAAACCGGCGTCCGCGATCATCTCCAGGTCGGCGTGACCGGCCTGGCCCTCGGACGTCAGGTAGTCGCCGAGGAAGATCGAGTTGGCGAGGTTCAGGGCCAGCGGCTGCATCGTGCGCAGATGCACCTCACGCCCGCCCGCGATACGCACCTCGACGTCCGGGCACACGAACCGCACCATCGCGAGGATGCGCAGACACCGCTGCGGGGTGAGGTGCCACTCCGTTTCGAGCGGGGTGCCCTCCATCGGGATCAGGAAGTTCACCGGCACCGAGTCCGGGTCCAGGTCGCGCAGCGAGAAAACGACGTCGACCAGGTCCTCGTCGCTCTCACCCATCCCGGCGATCAGGCCGGAGCAGGCGGAGAGGCCCGCCGCGTGCGCCTTCTGCACGGTGTCGACGCGGTCGGCGTAGGTGTGCGTGGTCGTGATGTCGCCGTACGTCGACTCGGAGGTGTTCAGGTTGTGGTTGTAGGCGTCCGCGCCCGCCTCGCGCAGCCGGTCGGCCTGGCCGTCGGAGAGCAGGCCGAGGCAGGCGCACACCTCGACGCCCTCGTTCTGGTCCTTGATCGCCTTGATGGTGCCCGCGACCCGGTCCACGTCCCGGTCGGTCGGGCCCCGGCCGGAGGCCACCAGGCAGACCCGCTTGGCGCCACCCGCCACCCCGGCCGCCGCGGCCTTCGAGGCGTCGTCGGGTTTCAGCCAGGTGTACTTCAGGATGTCGGCCTTGGAGCCGAGCCGCTGCGAGCAGTACGAGCAGTCCTCGGGGCACAGGCCGGACTTGAGGTTGACGAGGTAGTTGAGCTTCACCCGTCGCCCGAACCAGTGCCGCCGCACCTTTCCGGCCGCGGCCACGACGTCCAGCAGGTCGTCGTCGGAGGTGGCGAGGACGGCGAGTGCTTCGGCGCGGGTCGGCAGCTCGCGCCGAAGCCCCTTGTCCACGAGCGTGTTCAGCAGGTCCATGAGGCCCGATCCTGTCCTACGGGACCGCTCGCGGCCAAGGAGAGATTGCACAAGACATGGCCCTGGGGGTGTGGGTATCACCACACCATGGGCGACCGGTCGTCCGATTAGTGTCTGTGCACTGCCTACAAAAGCCCCGGAGGAACCATGGCGTTCGGCTGGATCGACGACCAGGCGGAGCTGCGCCGCCGCGCCGGGCTCGTACGGACCCTGCGCCCGCGCCCCGCCGACTCCCCGCTCCTCGATCTCGCGAGCAACGACTACCTGGGGCTCGCCCACCACCCCGAGGTCGTCGAGGGGGCCGCGGCGGCGGCCCGGACCTGGGGCGGCGGGGCAACCGGGTCGCGGCTCGTCACCGGTACGACCGAGCTGCACACGCGGCTGGAGCGCGAACTGGCCGAGTTCACCGGCTTCGAGGCGGCCCTCGTCTTCTCCTCCGGCTACGCGGCCAACCTCGCCGCGGTCACCACGCTCGCGCCGCACGGTTCGCTGATCGTCTCCGACGCGGGCAACCACGCCTCCCTGATCGACGGCTGCCGGCTGGCCCGGGGCGCCACCCAGGTCGTAGGACACGGGGACCCGGAGGGGGTGCGCAAGGCGCTGCGGACGCACGACGGGCCGGCCGTGGTCGTCTCCGACTCGGTGTTCTCGGTGGACGGGGACGCGGCTCCGGTCGAGGCGCTCGCCGAGGCGGGCCGGGAGTTCGGGGCGGGGCTGCTGCTCGACGACGCGCACGGGCTCGGGGTGCTGGGCGAGGGCGGGCGCGGGGTGCCGTACGCGGCGGGGCTCGCGGGGGCCGAGGACGTGGTCGTGACGGTCACCCTGTCCAAGTCGCTGGGCAGTCAGGGCGGGGCCGTGCTCGGTCCGGCCCGGGTGATCGACCATCTGGTCAACGCGGCACGGACGTTCATCTTCGACACCGGCCTGGCGCCGGCCGCCGCGGGGGCGGCGCTGGCGGCGCTCACCCTGCTGCGGCGCGAGCCCGAGCGGGCCGCCCGGGCGCGCGCCGTGGCGAGTGAACTGCACGCACGGTTCACCGCCGCGGGTCTGGAAGCGGTACGTCCGGACGCCGCGGTGGTGTCGGTGCGGGCACCGTCCCCGGAGGCGGCCGTGCAATGGGCGGCCGACTGCCGTACGGCAGGGCTGGCCGTGGGCTGCTTCCGTCCTCCTTCCGTGCCCGACGGCATCTCACGGCTCAGGCTGACCGCCCGAGCGGACCTCTCCGGGGCCGAGATCGAACGCGCTGTACGTGTGATCGGCGAGACGCGACCATGAGTCGGCGTGACACGGTCGTGCGTCGCTGACGGGGGGAACCGGTCAGTGGAAGGCGCCGAGGAATCCCGTCCAGCTCTCGGGGGAGAAGAGCAGAGCGGGTCCCTGCGGGTCCTTGGAGTCGCGTACGGCGAGCAGCCCCGCGCGGGGGCCTGAGTGCGGGCGGGCCGCCTCGACGCAGTTGTTGGCTCCCGTGCTGTAGCTGCTGCGCAGCCACCGCACGCCGGACAGATCGGTACTGGAAGGTACGTTCCGAGGCAGTGCAGACATGGTGCCTCCTTACGCGCCGTCACCTATCCCGGCGATGTAGTCCAACGAGTCCTCGGGCGAAAGGGCGTGGAACTGAAGGGTGTTGAAGGCCTCGCTGTAGGCCTCTAGGTCTTCTTTCCGTTCGAGGTAGAGGCTACTCGTCAAGTGGTCGAGAACAACCACGTCCAGATCGGAAGTGCTCGGAAAGGAGAAGATAACGAAAGGCCCGGTGATGCCGATGTGTGCTCCTGCGGCGAACGGCAAGATCTGAAGCCTGACTTGGGGCAGCCGGGCCGCCTCCGCGAGCCGTGTCAGCTGGCGTGCCATCACACCCGGCCCGCCGACCTCCCGGCGTACCACCGCCTCGTCGAGGACCACGCTCAGCTCCAGCGGCGGATCCGCCCGCAGGATGTCCTGCCGGGCCAGCCGCACCTGCACCAGCGCGTCGAGCCGCTCCGGCCCCTCGTCGTCGAGGCCGCCCACGGCGGCCCGGGTCACCGCCCGCGCGTACTCGGGGGTCTGGAGCAGTCCGGGGACCACCGAGGTCTCCAGGGTGCGGATCGTGCTGGCCTGTGACTCCAGGCTGATGAAGTCCCGGTAGGCGGGCGGCAGCACCCCGCGGTAGGCGTGCCACCAGTGGTGCCGACCGCCCCCGTCCTCGGAGCCCGCCAGTACGAGCAGCATGTCCCGCAGGTGCGTGTCGCCGACCTGGTAGGCGTCCAGGAGTAAGCGGACGTCCGGCGGTTTCACGCCACTCGCGCCGGTCTCGATGCGGCTCACCTTCGACTGGTGCCAGCCGACCAGCCGGGCCGCCTCACCGCTGGTGAGCCCCGCGTCCGCACGCAGCGCGCGGAGTTCGGCGCCCAGTTTCCGGCGGCGCACCGCGGGACCGTACTGCATGGGTTTCTCCTTACTCCTTCCGAGCCGCCCAAATAGAGTCTGGGTTCGCAGAGTTCACCGCTTTGAGCGACAGATATATGCATATCTTGGTGGATCGGCACCGTTGGCGACGCGGTAATGGCAGTCTGGCGAAGAAGCACCAGTCCGGGACCGTACTCGAACCATCCGCTCCGTGTCGGACACCGGTCCCGCGGGAAAGGGACGACCGCGCCATGGCAGACCATCTGGAAGCATCCGTCACTCTGCCGAGCGATCCCGCCTCGGTCTCCACCGCCCGCTCCTACGTGGTCGGGACCCTCGTGGAATGGGGACTGCCGGCGGACACGGAGGTCGCCGACACCATCCGCCTCATCGTGTCCGAACTGGCCACCAACGCCGTGCAGCACACCTTCGGACAGTCGCCCACCTTCACGGTGGACATCGAGCTGGAGCGGGACGAACAGCTGCGCATCGGCGTCACCGACAGCCATCCCCGCTTCCCGAAACGCCTGCCGGCCGCCGTCCAGCAGGACAACGGCCGGGGCATGGTCATCATCCGCTGGCTGACCGCGGAGTGCGGCGGCAGGCTCAGGGTCAGGCCCACCCTGGAGGGCGGCAAGACGGTCTCCATCGAAGTGCCCTGGACGGTCCCGGCCCGGCCGGTCACCGCGGCGGGCCAACAGGAGCCGTAGCACGAGGTGTTGAGTGCGCCGGTACACCCGAGGGGGTGGCGGTCCGTCAGGAGACCGCCACCCCCTCGGGAGTTTTCGACGCGGGTCAGCTGACCCGGCCGTACCAGACGCTCTTGGTCCAGATCTTCTGCAACCGCACCACGTCCCCGGTCTTCGGGGCATGCCAGATCTTCCCGCCGCCGGCGTAGATGCCGACGTGGTAGACGCTGGAGCCCGAGTGGAAGAAGACCAGATCCCCGGCCTTGCGGCTCCCGGCCGAGATGTGGTGGGTCTTGTTGTACTGCTGGGCCGCCGTACGGGGCAGCTTCTTGCCCGCCTTCTTGTACGAGTACAGCGTGAGCCCGGAGCAGTCGAAGCGGCCCGGTCCGGTGGCCCCGTACCTGTACGGGGCGCCCTTCTTGGACGCCGCGACCTGGAGTGCCTTCGTCGCGGGTGTCGCCGCCGCGGCGTCGGAGGCGACACCGGGGATCACGACGGAACCGCCCACGGCGGCGATGGCGAAGGCCGAAGCCGTACCGGCCCGGACCATCAGCGACGGGACACGATTGAGCGCAGTCATGCGCAACCCTTCGTCAGCCGCCTGTGAAGGATGACCTGTCGGATTCGGGCTGGCGAAGTTGCCCGGCCGCACACTCGCGGCTTCACCCCAAGGGCTGCTCGACCCGGTCATGGCGTGACCGTCCCGGCGACCCGTCGTGCTTGGGTCCTCCACTCCTGCCGATGCAATCCTGTCGACCTGTCATCCGGGCGGCGGCAGGACTCGGCGTCCGCCCGGATCGCCCCGCCGCTGCGGCGGGGTCTTGTCGTCAGACAGGGATCTTCACCTATGAATGTCCGAAAAGCCCAACGGAATCGGGGATTTGTGGGGTTACTCACCACCCACCCGTTCGGGTGAACGCAGCGGTGTTCGAAGGCGTGTCGAGGGCGCGCAGCCCTCGGACCAGCACCGGAACACCTCGCCCCGCCCTCCGCCTACGCGTGGTGCGCAGGCCGGACGGCCGCATGGGCGGAGCGGCGACTCCACCGATCGGGGGTACGCCGTTCGGCCCGTTTCGACCCCGCTTTGGACGGCCGCGGGTCCGTCAACTGTCGGAGGGCGCGGGGATGGTGACGCGGGCCGTGCGGCGCTCGCCGTCCAGCACGCGCAGCGCCCGCGCGAGGGTGGGCGCGTGCAGTTCGGTCTCGCCCCGCTGGTGCATCAGCGCCAGCGCGTCCCGCAGCTCGGTGGCCTTGGCCACCAGCGCCTGGGCGGCCCGCAGTCCGCGATAGGTGTCCCCGTGGTGCGCCGGGTTGATCCGGCCCAGCAGGTCGGCCACGTCCAGATAACGGTCGATCAACTCGCCCTCGGCACGCGTCAGCGCGGGCAGCGGCGGCAGCTCCGGCGGCAGCATTCGCGGCTCACTCCCCGCCCGGCTCGGTGAACGAGGTCTTGCGGGTCGCCACGATCCGGTCCACCAGCCCGTATTCCAGGGCTTGTCGGGCGTCCATGAGCAGGTCCCGCTCGATGTCCGCGCCGACCTGCTCCGCCGTCCGGCCCGTGTGCAGCGCGAGCACGGCCTCCAGTTGGGACCGGGTGCGCGCCAACTCCTCGGCCTGGATGGCGAGATCACTCGTCTGTCCGTGGATCGGCTCGGGCAGCGAGGGCTGACGCAGTTCCATCCGCGCGCCCGGCAGCGTCGCCCGCTTGCCCGGGGTGCCCGCCGCCAGCAGCACCGCCGCGCTGGTGCCGGCCCGGCCGAGGCAGACCGTCTCCACGTCGCAGGTGACGTACCGCAGCGTGTCGTAGATCGCCGACATCGCGGTGAAGGAGCCACCGGGCGAGTTGATGTACAGCGAGATGTCCCGGTCCGGTGCCAGGTACTCCAGGTGCATGAACTGGGCCATCACATCGTTCGCCGCGATGTCGTCGATCGGTGTCCCGAGGAAGACGATCCGCTCCTCCAGCAGCTTCGAGTACGGGTCGAGCGTCCGGTGCCCGGAACTGGTGCGCTCGGTGAATTCGGGCAGGACGTGGCGGGCGAACGGTCGGGTCATGGGTACCCCTCCTTCGGCATCTGTAAGAAATGTACAGGACGTACATGACGTTATGATGGGGCTATGGCCTACGAGATTCCGGTGACGCAAGCCAGGGCTGAGCTCGCCGACCTGATCAACCGGGTGGTGTACGGCGGTGAGCGCGTCGTCGTGACCCGGCACGGCAAGCCCCTGGTCGCGCTCGTCTCCGCCGCCGACCTGGAGCGGCTCGACGAACTCGACAAGCTGGCCGCGAACGCCGACGAACAGGTGATCAGCTCCGTCTCGCAGGTCCGCGAGGTCGCGTCCGCTCCCCGCGAACACCGGCGCTTCGGCATCGCGGCGGAGCACCGGGGGCCGAACCCCTCCTAGCCGCGAGGCAACAGGGAGACAGGGCGACAGATCGAGAAGTCGACAGATCGGCGGCCGGCTCTACGGGCGTAGATCCGATTGTCCTGATCACAGCTCGGTTAACTTGCTTGAAACCCGGTCCAACTAGCCTGCCGATCCACGCCACCAGCGATGTCGACCGGGGGCTGCGGCAACCGGACCCCGCACGGTCCGGAGCGAGGACTGTGAGGTGGGAGCGTGCAACTGACCCCGCACGAGCAAGAGAGGCTGCTGATCCATGTGGCGGCCGACGTGGCCGAGAAGCGCCGCGCCCGTGGTCTGAGGCTCAACCACCCCGAGGCGGTCGCCCTCATCACGTCGCACATCCTCGAAGGCGCCCGCGACGGCCGTACCGTCGCCGAGCTGATGTCCTCCGGGCGCAAGCTGCTCACCAGGGAGGACGTCATGGAGGGCATCCCCGAGATGATCCACGACGTACAGGTCGAGGCGACCTTCCCGGACGGCACCAAGCTCGTCACCGTCCACGACCCGATCGTGTAGGAGGCCTCGATGATTCCCGGCGAGATCCTGTTCGCGGACGACCCGATCGTCTACAACGCGGGCCGCGAGGTCACCGCGATGACCGTCCTCAACGCCGCCGACCGACCCGTCCAGGTCGGCTCCCACTACCACTTCGCCGAGGCCAACCCGGGGCTCGAATTCGACCGCGCCGCCGCGCGCGGCAAGCGGCTCAACGTCGCCGCCGGAACGGCCGTGCGCTTCGAGCCGGGGATCCCCGTCGACGTCGAGCTCGTCCCGCTGGCCGGCGCCCGTGTCGTACCCGGACTGCGCGGGGAGACCGGAGGTGCCCTCGATGCCTGAGATCTCCCGCGCCGCCTACGCCGACCTGTTCGGACCGACCACCGGCGACCGCGTCCGGCTCGCCGACACCGACCTCCTCATCGAGATCGAGGAGGACCGCTCCGGCGGTCCCGGACTCGCCGGTGACGAGGCCGTGTTCGGCGGCGGCAAGGTCATCCGCGAGTCGATGGGCCAGGCCCGTGCCACGCGCGCCGAGGGCACTCCCGACACCGTCGTCACCGGTGCCGTGATCATCGACCACTGGGGCATCGTCAAGGCCGACGTCGGCATCCGCGACGGCCGGATCACCGGCATCGGCAAGGCCGGCAACCCCGACACCATGGACGGCGTCCACCCCGACCTGGTGATCGGCCCCGAGACCGAGATCATCGCCGGCAACGGACGCATCCTCACGGCCGGCGCCGTCGACGCGCACGTCCACTTCATCTGCCCGCAGATCGCCGACGAGGCGCTGTCCGCCGGGGTGACCACGCTGGTCGGCGGCGGCACCGGACCGGCCGAGGGCTCCAAGGCGACCACCGTCACCCCCGGACCCTGGCACCTCGCCCGGATGATGGCCGCGATGGAGCAGTACCCGCTCAACATCGGCTTCCTCGGCAAGGGCAACACCGTCTCGCACGAGGCGATGCTGTCCCAGATCCGAGGGGGAGCACTCGGACTGAAGCTGCACGAGGACTGGGGCTCGACCCCCGCCGTCATCGACGCCTCGCTCACCGTCGCCGACCGCACGGGCGTCCAGGTCGCCATCCACACCGACACGTTGAACGAGGCCGGGTTCGTCGGCGACACCCTCGCCGCCATCGCCGGACGCGGCATCCACGCCTACCACACCGAGGGCGCGGGCGGCGGGCACGCGCCCGACATCATGACCGTGGTCTCCGAGCCGCACGTGCTGCCCAGCTCCACCAACCCGACCCGGCCCTACACCGTCAACACCGCCGAGGAACACCTCGACATGCTGATGGTCTGCCACCACCTCAACCCGGCCGTCCCCGAGGACCTGGCCTTCGCCGAGTCCCGCATCCGCCCCTCCACCATCGGCGCGGAGGACATCCTGCACGACCTCGGCGCCATCTCGATCATCTCCTCCGACGCCCAGGCCATGGGCCGGGTGGGCGAGGTGATCCTGCGGACCTGGCAGACGGCCCACGTGATGAAGCGGCGGCGCGGCGCCCTGCCGGGCGACGGCCGCGCGGACAACCATCGCGTACGGCGCTATGTCGCCAAGTACACGATCAACCCCGCCCTCGCGCAGGGCCTCGCCCGCGAGGTCGGCTCGGTCGAGACCGGCAAGCTCGCCGACCTCGTGCTGTGGGAACCGGCGTTCTTCGGCGTCAAACCGCATCTCGTCATCAAGGGCGGGCAGATCGCCTACGCGCAGATGGGCGACGCGAACGCGTCCATCCCGACTCCGCAGCCGATCCTGCCGCGCCCGATGTTCGGCGCGATCGGACGGGCACCGGCCGCCAACTCCTTCAACTTCGTCGCCCCGTTGGCGATCGAGGACGGGCTGCCCGACCGGCTCGACCTCGGCAAGAAGTTCGTGGCCATCGAGTCCACGCGTGGGGTGACCAAGGCGGACATGCGGGAGAACGACGCCCGGCCGCGGGTACGGGTGGACCCCGACAGCTTCGCCGTGCACATCGACGGCGAGCTGGTGGAGGCCACTCCGGCGGCCGAACTGCCCATGGCCCAGCGGTACTTCCTCTTCTGATGTCCAGGGGAGCATTGCTGGTCCTCGCCGACGGGCGCTTCCCCGCGGGCGGGCACGCGCACTCCGGCGGGGCGGAGGCGGCCGTCAGGGCCGGACGGGTCACCGGGGCGGCGAGCCTCGGGGAGTTCTGCCGGGGGCGGCTGCACACCGCCGGTCTGGTGTCCGCCTCGCTGGCCGCGGCGGCCGTACTCGGTCTCGACCCGGTGGAGTTGGACGCGGCGGCGGACGCGCGGACGCCCTCGCCCGCCCTGCGGGCCGCCGCGCGCAAGCTCGGGCGGCAGTTGACGCGGGCCGCGCGGGCCACCTGGCCCTCCGGTGAACTCGACGCCCTGGCGCGGGAGTTCCCGAAGGGGGCGCATCAGCCGGTGGTACTGGGGCTGGTGGCCCGGGCGGCCGGTCTGGGGGCTGAGGACGCCGCGTACTGCGCGGCCTACGAGAGTGTGAGCGGGCCCGCGTCCGCGACGGTGCGGTTGCTCAGTCTTGATCCGTTCGACGCCACGGCGGTACTGGCGCGGCTGGCGCCGGAGGTGGACCTCGTCGTGGACCGGGCGGTGGAGGCGGGGCGGCGGGCGGTGTCCGGCGGGGTCGGTGAACTGCCGTGCTGCTCGGCGCCGTTGCTGGAGATCGGGGCGGAGGCGCATGCGGCTCGGGCTGTGCGGTTGTTCGCGTCCTGACCGGTGGTGTACGCGCCGTTGCCGGGGGCTCCGCCCCCGGACCCCCGGTCGGCCCTGAAGGGGCCTCGTCCTCAAACGCCGGACGGGCTGAGAGACACAGGCCCGGATGAAAAGGCGCCGGATCCATCAGCACAGTAGACATACGTAAGGAGCCGCTCTCATGCACCTCGACCACACCCACGACGGCCCCGCCGCCGTCGGCGCCGACGCCCGTCGCTCCGACGGCAGCCGGCGGGCCCTGCGGATCGGCCTCGGCGGGCCTGTCGGGTCCGGCAAGACCGCCACCGTCGCCGCGCTCTGCCGGGCCCTGCGCGAGGAGCTCTCCCTCGCCGTCGTCACGAACGACATCTACACCCGCGAGGACGCCGAATTCCTGTTGCGGGAGGCCGTGTTGCCGCCCGAGCGGATCGCCGCCGTGGAGACGGGGGCCTGCCCGCACACCGCGATCAGGGACGACATCTCCGCCAACCTGGAAGCGGTCGAGGATCTGGAGGACGAGGTCGGCCCGCTGGACCTGATCCTGGTCGAGTCCGGTGGGGACAACCTCACCGCCACCTTCTCCAAGGGGCTCGTCGACGCGCAGATCTTCGTCATCGACGTCGCCGGCGGGGACGACATCCCGCGCAAGGGCGGGCCCGGCGTGACCACCGCTGATCTGCTCGTCGTCAACAAGACCGACCTCGCGCCCTATGTGGGCTCCGATCTGGGGCGGATGGCTGCCGACGCCAAGGCTCAGCGGGCCGAACTGCCCGTCGTCCTCCAGTCGTTGCGGACCGAGACCGGGGTCGCCGACGTAGCCGCCTGGGTGCGGGCGCAACTCGCCGCGTGGACCGCGTGATCGCGACCGGCGTCCGGGCCACCGCGAGGATCGTGGCCCGGGCCGACGGGCGTGGTGGCACCGAACTGCCCGTGCTGGAGGGGGACGGGCCGCTCGCGCTGCGCCGGACCCGTGCGTCCGGCTCCGAGGCCCGGGTGATGCTCGTCGGGGCGATGAGCGGGCCGCTCGGCGGGGACCACTTCGCCGTCGAGGCCGAGGTGGAGCGCGGGGCGCGGTTGCGGGTCGGGTCGGCCGCCGCCACCATCGCGCTGCCCGGCCAGACAAAGGGCGAGTCGCGGTACGGCGTGCGGCTCAGCGTCGGCGAGGGGGGTGAACTGGATTGGCTGCCCGAGCAGTTGATCTCCGTGTGCGGAAGCGATCTGCGGGTCACCACCCGGGTCGACCTCGCCGGCTCCGCCCGGCTCGTGCTGCGCGAGGAGCAGGTGCTCGGACGGGTGGGGGAGGAACCCGGGCGGCTCACCAGCCGTCTTACGCTGCGGATCGACGGACGCACCGTGCTGGACCAGGAGTTGGCCTGCGGTCCCGGAGCGCCCGGCGGCTGGGACGGGCCCGCCGTCCTCGCGGGGCAGCGCGCGGTGGGTCAACTCATCCTCGTACGGCCGGAGTTCACCCAGGAGCCGCCTGCGGCGCGGATGCTGGGGGAGTGTGCGACGCTGGCGCCGCTGGCCGGGCCCGCGGTGCTGGTGACGGCGGTCGCGGCGGACGGGCTGCGGTTGCGGCGCGTGCTGGACGAGGCATTGGTCTCGCTCCGGTGAGTATCCGCTGAGCGGTACGCCGGTTTCCGCTTATCGGATTGGTAAAGAAGGTCAACCGCCTCTGTCCTCAGACACCTCACAGCCGGGAGGATCCCCCGAGACCATTTCGCAACTATGTACGGGGAGGGGCCCACTTGAGGTTCATCAGACCGAGGAGCCGCGTCACCGCGTTCGGCTCGGCCGGGTTCGCCGCGGCGGCTCTGATAGCCGGCGCCGTGGTGGCACCCACGGCCACCGCCCAGACCAACCAGACCGCGGGTCACGGGCAGGACCGTGCGGCGGCCCAGGGCGCCGCGCTCGCCGCCGCCCGCGCCGCCAAGGCCGGGATCGACTGGCAGGACTGCCCCGCCGACTGGGGCTTCGCGAAGCCGGTCCAGTGCGGCTGGGTGACCGTGCCGATCGACTACACCAAGCCCAACGGCAAGAAGATCAAGCTCGCCGTCGACCGTGTGGTGAGCACCGGCACCGCGGCGGAGCGCCAGGGCGCGCTCGTCTACAACCCCGGCGGACCCGGCGGCTCCGGCATGCGCTTCCCGCTGCGGATCGTCAACAAGAACCCGCTGTGGGTCAACACGTCCAAGGCGTACGACTTCGTGGGCTTCGACCCGCGCGGTGTCGGCCACTCGGCGCCCATCTCCTGCATCGACCCGCAGGAGTTCGTGAAGGCGCCCAAGGCGGACCCGGTACCGGACTCCACCGCCGACAAGAACGCCCAGCGCAAGCTGGCCCGTGAGTACGCGGACGGCTGCGCCGCGCGCACCGGCCGCACCATGCTCGCGCAGATGACCACGCCGAACACCGCGCGCGACCTCGACGTCATCCGCGCCGCCCTCGGCGAGAAGAAGCTCAACTACCTGGGCGTCTCCTACGGCACCTACCTCGGCGCGGTCTACGGCACCCTGTTCCCGTCGCACGTCCGCCGCATGATCGTCGACAGCGTCGTCAACCCGGCGCGCGACAACATCTGGTACGAGGCCAACCTCGGCCAGGACGTCGCCTTCGAGGGCCGCTGGAAGGACTGGGAGGACTGGGTCGCGAAGAACGACGCGGCCTTCCACCTGGGCACCACGCGCGCCGCCGTACAGGCCAAGTGGCTCCAGCTGCGGGCCACCGCCAAGAAGAGCCCGCTCGGCGGGGTCGTCGGCCCGGCCGAACTGCTCGGCTTCTTCCAGGGCGCCCCGTACTACGACTCCTCGTGGGTGCCGGTCGCCACCGCGTTCAGCAAGTACTTCGCCGGTGACCCCCAGCCGCTGATCGACGCGGCCTCCCCCGACATGTCGGACACCGCGGGCAACATCACCTCGGAGAACGGCAACGCCGTCTACACGGCCGTCGAGTGCACCGACGCCAAGTGGCCGACCAGCTGGGCGAAGTGGGACAAGGACAACACGGAGCTCAACAAGAAGTACCCGTTCCTGACCTGGTCCAACGCCTGGATGAACCTGCCCTGCGCCACCTGGCCGGTCAAGCAGCAGTCCCCGGTCGAGGTACGGACCGGCAAGGGCCTGCCGCCGGTGCTCATCGTGCAGTCGCAGCGTGACGCGGCGACACCGTACGAGGGTGCCGTCGTACTGCACCAGCGCTTCAAGGGCTCCCGCCTGATCACCGAGAAGGACGCGGGCTCCCACGGTGTGACCGGTCTGGTCAACCCGTGCATCAACTCCCGTGTCGACACCTACCTGTTGACCGGGCAGCTGGACAAGTCCGACGTGACGTGCACCCCGCACGCGACGCCGGTGCCGTAACCGGCAGCAGCAGTGGATGACTTGGGGCGGCCGGTTCTGAACCGGCCGCCCCTCGTCATGTCCTGTGCCTGCGGGCCCTCAACTCAGCGGCAGGCGCGGGAACTTGCGTTCCTTCGCGGCAGCCGCCTGTTCCGCCTTGACGACGGCCGCGTACTGGTCGACGTACTCCTGCTCGGAGAGCATCAGGATCGCGTACATGATCTCGTCGGTGACCGCGCGCAGGATGGCCTTCTCGTTCTCCATGCCCTCGTAGCGGGAGAAGTCGAGGGGCTCGCCGAAGCGGATGGTCACCGGGTGGACGTTCGGGATGACCTTGCCGGGCGGCTGCGCCTCGAAGGTGCCGATCATCGCGCAGGGGATGACGGGCACCCGGGCCCGCAGCGCCATGGACGCCACGCCGACCTTGCCCTTGTAGAGGCGGCCGTCGTGCGAGCGGGTGCCCTCCGGGTAGATGCCGAGCAGCTCGCCCTTGCCGAGGACGCCGAGGCCCTCGCGGATCGCGGCCTGGCCCGCCTCCTTGCCGGAGCGGTCGACCGGGATCTGGCCCGCGCTGCGGAAGAAGGTCGCGGTGAGACGGCCCCTGATGCCGGGACCGGTGAAGTACTCGGCCTTGGCCAGGAAGGTGATCCGGCGCTTGAGGACCGCGGGCATCAGGAAGTGGTCCGAGAAGGAGAGATGGTTCCCGGCGACGATCGCCGGGCCCGACTCCGGTATGTGGTCGAGGCCCTCGATACGGGGCCGGAAGACGAGTCTGAGCAAGGGACCCAGAATGACGTATTTCAAGAGGTAGTAGAACAAAGGGGGGTCGCTCCTCACTCCGGCGGGTCGGCTCGACCGATCTGTTCTCGCAGGTCACCCGGCATCTCGTGGCTGCCAGTGTAGAGGCAGCCGCCGCCGCGTGGAACCGCTCGCGATCAGCGCGCCGCCGACACGGCCGAGGGCGGCGAGGAGGAATTCCTCGCCGCCCTCGGGACGGATCAACTGCCCGTGTTCCGCCCGGAGTTACACGGAGGCGGGGCGCGCCCTGCGGCGGCGCAGCGCGAACGCGGTGGTCATGCCCGCGGCGGTGACCAGGCCCGCGCCGATCGCGATGGCCGGGGTGTCGGAGGCGGTGCCGCCCGCGGCGACGTTCTGCGCCTTCAGGTCCTGGATGTACGCCGGGTACGGGGCCGTGGTGGCCGTCGACGACGTCTGCGAGTAGTGCGGGATCCGCCGCACCGACTGCACGGAGCCGTTCGTGTTCAGCAGCACCTGCTTGTCGTTCGGGTGCTTGAAGTCGAACATCCCGGACAGGCTGCCGGCCCGCTGGTCGAAGGACGCGTCACCGATCCGGCCGGTGTGCCAGTTGTCCTCGATGAACCGGGTGATCGACGCCTGCTCGGTGGGCGTGTGGTCGATCGTGTTCACCCTGCTGTACGGCGAGATGACCAGCAGCGGCTGCCGGGTGCCGGGGCCGCAGCGGTCCGCGTAGCCGCCCTTGGCCGCCGGGCCGGACTGGCAGGCCGGGCTGTCGGTGGCCTTGCCGTTGGAGCCGACCGTGGAGTCCTTGGAGCCGTTGAGCACCTTGGAGGTCACGTGGTCGTACCAGCCGTCGGAGTCGTCGTAGGCGATGACGACCGCCGTCGACTTCCACTCGGGCGACTTCTGGATCGCGTTGATCTCCTTGATCAGGAAGTTCTGCTCGTCGGCCGGGTCCGAGTAGCCGGCGTGCCCGTCCTGGTACTCGGCCGCCTTCAGGAAGCTCACGGCGGGCAGGCTGTCGGCCTTCAGCGCCGCGTCGAAGTCCGTCAGGTCGTAGTTGTGGTTCGCCCGGCCGTTGTGGCCGATCTCGGCGACCGACTTCGGGGCCAGGTGGTGCGGGTTGGACGTCGACCTGTAGTACTCGAACGGCGAGTGGTGCGGGCTGTAGTCCTCGGAGGCCGCGCCGCCGACATTGGTGTGGGTGGTGCCGCCGCACTTGGCGTAGTCGCCGCTCTTGCCGTCCCACGCGGTGCTCGGCCGGAAGCCGCCCTGGAACCAACCCCAGCTGACGCCCTTGGAGTTGAGCAGGTCACCGATGTTCTTGCCCTGCATCACCGCGAGCGCGCTGGTCGCGGTGTGGTCCTTGTCCGAGCAGTCGTCGAAGGCCGGGTCGGGGTCGTTGATGACTGTGCCGACCCCCTTGGCGTTCGGGGAGACCACGGCGTACGAGTCCGGGGTCGTCGTCTGCTTCGGGTTCTCGGTGCCGGAGGCCGGGTCGACGGATATGACCCCGTGCGTCTGACCGGAGATCAGGTTCAGCGCGCCGGGCGTGGAGGGACCGAAGGTCGAGCTGAAGGAGTGGTCGTTCAGCGCGAACTGCTGGGCGTAGTTCCACATGCCCGTGACGGTGTTGCCGTCGTAGTAGTCCATCACCAGGCCGGGTTCACCGAACAGGCCGGTGCACTTGTTGACCTCGGTGTTCTCGACGTACTTGTCGGCCTTGCCGCCGTCGGCCGCGTACTGCTCGGGGCCGTAGGAGTGGTTCTGGTCGCAGGTCATCACCTGCGAACTGCTCAGCCGGGTGGGCGTGTAGAGGTTCGGGTTCTTCTTCAGCAGCCCGGCGTTGAGCAGGTTGTCGGCCTTCGGCGTGTGCG
The DNA here is from genome assembly GCF_044768565.1 of Streptomyces sp. NPDC091280. Classification (NCBI taxonomy): domain Bacteria; kingdom Bacillati; phylum Actinomycetota; class Actinomycetes; order Kitasatosporales; family Streptomycetaceae; genus Streptomyces; species Streptomyces sp. NPDC091280. The sequence goes on from NZ_JBIVUZ010000015.1 coordinate 204,149, forward strand.
CGGCGGCCTTGAACTTCGTGCCGTCGGTGTTGGCGGCCTGCGGGTAGGTGGCGAAGTAGTGGTCGAAGGAGATGTTCTCGTCGTAGAGCACCACCACATGCTTGATCGGGGTGGCCGTACGGCCGCTGCCGGAGGGCTGGTGGCCGCCGGAGTTCGCCGCCGCCGGGACGACCCCGCCCGCCGTGGCCAGCGCCGCCGCGCCGAGCAGGGCGCCCAGACGGGTCAACCCGCGCCGCGCGCCTGGGATTCTTCCTGTGCCGATCATGCTGTCTCGCCTTCCGGGAGCACTCTTCTCACTGCCACGCCACCCATGACCGTGACGCCTACGGCCGTAGCCTCGGCAAGCGTGACGGCGGGGCGGGAGAGCGGCAATGACGCGGGAGCGAACGCCCGGTCAGGAATTTCTCATGGTCTGTTGGCCTGTTCTTGACCGTGCTCTCAGGTCAGCAGGGTCCGCCCCAGCCAGTCGGCGGTGTCACGCACCCCGGGCAGCGCGAAGAAGTAGCCGCCGCCGTACGGCGAGACGTAGTCGACCAGCGGCTCACCGGCCAGGCGCTTCTGCACGGTCTCGAACTGCCGGGCCAGGTCCTGCTGGTAGCAGCAGAACAGCAGGCCCATGTCGAGGTTGCCGTTGCTGTCCGTGCCCCGGTCGTAGTTGTAGCCGCGCCGCAGGATGCGCTGGTCGGCGCTCTGTGTGGTGCGCGGGTTGGCGAGCCGGATGTGGCTGTCGAGCGGGATCACATCGCCCTGCGGGTCCTGCGCGAAGTTCGGCGTGTCCTTCTCGTGCCGGCCGTCCAGCGGAGCGCCGGTGTCGCGGGCGCGGCCGAACATCCGCTCCTGCTCGGTGATCGAGACCCGGTCCCAGAACTCCACCAACATCCTTATCAGGCGTACGACTTGATAGCTGCCGCCGGTCGTCCACGCCGGTTCGCCGTGGCCCGCCCCCACCCACACGAGGTCGTTCATGGCGCGGGCGTCGCTCACCTCCGGGTTGGCGATGCCGTCCTTGAAGCCGAGGTGGTTGCGCGGGGTGCCCGAGGGGCGCGGCGGGCTGATGAACCCGTCCGTCCGCCAACGCACCTGGAGACCGCCCCGGGTGTGCCGGGTGACATCGCGCAGGGCGTGCAGCACCGTGTCGGAGGTGTCGGCGCAGAACTGCACGCTCAGATCGCCGTGGCACCACGCGGCGTCGAGGTCGTCGTCGGGGAAGGCGGGCATCGTGGTCAGCCGGCGCGGGGCGAGCTTCGCGAGGCCGTAGCGCTCGTCGAAGAGCGAGGCGCCGACCCCGACCGTGACGCTCAGCCGGTCGGCCGGGAGGTCCGGGCCCAGCGTGCCGGAGTCGGCCGGAGGCGCGGTGATGCCCAGGTCCGCCGGACTGCCGCCGGCGGTCAGGAAACGCGCCCGGTCGGTCAACGTCCGCAGCACAGAGATGAGTTCCGCCCGGTTCTCGGCGGTCGTGTCGAAGGAGACGAACGCCGTGGCGCGCTGCGCCGGGGTGATGATCCCGGCCTGGTGGAGGCCGTGGAAGGGTATGCGGCTGCTGGTCTGCGGTGTCGCGGCCGAGGCCGTGCCCTTGTCGGCGGCCACCAAACCGGCACCGGCCACGGCCGCCGCGCTCGCCAGGAAGCCCCGGCGGCCCACGTCGTTCACGCGCTTCACGCGGTCCTCCGTACGTCGGTGAGGGCGGCGACGTCGGCCAGCCGCTCGACCAGTCCGCCGAGGTCCGCGTCGACCTTCTCCCGCTGGGGACGGGTGAGTTGACCGAGCGGCGTCCACTTCCCGGAGTGGTCGAAGCCGTCCAGGGTGTGCTGCGCCCGGTCCATCCAGACACCGAGTCCGGCATAGCCCGCGTCCCGGGTCTTCAGCAGCGGGGCCAGGTAGCCGAGCAGCACCCGGGTGCCGTCGAGGTTGGCGCGGGCGGTCGCCAGGTTGGTACCGCTGCCGTAGTCGGTGCGGCCGGTCAGCTCGAACTGCACGGTGTTCTCCAGGATTTCGTGCGCGCGCAGCCCCGTGTCGGCCGGATCGATCCGCCGGCCGGGCCAGTCGCTCTCCAACGCGTGGACGTCCTTGGCGAGTCGATCGGCCGGTCCGCGCAACTCGCCCGCCGACTGGCCGTGCCACAGCCCGTACTCGACCCGGTGGAACCCGGTGAACCCGGCGTCGCGCACCCCGTCCGCGAGCCCCGCCGTGGTGCCGTTGATCGCCCCGTCCGAGTCGCCGAACGTGCCGTAGGCGGCGCCCATCCGCTCGTAGACGAGATGCGCGGGCAGCCAGGCCCGGCGTGCCGCCGCGAGATCGCCCCGGTCGACGGCGGCCTTCAACACATCGGTCTTCCGGGCCAGTTCGACGGTCCGGCCCTGGATCCACTTCTGGTAGGCGAGCGTCGGCGGGATCAGCTCCTGCTGGGTGATCGGCACGGCGGCCGGTCCGCTCCGCACCTTCGAGCCGGTGATCCGCACGGTGGGCCCGGTCACGGCGTCGGCGTCGTCGGGCAGGCACTTGAAGGCGTACGAGCCGTTCCCCAGGGTCACCCCGAGCGGCCGGACCGTGCCCGGCGCCAGCCCCTCGACCTCGCCGTAGACCGCGCCGGTCCGCGCGTCGGTCAGATAGACCTCGGCCGCCGTGCTCGACGTGTTGTGCAGCTCGAAGATCTGATGTCCCGCGCGCGGACGCGTCCAGCCGCTGCCGCAGCCGGAGCTCGCGACCTCGACGGTGGTGCGCGGCAGCCCGACACCCCCGGCGGCTTTCCCGCCCGCGCCGGATCCCCGGGCGGCCAGCACCCCGCCCACCACGGCCGCCACGGCGACCAGGGCACCGGCCGCGAGCAGCACGCTGCGGCGACGGGCGGCGGCACCCGGCGAGGACGCGGTCGGACCGGGCTCGGTCTCGGGCACGCCGGGCCTCCAGGGGGAGTCGTACGAAAAGGTGGCGGTGCCGGTGATCCTACGAGTGCTCCGGGGCCGCCACCTCGTCACTTGACCGTGTTCTGACCGGCGGGCGGGCGAGAATTCGCCCGGGGTTCACCCGGGGGCCCGGGAACAACCCGGGCCCGCCCGGCGCTGCTCCTGATACCTCGCCGGGTACGCAGAGAAGGGTTGTGGACGAGATGATGCGGTCAGGGCAGGAGCCGGTCCCCATGTCGGGGGAGGCGCCGTTGGTGACCACGTGCGGGCGGCAGGTCGCGGTGAAGCGGCTGCTGCTGGCGATCCCGGAGCGGCCGATCAGCCGGGTCACCCTGGACGTGGGCCCGGTCGTGCGCGGCGAGCCCGGACTCTGGGCCTCCCTGACCGCGGACGAGGCGCGCGACCTGGCACGCCGACTGCTGGCCCAGGCAGCGCTGGCCGACACCGTCGCCGTCGCTCCCGCCGTCGAGCGGTAGCCGGGACCGGCGCCCGAGCGCCGGTCCCGACCACGCTGTGCCTCAGGCTCCTCGCGTCAGCACCCGCTCCAACGCGCCCACCGCGGAGCGGAGTTCGTCCGCCGTGATGGTGAGCGGCGGGGCCAGCCGGATCGTGGAGCCGTGGGTGTCCTTCGCCAGCACGCCTTCCCGCATGAGGCGTTCGCTGATCTCGCGGCCGGTGCCGATGGCCGGGTCGACATCGACGCCCGCCCAGAGGCCCCGGGCGCGGAAGCCGACGACGCCCTTGCCGACCAGCTCGGTCAGACCGTCCCGCAGGACGACACCCAACTCGGCCGCCCTGCGCTGGAATTCACCGGTCTCAAGGAGTTCGACGACCGCCGTGCCGACCGCCGCGGCGAGCGGGTTGCCGCCGAACGTCGACCCGTGCTCGCCCGGGTGCAGCACGCCCAGCACCTCGCGCCGCGCGACCACCGCCGACACCGGCACGATGCCGCCGCCGAGCGCCTTGCCGAGCAGCAGCACGTCCGGGACGACCCCCTCGTGCTCGACGGCGAGCGTACGGCCGGTGCGGCCCAGGCCCGACTGGATCTCGTCCGCGATGAACAAGCAGCCCTTGCGGGTGGTGAGTTCGCGGACCCCGGCCAGATAGCCCGGGTCCGGGATGATCACCCCGGCCTCGCCCTGGATCGGCTCGATCAGCACCGCCGCCGTCGTCTCGTCGACCGCCGCCTCCAGCGCCGCGAGGTCGTTGTACGGCACGATCCGGAAGCCTGGCGTGAAGGGACCGAAGCCCGCCCGCGCCGTCTCGTCGGTGGAGAAGCTGACGATCGTCGTCGTACGGCCGTGGAAGTTCTCCGCCGCGACGACGATCGTGGCCCGGTCGGCGGGGACGCCCTTGACGTCGTAGGCCCATTTGCGGGCCACCTTGATGCCGCTCTCGACCGCCTCCGCGCCCGTGTTCATCGGGAGCACCATGTCGAGGCCGGTCAACTCCGCGAGCCGTTCGGCGAATTCGGCCAGCCTGTCGTTGTGGAAGGCGCGCGAGGTCAGCGTCAGTCGGTCGAGCTGGCGGTGCGCGGCCTCGATCAGCGCGGGGTGGCGGTGGCCGAAGTTGAGGGCCGAGTAGCCCGCGAGCATGTCGAGGTAGCGGCGGCCCTCGACGTCCTGCACCCAGGCGCCCTCGGCGTCGGCGACGACCACGGGCAGCGGGTGGTAGTTGTGCGCGAGGACCGGCTCCTCGGCGCGGATGAGGTCGGCGGAGGTACGGGCCCCGGCGGGTGCGGTCATGAGCGGATCTCCTGGGTGCAGCACTTGATGCCGCCGCCGGCCTTGTGGAACTCCGACAGGTCGACGGGGACGGGGACGTAGCCGTGTTCGGCCAGGCGCGCGGCCAGTGCCTCGGCCTGGGGCGCGATGAAGACGTGCAGACCGTCCGAGACGGAGTTGAGGCCCCACGACATCGCGTCCTCGCGGGTCGCGAGCACCGCGTCCGGGAACAGCCGGGCCAGCACCTCGCGGCTGCCCGGGGAGAACGCCTCCGGGTAGTAGCAGACGTTGTCCTCGTCGAGGACGAACAGCGCCGTGTCGAGGTGGTAGAAGTACGGGTCCACCAGCGTCAGGCTGATCACCGGGACACCGAAGAACTCCTGCACCTCGTGATGGGCCTCGCGGGTGGTGCGGAACCCGGTGCCGGCCAGCACATAGCGGCCGGTGGGGATCAGATCGCCCTCGCCCTCGCTCACCGACTCGGGGCGGTGGACGTCGTAGCCGGCCGCCTTGAACCACATGTCGTAGTGGTCGGACTCGGGGCGCCGCTCGGGCGCGTGGAAGAGCGAGCCGAAGACACGGCCGTCGACGACGACCGCCGAGTTCGCCGCGAAGACCATGTCCGGGAGACCGGGCGCCGGGGGCACGGTCTCCACGCTGTGGCCGTGCTCGCGGTAGGTGTCGATCAGCGTCCGCCACTGCTCCTGGGCGAGATCGACGTCCACCTGGGCATCGGGATGCATCCAGGGGTTGATCGCGTACTGCACGGCGAAGTGTCTGGGTTCGCAGACGAGAAAGCGCCGCCGGCGCCGCACACGGGTGTCGGGCACAGAGGGGTCCCTCCGCTTCCTGTGGTGTCGACTGGGGTTGACACCACGGTAGAAAGAGACCAATACGTGCGACAAGCGATGAAGGCTGCGTGTCCGCGCAGGAATGCTGCGTCTTTCCCGGTGTCAGCGCAGGTCTGATGCGTGGCCCGGCGCGGGGTGGGTGGCGCCCGCTTCCGGGCTTTCCGGGAGGAGGTGGGACAGCACCATCACACTGATCGTCTTCCGGATGAACGGCTCCTGCCGGATCCGCTCCAGCACCTCCTCGAAATGATCCACATCGGTGGCCCGCACATGCAGCAGCGCGTCCGCGCCGCCCGTCACCGTCATCGCCGCGGTGATCTCCGGATGGTTGCGCACCACCTCCGCGAGCCGCCTGGGGGGCGCGGCCCCCTCGCAGTACACCTCCACGTACGCCTCCGTGCGCCAGCCCAGCGCGGACGGCCGCACGGTCGCCGTGAACCCGGTGATCACATCCGTCTCCCGCAGCCGGTCCACCCGCCGCTTCACGGCCGTCGCGGACAGCCCGATCGCCGCGCCGATCTCGGCGAAGCTGGTCCGCGCGTTCGCCATCAGCGCGTTGATGATCTTCCGGTCCAGCTCGTCGAACGGAGTGGTCCTGCTGTTCATGTGGGCACTGTATCCAGCGCGGACGTCCACGCCCGGCACATGTCCAGGCGTCCGGATTCCTCCTACACTCCACGTTCATGCTGCGCGCCCTCGCCGTCGACGACGAACGCCCCTCGCTGGAGGAGCTGCTCTATCTGCTGAACGCCGATCCACGCATCGGCAGCGCGGAGGGCGCGGGCGACGCGACCGAGGCGCTGCGCCGCATCAACCGCGCCCTGGAGTCCGGCCCGGCCGGACCCGAGGCCATCGACGTCGTGTTCCTCGACATCCAGATGCCCGGCCTCGACGGGCTCGACCTGGCCCGGCTGCTGACGGGATTCGCGCAGCCGCCGCTCGTCGTCTTCGTCACCGCGCACGAGGACTTCGCCGTCCAGGCCTTCGACCTCAAGGCGGTCGACTACGTGCTGAAGCCCGTCCGCAAGGAACGGCTCGCGGAGGCCGTGCGCCGGGCCGCCGAACTCGGCGGCGCCGCACCGCGGATACCCGTGCACGAACCCGACCCCGACCACATAGCCGTCGAACTCGGCGGTGTCACCCGCTTCGTGGCCGTCGACGACATCACCCACGTCGAGGCCCAGGGCGACTACGCCCGCCTGCACACCGACCGGGGCAGCCACCTCGTCCGCATCCCGGTCTCCACCCTGGAGGACCGCTGGCGCTCGCGCGGCTTCGTCCGCATCCACCGCCGCTACCTCGTCGCCCTGCGCCACATCGGCGAACTCCGCCTGGACGCCGGGACGGTGAGCGTCCTGGTCGGCGGCGAGGAACTCCAGGTCAGCCGCCGCCACACCCGCGAACTGCGGGACCTGCTGATGCGGAGGTCCTGACGGTGCCTCAGGAACCCACCGAACGAAGGGTCGTTGTCACCGGCCCGCCGCGCCGCACGAGGCGCGCCTCCGGCTACTCCCGCCCCCGCACCGAGATCGACGAACAGACCACCCTCGGCCACACCTACGTCCGCTCCCTCATGCGCACCCAACTCCGCGCCGCCCTCACGGTGTTCGCGGTCCTGGGCCTGCTGGTCGGCCCACTGCCCCTGGTCTTCGCGGCCACCCCGCACGCCCGCCGCCTCGAATGGCTGATCCTCGGCTTCTGCCTCTACGCCCCGCTCGTCCTGCTCGCCCTGTGGTACGTGCGCCGCGCCGAACGCAACGAACGCGACTTCGTACGCCTCGTAGAGGACCGCTGAGGCGCGTGAACTCCAGCTACGCCGTACCGGCGGTCGCCCTCGTCGTCGTCGCGACCGTCCTCGTCGGCGCCTTCGGCCTGCGCATCTCCCGCACCACCTCCGACTTCTACGTCGCCTCCCGCACCGTCGGCCCCCGCCTCAACGCCGCCGCCATCAGCGGCGAATACCTCTCCGCCGCCTCCTTCCTCGGCATCGCGGGCCTGGTCCTGGTCCAGGGCCCCGACATGCTCTGGTACCCGGTCGGCTACACCGCCGGCTACCTGGTCCTGCTGCTGTTCGTCGCCGCCCCGCTGCGCCGCTCCGGCGCCTACACCCTCCCCGACTTCGCCGAGGCCCGGCTCGCCTCGCACGGTGTGCGACGGCTCGCGGGCGCCTTCGTCGTCGGGGTCGGCTGGCTCTACCTGCTGCCCCAACTCCAGGGCGCGGGACTCACGTTGACGGTCCTCACCGGCGCCCCCGACTCGCTGGGCGGACTCATCGTCGCCGTGGTGGTCGTCGCCACCGTCGCCGCGGGCGGCATGCGCAGCATCACCTTCGTGCAGGCCTTCCAGTACTGGCTGAAGCTCACCGCGCTGCTCGTGCCCGCGCTCTTCCTGGTGCTCGCCTGGCAGAGCGACGGAGCGCCCCGGCACGCCTTCGAGGAACCGGCCACCTTCCGCGAACAGCGCGTCGTCCGCATCGACGACACCCTCGACCTGAAGCTCGACCGCCCCCTCACCGTCACGGTCACCGGCACGGTCGACGGCCACCGGCACCGCGCCGAGCGGCTCCGACTCCCCGCCGGCACCCACCACATCACGGGCGGTACCCGTCTGACCTTCGCCAAGGGCGCCACCGTCCCCGTCGCCGACCGGGGCACCAACGGCGGCATGTCGACCTCGCTCGCGGCCGGCCGCGAGGAACGCCCGCTGTACGCGACGTACGGCCTCATCCTCGCCACCTTCCTCGGCACGATGGGCCTGCCGCATGTCGTCGTCCGCTTCTACACCAGCCCGCACGGCGTCGCCGCCCGCCGCACCACGGTCGCCGTCCTCGGCCTGATCGGCTCCTTCTACCTCCTCCCGCCCGTCTACGGCGCCCTCGGCCGCCTCTACACCCCCGAACTCACCCTCACCGGCGACGCCGACGCGGCCGTCCTCCTGCTGCCCGACCGGATGATCGGCGGGGTGGGCGGCGATCTGCTCGGTGCGCTGGTGGCGGGCGGCGCCTTCGCCGCGTTCCTGTCCACCGCGTCGGGACTGACGATGGCCGTCGCCGGGGTCATCACCCAGGACGTCCTCCCGGCGCGCGGAGTACGGCACTTCAGGCTCGGCACGGTCCTCGCGATGGTCGTCCCGCTGGCGGCGAGCGTCCTGGTCGGCGGACTGCCCGTCGCCGACGCCGTGGGACTCGCGTTCGCCGTGTCGGCCTCCTCGTTCTGCCCGTTGCTGGTCCTCGGCATCTGGTGGACCCGGCTCACCCCGCCCGGCGCGGCGGCCGGAATGCTGGTCGGCGGCGGCTCGGCGTTCGTCGCCGTGGCCGCGACCATGGCGGGCTTCCCCGGCACCGGCCCCCTGCACGCGCTGCTCGCCTGGCCCGCCCTCTGGTCGGTCCCGCTGGGTTTCCTCACCATGGTCCTGGTGTCCCTCGCCACCCCGGGCCGGGTGCCCACCGGCACGGCGGCGATCCTGGCCCGCTTCCATCTGCCGGAGGAACTGCTACGGGCGGAGGTCAAGGCATGAGCGGATTCCTGGCCGGCCTCTGTGTCGCCGTCCTCCCGCTGCTCGCCGCCGGATTCTGGCTCGGACGGCGCACCGCGCGCCCCGAGAGCCTCGGCGGACTCGGCACCCCCGTCGAGCACGCCACCTTCCAGACCCTGCACACCGCCTCCCTCGCCGCGCCCCCACTGCGGGCCGGGCTGACCGGGGAGACGGCCCGCCGCTCGGCCCGCAGACTGCGCACGCTGCTGGGCACCGACGCGCTCTGTCTGACCGACCAGAAACAGGTCCTCGCCTGGGACGGCGTCGGCCACCACCACCGGGCCGAGATCATGGAACGGCTCGCGGGTCCGCTGGAGACCGGCCGGGGCGAGGCGTTCCGGCTCGACTGCGCCGCTCCCGAGTGCCCGTTGCGGTGGGCGGTGGTCGCCCCGCTCACCGTCGACGACCGCGTCCACGGCGCGCTGGTCGCCTGCGCGCCGCGCGAGTCCGCCGTCCTCGTCCGGGCCGCCGGGGAGGTCGCCCGCTGGGTCTCCGTCCAACTGGAGTTGGCGGACCTCGACCAGTCCCGCACCCGGCTGATCGAGGCCGAGATCAAGGCACTTCGGGCCCAGATCTCCCCGCACTTCATCTTCAACTCGCTCGCGGTGATCGCCTCGTTCGTCCGCACCGACCCCGAGCGCGCCCGCGAACTGCTCCTGGAATTCGCCGACTTCACCCGCTACTCGTTCCGCAGGCACGGCGACTTCACCACCCTGGCCGACGAACTCCACGCCATCGACCACTACTTGGCGCTCGTCCGGGCCCGCTTCGGCGAACGGCTCTCCGTCACACTCCAGATCGCCCCCGAAGTGCTCCCGGTCGCGCTGCCGTTCCTGTGCCTGCAACCGCTCGTCGAGAACGCCGTGAAGCACGGCCTCGAAGGCAAGGCCGACCGCAGCCGCATCAGCATCACCGCGCAGGACGCCGGCGCCGAGGCACTCGTCGTCATCGAGGACGACGGCACCGGCATGGACCCCGACCTGCTGCGCCGCATCCTCGCGGGCGAGGTCAGCCCCTCGGGCGGCATCGGCCTGTCCAACGTCGACGAGCGGCTCCGCCAGGTCTACGGCGACGACTACGGCCTCGTCATCGAGACCGCCGTGGGAGCGGGCATGAAGATCACCGCCCGGCTGCCGAAGTACCAGCCGGGCGTGCACTCGGCCGGCGGGCGGAGCACCGGGTGACGCGCCTCAGGTGCTGCGCGTGGCCACCATGCCCAGCGTGATCAGCCCCAGCACGACCCAGCCGAACCACAGCCAGCCGTTGCTGCCGAGCGCCACCGTGTAGGCCGTCACCACCACCAGTCCGCCGACGGTGATCACCCCCATGGTCTTCGTGGAACCGGGCATCGCGACACCCTCCTCATGGCTTGTCCCCCTCCATGGTGCCCCCGTTCTGCCTCCGAACGGCGCACACGACGAAATGCGTGCCCGACTTCCACGGTCCCTCACTGGTCCAGGAGGCCGCCTCGTAGACCGCCGGATCGAAGCCGTGGTCGGCCGGCGGCACGTCCCGCGCGCACGCCGCGTCCGACCGCGTGCGCGCCTGGGCCAGCGTGACGTCCGCGCCCAACCGGGTGAACCCGAGCACTTCCTGATCGTGTCCGCCCGCGCAGGAGACCAGGCTCGCGGCCCGGTTCGAGGGCACGTCCAGACAGTCCCCCTTCTGCATGGTGGAGACGTCCGCGAACGCCGAACCGAGAGCGCGATGACCGCCGAGCGGCCCGTAGACCGGCCCGTGCGCGCCCAGCACCAGACAGGCGGTGCGGTGCCCCGCCGCCTCGAACCCCGCGTCGGTCGGTACGACGGCGTAGCCCCGCACGTCCGCGAGCCGCTCCCGGACCTCCCGCGTCCGCCGCGCGCACAGTTGCGCGCCGGACTTCCGCGCCTGGGCCGCGGACGCCGTGGACACGAACGCCAGCACCTGCCCGTCCGGCACCGCCTTCCGGCAGCCTGCGTCCACGGTGAGCCTCGGCGTGCCTTGGAAGAGGCGCCCGCCCGGCCAGTCGGCGGTGACGCAGTCGCCGTCCTTGAGCGGCGCGGAGAGCCCGACGGCGGTGCCGTACGGCGGGCCGCTCCCGCCGGTGTCCTTGGCGGGCGGCTGATGGGCCATCGCGTACCAGACACCGCCCAGGGCGAGCGCGAGCCCGAGCAGCCCCGCCAGCACGGACTGGAGCAGCCGGGGGCGGACCCGCCGCCGTCGGCCGGCCGCCGGGACCCGCCCGTACGGCGACGAGCCCGGCGTCGGCACCGGCACGGCCACGGGCCCGCCCTCCCAGGGCGACGGCGACCCCAGGTCCGTCTGCGTCCGGGTGTAGGCCTGCGCCCCGGCCTGCGGCGTCACGACCCGCGACAGCGCCGCCTCCGTCTCCGCCGCCGCGATCCGTCGTAGCGGATCCTTCTCCAGCAGGGCGTGGAGCACCGGTGCCAGGGCGCCCGCGCGGGCCGGTGGCAGCGGGTCCTCCATGACGACGGCGGTGATCTCCGCGAGCGGCGACTCGCGGGCGAAGGGGCCGTGGCCCTCGACGGCGTGGTAGAGCGTGCAGCCCAGCGAGAACAGGTCGGCGGCGGCGGTCGGCGGCCCGCCCGTGGCACGCTCCGGCGCCAGATAGCCCGCCGTGCCGACCAGCACGGACGTCAGCGTGTACCGCGTCTCGCTGGCGTCCGGCTGCACCGAGATGCCGTAGTCGGTGAGCAGGACCCGGGCGTACGGCGCACCGGTGCGGTCCGGCGCGAGCAGGATGTTCGCCGGTTTCACGTCCCGGTGCATGACGCCCCGTTCGTGCCCGGCGGTCAGCGCGTCGAGCACGGCGAGTCCGACCCGGGCGCACTCCGCCGGGGCGAGCGGGCCCTGCCGGCCGACCAGGTCGCGCAGGTCGACGGCGTCGGCCACGTACTCCATGACGATCCACGGCAGTCCGTCGTGCTCCAGCACGTCATGGACGGTCACCACATGCGGGTGGCCGCGCAGCCCCGCCGCGTGCCGGGCCTCCGCGCGGGCGCGCGCGACCCGGGCCTCGCGCTCGGCACCGGCGACGGCCGGATCGCTGAACACGATCTCCTTGAGCGCGACTTCACAGGCGAGCCGCTGGTCGTGCGCCAGCCACACATGTCCCATACCGCCGCTGCCCAGCCGGTTCAGCAGCAGATAGCGGCCGGCGATGACCCGGCCCACGCCCGATGTCGGCGATCCCTGTGGCATCCGGAGCCCCCCCTCCCGCGTCCGCGTCATGTCTCGGTCGTGCCGGGGGTGCCGGTGACGGCGGCCGTGGTGACCGCGCCGGTGGTGACCGGCACGCTGCTCGTCGCGGGCGCACCGGTCGTGGCGGAAGCGGTCGTGGAGGAAGCGGTCGTAGGGGTAGTGGCCATGGCGGAAGCGCTCGACGGCGGCTCGCTCGTGGGCGAGGACGGAGGCGGCGTCGGCGGTGGTGACGAAGGCGGTGCGGACGTGGGCGGTGTCGACGAGGACGTGGAGGGCGGTGCCGTGGACGTCGGCGGGCCGATGGTCGGTCCCGAACTCGTCGGGGCCGGGGGAGTGGACGTCACTCCCGCGCTCGTCCCGCCGGCCACCGTCAGCGTCACGTACTGCCCGAACTGCAGCTCCGTCCCGGCCGGTGGATCGGACGCGGTGACCCGCGCGTCGTCGGAGGGCGCCGCGCTCCCGCCGTATCCGACGGCCAGCCCGTCGCTCACCAGTTGCCGCCGCGCCTGCCCGAACGTCGCTCCCACGAGGTTCGGCACGGTGTGCCGCAGCCGGGTGTCGAACGTGGTGTCGCGCCCGCCCGTCGTACCGACCGGACGCGTGATGCCGACATCGGGATCGCCCACGTCCACGAGCGTGAGTCGCTCCAGCCGCCGCGGCGCCGGACGTACGGCCACCACCGCGGACGGCCGATATCCGTGCCACTTCTTGTCGCCGTCCGTGAACTTGACGGAAATACGTCCTGCGTCGCCCTGGAACGGGCGCAGCGGATTTCCGCACGAGCACTTCACGGCGGGTTCCCCCTGCTCGTCGACGAGAATCGCGATTCCCGCCTGGAGAAGGGAGTTGTAGGGCGTGGCCTTTCCCTTTCTGTAGTCGTGGTTCTGCACGAGAGTGTCGTGGCGCAGGAGCACGGGTGTGAGCCGGTCGAGATAGGCCGGGATCCCGTCCGGGGTGATGCCGAGCACGGACGCCCACGCCACCGCCTTCCGGTGGTTCGCGGGATCGGTCAGGAACCGCTTGAGCTTTGCCACGTCACAGACGGTCGGCTGCCTGGTGCCCCCGTACAGGCCGGGTGTGTCGCCCTGCTGCAAGGTGCCCCGCACCGGCAGCGAACGGACCCGGGCGTCCTGCCCCAGTCCCTGTTTCTCGGCGAAGAAAGGCGCGAGCGACGGAACTCCGGCGGCGACCGCCTGCACGGCGAACAAATGTGCGCCCTCGCCGCATCCGCTCACCACCAGGACACAGACGAGCAGGACGGCGATCCTGCGGGCCACCGAAATTCCGATGCTGTGCATAGTCGCGCGAATTGTCATTACCGCTCCCCCCGGTCGCGGTTCCCCCATCGCGCTTTATGCTACTGAACGAAATTTCCGTCCGGTGAGCCGCGTGCGTTCAATTGCCTCGTGTGTTCAATGAGGCCAAATAGGCGTTGTACGCCTCAAGTTCCTTGTCGCCGTCGCGGTCGGCGGCCCGGTCCTGCCGCTTGGCCTGCCGCTGCTCCGAGCCGTACCACTGGAACAGCAGGGCGATCAGCACCAGGACGGACGGGATCTCGCTGAACGCCCAGGCGATACCGCCGGCCGCGTTCTGGTCGGAGAGCGCGTCGATGCCGAGCGAGGCGGGCGGGTGCTTGAACGTGGTGACCATCGGCTCCGACGCCATCATCAGCGCGATGCCGAAGAACGCGTGGAACGGCATCCCGGCGAACAGCTCCAGCATCCGCATGAGATAGCCCGGCCGGTTCGGCCCCGGGTCCACCCCCATGATCGGCCAGAAGAACACCACGCCCACGGCGAGGAAGTGCACCATCATCGCGATATGCCCGGTCTTCGAGCCCATCAGGAAGTCGAAGATCGGCGTGAAGTACAGGGCGTACAGGCTCGCGATGAACAGCGGGATCGTGAACGCGGGATGCGTGATGATCTTCATGTAGCGGCTGTGCAGGAACATCAGCAGCAGCTCGCGGGGCCCCTTGCGGCCCCGGGCCGCCGGCGGCAGCGCCCGCAGCGCGAGCGTGACCGGGGCGCCGAGCAGCAGCAGGATCGGCGACAGCATGCTGATGATCATGTGCTGCACCATGTGCACGCTGAACATGACCATGCCGTAGTCGTTCAGCCTGGTGCACATCACGAGCCCGACGGTCAGCACACCGATGACGTACGAGATCGTCCGGCCCACGGGCCACGAGTCCCCGCGTCGCACCAGCCGTACGACCCCCCAGCCGTACAGCGCGAGGGCGAGCAGGCAGGCGGTGAGGAAGAACGGGTCGGCCGACCACTCAAGCCCGCGCCCCAGCGTGAACGGCGGCAGATCCATGGTCATGCCGTGCCCGCCGTGATCCATCGGACGGCTCCTGATTCGTGGGGGTTGTGCAAGTCTGTCCGCACACAGACTAGAACTGCCCCCGGTCACGATCATGACCGGGGGCAGTTTCGCTCAGCAGCGGGCTACAGCACGCACTCGGCCTCTTCGTAGCGGTCGGCGGGCACGGTCTTCAGGGTCTCCACCGCGTCGGCCAACGGCACCATCAGGATGTCCGTCCCGCGCAGCGCGGTCATCTTCCCGAACTCCCCGCGGTGCGCGGCCTCCACCGCGTGCCAGCCGAACCGGGTCGCGAGGACCCGGTCGTAGGCGGTGGGCGTGCCGCCGCGCTGGACGTGCCCGAGGATCACCGGACGCGCCTCCTTGCCGAGCCGCTCCTCCAGTTCGAGGGAGAGCTGGCGCGCTATCCCCGCGAAGCGCTCATGGCCGTAGACGTCCTTCTTGCCCTCGTCGAACTCCATGGAGCCCGCGCGCGGCTTCGCGCCCTCGGCCGCGACGACGATCGCGAACCGCTTGCCCGCTTCGAAGCGTTCGCCGACGCGCGCGGCCAACTCCTCGATGTCGAAGGGGCGTTCAGGGACGACGATGGCGTGCGCGCCGGCCGCCATGCCGGAGTGCAGCGCGATCCAGCCGGTGTGCCGGCCCATGACCTCGACGACGAGGACGCGCTGGTGGGACTCGGCGGTCGTCTTCAGCCGGTCGAGCGCCTCGGTGGCGACACCGACGGCCGTGTCGAAGCCGAAGGTGACGTCCGTGACGGCGATGTCGTTGTCGATGGTCTTGGGGACGCCGACGATCGGCAGCCCGGCGTCGTACATCAGCTTGGCGGCCTTGAGGGTGCCCTCACCGCCGATCGGGATGATCGCGTCGAGGCCGAGCTCCTCGACATGGCCCCGGGCCCGCTGCACGCCGTCCCGCAGATGGGAGGGCTGGACGCGGGAGGAGCCGAGGATCGTGCCGCCGCGGGCGAGGATGCCGCTCACGGCGTCGAGGTCGAGCTTGAGGTAGTCGCATTCCAGGAGGCCCTTCCAGCCGTCCCGGAAGCCGATGACCTCGTCGCCGTGGTCGACGACGGCGCGGTGCACGACGGACCGGATGACGGCGTTCAGGCCGGGGCAGTCGCCGCCGGACGTGAGGACACCAATGCGCATAGCCCGAAAGAACCTTCTCGACGTGGACCGGGACCGGACCACGCTGTCCGGTACGAACCCCGCCACCCTAGCGGCAGGAGGGGGCGGGATCGTAGCCTGCGTCCGCCTGCTGGACGACCCCGCTCACCTGCGCGGACGTGCCGTCAGACGGGCTGGTTACCGGTGTCCGACGAGGAGGTGGACAGCAGCCTCAGGCGGGCTGCTGAGCTGCGGCGATGCGCTCGTTGCGGAGCGCCTCGTACCAGCGGTCGTCGATCGGCGGCAGCGCGTTGACGTCGAGGGCCAGCTTCAGCAGCAGGTCCGCGATCAGCGGGTTGCGGGCGAGGACGGGCCCGTGCATATAGGTCCCGAACACCGTGTCGTTGTACGCGCCCTCCGTGCCGTCCCCCGTGCCGTTGCCCCGGCCCAGCTGGACCCGGGCCAGCGGGCGGGCGGTGGGGCCGAGCTGGGTGACGCCCTGGTGGTTCTCGAACCCGGTGAGCGGGGGCAGCCCGAGGCGCGGGTCGATGTCGGCGAGGACGTCACCGACGCACCGCTCGCCGGTGCCGCGCACGGTCGTCACGTCGAGCAGGCCGAGGCCCGGCTCGCGCTGCCCGAGGTCGTTGATGAACTCGTGGCCGAGGATCTGGTAGCCGGCGCAGACCGAGAACACGATCGCGCCGTTCTCCACCGCCCGGTACAGGTGCCCGTCGCGGCGCAGCCGCTCGGCGGCCAGCCGCTGCGGACGGTCCTCGCCGCCGCCGATCAGGTAGATGTCGCCGGAGGTCGGGATCGGCTGGTCGCTGCGCACGTCGAGCCGGGCCACGTCGAGACCGCGCTGCCGGGCCCGCCGCTCCACGACGAGGGCGTTGCCCTGGTCGCCGTAGGTGCTGAGCAGGTCGGGGTAGATCCACACCAGCCGCAGTTGGTTGTCGCTCATGAACTGTTCGTCCTTAGTGGTCAGTTGCCGACGCGGCGACGCAGGTCCTGGAACGCGGTGTAGTTCGCGATGACCTCGATGCGGCCGGGAGGAGCCAGCTGTACGGCCTGTTCGAGGTTCTCGCAGACCTGGAAGTGCTGGTTGGCCACTTCGAGCCGTACCGCGAGGTCCAGCTTCCGGTCGCCGAGCACGAAGATCGGGTGGCCGGTCAGCCGGGTGTAGTCGACGTCCCACAGCCAGGAGGTGTCGGTGCCGTCGGCGCCCCGCGCGTTCACCGAGAGGATCACCGGGGTCGGCGGCGGATCGATCAGGCTGAACGTTTCGAGCCAGCCCGCCGGGTTCTTCGCCAGCAGCAGGCGCAGGTCGCGCTGCATGAACTGGACGACGTCGTAGCGTCCGGCGACGGCCTGCACCCGGTACATGCGCTCCAGGGCGACCTGCGGGGGCACCCCGAACACGGCGGCGACGGCGGCCGAGGAGGCGGCGTTGGCCTTGTTGGCGCGGCCCGGGAGCTGGAGGTGGATCGGCCAGGCGGAGCCGTGCGGATCGAGGACGTGGTCGCCGGACAGGGACCAACTCGGCGTGGGCCGACGGAATCCGCACTCGCCGCAGAACCAGTCGTCGCCCGGCCGCTGCATCACGCCGCCGCACGAAGGGCACGACCAGGCGTCGTCCTTCCACATCTGGCCGGCGGCGACCCAGATCACATTGGGGGAGGAGGACGCGGCCCACACGACCAGCGGGTCGTCCGCGTTGGCGACCACGACGGCCTTCGAACCGGCGAGCCCCTCGCGCCAGTTCTCCGCGAGCATGCGGGTCTCGGCCGCGCGGTCGAGCTGGTCGCGGGAGAGGTTGAGCAGTGCGATGCACTTGGGGGCGGTGTCCCGGGCGACGCCGGCGAGGTACTTCTCGTCGACCTCGATGACCCCGAACTTGGCGTCCGAGCCGCCGGCCAGCGCCGAGGTGATGCCGGCGGGCATGTTGGCGCCGAGCGCGTTCGACACGACGGGCCCGGCGGCCCCGAGCGCCTCGGCGATGAGCCGGGTGGTGGTGGTCTTGCCGTTGGTGGCCGAGACCAGCGTCACATCCAGGCTCTGCGCGAGCCGGGCGAGGAGGTCGGGGTCGAGTTTGAGTGCCACTCGGCCGCCGATCACCGATCCGCTGCCCCGCCCCGCGGCCCGTGATGCCGCCGCGACCGCCTTGCCCGCCGTCACGGCCAGCTTGGCCCGCGGCGTGAGCGGGTCCGAGTTGCCTGCCATCAGTTCTCGATCCTCCTTGCGTACGCGCCGCGCCTCTGCCTCCGGCAACGTGGTGTGGACCTCAGCCTATCGAGATCCTTATCAGTGCCCGAACCGCGGCACCGCGAACGCCTCGCGGCGGGCGTGCGCCGTAGAGAACCGTACCCTTGCGCCCATGCGATACGGCTCCATCCCGGGCGCCCGCGGGCGAGTCCGTCCCCTCACCCTGCTCGGCGACCCCCTGCTGCATGCCCCGTGCGAGGAGGTGACGGCCTTCGGGCCCGAACTCGCGGGCCTCGTAGAGGACTTGTTCGCGACGATGTACGCGGCCCGGGGCGTGGGCCTGGCCGCGAACCAAGTCGGCGCGTCCTCGCGGGTGTTCGTCTACGACTGCCCCGACGACGAGGAGGTCCGCCACCTCGGCCATGTGGTGAACCCCCGTCTCGTGGCGGCGGACGGCGTGGTGCTGAGGGGGCCGGAGGGGTGTCTGTCCCTGCCCGGCCTGGAGGCCGGAACCGAGCGCTACGACCGTGCCGTGGTCGAGGGCTTCACGGTGACCGGCGAGCCGGTCACCGTCGAGGGGACGGGGTGGTTCGCCCGCTGCCTCCAGCACGAGTACGACCACGTGGAGGGCCGGGTGTACGCGGACCATCTGACGGGCTGGCGCCACAGACGCCTGATGCGACAGGCGGCCCGGACCTCATGGTTCCGGCCGACGGCCGCGGACACAGCCTAGAAGCCCGGTCCGCCCACCTTGTCCCCGGCTGCGGCCAGTCGACCCCACAGCAGATCGGCCAGGCTGCGCACCAACTCGGCCCGGGAGCAGGGTCGTTCTCCCAGCCACCAGTCCCCGGCCGCGTGCATCATCCCGACGATCCCGTGCCCCCAGACCCGGGCCAGCTGCTGGCTGTTGGGTCCGAGGTCCACCCGCTCCTCGATGACCTGGGCGAGTTCCTCCCCCATCCGCCGGAGCAGCGGCACGGAGTGGTTCCCCGTGTCGAAGCCCTGGTCGGCGGTCTGCCCGCCCTCGACGGGATGCATCAGGAACCGGTACACCTGGGGCAGTGCCTCGATCGCGGCGAGATAGGTGTCGAGCGTGGCCTCGACCCGCTCCCGGCGTTCGGCGGGGGCGTCCAGCGCGGCCCGCAGGGAGGACAGCAGTGCGTCGGTGTGCCGCTTGGCCAGCGCCGCGTAGAGTCCGCCCTTGTCGCCGAAGTGCCGGTAGAGGATCGGCTTGGTGATGCCGGCCTCGGCGGCGATCGCGTTCATCGAGGCCTGCGGGCCGTCACGCAGCACCACTCTGTCCGCGGCCTCCAACAGCTCGCGCCGCCGGCGGTCGGCGGACCGCTGCTGTTCGGTCCGCTGCGTGGTGTCCATGGTCTCTCCCCACCCGTGCTGAATCGGTAACGCCTGCGCAAACTAACACTCAACGTGCCACACACCTCGAACGGGCTGCCGAGAGGTCATGGGGAGTTGACTTTCCTACCCGTCGGTAACAGACTCTGTCGTTACCGCAAGTAACATGCTAGTGCGCTGCTGGAGGAGTCATGGCCGAGTTCACCATGGAACTCAACGACGAACAGAAGGAGGTGCGGGACTGGCTGCACGGCTTCGCCGCCGATGTCATCCGCCCCGCCGCCGCCGAATGGGACGAGCGTGAGGAGACTCCCTGGCCGGTCATCCAGGAGGCCGCGAAGGTCGGCATCTACTCCCTGGACTTCTACGCCCAGCAGTACTTCGACCCCACCGGCCTCGGCATCCCGATGGCCATGGAAGAACTGTTCTGGGGCGACGCGGGCATCGCCCTCTCCATAGTCGGCACCGGCCTGGCCGCCGTCGGCGTCCTCGCCAACGGCACCGAGGAGCAGATCGGCACCTGGATCCCCCAGATGTACGGCGACGCCAACGACGTGAAGGTCGCCGCCTTCTGCTCCTCCGAGCCCGACGCCGGTTCCGACGTGGCCTCCATGCGCACCCGTGCCGTCTACGACGAGGCCAAGGACGAGTGGGTCCTCAACGGCACCAAGACCTGGGCGACCAACGGCGGTATCGCCAATGTCCACGTCGTCGTCGCGGTCGTCGACGCGGACCTCGGCTCCAAGGGCCACGCCTCCTTCATCGTCCCGGCCGGTACGCCCGGTCTGTCCCAGGGGCAGAAGTTCAAGAAGCACGGCATCCGCGCCTCGCACACCGCCGAGGTCGTCCTGGAGAACGCCCGCGTCCCCGGCTCCTGCCTGCTCGGCGGCAAGGAGAAGCTGGACGAGCGCCTCGCCCGCGCCCGTGAGCGCGCTAAGGCCGGCGGCGGCGAGCGGGTGAAGAACGCCGCGATGGCCACGTTCGAGGCGTCCCGCCCGGCGGTCGGCGCGATGGCGGTGGGCACGGCCCGCGCCGCCTACGAGGTCGCCCTCGACTACGCGAAGACCCGCGAGCAGTTCGGCCGCCCGATCATCGACAACCAGGGCGTCGCCTTCCAGATCGCCGACATGCGGACGTCGGTCGACGCGGCGCGGCTGCTGGTGTGGCGGGCGTCCTGGATGGCCGTCAACGGCAAGCAGTTCACCGCGGCCGAGGGCTCGATGTCCAAGCTGTTCGCCAGCGAGACGGCCAAGAAGGTGACCGCGCAGGCGATCCAGATCCTCGGCGGCAACGGCTACACCCGCGAGTACCCGGTCGAGCGGATGCACCGGGACGCGGCGATCTACACGATCTTCGAGGGCACGAGCGAGATCCAGCGGCTGGTGATCGCGCGCACGTTGGCGGGGATGCCGATCCGTTGAGTGGAAGCCTGCGGGCCGGTGGGGGCTGAGCGCGCAGTTCCCCGCGCCCCTGAAAGACCGCCGGCTGAGCGTGCTTTTAAGGGGTGCGGGGAACTGCGCGACCAGCCCCCACCGCGCCCGCGGAAAGACAACGACGGGCGCTACCGATGCCTGAGCGGTGTCAGCTGCTCGATGTCATAGCGCGACCGCAGCTCCTCGATCGCCGCGTGATCCGGCGGCCCACCGCCCCCGAGGATCTCCAACAGCTCCTCGAAGTACCGCTCGTGATCCGGCGGCGGAGACGCCTGGAAGAACATCTTCGCGGGCGTCTCCGTCGGGTTCGCGAACGCGTGCGGACAGCCGGGCGGTACGACGATCACCGTGCCCGGTGTGGCCCGTACCACCCGGGTGCCCGAACTCGACTCCCAGCGCTGCCAGTTGTCCGGGGTCCGGATGCGCGGCTCGAAGGCGAGCACGTCCAGCTCGCCTTCGAGGACGTAGAACAACTCCTCGCTGCGCGTGTGCACATGGGCCCCGACGTCGAACCCCGGTGGCACCACGACCTCGAAGGTGGACGCCGTCCGCGAGTGCGAGCCGGTCACCTTGAACGTCACGTGCTGCGCGGGTGTCTGGACGATCCGGCCGTGCCCCGGCGGCACGAGCAGCCCCTCCGTCGCCGTCATCGGCACCTCACCACGTCACGGGCAGTGCCTCGGGACCACGGATCAACGCGCCCTTCTTGAACGGCACTTGATCGGCCGGGACTGAGAGCCGCAGCCCCGGCAGCCGGTCCAGGAGCGCGTCCACCAGCAGCTCGGACTCCATCCGCGCCAGCATGTTGCCGGGACAGAAGTGCGGGCCGAAGCCGAAGGACACGTGCGGGTTCGGGCTGCGCGAGAAGTCGATCCGCTCGGGGTCCGGGAAGACGTCCGGATCGCGGTTGGCGGCCAGGTACGACACGTACACCGGGTCGCCCGCCCGCATCCGGACCCCGCGGATCTCCACGTCCTCCATGGCGATCCGGGACAGCCCGACCGCGTTGCGGTGCGGGATGTAGCGCAGCAGTTCGTCGATGGCCCGGGGCCTCGACTCCGGCTCGGCGCGCAGCAGTTCGACCAGATCCGGGCGGGTCAGCAGCAGATAGAACATCTGCCCGCTGTTGTTGGTGACCGCCTCGCCGCCGATCTGGAGCAGCACCGCGAGCCCGACCGCCTCCTCCAGCGTCATCTCCGCCCGGCCCACGGCGGCGCCGAGCAGCGAGGCCACGTCCTCGCCGTCGCTGCCCTCCCGCATGCCGATGAGATCGCCGAAGTAGGCGCCCATCTCCTGCTTGGCCTGCTCGCTGACCTCGGCGCCGTGCGAGGAGGACAGGATGAGCTGGGTCCAGGTGTGCATGCCGTGCCGGTCGGCGGCCGGCACCCCCATCAGCTCGCAGATCACCGCGATCGGGAACGGGCTGAGCACCGTTTCGGTGAGATCGGCCGGCGGTCCCTGCCGGAGCAGCCCGTCGATCAACTCGTCGAGCAGCAGCCGGGACTGCTCCCGCACCCGCTCCACCCCGCGCGTCGTGAACGCCGGGGCGACCGAGCGCCGTAGCCGGGTGTGGTCCGGCGGGTCGAGGAAGCCGACCGCGCCGCGGGCCGGGATGAAGTGCGGGGCGAGCCGGGTCACCGGCTGGTCCATCACCGCCTCGCGGCTGAAGCGGGGGTCGTTGGTGACCGTCCGCACGTCGTCGTGCCGGGTGACCAGCCACGCCCAGCCCTCGCCGTTGGGCAGCTTGATCCGGTTGACCGGACCCTCCCGCATCAGCTTGGCGAGGACCGGGTCGAAGTCCACCCCGGTCAGGTCGAGGGCCGGCCAGGGCCGGACCGGGGGCAGGGTCTCGGTGAGCGTCTCTTCAGTCATGCCGTACTCAAGCCGTCTCTCGCTCGTCGTGGTGCCAGCGGCCCAGGGCCATCTCGGCGGTGATACCGGGTCCGAACCCGGCGAGGAGGCCACGCGCCCGGTGCTCGGCGCCGCCCTCGTCGAAGAGCCGGCGCAGCGCGTCCAGGACGACGGCGCTGGCGATGTTGCCGTACTCGGTGAGGGTGGCCCGGCTGAACCGGAACGCGTGCGGGTCGACCTGGAGGAACTTGCTCAGGTCGTCGAGTATGCGGGGCCCGCCCGCGTGGACTATGTAGAAGTCCAGGTCGGCCGCGTCCCAGCCGTGCAGTCCCGCGAGGTCCTGGAGCGCCGGCGCGAGGGGCTCCATGGTGGCCGGCACCCGCTTGTCCAGCAGGAAGTGGAACCCGGTGGCCCGCACGTCGTACATGATCCACTCTTCGGTCTTGGGGATCAGGTACGAGCCGTTGCGCTCCAGCTGGATGCCCGTCCCGCCGCGCCCGCGCACGACCGCGGCGGCGATGCCGTCGCCGAACAGGCCGTTGGAGAGCAGGGAGCCGATGCCGAGGTCGGTCGGCTGGTAGCACAGCGAGCAGAACTCGCAGGCCACGATGAGCGCGTTGGCGTCCGGGTACGCCGTGCAGAAGTCGTGCGCGCGGTTGATCGCCGCGCCGCCGGCCGCGCAGCCGAGCTGGGCGATCGGGATCTGCCGGGTGGTGGACTCGAAGGCCATCTCGTTGATCAGCCAGGCCGTGAGCGAGGGCATCATGAAGCCCGTGCACGAGACGTAGATGATCACGTCGATGTCGGTGGTGAGAAGTTCGGCCTCGTCGAGCGCGCGCTGCACGACCGCCGGGACCCGGGCCTTCGCCTCGGCCGTGTAGATCTTGTTGCGGTCCTCGAACCCGGGGTGCTTCAGCGTCTCCTCGATGGGCTGCACGATGTGCCGGGTGCGCACACCGGTGTTCTCGATCAGCCGGAGGGCCAGCGGCAGGTTGGGGTGGTCCGCGTGACGGGAGCGCGCCAGCTCCAGCGTCTCCTCCATCGTGATCACGTGCTCGGGAACCGACACCGAGGGCTTGCACAAAGTCGCCATGAACCGTCCCTGCTTTCGCCTTCCGGAAGGCCTTCGCCCGCCGGTCAGAAGGTGGTTCACCTCAGAGGGTGGTGCACCCACGATCACCCGGGAGGGCGACGATCTCTCGGTGGACTACTCCAATTCAGGGACCCTGTGTAAAGGTCGGATCAGTATCCGGACCCCGGCCGAAGAAGGACGCGATGACCACGAACCCCCTCGTAGCGCGGATCGGGAACGGCACCGCCCCCCGGGAGACCCTCGCGACCCTCGCCCTGGAACAGCACCGCGTGATCCCGGCCGACCGCCGCGCCTTCCTGCATCTGGCGCAACGCGAGACGGCCACCCCGGAGGCGACCGCCTTCTTCGAGTTCCTGGCGGAGGGCGAGGCGCTGGCGGGGGAACGGCTCGTCGCCTTCGCGCGGGCATGCGGGGTGGACGAGACACGGTCGCGTACGTATGAGCCGCTGGCGGGCTGCCAGGCCTATCCGGCCTACGTCGCCTGGCTGGCCCTGAACGCCGAACCGACCGACGTGGTAAGGGCGTTGACAGCCAACTTCGCGGAATGGGGCGGCTATTGCGCGACGATCGCGGGCGCGCTGCGCGAGCACTACGGCTTCACGGACGAGGCCTGCGGCTTCTTCGACCTCTTCGCGCGGCCGTCACCCGAGCTGGAGGACAGGGCGACGGCGGCGATCCGGGCGGGCCGGTCGGACGAGCGCGCGGTGACGACGTACAGCACCCTGCTCAAGGCCTATGAGGCGGACTTCTGGTCCACGCTCGGTGAGCTCACCCGGTGATCCCGTCCCGGGGGCGCGGGGTCAGCCCGAACCCCCGCTGCTGTGGGCGATGCACGCCACGTCGATACGGTCCGCGAGCTTCGCGAGCTCGATCGTCAGGGCGGCCACCGTGTCCTCGTCGAGCCCGTCTTCCCCGGCCTCGACGAGGTGCAGCCACCTGCCGCCCACGGTACGGAGAAGCTTGCTCACATCGGCGGCAGCCACCTGCAAGGTCCCGCGGTCGTCGACGATCAGAGGCAGAGTCACTTCGCGGTTCACACAGGGGATCGTAGCCGCGGAACGCTCACGCTCCGTGCCATACCGTGGTGATGTTGCAGAACTCCCGGATTCCGTGCCCCGACAGCTCCCGCCCGTACCCGGACCGCTTGACCCCGCCGAAGGGGAACGCCGGATGGGACGCGGTCATCCCGTTGAAGAAGACCCCGCCGGCCTCCAGATCCCGTACGAACCGGTCGACCTCGCCCTCGTCCCGGGTCCACACGTTGGAACTCAGCCCGAACGGCGAGTCGTTGGCGACGAGGACGGCCTCGTCGAGGTCGGCGACCCGGTACAGCGTGGCGACCGGCCCGAACGTCTCCTCGCGGTGGACGCGCATCCTGCGGGTGATGCCGGCGAGGACGGTCGGCGGGTAGTACCAGCCGGGCCCCTCGGGCCGCTGTCCGCCGCACAGCACGGTCGCGCCGCTGCGCACGGCGTCGTCGACGAGCTCCTCCAGATCGCTGCGGCCCTGTTCGGTGGCGAGCGGTCCGACCTCGGTCTCCTCCGCCAGTGGATCACCGACAGTGAGCGCCTTCATGCCGGCCACGAACCGTTCGGCGAACGCGTCGAAGACGTCCGTGTGCACGATGAACCGCTTGGCGGCGATGCACGACTGCCCGTTGTTCTGCACCCGCGCCGTCACCGCGATCCGCGCCGCCCGGTCGATGTCGGCGGACGGCATCACGACGTAGGGGTCGCTGCCGCCCAGCTCCAGCACCGTCTTCTTGACCATGTCCCCGGCGACGGACGCGACGGCCCGGCCGGCCGGTTCGCTGCCGGTGAGCGTGGCCGCCCTGACCCGTTCGTCGCGCAGGATCTCCTCGACCGCGCCGGAGCCGACGAGCAGGGTCTGGAAGGCGCCCTCGGGGAAGCCCGCGCGGTGGAACAGGTCCTCCAGGTAGAGCGCGGTCCCCGGTACGTTCGAGGCGTGCTTGAGGAGGCCGACGTTGCCGGCCATCAGCGCGGGCGCGGCGAAGCGGATCACCTGCCACAGCGGGAAGTTCCACGGCATCACCGCGAGCACGGGGCCGAGCGGCCGGTAGCGCACCAGCGCCCGGGAGGCACCGGAGTCCTTCACGTCGGCGGCGGCGGGCTCCTCGTCGGCGAGCAGCTCCGGCGCGTGGTCGGCGTACCAGCGCATCGACCTCGCGCACTTGGCGGCCTCCGCGCGGGCCTGCTTGACCGGCTTGCCCATCTCGGTGGTCATGATCCGGGCGATGTCCCGCTGGTCCTCGTCGAGCAGGTCGGCGGCCCGGTGCATGAGCCGGGCGCGCTCGGCGAACGCGGACGTCCGGTAGGTGCGGAAGGTGGCCTCCGCGAGCCGGAGCCGGCGCTCGATCTCCTCGTCGCCCATGGCCTCGTACGTCTTGAGCGTCTCGCCGTTGGCCGGGTTGACCGTCGCGATGGGCATGGCTGACCTCCTGGAGCGGACCGTGCTTCGACCTTCCCGCGCGGCGCGGGGCACCGCAACGCGTGCGCGGCCCCTCAGCCCGTGTGCTGCGCCAACCGGTCGAGGAACGCGGCCTGCGCCCCGACGACGACGGCCCGCGCCCGGTCCAGGCCCATCCACTCGACCCGGTCCAGCTCCGGGAACTCCCGCATCCGCCCGGACTTCGGCGGCCACTCCATCCGGAAGGTGCCCGGCACCATGGCGGCCGGGTCGAGGTCGGCCTCGATCGCCCACACGGTGACGAGCTTCCCGTTGGCCTGCCGCACCTCGCCCAGTGCGATCGCCTCGCCCTCGGGCGGCGCGAGTCCCAGTTCCTCCTGGAACTCGCGCCGGGCCGCGTCCCAGGCGGGCTCGTCCGGCTCGTACTCGCCCTTGGGCACACTCCAGGCCCCCGCGTCCCGGTGTGCGAAGAACGGGCCGCCCATGTGCCCGAGCAGCACCTCCGGCCCCCGCTCGGTGCGCCGGAACAACAGCAGCCCGGCGCTCCGCCTCCCCGTCCCGCTCACGGCCGCACCTCCGGGTGCGCGGCCAGCAGTGTCTCCACGGTGTCGGCCTCCTCCGGCCGTTTGTCCTCCCGATAGCGCACGACCCGCGCGAAGCGGAGTGTGACGCCGGCCGGGTAGCGGGTCGACCTCTGAAGACCGTCGTACGCGATCTCCACGACGAGTTCGGGCCGTACGGTCACCACATGGCCGTCGCTCTTGACGGCCAGCTCCTGGAGCCGCTCGGTCTGCCAGGTCAGCACGGCGTCGGTCATGCCTTTGAAGGTCTTGCCGAGCATCGCGAAGGTACCGTCCGGATTGCGGGCGCCGAGGTGGAGGTTGGAGAGCCGGCCGGTGCGGCGGCCGTGACCCCATTCGGCGGCCAATACGACCAGGTCGAGGGTGTGCACGGGCTTCACCTTCAGCCAGGAGGCGCCCCGGCGGCCCGCGCTGTAGGGGGCGTCGAGCCCTTTGACGACGACGCCCTCGTGGCCGCGCCCCAGGGTCTCGGCGAGGAAGGCCTCGGCGGCGGGGACGTCCTGCGGACCGGACACGAGCGCGCGGCGGACGCGCATCGGCTCGGGCACCAGCCGGGCCAGTTCCGCGTGCCGTTCGGCGAACGGCAGGTCCAGCAGGTCGCGGCCGTCGACGGACAGCACGTCGAAGAACACGGGGGAGACGGGGACGCTCCCGGCGGCCGTCGCCACGTCCACCCGGGAGCCGACCCGGCCCGCCGTCTCCTGGAAGGAACGGGGGCGTCCGTCCGCGTCGAAGGAGATCACCTCGCCGTCCAGGATGAACCGCTCGCCGTTCAACTCCCGCGCGGCGGCGGTGAGTTCGGGGAGCCGGTCGGTGATGTCGTCGAGGGTGCGGGTGTAGAGCCGTACGACCTCGCCGTCGCGGTGGACCTGGATGCGGATGCCGTCGAGTTTCTCCTCGACCGCGCACTCGCCGAGTTTCCCCACCGCCTCGGCGACCGACGCGGCGGTGTGCGCGAGCATCGGCAGGACCGGGCGGCCCACGGTCAGCCGGAAGCGGTCGAGGGAGGCGGGGCCCTCGGCGAGCAGGGCCTCGGCCACCGTCTGGAGCGAACCGGCCAGCATCACCGCCCGCCGTACGTCCGCCGCAGCGGTGCCGGTCGCCGCCGCCAGGCCCTCCACGGCGACCGCGTCCAGCGCGCCCTGCCGGACCTCGCCGGTGATCAGGCCGAACAGGAAGCGCTGTTCGTCGGCGGTGGCCGCACCCATCAACTCGCCCACCAGCCGCACCCGTTCGGCCTGCGAGCCGGCGCCCGACAGCCGGCCGAGAGCGGTGAGCCGGGCGTCCACCTCACGCACGGTCAGGGTGGGTTCCCCGGCCGGCGCCACGGGCCGGCTCAGCACCTTCCAGCCGATGCCGAGCCGGCCCTGCGGCAGGCGGCCCGCCAGATACGGGATGACGATCGGGACGTCGTCGGCCTCCGCGTCCCGGAAGAGCTCCGCGAGCAGAGCGGTCTTCCGGGACCGCGCCGAGGTGGCGGCGACCTCCTGGGACACATGCGCGAGCCGGGTCAGCAGCATGCAGCCATCGTGCAACGGAGACGGCCGGTCTACACCCGGGCGTCGGCGTCGAGGTCGGCCATCAGCAGCTCCCCATTCACGGTGGCGCCCGCTCGGTACCCGGCGGAGGCCGCGTTCACGACCTGTTCGCCGAAGCCCGCCGCGTTGCCGACCGCCCACACCCCGGGCACGGTCGTCAGGCCCGTCGCGTCGACCACGGGGTAGGCGCCGAACGGCGTCTCCCGCAGCTCCGCGCCCAGCTTCTCCAGCAGCCCGGTCCGCGGGATCGCCCGGGGCGCCACGAACACGGCCTCGCGGGGGTGCGTGGTGCCGTCCGCCAGACGGACACCGGTGAGCCGGTCCTCCTCGACGACGAGTCCCGCGACCTCGCCGGGCACCGCGGCGACCCCGGCCGCCGCCAGTCTGCGCCGGTCCTCGTCCGTGAGTTCGGACTCGGCGACCGTGTGCAGGAACAGCGTCACGTCCTTGGACCACTGCGAGACCATCAGCGCCTGGTGCACGCTCAGCGGTGTCGTCGCGAGCACACCGAAGGCCTGGTCGCGGACCTCCCAGCCGTGGCAGTACGGGCAGTGGAGCACATCACGCCCGAAGCGCTCGGCGACTCCGGGGACGGCCGGCAGCTCGTCCTTGAGGCCGGTCGCGATCACCAGCCGCCGGGCGCGTACGGTCGCCCCGCCGGCCAGCGTGAGCGCGAAGCCGCCGGTGACGTCCACCACCCGGTCCCGGACCAGCTCCACGCCGTAGCGCGCGATCTCCTCGCGGCCCCGGGCCAGGAACTCGGCGGGGGACATGCCGTCCCGGGTCAGATAGCCCTGCATGTGTGCGGCGGGGGCGTTGCGCGGCCCGCCCGCGTCGACGACGAGTGTGCGGCGCCGGGACCGGCCCAGGACCAGCGCGGCGGACAGCCCGGCCGCGCCGCCGCCGACGACGGCCACTTCGTAGGTCCCGCTGTGTGTCTCGGTCATGGTGACCACCTCCACCCCGAAGGTCGCCCCACCGCTGCCGTATTGACAAACGCGTTTGCCGAAACTGCAATACCGGTCATGAGCGACGACACGGACGAGGTCCTGGCGGAGGTCGGTCCGCGGCTGCGGCGGATCCGCAAGGAGCGGGGCGCGACCCTCGCCGGACTCTCGGAGGCGACCGGGATCTCGGTGAGCACGCTGTCCCGGCTGGAGTCCGGGCTGCGCAGACCCAGCCTGGAGCTGCTGCTGCCGATCGCGCGGGCCCACCAGGTGCCGTTGGACGAACTGGTGGGGACACCGCCGGTGGGCGATCCCCGGGTGCGGTCCGAGCCGATCCGGCGGCACGGGCGCACCTACTGGCCGCTCACCCGCCAGCCGGGCGGGCTCCAGGCCTTCAAGGTGCTGGTGCCACGACGGCAGGAGGAGCCCGAGCCGCGGACGCACGAGGGCTACGAGTGGCTCTACGTCCTGTCCGGACGGCTGCGGCTGGTGCTCGCCGAGCACGACGTGGTGCTCGGGACGGGCGAGGCCGTCGAGTTCGACACCCGGGTGCCGCACTGGTTCGGGTCGACGGGGGAGGGACCCGCGGAGTTCCTGAGCCTGTTCGGCCCGCAGGGCGAGCGCATGCACGTGCGGGCCAGGCCCCAGCGCGGCCGGTGACGAACCCGACGCTTCCCGATGTGCAAGCGACCGCTTAGTATGCGATCGAGCCCGGTAAGACAGAGCAGTCCGTGGAGGCCCCGCATGCAGGCATGGCAAGTGCACGAGAACGGCGAGCCGAGTGAGGCGATGCGCCTGGCGGAGGTGCCACGACCCACGCCGGGCGACGGCCAGGTCCTGCTCAAGGTGCGCGCCGCGAACATCAACTTCCCGGACGTGCTGATGTGCCGCGGCCACTACCAGGTCAGGCCGCCGCTCCCGTTCACGCCCGGCGTGGAGATCTGCGGCGAGACCGAGGACGGCCGCCGCGTGATCGCCAACCCCGCGCTGCCGTACGGCGGTTTCGCCGAGTACGCCGTCGCGGACGCCGCCGGACTACTGCCCGCGCCCGAGTCGCTGGACGACGCGGAGGCCGCCGCGCTCCACATCGGCTACCAGACGGGCTGGTTCGGCCTCCACCGCCGCGCCCGCCTGGAGGCCGGCGAGACCCTGCTCGTGCACGCCGCCGCCGGCGGGGTCGGCAGCGCGGCCGTACAGCTCGGCAAGGCCGCCGGTGCCACCGTCATCGGTGTCGTCGGCGGTGCCGACAAGGCCGCCGTGGCAAGGGAGTTGGGCTGCGATGTCGTGATCGACCGGCGGACCGAGGACGTCGTCGCGGCCGTCAAGGAGGCCACCGGCGGACGCGGCGCGGACGTGATCTACGACCCGGTCGGCGGGGACGCCTACACCCAGTCCACCAAGGTCGTCGCCTTCGAGGGGCGGATCGTGGTCGTCGGCTTCGCGAGCGGCACGATCCCCAGCCCCGGTCTCAACCACGCGCTGGTGAAGAACTACTCGATCCAGGGCCTGCACTGGGGCCTGTACGCCACCAAGAACCCGAAGCTGATCGCGCACTGCCACGAGCAGCTCACCGACCTCGCCGCCCGGGGTGTCGTCAAGCCCCTGGTCAGCGAGCGCGTGCCGCTGAGCGATGCGGCAGCCGCCGTGCAGCGGGTCGCCGACGGCGTCACGACCGGCCGGGTCACCATCCTTCCGTCGCCGGTGAACGGAGCCGCCGCATGACC
This sequence comes from Streptomyces sp. NPDC091280, assembly GCF_044768565.1. Lineage (NCBI taxonomy): Bacteria > Bacillati > Actinomycetota > Actinomycetes > Kitasatosporales > Streptomycetaceae > Streptomyces > Streptomyces sp. NPDC091280. The sequence continues at coordinate 234,945 of NZ_JBIVUZ010000015.1, forward strand.
ATCGACGCAGCCGAACTCAGGCGTCGGACCGCCGAGTTGCTGACCGCGCACCCACCGCTGGAGACCGACCGCACCACCTTCCTCAAGGCCCGCTTCGACGCGGGACTGGCCTGGATCCACTATCCGGAAGGCCTCGGCGGCCTCAACGCCCCCCGCGCCCTCCAGGCCGTCGTGGACGCCGAGCTGGCGGCGGCCGGCGCCCCCGACAACGACCCGCGCCGGATCGGCATCGGCCTCGGCATGGCCGCCCCGACGATCCTCAAGTACGGCACGGAGGAACAGAAGCAGCGGTTCCTGCGACCCCTCTGGGTCGGCGAGGAGGTCTGGTGCCAGCTGTTCAGCGAACCGGGCGCCGGGTCCGACCTGGCCGCGCTCGGCACCCGCGCCGTCCGCGAGGGCGAGGGGGACTGGATCGTCAACGGGCAGAAGGTGTGGACGTCCAGCGCCCATCTCGCCCGCTGGGCCATCCTCATCGCGCGCACCGACCCGGACGTCCCCAAGCACGCGGGCATCACCTACTTCGTCTGCGACATGACCGACCCCGGCGTCGACGTCCGGCCGCTGCGCCAGATCACCGGCGAGGCCGAGTTCAACGAGGTCTTCCTCACCGACGTCCGCGTCCCCGACGCCCACCGCCTCGGCGAGGTCGGCGACGGCTGGCGGGTCGCGCAGACCACGCTGATGAACGAGCGCGTCTCCATCGGCGGCATGCGCATCCCCCGCGAGGGCGGGATGATCGGCATGACCAGCGAAACCTGGCGCACCCGGCCGGAGTTGCGCACCCACGACCTCCATCAGCGGCTGCTCGGGCTCTGGGTCGAGGCCGAGGTCGCCAGGCTCTCCGGCGAGCGGCTGCGCCAGCAGCTGGCGGCGGGCCAGCCCGGTCACGAGGGCGCCGGCATGAAGCTGTCCTTCGCCCGCCTCAACCAGGAGATCAGCGGCCTGGAGGTGGAACTCCTGGGCGAGGAAGGCCTGTTGTACGAGGACTGGACCATGCGCCGCCCGGAACTGGTGGACTTCACCGGCCGTGACGCCGGCTACCGCTACCTCCGCTCCAAGGGCAACAGCATCGAGGGCGGGACCAGCGAGGTCCTGCTGAACATCGTCGCCGAACGCGTCCTGGGCCTGCCGGCCGAGCCGCGCACCGACAAGGACGTCGCCTGGAAGGACCTGGCCCGATGACAGATCTTCTCTACTCGGAGGAGGAAGAGGCGCTGCGCGCCGTCGTCCGGGACCTGCTCACCGACCACTGCGACGCGGCGGGCGTCATCGCGCGCACCGAGTCGGACGCCCCGCACGACCTGGCCCTGTGGAAGTCCCTCGCCGACGGCATCGGCCTCGCCGGACTCCTGGTGCCCGAGGCACAGGGCGGACAGGGCGCCACCCACCGCGAAGTCGCCGTCGTACTGGAGGAGTTGGGCCGCGCGGTCGCTCCGGTCCCGTACCTCACGAGCGCGGTCGTCGCCACCGAGGCGCTGCTGGAGTGCGGGGCCGAGGACCTGCTCGCCGAGCTGGCCGCCGGCCGGAGGATCGGCGTCCTCGCCGTCTCCCTGAGCGTCGCGCCGGGCGCCGCCCACCAGGCCGTACGGCACGAGAACGGCTCCCTGCACGGGGAGTTGACCGGCATCGCGGACGCCGCCGCGGCCGATGTGCTGCTGGTGCCGGCCGAGGACGGCGGGCTGTACGCCGTCGAGGCGGGCGCCGTGACCGTCGTACCGCAGGTGTCGCTGGACCTGACCAGGCCGCTGGCGCGGGTGGTGCTCGACGGCGCCGCGGGGCGCCGCGTCGGGGACGCGGCACCCGCCGTACGGCGTGCGCTGCGGGCCGGGGCCGGGCTGCTCGCCTCCGAGCAACTCGGGCTCGCCGACTGGACGTTGACGGAGACGGTCCGGTACCTGAAGGAGCGCAAGCAGTTCAACCGGCCCGTGGGCGGGTTCCAGGCGCTCAAGCACCGGCTCGCGCAGCTGTGGCTCGAGGTGGTCGGCCTGCGGGCCGCCGCCCGGAACGCGGCCGACGCCCTCACGACCGGTGAGGACACCGAGGTGGCGGTCGCCGTCGCCCAGGCCTACGCGGCGACCGTGGCCGTCCACGCGGCCGAGGAGGCCGTCCAGTTGCACGGCGGGATCGGCATGACGTGGGAGCACCCGGCCCACCTCTACCTGAAGCGCGCCAAGGCCGACTCCATCGCCTACGGCACGGCGGGTGCCCATCGCGAGGCGCTGGCGGAACTGGTCGATCTGCGCGCCCCCTGACCGCCCTCCGGCCGTCCGGTGAAGCCCGTCCCACCCGGGGCGGGCTTTTCCGTGCCGCCCGGCCGAAGGAGTGAACAAGCGAGGGCGGTCCGGCCAACTCCTGCCCCGCACAGGTTCATCGGGGGTCGGACAGCCCCATACTCCCTGTGGTTCGCACCCGCCCCACAGGGAGGAACACCATGGCCCTCATCACCCGTCGCAGAGCCCTCACCGCGTTCGGCGCCACCCTCGCGGTCGTGCTCGCCCCGCCCGCCGGCAGCGCGTTCGCCGCCGAACAGGGGCACCACCGACGCCCGTTGTGGCGCGCCCACGCCCACAACGACTACGAGCACCCCCGGCCCCTCCACGACGCCCTCGACCACCGGTTCGGCAGCGTCGAGGCCGACATCTTCCTCGTCGGCGACCAACTCCTCATCGGACACGACGCGTCCGAACTCGATCCGAGCCGCACCCTCGAATCCCTCTACCTCGACCCGCTGTCCGCCCTCGTGAAGGCCAACCACGGCTCCGTGTACCGGGGTTGGCGCAGGCCCTTGCAGCTCCTGATCGACATCAAGACCGAGGGCTCCTCGACCTACCTCGAACTCGACCGCCATCTCCAGCGCTACCCGCACCTGTTCACCACCTACGACCACGGACGCGTCCACCCGGGCGCGGTCACCAACGTCATCTCCGGCGACCGCGCGGCCCGTGTCCCGATGGCGGCGCAGACCGTGCGCCGCGCCTTCTACGACGGCCGGCTCGACGACCTCGGCACCTCGGCGCCCGCCTCCTTCATCTCGCTCATCAGCGACAACTGGCAGACCAACTTCACCTGGCTCGGCGACGGCGCCTTCCCCGACGCGGAGCGGCGGAAGCTGCGTGACATCGTGCGGCGCGCGCACGCGGCCGGGCAGACCGTCCGCTTCTGGAACACCCCGGACCTGGCGGGCACCGCCCGTCAGGCGCTGTGGGAGGAACTGTTCGCCGCCGGAGTGGACTTCCTCAACACCGACGACCTCGCCGGCCTCGAAGCCTTCCTGGACGCCCACCGCACGGCGTGACATCACACGGCGTGACATCACACGGAGTGACACCGCGCCGCGTGACACCACACGTTCGGGGGACACGTCAGTAGCCCGGATGAACCCTCCGCTACGCCACACTTGCGGCCGAACGCCGCGAACCAGACACGACGGCGTGGCGGAGGAGGGTGACGATGGCCATTTCCATCTCTGTGGTGCTGCTGCTCCTGATCCTTGCGGTGATCTTCATGCGCAGCGGCGGGCTGAAGCTCTCCCACGCGCTGATCTGCGCACTGCTCGGGTTCTTCATGGCCGGGACCAGCATGGCGCCCACGATCCACAGCGGCCTCACGGCCACCGCGGACCTGGTGAGCGGACTCCATCCCTGAGGTCAGCGGGTCGAGAAGATCCCGACACCGTTCGGTACGGGCCGCTCGGCGCCGCCGCTGGGGTGGTTGCGTACCGTGACGGCGCTCGCGCCGGGCGCGCGGGCGACCAGGGTCGTCGAGCCGCCGCCGTCCAGGCTGAACGCGTCGACCGAGCCCAACTTCCGCATCTCGGCGGCGACTTCGGCGATCGTCAGACCGCTGCGGTACGCGACCGCGCCGTCCGTCGCGAACAGCAGCAGGCGGTGGCCGCCCTGAGCGATGCCCACGGCGGTGCGCACGGCCGAGGTCGTGTTGTCCAGGCCGGCCTGCGGCTGTCCGCCCCGCAGCACCGGGTAGCCGCCCACGGCGAAGCGGAACGGCACCCCGGACCGCGCCGCCACCAGCCGGTGCAGCACCTGCACCCGCTCGCCGACCGACAGCTTCCGCAGCCACCGCGCGCCCGCCTCCCGCCCGACGAGGACGGTGGTGCCCGCGGCGATGGCACCGCGGCCCGGAGCGCGGGACACCGACACGACCCGCGCGTGGCGCACGGTGACCTCGTAGGTGTCGGTGCTGCACGCGGCGGCCCGGTCGGTGTCCGTGCCGCAGGTGGCCCGCACCCGGGAGGCGCTGCCCCAGCGCGCCGTGAACGCGCCGACGGAGTTCACCGGCAGCGCGAACTGGTTGAACCCGCCGAGCGGCATCCGGCTCCGCGCGGCGGCGACCGTCCCCTTCAGGGTGAGGCTGTCCAGCCGGGCCACGCGGTCGACGCCGACGCCGAGCACGTTCCGCGTGTTGGTGCCCGGCGGCAGGACGGGTCCGAAGCGCTGGCCGTCCGGCACGGCCCCCTTGAGCGCCGTACCGCTCGCGACGGCCGGTCCGTCGGTGGCACCCGTGGCCTCGACGCCCGGGTGCTGGGCCTCGCTGATGTCGAAGAAGTCGCCGTTGACGCCCGCGACGGCACCCGCCGAGTCCGCCAGCTCGGAGACGGGCTCACGGGCCGCCACCGCGCCCGGGTACAGCAGGTCGACGCGCACATGGGGATTGCGCAGGTCCACCACGACCACATGCGCGCGGGTCACCCCCCTGGCCGCCGCGATGTCGAACTGCCGGTAGGTGACCCCCGGCGCGAGCGAAGTGCCGGCCGGTACGGTGCCGCCCGGGACGGCGTCGGCCGGTGCCGCCCCGATCAGGGCCGCACCGGCCAGCGCGCCGAACGCCGTACGGAACGCGATTGTCCGTCTGCCCGCTCTTGCCCGTCCGGCTCTGAACCGCGCCGCTCCGGAACGCCTTTGACGGTGCGTCACAGTGCCCCCTGATGTCTCGTCAACTCCTCCAGGACTCAGGGGAAGTGCATCAGAAGACGGTGACCGGCGGGGCTCCTAGGCGCCGACTACACGGGAACGGGTGAGAAAACGCACCCCCTCGGGTGCTTCCAGCGAGAAACCGCTGCCGCGACCCGCTACGACGTCCACGATCAGCCGCGTGTGGCTCCAGACCTCGAACTGGCTGCGCGAGATCCAGAACGTCACGGGCTCCGGCACGCCCTCCACGGCCAGTTCGGCGAGCAGTACGTCCGAGCCGCCGGTACGGAACTCGCCCTCCGGGTAGCACATGGGCGCGCTGCCGTCGCAGCAGCCGCCGGACTGATGGAACATCAGCGGGCCGTGCTGCGCGTGCAGTTGACGCAGCAGGTCGGCCGCGGAGGGGGTGAGTTCGACGCGCGGGCCGTTGTCGTCCATGTCTGCCGTCCCCAGTAGGCGGGTGTGATGCCGCCTCATCGCAGCAGACCCGAGGTTGCAACAAGGTTGCGGGCTTCTTCGGCTCGTGGGGGGGTGACCGACTCGGCGGTCACCGCGCGTCGCGGAGCCGAAGCAGGTACGCGGCGGTCAGCGCGACCGCGCGGTCCTCGTCCTTCGCCAGTGCCCTGAGGGCGTGTTCCGCCGTCGTACCCGGGATGTCGGCCAGTGCCTGGGTGAGCCGTCCGCGTGCGGGTGCCCTCGTGGTGTCGTCGGCGATCCGGTCGACGAGCCCGGTCGCGATCCGGTCCGCCGTCGCGGTGTCCGCGGCCAGCACGCTCAGCGCGTCGGCCGCGTCCGTGTCGTTCCGTCCCGCCACGACCATGTCGATGAGCTCCGGGACCGCGTCGGCGACACCCCGCGCGCCGAGCGCGAGGGCCGCGGACGCGCGGACCACGGGGTCGGGGTGCGTGAGGGCGTCCCGCAGCGGCGCGGCGGCTTCGGTGCCGGGCAGTTCGACGAGGGCTCGAACGGCACGTTCCCGCACCGCGGCGACCGGGGAGCCGAGGGCGTCCGCCAGCAGGGCCGGGGCAGCGCCGTCCGCCGACCGCGCGAGCGCCCAGCGCAGGGCGCCCGCCACGTTCGGCTCCGGCTCGCCGAGTACCGCTTCCACCAGTGCCTCCGCCGGCACCTCCGCGCCCGAGGCGAGGACCGCGCGCTGACGCGCGTCGGGGTTCTTCGACCCCAGTGCCTGGAGGAGCGCCACGGTCCGCAGCACGTCCTGCCAGTCGCCGGGGTCCGCGGCCTCGATCCGGCCGAGCCGGGTCAGCAACTCGGTCTCGGCGGCGATGCGTTCGCGCGTCCGGGAGACGAGGTCGCCGACGAGCGCCGAGGGCGTGAAGGCGGGGTCGTCCAGCGCGCGCCCGATCTCACGCAGCGACAGCCCCAGCGAGCGCAGGCTCTCGATGTGGAAGATCCGCCGGACGTCCCGCGCGGAGTACTCCCGATAACCCGATCCGGTACGGCCCGAGGGCCGCACCAGGCCGAGGGACTCGTAGTGCCGGAGCATGCGGGCACTGACCCCGGACCGTCTCGCCACCTCACCGATCAGCACGGTCGTCATCGTCCGTGGTGGGCGCCCCGGTGAGCGCCACGACGCGCTTGGCCTCCTCGATCGCCGACTCGAACCCGGCGTCCGGGTCCGCCAGCAGCCGCCGCGTGGCCAGCGCGTGCGTCCGTACCCGTGGGTCGGGGTCCGCGGCGGCGGCGCTCAGCGCGGGCCCGCTCGCCTCGCCGAGCGCGACCAGGGCCCGGCTCAGGCTCATCCGGGTCTCCCGTCCGCCGCGCCCGAGCCGGGTCGCCAGCACGGCCGCCAGGGCGGGTTCCTCGCCGGCCGGCACCAGCGCGACCGCGGCCCGCCAGGCGCTCCGCGCCACCTCGTCGTCGGCGTCCGACAGCAGCTCCTCGGTGATCGCCGGCCACGCCTGCCGGTCGCCGATCTTGGACAGCGTGTGCAGCGCCTGACCGCGTGCCCGCGCGTGCTCCGAGCGGACCTCGCGCATCAGCGCGGGGAGCGTCAGGGACGTCGGGTGGCGGGTGAGCGCCCAGGTCAGCATCTCCCGGACGAGCAACTCCGGCTCGACCGCGCAGCACTCGACGAGCCTGCCGACGTAGCGCGGGTCGGGTGCCGTCCCGGCCGCCAGGGCCGTGCGCAGCCGTACGGACGGACGCGGGTCCGTCAGTCCGTCGAGCGCCCGGAGCGCGTCCGTGTCCTGCTTCGTCATGGTCATCACGACCACCTCCTGGGGAAGCAGTGAAGACCTTGTCACGGTGTCAAGGTCAAACGACCCCGACCGGCCCCGGGCCGCCGCCGTCGCTGTCGCCACCGGTAACAACACCGAAACCCGGACCTTGCAAGTTGCGTTGCTCGCAACCTGGTGCGTATGGCGATACCCGTATTAGCATGCCTCGCGTATCTACGGCGCGAGCGAGACGAGAGATCATGGCTCCCCTGCAATACGACTTCGTCATCGTCGGCGGTGGATCCGCCGGCAGCGCACTGGCGAACCGGCTCTCCGCGGACCCGGGCAACAAGGTGCTCGTCCTGGAGGCCGGCCGGCCCGACTACCCGTGGGACGTCTTCATCCACATGCCGGCCGCGCTGACCTACCCGATCGGCAGCCGTTTCTACGACTGGAAGTACGAGTCGGAACCCGAGCCGCACATGAACGGCCGGCGCGTCTACCACGCGCGCGGCAAGGTGCTGGGCGGTTCCAGCAGCATCAACGGCATGATCTTCCAGCGCGGCAACCCCATGGACTACGAGCGCTGGGCCGCCGACGCCGGTATGGAGAACTGGGACTACGCGCACTGTCTGCCGTACTTCCGGCGGATGGAGAACTGTCTCGCGGCCGATCCCGACGACGAGTTCCGCGGCCACGACGGCCCGCTCGTCCTCGAACGCGGGCCCGCCGCCAACCCGTTGTTCGGCGCCTTCCTCGACGCCGTTCAGGAAGCCGGCTATCCGCGCACCGACGACGTCAACGGCTATCAGCAGGAGGGCTTCGCGCCCTTCGACCGCAACGTCAGCCGGGGCCGTCGGCTCTCCGCCTCCAAGGCGTACCTGAAGCCCGTCCGCAAGCGGCCCAACCTCACCGTCACCACCCGCGCGATGGTCGACCGCGTCCTCTTCGAGGGCAAGAAGGCCGTCGGCGTCGAGTACCGGCGCCGGGGCAAGGTCCACCAGGTGCGCGCCCGCGAGGTCATCCTCTGCGGCGGCGCCATCAACTCCCCCCAGCTGCTTCAGCTTTCGGGCATCGGCAACGCGCGGGAGCTGAGCGCGCTCGGCATCGACGTCGTCCACGACCTGCCGGGCGTCGGCGAGAACATGCAGGACCACCTGGAGGTGTACATCCAGTACGCCTGCAAGCAACCCGTCTCCATGCAGCCGTACATGGCGAAGTGGCGCGCCCCCTTCATCGGCCTCCAGTGGCTCTTCCGCAAGGGCCCCGCGGCCACCAACCACTTCGAGGCGGGCGGGTTCGCCCGCAGCAACGAGGACGTGGACTACCCCAACCTGATGTTCCACTTCCTGCCCATCGCGGTCCGCTACGACGGCTCGTCGCCGGCCGGCGGGCACGGCTACCAGGTGCACGTCGGGCCCATGTACTCCGACGCCATCGGCTCGGTGAAGATCAAGAGCAAGGACCCGCTGGAGCACCCGGCGCTGCGCTTCAACTACCTCTCCACGGAACAGGACCGGCGCGAGTGGGTCGAGTCGGTCCGGGTCGCCCGCCAACTCCTCAACCAGCCCGCGCTGGCCCCATACAACGACGGCGAGATCTCGCCGGGGCCGTCCGTCGAGACCGACGAGGAGATCCTCGCCTGGGTGGCCAAGGAGGGCGAGACCGCCCTGCATCCCTCCTGCACCTGCAAGATGGGCACCGACGAGATGTCGGTCGTGGACCCGAACAGCATGCGGGTGCACGGAGTCGAGGGGCTGCGGGTCGTCGACGCGTCGGTGATGCCGTACGTCACCAACGGCAACATCTACGCGCCCGTCATGATGATCGCCGAGAAGGCGGCCGACCTGATCCTCGGCAAGGAGCCGCTGGCTCCCTCCAAGGCCGTGTACTACCGCCACCGCGACGCCCAACAGCAGGCCGGGTAGGCCGGGTTGGGCGGCGAGCGTCTCAAGGCGCTGCTGTCGAGCGTCCGTTACGAGGTGCTGCCCGCCGGGGCGACCGAGGAGAAGGTCCTCGCCCATGTGCCGCGCGATGTCGTCGTCACCGTGACGGCGTCGCCGGTCAAGGGGCTGGAACCCACCCTCGACCTCGTCGGACGGCTCGCGGCACACGGTTACCGCGTGGTCCCGCACGTGCCCGCGCGGCTGCTGCGGGACGACGCGCACCTCAAGGACGTCGTCGACCGGCTCCGGCAGGCCGGTGTCGACGACGTGTTCGTCCCGGCCGGCGACGCCGATCCGCCGGCCGGGGTCTACGACGGGGCGCTGCCGGTGCTCCGCAGGCTCGGCGAGCTGGGAAGCCCGTTCACCCGCGTCGGTATCACCGGCTATCCCGAGAGCCACCCCCTCATCCACGACGACCTCACCATCCAGGCCATGTGGGACAAGCGCGCCCACGCCACGTACATCGTCAGCAACCTGTGCTTCGACGCGCGCGTGCTGGGGGAGTGGGCCGGCCGCATCCGCCGCCGGGGTGTGACGCTGCCGCTGTACGTGGGCGTCGCGGGGCCGGTGCAGCGTACGAAGCTGCTGGCCATGGCGACGAAGATCGGCGTGGGGGAGTCGACCCGCTTCCTCACGAAGCACGCGTCCTGGTTCCTGCGGTTCGCCGCGCCCGGCGGCTACTCGCCCGACCGCCTGCTCACCGGCACCGCGGGCGCCCTGACCGGGCCCTCGGCGGGGGTGGCGGGCCTGCACGTCTTCACCTTCAACCAGCTCGCCGAGACGGAGCGCTGGCGCCGAGCGGCACTGGACCGGCTGGGCGGCTAGCCCAGCCGGTCCCGTATACGACCCTCGCTCACCGGAACACCACTGTCCGGTTCCCGTCCACCATCACCCGGCTCTCGCTGTGCCACTTCACCGCGTGGGCCAGGACCTGTGCCTCCACGTCACGCCCGACCGTGACCAGCTCCTCCGGGTCGAGGGAGTGGTCGACCCGGACCACGTCCTGGTCGATGATCTGGCCCTCGTCCAGCTCCGGTGTGACGTAGTGCGCGGTCGCGCCCACGAGCTTGACTCCCCGGTCGTACGCCTGCTGGTAGGGGCGGGCGCCCTTGAAGCTGGGCAGGAAGGAGTGGTGGATGTTGATGGCGCGGCCCTCCAGCTCCTTGCACAGGTCGTCGGAGAGGACCTGCATGTAGCGCGCCAGCACCACCAGCTCGATGTCCAGGTCGCGCACCAGCTCCAGCAGCCGCGCCTCGGCCCCCGCCTTCGTGTCCCTGGTGACCGGGACGTGGTGGAAGGGGATGCCGTAGGTGTCCGCGAGGCCCTCGAAGTCGCGGTGGTTGGAGACGATCGCGGGGATCTCGATGTTGAGGGCGCCGGTGCGGCTGCGGAACAGCAGGTCGTTCAGGCAGTGGCCGAATCTGGACACCATGATCAGGGTCCTGGTCGGCGTCGAGGCGTCCCGCAGGGTCCAGGAGATGCGATAGGCCTCGGCGACCGGACCGAATCGGTAACGCAGTGTTTTCAGGTCGGCGTTTGGATCGGAAACGTCGAAGTGGACCCTCATGAAGAAGCGGCCCTTGAGCCGATCATCGAATTGCCGGCTCTCCAGGATGTTGCCGGAGTTCCGGACGAGGAAGCCGCTCACCGCGTGGACCAGTCCGGTGGTGTCCGGGCACGAGAGGGTGAGGACGAATTCGCGGCCAGGGTGCGGTCGAGGGGACATGTGCGGCCTCCGTCGGTGCGTATTGCACAACAAGGTGAGCGATACGCAACATGGTTGGGCCGCGCGCGGCTCGCGGTCAAGAGGCGGCCGGGCAATGGGGAGCATGGCGAAATCGTCATCTGCCAACCCCTTGACGTATGTCTGCACATTCGCCATGGTGTTCCACCACAAGCAATACGGTGCACAATGCGCAACGGAATTCGCTCGAAGGGCTCCACACGTGGCAGACCTGTATGTGGACGGAGAATGGCGCGACGCGGTGGCCGGCGGTCACCGCGAGATCCGCTGTCCCGCCGACGGCACACTGAGCGCGACCGTGTCCGAGGGAACGCGTTCCGACACCGAGGCCGCGATCGCCGCCGCCCGCCGTGCCTTCGACGAGGGCCCCTGGCCGCGCACTCCCGAGCGGGAACGCGCCGCCGTCCTCTCGCGCACCGCCGACATCCTTGAGCGCGACGCCAAGGAGTTCGCCCGCGCCGAGTCCCTGGACACCGGCAAGCGGCTGGTGGAGAGCGAGTACGACATCGCCGACGTCGTCTCCTGCTTCCGCTACTACGCCGGGATCGGCGGCACCGACGCCGGGCGGGTCATCGACACCGGACGCGACGACGCCGTCAGCCGGGTCGTCTACGAGCCGGTCGGCGTGTGCGGGCTCATCACCCCCTGGAACTACCCGCTGCTTCAAGCCAGTTGGAAGGTCGCTCCGGCGCTCCTGGCGGGCAACACGTTCGTCCTCAAGCCCAGCGAGCTGACCCCCTCCACCTCCATCCTGCTGATGAAGGCGCTGGCGGAGGCGGGACTGCCCGCCGGTGCCGCCAATCTCGTCCTGGGGGCCGGGCCCGAGGTCGGCGCGCCGCTCTCCGAGGACCCCGCCGTCGACCTGGTCTCCTTCACCGGGGGCCTGGAGACCGGCAAACGCATCATGGCCACCGCCGCCGCGACCGTGAAGAAGGTGGCGCTGGAGCTGGGCGGCAAGAACCCCAACGTCGTCTTCGCCGACGCCGACTTCGAGACGGCCGTGGACTTCGCGCTCACGGCCGTCTTCCTGCACTCCGGCCAAGTCTGCTCCGCCGGTGCCCGGTTGATCGTCGAGGACTCGCTGCACGACCGCTTCGTGGACGAACTCGTGCGCCGCGCGCGGCAGATCAGGCTCGGCGGGCCCTTCGACCCCGAGGCCGAGACCGGGGCACTGATCTCCGCGGGGCACCGCGACAAGGTCGAGGCGTATGTCGCGGCCGGGATCGCGGAGGGCGCCGTGCTGCGCTGCGGCGGCGAGCGGCCGACCGAACCCGCCCTCGCCCAGGGCCACTTCTACCCGCCGACCGTCCTCGACGGCTGCACGCAGGACATGCGGGTGGTGCACGAGGAGTCCTTCGGACCCGTGCTCACCGTCGAGCGCTTCACCGACGAGGACGACGCCGTACGCATCGCCAACGACACCGAGTACGGGCTCGCCGGCGCCGTCTGGACCCAGGACGCGGGCCGGGCCCAGCGGGTCGCCCGGCGGCTGCGGCACGGCACGGTGTGGATCAACGACTACCACCCCTATGTGCCGCAAGCGGAATGGGGTGGCTTCGGGCACTCGGGCGTGGGCCGGGAGCTGGGACCGACCGGCCTGGACGAGTACCGAGAGCCCAAGCACATCTGGCAGAACATCCAACCCCGGCCGCAGCACTGGTTCCGCGGCTGAACGCCGAAAAGAGGTCGATCGTGACCCCAGCACAGACCGAGGTGCCGCAGCGGCGCGGCACGCCCCAGGACTCGGGCCCCACCCCGGTCATCTCCGTGCGCAAGCTGTGGAAGGTGTTCGGGCCGAAGGCGGACCAGGTACCCGACTCAGAGGAACTGTGCGGGCTCACCCGACGCGAGCTGATGGACCGCACCGGCTGCACCGCCGCCGTACGCGATGTGAACTTCGAGGTCTCGCCCGGCGAGGTCTTCGTCGTCATGGGCCTGTCCGGCTCCGGGAAGTCCACCCTGGTGCGATGTCTGACCCGGCTGATCGAACCCACCGCCGGGGAGATCGTCTTCGAGGGCGAGGACATCCGGGACGCGGACGCCAAGCGGCTGCGCGAGCTGCGCCGCCGCAAGTTCTCCATGGTCTTCCAGCACTTCGGGCTGCTGCCGCACCGCCGGGTCGTCGACAACGTGTCGTTCGGCCTGGAGATCCGCGGCACGAGCAAGGCCGAGCGCACCCGACGGGCCCTGGAGGTCGTGGAGTTGGTGGGGCTGGCCGGATACGAGAACTCCTACCCCGACCAGCTCTCCGGCGGTATGCAGCAACGCGTGGGCCTGGCACGGGCGTTGGCGGGTGACCCGGACGTCCTCCTCTTCGACGAACCGTTCTCCGCGCTCGACCCGCTGATCCGCCGCGACATGCAGAACGAGGTCATCCGGCTGCACCACGAGGTCGGCAAGACCATGGTGTTCATCACCCACGACCTGTCCGAGGCCCTCAAGCTGGGCGACCGCATCCTCATCATGCGCGACGGCAAGATGGTGCAGTGCGGGACGGGCGACGAGCTCGTGGGCGCTCCCGCCGACGACTACGTGCGCGAGTTCGTGAAGGACGTACCGCGCGGTGACGTCCTGACCCTGCGCTGGATCATGCGGCCCGCCGTCGACGACGACCCCCTGGACGGACCGGAGTTGGGCCCGGACGTCGTGGTGCGCGAGGCCACGCGCGCGGTGCTCGCGGCCGACCGGCCGGTCAAGGTCGTGGAGAACGGCAAGCTCCTCGGCATCGTCGGCGACGAGGAGATCCTCGCGGTCGTCGCCGGTCGGGAAGGCGACGCGTGATGACCGTCGCCGTGGAGAAACCGGAGCCCGCGCAGCAAGTCGGCCGTTCCGAGCCGGACTTGAGGCGCCCGCGCCGCAGGATCACCCGCTCCATGATGGTGGGCGCGATCCTCGTCGTATGGCTGGTGCTGTTCGCCGTGCTGCGCGGGAAGCAGACGCTGACGCTCGCGGCGGCCGATCTCACCGGGCTGCACCGGTGGTTCAACGACCTCAACGACTCGGTCGGCGCCAACCGCAACTCCAACCCGCTCTTCCTCTACTTCTTCAACGAGATCCGGCTGGTCATCGACAACCTGGTGACCTTCGTGCAGGACCTGATCTCGCAGCCGAGCGGCGACCGGCCGGTGCCGCAGATCGGCTGGCTCGGGGTCGTCGGCATCGCCGGCTTCGTGTCCTGGGCCGTCGGCAACTGGCGGGTCGCGCTCCTCGCCGTGGCCGGCTTCGCCTTCTTCGGGCTCCAGGGCCTGTGGCAGGAGAGCATGGACACCCTGGCGCTCACCCTCTCCGCGGTCCTCGTGGCGCTGGTGTTCGCGATCCCGCTGGGGGTGTGGGCGGGGCTGTCGGACCGCTTCAACCGGATCATCACGCCCTTCCTCGACTTCATGCAGACGATGCCGACCTTCGTCTACCTCGCGCCGCTGACCCTGATCTTCCTCATCGGCCCGGCCTCCGCCGTGATCGCCACGGTCATCTACGCGGCCCCGCCCGCGATCCGCATCACCGCGCACGGCATCCGCAACGTCCCGGAGACGACCGTGGAGGCGGCCGACTCGATGGGCTCGACCCGCTGGCAGTCCCTGCTGAAGGTGCTGCTGCCGATGGCCAAGCGGACCGTGGTGATGGGCGTCAACCAGACCATCATGGCCGCCCTCGCCATGGTCACCATCGCCGCCCTGATCGACGCGCCCGGCCTCGGCAAGACCGTCATGCAGGCCCTCCAGTCGCTCGACGTCGGTACGGCCTTCAACGCGGGCCTCGCGATCGTCATCATGGCGATCGTCCTGGACCGGGTCACCACCGCCTCCAGCACCAGGGCGGAACAGGCCCGCAACTCCACCGGCCGCTTCCTCAAGTGGCGCCGCCCGCTGCTCGGTTCGGGCGCCGCGGCCGTCGTCGTACTGATCTATCTGTCGCACACCTACCTCTGGGCGGCGCAGTTCCCCGGCGACGGCACCACCGGCACCCACATCGCCGACGCGGCGGACAGCGTGACGACCTGGGCGCAGGACAACCTCTCCGGCGTCACCAACGCCTTCCGGGACGCGATCACCAACGGTCTGCTCAACCCGTTCCAGTCGCTGCTCACCGACTCCCCGTGGTGGCTGGTCGGCGCGGCCCTCGTCGGGATCGGCGTGGTGGTCGGCGGCTGGCGCTCCGGGGTCACGACCGCCGTCTGCGTGGGGCTGCTGGTGGGCACCGGAGTGTGGTCGGACGCGATGACGACACTGGCCTCGACCGTCGTGGCCACCGTGATCGTGATGGTGTTCGGCGTCGTGCTCGGCGTATGGATGGGGCGCAGCACGCTGGTGGACCGGCTGTTGCGGCCCACACTGGACGCGGCGCAGGTCATGCCGCCGTTCGTCTATCTGGTGCCGTTCCTGGCGCTGTTCGGCGCGACCCGCTTCACCGCGATCGTCGCCGCCGTCGTGTACGCCGTACCGGTCGCCATCAAGATTACCGCCGACGGAGTGCGGGACGTGCCCGAGACCACCGTCGAGGCGGCCACGGCCGCCGGGTGCAACACCTGGCAGATCATCACCAAGGTTCAACTGCCGATGGCACGCAGCGCCCTGACTCTCGCGACCAACCAGGGCCTGATCTACGTGCTGTCGATGGTTGTTGTGGGCGGCCTGGTGGGAGCCGGCGCCCTCGGCTACGACGTCGTGGCCGGCTTCTCGCAGAGCGAGCTGTACGGCAAGGGCCTGGCGGCGGGGCTGGCCATCGTACTGCTCGGAGTCATGTTCGACCGGATCACGCAGGCGGCGGCGCGCCGAACCAGCGCTTAAAGGAGCTCGACACCATGGCAAGACACTGGCGAACCGGCGCGGCCGGCCTGGCCGTTCTCGGCCTCACCCTGACCGCCTGCGGCGGCGCGAAGGTCGGCGACACGTCGTCCGGCTCCGGCTCCGGCAGCAGCTCGGGCAGCTCGGCCAAGTGCGGGACCTTCAACCTCGCGGTCAACCCGTGGGTGGGCTACGAGGCGGACGCGGCGGTCGTCGCGTACGTCGCCCAGCACCAACTCGGCTGTACGGTCAACAAGAAGGACCTGAAAGAGGAGATCGCCTGGCAGGGCTTCGGGACCGGCGAGGTCGACGCGGTCCTGGAGAACTGGGGCCACGACGACCTCAAGAAGAAGTACATCACCGGCCAGAAGACCGCCGTCGAGGCCGGCCAGACCGGCAACAAAGGCATCATCGGCTGGTACGTGCCGCCGTGGCTGGCCAAGGCGCACCCCGACATCCTGAACTACGAGAACCTCAACAAGTACGCGTCCAAGTTCAAGACCTCCGAGTCGGGCGGCAAGGGCCAACTCCTCGACGGCGACCCGTCGTACGTCACCAACGACGCCGCGCTGGTGAAGAACCTGAAGCTCGACTTCAAGGTGGTGTACGCGGGCAGCGAGACCGCCCTCATCCAGGCCTTCCGCACCGCCGAGAAGAACAAGCAGTGGGTCATCGGCTACTTCTACGAGCCGCAGTGGTTCCTCTCCGAGGTCGCGCTCAAGAAGGTCGCCCTGCCCGCGTACAAGGCGGGCTGCGACGCCGACGCGGCGAAGATCGCCTGCGACTACCCGGTCTACGACCTCGACAAGATCGTCAGCGCGAAGTTCGCCAAGTCGGGCAGCCCCGCCTACAACCTGGTGAAGAACTTCAACTGGACCAACGACGACCAGAACACCGTCGCCAAGTACATCGCCCAGGACAAGCTGTCCGACGACGCGGCGGCGAAGAAGTGGGTCGACGCCAACCAGTCCAAGGTGGACGCCTGGCTCAAGTAGCCGGAGCGGAAAGCCGGTTGTCCCTGCCCGGTGGGCGGTGCGCGCGGATGCGCACCGCCCACCGGGCATCGGCGTTTTCCGGCCGGTGATCAGGGGTGTCGCCCGGCGTCCCGGGCCTCTTGACACCCGCTCCTCGCGCCGGGCACATTGAGTTGCGCAACCTGAAGCATGTTGCGCAGACAGCAACCGGATTGCTTTCTAGCCGGAGGTGCGGCGATGGCGGGACCCCGAGTGGTCATCATCGGAGCGGGCGTCGTGGGGGCGGCGCTCGCGGACGAGATCTCCGCGCGAGGCTGGACCGAAGTGACCGTGGTCGACCAGGGCCCGCTGCCCGCCACCGGGGGGTCGTCCTCGCACGCGCCCGGACTGGTCTTCCAGACCAACTCCTCCAAGACCATGACCGAGTTGGCCCGCTACACCGTCGAGAAGTTCTGCTCCCTCGACGTCGACGGCAAGCCCTGCTTCCTCCAGGTCGGCGGCCTCGAAGTCGCCACCACCCCCGAGCGCGTCGCCGAACTCCACCGCCGCCACGGCTGGATCACCGCCTGGGGCATCGAGGCCCGCCTGCTCACCCCCGAGGAGTGCGTCGCACAGCACCCGCTCCTCAACGCGGACAAGGTCCTCGGCGGCCTCCTGGTCCCCACCGACGGCCTCGCCAAGGCCGTTCTCGCGGTGGAGGCCCAGATCCGCCGCGCCACCGGGCGCGGAGTGCGCTTCCTCGCCCGCCACGAGGTCCTGGACGTCCAGCGCGCCGACGGCCGCGTCACCGGCGTCCGCACCGACCAGGGCGAGATCCCCGCCGACATTGTCGTGTGCTGCGCCGGCATCTGGGGCCCGCGGATCGCCCGCATGGTCGGCATGAACCTCCCGCTGACCCCGCTCGGCCACCAGCTCGCCTGGACCGGCCCGGTCCCCGCCCTCGCCGGCCAGACCGAGGAGGCGGTCCGCCCGATCCTGCGCCACCAGGACGCCGACCTCTACTACCGCGACCGCTTCGACGCCATCGGCATCGGCTACTACGGCCACCGCCCGATGCCGATCTCCGCCGACGACATCCTCTCCGTCGACGAGGCCGACACCATGCCGTCCGTCCTCAAGTTCACCGAGGACGACTTCGCCGAGGCCTGGACGCAGACGCAGTCGCTCCTCCCCGCCACGAAGGACGCGAAGGTCGAGGAGGGCATCAACGGCCTCTTCTCCTTCACCACCGACAACTTCCCGCTCCTCGGCGAGTCCCCGGACGTCAAGGGCTTCTGGGTCGCCGAGGCCGTCTGGGTCACGCACTCGGCGGGCGTCGGCCGCGCCATGGCCGAGTGGCTGGTCGACGGCCACTGCTCGTCCTTCGACCTCCACGAGTGCGACGTCAACCGCTTCGAACCGCACCAACTCGCCCCGGAATACGTCCTGGCGCGCGACTGCCAGAACTTCGTCGAGGTCTACGACATCCTCCACCCGCTCCAGCCGTCCGGGAAGCCGCGCCCGATCCGCACCAGCCCCTTCCACACCCGCCAGCGGGAACACGGCGCGTTCTTCCTGGAGGCCAACGGCTGGGAACGCCCGCAGTGGTACGAGGCCAACGCGGGCCTGGTGGAAGGCCGTTCGATCCCGACCCCGAACGACTGGGCCGCCCAGTACTGGTCGCCCATCGTCGGCGCCGAGGCCCAGGCCACCCGCGAGACCGTCGCGCTGTACGACATGACGGCCCTCAAACGCCTCGAAGTGACCGGCCCCGGCGCCGCCGACCTCCTGGAGGGCCTGGTCACCGGCAAGGTCGCCAAGTCGGTCGGCTCCGTGACGTACACCCTCCTGCTCGACGAGGACGGCGGCATCCGCAGCGACATCACCGTCGCCCGGCTGGCCCGCGACCGCTTCCAGGTGGGCGCCAACGGCAACCTCGACCTCGACTGGTTCACCCGCCACCTCCCCGCCGACGGCACGGTCCAGGTCCGCGACATCACCCCCGGCACCTGCTGCATCGGCCTGTGGGGACCGCTGGCCCGCAAGGTCCTCCAGCCCCTGACCGACGAGGACTTCACCAACGAGGGCCTCAAGTACTTCCGCGCCAAGCAGGCCTACATCGGCACGGTCCCCGTCACCGCCATGCGCCTGTCCTACGTCGGCGAACTCGGCTGGGAGCTGTACACCACCGCCGACCAGGGCCAGAAACTCTGGGACACCCTGTGGCAGGCGGCCAAGCCCCTCGGCGGTGTCATCGCGGGCCGCGGCGCCTTCAACAGCCTCCGCCTGGAGAAGGGCTACCGCTCCTTCGGCACCGACATGACCTACGAACACGACCCCTACGAGGCCGGCGTCGGCTTCGCCGTCAAGCTCGACAAGGGAGACTTCGTCGGCAAGGCGGCCCTGGAACGCCGAAAGGCCGACGTAAAAAGGCAGTTGACCTGCCTCACCATCGACGACCCCCGCTCGGTCGTCATGGGCAAGGAGCCGGTCTACGACGGCGAGCGCGCGGTCGGCTACGTCACCAGCGCGGCCTACGGCTACACGATCGGCAAGGGCATCGCCTACGCCTGGCTGCCGACCGAACTCACCACCCCCGGAACGACGTTGCACATCGGCTACTTCGACGAACGCGTCGAGGCGGTCGTCGCGGCGGAGCCCCTGTTCGACCCGACGATGTCCCGCCTCCGCGGGTAGGGCCTGTCCGGCGGATCATGCCGCAGACGCGGGGCGTGGCACGCACATCTGCCGCGTTGTCGTCACTCGCCGACGCTCCGCGTCGACTCCCTCCTCCGCCTTGCAGCTGCACGCACCACGCCCCGCTCACCGGCGTCGATCAGGCGCCCTGGTTTTCCTGCGACCTGCTCCGCCGGACAGGCCCAGCCGGAAGGACACGAACGCCGAATGAACGCGCTCAACACCCCCCTCGCCGAACTGGACCCCGAGGTCCACGCCGCGCTCCGCGCCGAACTCCACCGCCAGCAGGACACGCTGGAGATGATCGCCTCCGAGAACTTCGCGCCCTCCGCCGTACTGGAGGCACAGGGCTCGGTCCTCACCAACAAGTACGCGGAGGGCTACCCCGGCCGCCGCTACTACGGCGGCTGCGAACACGTCGACGTCACCGAGCGGTTGGCGATCGAGCGGATCAAGTCGCTCTTCGGCGCGGGCTTCGCCAACGTCCAGCCGCACTCGGGGGCCCAGGCCAACACGGCCGTGTTCTTCGCCCTGTTGAAGCCCGGCGACACCGTCCTCGGCCTCGACCTCGCGCACGGCGGCCACCTCACCCACGGCATGCGCCTCAACTACAGCGGCAAGATGCTGAACGTGGTGCCCTACCACGTCTCCGAGACCGACAACCTGGTCGACATGGACGAGGTGGAGCGCCTCGCCAAGGAGCACCGCCCCAAGATGATCATCGCGGGCTGGTCGGCGTACCCACGGCAGCTGGACTTCGCGGAATTCCGGCGGATCGCCGACGAGGTGGGCGCGCTCCTGATGGTCGACATGGCGCACTTCGCGGGCCTGGTGGCGGCGGGCCTGCACCCCAGCCCCGTCCCGCACGCCCATGTGACCACGACGACCACCCACAAGACACTCGGCGGCCCGCGCGGCGGAGTCGTCCTCACCGACGACGCCGACCTCGCCAAGAAGATCAACTCGGCGGTGTTCCCCGGCATGCAGGGCGGCCCCCTGGAGCATGTCATCGCCGCGAAGGCGGTCTCCTTCAAGGTCGCGGCCTCACCCGAGTTCGCCGAACGCCAGGCCCGCACCCTCGCCGGCTCCCGCATCCTCGCCGAACGCCTCACCCGCGCCGACGTGGCCGCCGCCGGAGTGAAGGTCCTCACCGGCGGCACGGACGTCCACCTCGTCCTCGTCGACCTGCGCGACGCGGAACTGGACGGCAGGCAGGCCGAGGACCTCCTCCACGAGATCGGCATCACCGTCAACCGCAACGCCGTCCCCTTCGACCCGCGCCCGCCCATGGTCACGTCCGGGCTGCGCATCGGCACCCCGGCGCTGGCGACACGCGGCTTCACGGAGGAGGACTTCGCCGAGGTCTCCGACGTGATCGCGCTCGCCCTCCAACCCGCCCCGGACCTGGGCGCGTTGCGCGCCCGCACCGAGGCGCTGGCGGCCAAGCACCCGCTCTACCCGCACCTGTCCGAGGAGGCCGACCCCCGATGACCCCGCGCACCCCGGGCGCCGACCTCCCCGAACACCCCGACTGGCTCTGGCGCACCCCCGAGCCGAAACGCTCCTACGACGTGATCGTGGTCGGCGGCGGCGGCCACGGCCTGGCCACCGCCCACTACCTGGCGAAGAACCACGGCATCACGAACGTGGCGGTCCTGGAGAAGGGCTGGCTCGCGGGCGGCAACATGGCCCGCAACACAACGATCATCCGCTCCAACTACCTGTGGGACGAGAGCGCGGGCATCTACGAGCACGCGCTGAAGCTGTGGGAGGGACTGGAGGAGGAACTCGACTACCCGATCCTCTTCTCCCAGCGAGGAGTGCTGAACCTCGCCCACAGCCTTCAGGACGTCCGCGACAGCGTGCGCCGGGTCGAGGCGAACAGGCTCAACGGCGTGGACGCCGAATGGCTGGACGAACGGCAGGTCAAGGAGGTCTGCCCGATCGTCAACACCGCACCGGACGTGCGCTATCCGGTCCTGGGCGGCACCTACCAGCCGCGCGCGGGCATCGCCAAGCACGACCACGTCGCCTGGGGCCTGGCCCGCTCGGCGGACGCCGCGGGCATCGACATCATCCAGAGCTGCGAAGTCACCGGACTCGACATCGAGGCCGGCCGGGTGGTCGGCGTCCAGACCACCCTCGGCCCGATCGCGGCGGGCAAGGTGGCCCTCTGCTCGGCCGGCCACAGCTCCGTCCTCGCGGCCATGGCGGGCATCCAACTCCCGCTCCAGAGCCACCCGTTGCAGGCGCTGGTGTCCGAGCTGCTGGAACCGGTCCACCCCACGGTCGTCATGTCCAACGCGGTCCACGTGTACGTCAGCCAGGCCCACAAGGGCGAGTTGGTGATGGGCGCGGGCATCGACTCGTACAACTCGTACACGCAACGCGGCGCGTTCCACATCATCGAGGAGCAGATGGCGGCGGCGCTGGAGCTGTTCCCGGTCTTCGCGCGGGCCCACGTCCTGCGCACCTGGGGCGGCATCGTCGACGTCACCCCCGACGCCTCACCCATCGTGGGCCTCACCCCGGTCGACAACCTCTACCTGAACTGCGGTTGGGGAACGGGCGGTTTCAAGGCCACCCCCGGTGTCGGCTGGGTCTACGCCCACACCATCGCCCACGACACCCCCCACCCCCTCAACGCCCCCTTCTCGCTCGACCGTTTCACCACCGGCGCGCTCGTCGACGAGCACGGTGCCGCCGCGGTGGCCCACTAGGGAGCCCGAACCATGCTGCTGATCCCCTGCCCCTGGTGCGGGCCCCGCGACGAAGCCGAGTTCCACTACGGCGGCCAGGCCCACGTGGCCTACCCGGAGAACCCGGCCGACCTGACCGACGAGGAATGGGCGCGCTACCTCTTCTTCCGCGCCAACCCGAAGGGCCCGTTCGCGGAACGCTGGAGCCACGCGGCGGGCTGCCGCCGCTGGTTCAACGCGGTACGGGACACCTCGACGAACGAGATCCTGACGGTGTACCGCGCGGGGGAGCCGCGACCGGAGGCCGGTGATTTCGGGACCGCCTTTCAGAGCGGGCCCGCACCATCAGCCCGTCCGGCGTTCGAGGACGAGGCCCCTTCAGGGCCGACGGGGGTCCAGGGGGCGCAGTCCCCTGGGAACGGGGTCGAAGGGGCAGCGCCCCTGGAGGACGGGACGGGCAGGGGCGGCGGGGGCGACACTCCTCCGTTCCGCCACCCCACCCGCGGCCGGATCCATCGAGACACCCCCCTCACCTTCACCTTCGACGGAACCGAATACACGGGCCACCAAGGCGACACCCTCGCCTCCGCCCTCCTCGCCAACGGCGTCGTCCAGACCGGCACCAGCATCAAACTCGGCCGCCCCCGAGGCATCTTCAGCGCCGGCGTCGAAGAACCGAACGCCGTCATCCAGATCGAGGCCCCGTTCCCCGAGCCGATGCTCCCGGCCACGACCGTCGAGCTCTACGACGGCCTGGTGGCGAGCAGCCTCCCGGGCCAGGGCCGCCTCGCCACCGAACCGGACCCGGCCCGCTACGACGCCGTCCACGCCCACTGCGACCTGCTCGTCGTGGGCGCGGGCCCGGCCGGCCTCGCGGCGGCTGCCGCCGCCGCCCGCAGCGGAGCCCGCGTCATCCTCGCCGACGACCGCCCCGAACTCGGCGGCAGCCTCCTGGACACAGCCCAACTCCAGGACTGGGTAGCGGAGTTGACCGAAGAACTGGCCACCGCCCCCGACGTGCGCGTACTGCCGCGCACCACCGTCTTCGGCTACTACGACGACAACCACCTCCTCGCCGTCGAACGCCGCACCAACCACCTCGGGGCCGCCGCCCCCGCGCACGTCTCCCGCGAACGCGTCTGGCGCATCCGGGCCCGCCGCGTCGTCCTCGCCACGGGCGCGCACGAACGCTCGCTGGCCTTCGCGGACAACGACCGCCCCGGCGTGATGCTCGCCGCCTCGGCCCGCGCCTACGTCAACCGGTTCGGCGTCCTCCCCGGCCGCCACGCCGTCGTCCTCACCACCAACGACAGCGCCTACGCGGCGGCCCTGGACCTGGCGGCGGCGGGTGTGCGGGTCGCCGCCGTCGTGGACACCCGCCCGGCCGTACCCGCCGAGTGGGCGCGCCGAGCCCGCGAGGCCGGCATCGAGGTGCTGGCCGGACACGCCGTCGTCACCACCGAGGGCACCCCGCGCCTCACCGCCGTGACGGTCGCCCCGTACGCCGAAACCACCGGCACGACACGGCACTTCGCGGCCGACCTGCTCCTGGTGTCCGGCGGCTGGAACCCCGTCGCCCACCTCTTCAGCCAGGCGGGCGGCAGGCTGCGCCACGACGACACCCTCGGCTCCTTCGTCCCCGACACCTGCCGGCAGGCCGTCGAGGTCGCGGGCAGCGCGAACGGTGTCCTAGACCTGGCCGGAGTCCTCGCGCAGGGCGCGGCCGCGGGCGCCCGCGCGGTCGAGGCCGAGGGCTACACCGCCGGGACACCGAACCTGCCCCGGCCGCCCGCCGAACCTCCCGCCACCCCCGCCATGCAGGTCTTCCTCGTCCCCTCCGCCGGCGACGCCCCCCGCTTCGTCGACCTCCAACGCGACGTCACCGTGGGCGACTTGGCCCGCGCCACCGCCGCAGGCCTCCACTCGGTCGAGCACACCAAGCGCTACACGACCGCGGGCACCGCCAACGACCAGGGCAAGACCTCCGGCATCCTGGCCGGCGGCGTGGTCGCCGAACTCCTCGGCGTGGACGTGTCGTCGCTCGGCACCACCACGTTCCGCCCGCCCTACACCCCCGTCTCCTTCGCCGCCCTCGCGGGCCGCGACCGGGGCCCGCTGCACGACCCGGTCCGCACGACCGCGCTGCACGACTGGCACGTCATGCAGGGCGCGCTGTTCGAGAACGTCGGCCAGTGGAAGCGTCCTTGGTACTACCCGCTGGACGGCGAGGACATGGAGAGCGCGGTGCTGCGCGAGTGCGCGGCGGCCCGCGAGGGCGTCGCGTTCATGGACGGCTCCACCCTCGGCAAGATCGACGTGCAGGGCCCGGACGCACCCGTCTTCCTCGACCGGCTCTACACCAACATGATGAGCAACCTGAAGGTCGGCATGATCCGTTACGGCGTCATGTGCCGCCCGGACGGCATGGTCTTCGACGACGGCACCGCCATCCGCCTCGCCCCGGACCGCTACCTGGTCACCACGACCACGGGCAACGCCGCCGCCGTACTGGACTGGATGGAGGAGTGGCACCAGACCGAGTGGCCCGAACTCCGCGTCCACTGCGCCTCGGTGACCGAACAGTGGGCCACCGTCGCCCTGGTCGGCCCCCGCTCCCGCGAGGTGCTCGGCTCGCTCGCGCCTCAACTGGCCGTCGCCAACGACGACTTCCCGTTCATGGCCTGGCGGGACACCACCGTCGCGGGCATCGCCGCCAGGGTGTGCCGGATCAGCTTCTCCGGTGAACTCGCCTACGAGATCAACGTGTCACCGTGGGAGGCACTCGCCCTGTGGGAGGCGCTGTACGAGGCCGGTGCCCCCTTCGGCATCACCCCGTACGGCACCGAGACCATGCACGTCCTGCGCGCCGAGAAGGGCTACCCGATCATCGGCCAGGACACCGACGGCACGGTGACTCCCCAGGATCTGGGCATGAGTTGGGCGGTGTCCAAGAAGAAGCCCGACTTCGTCGGGAAGCGCTCCTTCGCCCGCGCCGACGCCGTCCGCCCCGACCGCAAGCACCTGGTCGGCCTGCTCCCCGACGACCCGGCCGCCTTCCTCCCCGAGGGCACCCAGCTCGTCGCCGACAGCGTCCTGCCGGCCCCGCCCGTCCCGATGCTCGGCCATGTCACCTCCAGCTACCGCAGCGCCGCCCTCGGCCGCACCTTCGCCCTCGCCCTGATCAAGGGCGGCCGGGACCGCATCGGCGAACGCCTCTACGCCCCGGTCGGCGACCGGCTGATCCCGGTCACCGTCGCGAGCCCCGTCCTCTACGACCCCGAAGGAGCCCGCCGCGATGGCTGACACCGCCCTCTCCGTGCCGCGCCGCAGCCCCCTCGCGGGTGCCGCGGGCCGGCTGGCCGCCGCGACCCGTGCCTCCGGCGGCGCGGTCCGGCTGGCCGAACTGCCGTTCCTGGCCCAGGTGAACGTCCGCCTGGACGCGAAGGGCGCGGCGGCCGACGCCGTAGGACTCTCGCTCGGTCTGTCGCTGCCGCTGGAGCCGGACACCGTGGTGCGGGCCGGGGAGTCGGCCGTGCTGTGGCTCGGTCCGGACGAGTGGCTGGTGGTGGGGCCGCCGGACACGCAGCGGGAGCTGGAGGACCGGATCCGGGCGGCGGGCGGTGCCGAGCACGTGGCCGTCACCGATGTGTCCGCCCAGCGCACCACCCTGCTCGTCTCGGGCGCCCGGGCCCGTGATCTGCTCGCGCACGGCTGCGCCCTGGACCTGCATCCGCGTGCCTTCGGTCCCGGCCGCTGCGCCCAGACCACGCTGGCCCGCGCGCAGGTCGTGCTGGTCGCCCGGGACGAGGTCGCGGCCGGATTCTGGGTGCTGGTGCGTTCGTCCTTCGCCGGGTACCTGACGGACTGGCTGCTGGACGCGGCGGCCGAGTACGTGCACAACGACTGAACCGGCCGCAGCCCGAAGGCCGTTCGCCCGTCGCCGGGGGAACGGCCTTCGTGGTGGAGCGACTTCAGGCCGCCTGCCCGACCTCCGCCTCGTCGAGGCGCCTGCCCTTGGGGATCAGGGCGACGAGCAGCGCGCCCACGGCGACGCAACCGACCACCAGCCAGAGCCCGTTGGTGAATCCGGCGTCGAGGTAGAACTGGGTGCCCTTGAGGACCGCGCCGTGCTGGGCCATCACGACGAAGGCGATCTGGGAGACGACGATCTGGGCGACGCCCTGGCCGAGGGTCTGGACGCCGTTGGCGAGCGCCTGTTCCTCGGGGGTGACCACCTGGATGATCATGATGGGCACGATCGCCATCACGATGCCCGTGCCGAGGCCCGCGATCACGCCCATCTCGATGATCTGCGGGGCGCTGTGGTGCAGATGGGTGCCGATGCCGTAGCCAAGGACCGCGAGCGCGGCGCCGGTGCCCAGCAGGATGCGGGCGTCCACCCGGCGGGAGACCAGACCGGTGCCGACGGCCCCGATGATGATCATGGCGCTGATCGGGCTGGTGACGATGGCGTTGTGGGTGCCGGACCAGCCCAGGCCCTCGGAGATGGTGGGTATCTTCGGCATCAGGATCAGCAGCTGGATCACCACGCCCACGGCGCTGAGCGACCCGGCCGCGATGGACGTGGCCAGCAGGACCGTCCACACCGGGCGGCGGCGGGTCATGGAGAGCGGGAAGAGGGGTTCGGCGACCTTGCGCTCCACGAGGACGAACGCGATCAGCGCGAGCGCCGCCCCGACGACGTAGCCGATGAACTTGCCGCTGCCCCAGCCCCAGTGCGTGCCCTGGCCCACGGCATAGATGAGCGCCGTGACGCCGCCGCCGAGGAGCAGGCCGCCGGCCCAGTCCATCCGGCCGGCCGCCGCGCGGATCGGGCTCTCCGGCACGAAGGCCAGGACCAGCAGGAAGCTGACGGCGGTGCTGATGGCCATGAACCACAGGACACCGCGGAAGCCGTAGTCGTCGAGCAGCCAGCCGGACAGGAACGGGCCGCCGAAGGCGACGAGACCGACACCGCCGGCCAGGATGCCGCTGGCGAGTCCGACCCACTTGCGGGGGAAGATGTCGCGGGTGATGGCGTAGGCGAGCGGTGCGCTGGCGGCGTAGATGCCCGCGATGCCGCGGCCGATCAGCAGGGTGCGGTAGTCGGTGGCGACGGCGGCGATCAGGTCGCCGGTGAACCCGAGGCCGGTGGCGACGAGCAGCACGCGCTTCTTGCCGAAGATGGCCGCGGCCTTGACCGCGAAGGGCAGGAAGAACGTCCCGGTCAGCAGGGTCATCAGGGTGAACCACGCGATCTCCGTGGTCCTGAAGTGGATCGCGATGTCGGCCTGCGCGATGCCGGACAACGCGGCGATGAGCGCGACCAGTTGGACGGTCCACACGAGAGCGACGATCACGAGGACGTTGCGGGTCGTCGAGGGCGATCTCTCGTCGTCCCGTGGGGGAGTGAGCTGAGTCTGGGAGGACATCGGCGGCCTTCCGTAAGTGAGCGGAGCGGAGGTCCAGTGAGGCGATAAATTAGACCTAACGGTCGGTACAATCAATGGACCGCGCAGAAAAAAGAGACCGGACGATCTCGGTGGTGCTCGCGGCGGTCCCCGCTCCATGAATCTCGGGCAAAATCGTCAACAATCAGGTTGACGCTGATGCCCGCGAATTGCCGGCCCCGCGAAGGTGACCGGGAAGGCGACCGGGAAGGCATCCATACGTTGCGGATCGTGCCGGGTGTCGTGGCCGTGCGGGTGGGGAGACTCTCCGGCACCATCGAGTCGTCGCGCACCTCACGTCACCCTGGAGCCGTCCATGTCCCGGTCCGAAGCACGCGTCGTCACCGACCGACCGCAGCGCTACGCCAAGCAGCTCGCCTCCCACCTGGGCCGGCGCAGCGAGACGAGTTGGGACGAGGAGAGCGGGCAGGGGCGGCTCGTCTTCCAGGACGGCACAGGATCGCTGACCGCCACCGAGGGGGCGCTGCTGCTCGCGGTCGAGGCGGAGCCCGAGTTCCTCGATCGACTGGAGGACGTGGTGGGCCGGCATCTGGTCCGCTTCGGGACCAAGGACGAGTTGGTCGTCGAGTGGCGGCGCGACAACGGCGAGCCCGGCACCAGCCAGCGCAGCCCGGGCGAGTCAGTCTGAGCCGGCGGGGCCGCCCCGGTCAGGACACGCAGCCCACATGGGCCAGCGCCTGCTTGAGCAACACCCCGTGCCCGCCCGGCATTTCGCTGCGCAGGGCCTCCGAGGCGGCCTCCTCCGGGCTGAACCACACCAGGTCCAGCGCGTCCTGCCGGGGCCGGCAGTCACCGGTGACCGGCACGACGTAGGCCAGCGACACCGCGTGCTGCCGGGGGTCGTGGTACGGCGTGACCCCGTGCGTCGGGAAGTACTCGGCGACCGTGAACGGCTGGAGCGAGGACGGGATGCGGGGCAGCGCGACCGGGCCGAGGTCCTTCTCCAGGTGACGCAGCAGGGCGTCGCGGACCCGCTCGTGGTGCAGCACGCGGCCGGAGACGAGGGTGCGGTTGACGGTGCCGTCGGGGCCGATGCGCAGCAGGAGGCCGATGCTGGTCACCTCGCCGCTGTCGTCGACGCGGACGGGCACCGCCTCGACGTACAGGATCGGCATGCGGGCGCGTGCCTGTTCGAGGTCGTCGGCGGACAGCCAACCGGGCGTGGTATCGGTCATGTCAGACATTGCTTGATCATACTTTCAGTGTCCGTCGGAGAGCCGGTAGACCCGGCGGGCGTTGTCCGCTCCCGCCCAGCGCGCCAGTCGCAGCGCGTCGGGCAGGCCCAGTTCGTCGGCGTCCACCCGGTCCTGGAGAAGATCCCCCAGACCCCGGCGGAACGCCAGCGCGCCGAGCCCGTAGAACTCGGCCGGACCATAGGCGTCGGAGCTGTACAGCAGTTTGCGGAACGGTGTGATCTCCAGCGCCTCCGCCAGCACCGCCCGAGCCCGGACCGGACCTACATGATGCAGGGTGAGCCCCACATCCAGGTACACCCGCTCGAAGACGGCGGCCAGGTAGCCGGCCTGACGCTGGTACGGCCAGCAGTGCAGGAACAGCACCGGGATCGTGCCGGAGACCAGGTGCAGCCAGTCCGTGAGGAGGCTCGGGTCCGTGCGGTGCAGCCGGATGTCGTTGTCGCCGAACCCGGTGTGGAGCTGGAGGGGCAGTCCCAGGTCGACCGCCGTCCACAGCAACTCCCGTGTCAGCACCGGGTCTTCGAGGCGTCCGCCGCGAGCCAGCCAGCTACGCGCCGCCCGGGTCACCGCCGCCTCCGAGGGCCGGGCGGGGTCGAGGTCGAACCCGGTCCGGTACGCGGCCACCGACTTCACCCCCACCACCCCCGGCCGCCGCACCGCGTCGCGGGCGGCGGCCCGGAAGGCGTCGGCGTAGCCGTCCGGTTCGACACCCCGCGCGAGCACCCCCTCCGCGACGGTTTCGAGTCGTACGACCTCATGGGCCACCGCGCCCGCGAGCCCGGCGAGTTGCGCGGGCGTGGTCACGGCGTGCGGGGCGAACCCGGTGTCGACGCAGAACACTCCGGTCCCGGCCGCGGCGAGGAAACGCCGGTTGACCTCGGCCGCGCCCAACTCGGCACGCCGGGCGAGGTACACGTCGGCGGGCGCGTGCCGCTCCAGGTCCAACAGGGGCGCGCAGTACCGGCGTACGGCGATGCCGACCGGGCTGTCGAAGGCGGAGATCCCGCTGCCGGGCCAGCCGTCGCCCTCGGTGAGCAGTGACTCGAAGACCGTCCGGTCCAGGTCCTCGGTGACCACGCCGTGGCAGTGGTGGTCCACCAACTCCAGCGCGGCGAGCGCCTCGTGGACCGGTCCGCTGCCCATGGTCAGTACCTCCAGCGGTAGGCCGCCGCGATCCGCTCGTCGTCCAGACCGGCCACGGCCGCGATCTCGCCCTCGCGCACGGCGATCACCGCGTCCGCGAGCACCGGGTCCAGCGCGGCCCGCAGCAGCGCGTCCCCGCGGAACTCGGCGACGGCCTCGGCCAGCGAGGTCGGAAGTCGCCGTACCCCGCGGGCTGTTGCCGTCGCGGTGTCGAGGTGGGCGGGGTCCTTGGTGGTCTCCTCGGGCAGGGCGGCGGCCGAGGTGAGGCCGTCGAGTCCCGCGGTGATCAGACAGCCGAGGGCGAGGTAGGGGTTGGCGGCCAGGTCGACCGGCTTCACCTCCAGGTTCGCGGCCTCGGCGCGCAGCCCGGCCGTACCGGTGACGACACGCACCGCCGCCTCGCGGGTCTCCCGGCCCCACGCGGTGAACACCCCGGCCCACTGGGAGGGTTGCAGGCGGAGGTAGCTGGCCGGGCTCGGCGCGGTGACGGCGGTGAGAGCCGGGAGGCGGGCGAGGAGACCGGCCGCGAACGACTCGGCGTCGGCCGTCATGCCGTAGCGCCCCTCGCCCCCGGTGTGCAGGTTCGCGCCGGCGCGCCAGGCCGAGAGATGGATGTGGCCGCCGTTGCCCACGCCCCGCGCTAGCACGGCCGGGGTGAACGAGGCGCGCAGGCCGTGCCGTTCGGAGACGGCCCGCACGGTCTGCCGTACCAGGACACTGAGGTCGGCCGCCGCGACCGGGTCGAGCGCGCCGGTCGACAGCTCGAACTGACCGGCCGCGTACTCCGGGTGGAACTGGTCCACGGCCACGCCCTGCGCCGCCAGCGCGGCCAGCAACTCGGCGCCGTAGTCGCTGAGTTCGACCTGCCGGGCGGCGCTGTACGCCGGGGCCGTCGTGGCGGGGACGAACGCGCCGTCGGCCGCCGTGCCGAGGCCGAGGACCCACTCGATCTCGATGCCCGCCCGGAAGGTGAGCCCGTGCCGCCGCCGCGCGTCCGTGACCACCCGGCGCAGGAACGTGCGGCTGCACCCGGGGTGCCGCTCGCCCTCCTGGGTGATCCGGTCGACCGGGGCCCAGGCCCAGCCGGGCTGCCCGGCCAGGACGGCGAGCCGGTCGAGGTCCGGGTACAGGCGCAGATCGCCGTCCGGTGAGCCGAGGACGTCGGTGGTGACGATGGAGTCGTCGGCCAGGAAGGTGTCGAACACCGGGGACATGCCGACGCCCCAGGCCGCCGCGGCGGCGAGCTTCGAGGTCGGGACCGTCTTGACCCGGCCCACGCCCGCGGTGTCGACATAGGCCAGGACGATCCCGTGCACCCCTCGCCCGGTCAGCTCCGCGGCCAGCGCGGTGGCGCGCTCGACCTCGCCGGGGCGCCCGCCGGGCAGTGGGTCGGCAAGGGTGGTCATACGTCCTCCACGGTCGCGTCCTGGTCGGCTGCGCCGTCAGGGTTTCACGGCCACCGCCCCGAACTGCGGTACCACGGCCGGGGAGTCGGAGTCCGGGCGCCAGCGCGAGCACGGGACCAGACCGGGGTCGAGGAGGTCGAGGCCCGCGAAGAAGGCGGCGACGTCGGCGCGGCTGCGGGCGGTGATCGGGGGAGTGGCGTTCTCGTTCCAGAACTCCATCGCCGGGACGTTGCCCTCGCCGCCGAGGTCGGCGTCGAACGTGGGGTGGGTGAGGACCAGGAAACTCCCCGAGGGGACCGCGGCCATGACGTTGCGCACGACCTCGCGGGCTGCCTCGGTGTCGAGGATGAAGTTCAGGATGCCCAGCATCATCACCGCGACGGGACGCTCGAAGTCGAGGGTGTCCGCGGCCCGTTCGACGATCGACGCCGGGTCGTGCACATCCGCGTCGATGTAGTCGGTGACGCCCTCGGGAGTGCTCGTGAGCAGGGTCCGGGCGTGGATCAGCACCAGCGGGTCGTTGTCGACGTACACGATCCGCGCGTCCGGTGCGACGCGCTGGGCGATCTCGTGCGTGTTGTCGACCGTCGGCAGTCCGGTGCCGATGTCGAGGAACTGCCGTACCCCGCGCTCGCCGGCCAGGTACCGCACCGCCCGGCCGAGGAAGTCCCGGTCGGCGCGGGCCACTTCGCGGATCACCGGGAACAGGCCGGCCACGTGCTCGCCGACCCGCTGGTCGATCTCGTAGTTGTCCTTGCCGCCGATCCAGTAGTTCCACACGCGCGCGTTGTGCGCCACACCGGTGTTGAGCCGGGTCGGTCCCTCTGCCGGGGTGTCGCTGTCACTCACGTTCTGACTCCTTGTCGCCCGCGTCGCCGTCCCCGCCATTGTGCCGTGAGTTGATCACCCGGCCCAAGGGTTCGCGACGATCGGACCGAACTCTCAGTCCAGGTTGCCGGGTTGGGCCGGCGGAGTCTTCCCCGCCAGTACGTCCTTCAGATGCGAGGTGCCCTGCCGTACGGCTGCCTCGGTCGTGCCGGACGCGGTGCCCTCAAGTCCGCCGGACGTGACGGTGATCGCGTCGCTACCGACCCGGACGACGGCCAACTGCAAGGTGAGCGTGGTGGGTTGGGCGGCGCCGGTGCTGGTCACGGTCACCTGGAGACCCTGGCGGGCGTCGCCCACGGCGGGCACGGAGTCCTCGATGACCTGGACCGTGCGCCGGCCGCCCTTGGAGTCGGTCGCGGAGAACTGGTCGCACTTCACCGGAAGAGTCTTCAGCCAGCTCAGGGAGGCGTCGAGCTTGGCGCGGTCGTAGGCGGCGACCTGGTAGAGCAGCCGGGACTCGCTCTGCTCGAACCCGGTCAGCGCGGACGCGCCGGACGGCTTGCCGAGGAGATCGTCGCCGTAGAGCGCGTCGAGGAGCTTCTGGCAGTCGGCGGCGTTCGTCTTCGCGGTGAGCAGGGCGTCGACGTCCACCGTGCCGATGGCCAGTTTGTCGCCCCAGGTCGCGGCGTCCTTGACCTGGGTCCAGTTGTCCTCCAGGTCGGCCTCGGTGATCAGCGCGGCCTTGGCCCCCGCCTCGGTGAGGCCGGGGGCGGCGGACTTCCCGGTGCGGGGGGAGGTGAGCGGGGACCTCGCGGCGAGCGGGGAGGCGGCGATGTCCGAGGCGCTGTCACCGCCCGCCCCACCGCCGCCACCGGAGCAGGCCGCGCAGGTCAGCAGCGTGCCCGCCGCCAGGGCGGCGGCGAGGACACGGACGGGGCGGGAGGACGGGCGACGGTGCATGACGGGGCCTCCAGGGGGAGTGGCGGTCCCCCTCAGGGCACCATCGGGCCGCCCGGCGCTCCAGCGCAGGGGGCCGTTCGGGTGAGCGGCGGATGTCAGGGGGCGCCGTCCGTGGGCTGCCCGTCCGGGCCGGAATGCCGGTGCGGGAGATGGAGCCGGTGCTCGTGGTGCTGCCGGGGTTCGTGTTCCGCGCGGCGGGCCCGTTCGGCGAGCCCGGCCTCCAGCACCCGCACCCGGCGACCGCCGCACTTCGGGCAGACCGCGTCGGCGAGCGGCGACCGCATGGCCCTGCCCTCCTCGTCGACGTACTCCTGCGTCCTCAGCCCGCAGGCGTCGGTCGGGTCGGTGAAGAACATCACCTGGAAGGTGGCCTCCCAGGAGTGCCCGCAGTCACCACAGGTGAACGCGAAGGTCTCCGGAACGGCTCGGGGCTCCGCCGTCATGGCACGGTCCTCCGTCTTGTCGGCGGGCGGGTCGGCCACCCGTGCACTCCAGCGCACAACGCCCCACGTCGTACGGCAACTCGAACGCCCCGCCCGGCATGCCCCCGACCGCCCCCGCCCCGACACTGGCCAAAGGCCCCGGCACCGTGACGCGAAGGAGTGGCCATGCTGCCCGGATTCCTCACCAGGGCGGTCGAGTTGCTGCTCGGCCGGGAGGGCCGCTCGCTCCATCTCAAGGCGGCGGGCGCGGCGACGGCGGTCCTCGGCGTGGTCATGCTCGTCGGCTCGTGGGCCGTGGTCGCCGCCGAACACGGAGCCCGCGGCGCCAACCTGACGACGTACCCCAGGGC
Organism: Streptomyces sp. NPDC091280; assembly: GCF_044768565.1. Lineage (NCBI taxonomy): Bacteria > Bacillati > Actinomycetota > Actinomycetes > Kitasatosporales > Streptomycetaceae > Streptomyces > Streptomyces sp. NPDC091280. The sequence goes on from NZ_JBIVUZ010000015.1 coordinate 268,670, forward strand.
CCTGTGGTGGTCGATCGAGACGGCGACGACGGTCGGGTACGGCGATTTCTTCCCGGTCACCTTCTGGGGCCGGGTCGTCGGCGCGGTGGTGATGGTCGTCGGCATCACCACCTACGGCCTGGTCACCGCGGCCCTCGCCACCTGGTTCGTCGGGCGTGAACAGCGCCGCCGCCACCATCTCGCCCACGGCGCGCAGGAGTTGGGCGAGGAGGCCGCCCGCGCCCTGTACGAACGCTTCGACCGGCTGGAGCGGTTGCTCGCCGGGAAGGGCGAGAACCCGTGACGGTGGGTCTTCTCCTCGGCTAGGCCGTCAGCGGCAGCGCGCCGAAGGTGACGCCCTCCCAGAGCCGCCGTGTCGTCTCCTCCGGGTAGGCGGTGACCACGGGGTCGGTGTCGAGGAGCTGGGTCGACCGGTGCTCGGTGTCGTAGGCGGGCCAGCCCGGGTCGCCCGTTCGCGCGAACTGCGTCCAGGACGAACGGAATCGGGACGACAGCGCCAGCGCCTCGGGGGAGGGCTCGACGTTGGCGAACAGCAGATTCCCCAGGTCGGCGGTGAACGTGCCGAACAGCAACGGGATGTCGAGGCCGTGGCAGGCGCCCAGCATTCCGCCCAACCCCGGTGCGTTCCAGGCGAGTTCGTAGACGTGGACGCGTCCGCCGGCCGCCGACTGGGCCTCGGCCAGGTGCAGCGAGGGCATGCTGAACAGCCAGTCCGTCTGGACCAGTTCGTACAGCTCCTCGGCCGAACGGTCCGGGAAGGCGTCGCGGTACGCGGCCTCGGGGTCGGCGCCCGGACCGAACCGCCGCAGCGCCGCACTGGCGTCCGCCTCGCCCAACGTCCCGGCCCGCCCGGACAGCACATGGAACAGCCGGTACTCGTCCCGGTTGTGACCGACCACCAGCTCCACGTGCCGGGCCGCGCCGGCGGCCAGCCCCTCCCAGGGCGTGACGGGCAGCACCTCGCCGTCCACGACCGGCGAGAACGGGGTCGCCGTGTGCACGAGCGCACCCCACCGGTCCTCGTACTGGTGCATCTTGGGCACCAACGCCTCACCCGCGTCGGTGAGTTGACGCGGGTCCACGGTGGCCAGGTCGGCGGCCGTGGGGCGCAGCCCCGCCTCGGCGGCGATCGAGGCCGCGATGTCCCTGGCCAGCGGGTCGGAGAAGAAGGTGCCGGGCACGCTCTGCGCGATCGCCCGCCGGAACAGCCCGGACGCCCTGGGCATGACCAGCAGCGAGGCCGCCGACCCGGCACCGGCCGACTCGCCGAAGACGGTGACCTGCTCCGGATCACCGCCGAACGCCGTGATGTTGTCGCGCACCCACTCCAGCGCGGCGACCTGGTCGAGCAGGCCCCGGTTGGCGGGTGCTCCGTCGATGCGCGCGAACCCCTCGATGCCGACACGGTAGTTGAAGGTCACGACCACGATGTCGCCGTCGCGCGCGATGTGCCGCGCGTCGTAGCCGGGGCTGCCCGCGTGCCCCAGTTTGTAGGCGCCGCCGTAGATCCACACCATGACCGGGCGGCGGGTGGCCGGATCGGGTTCGGGTGTCCACACGTTGACGGTCAGCCAGTCGTCGCCGGTCGGTCCCGTCGGCGCGCCCCGGCGGCCCTGGATGCCGGACTCCTGCGGGGGCGGCGGCCCGAAGGCGAGGGCGTCGCGCACCCCGTCCCAGCCGGGTGCCGGGCGCGGGGCCTGGAACCGGGCGTCGCCGACCGGCGGTTGGGCGAACGGGATGCCGCGGAAGACGGCGAGCCCGTCCTCCAGCCGCCCGCGCACCGCGCCGGCGGTCAGCCGCACCACCGGTTCGGCGGCCGAACCGGGCTCTTGGCCAAGGGAGTTGGGTGTCGTCATGGTGAACTCCTCGCTGTGTGCCGGACAACGACGGGGCGGGCGCGGAAAACCGCGGGCGGTCACCGTCCCGCGAAACGCGGGACGGTGACCGCCGTGGTCCCGATGGTCAGGATGCCTTACGCCTTGGCCTCGGAGACCTCTTCGACCAGGGCCGGTGCCGGGGTCGGGGCGTCGGTGGCCGCGGGGCGCCGGGCCGGGATGAGGGTGGCCAGGAAGAAGGCCAGCAGGGCGGCGCCCGCACCGATCGCCATGACCACCTTGAAGCCGTTCTCCGACGGGAGGGCGGCGCCGCCGAAGTCGGTGGTCATCTGGGCCAGGATCACACCGGCGATGGCGCTGGCGAAGCTGGTGCCCAGGGACCGCATCAGGGTGTTGAGGCTGTTGGCGGCACCGGTCTGGGACGGGTCGACCGCGCCCATGATCAGGGCGGGCAGTGCGCCGTAGGTGAAGCCGACGCCCGCGCCGATGACGCAGGAGACCAGGATGAGGTGCCAGACCTCGGACATCAGCAGGATGTTCAGGGCGTAGCCGGAGGCCACGATCAGCGCGCCGATCATCAGGGTGACCTTGGGGCCCTTGGCCTTGGTGACACCGGCGGACACCGCGGACATGGCCATCATGACCAGGCCCTGCGGGGCGAGCACCAGGCCGACCGTCAGCATCGACTTGCCCAGGCCGTAGCCGGTCTGCGCGGGCAGCTGGAGCAGCTGGGGGATGACCAGGGACATCGCGAACATCGAGAAGCCGAGGGCGATGGAGGCCAGGTTGGTGAAGAGCACCTGCGGCTTGGCGGTCGTGCGCAGGTCGACCAGCGGCTGCGGGCTGCGCAGCTCGTACCAGCCCCAGGAGAGCAGGATCACGACGGCGGCGGCACCGAGGACGAGGGTGGTCGCGCTGGTCCAGCCCCAGTCGGAGCCCTTGGAGATGGCGAGCAGCAGCGAGATCAGTCCGGCGGACAGGCCGAGCGAGCCGACCAGGTCGAAGCGGCCTCCGGTGCGGACCTTGGACTCGGGCACCAGCACCATGACCAGCAGGAAGGACAGCACACCGAGGGCGGCGGAGATCCAGAAGAGGGAGTGCCAGTTGTAGTGGTCCGCGATGAAGGCGGCCGAGGGCAGACCCAGGGCACCGCCGACGCCGAGCGAGGCGCTCATCAGGGCGGTGGAGCCGGCCAGCCGCTCGCTGGGCAGCACGTCCCGCATGATGCTGATGCCGAGCGGGACGACCGCGGCGGCCAGCCCCTGGAGCGCGCGGCCGACGACCATCGGGACCAGCGAGTCGGCCAGGGCGCACACGACCGAGCCGGACACCAGGAGCACGATGCTGGTGAGCAGCATCCGGCGCTTGCCGAACATGTCGCCGAGCCGGCCCACGACCGGGGTGGCCACGGCGGCGGCCAACAGGGTGGCGGTGACCGCCCACGCGGTGTTCGACGCGGAGGCGTCCAGGTACTTCGGCAGCTCCGGGATGATCGGGATGACCAGCGTCTGCATCAGCGAGACGACGATTCCCGCGAAGGCCAGCACCGCGACCACGGCGTTCGACCTCGGCGGAGCGGAGGAACCCGCTTCGGCGGGTCGGGCAAGGGCGTCGGACATGGCAGTGCCTCCATCGGGAACGAGCGACGGTCAGGGACAAGCTGACTTGCTTGACTCACTCAACCATAATGAGATTGATTGAGTTAAGCAAGTGCATTCTGGTTGTGCGTCGGTGAACGGGGGAGCAACGGCAGTTCGGTGACCACCTCGAACCCGCCTTCCGGGCGGTGTCCCGCCCGCAGCCGGCCGCCGGCCGAGAGCGCCCGCTCCCGCATGCCGATGACGCCGTAGCCGCCGCCCGTGCCGGGGGAGGGGGCCGGTGCCGCGCCCCCCTGGTCGGTGACGGTGATGCCCAGCCGGTCGTGCGCGTAGCTGAGCCGCACCTCGGCGAAGCCGGTGCCCGCGTGCTTGGTCACATTGGTGAGGGCTTCCTGCACGATCCGGTACGCCGTGAGGTCCGTACCGGCCGACAGCGGCTGCGGCCTGCCTTCGGTGCTGACGGTGACGGTGAGCCCGGCGGGCTCGAACGACGCGGCCAGCTCGGCGAGCCGGGCCAGTCCGGGCGCGGGCCCCGACGTGGTCTCCGAGTCGTCGGCGTGCCGCAACAGGCCCACCGTGGCCTTGAGTTCGCGGACCGCCGACTGGGTGGTGCCCGCCAGTTCGGCGGCGATCCGCTCGGCCTCCTCGGGCCGACTGCGCATCAGCCGTACGACGGTGCCGGCCTGGAGGTTGGCCAGGACGAGGTGATGGGCGACGACGTCGTGCAGATCGCGGGCGATCCGCATGCGCTCCTCGGTGACGCGGTGCCGGGCCTCCTGCTCGCGGGTGCGTTCCGCGTGCTCGGCACGGGCCCGCACCGCCTCCAGATAGGCCGCGCGGAGCCGGGTCGAGGTGCCCAGCGAGGTGGGCAGCAGCAGCCAGAACACCGGGCCGAGCAGCTTCAGGACCAGCGGTTCGCCGTGGGGGCCCGAGACCAGGCCCGTGGCGACCAGCAGGACGATGCCGGCGGCGGTGAAGAGGTTCGCGGTGGTCCGCTCGGAGCGCAGGGCCAGCGCGTACAGCGCGACCATGAGCGGCCCGATCACCAGGACCGTGACGACGTAGCCGAGACCGGCCACCACCATGGCGCAGCAGAGGGTGACCACCACGGTGGCGCGCGGCAGGGCGCGTCGCCACAGCAGGGTGAGAGAGGCGAGACCCGAGATCAACACACCGGGCCACCAAGGGACTTCGAGCTCGCGGCCGGGGATCGTCAGCATGCTGCCGGGAACGGCGCAGGCGAGGAGCGCGACGGCGAGGACCAGGTCGACGGTACGGGTACGGCAGCGCGGCACCCGCTGTGGGCGGTGGATCATGGTGTGGGGGTCCTGTCCGGGGCGGGCCGGGCGCGCGGGTGGCCGCCGGGGCGGTGGGGACCGGCGCGCCGTCCGCCGCTCGTCTACTCGTCGAAGGTGACGACGATCTTCTCCGCCGCGCCGGGTGTCAGCGCGAGCTCGAAGGCCTCCTCGACCTCCGTGAAGGGCACCCGGTGGCTGATCAGCTTCGCGAACCGCTCGTGGTGCTCGACGATCTCCTGGGTGACCTCGAAGATCTCCGTGGGGTAGCCCTGCGAGGCGATCAGCGTCAGCTCGCTGCGCAGCATCCCGCCGAGGTCGATGTCGGCGCCCTTCTTCTGGACGGCGACCATGACCAGCTTGGCGCCCCACTTCGCGGACTCGACCGTGGTGTTGACGACGGCCGCGACACCGGCGGCGTCGATGTAGATGTCGGTGCCGGGCCGGGGCTGGCCGAGCGCGTTGGCGGCCTGGCCGTGCAGTTCGGTCAGCCGGGCGGTCACGTCCTCCTCGGCGGAGTTGATCACCGCGTCCGCGCCGACGGCGAGCGCCGTCTCCAGGCGCGAGGCGAGCACATCGGCGACGACGACGTGCTCGACGCCGCGCAGCTTCAGCCAGATCGCCGCGCCGAGGCCGATCGGCCCGGCGCCGAAGATGACGACCTTGTCGCCGGGCTTGGCCTCGGAGCGGTTGACCGCGTGCCGGGCCACGGCCATCGGCTCGTTGAGCGAGGCGACCTCGAAGGGCACGGTGTCGGGGAAGGCGGCGACCGTCCGGCCGATCTCGCAGTTCTCCAGGAGCAGGTACTCGCTCAGCGCGCCGTGCTCGCCGCCGCAGCCGATGATGCCCGAGGGCACGCCCTGCGGATTGACGACCACGCGGTCGCCGACCTTGAGGTCCGCGACCTCGGAGCCGATCTCGACGATCTCGCCGGCCGGTTCGTGGCCGAGGGGGAGGGAACGGATCGACCCGTTGCCGCCCAGCGGCGTGCCGCCCATGTGGAGGAAGAAGGTGTCGGTGCCGCAGATCCCGCAGGCGCGGATCTTCATGAGGACGTCCTTGGGACCGGGTGCCGGACGCTCGACGTCCACCACCTCGATCTTGTTGACGGCACCGGTCTGCACGGACTTCATCGTGGCCATGAGGGGCTCGCTTTCCATGTGCGTGAGGGTTGTCACCGGCCCGGCGGCGGACGGGGGGAGTGCTCCGCCGCCGGGCCCGGTGACAGCGCCATACTCCGTCCCCACGGTGTACGGCGCGACGGGGACACCTCCGCTTCGGTGACCCCGGCTCTTGACTTGCTTGAGTTAGGCAAGCATATGCCCATTACTTAAGTCAAGCAACCGTCTCGATCTTGCTTAACTCAGGCAAGTACCTGTTACGGTGGACGCATGTCCACACCGTCACCCGCGACAGCGCCCGTCCCGGCGGACGTAGTCGAGATCGAACGGGTCCTGACCCGCATCGCCTATCTGGCCGGGCGGGCCCGGCAGCACGAGCGTCTGATGGCGCTGGCCGGGCTGCCGCTGGACCGGGCCGCCGTGGCGATCCTGCGCTACATCGCCGAGAGCGAGCCGCTGCGCCCGGGCATCCTCGCGGTCCGGATGTCGGTGGAGGCCTCCCATGTCACCCGCCAGCTACGACAGTTGGAGCAACTCGGCCATGTCGTGCGGATCCCGGACCCCGACGACGGCCGCGCCCAGCGCATCCAGCTCACCGACAGCGGACTCGCCGCCGTCAACCGCATCCGGGACGTGAGCCGCAGAGGCATGGAGATGGCACTCGCCGACTGGTCCTCCGAGGACCTGCGCCACCTCGCGGCGCTCTTCCACCGCCTGGTCGACGACTTCGTCACCCACGCGGAGGCGAGCGTGGACATGGACGCCCCCGTGTGAGTGCTCGGAAGCCGTGCCGCGACCGGTGGTCCTGTGACGCTCGACGAGCCGAGGCCTCGCGGGCCGAGGGTCGGTGAGCGATCCCTCGGCCCGCTGCCGTCAGGCTGTCACTCTCACGCGGCCGGTGAGGTGAAGGTCCACTTCTGCTTGGGGTCGGTGTGGTCGCACTTCACCACCGAGGCGACGTCGGTGGTGACGTTGGTGGCGGGTTCGGCGCTGACGCACATCGTCCCGCGGCGCAGGTAGAGGGTGTCTTCGCCGTCGGTGTGGTCGGCGTAGTCCAGTGACCACCGCTGGTCGGGGACGGCGTGGGGCTTGCCCTGGTTGTTGTCGCAACCGCTGGTGTACAGGCGGCCCTTGACGTCGACCTGGGTGTCGTTCGGGTCGTAGTACGGGCAGCTGTGGGCCGGACGGAAGCTCTTGACGATCCGCAGTGCCCACTTCAGGGAATCGTCGGTGCGCTGGATCTCGATGGTGTCCGGGTTGTTCTCCCGCAGCCTCATGAGGCTGCCCATGTTGGTGCGGGCGGGGGCGGAGTAGAGGCCCATCGTGCCGCTCGTGAGTACACCGGTGCGGCCTGCGCCCCAGCCGGGCAGGTCGTTCGGGTCGATGTCGTCGCCGGTCAGATCGGCGTCGGTGATGTACAGCTCGCCCTCGCAGGCGCCCTCGATGTCGAACTCGCACTTGCCGCGCACGTACTGGGCCTGGAAGTTGAGGTACAGCGACGCCTCGGAGCCGCCGTCGTCGTTCAACCCGGTGAGGTGCAGACAGGTGCCCCGGGGCAGGGCGCCGTCCACCTGGACCCAGTCGCCGTCCTCGTCGCGGCGGTAGACCTTGGCCGCGTCGACCTTGACCGACGCGTCGCACACGGCGGTCGGGGTCCTGGGCGTCTCGGCGACCAGGCCATGGCCCTTGGAGCGGGGCAGGGACAGAGTCGCGAAGTACCCGGTGCGGTAGCAGCCCTCCGCCGGGACGGTGACATAGCGGGCGACCGCGTCGGCGTCGTCGCCCGCGAACACCTTCGCCCCCTTCGCGAGCCACTGGCCGGTCCAGGGCCGCTCCTGGGTGACGTATACGTCGCGGTAGACGCCGTAGGCGTAGTCCTGGTTGTGGTTGGGGGTGTTGTTGGTGACGCTGTCCTCTTCGCCCTCGGTGAGGCTGATCTGCTTCTCGTACCGGAAGCCGTACTCGGCGCTGATCTTGGCCACCAGCGACGACAGCTCTCCGGACTCGACGGTGATCTTGATGCTGTGTTCCCAGGTCTCCGTGTCGGTGCGCTGGGAGGTGACGGTGCGGCTGGCGCCGGGCACGAGGGTGACGACCTCGCCCTTGGGCTCGAACACCTGCTCCTGGCGCGGGCTGGTGCGTGCCGCGAGGGCGTCGGCGTTCTGCTCGAACGGGTCGATGTCCTGCTTGGGCCAGCGGCTCTGCACGGCGGTGCAGGTGGCCTCGTCCTTGACCGCCTTAAGGTGGTAGACCATGCCGTACAGGCCCTCGCGGGCCAGGTCCTTGTTGTCGTAGCCGTCGAAGATGAGGGTGCCGCCGCGGCGGTCGCCGGGCTGTGTCCAGCCGGACGGCGGCGGGGCGGGGGCGGTCGCGACGGCCGCGGACGCGACCGGTGCGGTGGCGGTCAGGGGCAGCAGGCCGGCCGTCGCGGCGAGGGCCGGGGCCAGCAGGCCGAGGCGTCGGACTCGGGTGGGTCTCATGGCGGGGTCCTGTCGTCGTACTTGTTGATCTTGGTGAGGCGGGGTCGATCTAACCGGGTACGGTGACAAACCATCAGTTACGCGCGGATGAAGAAGAATTAGTCGCTTTGTCCGACCGAGAAGGTCAAGAAGGTGAGGACTCGATGGCGGCCACCGCTGAAGCCCTGCTCATCGATCCGTCAGGCCCGGCCGCCACCGCCGCGGTCGACCTGACCGCCGACGGACGCATCACCGTGGCCGCCGCCAGCGGTACCCGCGCGGCCGTGCTCCGCCGCACCTTCGACGGCGCCCCGGACACCTCCTTCGGCGACAGGGGCACCGTCTTCACCGCACCCGCCGACATCGGTCTCGCCACGCTCGCCCCGACCGGCCTGGCCGTCGGTGCCGACGGCGCCCCGACCGTCATCGCCACCGCCGACGATCAGGTCGCCGTGCTCCGCCACACCCCCGACGGCACCCTCGATCCGTCCTACGCCGACCGGGGCGTCGCCCTGGCCGCTCCGGGCGCCGGCCCCAGCCCGGTGGACGTGGCCCTGACCGCCGCCGGAGGTGTGGTCGTCGCCGTCAATGTCACGGTCGGCGGCAGGCCTCGTATCGCCGTACTGCGCTTCACTCCCGCAGGAGCCCCGGACCCCGCCTTCGGCGAGAGGGGAATCGCGTTCGTCGAACTCGACGAGGATGCCCAGGCGGTGGCGGTCGACCTGCACGGCGACGGCACCGTCGTCCTGGCCGGTACCGCGACCCGGACCACAGTCGCGCACCCCGAGCTGCTGCTGGCCCAGTTCACTCCTGGCGGCGACCCCGACCCCGCCTTCGGCAGCGGCGGAGTGGCCCTGCACCAGCCCGCCGGCACGCTCGCCACCGGCCTGGCCATGTCCCTGGACGGCGGCGGGAACATCGTTCTCGCCGGAACCAGCGGGGACCGGTTCCTGGCCGCCCGCTACACCTCCACCGGCAAGCCGGACCTCTCCTTCGGCGACCGCGGCGCCGCCACCGGTGTCCTGCTGGCCCACGCCGCCGCGACCACCGTGGCCGTCCGCACCGACGGCAGCCCGGTTGTCGCCGGCACCGCCGACAACGGCTGGGCGGCGGTCCGCTTCACTCCTGACGGCAGACCGGACACCGGCTTCGGTGACCGGGGTGCGGCGGTCGGCTCGTTCACGGGCGGCACCGGTACCACCGCCGACCAGGTCGCCGGGATCGTGCTGTCGGCGGCCGGGGACGTCGTGATCGCCGGCACCGCCACCGATCGCATCGCACTCGTGAGCCTGACCGCCGACGGTGCCCCGAACCCCGTCTTCCGGTGATCGCGGCACCGTCACCCCGTTCGAACCGGGGTGTCGCGGCCACCGCTGGAATCAGGACCCCGGCCGCACCTGACCGTGCTGCCAGGCCCACGCCGCGATCTCCACGCGGTTCCGGGCGGCCAGTTTCAGCTGGACGCTGGAGAGGTGCGTCTTCACCGTGGACAGGGAGACATACAGCTCGGCGGCGATCTCGGCGTTGGTCCGGCCGAGGGCGACCAGCCGGACCACCTCGGCCTCACGGTCGGTGAGGGGTTCGCGCGGCGCCGGTGCGGGCGGGGCCGGTGCGGGTGCCGCCGTCGTGGCGGTGAGATGCCTGAGCAGCCGGACGGTGACCGAGGGCGAGACCAGCGAGTCGCCGGCCGCCGCCGCCCGGACCGCCTCCGCCAGCAGCGTCGGCCCCGAGTCCTTCAGCAGGAACCCGCAGGCACCGCCGCGCAGCGCGCCGTAGACGTACTCGTCCAGGTCGAAGGTGGTCACCACGACCACCCGCAGCGGATCGGCCACCTCCGGCCCCGCCAGCAGCCGGGTCGCCGCCAGACCGTCCAGCTTCGGCATCCGGATGTCCAGCAGACACACGTCCGGCCGCTCGCGCCGGGCCAGCGCCACGGCCTCCTCGCCGTCGACGGCCACGGCGACCACCGTGATGTCGGGCTGCGCGTCCAGGAAGAACCGGAAACCGGTGCGGACCATCTCCTGGTCGTCGGCGATCAGCACACGGATGGGCGGGGCGGGGACGGTCATGGGTCGATCATGCCTCAGGGAGAAGGTGGGGTCGGTGTCAGTCCGTCGTGCGGGCGGGGTCCGCCGTGACCGCGCGCAGCAGCGGACGGCTCGCGCCGATCGAGGCGAGCAGGGCGAGGGCGCCCAGGGCCACGCAGACGGCCAGTTGCACGGCGCCCGAGGCGCTGATCGTGCTGCCCGTCGCCTTGTTGACCTGGACGGCTGCGTACAGACCGGTCGCGGTGGTGCCACCGGCCAGGGCAGCCAGCGGAAGCACCGTCTCACGCACCCTCGCCCGGTCCAGCACCTTCAGCGGGGTGCCGGACAGCCGCAGCAGACCGTACGTACGGCGCCTGTCCAGGACGTTCGCGGCGGCGGTCAGGCCCGCCGAGGCGGTCGCGACGAGGAAGCTCACCGCCAGTGTGGCGGTGCCCAGTTGGGCCAGACGATCGCTGACGGCCGTGTCCTGAGCCTCCGAGTAGGCACCCGTGTACGGCAGTCGGCCCGCGCCGAGCGGCTGGAGGGCGGTGACGGCCGTGTCGAGGGCGGCCGGTCCGCCGGAGACCCGCGCGATCACGCCGTCGCTGCCGCCGAGCAGGAAGCCGTCGTCCCGTGTCCCGACCGTCGCGTCGACGCCCGCCGAGCGCAGCAGCGCACGGGCCTCGCCCACCGCGTGCCGGGCCTCGACGGCGTTCGCGGCCGGTACGGCGATCTGCCCGCGCAGATCGAGACCCACGATGCCGGGCAGACCGACCGTGAAGAACCCGGCGACGAACCCGGCCAGCACCAGACCGCTGACCGTCCGCCAGGCACCCCGCGGATCGTCGCTGAGCCGGCGGGCCGCCAGCAGCGTCGCCGGGCGCCGCGCGAACCGCCCCACCACCCGGCCCAGCCGGTCCACGAGCCACGGCCCGAACATCCAGAACGCGCCGTAGAAGAGCACCATCAGCGCGACCAGCGTGCCGGGCTTCAGGGTGCTGCCGTCCGTACTCGTCCGGATGTAGAGCAGCACCCCGACGAACAGCACCAGCCGGATCAGCCGGGTGCGGCGCGGGTTCGACTGCTGGGCGACACCGAGCGGCGCGGACGCGACCTGACGCAGCGTCGACATCGCGCTCACCGCGATCAGCCCGGCCACCCCCAGCACGACCGCCACCACCCACGGCAGCCCCACCCACAACTGCCCCACGTACCAGGTCCCGATGCCGTACGGCACCTCGGCGAGCGCGGGTACCAGCGCCGTGTAGGCCACCGCACCCGCCAGTGCGCCGGCCGCGCCGACCGCCGCCGCCTCCACGCCGGTCATGGCGAGGATCTGCCGGGGAGTCGCCCCGGCCAGCCGCAGCGCCGCGAGGCGTTGTTCCCGGCGGGCCGCGTCGAGCCGTCCGGCCGCAGCGGCCAGCACGATCACCGGGATCACCAGGAGACCCACACCGAGGAGCACGGCGGCCTGGTCGTCGGTGGTGAACACACTGCGCCGCGTACCGGAGAACTTGGAGACGACCGAGCGCGCGGTCAGTCCCGCGTCGTAAATGCCCTGCCCGTCCGCCGACTTGGCGACCGCCGGGTCCGTGGTGGCCCGGCCGATCACCGCCACCAGCTCGTCGGGCGAGGCGAGCCCGGCGGCGCCGATCGTGCCGCGGGGCGTCGACTTCGGGAAACGGTCGGCCAGTTGGGTCCGGGGGAGGGTGTGGAGGAGCTTGGCGAGGGCGGGGGAGACGTACCACTCGCCCTGCTTCGGGAAGGAATTGAGGCCGGGTGGGGCGGGTGTCCGTGCGCGGTGCGGGAGTTGGGCCAGGGAGACCACGGTGATCGGTTCGTCGCGGACGTAGGTCGTGGCGAGGGCCTGGACCGCGGTGCCGTGGCGGTCCGGGTCGGGGGTGCGCCAGGCGGTGCGGTCGGCACGGGCGCCGGCGCCCGAGTAGGCGGCGAGCAGCGTCAGCAGGACGAGCGAGCCGACGGCGGCGGCAGCGGCGGCGAGCAGGTGGCTCTGCCGGCCGCGCCGGCCGGAGGCCTTGGCGAGATGCCAGGTCAGAGGCAGGACGGGGGAACGCATCTGGGACTCCGGAGGCTCAACTGACGGTGAACTGGCTGTAGTCGCTGATCCGGCCGTCCCGGACCCGCAGCACCCGGTCGCAGTGCGCGGCCACCTCGGCGTCGTGCGTGACCATGACCAGGGCCGCGCCCTGCGCACGGGTCACCGACGTCAGCAGCCGTACGACCTCCGTGCCGGTGGCCTGGTCCAGGGCGCCGGTCGGTTCGTCGGCGAAGACCACGTCCGGCTCCACGGCCAACGCCCGCGCGATGGCGACCCGTTGGGCCTGACCACCGGACAACTGGCCCGGGCGGCGCCGCTCCAGACCGTCCAGACCGAGCGGCGCGAACCAGGCCCGGGCGCGCTCCACCGCCTGGGCCCGGGGCACTCCCTCCAGCATCAGCGGGAGGGCGACGTTCTCCTCGGCGGGCAGTTCGGGCAGCAACTGGCCGGACTGGAAGACGAATCCGAACCTCTCGCGTCTCAGCGCGCTGAGCCGGTTCTCGCCCAGGTCGTCGATCCGGTCCCCGCCCAGCAGCACCTGTCCGCCGTCCGGGCGGACGATCCCCGCCAGCGTGTGCAGCAGCGTGGACTTGCCCGAACCCGACGGCCCCATGATCGCGACGGAGTCCCGCGCACCGACCTCCACGTCCACGCCCGCCAGGGCCGTCGTGGAGCCGTACTTCTTGACCAGGCCGACACCGGCCAGGACGGCGCTCACCGGCGGTCGAACTTCCACGTCACGGAGTCGGCCGAGGCCTTCACCACGTGGACCGGGATGTCGACCTTCTTGCCGTCGCTCGTCCTGCCCGTGCAGGTGACGGTGGCCCCGGCGACGGCCTTCAGACCGGTGGGGCAGCTGACCCCCGAGACCTTGTCGCCGACCCAGGGGAGCGGGTGGTACCGGCTCTGCGTCCGGCCCGCCACGATGCCTGCCGACAGCGCCTTGTGGCCGTCGACCATGACCGTGCTGTGCGCGTCGAGTTCGGTGGTGGACTGCGTGCCGGACAGCAGATGGGTGCCGACCGCCCCGAGGGCGACCGCGGCCGTCGCGCCGCCGATCACGCCGATCACGAACCTGGACTGCATCACGTACTCCTGAGGTGAGGAAGGGGAGGAAGTGGTCCCACTCTCGTCGGCCCGGACCCCGGCCCGCCTCGGCCGAACGGCCAGGGTTCACGCCACCCCCGCTCCACCGTTCGGCCGATCCCGCCCCACCACGCCTCGCATACCGTGGCGGTCATGAGATCCGTCACCGGCCGGGGCTGCGCACGGGGGCTCGCCGTGGGCGCCCTGATCGGTCTCGCGGTCTACGACCTGAGTTTCACCGCCTCCACCGGCCGGTCGCCGTGGCCCGCGGCCGTGGTGCTCGGCACCGGCCTGGCCGCCGTCCTGTGGCCCGTCGCCCGGCGCCCGCGGTGGCTCACCCCGCAGCTGCGCACCGCCGCGCCCGCCGTCCTCTCGCTGCTGTACAGCGCGGGCGCGATCCTCGCCGGGCGCTCGGAGCTGTTCGGCCCCGGCGAGATCGTGATCCTGCTGACCCTGGCCTTCATCGCCGTACGGCACTGCCCGCAGCCCTGGGCCGCGGTGTGCGGCACCCTGGACGGCCTCGCGCTGGTCGCCCTGCCGGCCCGCTACTCCCACTCGGTCACCGACGGCGACCTGCTGCTGGTCACCGCGCTCGGACTGGTCCTCGTCGGCGCCACCGCCGGGTTCGCCGGCTATCTGCGCTCGCTCGACTACCGCCGTACCGTCGCGGTCACCGAGACCCGGCGCGCCGAACGCCTCGCCATCGCCGCCGACCTGCACGACTTCGTCGCCCACCATGTCACCGGCATCCTCGTGCAGACCCAGGTGGCCCGCATGATGGCTGCGAGCCGGCCCGCGGACCTCGACCCCGTGCTCTCCGGCATCGAACGCGCCGCGACCGAGGCCCTGGCGTCCATGCGCCGCACGGTCGGTGTGCTCCGCGACGCCGGACCGGACGCCGCCGACCGCCGCCCGGTCGGCGACCTCGCGGCCGTGGCCGAACTCGTCGACGGCTTCGCGAGCCCGGTCCAGAAGGCCACCCTGCGCCGCGACCCGGCCCTCCCCGACGACCTCCCGCACGAGGTGCAGGCCGCCGCCTTCCGGGTCGTACAGGAAGCCCTGACGAACGTACGACGGCACGCGGCCGACGCCGCCGAGGTCACCGTGGGGCTGCGCCGGGCGGGCCGCCGGCTGGAGGTCACGGTGACGGACGACGGCCGCGGCGGCACCCAGCTCCCGGCCGCCGCGCACGGCGGGGGCTTCGGTCTCGTCGGTCTCACGGAACGGGTGACGGCGCTGGGCGGTGAACTCCGGGCCGGTCCGCGCTCAGGGGGCGGGTGGGAGGTACGGGCGGTGTTCCCGGCGGGGCGGCCCTGAGGGCGGCGCGGTACCGCCCGGGGAGTGCGAGACGTCCGGGCCGTGCGAGAACTCCGGGGAGTGCGAGACGCCCGGTGAGTGTGAGACGTCCGGCGCGGTCAGGTCGACCGCGTGCCGTCGGTCAGCACGTCGTCCAGGAACCGGACCAGGTCCGCGAAGACCTCCGCCCGGTTCGTCTCGTGGAACACCTCGTGCCGGGCACCCGGATACACGTGCTGCGTCAACCCGCCGCCGGTCAGCCGCTCCACGCCCACGCGGCTGCCGGCGAGCGGGACGAGCCGGTCGGCGCCGCCGTGCAGCCAGAGCAACGGCAGCCGGCCGACGTCGCCCGCGTCGGCGACGGTCTTCAGCGTGCGGGCGAAGGCCTCCACCGTCGGCCGCTTCATCGGACCGTGCCAGACCAGCGGATCCGCCGCGTACACCGCGCCGACCTCCGGGTCACGGGAGAGCGCGGCCGGGCTGACCGGGACGTCGGGGATCTCGTCGAGCGCGAGCAGCCGGCCCGGCAGCTCCCAGGCCCCGATCGCCGGCCCGGACAGCACCAGCGCGGCGAGCCCGTCGCCGTGCCGCTGCGCGAAACGGGACGCGATCAGACCGCCCATGGAGTGGCCGATCAGGACGAGGGGGACACCCGGGTGGGCGGCCCGGGCCAGATCGGCGACGGAACGCAGATCCGTGACCACGTCCTCGAAGTTGCCGATCAGCACCCGCTCACCGGCCGACCGGCCGTGCCCCTGGTGGTCGGGCCCGAAGACGGCGGCACCACGCGTCCCGAGCACGGCGGCCAACTCGGCGTACCGGCCGATGTGTTCGCCGTAGCCGTGCGCGACGAGCGCGACGAACCGCGGATGCTCGCGCGGCCACTCGCGTGCGGTGATCGCGCTCCGGGTACCGGGGAGGACATGCTCGCGGGTGTCGGCCACGCACCGAAACTAGCACCGCCCGGCCGACGTCATGATCCACGAGGACCGGCAGGGGCCATCTGGCGAGACACTCCTTACGCGGGCAGATGGATGGACATAGCATCGGTCCTCGCATGAACACGATGACGCTCTGGCACATATCCGGCTGGGAATTCGCCGCGCTCGCCGCCGCGGCCCTGCTCGTCGGCTTCTCCAAGACCGCCGTGAGCGGGGCCAACACGGTCAGCCTGGCGATCTTCGCGGCCGTCCTGCCCGCCCGCGCCTCCACCGGCGTCCTGCTCCCGATCCTGATCGTCGGGGACGTCCTCGCCGTCCTCACCTACCGGCGGCACGCCCACTGGCCCACGCTGTGGCGGCTGTTCCCGGCGGTCGTGGCGGGCGTCGTGATCGGCACCCTGTTCCTGGTGTGGGCCGACGACGCGGTCGTACGGACCTCGATCGGCGCGATCCTGCTGCTCATGGCCGGGGTCACCCTCTGGCGGCGCCGCCAGGCCGGGACCGACGAGGAGCCGGACTCGGTGGCCACCCGGTCCGGGCGGGTCAAGGCCCGCTCCTACGGCGTGCTCGGCGGGTTCACCACCATGGTCGCCAACGCCGGCGGCCCCGTCATGTCGATGTACCTGCTCTCGGCGGGCTTCCGCAAACTCGGCTTCCTCGGCACGTCCGCCTTCTTCTTCCTGATCGTCAACGTCACCAAGGTGCCCTTCAGCGTCGGGCTCGGCCTGATCGACGGCCACTCGCTGCTGCTCGACGCGGCACTCGCGGCCTTCGTCCTGCCCGGAGCGCTGATCGGCAAGTGGGCCGTCAACCGCATCAACCAGCGCCTGTTCGAACAGCTCGTGATCGCGGCGACGATCATCGGCGGCCTACAACTGCTCCTCCGTTGAGACCATCTCGTACGCTCGCCCCATGCCCCCGCACATCCTGATCCTCGGCGGCACCACCGAGGCACGCGAACTGGCCGCCGAGCTGGCGGTACGGCGTCCCGAGGCCCGGGTGACGACCTCCCTCGCCGGGCGGGTGGCGCGGCCGGGGGCACTGACCGGGGACGTACGGATCGGCGGGTTCGGCGGCGCGGCCGGGCTGGCCGCCTGGCTGCGGGAGCGGCGCGTGGACGCGATCGTCGACGCCACCCACCCCTTCGCCGAGTCGATCACCGCGAACGCGGCACGGGCCGCGACGGACACCGGGCTGCCCCTCGTGGTGCTGCGCCGCCCCGGCTGGCGGCCGGTCCCCGGCGACCGCTGGCACCCGGTCGCCGCACTGCCCGAGGCCGCCGACGCGCTGCCCGCCCTCGGCCGCCGCGTCCTCCTCACCACCGGCCGCCTCGGCCTCGCCGCCTTCGCCCACCTGCACGAACTGCACTTCGTCGTACGGTCGGTGGAGCCGCCCGAGCCCCCCATCCCGCCGGACACCGAACTGCTGCTCGCGCGCGGCCCCTTCACCCTCGCCGACGAGGCGGCGCTGCTCCGCGAGCACCGGATCGACGTGCTCGTGACCAAGGACAGCGGGGGAGCGGCGACGGCGGCCAAACTCACGGCCGCGCGGGAGGCGGGCATCCCCGTCGTGGTCGTACGACGGCCGCGGTTGCCGGAGGGGGTGCGCGCGGTGCCCGATGTGGGCGGGGCGGTGGAGTGGTTGGGGTCCGGCGCGGGGGCATGACCGCGGCTTCGGGGAGGGACTGTGCGGGGACCGCCCGCTTGGATCGGGCGAACCGCTCCACGGGTCTCAGTCGGCGGTGCTTCCCGCCAACTCCGCGGGGCGCTGCGGCAGTCCCGTGCTCAGGTCCTCCACCAGGAGCCGCTTGGCGATGGAGTCGACGGCGGCCCGCAGGTCCGCGTCGGAGGGGCGGCCGATGTCCTGCTGGACCCGGGCCTCCAGCCAGGTGCCCCAGGCCCTGCCGATGATCTCGGCCTCGCGTTCGCCCGCCGCGGTGTGGGAGAGGAGGTTGCCGACCCGGGTGAGGTAGCCCTCCTCGACCATGCGGTCGAAGACCGGGAGGAGAACCTCCGGGGGCAGGTGCCGCCGGGCGGCGATCAGGCCGAGGCTGGCGTGGCCGACCATCCGGCCGAAGAGTTCGACCTGCATCACCGCCCACGCGCCCGCGATGTCCAGCCGGGTGTCGGAGTCCGTGATGATCCGGCGGGCGGTGTCCAGGTCCGTGCCGCCGATGACCTTGCCCACGGCTGCTTCGAGGAGGCGTTGCGAGTCCCCGCCGCGGGGTGAGGCGAAGCCCTCGCCCATGTCGGTGGAGCCCATCCGCGCGCTGTCGCGCAGCTCGACCTGCTTCAGGAACAGGGCGACGACGAAGCCGATCACCGCGACCGGGACCGTCCAGCGGAACACGGTCTGGATGGTGTCGGCGTAGGCGTTGATGATCGGCGCGGCGGCGGCGTGCGGCAGCTTGTGCAGGCCCTCGGGGCTGGTCGCCGCCTTGGTGATGACGGCCGGGCTCAGCGCGCTGGTCCGCGCGGCGGACGCGATCCCGTCCTTGAGATGGGGCCCCAGGCTGTTGGCGTAGATCGTGCCGAAGACCGCGGTCCCGAACGAACTGCCCAGCGTACGGAAGAAGGTGACACCGGAGGTCGCGGTGCCGAGGTCGGCGTACTCGACGGTGTTCTGCACGGCGATCGTCAGCACCTGCATGCACAGCCCGATGCCGGTGCCGAGCACGAACATGTACACCGACTCCAGGAACGCGCCGGTGCCCGGCCCCATCAGCGACATCAGGTACAGCCCCACGCCCATCACCGCGGAGCCGATGATCGGGAAGAGACGGTACTGGCCGGTCTTGCTGACCACGTTGCCGCTGAACACGGACGCGATCAGCAGCCCGATCACCATGGGCAGCGTCCGCACACCGGAGACGGTCGCCGAGTCGCCGTCGACGTACTGGAGGTAGGTCGGCAGATAGGTCAGCGCGCCGAGCATCGCGAAGCCGACGATGAAGCTGAGGATCGAGCAGACCGCGAACACCGGGTTGCCGAACAGCCGCATGGGCAGCATGGGTTGCGCGGCCCGCGTCTCGACCCAGCAGAACAGGGCCAGCGCGATCGCGCCGCCCACGAACAGCCCGATGATGGTCGCCGAACCCCACGCGTACTCGTTGCCGCCCCAACTCGTCGCCAGGATCAGGGAGCTCGCGCCGACCGCGACCAGCGCGATGCCCAGGTAGTCGATGACGGGCCGCACCGCGGACTTGACCACGGGGATGGTGCGGGCCGCCGCGATCACGACGACGATCGCGATGGGCACGTTGACGTAGAACGCCCAGCGCCAGGTGAGGTGGTCGGTGAACAGGCCGCCCAGCAGCGGGCCGATGACCGTGGCCACGCCGAACACCGCGCCGATCGCGCCCTGGTACTTGCCGCGCTCCCGCAGCGGGATGACATCGGCGATCAGCGCCATCGCCGTCACCATCAGACCGCCCGCGCCGATGCCCTGCACCGCGCGCCAGGCGATCAGCAGCGTCATGTTGGTGGCCAGGCCGCACAGGAACGAGCCCGTGATGAACACGATCGCCGAGACCTGGAAGACCACCTTGCGGCCGAACAGGTCGCCGAACTTGCCGACCAGCACGGTCGCCACGGTCTCCGCCAGCAGATACGCGGTGACCACCCACGACATGTGCGCGGCACCGCCCAGGTCCGACACGATCGTCGGCAGGGCCGTGCCCACGATGGTCTGGTCGAGGGCCGCCAGCAGCATGCCGAGCATGATCGTCACGAAGACGACGTTGCGTCGGCGGTGGTCCAGCACGGGCGGCTGCTGCGGGGCGGGCAGCGCGGTTTCCTCGGCGACTGTCACGAGGTCACTTTCACACCGGTGGACCACGCCCGCACAGTGGGCGGGTCCGCTCGGGTGCCCTCCGGAGCGCTCCTCGGACCCGCTGCTCGCGCCCGCTACTCCGCCGCCGGACGCCGGCGCAGCAGATACGTGTCCATGATCCAGCCCTTGCGCTCCCGGGCCTCCGCGCGCAGCCGCTCGATGCGCGGGGCGGCCTCGGCTATCGGCCCGGAGGCGAGGATCTCGTCCGGCGTACCGATGTACGCCCCCCAATAGATGTCGATGTCCTGGTCGGCGTACTGCCTGAAGGCCTGATGCGCGTCGAGCATCACGACCACGTCGTCGACATCCTCCGGGAACCCTTCGGACAGCCGCCGCCCAGTGGTGATCTGCACCGGCCGGGCCACCCGGTTGAGCCCCGTCCGGTGCCGGGCGACGAGCGCCGAGACACTGCTGATGCCGGGCACGACGTCGTACTCGAACGCCACCGCGCCCCGCTCCAGGATCTCCTCCAGAATCCCGAGCGTGCTGTCGTACAGCGAGGGATCCCCCCACACCAGGAACGCGCCGCTCTCGTCCTCGCCCAACTCCTCGGTGATCAGCCGCTGGTAGATGTCCGCGCGGGCGCTGCGCCAGTCACCGACCGCGGGCGAGTACGCGGCACCCCCGGCCTTCCGGTCCCGCTCCGGATCGCGCGCCTCGACCAGCCGGTACGTCCCCTCCGGTATGTGCGCGTCGAGCATGTCCCGGCGGAGCCCGGTCAGGTCGGACTTCACCTCGCCCTTGTCGAGGAGGAAGAACACGTCGGTGCTCCGCAGCGCCCGCACCGCCTGGAGGGTGAGCTGCTCGGGGTCGCCCGCACCGATACCGATGACATGAATCTTTCGCACGCCTCCGAGTCTGCCCCACGCCACTGACAACCGACGCACCGCACCGGCTTCGACCGGCACCGACCGGCACCGGCGGGCTTCGGCGGGCTCCGACCGTACCCACCGGCCACGATCCGTATCGACCGGCTACGGCGTCCCGCGCAGCCGGGGCGCCCGCGCCCGTGCGTCGACCCGGCCGCTGCCTCGCTCCACGTCGTCGCCGAGGGCGCGCGCCCAGACGGCGATCTCCGCCAGCTCCATCCCGTACGGCCGCTCGCGTCCGGTCAGGGCCGCCCACTCCTCGACCCCGCCGGCCCCGCGCCGCAGCAGCCGGGCACCGCCGGTGGCGTTCCCACGGGCCGCGTGCGTGAGCCCAACCGCGAGCTGGGCGAGCCCGCGCCACAGGGCGCGTTCCTCGTCGGGCCCCGACTTCCAGGCGTCCTCGAAGACCTCGTGCGCGTGGAACGGTTTCCCCGCGTCGAGCAGCGCCTGCGCCTCGACGACGGTGTCCTGCGGCGCCCGTACGACGCCCTCGGGCTGGCGCGCCACACCGTCCGCGCCGTACGGCAGCGGCCGTCCGAGCCCGTCCCGGGGCCGGGCGTTGCGCGCCCGTCCCGCGCTGTCCCGGTCCCGCAGGCCGTCGATACCGTTCGCGTCGGCCGAGGATGTGTCGCTCATACGACGATTCTCCCGCGCCGGGCACCGGCTTCGGGGTACCCCCGGGCGTGGGGTAAAGTGCTGTTCGCGCGATCACACGGTTCACCGTGGGAAGCGCACCGGGACGTGGCGCAGCTTGGTAGCGCACTTGACTGGGGGTCAAGGGGTCGCAGGTTCAAATCCTGTCGTCCCGACTTTATGAAGTCGCAGATGAGGGCCGGTTTCGGAGGCATCCGAGACCGGCCCTTCAGCATTTCCGGGGACCAGTTGGGAACCAGTCGGGGACCAGCGTGTCCTGACCGGTGTCAGTGGGCACCGTACGAGAAGCCCGGCCGGGCGAGGTCTGGCCGAATGGCCGAGGAGCCGGGTGGCGCCCGGGAGAGGTGCTGGCCTTTCGGCCGAGGCGGGTCCGGTGCCGTACCCGAAGAGTGGACGTCGTCACCGGCTCTCCTCCGAAGGACCTCGTCCATGCGCCCCGTACACAAGGCCGCAGTTGCTGCGGTCGGCCTGCTCGCGACTCTGTATGCGCTCACCGCCCAGGGCGCGCAGATCACGCCGACCGCCGATCACCCCGCGGCCCTGGACCGCTACTACGATCAGCATCCCGCCTGGCACCGCTGCGGAAGCTCCGGCCAGTACCCCGCCTCCTTCCAGTGCGCCACGGTCACCGTGCCCCTCGACTACGCACACCCCCGCGGTCGCACATCGACTCTGGCGATCTCGCGGTTGCGTACCAGCGTGCCCGGCAAGCGTCACGGCGTCCTGCTGTCCAACCCCGGTGGTCCCGGGGACCTCGCGCTGGGCGACCCCATAACCATGAAGGACGCCCTGGCCAAGAGCGTCCGGGATCGCTACGACCTGGTCGGTTTCGACCCGCGTGGTCTCGGTGCCAGCAGCCCCTTGCGCTGCGGTCTCACGCAGGACGAGGCGAGCCCGGACCTGCACCCGTACCGGGCGGCCACCTTCGCCAAGGACACTGCCCGGGCCCGGGACACGGCCGCCCGGTGCATCGCCCGCGAGCGCGCCCGGCTGCCGTACATCACCACCCGCGACACCGCTCGGGACATGGACGTCATCCGCGCCGTGCTGGGCCAGAAGAAGATCTCCTACCTCGGCTGGTCCTACGGCACCTACCTCGGCGCCGTCTACACCCAGCTCTTCCCCGGCCACAGCGACCGCATCGTGCTCGACAGCGCCGTCGACCCGAACCGCTTCGGGCGCCACACGAACCTCGCCATGGCCACCGGCGCCGAGCCCGCCTTCCGCGAATGGAGCCGCCTGATCGCCCGCCGGGACCACACCTACCGACTCGGCGACACTCCGGCGAAGGTCCGCGCCGCCTTCTGGCAGCAGGTCGCCCGCGCCGACCGTGCGCCGATCCGCTACCGCGGCAGCGACGAGGCACACCAGGGTGCCGCCGTCACCGGCGACGACATCCGAGACTGGCTGCGGGCCGACTTCTTCAACGCCCCCTACCAGGCCGCCCGAGAACTCGCCGACCTGCGCACGTCCCCCACCACTCGCCCGGACCCGGCCTCGACCGGCGGTACGGCCGACCCCGTGGACGACAACGCCGTCGCCCTCAACCTCGCCATCATGTGCGGCGACAACTCCGCCTCCTGGCCCCGCGATCCCGCCCGCTACCGTCTTGATGCCGTCCGCGACAAAGCCCGCAACCCGATCTACGGCGACTTCACCGCCAACATCACCCCGTGCGCCTTCTGGCCAAAGGGCTCCGAACCCGCGACCCGCGTCGACAACACGGTCGGTGCCCTGGTGGTCCAGAACCAGTGGGATTCCCAGACCCCGCTGTCCGAGGGGCTGGCCATGCACCATGCCCTGCACGGTTCCCGCCTGGTCCAGGTCCACGGCGGCCGTGGCCACGTCGTCTACGGAATGCCCGGCGCCCCGGCCTGCGTCACCCGTACGGTCAACGCGTACCTCACCACCGGCCGTCTTCCGGTCCACGACGTCAGCTGCCGTTCCTGAGGGTCGCCGGTCGGGCGCGGCGCGCGCTGGTCCGGCGCGGTGCTCGTCCTGGTACGGGTGGCCGTCCGCACGGGGCGAATCGGCGCCTGACCTGGCCGGTTGGCCGGTCGGCCGATCGCGACCGGAGTGGTGGAGGGCACGTGCCGCAGGTCGCCACGCAGCGGTCGGTCACCGAATGCGAGGGGCGCGACGACGAACGTTCCGTACGCCAGTATCGATCTGGTCCTCTGTGGAGTGCCTGAAGTCGTGAGTGAGGGGCGGTTTCGGAGGAATCCGAAGCCGCCCCTCGATCGTTCTCGGGGATCGTCTAGATCAACAGGCCGGGAGCGGTCGGTTCGGTCGACTCGGCTCAGTCGAGGCCTTCGACGATGCGGAAGTCGCGCTCGACGCCGTCGGAGAGGGCGACCAGGGCCTCCTGATAGGCCGCGCTCTCGCGTGCCGCGACGGCCTGCTCGAAGCTGTCGAACTCGATCAGGACGGTGCGCTCGGCGATTCCCGCGTCATGTGCCACGACCCGGCCGCCGCGGACGAGGACCCGGCCGCCTCCGGCCTCGACGGCCAGGCGGGCCAGCTTGTTGTAGGCGGCCAGCTTCTCGGGGTCCGAAATGGTGCGGTAGACGCTGACCCAGTAGGCCTTGGGCATGGAACCTCCAGTGTGGGGACGAGTGGATATGGCGTAAGGGTGGCTCAGGGGTTGGTCGCGGACGGGCGGCGGCGGGCGAGCGCGAGGCTGGTCAGCGTCGTGATCGCCATGGCGCCGATGCCGACCAGCGCCGCGGTGGTGAAGGCGCCGTCGTCGGGGAAGAGGTGGCCGGAGCGGGTGCCCGCGGTGAGGATCAGGCCGCCGATCGCGCTGCCCAGGGAGTATCCGACGCTGCGGACGACGTAGTTGAAGCTCATGGCGCTCGATGTCTCGCTCTTGGGGGTGACGGCCAGGATGACGCCGGGCATCGCGGCCGAGAAGCCGCCGACGCCGAAGCCCAACACGCCCATCGCCGCGAACAGTTCGGCCAGGTCCGACCGGGCCGCCGCGAACAGGGCGAACCCGCCGCCGACCACGACGGCGCTGCCGGCCAGGAGCAGCGGGTCGGCGATCCGCGTCCGGACCCGGGGTGTGAGCCTGCCGGCGACGAACCCCAGCACGGAGAACGGGACGAGGACCAGCCCGGCGACGAAGGTCGTCAGCCCGAAGCCATAGCCGGCGCCGTGCGGTGTCTGCGCGTACCGGGTGATCAGCGTGAGCAGGAGGTACATGCCGATCCCGCCGACGAACATGGCGAGGTTCGCCCCGGCGACTGCCGGGTGCCGCACCGCCCGCACATCGACCAGGGGCGTCGTACCGCGCAGCTCGATGACGGTCCAGACGCCGAGCAGCACCACCGCGACGACGGCGAGGCCCGTCGCCACCGCGAGGTGTCGGCTCCACAGGTCGCGTTCGCCGGCGAGGAACAGCACCAGGAGCAGCGCGGCGGCCAGGACGACCGCGCCCGCCACGTCCACGTGGGCCGAGCGGCCTTCGGGGGCTTCGGGCACGGACCGCCACGCCGTCAGGAGGGCGGCGGCGGTGACGAGCAGACCCAGGCCGTAGGCGGCCCGTACTCCGCCGAACTCGGCGAGCAGCGCGGCCAGCGGGTAGCCGACACCTGCCCCGATGATCGAGACCACCGAGATCAGGGCGATCACGGCCGCGCCGCGCTCCTCGGGGAGGTGGTCCCGGGCCACGCCCATCATCAGCGCCGTCAGCCCGAGCCCGACGCCCTGCGCCGCCCGCCCCGCCAGCAGCCACGCGAACGGCAGCGGCAGCACGGTGAGCGCGCTGCCGGCGACGACGACCGCCAGCGTGACGAGGATCGTGGCCCGCCGGTGCGGGCCCGCACCGAGCCGGCCCAGGACCGGTGTGGCGACGGCGCCGCTGAGCAGCGCGACGGTCAGCGTCCACTGCGCGCTGCCGAGCGAGACGTGGAACGAGGTCGCCACACTGGTGATGAGCGGCGTCCCGAGGCTGGCGACCGCCGCCACGACCAGGGCGATGAAGACGAGGGCGGGGACCAGCAACCGCGTCTCGCGGCGCGCCACCGGTATCGCCATCACCGTGACCCGCCGGCCGACCGCCCGGTCACCGTTTCGCCTCTTCTCGCCTCTTCGCGATGCCGGCTTTCGAGCTCTGCCAGGTGCTTCAGCGCGGGAAGGGCCGCCACCAGTGCCTCGACCTCGTCGCCGGTGAGCTCTCCGATCAACCGCTCGAACGCGTGGACGCCCGCCTGGCGCCGGGTCCGGACGTAGGCGGCACCGGCCTCGGTCAGGCACACCAGCGTGACCCGCCTGTCGGACGCGTCGCCCCGCCGCTCGACCAGGCCGGACTCCTCCATCACCCGGACCAGGGCGGTCATCGCGGGCTGGGTGACACCCTCGACCGCGGCCAGATCGGTGATGCGCCGGGGGCCGGTCCGGTCCAGCGTGGCCAGGGTGGCGGCGGACGTCAGGCTCATGTCCCGGGGCAGGCGTCTCGCGGCCCTGGTGGCCAGGCCGTAGAGGGCCGCCCCGATGGCGGCGGACACGTCAAGAGCGGTGGTGCCGTGACGGCTCATGCGCGAAGCATAGCATTTTTATATTCATAATTTATGTACATGCGGCTGTTCGGTGTCCCGTCGCATCATCAGGTCGGGCGGGATCGTCGCAGGTCGGACGGGTACGCGTCCCAGGGAACTGTCAGTTGCGCGGCCCGCGTTGTGGTCGCCGACGCGGCGCGGCCACGATCGGCAGCGGCGCTCTCGCGGCGTCAAATCCTCCGTGCACGCGTCACTGACGCAGTGGCCGTGCGTGACATGAAGGGGTCTATCGACCATGCGTATCTCTTCGCGGCGAACGGTCTCCCTCGTCAAGGTGTCCTTCCTGGGGCTCGCCACGACATCACTGCTCGCCCTCGGAACGACCGCGCCGGCCTCGGCCGCCTCCGGGATCACCTGGCGGAACGGCCTGTACAACCACGACTACTTCCTTCAGTCGGACGGTTATGAGGCGCAGCCCTCCCTGGCCTACGCGGGTAACTCCGCCGAATCGTTCTGGACCGACATCGAGAACAGTGACGGCACCTGGAACGAGGTCGACTGGGCCGGCTACTGCCTGACCGGCTACGGCCGCACCGTCGAGACGATGCCCTGCAACTCCGCGAAGGACGCCACCGACGGGCACATGCGCTGGCGCGAGATCAACATGGGCTCCGGGAACGGCTGGAAGCTGCAGAACGTCCTCAGCGGCTACTACCTGGACTGGACGGGCACCAGCCCCGATTCCGGCACGGTCTATCTCCACGACGGCGACGCGGGGAACGCGAACGAGCGCTGGTACTGACCTTCGTGTGTGCGGGGGCGGTGCCCCGGGGGCGGCACCCTGTCATGGCGTGAACGGCCGTCCGGCGGCCAGGACGTGGCATACGTCGGGCCGTCGGAGCGGATGGTCGGTGCGGGGCGCGGTGCCGCGAGATTCCTGCCGAACGGCGCCAGCTGTGCCCGCTCCTCAATGGTTTGTGCGACGGCATTCGGGGCTTCGCAGGTGGGTGGGGCAGCTCGACGGGCGGCAGGTGCTCAGGCGCGAGCGGCGGGCGCGGTGCCGTCCAGCAGCAGAGCGTGGGTCCGGCGGAGCGTGCTCTCGTCGTCCGGGCCGGGAGCGTCCGCGCGCCACGCGGCGAATCCGTAGGGGCGGACCAGCACCGCGCCTGCGGGCTTGACGCCGTACGTCTGCGGGAAGCGGTCGGTCGCTTCCCGCACGGGCGCGGCAGCCCGGCGCCCCGGTCGGACGGAACGGGTCCGTGAGGACTTCCTTCGCCCGGAGCGCCGGTCGTCCCGGCTCCGGGTAGTGGTAGCCGAGTTGCACCGCGGCCCGCCCGCCCGGCCGCACCGACCTGACCGCGACCACGGCGACGAGGCCGCGTCCGGGCCGGATGCCTCGAAGGCCGCCGCCCCTCTGCCTATCGTCCCTTCGCCCGCCGCCCCGTGATGCCCCGGGCCCACACGGCCCCCGGAACAACGGACGAGTCCGGGTCACGGTGGGGGAGGCGTGACCCGGACTCGGGGGCGGGATCGCCCGGCGGTGCGTCCGGGCGTCCGTCGATCGGTGGATCAGGGGATCGGTGGATTGGTGGTTCGGAGGATCAGGGGACCACGACGATCTTCTTGCCGGGCGAGGACGCCTGTGCCTCCCATGCCTTGGCGGCTTCGTCCAGCGGATAGGTGGCGGTCTCCAGGGCGAACGAACCCGCCACGGCGAGGGCCGCGACCCGGTTGTACGCGGCGTACGCGTCGGCCGGCTTCGCCGTCGTACCGCTGAAGCCGATCAGCGACAGCTGCGCGCCGCGGAGCATCTCGACCCGGAAGCCGCTCTCGTCGCCCGCCGCCGCGCCGATGTTCAGGTAGCGGCCACCCGGCCGCAGGCAGGCCAGGGCCGGAACCGCCCAGGCGCCCCAGAGCGGGTCGACGACCAGGTCGACCGGGCCGCCCAGCGCGGCCAGTTGCTCGGCCGGCGGTTCGTCGCCGAGGACGACCACGCCGTCCGCGCCGACGACCCGGGCGAGGCGCTCGGGGTTCCGGCCGGCGGCGATCACACGCTCGGCGCCGGCCAGCTTCGCGAGCTGGACGGCCGCCGCGCCCAGGGGACCGGTCGCGCCCAGGACCAGGACGCTCTCGCCCGCCTGGAGGTCGGCCTTGCGCAGGGCGAGGTCCGCACCGGCACCTACGGCGCCGATCGCCGCGGCGGCGACGCTGTCCAGCTCGTCCGGCACCGGGATGCAGGCCGCGCGCTCGGTCAGCAGGAGTTCGGCCAGCCCGCCGTTGACGCCGGGCACCAGGCCGGCCGGAACCGTGGCGTGCACCCGGAGGCCCTGGTCGGGGCCGGCCACGATGGTCCCGACCACCTCGAAGCCGGGCACGTAGGGGACCTTCGGCGGTCCCGCGCGGTGGTGCCCCTCCGCGACATGCAGGTCGATCGAGTTCAGAGCGGTCGCCTCGACCTGGACGACCACCTGGGTGTCGGTCGTGGGCGCGGGGTCGGCGAGGGCGGTCGCATGCGGTGCGGCGCCGACTTCTTCGATCACTGCCGCTTTCATCGCTGCTGCTCCTTATCGGCGGTGGCGCCGCGAAGGGCGTCACTGGGACGGCTGCCGTTGTCGTGTGCGGTCGGTGGAGTGGATCTCGGGACCGTGAGCATGGGCCGGAGCGTAGCATGTGACCGACCAGTCGGTCACCCGGTTCGCCGTCGCGTCAGATCTGGACCCGCCAGGGCGGGCATATACTCCGAAGCTATGGCAGCAGGAGTGCAGATGCCCGGGGCGTTGCAGACACGTGAGGCGTTGCTCGACGCCGGTGCGGCGCTGGTGGAGCAGCACGGCCTGGGCGGTCTCAGCGTGAACATGGTGGTCGCGCAGGCCGGGGTCGCCAAGGGGACGTTCTACGTTCACTTCAAGGACCGGGCGACGTTCGTCGACGCCATGCACAAGCGTTTCCACGGCCGGGTACAGGCCGCCGTGGACGAGGCGATCCAGGGCCTGGAGCCCGGCGCCGAGCGCATCTTCCGCAGCACCGAGGCGTATCTCGACGTTTCACTCGCGAACAGGGGCGTCAAGGCGCTGTCGCTGGAGGCCCGTTCGGACCCGACCGTGCAGGGCGGGCCGATGGCGGCCCGGCGCGAGCGGCTGGCGGCGGCGGGGGTCGTGGACCTGAAGGCGATGGGCTGGGAGGACGCGGAAGAGGCGGCCCAGCTGATCGCGGCGATGACCCGGGAGATCTCGGTGCTGGAATTCGACGCCGGCTGTCCGCTGCCGGCCTCGCGCCGGGTGCTCAGGCGGTTCCTCGGCATCTGACGGCCGGTGGCCCCGCCTCGCGACGGTCGCCGTCCATGTGCCGTCTTCCGGTCGAGCCGATGGTGTACGACATGCGGCGGCCCGGCGAAGTTCCGGCGACCGGGACCGCGTCACGCCGTAGCGAAATCCCTGGCAGTGGTACCGGGAAAGAATCATTGGTGAACTGCACATGTAACGCGCAAACGGAAAGCGGGATTCCAGAATCGCTTCGCGGGAACGCGCGAAAGTAAATAGTCAACCAAAGGGAGCTGTCGGTGCTATATGGCTGGATTCGTTGAATCTGTCGAAAATGGACATACTGCCGATATTTGTAGATGACGGCGTGCGCGCGCGTGAGCTTGTGAATGCCACGGTTGGTTACTTCGTCGACTCCGCTTCCGGGTCCGCTTGCAGGTGAAGCGTGCAGCTGACCTGCTCCGGCTGCCCGCTGCTCCGGGGATGTTTTACGTACCGGTTACAGAAGCCGCGACCTGATGCCCGGTTCGGGCGGGACGGGAATAGGAAAAACCTTAGACTTGCGCTTTCGGTCGGTGGGGCTGGTTTTTGGGATTTCTGTATGGGAATCTAGATCAACAATGAACGGAGCCTTGGCGAGCATACGGGGAGGCTAAATCGTGTCGGCGGGACAAGATGCGATCACTGAGGCGAATACTTGCTCACCTGAGCAGGCTGACGACCTGTGTAGAGTCTGGTCGCTGTTCGACAACTCGTCCGCGCGCATTGCGCATTTAGATCTTGGCCTCCGTCTGATCGGGAGCAACGTCGGCTTCGCCGACGCGTTCGGGCTGTCGGTCGAGGAACTTCCGGGGCTCGCCCTCGTCGACCTGGTGCACGTACGGGCCAGGGACACGCTGACGAGCCGGCTGCTCTCGGTGGCGCGCGGTGAACGGAGCCGGTTCAGCGACCGGGTCGCCGCGCTGACCAGCGAAGGTCGCACCTCGACCGAGCTGACCGGGATCGCGGTGACGGACGGCACGGGTCGTATCGACTCGCTCGTCGTCCTGCTGGATCTGGAGCCGGAGCCCGCGGGTGACGCCGCCGGGTCCCCGGCGACCGATGTGAGAAGGCCACTGACCAGGATGGAAGCCCTGGTGCTTGAGGGGGTGGCGGCCGGCATGTCCACTGTGCAGCTGGCTTCGAAGCTTTTCCTGAGCCGCGGTGGGGTCGAGTATCACGTCAGCGCGCTGATGAAAAACCTCGAAGCGGCCAACAGGTCCGAACTGGTGTCCAGAGCTTATTCGGCCGGTCTGTTCCGCAGGGGCAGCTGGCCACCGCTGGTGACCGAGGGCCTTGTCGACTAGTGCCGCACCGGGTCGGGCCGAGGGGCCGTCCCCCCGCGCCTGACCAGGGGGTCGGTGAACTTTCTGTTGCCTGCGCGCGGCCCCGCCCTGCGGGTCGCGGTCCTGGTTCCGGTGAGCACCGTACCGGCGTATGGGGAGGGTGAGCGCGGCACGACTGGTGATCGGCCGGAAAGGGCACGGCTCTCCTGGTCGGAGTGCCCGGACCGGCGGCCGGTCTCCCAGGAGGAGCGCAGCTGATCCATGACGATGCACGGGACCGGCGGGCAGGCCGGCCGCGACGGTCCGAGGGGTCCATACGGTGTCGGCGAGGGAGCGGTGGAGTTCTTCGCGCGCTCGGACGTCGGGTTCGCGGTCGGCGTCAAGGCGGCGACACGACCCGGCGAGCCGGTTCGACGCGGCGGGCACCGCACGCCATTGTGACTATTCATACCGGTCTCGTCGGATCGGGTTATCAGTCGCCATTCGGGACTTTTGACAACCCTCAACAACTTCTCGAGAGAAAAGGATCAACATGTTGACGACGCTCAAGGATGAGCGATGTCGGGTGGGGCCGACCTCACAGCCGGGTTGACGAGGAAAACCCGCAGGAGGTCATGAGACGGCGTCACGTCA
Source organism: Streptomyces sp. NPDC091280 (assembly GCF_044768565.1). Classification (NCBI taxonomy): domain Bacteria; kingdom Bacillati; phylum Actinomycetota; class Actinomycetes; order Kitasatosporales; family Streptomycetaceae; genus Streptomyces; species Streptomyces sp. NPDC091280. The sequence goes on from NZ_JBIVUZ010000015.1 coordinate 299,458, forward strand.
CGACAATCTTCGCGTCACCTTCATTCACTGGGCGAGCAGGGGAGAAGCAATGACAGAGGTACTCGTCTCCGCGGTGGGCAGGGGCAGTCAACAGGAGATCCTCAGATCGCTCTTCGAGCGGTCCGGTATGTGTATGGCCAGGTTAGACAGCGGTTTCCGTCTAGTCGAGGTCAATGCCGAGTTTTCGGAACAGTTCGGCTGCCGGCCGGCGGAGTTGGGCGGGCGTTCCTTCGGTGATCTGCTGCATGCCGATGCGCGGACGCTGGTCAGCAAGCAGTTCTCCCGGCTGCTGGACGATCGGGACGCCCGTTTCACCGAACCGATGGTCGCGTTCCGGCAGAAGGACTCGACCGTTTTCAGCGGTGAGTTGACGGGGTTCACCGTCTACGGGCACGGCACCGAGGGCCTGATGGCGCTCGTGTGTCCCGAGAGCGGCAACCGGCAGGACCCGTCGCCCACCCCGCACCGGCTGGTGCTGACCGATATCGAGGCACGCATCCTTGAGGGTGTCGCCGTCGGCATGTCGACCGTCAACCTGGCCTCCATGCTGTACCTCAGCCGTGGCGGCATCGGGTACCACGTGGACACTCTGATGCGGAAGCTCAAGGTCAAGAACCGGCCCGCCGCGGTCGCCAAGGCGTACGCCATCGGTCTGATCCGCCCCGGCTGGCCGCCGCGTGTCGAGACCGAGACCGACGCCGACTAGCCCGTGTCCGCTCAAGTGCCTTGCTGCGCGGCCTCGTTGGGCAAGTCGCAGCGCACGGACCGCCGTTCACGGACCGAGGCTCAAGGCTCGTGGAACGGGTGCGGTGGAACGCGTGTCGTGAGGGAGGGGCCCGTCGGCCCGGCCCGGCGCCCCTGGCCGGGCCGGGCCGACGGCTGTCCGCACGCTGTCGTCCGGTCGCCGGCCCTCAGGTGAGCTGCTGGGCCGCGACCGGTTCCTTGCTGAGGCCCGGTTCGTTGCTGGGGCGCAGCATCACGTAGGTGAACACGATGCCCACCGCGACCAGGGCCGTGGCCACCCACATCCCGACGTGGTAGCCGTCGAGGAACGCCTCTCCCGGTGTCGAACCGGACCGCAGTTCGGCGTTCTGCTTGGACCGCAGCACCGCACCGATGATGGTGATGCCGAGCAGCCCCGCGACCTCGCGGGCGTCGTTGAGGATCGCCGACGCGACACCGGCCTGGGCCTCCGGGGTGTTCTGCATCACCGCGTTCGTCATCGGGACGTTCATGATGCCCATGCCGCCGCCGAGCACGAGGAGCGAGGGCAGCAGCGAGCCGAAGGTCGCGTGCTCGTCGTGCATGTTGAGCATGATCAGTCCGACCGTCATCATCACCATGCCGAGCGAGACCGTGCGGAAACCGCCGATCCAGGCCTCCATCAGGGTGGAGAAGCCGGCGAACGCGGCCAGCGCGAAGGCCATCGGGACGAACAGCAGACCCGCCTTCGACGGCGAGAAGCCGAGGATGTCCTGGAGGTAGATCGAGGTGAAGAAGTAGATGGCGAGGGCGCCGAAAGCCCAGATCATCTGTGTGCTGATGCCGCCGGTGAACTGCCGGATGCGGAACAGCCCCAGGTCCACCATGGGTTCCGTGGTGCGCGACTCGATCACGAAGAAGGCCACGGCGGCCACGGCGGCGACGGCGAAGGCCGCCACGATCCGCATCGAGCTCCAGCCCGCGTCGTTGCCCTCGATCAGCGCGTAGGTGACCGCGAACAGCGCGACGGCGGACGTGACCAGGCCTCCGACGTCCAGTACCCGGTTGTTGGCCGGTGCCCTGGACTCACGTACCGTCCGGACGCTGAGCGCGAGCGTGGCCACGCCGATCGGGACATTGATGAGGAAGATCCAGCCCCAGTGGATGTTCTGGGTGATCAGGCCGCCGGTCACCGGGCCGAGGGCCAGACCGGCCGCGGCGCTCACGGTCCACAGGCCGATCGCGTTGGTGCGTTCCTTCAGGTCGGTGAACGTGGCCGTGATGATGGCCAGGGTGGCCGGCGTCAGCAGTGCCGCGCCGATGCCCTGCACCGCCCGGCTGGCGATCAGGACGCCGCCGTTGCCGGCCAGGCCCGCCGACAGCGAGGAGAGGGTGAAGACGATCAGGCCGATCATGTACAGCAGGCGGCGGCCGTAGGCGTCCGCGAGTCTGCCGCCGGCCAGCAGCAGACCGGCCAGGGTGAGCAGATAACTGCTCACGATCCATTCCAGTCCGGCGTCCGAGAGATGCAGACTGCGCTGGATCGTGGGGATCGCGACGTTGATGACGTTCAGGTCCAGGTAGGTCATGAACGTGGCCAGGCTGACCGCGAGTAAGGACCACCATCGGAGCGGATCCGGGGCTTCCTCGGGCGGATCCGCGTCTTGTGCCGGGCCGCTCGCCGACTCCATGCTGGATGTCACAGGGCCTGTCCCTTCCGCGTCGAGCGGTCGCTCCTGCGCCGCTCTCGCGTCGATGTTCCGGGTGTGCCGTGCCGCACCGACCATAGCATGTGACCGACCGGTCGGTCACGCCCCGTGGGGGCCGGTGCGCGAAACCCCCACGGGCTTGTCCACGCCCGTGGGGGTCCGTTGGTGAGGGATAGGGGAATGCCGACGGACGGGCCGGTCAGATGGGCAGGAAACGGCCGGTCTTGGAGATGTACTCGCGGTACTCGCTGCCGAACTCCGAGGCGGACAGCCGCTTCTCCTCACGCATCGCGGTCGCGGTCAGCCGGCCCACCGCGTACAGCATGGGCAGCAGGGTGCCCAGGTGCGGGAAGAGCGCGAACGAGCCCAGGAACGCGAGCAGGAAGGACGAGTAGAAGGGATGCCTGATCCGGGAGTACGCGCCGTAGGTCACGATCGACACCGGGGCGTCGTCCTCCTGGTGCCACAGCGCCAGCGGCACCCGGTGGGTGCCGAGGGTGTAGAAGAGCAGCGCGATCGAACCGCCGGTCAGCACGGCCGCGATCGAGTCGAGCGTGACGACCATGTTGTGCATGCCGACCCACGAGTGCCAGTGGGCGAGCTGGGCGGCGATCAGGAACGGCGGGACGCAGAAGAACGGCGCACCGGTCAGCCACCAGCCGGAGTTGAAGCTGCCGCCCTTGAAGAAGATGCGTGGCAGCACTCCGATGACCACGTAGGCGCAGAGCACGAGAACCATGACAGGGACGTTCACCTGAGACCAGCCTCCGAGATCGTACGGGCACCGGCCGTCATGGCGGCCGGCAGCGGTTGGGGTGTCATACGGCGGATTCCTGGAGCACGTCGACGAGTTCACCGAGGCTGTCGATCTCGCGCAGCCGGGCCTGGGTGAACACGGCGTCGAACTCTTCCTGGAGGTCGACGATCATCTCGACCAACATGAAGCTGTCGGCGGCCAGATCCTTGATCAGGGTCTCCGGGGTGAGGTCGTCCGCGGGCACCCGCAGCACCCCGGCGATCCGTTCGGCCACGGTCTCGAAGCTGATCGTGTTGGCGGGCATGGGCTCCCTCGCAAGACGGGCGGCGACTGTGAGCCAGCCACCGAGATGTCGGGCTGAAACGTGCTGGTACGCCGGGTCGTTCGCCCGGTAGTCGCGGAGCACCCGGGTGGCGTTGGCCAGGTCGGCCTTGAACATGGCCTCCTTGACGGTCCACAGCCGCAGGAGCTCGTCGCGCGGCTCGTCGTCCCGCAGATAGAACCGCGCCGTCGCCGGGCGGACCGGCCGGTCGTGCTCCAGGTCCACCCCCAGGCCGTCGGCCGCGCCGCCGACGAGCACCGCCGCCACTCCGGCGTGCTCGGTGTGGGTGAGCGAGGCCCGCGGGTGCGGGAAGCGGTAGCCGGCCGGGTCACCGGGCAGTCCGGCCGCCGCCGCCGCGATCCGCAGCGCGTGCCGGCCGGCCCGGGGCCGGTTCACCGTGGCGACGAGTACGCGGATCACTGGGCGGCGAAGCGTTCTTGGAACTCGGCCATGACCTTGCCGTAGATCTCGATGTCGGCCGCGGTGTAACGGGCCAGGGTGTCCTCGATCT
>NZ_JBIVUZ010000016.1:0-281566 GCF_044768565.1 Streptomyces sp. NPDC091280
GCGTGAAGTTCTTCAACTGGATCGGCACCATGTGGAAGGGCTCCCTGTCCTTCGAGACCCCGATGCTCTGGGCCACCGGCTTCCTCATCACCTTCGTGTTCGGCGGCCTGACGGGCGTGATGCTCGCGTCCCCGCCCCTCGACTTCTCCACCTCCGACTCGTACTTCGTGGTGGCGCACTTCCACTACGTCGTCTTCGGCACGGTGGTCTTCGCGATGTTCTCCGGCTTCCACTTCTGGTGGCCGAAGATGACCGGCAGGATGCTCGACGAGCGCCTCGGCAAGATCACCTTCTGGACGCTGTTCATCGGCTTCCACGGCACCTTCCTGGTCCAGCACTGGCTGGGCGTGAACGGGATGCAGCGCCGGATTCCCGACTACCTCGCGGTGGAGGGCCTGACGACACTCAACACGGTGTCGACGATCTTCTCGTTCCTGCTCGGCATGTCGATCCTGCCGTTCCTCTACAACGTGTGGAAGACGGCCAAGTACGGCGAGAAGGTCGAGGTCGACGACCCGTGGGGCTACGGCCGCTCGCTGGAGTGGGCCACCTCCTGCCCGCCGCCGCGGCACAACTTCCTCACCCTGCCCCGCATCCGCAGCGAATCCCCGGCGTTCGACCTGCACCACTCCGATGTCCCGGCGCCGGAGCGGGAGTTGAGCTCACGATGACCGCGATGGACGAGCACTCCGTGGACGCGGGGGCGTTCCTCAACGAGATCGAGGGCCACCTGCTGATCGCCGCCGCCCGCACGGAGGGTCGTACGGCCGCCGCGCGGTTCGCCGCCCGGCTCGATCGGCTCACCGATGGTCAACGGGAGGATGTGGAGCGGGAGTTCGAGGCGGAGTACCTGGCGCTCGTCCGGGTGTCGTGGGAGCGGACGGCCGAGCGGAGCCGTCGGCTGCGGGACGAGTACGAGGGGAGGTATCGGCGACTGCGACAACGTGCCCTCGCCTGTTGCCTGTTGGTGTGCGCGCTCCTCGCGGCGACGGGTCTGGTCACCGTCGCGGTGGGGTAGGTGCGGGCGTCCCGCCGGCCCTGACGACCGGCGGGACGACGTGGGCCACGGTTACGTCAGCGTCCACTTCTGGTTGTTCGCGGTGCCGCAGGTCCACAGGATGAGCAGGGTGCCGTTGGCGGTGGCGGCGCCGGACGCGTCCAGGCACAGGCCCGCGTTGACGTTGGTGAGGGTGCCGTCCGAGTTGGCGGTCCACTTCTGGTTGTTCTGGCCGTTGCAGTCCCAGATGACGACCTTGGTGCCGTTGGTGGTGCCGTTGTTGTAGGCGTCCAGGCACTTGTTGCCGTAGACCACGAGTTCCTTGCGGGAGGTGTACGTCCAGGCCTGGTTCTGGCCGCCGTTGCAGTCCCAGATCTCGGCCTGGGTGCCGTTGGTGATGGTGTTGTTGTAGATGTCGGCGCAGCGGCCGGACCCGGTGCCGACGACCAGGTTCCCGTTCGTGCCGGGGATCGGCTGGACGTTGACCGTACCCAGGGTCGGCAGTGAACTGCCGGTGAAGGTGAGGGAGTTGGCGGAGCCCTTCGACAGGTCGACCTGGACCGAGACGGTGCCCTGGCTGGAGCCGGTCGGCGGGAAGGAGACCGTCGTCGCGGTCTGGCTGTTGACCTGGAGGGTGCCGGTGACGGCGGTGGAGCCCGTGTTGGTGTAGGCGACGTCGACCACGTCCAGACCGGTGTTCGCCGCGCTGACGCCGGTGTACTTGCCGGTGGAGGTGGCCGTGTAGTTCGTGCTCGCCGCCTCGGTGCCGCCGCTGATCTTCAGCATCACCGAGCCGCCCGCCGGAACGCTGGCGGTGTAACTCGTGGCGTAGGAGCCGAGGTCGCTCTGCGCCCAGAGGTCGCGGACCGTGGCGGAGGCGCCGGTCAGACCGAGGTCGGACCAGCGGACGGTGATGTTCTGGGCGGAGGAGGTGCGGTTGAGCAGCACGGCCGCGCGGTTGCCGGTGCCGGAGAGGACCCTGCCGTAGACCTGGAGGCCGGTGGTGTCCTCGGCGACCTTGACGCCCTGGAGTCCGCGCGCGTCCTGGTCGACCGCGATGACGTCCGGGTTCTTGAGGATCGCGGCGGTGTCACTGGTCATCGTGGTGAGGTCGTTGCCGGCGAGCAGCGGGGCGCCGGAGATCGCCCACAGCGCCATGTGGGTGCGGTTCTGGGCGGCGGTCAGGCCGGTCATTCCGACGGTCAGCATGTCCGGGTCGTTGTAGTAGCCGGTGTGCTGGGCCGCCGGGTGCAGGGTCTGGTCGAAGTTGGACAGTACGGCCGTCTGCGACGCCGTGCCGCCGTAGTAGTAGATGTCCGTGCTGGTCCGCCACATGGGGGCGAGGCCGGTGGCCCAGTTCCAGGTGTTCTGGTAGCCCCAGTTGCAGATCGAGAGGGTGAGCGGGCGGCCGGTGGTGGCCGCGGCCGTGGCGACCGCCGAGCTGATCGACTTGTACGTGGTGGCCGCGTCCAGGCCCTCGGCGTCGCCGCCGCACCAGTCGACCTTCACGAAGTCGAAGCCCCACTGCGAGAACTGGAGCATGTCCTGGGCGTAGTGCCCTTCGCTGCCGGTGTTGGCGGCGGCGGGGCGGCCGGTGGGGTAGTAGTAGCCGCAGCCGTTGGCGCCGGCGTCCGTGTAGATGCCGGCCTTGAGGCCCTTGCTGTGGATGTAGTCGGCGATGGCGCTCATCCCGCCGGGCCACTCGCTGGTGTCGACGGTGATGTTGCCCGCGCTGTCGCGGGTGCCCTGCCACCAGCCCTCGTCGATGTTGATGTAGTCGTAGCCGGCCGCCGGGAGGCCGGCGGCGACGAACGCGTCCACCTGCTGCTTGATGACGCTGTAGTCGATCTTCGCGGCGAAGCTGTTCCAGGAGGCCCAGCCCATGGGCGCGGTGGGCACGGCGATCTGCCGGGTCGTCGAGGCCACCGGGGCCGACCGGAGGGGGGCGGTCGGCGCGGGTCTGGTGAAGAGAAGCAGGGTGACTGCGGCTGCGGCCAGCGCGAGGGCCCGCAGGAGGGGGGCGCGGAACATGCGGCTCCTTTGCCGATATTTCGAACAAGGATCGGGTCGCCGAACGAAACGGCGCGCTGAAAGTAGAGCCGCCAGAGGGTGAAGTCAACGGGTCTGACACGAGAGGCAGTTGCAATCTCCCGATCGCCCACCGCCGGACGCGATACTGGGCCTCGTGCGCGTAGCGATCATGACAGCGGGATCCCGGGGCGACGTGGCCCCGTACACCGGACTCGGCCATGCCCTGGTGCGGGCGGGCCACGAGGTCACCCTCGTCACCCACGGCGGGTTCGCGCCCCTGGTGGCGGGTTCGGGCGTCGGTTTCCATCCTCTACCGGTCGATCCCCGGGCCGAGTTGGAGTCCTCGCGGGGGCGCGCGCTGCACCGCAGCGCCTCGGGCGGCGGCAAGTTGCTGCGGGTGGTCGCGATGGCGCGGGCGCTGGTCGGGCGGATGACCGACGATCTGCTGACGGCCGCGCGGGCGAGCGACGTGCTGCTGCTGTCCAGTTCGCTGGGGCCGCTGGGGCATGCCATCGCCGAGGGGCTGTCGTTGCCGAGCCTGGGCGTCTACCTGCAACCCCTGGCGCCCACAAGGGAGTTCGCGCCACCGGTGCTCGGCGGCGGCTCCTGGGGCACGGTCGGCAACCGGGTCGCCGGACACGGCGTGAGTCGCGCGGTGGAGCACGTCTTCGCCGCCGCCGTACCGGACGTGCGGGCCCGCCTGGGCCTGGCCCGCACCCGCCCCGGCACCGCGCTGCGGTCCCGGGAGGCGCGCGACTGGCCCGTGCAGCACGGCTTCAGCCCGTCGATCGTGCCCCGCCCGGCCGACTGGCGGCCCGGCCTCACGGTCGCCGGCTACTGGTGGCCCTACGACGGGGACGCCCAACTCCCGCCCGAACTCACCGACTTCCTCGACTCGGGGCCCGCTCCGGTCTTCGTGGGGCTCGGGAGTGCCACCGTGCCCGATCCGGAGCGGCTCAGCGGGGAGATCGTGCGGGCGCTGCGCCGGGCCGGGCTGCGCGGGGTGATCCAGCGCGGCTGGGGCGGTCTCGAAGCGGCCGGGGACGACGTCCTGAGCATCGGCGAGGTACCGCATTCGGCGCTGTTCCCGCGGATGGCGGCCGTGGTCCATCACTGCGGCGCGGGCACGACCGCGGCCGGGCTGCGCGCCGGGGTGCCGGCCGTGCCGGTGCCGATCCAGTTCGACGAGGGCTTCTGGGCCGCCCGCCTGGTCGCCCTGGGCGTGGCTCCCCGCACGGTGCCGCTGCGCGGGCTGACCGCGGACACCCTGTCCGCCGCCCTCGTACAGGCCACCCGCGACCCCGCCCACGCCGAGCGGGCGCGCGCCCTCGGGGCCCGGGTGCGCGCCGAGGACGGCACGGCTCCGGTGCTCGCGGCGCTCGACGCGCTGGTCTAGTGGCGCTGACGTGCCAGGGCCTCGGGGGTGACCGGGGTGAAGAAGTTGACCAGGTTGCCGTCGGGGTCGCGGAAGAGGAGGGAGCGGTTGCCCCAGGGCATCGTCGTCGGCTTCTGGACGATCTCGCAGTCGAGGGGCGCCAGGCGCTCGCAGGCGGCGTCGACGTCCGCCACCCGGAACTCGATGATCACCGAGCGGTTGGCGGCGGGCTGTGCGGAGCCGGTGCCGAAGAGGGCCACGGTGCGGGTGCCGGCGACCGCCAACGTGCAGGCGGGGGTGGCGAGTTCGGCGAAGTCGGGGGTCGACCAGGTGGCCGTGACACCGGTGACCTGTTCGTAGAACCCGACGAGACGGGCGATGTCGTCGGTGATGACACGGATCGAGACGAAGTTCATGGCGGCTTCCTGTCAGGGGTCGTGTGGGGTGCCGGTCGAAGCGGCGGCTCTCACGCTAGGACCGATACCGGACAGCTTCCGCCCGGTATCCGAGGCAGACTTCCGGAGTGACCACCTCGACCACCCGCGTACTGGCCCTGCTGGAGATCCTCCAGAGCGGCGGCCTGCGCACCGTCCCCGACCTGGCCGCCCGGCTCGGCGTCGACGAACGCACGGTCCGCCGCTACGTCGGCCGGCTGACGGAACTGGGCGTGCCGGTCGACTCGGTACGCGGTCGCTACGGCGGCTACCGGCTCGCGCCCGGCTACCGGATGCCGCCGCTGATGCTCACGGACGAGGAGGCCCTCGCCGTGGTGCTCGGTCTGCTGGCCGGCCGGCGGGCGGGACTGGTCACCGCCTCGGCCGCGGCGGGCGAGAGCGCCACGGCGAAACTGCTGCGGGTCCTGCCCGCCGCCCTGCGCCGCAGGCTCGACGCCCTGCTCGGCACCGCCGACTTCACCGCGCGACCGCGCGCCGCGACCGCCCCGGAGACGGGGGTCCTGCTCGAACTCGCGGAGGCCGCGCTGCACAGATGGCCGGTGGGGCTCGGCTACACCGACCGGAAGGGCCGCACCAGCGACCGTACGGTCCTGCCGTACGGGCTGGTCGCGCATGCCGGACGCTGGTACCTGACCGGCGCCGACCCCCGCGACGGCGAGGTCCGCACCTTCCGCCTGGACCGCGTCACCGCGCTCCGCGTGCGCTCGGACTCGGGTCCGGGCTCCGACTCGGACTCGGACGCGGGCCCTGGCGCGTTCGAGGTTCCGGCGGGGTTCGACCCGGCGGCCACGGTGCTGGACAGCCTCGCGCGCACGCCGTGGGCCCATGACGTGTCGCTGCGGATCCGGGGCGGTGCGCAGGACGTGCGCGGGCGCCTCCCGGCCGGGATCGCCATCGTGACCGCGCTCGACGAGGACGCGGACTGGGTCCGGGTCCGGATCCGGGCCGAGCGGCTGGAGTGGCTCCCCCCGGTCCTCGCCGCCCTCGACCGCCCGTTCGTCGTCGAACGCCCCGCCGCCCTGCGCGAGTTGGTGCGAGAACTGGCCCGCCGCCTGGACGGATACGCGACCGTGGACCCGATCGAGGACCCGGCCGAGGACCCGGCCGAGGACTCGCCCTAGGCCTGGATCTCGGCCCCGCAGTGCCAGCCGGGTGGCTGCATGATGCCCACGAGTTGCCGGACCAGTTCGTCGACGATCTCGTCCAGCGTGGCGTCCACCCAGCCCGCGCTCCAGTCGTGGAGCAGGCCGTTGACGCTGCCGATGAACGCCGTCGCGGCGATGCCGTAGTCGCGGCGCGCCGCCTCCCCGCGCTGGGCCGCGGCGCGCGCCTCGCTCTGGATGAGGTTGATCCAGCGGGCGCGGCGGGCCAGCCGCTGTTCCTCAAGGCGTGGGCTGACGCCGATGATCTCGACAAAGGTGATGCGGATCCGGCGCGGGTCGCCGGTGACGTTCGCGGCGTAGGCGTGGAAGATCATGGTCGCCCGCTCGGTGAGCGGCAGTCCGTCGGCGGCGGCGAGCGCGGCCAGGACGGCTCGCTCGGCCCAGTCGTTGACCTGGAGGTGGAGCGCGGCGAGTACATCCTCCAGGCTGCGGAACTCCTCGTAGAACTGCCGGGTGGACAGGCCCGCGGCCTCGCTGAGGGCGGCGACGGTGGTGGCGCGGTAGCCGGGGGTGTCGCCGAAGAGCCGGAGCCCGGCGGCCAGGAAGCGTTCGCGTCGCTCGGCCTGCCGCTGCTCGGCGGACTTGCCGCCGTAGCGGCCGGTCGGCGCCTTGAGCCTGCCTGTCACTGTGACACCTCTGTCTCGTTGACCACCGGCCAATCTTGTCGCGTTCGTGGTCTTGCGGAAAAGAGCACTCCTTCCCCACTTTTCATCAAGTTCACTTCGACTTCACCCTTGTACGAATGTCTTCACATACGGAGGCACCGACCCCCTGAGGGGCCGGTGCCCGGTGCCGTTCAGCTGTGCGCCGCCGCCCACGCGGCCAGTTCCGACTTGGCCGCGCTCAGGAGGGTCGAGGAGGGGCTCGACGCGCCGTTGGTGATCAGGGCGTAGTGCAGGGTTCCCGAGCCGGAGGCCGAGAGCAGCAGGCGGTGGCTGCCGGTGCCGCCAGGTTCGTTGGCGAAGCCGATCGGGGTGGACGACGTGTACGCCGGCAGGCCCGAGACGGCTCCCAGGTCGGAGACCACGGTGGTGGACGCGGCCGGGAAGGACGCCGGGAGGTGGAGTTCGGTCGGCGCGGTGGAGCTGTTGGAGCGCCACAGCAGCAGGCCGTACTGGCCGGAGCCGACCAGCGAGGACACGTTGGGGAGGGTGCTGGGGACCGGGTTCCAGGTCAGGGTCGTGGAGCCGTCGCGGGAGCGGTCCTCGTAGGTGAAGGCGACCGTGGTGCCGGCGGTCGCGCTCGGGTAGATCCGGTCGAGCAGCCGGGCGTCCTGGCGGAGGGTCACCGTGCCCGAGTCGGTCATGTTGACGGCCGAGAGGTCCTCGTCGTTCCAGGCGTCGCCGGAGGTGAGCACCTTGTCGGGGTTGTCGTTCATCAGCTCGTCGTGGCGGCCGTTGTAGATGTCCCACTGCCACTGCGTACCGGACAGGACCGGGCCGGAGCCGGCCGGGTTGGACCACCAACTCGCGCCCGGCAGGCGGGAGTCGAGGGCCTGGTACATCGCCTTGAGGACGGTCGGCGCCTTGCCCGAGACCGTGCCGGACAGCGGGTGCCCGAACTCGCTGACGATCGCGGCGGTGCCGGCCGCCGAGGCGCGGTCACGGATCGTGCCGAAGTCCGTCGAGTACTGGCCGTCGGCCGCGTTCCCCCACATCAGGATGCCGGAGATCGCCTTCTGGTCGTAGAAGTGGGTGTTGAAGACATAGCGCGAGCCGAGGGTGCCCGCGTCGAGGAGGCCGCCCTCCTGCACCTGGCTGGAGATGTTGGAGTTCCAGAAGAGGTTCGGTTCGACGAGGGCGGGCTTGTCCGTCCAGCCGGCCGCGTCCATCCGGGCGCGGAACTTCACATAGAACGGCCAGAGCAGGTTCTGTTCCCAAGTGCGGCTGGTCTGGCCCGAGTCGTAGGTGCCGGCGAACGGCTCGTTGTACGGGTCGAAGCCGACGACACCCGCGAACTCGTCGCTGCTCAGGTGCTGTTGGATGTACGTCATGGTCGACTGGGCGGTGGCCAGGAAGGAGTCCTGGAGGCCGTAGTTGTTGTGCCAGAAGTCGTACTGGGCCTCGGTGACGGCCGCGTTCTGGGTGATGTTCTGGCCCCAGAAGAGGCAGATCCCGCAGGACTCCTGGGGGTAACTCCCGAGCGCGACGGCCCACTTGGGCGCGCCGTCCCCGGTGTACCAACTTCCGCTGTTGAAGAGGTACTTGGAGTAGAGGTCCTGATGGAAGTCGGGGTAGACGCGGATGCCGGCGTCGAGGAACGCCTGCATCTGGGCGGTGGCGGCGGCCAGATACGTGGTGTCGACCTGCCCGCGGACCGGTTCGGCGTAGGCCCAGGAGAGCAGGAAGCGCACCGCGTTGCCGCCGCCGAGGGCGCGCAGCGCGGTCGCGGACTTCTTCGCGTCGGCGACCGAGGCGAAGGGGAGGCCGCTGTTCTCCGCGAGCTTTGTCTCACCGGAGACGTTGTAGCCGCGCAACACGACCTGGCGGCCGTAGCTGTCGACGAAGCTGCCGTTCTGCACGGTCAGCGGTGAGCCGTCGAACCAGAGGGAGTCGGTTGGGGTGGCGGCGGTGGCGGGTCCGGCACCCAGCACCGACAGGAATCCGCAGAGGACAACCAGGACAACGATCAAACGCGCCCGGATATTCGTCATGTCCACTACAGTCCGGTGATTTCCGGACACTGTCAACACTTCTGACTCACCAGTAAGTTCCCACTCTTCAAGCCCTGTTGAAACATTCTCAGCCGACCCGACGCGTCACGTTCAGCAGGTACTCCTTGCGGTTCAGCGGGTTGTGGTCGGTGCGCGCCCGCTCCGGAACCGTCCCGTGCGCGACGGGCGCGTAGTGGTCGAAGGCGCTCCCCCACTCCCCCTCACCGCGCGTCAGCCCCGGCAACTGCCGCTCAAGACCGTGCACTTGGGCCGCCGGGACCGTCCCCTCCAGCACGCACACCCGCCCCCGCGTCTCGGTGGACTGCGGTACGGCCCGTGCCGCGGCGAGGACCGGCAGCAGGGCGCCGAGGGTGTCGGCCGGGGCCTCGACACGGAACCGGTGCATCGGCTCGTGCACCCGGCTCCCCGCCCGCCGCAGCGCGTCGACGAGGACCAGCGGGGTCAGCGCGCGGAAGTCGGCGCCGGTGCTCGACATGCTCTTGTCGAAGCCCTGATGGGCGTGGCTCTGCCGGGGCGCGTAGCCCGAGTGCGTCATGGTGACCACGCAGTCGGTGACCCGCCAGCCGTGCAGCCCCTGCCCGAGCGTCTCGCGCACGGTGTCCTCGACGGCCTTGAAGAAGGCGTACGGCAGCGCGCCCAGCTCGACTTCGCGAGCGAAGCGCACCCCGGAGCCGACCGGGCCGGGGGCGACGCGCAGGCCGACCGTGGCGAGGAAGGGGTTGTCGTCCTTCTTGATGAACTCGGCCGCCGCGCCCGTGCCGACCGGCCGTTCGACGCAGAGGGGTGTCGTTTCGCGGAAGGTGACCCGCACCCCGAACTCGTCGGCGAGCGTGGCCTGCACGACCTCCTTCTGCACCTCGCCGTAGAGGGAGAGCGCGGTCTCCTGACGCACCTCGTCGTGGCGCAGGCCGATCAGCGGGTCCTGTTCGGCGAGGCGGGTGAGCGCGAGATGGAGGGCGCGGCGGTCGGCGTCGGGGGCCGGGACGACGACGGTTTCGAGGGTCGGCGGCGCGAAGACGTGCTCGTACGCCGTCCTCGGCACTCCGATCGCGTCGCCGATCCTGATCCCGCCGAGGCCCCACAGCCGGCCGATCCGGCCCGCCGGGACGGAGTCGGAGCCGGTGTCCGTGCCGTGGTCGAAGACGCTGATCGCGGTGACCTTGCCCTCCTCGCCGGCCTCTCCGAAGATGACGCGGTCGCGGGTGCGGAGGGTGCCGGAGAAGATCCGCGCGCAGGCGATCTTCTCCCCCGCCGGACCGCGCTCGACCTTGAACACCGTGCCGGAGAGCGGGCCTTGGGGGTCGCCCCCGGCGGCGGGAAGCAGTTCCTTGATGCCGGTGAGCAGCGCGGGCACGCCGGCGCCCGTGATGGCGGAACCGAAGTACACCGGGTGCACGAGGGTCTGCCGGGTCCGAGCGGCGAGGGCCGTGCGCAGGAGGTCGTGGGACACGCTGTCCTCGACATAGGCGGCGAGCACTTCGTCGTCGTGGTCGGCGAGGACGGCCGCCGCGCCCGGTCCGAGGCCGGGCCGGAAACCGGCCGCCGGGGTGCCGATGTCCTCGACCGAGCCCATCGGGACGACCGCCGCCTTGAGCCGTTCGGAGAGCGACGACAGGAGGTCGGCACCGCGCGCCCCGCGTCGGTCGATCTTGTTGACGAAGAGGAGCGTCGGGATGCGCAGCCGCCGCAGCGTGCGCATCAGCACGCGGGTCTGCGGCTGGACGCCCTCGACCGCCGAGACGACCAGGACGGCGCCGTCGAGCACGCCGAGCACGCGCTCCACCTCGGCGATGAAGTCCGGGTGGCCCGGAGTGTCGATGAGGTTGACGGTCACGTCGTCGACCGGGAACGAGACGACGGCGGACTTGATCGTGATACCGCGCTGCCGCTCCAGCGCGAGGGTGTCGGTACGGGTGCTGCCGTCGTCGACGCTGCCGAGCGCGTCGATCACACCGGCCGTATGCAGCAGCCGTTCGGTCAGACTGGTCTTACCGGCGTCCACATGGGCGAGGATGCCGAGGTTGAGCAGGTGCACCTGGTGTCATGTCCTTCGCTGAGGGGGGTCTTCCTTCCTGGGCGGACATGAACGGTGCGCGCATCTCAGTGCTCCTCGGTCGTCGCTGACGGATGGCCGGATGGCCGGACACGGGTCAGTGCAGCAGAGCGGCGGTGGGCGACGCCAACGAATTTACGTCCGTAGCTGCGCTACGGCGGTGAGAGGAGCGCGTCGTGCGGGAGATCCTCCCGGAACTCGGACGCTGGTACGCGGCCCGGAAGCCCTTCGCCCTGGCCACCGTCGTGGCGGTCGACCGCAGCGCGCCGCGCGATCCCGGCGCGGCGATGGCCGTGGGCCCGGACGACGAGGTGGTGGGCAGCGTCTCCGGGGGCTGCGTGGAGGCAGCGGTCTTCGAGCTGGCGCGGGAGGTGACGGCGAGCGGCGAGGCACGGCTGGAGACCTTCGGCTACACCGACGAGGACGCCTTCGCGGTCGGACTCACCTGCGGCGGCGAGATCACCGTGCTGGTACGGCCCGTCGCACCGGAGACCGATCCCACGTTCGGGGCGGTCGTCCGGTCCGTCGCCGCGCGCGAGCCGGTGACGGTGGCGACCGTGGTCGACGGGGACGCGCCGCGCGGGGCGGTCCTCGCGGTCTGGCCGGGCACGGTGGGCGGGGTGAGCGGGGTGAGCGCGCCGGGTGCGGTGGGCGGGGCTTCCGGCGGGCTCGACACGAACGGCGTCCCTGGCTCTGTCGGCTCTGTCGGCACCGCCAGTTCCTTCGGCACCCTCGGCACGACCGGGCTGGACGCGGCCGTCACCGCCGACGCACTCGGTGAACTCGCCCTCGGGGCAACGGGATTGCGGCACTACGGGCCGCACGGCGAACGGCGTGAGGACTCCGTCACCGTGTTTCTGCACTCCTTCGCGCCGCCGCCCAGGATGCTGGTCTTCGGCGCCATCGACTACGCGGCAGCGGTGGCACGCATCGGCGACTTCCTCGGTTACCGCGTCACGGTGTGCGACGCGCGGCCGGTGTTCGCGACGCCGAAGCGCTTCCCGGGCGGAGTCGAGGTGGTCGTGGACTGGCCGCACCGGTATCTGGCCGGCACCGACACCGACGCGCGGACGGTGATCTGCGTCCTGACCCACGACCCGAAGTTCGACGTACCGCTGCTGGTGGAGGCGTTGCGTCGGCCGGCCGCCTACATCGGGGCGATGGGGAGCCGCCGTACGCATCACGACCGTATGCGGCGGCTGCTCGAATCCGGCCTCGACGAGGGCGAGTTGGCCCGGCTGCGGTCACCGATCGGTCTGGATCTCGGGGCCCGCACCCCGCAGGAGGTGGCCGTCTCCGTGGCCGCCGAGATCGTGGCGCTGCGGTGGAGCGGCACGGGGATGCCGTTGACCGGGGTGTCGGGGGCGATCCATCGGGCGGCGCCGGGGTGAACCGCGGGTCAGCCCGGCGGAAGCCGGTGCAGGGTGAGGTCGGTCAGGCTGCCGTCGGCGACCGTCGCCGTCAGGTACGTGCGGTACGGCTGGCGGCGGCGGTCGGTCGGGGAGCCCGGGTTGAGCAGCCGTAGACCGGTGGGGGCCGTGGTGTCCCAGGGGATGTGGCTGTGGCCGAAGACCAGCACGTCCAGGTCCGGGAAGCGGGCCGCGCAGCGCGCCTCACGGCCCTGGGCGGGGCCCGTCTCGTGCACGGCGCCGAAGCGTAGACCGCCGAGTTCGGCGTAGGCCACCTCGGGGAGCCGGGCGCGGAGTTCGGGGCCGTCGTTGTTCCCGTACACACCGACGAGCCGCCGGCTGCGGCTCTCCAGCAGGTCGAGGGTGGCGGTGTCGACCCAGTCACCGGCGTGGAACACGACGTCGGCGCGCGGGAGTTCGGCGAGGAGCGGCGCGGGGAGTTCCTTGGCTCGCTTGGGGAGATGGGTGTCGGACATCAGCAGCAGACGCACCGCTCCAGCGTAGGCATGCGGTGTGTGGGGCGGTGCAGCCGCGTGTTCGTGTCCCTGTCGGCGCGCAGAGCAGTCCATGCCGAGGAATCTTCGCGATCTTCAGGTAAGACTGTTCAGTTGTGACTGGACAGTTGGGCCTGCTGGTCCTACGGTGGCGGGCATGGATCAGCAGACCTCCCGGGCACCGGCCGGTATCTCGGACTCCGCCGCCCGCTCCGCGCGGGATCTGCGGGTGGTGTTCAGCCGGCTGCGGCGGCGGATCCGCGAGGTCGCGACCGACGAGGACCTGACGCCCTCGCAGGAGTCTGCGCTCACCCTGGTCGGCAAGCACGGCGCGGCCACGGCCAGCGCGCTGGCGGCGGCCGAGGGGGTCCGACCGCAGTCGATGGCCGCCACCCTCGCCGCCCTCGACCGGCACGGGCTGATCCGGCGCGGCCCCGACCCCGAGGACGGCCGCCGACAGCTGGTCACCCTCACCGCGGCGGGCCGTGCGCGCGTCGAGGACAACCGGCAGGTCCGTGAGGAGTGGCTCGCGCGCGCCTTCGAGGACCGCTACACCGAGCAGGAGCGGCGGACGATCATCGACGCGCTGACACTGCTGGGCCGACTGTCGGAGCAGTGACGGCGCAGCAGGCACGGGCGCCTCCCTGGCCCCGCACGTACCGATACAGCGACATACCGACAGATCGATATCCAGACACACCGATACACCGATACACCGAAAGGCCTCCCTCCCATGGCAGTCACCACCCTCGACCCGCGTACCGCCCTCGTCGTGATCGATCTCCAGAACGGCATCGTCGGCGCCCCGACCCAGCCCTACAGCGGGCCCGAGGTCGTGGCCCGTACCGTCGAGCTGGCCGACGCGTTCCGGGGCGCGGGGCTTCCCGTCGCGCTGGTCCGGGTCAGTTTCGCGGCCGACGGCGTGGACGCGGTTCCCGGCCGTACCGAGCAGCAGCGTGCCGGGGGCGCGGCCCGTCCGCAGGGCTGGGACGTCGTCGTGGACGAGTTGTCGGGGCACCCGGGCGACATCCGGGTGACCAAGCGGAACTGGGGCGCCTTCCACGGCACCGACCTCGACGTGCAGCTGCGGCGGCGCGGTGTCACGCAGATCGTGCTGACCGGTGTCGCGACCAGCATCGGCGTCGAGTCGACCGCCCGCGCGGCGCACGAGCACGGCTATCACGTGACGCTGGCCACGGACGCGATGGCCGACCTGGACGCCGTCTCGCACGCCCACAGCATCGAGCGAATCTTCCCGCGCCTGGGCGAAACGGGCACATCGGCCGAAATCCTGGAACTTCTGGCCAAGACCCACGACGGGAGCGGACATCGGGCTACCGTTGGTTAACCGTTGCCCAACACCGGCCCAATGGGCGGCATCGAGACAGACCGGGTTAGCATCACCCCACTCGCGCCGTTCCGCAACGGGGGACGGCAGCGCACAACAAGGGGGCTAGAAGCCGCATGTCGGTCAAGGTCAGTGTCGTCGTCCCTGTGTACAACCCAGGGCCCTACATCGAGGATTGCATCTCCTCTCTCCTCAGGCAGTCCCTGCCTAACGACGAGTACGAGGCGATCTTCGTCGACGACGGCTCGACGGACGGCACGCCCGCGCGGCTGGACGAGGTGGCCGCCGAGCACCCCCACATCCACGTCATCCACCAGGAGGCGTCCGGCTGGTCCGGCAAGCCCCGCAACGTCGGCATCGCCGCTTCCAAGGGCGAGTTCGTCATGTTCGTCGACAACGACGACTACCTCGGAGACGAGGCCCTGGAGCGGATGTACGACTACGGCGTGGCCAACGGCGCCGATGTCATCGTCGGCAAGATGGCCGGCAAGGGCCGCGCCGTGCCGGTGGAGCTGTTCCGCAAGAACTACCCGCACGCGTCGGTCGAGACCGCGCCGCTGATGGACAGCCTCACCCCGCACAAGATGCTGCGCCGGGCGTTCCTCGATCGCATCGGTCTGCGGTTCCCGGAGGGTCGTCGCCGTCTGGAGGACCACGTCTTCGTGACGGAGGCCTACCTCGCCGCGGACAACGTCGCCGTCCTCAGCGACTACGTCTGCTACTACCACATCAAGCGCGAGGACGCCTCGAACGCCGGCTTCCAGCGCTTCGACCCGGTCGGCTACTTCAAGAACCTGCGCGAGGCGCTCGACGTAGTAGAGAAGTACACCGAGCCCGGTCCGGCCCGGGACCGGATCTTCCGCCGCTGGCTGCGCGTCGAGATGATGGAGCGCCTCGGCGGCGGCCGGCTCCTGAAGGCCCCCGACGACTACCGCCGTGAACTCCTCAAGGAGATCCGCGGTGTCATGACCGAGCGCTTCGGCCCCGGTGTCGCGGCCGGTCTCGGCCCGCGGCTGCGGGTCGTCGCCGCCCTCGCCGCCGCCGACCGCTACGACGACCTCGTCGAGCTCGCCGAGTGGGAGGCCGCCCTCAAGCCGCAGGCCGCCCCCGGCGAGATCGAGTGGCGGGACGGCAAGCTGCTGGTCCACTACCGGGCCGAGTTCGTCGTCGACGGCAAGCCCGCGATCTTCCCGGCCCAGGGCGCGCCGGCCCCCAAGCACCCCGAGCCGAAGAACCTCGCCGAGGCCACCACCCTGCTGACGGCCGACGCCACGCACGTCTTCAAGAAGGCCACGGCCGACCTCGTCGTGCGCGAACGCACCAGTGCCGCCTCGCACTTCCAGCCCGTGCAGATCTCGCACGAGGCGGTCCCCGAGGGCGACGGCGTCCGGCTGGTGCTGCACGCCACGGCCACCGTCGACCCGGCCACCGCTGCCGGCGGCACCCCGCTGGCCGACGGCCTCTGGGACACCTACGTCCGGGTGGTCATCGGCTCCTGGAACAAGGAGTGCCGCCTCGGCCCGGTCCCGCAGCACGGCGAGAACGCCGGGCACGCCGGTGTCGTCGCCGGCCAGGTGCTGCTCCCGTACTACACGGAGCCGCACGGCAACTTCTCGCTGGACGTCGACAAGGCGGGCAAGCGCCTGGGCCTCGGCGACCTCAAGCCCGGCGACTTCACGGTCACCGGCGCCCGCGTCGGCGTGCTGCTCCCCTTCTACGTGCCCGCGGCCACCGACGTACTGCTGCGCCTGACCCACAAGGCGTCCGGTACGACCCTGGACGTGCCCGGTGTGGTCTCGCCCGAGTCCTCCGGTGCGCGGCTGGCGGCCGAGGTGCCCGCGGCCGAGCTGAAGGACCTCGCGTGGGGTGCCTCGGTGTGTCTGACGCCGACCGCGACCGGGCAGCGCTTCCTGGCGCTGCCGGTGCGGCTGGCCGGTGACGCCGGCGGTCTCCGGGTGGAGGCCGCGCCGAAGGCCAAGCCCGCCGAGCCCAAGCCCACGCCGAAGCCGGTGGCCGCCAAGCCGAAGCCGGGACTGGCCCGGCGGGTGGCGCGCAAGCTGAAGCGCGCCCTGAACAAGTAGCGGTACCGCAAGCACATCGCCGTACCCGAGCAAGCCATGGAGGACGAAAGAACGTGCGAGCACTGGGGATTGAAGGCGCCTGGGTCCTGGAGCCCAAGGTCTTCCCTGACGACCGGGGCAGTTTCCACGAGTGGTACCGGGGCGAGGAGTTCCGCGAGGCCACCGGGTACGACCTGGCCCTGTCGCAGGCCAACTGCTCGGTGTCGCGGCGGGGTGTGGTGCGCGGAGTGCACTTCTCCGACGTGCCGCCGAGCCAGGCCAAGTACGTCAAGTGTGTGCGGGGCGCGGTCCTCGACGTGATCGTGGACATCCGCGTCGGCTCTCCCACGTTCGGTCAGTGGGAGGCCGTCCGGCTGGACGACGACAGCAAGCACGCCGTGTTCCTCGCGGAGGGGCTCGGGCACGCGTTCATGGCCCTGACCGACGACGCGACCGTGGTGTACCTGTGCTCGACGGGCTACTCGCCCGGCCGTGAGCACGGGATCAACCCGCTCGACCCGGCGCTGGGCATCGAGTGGCCCGAGGGCTTCGAGCCGGTGCTGTCGGAGAAGGACGCCGAGGCTCCGACACTGGCGGAGGCGGAGCAGTCAGGACTTCTTCCGTCCTACGCGGACTGCTCCGCCTACTACGAGCGACTGCGCGGTGGGCAGGTCAGCGACTGACGCTGAGCTGCTCCACCGAGCGGCGCAGGGGCTCCCAGCCGCGGGACCGCTTGGTCCCGCGGTCCCGCGCTTTGGCGAGGGGGCCCCAGAAGCCGGCGTTCAGCAGCGTCTCGGGCTGCACCGCGGTGGTGCGCTCAAGGATCGCCTCGGGCACCTTCTGCGGGTCCGGAACCTCGAACTCGGCGATGATCTCGTCGTACTTGTCCTTGAGGACGGTGCTGTTCGGGTCGGCGCCGAAGACCACGAGCTGACCCGTGGGCTGGGTGTCCACCAGAACCGTCACCAGGTCGGGACGGTAGCGGGCGAGGATCTCGACCAGCTTGTACACGTCGCCCGTCCAGGCGTCGGTGTGCCGGTCGCGGGCCGCCTCGTCGATGCTGCGCGGCAGCATGTCGTCGAAGACGATGACGCTGGCCCAGTCCGAGTGCTTCTCCACGTTGATGAAGTCGCGCAGCGCGTACTCGAAGAGGTGCATGCCGTCGATGAACGACAGGTCCAGCGTGGTGGTCTTCCACCAGCCCAACGGGCTCCGGTTGCGGGCGAGTTGACGCAGCGGGTGGCGTCCGCCGCGCAGATGCACCAGCGGGTTGTCCCGGGCGAAGAAGTCGTCACTGGTGGCCTTGGCCAGGTGGACGTCGCAGCGGATCTCCGTGACCACCTTGAACGCCGGATCGATCGCAACGCTGGGTACCCGGGAGAGCGTCAGGCTGCGGCCGTCGTTGACGCCGATCTCCAGGTAGTTGCGGTTCGCGGTTGACTTGTGGAGTCCCCGCAGGAACTCATGACGTTTCACGAAGAAATCTCCTTGCGGATGTGAGGAAGTGCTTCGTGCAGGGCGGACCGCCAGTCCCTCGGCGGTTCCAGGCCGACCTCCTGCCACCGCTCGTGCCCGAGGGCACTGTAGGCGGGGCGGGGCGCGGGACGGACGAAGGCAGCGCTCGTGGTGGGGCGGACCCGCTCCGGGTCGGCGCCGATGAGCCGGAACACCTCCCGTGCGAGACCGTGCCAGCTGGTCTCGCCGGAGCTGGTCGCGTGGAACACCCCGTGCGCGCCCTCGACCTGGCCGATACGGGCGCCCAGATCAGCGATCCGTACGGCGACGTCGGCGCTCCAGGTCGGCTGTCCGTGCTGGTCGTCGACGACGTCGAGAGTGTCGCGACGTGCTTCCAGCTCGATCATCGTGCGGACGAAGTTACCCCCACAGGCTCCGTACAGCCAAGCCGTTCGGACAACCGCGCTGTTACCGGGCAGTTCGGCCAACACGGCCTGCTCGCCCGCGAGTTTGGTCCGGCCGTACGCGGTGCGCGGTGCGGTGGAGTGGTTCTCCGGATACGGCGTGCCGCGGGCCTCGCCGTCGAAGACGTAGTCGGTGGAGACATGGACCAGGCGGGCGCCCGCGGCGGCGCAGGCGCGGGCCAGGAGCCGGGGCCCCTCGCCGTTGATGCGAAGGGCCCGCTCCTCGTCGGTCTCGGCGTCGTCGACGGCGGTGTACGCCGCGCAGTTCACCACCACGTCGGGGTGGTGTTCCGCGAACGCCCGGTCCACCGACGCGGGGTCGGTGATGTCCAGGGCGGCGCGGTCGAGACCGACGAACTGCTCACCGCGCCGGGCGAGTTCGTCCAGGACGTCGTGGCCGAGCATCCCGCCGGCACCGGTGACCAGCCACTTCATCAGGCGCGCTCCACCCTTGCCTTGAGCGGCTCCCACCAGGCGCGGTTGTCGCGGTACCAGGCGACGGTGTCCGCGAGGCCGGTGGTGAAGTCGTGCTTCGGGGTGTAGCCCAGCTCGTCGTGGATCTTGGACCAGTCGACGGAGTAGCGCAGGTCGTGGCCCTTGCGGTCCTCGACACGCTCGACCGAGTCCCAGTCGGCGCCGCAGGCTTCGAGGAGCAGTCCGGTGAGCTCCTTGTTGCTGAGCTCGGTGCCGCCGCCGATGTTGTAGACCTCGCCGGCCCGGCCCTTGGTGCGCACCAGCTCGATGCCCTGGCAGTGGTCCTCGACGTGCAGCCAGTCGCGGACGTTGAGGCCCTCGCCGTAGAGCGGGACCTTCTTGCCGTCGAGGAGGTTGCTGACGAACAGCGGGATGACCTTCTCGGGGAACTGGTGCGGCCCGTAGTTGTTCGAGCAGCGGGTGACGCGGACGTCCAGGCCGTGGGTGCGGTGGTAGGCCAGGGCGAGCAGGTCGGAGGAGGCCTTCGACGCGGAGTACGGCGAGTTGGGCGCGAGCGGGTGGGTCTCGGGCCAGGAGCCGGACTCGATGGAGCCGTAGACCTCGTCGGTGGAGATGTGCACGAACGGCACGGTGTAGCGCAGGGCCGCGTCGAGCAGGACCTGGGTGCCCACCACGTTGGTGCGGACGAAGTCGGCGGCGCCGTTGATCGAGCGGTCCACGTGGGACTCGGCGGCGAAGTGGACGACCTGGTCCGCCTCGGCCATCAGCTTGTCGACCAGTTCGGCGTCGCAGATGTCGCCCTGGACGAACTCCAGACGCGGGTGGCCTATCTCAAGGTTGTCGAGCGTGCCGGCGTACGTGAGCTTGTCCAGCACCGTGATGCGGGGCGCGTCGGGCGCGTCCGAGGCGAGGAGCGTGCGGACGTACGTGGAACCGATGAAGCCGGCGGCGCCGGTGACGAGGAGATTCATGAACGGATCTGCACCTTGCTGTGGTCTCCGAGAACGAGGCGGTGGGCGCTGGGTACCCCCGGTGCGGGGGTCACTTCGACGTGCTTGCCGATGAGCGAGGACTCGATCCGGCCCACCCCGGCGATGGACGAGTCCTGGAGCACTATGGAGAACTCCAGTTCACTGTCGGTGATACGGCAGTTCTCCGCGACGGACGTGAACGGTCCGACGTAGGAGTCGCGCACGACGGTTCCGGCGCCGATGACGACGGGTCCGACGATGCGCGAACCCTCGATGCGCGCGCCCGCTTCGATGACCACGCGGCCGATGGTCTCGGAGGCGTCGTCGACCTCGCCGTCGATACGGCGGTCCATGCCTTCCAGGACGGTCCGGTTGACTTCGAGCATGTCGACGACGTTGCCCGTGTCCTTCCAGTAGCCGTGGATGACCGAGGAGCGCACGTCGGCGCCGTCGTCGATCAGCTGCTGGATGGCGTGGGTGATCTCCAGCTCGCCGCGCCAGGACGGCTTGATGGCGCGCACCGCGTCGTGGATGGCGGGCGTGAAGAGGTAGACACCGACCAGGGCGAGGTCGCTCTTGGGGTGCTCGGGCTTCTCCTCCAGGCCGATGACCTGGCCGGATTCGCTGAGTTCGGCGACGCCGAAGGAGCGCGGGTCGGGCACGTGGGTGAGCAGGATCTGCGCGTCGGGCTTGTTGGCCTGGAAGCCCTCGACGAGGCCGGTGATGCCGCCGACGATGAAGTTGTCGCCGAGGTACATCACGAAGTCGTCGTCGCCGAGGTACTCGCGCGCGATCAGGACGGCGTGGGCCAGTCCGAGGGGACGGTCCTGCGGGATGTAGGTGATCTGGAGGCCGAACTTCGACCCGTCACCCACCGCCTCCTCGATCTCCGCCGCGGTGTCACCGACGATGATGCCGACCTCGGTGATGCCCGCGTCGGCGAGTGATTCGAGCCCGTAGAAAAGGACGGCCTTGTTGGCCACCGGGACGAGCTGTTTTGCCGATGTGTGTGTGATCGGCCTCAGGCGGGATCCAGTGCCGCCGGAGAGAACGAGAGCCTTCATCGCTTCACCTTAGCGTCATCTTTGGACGTGCATCGTTCCTCCCTATGTTCGTTTATTACGACCATCCAACGATAGGTGGGACGGGAGGTGTCTAATCGCCCGCCGGTCCGGACGGTCCGCCCGCGGCCCGCTCCACGTCCGCGGTGACCCCGGCGCGGTCCAGCCCCTCGTCCTTCGCGTACTCGCCCACCGCGGACTGCGCCTCGCGGCTCAGGTCGCGCCAGGCCCGCCAGGCGGTCTCGTAGGTCTCGGTCTGGGCCTCGGTCCAGGGTTCGTGGGCGGGCGCCCCGAGGGCGTCCCGCATCTCCTTGACCCTGGCGCGCGCCTGGTCGGCCGCGCGCTGCTTCTCGACCAGCTCTTCGAAGGTGTGTGCCACAAGCAGGCACCTCATCACGGGGAACCCCCGCAGCCGCTCCGACCTGCCGCCGTGTGCGCCGACCGGCACCCGTGCGGCCGTCTAGCGGTCGAGCGCGATCTCGGCCCACACCTGTTTGCCGCCGCTCACCGGCACCGTGCCCCAGGCCGCCGAGACGGCCTCGACGAGGAGGATCCCGCGGCCTCCGGTGGCCTCCCAGCCGATGCTGGTCGGCTTGGCCGGGGTGCGCGGCGAGGAGTCGGCGACGGCGACACGGAACCGCTGGTTGACGAGGGTGAGGTCGAGGCGCACCGGGCCGTCGGTGTGCACCAGGGCGTTGGTGACCAGTTCGGAGACGACCAGGAGGATGGTGTCGACCTCGTCGGTGACGCCCCACACGCGCAGGGTGCGCCTGGTGAAGCGGCGGGCGTGCCGGGCCGCCTCGGGCACGCGCCACACCGTCCAGTTCTCCCGCCGGGGGCGGGTGGCGAGGCCGTCGTAACGCATGAGGAGGAGGGCGACGTCGTCGTCGCGGCGGGCGTTGCCGAGCAGGGCGTCGGCGACCAGGCCGAGGTGGGCGGGGTCGGAGAGGGCGAGGCCGTGGGCGAGCCGGTCCAGGCCCTCGTCGATGTCGGCCTCCTTGGACTCCACGAGGCCGTCGGTGGTGAGGGCGAGGACGGTGCCGGGCCGGAGCCGCAGCACGCTCATCGGGAAGTCGGCCTGCGTGACCACGCCGAGCGGCGGGCCGCCGTCCGGGTCGGGGATCTCGGTGGTGCCGTCCGGGTGGCGCAGGACGGGCGGCAGATGACCGGCCCGTACGTACCAGGCGGAGCCCTCCTCCATGTCGACGTCGACGTAGCAGCAGGTGGCGAAGAGGTCGGTCTCCAGGTCGATGAGGAGCCGGTTGGCGTGCGAGACGACGACGTCGGGCGGGTGTCCTTCGACGGCGTAGGCGCGCAGCGCGGTGCGCATCTGGCCCATGAGGGTGGCGGCGCCCGCGTTGTGGCCCTGGACGTCGCCGATGACGAGGGCCACGTGGTTGTCGGGCAGGGGGATCACGTCGTACCAGTCGCCGCCGACCTCAAGGCCGGCGGTGGTCGGCAGATAGCGGGCGACGGCGACACCGCCGGGGAGTCTCGGCAGGCGGCGCGGGAGCAGCTGGCGCTGGAGCATGCCGACGAGTTCGTGTTCGGCGTCGAAGGCGTGGGCGCGGGTCAGGGCCTGGCCGGCGAGTCCGGCGGAGGCGGTGAGCAGGGCGCGTTCGTCGGGGCCGAAGACGTGCGGGGCGTCCCAGCCGATCAGACAGGCTCCGGACACCCGGCCGCCCGCGGACAGCGGCAGTACGGCGAGGCCGCCCGGTCCGACCTCGGCGAGCGCGGGCTCCAGGTCGCTGCCGGCGGGCCGGATCGCGGCGCGGCCCTCGCGCAGGGCGGCGGCGAGGGTGGGCATCGCGCGGACGGGCGCGTCGGGCCATTCGCTGCGCCACTCCTGGCGCCACAGCTCGGGCCAGGACTCCGGTTCGGGCGGGTCGAGGACGGTGACGACGAGCCGGTCGCCCTCCAGTTCGGCGAGCGCGATGCGGTCGGCGCGCAGCGGTTTGCGCAGGGCGGCGACCACGGCCTGGCTGACGTCGCGGACGGTGCCGGCCATGGCGAGGGCGGCGGCGAGGCGCTGGACGCGGGCCACGTCGTTGACGCCGGAGCGCAGCTGGGAGGCGTCGCCGACGGTGCCGACGAGGCGGGCCGGGCGGCCGTCGCCGCCGGGCAGGAGCCGGCCGCGCAGCCGCAGCCACTTCGGCGGGCCGGAGGGCTGGAGGACGCGGAACTCCAGTTCGCGGTCACCGATGGCCAGGTGGTCGGCCTCCACGACGGACATCAGCGAGGGCAGGTCCTCCGGCACGGTCAACCCGAGCAGGGTCTCGACCCTGCCGTCGAAGTCGTCCGGGCCGAGTCCGAACAGGGTCAGGATGTCGCCGCCGACCTCGACCCGTCCGGTGTCCATGGCCAGGTCGAAGGAGCCCGCGGGCAGTTCCCCGCCCGCCACAGCCGCGTCCGGGACCGGGATCGCGACGGCCTCGGCGATGAGTGCGAGGCAGGCGCGGTCGTCGGGGTCGAAACCGGCCGGCTGCTCGCTCACCGCGAGCAGACAGCCGCCGCCCCGCTCCCCGCGCACGGGCAGGGCCGCGAGATGGAACTCCCCGGTCGGCAGCCGTCGCGCGTCGCAGCCGGCGGCCAGTTCCTCGGGGCCGAGCCAGACCGGGTGCCCGCTCCGGCGCGCCTCGGCGACCGGTGCTCCGCCGGACGCCGGGTAGCCGTCGCGCAGTCCGTACACGGTGCGTGGCACACCGACCGACTCGGCCAGGCACAGCAGGTCGGTCTCGGCACCGGGCGTGTACACCCCGGCGAAGGTCGCAGCGGCGAAGACGAGGGCCTGTTCGAGAACCCGGCGCAGCCGTTCGCGGGAGTCGAGATCGGTGGTGAGCGTCTTGAGGGCGAGTTCGGCCCGCGGTGTTCTCGTTCTGCGTCCCTCAGCGCCCTCACTGGCCACGTCCGCAATTACAGCGCTTATACCGCTGCCGCGCAGCCCCTGTGACCGTTCCGTGGAGAGGAGGCACCGGATGGCCCTCCGTGCTCGGCCGCCGGGCGCTCGCCGTGCGCGTCGGGCCGCCAGGGTGGAGCCTGGCCCTGAGCCCCGAAACGGCACGGCCGGGCGAGGAGGTGGTCGGCGTGTCCGACGGCCAGTTGTCCCGGCGGGCGCAGGACCCGGTCGGCCGGCCGATGCTGTCGCTCGCGCTGGCCGCGATGATGGACGCCGTCCACGCGCACTCGGGCGCGGTGTATCTGCTGGCGCCGGACGAACCGGTGCTGGAGATGGCGGTGATGGCGGGTCTGCCCCGGGCGTTCGCCGCGCCGTGGGAGCGGGTGGGGCTGAGCGCGCCGATCCCGGTCGCCGAGGCGGTGCGCGGGCGGCGGCTGGTGTGGGTGGGCGGCGAGGAGGACATGGCGCGCCGCTATCCGCGGATCGCGGTCGTGCTGCCGTATCCCTTCGCGCTGGCGGCGGTGCCGGTGGCCACCGGGTCCACGGTCTACGGCTCGGTCTTCGTGACCTGGCCCGGTTCGCATCCGCCGGTGCTGGCCGACCGGGACCGCGAGCAGCTGACCAGCGCCTGCGCCCGGCTCGCGGTGCGGCTGGAGCGGGCGGTGGAGGAGCGGCGTCCGGCGCGCGCGGAGCCGGATCTGCTGGCGACCGGGCCCGCGACGAGTGTGGCCGGGACGCTGGGCACGGTCGAGGCGGCGCGGATGGTGGCCCGGTTGCCGTACGGGCTGTGTTCGCTCGATCTGCACGGGCGGGTGGGGTTCGCGAACGCGGCGGCCGGTGAGCTGCTCGGGATGTCGGTGAGCGGTCTGCTGGGCACCCAGTTGTGGGCGGCGGTGCCCTGGCTCAACGACCCGGTGTACGAGGACCGTTACCGGGCCGCGCTGCTCAGTCAGCAGGTGACGTCGTTCGTGGCCCTGCGTCCGCCGGGCGAGTGGCTGTCGTTCCGGATGTATCCGAACACGACGGGGCTGAGTGTGCGGATCAGCCGGGCGCGGGCGGTGACGGAGCTGGGCCGGGCGGCGCCGCGGCCGGACGAGGGGCCCTCGCGGCTGGTGACCATCTCCCAGGTGCTGAGCCTGGCGGGCGCGCTGACCGAGGCGGTCGGGGTGCAGGACGTGGTGCAGCTGATCGCGGACGAGATCGCGCCGGCCGTGGGCAGCAAGGCGCTGGTGGTCCTCGGCTCGCGGGCCGGACGGCTGCATGTCCTGGGGCACCGCGGCTATCCGGACCCGCATGTCGTCGAGCGCTTCGACGGGATGGCGCTGACCGAGTCGACACCGGGGACGGCCGCGCTGAGCAGCGGTGTGCCCGCGTTCTTCGACTCGCGGCAGGACCTGGAGCGGCTGTACCCGAGCCGGTACGCCACCCCTGACGGGTTCGCGGCCTGGGCGTATCTGCCGCTGGTGGCGTCCGGCCGGCCGGTGGGCACCTGTGTGCTGGCCTACGGCGAGCCGCATGTCTTCCCCGCCGACGAGCGCGCGGTCCTGACGAGTCTGGGCGGTCTGATCGCGCAGGCGCTGGAGCGTGCCCTGCTCTACGACGCGAAGCACCGGCTCGCGCACGGACTCCAGGCCGCGCTGCTGCCGAACTCGCTGCCGCCGCTGCCCGGCATCGAGGCCGCCGCCCGCTATCTGCCGGCCACGCAGGGCATGGAGATCGGCGGTGACTTCTACGACCTGGTGACCACCGAGGGTCCGGCGGCGGTGATCGGCGATGTGCAGGGCCACAACGTGACCGCGGCCGGGCTGATGGGCCAGATCCGGACGGCCGTACGGGCCTACACGACCGTGGGCCAGGCTCCGGAGGAGGTCATGCGCAGCACCAACCGGCTGCTGATCGACCTGGGCGTGGAGCTGTTCGCGAGCTGTCTGTATCTACGGCTGGATCCCGCGCGCGGTACGGCCGTGATGGCGCGGGCCGGACATCCGCCGCCGTTGCTGCGCCGCCCGGACGGGCGGGTGCGGGTGCTGGACCTGGCGGGTGGTCCGCTGCTGGGCATCGATGCCGGGGCGACCTATCCGACGACGGAGGTGAGTCTCGCGCCCGGTTCGGTGCTCGCGCTGTACACCGACGGGCTGATCGAGTCGCCCGGTGTCGACATCGAGGACGCCCTCGCCGAGCTGGGGCAGCGGCTCGCGGAGGCCGGGGACCTGCCGTTGGAGGAGATCGCCGATGTCCTCGTGCGGCACAGCGCGGCGGCGCGGGAGCGGATCGACGACGTGGCGTTGCTGCTGCTGCGGGCGTGCGGACCGGGCCCGGACGGACCCGGAACGCAGGGCGGTCCGGCCCTCCCGCCGGAGGGCCGGACCGATCCACCGCCGACCTGAAACGCTGGAAGGGGTCGGATCAGTGGTTCGAGGTGAGCGAGGAGCCGTCGTTCGCCCCCGTGCCGTCGCCGGTGTTGTCACCCGTGCCGTTGCCTGTGTTGTCACCCGTGCCGTTGGCACCGGACTGGTCGCCCGTGCCGTCGGTCGCGGACGGGTCCACTGCGCCGGACTGGTCGCCGGTACCGGACTGGTCACCGGTGCCGTCGGTGGCCGAGGGGTCGGCCGCGGTCGCCGACGGGTCCGCCGTGGCGGTGTCGCCCGCACCCGCGCCCGCACCGGCACCGGCGTCGCCGAGGGTGGCCCCGGTCGCCTGGAGCGCGGCGGTGACCGGCTGGAAGAAGGTCTCGCCGCCGCTGGTGCAGTCGCCGCTGCCGCCGGAGGTCAGGCCGACCGCGCCGCCGTCCTGGGTGAAGAGCGAGCCGCCGCTGTCGCCCGCCTCGGCGCAGACGTTCGTCTGGATGAGGCCGTTGACGGTGTCGACACCGTTGGGGTCGGTCTCGCTCTGGAAGTTGACGGTGGCGTCGAGCCCGGTGACCGTGCCGTCGTGCAGACCGGTGGTGGAGCCCATCCGGAAGACCTGGGTACCGACCGTGGCGTCCTCGGCCTGGGTGATCTGGACGGTCTGGCCGTTGCCCACGTTGACGTCGCTCGTGGTCTGGGTGGCCGCGTCGTCGTACTTCACCAGTGAGAAGTCGTTGCCGGGGAAGACGGCCTGGTCGACCGTGGCGATCGGCTGGCCGTCCTGCGAGTCGGACCACTGCTTCGCCGCGACACCGCAGTGTCCGGCGGTCAGGAAGGCGGGGCTGCCGTCGCTCGCGGTGACGTTGAAGCCGAGGGAGCAGCGGACGCCGCCCTGGTCGGTCTGGGCGAAGATGGCGTCGCCGCCCGAGACCAGCGTCTTGAAGGACCCGGGGGTCTTCTTGACGGTGGCCATGCTCGTGCCGAGGCTCTTGACGGTCGACAGCACGGTGTCCCACTTGGAGCCGGTGACGGTGCTGTCGGCGAGGACCTGGATCTTGTTGGTCTTCGGGTCGACGGACCAGGCGGTGCCGGGGACGGTCGCCTTGGCGGCCAACGTCTTGGCGGCGGCGGCGAGTTCGGCGGTGCTGTTCTGCACCTTGCGCACCTTGGCGCCGGCCTTCTCCGCCTGCACGATCACCTTGTTGTTGTCGCCGGAGATCACGTTGACGACGAGCTGCTGGGTGGCGCTGTCGTAGTAGGACCCGGCGAAGGCGTCGCCCAGGAGCGCGGCGATCTGCGAGGAGAGGTCCGAGGCGCCGGTCGCCTTGAGGGTCTTCGGGGTGGCGGCGCCTGCCGAGTTGTCCTGGGACGCGTTGGCGTTCGGCAGCAGGATCGCCGCCGCTCCGAGTGCAGCGACACCGCCGACAGCTATCGCGGCCTTGCGCTTCGGAATTCGCTTGTGACTCAAACTTCTCGACCTCCTGGGGACCGGGGTCTGCGCCGCCGGGGGTGGCGGCTTATGGGGGCGCCTGGATGCCCGTTGATACGCAC
Source organism: Streptomyces sp. NPDC091280 (assembly GCF_044768565.1). Lineage (NCBI taxonomy): Bacteria > Bacillati > Actinomycetota > Actinomycetes > Kitasatosporales > Streptomycetaceae > Streptomyces > Streptomyces sp. NPDC091280. Next base: position 27,241 of record NZ_JBIVUZ010000016.1, read on the forward strand.
GTGTCATGTGAGGCGTTCAAATCCGTTTCTCAACTTCCTTTGCGAAAACGCGAATCGGCCATGTCCAAGCAGTGACCGCACCGGGGTACGGGCTGACAGAGGGCCTGTGGCGTCTGCGCGGCGGTCCCTTCAAGTCCGTAGTCCGGTCGGCGGCCGGATGTCTTGATCGAATCGCCGGCCGCCCGAACCGCCGCGCGGGCGCGCTCAGTTGCCCCGCTCCCGGACCGGCACGGAACGCGGTCGAGCGGTGACCTTCCGTCGAGCGTCACGAGCGGAATCCTCGCTTCAGGGAATCTGCACAGCGCGTACCCAACCAAGTCACCGGACTCGACGGATCTGCACATGCACACGCTCCCCGGAACGCCTTTGGCGAGGAGTGCCCGATTCCGCTTCGGCGCCGCAAGCCCTCGCGCGCAGCGATGCCGTGCAGCGTGTGAAGAACTCGCCGACACCTCGTGCCCACGCCTGCACGGTTCGCGCCCGCCGAGGCCCAAGTGCCCTGGTGGGACGAGGGTTTGATTGGCTGCGCCCGTCGGCGGCGTGCTTTGATCCATCGCACCGCAGGAGCCGAGAGGGCTCCGGAAACGGCGCCCGGCGCCTGTGGTCGCGGCCGTCGTCTGTCCCCAGAGGGGGCCGCTCCCCCCTTGTGAATATCCATATGAAGGGAAGTTCCCCCATGAACTCCACCCCCCAGGTTGAGACCGTCGAGATCTCCGACGCCGAGCTGGACAACGTCTCCGGTGGTCTGTCCGTGAACGCCCTCGGCACCGTCACCGGCCTGGTGGACGGCGTCGCCCCGGTCTCCGGCCTGGTCGACACGGTCGTCGGCACCGTCGAGGGTGTCACCGGCCTGAACGTGGCCCCGGTCACGAACCTGGTCGCCGGTCTCTGATCGCGCCCTGTTCCACCGAGTCCCGGAGCCGCTCCCCGGCTCCGGGACTCTTGGGATGCCGTAGAAGATCTCTCCCGCAGGTGAGGGAAGTCCACAGGTGAGGGAAGTCCCGTGCAGTTCCGCCAACAGGCCCTCGCCAAGCTCCAGTCGCCCGAGGAGCTGGATCTTCCGGTGCGCTTCGCGCGCCCGCAGGGCTGGCTCGTGCTCTGTGTGACGGTGGTCGTCGTGGCCGCCGCGTCCGTGTGGGCGGTCACCGGTTCCGTGGCCTCCACGGTCGGGGCGTCCGCGGTCCTCACGCACGGGGAGGGCAGTTACCTCCTCCAGAGCCCGGTCGCCGGCCAGGTCACCGCCGTCGTCGCCCAGGAGGGCGAACGGCTGCCGGCCGACTCCCCCGTCCTCAAGGTCCGTACGGCGGAGGGCGATTCCGTCGTGCGCACGGTCGCCGCGGGCCGGATCACGGCGCTCGCCGCGACCATCGGGCAGATCATCCAGACCGGCGCGAACGTCGCCGCCGTGGAGAAGGTCGCGCACACCACCGACCCGCTCTACGCGACGGTGTACGTCCCCGCCGAGAACGCCGCCGCCATCCCCGCGAACGCCGCCGTCGACCTGACCGTCTCCTCGGTGCCGACACAGACGTACGGCGTGCTGCGCGGCCGGGTGAAGGCGGTGGACCGGTCCGCCCAGTCGGCCCAGCAGATCTCCGCGTTCCTCGGGGACAGCCAGCTCGGCGAGCAGTTCACCAAGAACGGCAGGCCGGTGGCCGTGCTGGTGAAGCTCGACAAGTCGGCCCGCACCAAGAGCGGTTACCGGTGGTCGTCGCAGGACGGACCGCCCTTCTCCCTCACCTCCATGACCATGGCCTCGGCCTCGATCCGGCTGGCCGATCAGCGTCCCCTCGATTGGCTGCTGCCGTGAGCCCCGCCCAGGAGTCCCGTTCCCGACGCCGCTCCGCACCGCCGAAGCGCCCGGTGCCCAAGGGCCGCGTGAAGACGGTCCGTTCACCCACCGTGCTGCAGATGGAGGCCGTCGAGTGCGGCGCCGCCTCCCTCGCGATGGTCCTCGGCTTCCACGGCCGTCACATCCCCCTCGAAGAGCTGCGCATCGCCTGCGGTGTCTCCCGCGACGGCTCCCGCGCCAGCAACCTGCTGAAGGCGGCGCGGAGTTACGGCCTCACGGCCAAGGGCATGCAGATGGACACGGCGGCCCTCGCCGAAGTCCGCTCCCCCGCCGTCCTGTTCTGGGAGTTCAACCACTACGTCGTCTACGACGGCATGGGCCGCCGCCTCGGCCGCCGCGGGGTGTACATCAACGACCCCGGCAAGGGCCGCCGGTTCGTGCCCATGGAGGACTTCGACTCCAGCTTCACCGGAGTCGTCCTGGTCATGGAGCCGGGCGAGGGCTTCGAGAAGGGCGGACGCAGACCGGGCGTCCTGGGCGCGATGCCCGCCCGGCTGCGCGGCACCGCGGGCACGATGCCCGCCGCCGTCCTCGCGAGCCTGCTCCTGGTGCTGGTCGGCGCGGCGCTGCCCGCGCTCAGCCGGACCTACATCGACATGTTCCTGATAGGTGGTCAAACCTCCCTGCTGGGCGTGCTGTTCGCGTCCATGGGGACCTGCGTCCTGCTCACCCTGGTGCTGACCTGGTTGCAGCAGGCGAACCTGCTGCACGGCCGCGTCATCTCCTCCACGCTCTCCAGCGCCCGCTTCCTGCGCCATCTGCTGCGGCTGCCGGTGACGTTCTTCTCCCAGCGCAGCCCGGCCGACCTGGTGCAGCGCCTCCAGTCGAACGACTCGGTCGCCGAGACCCTCGCCCGGGACCTGTCGGCGGCGGGCGTGGACGCGGTGGTCGTGGTGCTGTACGCGGTGCTCCTCTACACCTACGACCCCCAACTCACCTACGTGGGCATAGGTGTCGCGCTGCTGAACGTGGTGGCGATGCGGGTCGTCGTCCGGCTGCGCGCGACCCGCACCGCGAAACTGCGCGCCGACTCCGCCCGGTTGACCAACACCGCTTACACCGGGCTCCAGTTGATCGAGACGATGAAGGCGACCGGCGGCGAGGACGGCTACTTCCGCAAGTGGGCCGGGCAGCACGCCACCACCCTGGAGGAGCAGCAGCGGCTCGGGGTGCCGAGCGCCTGGCTGGGTGTGGTCGCGCCGACGCTGGCCGCGCTCAACAGCGCGCTGATCCTGTGGATCGGCGGGCTGCGGGCCGTCGAAGGACACCTCTCCGTCGGTCTGTTGGTCGCCTTCCAGGCGCTGGTCACCCGCTTCACCGCGCCGATCACCCGGCTCAACGGCGTCGCGGGCCGCGTCCAGGACTTCGCGGCCGACGTGGCCCGCCTCAAGGACGTCGAGAACTTCCAGGCCGATCCCCTCTACTCCCGTGCGGGCGGCGCCGATTCGACGCGGCGCCTCCAGGGGCACGTCGAGCTGGAGAACATCACCTTCGGCTACAGCCCGCTCGACAAGCCCCTCCTCACCGGCTTCTCGCTCACGGTCGGACCGGGCCGGCAGGTGGCGCTGGTCGGCGGCTCCGGCAGCGGCAAGTCCACGGTCTCCCGGCTGATCTCGGGTCTCTACACGCCGTGGGAGGGCGTGATCCGCATCGACGACCACCGCCTCGAGGACATCCCGCGCGGCGCGCTCGCCGCCTCGGTGTCCTTCGTCGACCAGGACGTGTTCCTCTTCGAGGGCACGGTCCGCGACAACGTGGCGCTGTGGGACCCCTCCGTCCCGGAGGACGCGGTGACGGACGCGCTGCGCGACGCGGCCCTGTACGACGTCGTGATGCGGCGGCCCGGTGGCATCCACAGCCGGGTCGAGCAGGACGGGCGCAACTTCTCCGGCGGTCAGCGCCAACGCCTGGAGATCGCGAGGGCGTTGGTGCGCAGGCCCAGCATTCTCGTCCTCGACGAGGTGACGAGCGCCCTGGACGCGGAGACCGAGCTGATCGTGATGGACAACCTCCGCAGGCGCGGCTGCGCCTGCGTGGTGATCGCGCACCGGCTCAGCACGGTGCGCGACAGCGACGAGATCGTCGTCCTCGAACACGGCACGATCGTGGAACGCGGGCGGCACGACGCCCTGGTGGCGGCGGGCGGCGCGTACGCCGCGCTGGTCAAGGAGCGGTGAGATGACGTCCGTCCACGAGGGCGACCTGGTGCTCGGCGCCCTGGGATCGCTGGGCACCCCGATCGACTGCACGGGCCTCAACCGCCTGGACCTCGAAGGCCCGCAGGTGCTCTGGCTGATCGCCTCGGGAGCCGTCGACCTCTTCGCGGTGGACGCCGTGCGGCAGGGCCACTGGCACCACCTCGGCCGCCTGGAGGCGGGCTCGCTGCTGCTCGGCCCGGTCACCGGTCCCCAACACACGCTGGTGGCACGCCCGTTGCGGGACTGCGTGGTGCACCGCATCGGCCTGCGCGAGCTGTACCAGCCCGCGCACACCCAGACCTGGTCGTACGACGAGTACGGCAACCCCCAGTACGTGCCGCCGACTTCGAGCCCCCTCGAATACGCCCTCGCCCTCGGTGTCGGCCGCGGTCTGTCGATCCTCTTCCAGGCGCCGATGGCCGGCGAGCGGTCCGCCTCGCTCACCGACGACGACGTCTTCTGGATGCAAGTGCCCCCGGGCAGCGTGCAGTACGGGTCGCTGTACGGCGCGGAGGCGGCGGCCGATCTGCTGATGGACCCCGGTGTCTGGCAGGGCATGGTCGACCAGCAGTACCGGCTGCTGTCCGCGCTGGACAAGTGGATCGAGCAGCTGGAGCGAACCCACGAGACGCGAACGGCCGCCGGGATCAAGGCCGGTGAGGCGGTCCGCGCGCAGGCCGACCGGACGCTGCTCGCGTCGATCGGCGGGTCCTCGGCACGGCGCACGACGGCCGCCGACACCGACGCGTCGTACGCGGCCTGCAAGTTGGTCGCCGAGGCGGCCGGCATCACCCTCGCCGAGCCCGCGCGGAGCGGCGGCGAGAGCGACCGCCTGGACCCGGTCGAGCGCATCGCTCTCGCCTCCCGGGTCAGGGTGCGGGCGGTACGGCTCGACGGGCGGTGGTGGCGGGACGACATCGGCCCACTGGTGGGCCACCGCGCGCTGTCCGGGGCGCCGGTCGCGCTGCTGTGGCGGCGCGGCGGGTACGTGGCCGTGCATCCGGCGACCGGTCGTGAGACACCGATCGAGAAGGCGAACGCGGAGGAGTTCGAGCCGCGCGCGGTGATGTTCTACCGCCCGCTGCCCGAGCGCCGGCTCAGCCCGCTGCGGCTGCTGCGCTTCAGCATGCAAGGCACTGGAGGCGATCTCGCCAACCTGCTGGTCAGCGGGCTGGTGACCGTCGCGATCGGGGCGCTGGTGCCGATCGCGACGGGCAAGGTGCTCGGCGAGTTCGTGCCGAAGGCGCAGACGGGTCTGATCGTGCAGGTGTGTCTGGCCGTGATGCTGACGAGCGTGGTGGCGGCGGCCTTCATGCTGCTGGAGAACCTCACCATCCTCCGGCTGGAGGGCCGGATCGAGGCCACGCTCCAACCGGCCGTCTGGGACCGCCTGTTGCGGCTGCCGACGAAGTTCTTCACCGAGCGCTCGACGGGCGAACTGGCGAGCGCGGCGATGGGCGTCAGCTCGATCCGCCGGCTGCTGGCGGGAGTCGGTCCCGTGGTCGCCCAGTCGGTGACGGTCGGCGTGATGAACCTGAGCCTGCTGTTCTGGTACAGCCCCTCGCTGGCGCTCGCCGCGATCGGCATGCTCGTGGTGATCGCGGCGGCCTTCCTCGGGCTCGGCCTGTGGCAGGTGCGCTGGCAGCGCAGACTGGTCGTGCTGGGCAACAAGCTGAACAACCAGGCGTTCCAAACCCTGCGCGGACTGCCGAAGTTGCGGGTGGCCGCGGCCGAGAACTACGCCTACGCGGCCTGGGCCGCCGAGTTCGCGCGCAGCCGCGAACTCCAGCAGAAGGTCGGCCGGATCAAGAACCTCACCACGGTGATGGGCGCGGTGTACCTGCCCGTGTGCACCCTGCTGATGTTCATGCTGCTCGCGGGCCCGGCGCGCGGCTCCATGTCGGCCGCGGCCTTCCTCACCTTCAACACCTCGGTGACGATGGTCCTGACCTCCGTCACCCAACTCACCGGCGCCTTCGTCTCGGTGGTCTCCGCGCTGCCCCTGTTCGAGGAGATCAGGCCGGTCCTGGACGCGGCCCCGGAGGTCCGCACCGCGAGCACCCGCCCCGGCCGGCTGTCCGGCGCGATCGAGGCCCGCCGGCTCTCCTTCCGGTACGCCGACGACGGCCCCCTCGTCCTCGACGACGTGTCCTTCGAGGTGCGCGCGGGCGAGTTCGTCGCGATCGTCGGCCCCAGCGGCTGCGGCAAGTCCACCCTGCTGCGCCTCCTCATCGGCTTCGACCGGCCGGTCTCCGGCAGCGTCCTCTACGACGGTCAGGACCTGGGCGCCCTCGACCAGTCGGCGGTCCGGCGGCAGTGCGGGGTGGTGCTCCAGCACGCGCAGCCGTTCAGCGGTTCCATCCTGGACGTCATCTGCGGCACCGAGCCGTTCACGCCGGAGGAGGCGATGGCGGCGGCCGAGATGGCGGGGCTCGCCGAGGACATCAAGCGGATGCCGATGGGTCTGCACACCATCGTCGCGGGCAGCGGCGCGGTCTCGGGCGGCCAGCGGCAACGCCTCATGATCGCGCAGGCGTTGATCCGCCGCCCGCGCATCCTGTTCTTCGACGAGGCGACCAGCGCCCTGGACAACGAGACCCAGCGCACGGTGATCGAGAGCACCAAGGCCCTCGACGCCACCCGGATCGTCATCGCACACCGCCTCTCGACGGTGCTGGACGCGGACCTTGTCATCGTCATGGAGGACGGCAAGGTCGCCCAACAGGGCCCGCCCGCACAGCTGTTGGCGGACACGGGCGGCCGGTTGCACGAGCTGGTACGACGGCAGCTGACCTGAGCGGCCGGTCCCGCCCGGGTACCCGCACGAACCGCTCAGGAGACCGGGCGGCCGTAGCCGGGAACGCCCGCGTGGTCCACCCCGTGCGCGGCCCAGCTGTACAGGTGCAGGTCGAGGCCGTCCGGGTCGTTGAAGACCAGCAGCCAGCCGATGGAGGCCTCGATCACCGGCGAGTGCGGGACGCCGAGGGTGTCGAGGTGGGCCGCCCAGGCCTCGACGCCGGCGCGGTCCGGGACCGCGAAGCTGACCGGGTCGAAGCCCTGACAGCCTTGCGCTGCAAGGGGGTTGACCCGCAGGCAGAGCATCGAGTCGCCGAGGCCCGGCACCTCCCCCGCCACTCCGCGCACGACACCGTCCGCGTCCGGGAACTCGTGCGTCACCTTGAAGCCGAGGACGCGGCCGTACCAGTCGCGCGAGCGGTCGAGATCGGTGACGGGCATCTTCACGTGGTGGATTCCGGCGAGCTCCGGCATGGCACCCACACTCCTCATCGCCCCGGTCGATTTCACCGCAGTACGACTGCGCCGATTTCCTTCTAGACTCCTCCCCATGCCCGCACCCGTCAACCAGAGCAACGATCCGAAGCGGCCCTACCGCTCGGCCAGACGCGCCGAGACGGCCGCGGCGACCCGCGCCCGGATCAGGGAGGCGGCTGCCCGGCTGTTCACGGAGAAGGGGTTCACGGGCACGCGCATGAAGGAGGTCGCGACACTGGCCGGTGTCGGCGAGCGCACGCTGTACGACGCGTTCCCCACCAAGGCGGCCCTGTTCGGACACACCCTCGGTGTCGCGATCGTCGGTGACGAGGAGCCGGTCGCCGTCCCGGACCGCCCCGAGACCCTGGAGATCAGGGACGAGATCGACCCCCGGCGGGCGATCGGCCGCACCGTCGACCAGACCACCGAACTGCTGGAGCGCGCGGGCGACTTGATCATGGTGACCGTGGAGGCGGCGGGCGCCGATCCCGACATGCGGGCCTCGGCGGACGCCGGCGCCGAGGCGACGTACGGCGTGCATCTCGCGCTGGCCGCGGCACTTGAGGAGCGCGGGGCACTTCGCCCGGGACTCGACGCGCGCACCGCCGCCGACACGCTCTACGCGCTCGCGTCACCCCACATGCACCAGCTCCTGCGCAGGCACCGGGGCTGGACGCGGGAGGCCTACCGGACCTGGCTGCGGCGGATGCTGATCGCCGAGCTGCTCGACCCGCGCTGAGCCGCGCCCGCCCGACCCCCGCCGAGCCGCGCCCGTCCGGCGCGAGTTGCCGCACCGGCCGCGGGAGATCACCATGAGAGCGTCGGAAAGGATCTCGGCGACGCCGTCGTAGCGGCCGGCGTCTTCCCCGGCCCCGCCGGTCGACAACAGCGCCGGCCCACTGCCGCGTACCTCGCAGTACAGCCCGGGCACAGCCCGGCCCCGTCCGCCTCGAACCCGTCCGTACGCATGCCTGGATTCCCGCTCCCAGCGAAACGTTGCCGTTTCGCTGAAAGTGCTCTAGTGTCGATGTGTACGAAACCGTTTCGTTTACGTTTTGGTAAACCCTGAACGACCGAACGACTTCCCTGGAGTGGTTCCCGATGTCCCAGAAGACTCTGACCGAAGACACCCGGTCGGGTGCCGAGGAGGCGCGGTCCGCGGCCTCCTCGAAGCGGTGGTGGATCCTCGCGATCGTCGCCGTCGCGCAGCTGATGGTGGTCCTCGACGCCACCATCGTGAACATCGCCCTGCCGTCCGCGCAGAAGGACCTCGGCTTCTCCGACGGCAACCGGCAGTGGATCGTCACCGCGTACGCGCTGGCGTTCGCCTCGCTGCTGCTGCTCGGCGGCCGGATCGCCGACCTCTTCGGCCGCAAGACCGCCTTCCTCGTCGGTGTCGCCGGCTTCGCCGGGGCCTCCGCCCTCGGCGGTGCCGCCACCAGCTTCGAGATGCTGGTCACCGCACGCGCCCTCCAGGGTGTCGCGGGCGCGCTGCTCGCGCCGGCCGCGCTCTCGCTGCTCAACACGACGTTCACGGACGCCCGTGAACGGGCCCGTGCCTTCAGCGTGTACGGCGCCATCGCGGGCGCCGGCGGCGCGGTGGGCCTGCTGCTCGGCGGGGTGCTGACCGACGCCTTCGACTGGCGCTGGACGCTCTACGTGAACGTCGCCATCGCCTTCGTCGCCTTCGCGGGCGGCTGGGTGCTGCTCTCCAACCACCGTGACGCGGCGGGCTCCAAGCTCGACGTGCCGGGCACGGTACTGGTCGCCGGCGGTCTGTTCTCCCTCGTCTACGGCTTCTCCAACGCCGAGACGCACGACTGGGGTTCAGCGCAGACCTGGGGCTTCCTGATCGTGGGTGTCGTCCTGCTGGCGGCCTTCGTCTGGTGGCAGAACCGCGCCGAGCACCCGCTGCTCCCGCTGCGCATCCTGCTCGACCGCGACCGGGCCGCCTCGTTCCTCGCCGTGCTGATCACCGGTGCGGGCATGTTCGGCGTGTTCCTCTTCCTCACCTACTACCTCCAGCTGAACCTGGGCTTCAGCCCGACCAAGACCGGTGTCGCGTTCCTGCCGATGATCGGCGCGCTGATGGTCATGGCACAGCTGGGCACCACGGTCCTCGTGCCGCGCCTCGGCCCGAAGGTCGTCATCCCGCTGGGCTTCGCCGTCGCGATGGTCGGCATGGCCTGGCTGACCGGCATCGGGGTCGGCTCCTCCTACGCGAGCCATGTGCTGCCGCAGCTGATCGTGATCGGCGCGGGCCTCGGCATGGTGATGCCGCCGGCGATGCAGCTCGCCACGGGCGGGGTGGCCGCCGAGGACGCGGGCGTCGCCTCGGCCACGGTCAACGCGATGCAGCAGGTGGGCGGTTCGATCGGTACGGCGCTGCTGAACACGCTGGCCGCGAGCGCCGCGACCGACTACCTCGCCGGGAAGGACGCGCGCAGCAAGCTGGTCCAGGCGCAGGCGACGATCGAGAGCTACACCACCGCGTTCTGGTGGTCGGCGGGCTTCTTCGCCGCGGGTGCGCTGATCGCGTTCGCGCTCTACCGCCGCGGGGTTCCGGAGCAGGACCCGGACGCCGCACCGGTGGTCCACATGTGATCGGCCCCACCGGGCACTGAGCCGCACGGACCGAGGGGTCGCCGTCCGCAGGGAGACGGCGGCCCCTCCCCACTTCCTCACCGACGGCAAGTCAACCTTTCTGACCGAAGTTCACCATGTCGAGTGAACCAGATCTTGCGGGCGGCGTGTCATGGATGCTTGGGGCTTCTCCGGGGTAACTACCGAGACCGAATACGCCCCGTGCCGAGGTGGAGCGGCCATGACAGCGGAAGCGGACGAACAGGACAGTCCCCCGGGCAACTCCTGTGCCCTCACCCGGCCGTACGGCCCGTTCACGGTGGTCGAGGTCTGCGGTGAGATCGACATGGCGACCGCCGACCTGGTCGTCGAGCACCTGGACGCCGCGACGGCGGTGGCGGAGCCCGACGTGCTGGTGGATCTGCGGTCCGTCGAGTTCCTGGACTGCTCGGGGCTGCGCGTCCTGTGCCGGGCCGAGCGGCGGGCGCGGGAGCGCGGCGGGCGGCTGCGGATCGTCTCCGACGGGCCGCGCGTGGACCGGCTGTTGCGCGCCTCGGGGCTGTTCGGCCGCTTTCCGCCGCTGCGCGCGCTGCCCGCGCGGGCCGGGAGGCCGCAATGAGGACAGGGGCCGGCTCGGGCGACCCCACACCGCCCGGCCGACCCCTGGTGCGGGATCGCGGTACTCCGTGACAGGGGTGCGCACTCCCCAGCTACGGACCCTTCCTGATGCTCACGCAGACCCTGCGATCCCGGTCTCTCAGAACGTGAAGACACCTCCGTATCCGTAGGAGTCCTTCACGCACTCGTTCGAGAAGACGCGCTCGTAGGAGACGCGCTTGCCCTGCCAGACGCCCTCGACGGTGACGACGACGGGGCGGTAGAGCTTGTTGCAGACCACATCGCTCCGGGCCGCCAGGGCGTCGAAGTCGCCCCCGATCCCGCGCAGTTCGGCGCAGGCGCGAGCGGCCGACGGGTGGGTGCCGGAGGAGGTCGGCGCGCAGGTGAGGGTCACCGCGCGTTCCGGTGTGGCGAGGGCGGCGGCGTCCCCGTGCCCCATGGTCAGCACCAGGGCCGAGGGGGCGTAGAGCGCGGACGGGCCGGTGGCGTGGGCCGCGAGGGCGGTCCCGGTGAGGGGCCCGCAGACGGCGGTGGCCGCCAGCCCCAGAGTCGCTGCCCAGCGCGCGGTGTTCCGCATTGTGTGCATCCTTCCGCTAGAGGCCGGTCCCGCTCGGTCGGTGCGGAACCGGCGGGCGCCACTCTGCCGAGTCCGCCGCCGGAACACACATCCGACCCACAGGTTTCAGTAACCTTGCGTGTTGAATCAGTGGCGTGAAGTCACGGAATTCGAACGGGCGAACCCCGGAACCACGGGCTTCCCGACCTCCGGATCGGGCCGGTTGGCCGGTTTACCCGCCCTCGGCGATCGTCCTGAAACAGTCCCGAAACATTCCGCTTCAGCTCTCGGCGCACTCCGCCGCAGCCCCTTGCGCCCACAGCGCCCGCGAGTAATCGTCATTACATGATTACGACAGAGCAGCGGGAGAAGCTTCGCGGCTGGTTCACCGGCCGTCTGCCCGACGACCTCTTCGAGGAGCTGGTCGAGGTCACCGCCGACCGCGAGGAGGTCACCGTCGTCGGCCGCATCCCCGCGCCCCGGCTCGCCGAGGGCGTCTCGGCCGCCGAGAGGGAGGCCGCCGTCCAGGGCCGCGTCCAGGAGTTCCGCGAGCGCACCCGGGAGACCCGGATCGCGGTCGCCCGCGAGGCCGAGCACCGGTTCCGCAGGAAGGTCTCGTGGGGTGTGGAGTGCGCCGGGGAGCGGTCCCTGTTCACCCACGTCTCCGCACCCGTCATGACCCGGCTGCGCCAGCCCGAGCGCCAGGTCCTCGACACCCTCATCGCCGCCGGCGTGGCCCGCAGCCGCAGCGACGCGCTCGCCTGGTGCGTCCGCCTCGTCCAGCGCCACACCGACGACTGGCTCACCGAACTGCGCGACTCCCTCGAACACGTCCAGCGGGTCCGCGCCCAGGGCCCCGACACCGGACCGGAGGACACCCCGGCCGACAGCGAGTGACACCGAGGTGGACGATTCCTCCACCCACGGCACGAAAGATGGATGAACCGTCCTCTGGTGCGGGTAGCGCGGCCGACCGTAACGTCTGCGCACACCCCCGAGGACGGCATCCGCTCACCCCGCCCACCCCGCAGACGTGACCAGCCGCCCCCACCGCCGACGCGCCACCCCGCGCTCCACCGCCGTCCCCCGCTGGAGCCCTCCTTGTCCTCTCAGCCCACCCCCTCCCCCGCCGCGCCGAGCCAGTCCCTGACCGAGGTCGAGACCTACGGCATCGAGCGCATCCCCGACGCGGACCGCACCGCCACCCCGCTCGACCTGTTCCGGGTCGCGTTCGGCGGCGCCAACACCTTCTCCACCTGCGTCCTCGGCGCCTTCCCCATCCTCTTCGGCCTCTCCTTCTGGCAGGGCCTCGCCGCCACGCTCCTCGGAGTCGTCGTCGGCGCGCTGATCCTGTGCCCGATGGCGGTGTTCGGCCCGGTCAACGGCACGAACAACGCGGTCGCCTCCTCCGCGCACCTGGGCGTGCACGGCCGGGTCGTCGGCTCGTTCCTGTCACTGCTGACCGCCGTCGCGTTCTTCTCCATCTCGGTGTGGAGCTCCGGCGACGCCCTGGTCGGCGGCGCGCACCGGCTCTTCGGCCTGGAGCAGAGCACGCCGTCGTACGTCGTCGCGTACGCGCTGTTCGCCGGACTGGTCCTCGCGGTCTGCGTCTACGGCTTCCGGTTCATGCTGTTCGTCAACAAGATCGCCGTGACCTCCGCGACCGTCCTGTTCCTGCTCGGCGCGATCGCCTTCGCCGGTGACTTCGACCCGTCGTACGCCGGAGTCTTCACGTCCTCGGCGGACGCGGCCACGCGGTCGCTGTTCTGGCCCTCGTTCATCGGCGCGGCGCTGATCGTGCTCTCCAACCCGGTGTCGTTCGGCGCGTTCCTCGGCGACTGGTCGCGCTACATCCCGGCGGACACCCCGCGCCGCAAGGTGATCGGGGCCGCGTTCCTGTCCCAGATCGCGACCCTGCTGCCGTTCGTCTTCGGCCTGGCGACCGCGAGCATCATCGCCACGCGGGCCCCCAAGTACGTCGACCCGTCGGCCCCCGACTTCGTGGGCGGCCTGCTCGCCATCTCGCCGACCTGGTTCTTCCTGCCGGTCTGCCTGCTCGCCCTGATCGGCGGCATGTCGACGGGCACGACCTCGCTCTACGGCACCGGGCTCGACTTCTCGTCGGTGTTCCCCCGGCTGTCGCGGGTCCAGGCCACGCTGCTGGTCGGCGTGCTGTCCATCGCGTTCATCTTCATCGGGCGCTTCGGCCTCGACCTCGTGCAGTCGATCTCCACCTTCGCCACGATGATCATCACCTGTACGACACCGTGGATGGTCGTGATGATGCTGGGCTTCTACACCCGGCGCGGCTGGTACGACCCGGACGCCCTCCAGGTCTTCAACCGCCGCCAGCGCGGCGGGCGTTACTGGTTCGCGCACGGCTGGAACTGGCGCGGCATGACCGCCTGGTGGGTGGCCGCCGTGGTGGGCGTGCTGTTCACGAACATCCCCGGGCAGTTCGTCGGCCCGCTCGGCGATCTCGCCAACGGCGTCGACATCAGCCTGCCGCTGTCCCTCGCGGTGGCCGCCGTGCTGTTCCTCTCGCTGCTGCGGCTGTTCCCCGAACCCCGCGCGGTGTACGGGCCGGAGGGGGCGCGGCTGGCCCGTACCGTCGAGGTGGCGGTGCCCCCGATCACCGGCCCCGGAGCCGCGGCGGCGGCGCCCGCGACGGCCGGCGCGGGCAGCTGATGGCGGCCTGGCTCGACCTGTCGGTGCCCGTGGTCACCGGGATGCCCGTGTATCCCGGTGACCCGGCCGTCGAGGTCTCCCCCGCCCTGACCGTCGCCCGCGACGGGGTCAACGTCCTTCGGCTGCACCTCGGTTCGCAGTCTGGCACCCATGTCGACGCCCCCTACCACGTGGACGACGGCTGGCCGCGCCTCGACGAACTGCCGCTGGAGCGCTTCGGCGGACCCGCGGTGGTGGCCGACGTACGGGGGCTGCCGGCCAGGGCGCCGATCACGCCCGGCCTGCTCGCGCCGGCCCTCGACCGGCTCCGCCCGCGCCCGGGTTCGCTGCTCGTGCTGGCCACGGGCTGGTCGGCGCACTGGGGCACCGACGACTACCTCGCCCACCCGTGGCTCACCCCGGAGTCGGCCGAGGCCCTGGTCGCAGCGGGCATCCGCACGGTCGCGGTCGACGCGCTCAGCGTCGATCCCACACCCGAACCGGGCGACACGGCGGCCGACTTCGGCCTGCCCGCCCACCGGGTGCTGTGCGGGGCGGGCGGGGTGATCGCCGAGAACCTCACGAACCTGGAGCAGGTGGTGGACCTCCCGGACCTGGAGCTGTTCCTGTTCCCGCTCCGGCTGCCGGGATCGGACGGCGCTCCGGTACGGGCCGTGGCGCGGGCTCTCTGAACCCTCGCGCGGGGGCCACGACGCCGGTCGTCAGCCGAGCCGGTCCGCCTGGTGCGCGGGGCGCGGGGACGGGGCTCCGGTGCCGGCGATCGACAGCGAACCGGGGCTCGCCGACGCGGAGTCGGTGCGCCACCGCTGCCCGGCGGAGCCGTCGCGGATCTTGAGGACGATGTCGGCGCCCGGCTCCTCGGTGGTGGTGGCGAGCGCGAGGCCCGAGTCCCAGCGGGGCAGCAGCTCGCCCTGCACGGTGAGGTCGTAGCGGACGTCGTTGCCGCGCTTGGCCTTCGCGTCCGCGCAGGTGCCGAGCACCACGACTCCGGCGTCCGCGTGCGAGTCCAGGCACAGCGCCGGGTTCGCCGCACTGCGCAGCAGCCCGTCGGTCGCGTACGTCCACTGCTGGGTCGTCGCGGCGGAGCACTTCGCGAGGTCGGTGTCGGCGCCGGCCTTCACGGTGCCCCGGATGTCCAGGCACAGGTCGGCGGCGGCGTTGCGCAGCCGTGTCCGCCCGGGGACGGCGGGCAGCCGGGCGGTGCCGGGCGCCGAGGACGACACGTGTCCCGAGCCGGCGTTCGCGCTGGTGGAGGCGACCGGGTCGGCGGTGCCGCCGTGGTCCGGCCACAGGGCGACGGCGAGGACGCTCGCGATGACTCCGGCGCCGATCAGACCGGCGCCGACGAAGAACGAGCGGGGCGATCGGCTCGCCCCGGCCGACCTGGCCGCGGCCACGATGCGGCGGCCGGGCGCGGGGAGCCGGGAGAGCAGTCGGTGCCGCCCGGTACCGCCGCCGTGCCCGCCGTGGCCACCGTGCCGGGCGGTGGTCCGCGTCCGGGTGTCGGGCCGGGCGCGGCCGGGGCGGGATTCCAGGTAGGGGCGGGCTCCCCAGCCGAGCACCGCCTCCGTGAGCAGGACTCCCAACCCGCCTTCGAAATAACTCAGTTGTTCGGCGGCGAATCGGCAGTAGCGGCACTGGGCGAGATGCTGCTGGACATCGGGCAACAGGGTGCCGCCGCGTCGAATCGGGACGTCGAGCAGACGGTTGTAGAAGCTGCAATCCTTGGTCGGCGCGAGTTCCCGGTGGGCGCGTACACAACCCTCGCGGAATTTTTCGCGCGCCTGCTGGAGAGCGGCCGACGCGGTGTCGGTATCCATCCCGAGCAGTGCCGCCGGCACGGTTATCGTCTCGGCCTCGGCCTCGGTGTGCCACAGCAGGCACTGGGCGAAGGGCTGAAGGGTCTGGAAAGACCGCTCGGCGAGCTTGCGATTTTCGGCTGTCATGGACTTGGCAGAACGCATCGCGCGGCCCCCGGAGGATTTCTCCAGGTCCGGCAGAACACCGGATATTCGCTCCTCCGCCGCCCACTCCCGGATCGTGTCGCGCACGGTGAGCAGCAGCCGGGGGCGCAGTGCCACGCCGTGTTCGCCGAAGGTCAGCCGGTCGAACACCTGGTGGAAGGCCGCCGCGGTGGCCATGGCGGGGACACCGCCCGTCGCGTCGAGACAGATGCCCGCGTAATCCTGGACCGGCCGCCAGTGCCGTGCCATCAGCAGCGCGACGGAATGCGCGGCCTCACCCTCCGGGCGACCTCGCAGCCGTGCGGCCAGCGTCTCGTCGGATTCCTCGGGAGCCCCGCCGTTCGGCGGTGGGTAAGGAGGACGAGGAGGGGGAGGGAGCGACACGGAGTGGATTCCTCGGATTCGGTTCATCAACAGGTGAATGAGCCCCGGGCATTGCCCTCGCGCGGGCGTTTCACCCTTGCACAACCCACTGAACGCAACAAGGCACTTGGGCAACATCCATACCTTTGAAAGAGAGTCGGGCGCGCCCTCGGCCAGGTGCCACGGCATCGGCTTTCGCTTTTCCATGCGCCCCGTGTGAACCACGCGCACACTCCGGTGGGTCGCGCACGCTCCCGGCGTACGGGACCGGGCGGTCCACTGGATGCGGCCCTTCTCGGAGGCCACGCGCTGGACGGCGGCTCTCCCGCGCCAAACGGCCGCCGACCGTGCTCCTCCCGCCCTCGGTCGGCGGCCCCGAGGGCGGGGGCGGCCCACCCCCGCCCTCCCTTCACCGGGCCTCGGACGCGGCCTCGACGGTGTCGAGTTCGGCGACGGCCTCGGCGGGCAGCACCAGGTCCGCGGCGGCAATGTTCTCCCGAAGATGCGCCCGGGACGACGTGCCCGGGATCAGCACGGTGGTCGCCGAACGCTGCAACAGCCAGGCCAGGGCGACCTGTTGGGGCGAGGCCTCCAGCCGTGCGGCGACCTCGGCGAGGGTCTTCGACTGGAGCGGGGTGAAGCCGCCGAGCGGGAAGTACGCGGCGAACGCGATGTTCTCCGCCGCGCACCGCTCGACCAGCGCGTCGTCCCGCCGGTTCGCGAGGTTGTAGAGGTTCTGCACGGTGACCACCGGGGCGATGGCCTGCGCCTCGGTCAGCTGGGCGGCGGAGACCGTGCTCAGTCCGAGGTGCCGGATCAGCCCCGCCTCGCGCAGTTCGGCCAGGGCCCCGAACTTCTCGCCGATCGACTCCTCGTCGGCGCTGTCCTGGGCGCCGAGCCGCAGGTTGACCACGTCGAGCGCGTCGAGCCCGAGGTTGCGGAGGTTGTCGTGGACCTGCGCCTTGAGGTCCTCGGGGTGCCGGGACATGATCCAGCCGCCGTCGGGGCCGCGCCGGGCGCCGACCTTGGTCACGATGTGCAGGTCGTCCGGGTAGGGGTGCAGGGCCTCCCTGATGATCTCGTTGACGACGACCGGGCCGTAGAAGTCGCTGGTGTCGATGTGGGTGATGCCCCGCGCCACGGCCTCGCGCAGGACGGCCACCGCCTCGGCGCGGTCCTTCGGCGGGCCGAAGACGTGGGGTCCCGCCAGTTGCATGGCGCCGTATCCCATGCGGGTGAGGGTGAGTCCCTCGGCGGGGGTGAGGGTGCCGCCGGAAACGGTGTCGGTCATGGTGGCGCGCCTTTCGGTGGGTGATGGGCTACTGCACCGACTCTGCGCGCGCGGCGGCCGGGCGGGCAGTACCCGGCTGTTCCTGGTAGTGACGGGGACACCCACCTGCGCGGATTCGGATCTACGGTGGTGGGTGTGGACGCCAAGAACGCGCTCGGTGAGTTTCTGCGGGCCCGCCGGGAGCGGGTCCGGCCGCAGGACGTGGGCCTGAGCGGCGGCGGACTGCGCCGGGTGCCGGGGCTGCGCCGGGAGGAGGTCGCGCTGCTGGCCGGTATCAGCGCCGACTACTACCTCCGCCTTGAACAGGGCCGGGACCGCAATCCGTCGGCGCAGGTGCTGGAGGCGCTGGCCCGGGTGCTGCGTCTGGACCCCGCCGCGAGCGCCCATCTGCTGAGCCTGGCGCAGCCGGAGCGGCCGACCGGCTCTCGCGGGAGGTCCAGGAGGCCCGAGGCGGTGCCGGCGAGCGTCCGCGAACTGCTGGACACCTGGCCGGCGCATCCGGCCTACGTCCAGAACCGGTTCACGGACTGCCTGGCGGCCAACGCGCTGTGCCGGGCGCTGTCCCCGAACTACGCACCGGGCGTGAACCTGCTGCGGGCGATCCTCCTCGACCCCGCCGAACGCGAACTGCGGCGCGACTGGGAGGAGTTGACCGCCGAGGGGGTGGCGACGCTGCGCGGCCACATCGGGCCCGACGTCGACGATCCTCGACTGGTGGAGCTGGTGGGCGAGTTGTCCGTGCGCAGCGAGCGCTTCCGGCTGCTGTGGAGCCGGCACGAGGTACGGCCGATGGTCGGGCGGATCAGTCTGCTGAGCCATCCGCTGGTCGGCGACTTCGAGCTGCGGTCGAACAAGTTCGAGGTCCCCGGCACGGAGGCGCTGAGCGTGGTCGTCTTCCACGCCGAGCCGGGCAGCCGGAGCGCGGAACTCCTGGGTCTGTTGGGCAGCCTCGCCGCGTCCGGGGACGGTGTGCCCGGAGACGGTGTGCCCGGGGAGACGTCACCGGCGCACGAGGACCGGTGACGCTCAGATCTGCCAGGACCGCAGCCGTTCCGCCGCGCCGTGCACGTCCGTCTTCCCGGAGATCAGGTCGCGGGCGAGGTCGACGAGGGCGCCGTAGGGCGGATCGATGCCGACGCCGCTGACGAACATGTAGGCGACCGCCGTGGCGCAGGCGAAGCGGGCGTTGGCGGACGGCAGGGGTTTGAGCAGGGCGAGGGTGTGGAGCAGGGCGGTGGCCCGCCAGGCGGGGTCGGAGTCGACGCCGAGGCGGGGCGGGTCGACGCGGTGCCGGGCGACGGCCGCCACCAGCGCCGAGAAGTCGTTGATGGTGGGCTGGTCCGGCAGGACCTCCTCGTGGCGCTGGAGAAGCCACGGCACGTCGATGTGGATGACCGGCATGCGTCAGGCGACCCGCCCCTCGCCCTTGGCCGCCGGTTCGTCCTCGGGGAAGGCGGCGGCGAACTCGTCGGCGTGCGTCGCGAAGAACCGGCGGAAGGCCTCCGCGCCCTCCTGCAACGCCCGGTGCCGGGCGATGTCGGCGGCGGCGGCCTCCCGGACGAGGGCCTTCATCGACGTACCGCGCTCCTTGGCGATCTGCCGCAGGTCCTCTAGCTCGCGGTCGCTGAACTCCACGTTGAGAGCTGGCATGACCTCACGGTACCGCTCGGGTACTTACCCGTAAATACCGCCAGGTCAGGAGGCACACCTGACGGTACCGGGCGATCCGGCTCCCCCTTCTTCTCCGTCCCCTTCTGCACCGTTCCCGCCAAGCGCGCATGTCAGCCCTGGTCCGCCGCGAACGAGGCCATCCAGGCCAGCGCCGCGTTCCAGTTCACCGCCGTCTCGTTCGTCGACCACGACTGGATGTCGTCGATGTAGCAGAACTGGCCGACGCAGCCGGTGAGCCTGCTCTGCGCGTAGGGGTCCTGGAGGGAGGAGTTGGGGCCGCCCGCCAGGGTGCCGTCCGGCGGGTTCGGGAGGCCGGGGTCGAGCTCGTGGGCGTACCAACGGCTGTGCTCGTTGTGGGAGTTGGCCTCGCCGTAGCCGGTGACGTAGGACATGTTGAGGGCGTTGCGGCCGAGGATGTAGTCCATGCTCTGGAGCGCGCCGTCACGGTACTTGGCGGCGCCGGTGAGGTCGTACGCGGTGGCGATGACATGCGCGTTGTTGAGGATCTGGCTGTTGGAGCCCCAGTCGTAGAGGTTGCCGGGCGGTGCGTAGGGCATGCCGTAGGGCTGGCTTCGGAGGGTGGCGAGGTAGGTGTCCGCGCCCTCGATCACCGAGCGGCGGAGCCTGTCGCGGCCGGGCAGCCGGCTGGGGACGGTGGCGAGGTCGAGCCGGCCGAGGGCCGCCGTCCGCGCCCAGTCGAAGCCGAGGCTGCCGAAGATGTCGGCGGTGTTGAGCGGCGAGTTCACGACGTGGTCGGCGAACTGCCGTTCTCCCGTGGTGAGATACAGCTCGGCCGCCGCCCAGTAGAACTCGTCGGTGGCGTTGTCGTCGGGGTAGGCGCCGCCGCCCGTGCCGTCGTTCGGGTCCGGGTGGACGGTGGGGTGGGCGAGCGCCGCCGCCCATGCCTTGCGCGCCGCCTTGAGCGCCTTCGCCGCGAACGCGCGGTCGTAGGGCCGGTACAGACGGGCCGCCTGCGCGGCGGTGGCCGCCAGGTTGAGGGTGGCCTGCGTGGTCGGGGCGTGCAGTTCGCGCTTCTGCGGGTCCTGGCCGGGCAGCAGCGGCAGCCCGGTCCACTGTGCGTCATGGACCTTGTCGTGGGCCATTCCGGCCAGCGGCTGTCCGTCCGGCACCTGCATCCGCAGCAGGAACTCCAGCTCCCAGCGCGCCTCGTCGAGCACGTCCGGCACCTTGTTGCCGCTCTCCGGGATGGCGAGGGTCCTGTCGCGCAGCTTCGCCGGGTGTCCGGTGGGGGCCAGCAGCGAGCGTTCGTAGGTGCTCAGCAACTCCCAGGCGGAGATACCCCCGTTGACGACGTACTTGCCGTGGTCGCCCGCGTCGTACCAGCCGCCGGTGACGTCAAGTGTGTAGTCGCACAGGCCGGGTTGGCAGGGCACGTGCGCGTCGCCCTGGTTCGGGGCGACGTTCAGGTGACCGGCCGGGCGGGCGTACCCGGGGCGCAGGTCGTCGCGTATCGCGATGCCGCTGCGCTGCGTGTAGTAGTACTTCAGCGAGTCGAGCCGCAACCGCTCGTAGGCGGCGCCGCCGATGTCGAAGGGCCGGCTCGTCTCGCCGTCCGCCACCAGCGTGAAGCCCGCGCCGCGCCCCCGGTAGGCACCGAAGTCGATGGACTGCGTGTTCTGCCCGGACGCCGTATCGGTGCCGCGCGGCACGGTCCGCCCGTGCGCGACCACCGCGCCCGCCGCGTTCCGCAGCTCCCAGGGCAGCACGGCCGTCAACGCGGTCACCAGCGTCGCGTTCTTCGGTCCGTCCGGCAGATACGCGACCTGGTTCACCCGCACCCGTGGCCCGGTGTCCGGCTCGTAGACCTCCGGCGGCACCCCGCCCAGCAGGGACACGTCGTCCATGCAGAAGCTCCAGGGGTCCGCGCTCCCGCCGAGTTGGAAGGCGACCTGTCCCTGGGCGGTGTCGACGGGCGAAGTGAACGTGTAGGCATAGGAGTTGCCCGACGCGCTCAGCTCGGGACTGATCTCGTAGTAGGTGTCGTACGGCGACACGGACAGGCCGACGACCGCCCGCACCACGTGTCCCGCTGGTGAACCGGCGGCCGTGAAGGCGAACTTGTACGACTCGCCCTTGACCAGAGTGATGTCGTTCTGGCCGACGGCGGCGTCCCAGCGGTTGGTGGTGGCGCCGGGTACGTCCGCGCAGAGCTGTCCGCCGGAGAGGCCGGCCGTGACGTTGCTCGTCGTCCACCAGGGTGCGGTGGTGGTGTCGAAGGTGCCGTTCCTGACCTGCTCGACCTCGTCGGCTCCGGCGGGGCCCGCGGGCAGGGTGGTGAGGGCCGCCGCGAGGAGAGCCGTGGCGGCGAGCAGGGTCGTTCTGCGTCGTTTCACGTCCGGGCTCCTCGTCTCAGAGGGCGGGGCACACCCCGGTCGCACGGTGGGAGCGCTCCCAAACAGACAGGACGCTGGCCATGCTGTTCGAGACATGACATCTCGTCAACGGTCCGGACGGGTCGGATTCCCGTCCGGACCGCGGGCGAGCATCTGCCGCTATCCGGCAGGCGCCTCCAACCTGCTGATGCGCACCGCCCCTTGGGCCACCCCCGGGCGGCTGCTCGTCAGGGTCAGCCGCAGCCGGGAGCCGCGCACGGCGTCGAACGTGACGATGGTCGGGCTGTCCGAAGCCGTGGCCCAGTCGACGGCCGCCCCCGCGACCGGCACCCACGTGTCGCCGTCCCCCACCGCGACCGCCACGGCCGAGGGCAGACTGTGCGTCGCGTCCACGGTGAACGACACCTCCACCCGGTCGAAGGACCGCCTCCTCCCCCAGTCCACCGACACCCAGTCCCGCTCGCGGGCGCCGCTGAACGCGGGCAGCAGCGCCGTGGCCGACTTGGCGAAGGCGTTGGACCAGCCGGTGGCCGGGTCGCCGTCGAGCACGGCGGCGGGGAGGGTGTCGGGGCGGCCCGAGTAACTGGCGTCCGCGGCCGGGTAGTCCGGGGGCGCCGGGTGCTCGGCCGCGAAGTGCGGCGCCGGTGTCTCGGCCACGTCCCGGGCGGCCGTCGTACGGACGGTCACCGTGCCGGTCCGCAGTCCGTCCGCGCGAGCCGTCACTTTCAGGGCGCCCGCCCGCGTCCCGGACCGCACGATCGCGAGTGCCTTGCCGTGGAAGGCCGTTCGGGTGCTCGCCTGATAGCGCTCGGCGCTCTCCTCCCGCCCGTTGTCCAGCCCGGCCAGGGAGCCGCCCGCCACCTCGAAGGCGATCAGGTCCTCGGCGTCCGGCAGCACGACACCGTGGGCGTCGACCACCTCGGCGGTCACGAACACCAGTGAACGGCCGTCCGCCGCGAGGGACTTGCGATCGGCCGTCAGGCGCACGGCGTGTCCGGCGCCCGCCGTGCGCAGCACGTCGGAGGCGACCGGCTTCCCGCCGCTGCTCGCGACCGCCTTCAACTCGCCCGGCGCGTACGGCACTTTCCAGGTCAGGTGGAGTTTGCCCGCGCTGCCGTTCGGGCTGGTGTAACTGCCCGGGTAGGGGCCGGTGGTGAAGGTCTTGTCGTCGCCGGTGGCCTCGGTGGTCTCCAGGTAGGTGCGGCCGTCGGTGGTCTTCTTGGTGTCGAACGTCCTTGTCCCGAGGGACGTTCCGTTGAGGAACAGCTCGACGGTGTCGACGTTGGCGTAGGCCCAGACCTCGACCGTGTCGTCCGGCTCGTGGTTCCAGGTCATCGGCACCAGATGGACCATCGGTTCGGCGACCCACTGGCTGCGGAAGAGGTGGTACATGTCCTTCGGGAAGCCCGCCGTGTCGACCGCGCCGAAGAAGGACGCCTTGACCGGGAAGACGTCGTACGGCGTGGGCTCGCCGATGTAGTCGATCCCGGACCACAGGAACTGGCCCGCGAACCACTTCCGGTCGCGGTCCTTCTTGTGTCCGTACTCGCCGCTCATCGTCCAGGAGGCGAGGTTGTTGTCGTAGGAGGAGGTGTCGCGTCTGCCGGGGGTGTGGTTCTCGCCGGTGTTGAGGTGTTCCGGTTCCTGGTAGGCGCCGCGGGTCGAGGTCTCCGAGGAGGACTCCGACTCGAAGAGGAACAGGTCCGGATAGGCCGCGTGCAGGGCGTCGACCGACTTGGCGGTGTTGTAGTTGAGGCCGAGTCCGTCGAGCTTGGCGAGCATGAGGTCGGCGGCGGAGCCCTTGGCGGGGACGCCGTGGTACTTGTTCGAGCCGATGACCACCGGGCGGGTGTCGTCCGCCGCCCTGATCGCGCCGATGACGCGGTCGGCCATGGCGAGTCCGGCGGTGGAGGTGGAGTCGGGGATCTCGTTGCCGATGGACCACAGCACCACGGCGGGCGAGTTGCGGGCGGCCAGGACCATCTCGGTGGCGTCCGCCTCGCACCAGTCGTCGAAGAACCGGTGGTAGTCGTAGGTCGTCTTGCCGGTGTGCCAGCAGTCGAAGGCCTCGACCATCATCACGATGCCCAACTCCTCGCAGACCTCGATGATTTGGGGCGAGGGCGGGTTGTGGGAGGTGCGGAAGGCGTTGACGCCCATCGACTTCATGATGGTCAGCTGTCTGCGCACGGCGTCGAGGCTGATCGCGGAGCCGAGGGCGCCCTGGTCGTGGTGGAGGTCGACTCCCTTGATCTTGGTGTGGGTTCCGTTGAGGAAGAAGCCCTCGTCGGGGTCGAAGCGGTAGTCACGGATGCCGAAGGTCGTGCGGTGGGTGTCGACGGGTCGGCCGCCCACGCGCAGTTCGGTCTCCAGGGTGTAGCGGTGGTCCGGGGTCCCGATGTCCCACAACTTGGGCTTGGAGACGGCGAGTTCATGGGTCTCGGTGCCGCGCTCGGCGACGGTGGCCGTGGAGCCGGTGCGGGCCACCGTACGGCCTCCGGGGTCGACGATCCGCGACCTGACCTCGACCTCGCTCGCGGCCCCCGACTCGTTGAGCACGGACGTCCGCACCCGTACGACGGCCCGCTCGGCGGTGATGTCCGGGGTCGTGACGTACGTTCCCCAGCGTTCGACGTGCACCGGTTCGGTGATCACGAGCCGGGCCTCGCGGTAGATGCCGCTGCCCGAGTACCAGCGGCTGCTGGGCAGTCGGTTCTGGACCTTGACGGCGAGGACGTTCCGCGTGCTGCCGTCGGTGTGCGCCAGGTCGGTGAGGTCGAGGGCGAACCCCGTGTAGCCGTAGGGGTGTCGACCGACCTGCGTGCCGTTGAAGTAGACGTAGGAGTCCATGTAGACGCCGTCGAACTCGACCGAGATCCGGCTGCCCGCGAGGGCCGGCGGCAGGGTGAAGGCGATGCGGTACCAGCCCAGGCCGCCCGGGAAGAAGCCGGTGCCGCTGGTGGTGCCGTTCGCCGTGGTGGGGGTCTGCTCGATGCTCCAGTCGTGCGGGACCGCGACCTCGCGCCAGGCCGAGTCGTCGTAGTCGGGTGCGGCGGCGTCCGCGTAGGCGCCGGTCGGGTCGGTGATCCCGCCCGCGTCGACCAGCGCGAAGCGCCAGCCGTCGCGCAGGGCGACGGTGTGGCGGCCGGTCGTGCCCGCCGTGGCCGCGGCGGCACGGGCGGCCGGGGCGGCCAGGAGCGAGACGGCCGTCGGCGCGGCCGTGGAAGCGATCAAAACCGATCTGCGAGTGACCGTCATGGCGGCTCTCCCTCATCAGGAACCAGAAGTACTCACAACTGATCGTGACCAAACAGATTCTGACGGAGTGCCACACCGGGGCGTCAAGGGGGCGGGAGCGGCCAACGCTCCGGAGCGCCGCTTCGACCGGATTTCCCCCTTGACGGGCGAACTCCCCGGGCCTGGGGGTTCTCGTCCGCACGGGACCGTGACGCACTAGGCTGGAACACAAGTGGCGTGGTTGTTCACTGTGAGTGCGCGCGATGGAGTGGCGACGATGAGTCCGGTCTACCCGTTCGACGAAGCCGCGACGGCGCGGGTCGTCATCGACGATGCCGGAACCCTGGTGGAGTGGAACGAGGGGGCGCAGCGGCTCCTCGGCCACTCCGCGACCGAGGTCGTGGGCCGCCCGGCCGTGCGGCTGCTGGCCGGTGGCACCGGGGCCCTCCCGGTCCCCGCCGGTGCCCGCTGGGACGGCACGGTCACGCTGCGGCACCGGGACGGCCGGGCCGTACCGGTGTGGCTGCTGGCCCACCACCGGCACCCCCGGGAGGGCGGGCCGGGCGACTGGCTCGTCGTGACCCCGCTGGAGGGCGGCGGCCCGCCCGCCGCCGAGGACCCGCTCGCCACCGCCGCGCTGACCCAGTCGCCGTGCGCCATCGCCGTCTACGACGAGCGGCTGCGGCTGAGCCGGGTCAACGACGCGATGGCCGAGGTCATCGGGCTGCCCGAGGAGCGCATCCAGGGCCTGCGGATCACCGAGATCGGCGGCAAGACGCAGAGCGCGGACCTGGAGCGGTACATGCTGGGCGTGCTCACCTCCGGCACCGCCCAGGACTTCCAGATCTACATGCGCACCGGCGGCGAGGACGCCGCGCACGCCTGGCTGGCCCGGATGGCGCCGATCACCGACGCCCATGGACGGGTGCGGGGCGTGTGTCTGGCCGCGCACGACTTCACCGAGAACTACCTCGCGCGCGAGCGGCTCCAGCTCGTCAACGAGGCGAGCGTCCGCATCGGCACCACCCTCGACGTCACCCGTACGGCCCAGGAGCTCGCGGATGTCTGCGTGCCGGCCCTGGCGGACTTCGTCAGCATCGACCTGCTGGACCCGCAGGAGCACGGCGGTGAGCTGCCGACGGCGATCTCCGCGCCGGTGCGGCTGCGCCGGGCCGCGCACGCCTCGGTGCAGCAGGGCAGCCCCGAGGCGGTCGCCAAGCCGGGCCAGTCGGACCTGTACCCGGCCCAGTCCCCGCAGGCCGACGCGCTGGTCGCGGGCCGCACCCTGGTCGCCTCGGACCGGGCCCTGGAGCGCTGGCTGTCCTGGGACAGGACCCGCACCCGGCGCGTCCAGGAGTACGGCATCCACTCCTCGATGGCGGTCCCGATCCAGGCGCGCGGGGTCACGCTCGGCGTGGCGGTGCTGACCCGGTACCGGCGCATCGACCCGTTCGCCGAGGACGACGTGCTGCTGGCCGAGGAGGTCACCGCCCGCGCCGCCGTCTGCATCGACAACGCCCGCCGCTTCTCCCGCGAACGGGAGACCGCGCTCGCCCTCCAGCGCAGCCTGCTCCCCCGCAAACTGCCGCGCACCGCCGCCCTGGAGGCCGCCTCGCGCTATCTGCCGGCGGCGCGTGCCGGGGTCGGCGGCGACTGGTTCGACGTGATCCCGCTGTCCGGGATGCGGGTCGCGATGGTCGTCGGCGACGTCGTCGGCCACGGCATCCAGGCCTCCGCCACCATGGGCCGGCTGCGGACGGCCGTGCGCACCCTCGCCGACATCGACCTGGCCCCGGACGAGCTGCTGACCCACCTCGACGACCTGGTCGTACGGCTCTCCGCGGAGGCCGGCGGCGAGGGCAGCCCGGGCGAGGTCGGCGCGACCTGCCTGTACGCGGTGTACGACCCGGTGTCCCGGCGCTGCACGCTGGCCCGGGCCGGACACCCGCCGCCGATCGTGATCCGGCCCGGCGGCCCGCCCGAGCACATCGACCTGCCCGCCGGACCACCGCTCGGCCTGGGCGGACTGCCCTTCGAGTCGGCCGAGTTCGAGCTGCCCGAGGGCACCGTGCTGGCGCTGTACACGGACGGACTGATCGAGAACCGCGACCGGGACCTCGACCTCGGCCACCGGCTGCTGTTCGACGCGCTGTACGCCCCCTCGGACTCCCTGGACGAGACCTGCGACCGGATCCTGCACGCCGTGCTCCCGCCGGGCGGTGCCGCCGACGACGTGGCCCTGCTGCTGGCCCGCACCCAGGGGCTGCCCGCCGAGCAGGTCGCCACCTGGGACATCCCGGCCGACCCGGCGCTGGTCGCCCCGATCCGCAAGCAGGTCGTCGAGCAGCTCGACGCCTGGAACATGAGCGAGGCCGGGTTCACCGCCGAGCTGGTGGTCAGCGAGCTGGTCACCAACGCCATCCGCTACGGCGCGCACCCCATCCGGCTCCGGCTCATCCATGACGCGGCCACGCTGATCTGCGAGGTCTCCGACACCAACCACACGGCCCCGCACCTGCGCCGCGCCAAGACCTGGGACGAGGGCGGACGCGGACTGCTGCTGGTCGCCCAGCTCACCCAGCGCTGGGGCAGCAGGCACACCGCCGACGGCAAGACGATCTGGGCGGAGCTGTCCCTGTTCGACGAGGGCTGAGGCCTTCGACGGGGGACCAGGGCCAGGCCGTCAGGACAGGTCGGTCAGCCAGGGTCGGACCTGGCGGCGGGCCTCGTGCAGCCGGGACTTGAGCGTGCCGAGCGGGATGCCGAGGCGGTCGGCGATCTCGGCGTACTCCAGCTTGCAGATGTCCCGGTACACCAGCGGCTCGACCAGGTGCGGGGACTCCCGCTCAAGGCGCTCGATCGCCTCCAGGAGGTCGATCTTCGAACCGGCGATCACGCTCGTGGTGCGCGGGTCGACGTGCTGGGACACGTCGATCACGGCCGGCTGCTCGGCGGCCCGCCGCTTCAGCTCGCGGTACTTCTGCCGGGCGCCGTTGGCGACGACGGTGTAGAGCCAGGTGCTGAAGAGGCTGCGGCCCTCGAACGTGCCGATCTTCCGGGCCACTTGCAGCAGGACGTCCTGCGCGGCCTCCTCGGCGTCCTCGCGGCACGGCAGGAAGCGTCCGCACCGCCGTACCACGTCGGGCTGGATGGTCCTGAGCAGCGCGTCGAGTGCGGCCGGGTCACCGGCCGCCGCGCGCCGGGCCAGCTCCTCGGTCGGCGCCGTGTCCTGCACTGGGTCCACTCCTCCGTCTCGATCTCCGAGCAGGCATGATAGTCCCATGCACCACGTCGAACAGATCGGCCGCTACCGCCTTGAACGCCGCCTGGGCAGCGGCGCGTTCGGCACGGTCTGGCTCGCGCACGACGACGAGCTCGAAGCCCCGGTCGCGGTCAAGGTCCTCGCCGACAACTGGGCGCACCGCATGGACATCCACGAGCGCTTCCTCGCCGAGGCCCGGCTGCTGCGCAGGGCCGGTTCGAACCGGGTGGTGCAGGTCTACGACATCGGTGAACTGCCGGACGGGCGGCCGTACTTCGTGATGGAGTACGCCGACGCGGGCACCTACGCCGAACTGCTGGCCGCGGGGCCGCTGCCCGTGCCCGAGATGCTGCGGCTGACCGCGCTGGCCGCCCGGGGCGCCGCCGCGCTGCACGAGGCGGGCATCGTGCACCGGGACATCAAGCCGAGCAATGTGCTGCTGCGCACCGCCCCGGACGGCACCGCGCGGGTCCTGCTGGCCGACCTGGGCCTGGCGAAGAGCCTGGCCCAGGCCTCGGGTCTGACCCTGGCGGCGGGTTCGGCGGGCTACCAGCCGCCGGAGCAGGCGCGGCCCGGTTCGGGCATCGACGAGCGCGCCGACGTGTACAGCCTGGGCGCGCTGGGCTACGAGCTGGTCACCGGCACGGTTCCGGGGGCGCCCGGTCAGGTCGTACGGCCGGACCGGCTGCGGCCGGATCTCTCCCCCGAGGTTCAGCGGGCGCTGCTGCGGGCGCTGGAGCCGGACCGGGAGCGGCGCTGGCCGAGTGCGCGGGCGTTCGCGCAGGAGCTGGAGCGGCTGGCCGCCGAGGCCGCGCCGGTGGGCAAGGCGCGCGGGCGGCACCGGGGGGTCGCGCTGCTGACGGGGCTGTTCGTCGTGGTGGCCGTCGGCACCGCCGTCGCGGTGCTCAACCTGCACGCGCCGTCCGGGAGTTCGGACCTGACGGTCAAGGACGGCACCGGGCGGATCACGGCCGAGGTGCCGGGCTCGTGGGGCCGTCAGCTGCGTGTCGCGGGCTGGAACCCGCACGCGATCGGGCTGAGCGCCGGACAGGAACCGGGGCTGGCCGTCGCCGACGACCTGGCGAAGTGGCCGGACCTCACGGCGGCCGTGAACGGCGTGTTCATCGGCCTCAGCGAGCACGGCAGCGTCGCGGCCGAGGTGGACGGCATCACGCACACGAGCTGCCACTACGACGGCAGCCGCGCCTACTCCAGCGCCACCTGGCGCGGCACGATCCGTACCTGGAGCGACTGCCCGGGCGACACCGGCACCCTCTCGGAGACCGCGCTGCGTCCGGTGGGCGGCGCGGCCCAGCCCCAGGTGTACGTCCAGATACGGCAGCACGGCGGTGACGCGACCTCGCGCATACTCCGCTCGCTCCGGGTCACCTGAGCACCGTCGTAAGAAATGTCGTCGATCCCGCGAACCTTTCGGTGCGTACCCGCATCGGACCCCTGTGACAGCGCGTGCGGCGCTGAGGGGTGAACCACCAGGAGTGTTGAAGATGGCGAACACGTCCCAGTCCACGCGCCGGGCGGCCCTGCTCGTGAGCGCGGTCGCCGTCCTGGGCCTGACGACGACGGCCTGCGGCGGCGGGAGCGGCACGGCGAGCGGCCCGCAGACCCAGTCGGGTACGGCGGCGCCGGTCGGCGGCGACGCCTCGGCGGACGGGTCGGGCACGCCGGTCGGCTCGTCGAGCGGCTCCGGCACCGCCACCGGTTCGAGCCCGGCCGCCGCCTCGTCGGGTTCCGCCACGTCCACCCCGTCCGGCTCCGGCTCCGCTTCCGGCGACAGCGCCCGGTGCCACACCTCCGAGCTGAAGGCCTCGGTGGGCGGCAACGACCCGGGCGCCGGGCAGGAGAACTTCCCGATCGTCCTGACCAATTCCTCGGGGCGCACGTGCACGGTGCGCGGCTATCCCGGTGCCGCGTTCGTGAACGCGTCCGGCACCCAGCTGGGCCCCGACCCCGTGCGCGAGACGAGCGGCGGCACCGGCGGCGCGGTCACGCTGAAGCCGGGGCAGAGCGCCTGGGCGGGGCTGACGTTCTCCAACCCGGAGATCAGCGGTGCGAAGACGGCGACCCCGACCACGCTGGTGGTGACCCCGCCCGACGAGAAGGCCTCGCTGGACGTGAAGTGGACGGGCGGCGCGGTGCCCGTGTCGGGCAACTCGTCCTCGGTGCGGCTGACCGTGTTCAGCGCGGGTACGGGCGCCTGAGCGCGGCCCGCGCGGCCCGGCCTGGTTACATGGGGCGCGCACCACTGCACGCGTCCCGGAGGACCGACCCCTGAACACCCCGCTCGCCGAAACCCTGTCCGTCGTCCTGCTCGTCGCTGTCCTCGTGTGGGCCGTCGTCCGGCCCTTCGGGTGGCCGGAGGCGGTGATGGCGGTGCCCGCCGCCGGGATCGCGGTGGCCACCGGGGCGATCTCGCTCGACCACGCGCGCGCGGAGGCCGAGCGGCTGGGCCCGGTGGTCGGGTTCCTGGCCGCGGTGCTGGTGCTCGCCCACTTCTGCGATGTGGAGGGCCTGTTCCGGGCCTGCGGGGCGTGGATGGCCGAGTGGGCGAAGGGCAGTCCGAGCCGGCTGCTGACGGCGGTGTTCGCGCTGGCCTCCGCGATCACGGCCGTACTGAGCCTGGACGCCACGATCGTGCTGCTGACGCCGGTCGTGTTCGCGACGGCGTCCCGGATGGGGGTGCGCCCCAAGCCGCACGTCTACGCCTGCACGCATCTGTCGAACACGGCCTCGCTGCTGCTGCCGGTCTCCAATCTGACGAACCTCCTCGCGTTCGCGGCGAGCGGTCTGAGCTTCACCCGGTTCGCCGGGCTGATGGCGCTGCCCTGGCTGGTCGCGATCGGCGCCGAGTACCTGGTGTTCCGGCGGTTCTTCGCCCGCGACCTGGCCGCGGCGGCGCCCTCGCCGGCCGTCGGCGAGGCTCCCGAGCTGCCGGTGTTCGCGCTGGCGACCGTGGCCTGCACCCTCGCCGGGTTCGTGCTGACCTCGGCGATCGGCGTCGATCCGGCGTGGGCCGCGTTCGCGGGGGCGCTCGTCATGGCCGGCCGGGGACTCCTGCGGCGGCAGGCGACACCGCTGGCGGTCGTGCGGGCCGCCGCGCCGTCCTTCCTGGCGTTCGTGCTGGCGCTCGGGATCGTGGTGCGCGCGGTGGTGGACAACGGGCTCTCCGCCGCGCTCGGCCATGTGCTGCCCGGCGGGACCGGGATCGCGGCCCTGCTCGGGATCGCCGCGCTGGCCGCCGTACTGGCGAATCTCATCAACAATCTGCCGGCCGTGCTGGTCCTGCTGCCGCTGACCGCGCAGTCCGGGCCGGGGGCCGTGCTCGCCGTGCTGCTCGGGGTGAACATCGGGCCGAACCTGACCTACGCCGGGTCGCTGGCGACGCTGCTGTGGCGGCGGATCGTGCATCAGCACGAACACGGCGTGGATCTCAAGGAGTTCACGAAGCTGGGGCTGCTCGCCGTGCCGTCGGCGCTGGTCCCCGCGACGGTGGCACTGTGGGTGTCGCTCCAGGTTCTCTGACACCGAGGGAGACCGAATGCGTGTGATCGCCTGGCTGGTCGAGGGCACCTGGCCGGCCTGTGTGGACGCCGTACGGACGCATGCGCCGGAGGATGCCGACGTCGTGCTGCTGCATGTCAGCGGGCCCGATGTGCCGGGTCTGGCGCACGGGGCGTTCGCCGGGCTGCTCGGGCGGGGTGGTCCGGGGCGTGATCCCGGGACCCGTCTTGAGGATCTGGGCAGTACCTCGGCGGCGGAGCTGCTGGACGCGGCGGCCGAGCGGCTGGGCCGTCCGTGCGAGCGCGTGGAGCGGGCCGGACGGGTCGAGCGGGAGGTGGTGGCCGCCGCCGGGGACGCCGATCTGCTGGTGCTGGCCCGCGACGGCGACCGGGCCCGGCTCGGCCCGCACAGTCTGGGGCCCGCCGTCCGGTTCGCCGTCGATCACGCGCCCTGTCCGGTGCTGCTGGTGTGGCCGGAGGCGGCGCCGGGCATCTCGACCCTGCCGCCGCCACCGCCGCACCCTCCGCGCTGAAGGTCAGCGGCCGGACCAGCCGCCGCCGTAGCCGTAGCCGCCGCCGTACCCGCCGCCCCAGCCGCCGCCCCAGCCGCTCTGGCCGCCGCCCGAGCAGTAGCTGGGGTAGTAGTCGCAGTAGCTTGAGCTCGGCGAGGACGTCGTCGGCGTGGACGCCGGGGTCGACGCGCTCGGCGTGGGGGTGGGGGTGGCCTTGGGGGTCGGCGTGGGCGTCGGGGTCGCCTTCTTGGTGGTGGCGGTCGGCGCGTCGCTGCTGTCGGTGTCCCAGTTGACGACCTGCATCTGCGGGTCGGCCTTGGACGTGTCGAAGACCCAGCGCTGTGCCGTGCCGTCCGCCCGCGTCTTCAGCACGAGCGCGCCGCCGCCGTCCGTGGAGGCGGGGGTCAGTGCCTGGTCCTGGTTCCAGCGCGGGACGAGGATGCCCTGCAAGGTGAAGTCGTAGCGGATGTTCTTGCCGGTCGCCGAGGACGCGCTCGTGCAGGGCGCGAGCTGCACCTCGTAGGCGAGGTGCGAGTCGAGGCACAGTCCGGGGTCGGCGGTGCTGCGCAGCTGCCCGTCCGTCTCGTACGACCACTGCTGGCCGGCCGCCGACGAGCAGGTCTGCAGTTCGGCCTCGGCGCCCTTGACCATCTTGTTGCCCTCGATGCCGATGCACAGGCCCGAGTCCACGTTGTGCAGCCGGCCGCTGAGGGTGCCCTGCGTGGTGTCGTTGGCGCCGACCCAGGAGGGGTTGGCGGACTCCTTGCCGGTGCCGGAGGCGCCGGTGGCCTGGTTCCCCGTGGTGCTCTTGGCACCGCCCGAGCCGCCCGCGGACCACAGGACGAGCGGGAGGACGACCAGTCCGCTGACGGTCAGTACGGCCGCGGTGAGGTTGCGGCGGCGGACCCGGCGGGCCGCCTTGTGGGCCGTTCTGAGTTCGCCGCGGCGCGGTCCGGGGCGCAGGGCGAGTTCGGTCGAGGCGGACGACACCTCGGCGGGCAGGTTGCGGCTGCCGGCCCTGACCTCCAGATAGGCGCGGGCGCCCCAGCCGAGCACCGCTTCGGCGAGTGCCACGCCGAGTCCGGCGTTGAACTGGTTGAGCTGGTCGGCGGTGTACCGGCAGTGCTTGCAGACCGTGAGGTGCATGCCGAGGTCCGGGTCGACCTCGGCGCCGCCGCGCCGGAAGGTGACGTCCAGCAGCCGTATGTAGAGCTGGCACTCGTCGTCGTGGGCGAGTTCGCGGTGGACCTGGAGGCATTCCTCGCGCAACCGGACGACGGCGCGGCCGAGTTCGATGCGGGCGCCCTCCTCGTCGAGGCCGACGAGTCCGGCGGCCGTCGCGGTCGGCTCGGACTCGACCTCAAGGTGCCACAGCAGGGTGCGCGCGGTGTGCGGCAGCCGCTGGAACGCCCGGGAGAGCAGCCGCCGTTCGGGCACCGGGAGCAGCCGGGCCGCGACGCGGTCGCCGTCACCGGCCACCGAGCGCAGGTCGGGGTGGAGCATTTCCTGGCGGCGGTCGGTGTCCCATTCCGCGGCGATACGGCGGACGGTGACCAGTACCTGGGGCCGCCAGGCGGCGGTCGGTCCGGACTGCCGCAGGGATTCACCGAAGAGCCGGGTGAAAGCGGCCGTGGTGAGCATTCCGGCGTGATGCGGCCCGTCGGTGCACAGCCCCGCATAGGCGAAGGCGGCTTCCCAGTGCCGGTCCAGCAGTTCGCCGACCGGTTGCAGCGCTGGTGTCGTCCCCGTCCACTTCTTCAGCTCGGCGCTGAGCTGCTCGTCGGTCACTTCGAAGTGGTGAGCGGAAGTCGGGGAATTCGAGGGACCTGGGTCCGTCACGGCTGCATTCCTCCAGGTGAAACACGGAATTGGTCCATACCGGCGGGTATGCGACTGTGCCGACGAGCCGACAGGGTCCGCCCGCCCGATTGACGGCAACTCCAACATCCGCCTGGGGCAGCTCTTTTGAAGCAAGGGGGGTGGCGTACGGGAGCGGCCTCGTGCGCGCAGAGGGGGAATCATTCTGCTGTCCGCACGCCGACAGGCACACCTTTGCACAGGTCAGCGAGACGGAACAAGGTCTCCCTCCGTTTTGTGCATTGCGTTCCGGGACCATTCATTTGACGATTCGTCAATGCGGTCCGTTACGGGATTGCCATCGTATCCGCACGGGAAATCCAAAAACCATTGACCGGTGGCCGCCCGGCGCCAACGCCGCTCCGGGCGCCGGGACCGCCTTTTCTCCCGTCTTCCCAGGTCATGTTCGAGCGGCCGGGCTCCCGGCCGGACGGGACACTGCCGCCACGGGAGTTGACACCTGCCACTCCCCCACCGATGGGGAGTTCATGACCAACCAATAGGCGGGCGCCCGGCCTCCTGAGAGTGTGGTGGTGACACCACACCGAGGAGGTCCCGCATGACAGCCACGGACATCGGCGCGTTCGAGGAGGACGGGTTCACGGTCGCGCGCGGATTGTTCAGTTACGACGAAATCGACCGGCTCTGCGCCCGGTTCACGGCACTGCACGCGGCGGGCCCGGTGCCCGGCCACTTCGCGCCACGCCCCGGCGACGACCCGCTGCTCGCCCACCCGAGGGTGATGCACCCGCACGAGATCGACGACCTCGCGCTGCGCGTCCTGCTGGATCCGCGGCTGCGGGACGTCCTGGAGGCCCTGTTCGGCGAGGAGGTGCTGGCCGCGCAGAGCATGTTCTATTTCAAGCCGCCGGGGGCGCGGGGCCAGGCGCTGCACCAGGACAACTTCTATCTGCGGGCCGAGCCGGGCACCTGTGTGGCCGCGTGGATCGCCTGCGACGAGATCGACCGGGAGAACGGCGGCCTGGAGGTCGTGCCCGGCACGCATCGCATGGACGTGTTCTGTCCGGAGGAGGCGGATCCCGGGGTGTCGTTCGCGCGCGAGTACGTTCCCCCGCCGCCCGGGCTGTCGGCGGTACCGGTCGACATGGCGCCGGGGGACGTGCTGTTCTTCAACGGCAGCCTGGTGCACGGCTCGCAGCCCAATCGCAGCGCGGACCGCTTCCGCCGTTCCTTCATCGGGCACTATGTGGGCCGCTCGGCCGACCGCATCGGGACGTTCTACCGCACGATCGCGATGAGCGGCGAACGGGTGCCGCTGGCCGAGAGCGCCGGCGCGGGCCCGTGCGGCACGGAGTTCGCACCGCCCGGTCCGCACTGACGTCCCACATCAACTAGGCCTACGACAGCCTTTGTTGACGATACGTCAGGAGTGGCCGCTGATCGCGTGCGGGGTGTAGGGCTGCTCCAGTTCCTCGATCTCCTTGTCGCTCAGCTCCAGTTCGACGGCGGCGACGGCGTCCTCGATGTGCCGCGGCCTGGCCGCGCCGACGATCGGTGCGGCCACCGTGCCCTGGGCCAGCAGCCAGGCGAGGGCGACCTGGGCGCGCGGGACGCCCCGGTCGGCGGCGATCCGGGTGACCGCCTCGACGATCGTCCGGTCGCCGTCCTGGTAGAGGCGGTTGCCGAAGTTGTCGTTGCTGCTGCGCTCGGTGGTGGTGCCCCAGTCCCGGGTGAGGCGGCCCCGCGCCAGCGGGCTCCACGGCAGCACGCCGACGCCCTGGTCCGCGCAGAGCGGCAGCATCTCGCGCTCCTCCTCGCGGTAGAGGAGGTTGTAGTGGTTCTGCATGGACACGAACTTGGTCCAGCCGTGCCGCTCCGCGATGTGCTGGTGCTTGGCGAACTGCCAGGCGAACATCGAACTCGCCCCGATGTAACGGACCTTGCCCGCCTTCACCAGGTCGTGCAGCGCCTCCATGGTCTCCTCGACGGGAGTGTGCGGGTCGGCGCGGTGGATCTGGTAGAGGTCCACGTAGTCGGTGCCGAGGCGTTCGAGGCTGTGGTCGATCTCCGCCATGATCGCCTTGCGGGAGAGCCCGGCGCCGTTGGGTCCCGGGTGCGTCCGGCCGTGCACCTTGGTGGCGAGCACGACCTCGTCGCGGCGGGCGAAGTCGCGCAGCGCCCGGCCGGTGATCTCCTCGCTGGTGCCGTCCGAGTAGACGTTGGCGGTGTCGAAGAAGTTGATCCCGGCCTCCAGCGCCTGCCGGATCAGCGGGCGCGACGCCTCGTCGTCGAGGGTCCACTCGTGGGTGCCGCGGTCCGGGAGTCCGTAGGTCATGCAGCCCAGCGAGATCCGCGAGACGTCCAGGCCGGTCGAACCGAGCTTCACGTACTGCATCGTTGCTGCTCCTGCCGTCGAGTTCGGTACCGCTCTGGAGCGTACGACTTCGTCGGGGCGGGGCGGCGGGCGGCGCCGGACGGCGTCCGGCGTTGGTGTGACCGGCCCCGGCCGCCCGGCGTGGGAGCGGTCGGGCCGTGCGCGGGGGCACGCATCCTCGGTGCGGACGATCCGGCACCCGGCCGGTCGTCGCCGTACGGGAGGAACGCGGTGCCGAGAGCTTGGACCAGACTGAGGATCCTGCTGGGGGCGGCCGTGCTGCCGCTGGCCCTGATGTCGCCCGCGTGGGGTGACACGGACCCGGTGCCGCCCGCGCCCGAGCCGCCGTCGACGCTGTGCGCGCCCGCGGGCACCCTGCACGGGCCGCGCGGGGCGCATGCCGTGATCGGTCTCTGCGCGGGCAGCGGCACGCCGACCATGGCGGTGTCGGCGCCCGCGACCTGCCGGCGGCTCCGGTCGACCGTCCAGTACGCGTGCCGCACCTCGGGCACCTGGACCGCGCGGCGCGGCGGCGAGATCGTCGCGTCGGGCACGCTGCCCGGCTCGGGGCAGTATCCGGGGCCGGGGACGTACGACTTCACGGCCACCGTACGCGTCCGCTCGCTGCCCGAGGGAGTGGATGTGCAGGGCACGGTCCGCGCGTCGCTCACACTGACCGCGCCCAGGCCGAGGGCGACGCACGGCATCACGGTCGACCGGAGCACGCTGCGGCCGGACTCCGTGACGACGCTGACGTACACGGTCGAACGGCACAGTGCCGAGGGCGACGGCAGCGCGCGGTTCGGGCTCATCGCGGAGGAGGGCACGGGGGCCGAACTGACCACGAGCGACGCCCGTTGCGTCAATCCGCTGATCGGCCGCCATCCCGCGCAGGACCGGCTCCCGCACGCCCTGGACTGCGCGCTGACCGACCTCCAGCCGGGGCACCCGGACACCGTGGTGGTCCGGGTCGCCCTCAAGTCCCGCTGTTCCACGGTGGTTTCGAAGCTGGGGTACTGGATGCCGCAGGGCCAGACGCTCTACACCGGGGGCATGCTGGCCGGACCCACGGTGACCTGCTCCTAGGTCTGTTCCTGTTCCTGTTCCTGATCCCGTTCCTGGAGCAGGTCCAGCGCCTTCGTCCAGCCGAACTCCGGCCGCCCGCCGTCCTCCTGGGCCGCGCCGGAGTACGGCTCCCCGAAGCGGACGCCCATCTCGCGCAACCTGGCCGTGCTCGCCCGGTAGGCGGGGTGGGCGGCCAACGCGTCGCCCACACAAGGGAGTACGACGGTCGGGACACCGAGGCCGTAGGCCTCGCAGAGGGTACCGAGGGCGAGGGTGTCCGCCGTTCCGGACGCCCATTTGTTGATCGTGTTGAAGGTGGCGGGCGCCACGATCACGGCGTCCGGGGGCGGAAAGGGGCGCGGATCCCCGGGAGTTCGCCACGCCGAGCGGATCGGGCGGCCGGTCCGCGCCTCGACGGCGGCCGTGTCGAAGAACCCGCCCATCGCGACCGGGGTCGCGAACACCCCGACCTCCCAGCCCCGTTCCTGCGCGGCGGCGATCAGCCTGCCGACGTCCACGGCGACACCGGCGGCGCAGACGACGACGTAGAGGAAGGGTTTCGAGTCCTGTGCGGTCATCCGGGGAGCTTAGGACTAGTGCAGCGGGAAGGTGTCCTCGCGCTCGGCCTCGGGGCGGGTTCCGAAGATGCGGCGGTCGCTCTCCTCGATGGCCACGTCGTTGATGCTCGCCTCGCGCCGGGTCATCAGGCCGTGCTCGTCGAACTCCCAGAGTTCGTTGCCGTACGACCGCCACCACTGCCCGTCGGCGTCCCGGCACTCGTACTGGAAGCGGACCGCGATGCGGTTGCCGTCGTAGGCCCAGAGGTCCTTGCGCAGGGCGTACTCGTGCTCGCGCTCCCACTTGGCGGTGAGGAAGGCGACGATCTCGGCGCGGCCGGTGACAAAGGTGTCCCGGTTGCGCCAGACGGAGTCCTCCGAGTAGGCGAGCGCGACGCGTTCCGGGTCGCGGGTGTTCCAGGCGTTCTCGGCGGCCAGCACCTTCTGCGCTGCGGTCTCGCGGGTGAAGGGCGGGAGGGGCGGGCGGTCGGCCATGGTCGTCTCCAGAGGGGGAACGAGAGCGAGAACGTGCGTTCTCCGGACGACTGCTAACGTAGAGAACGGTCGTTCTCAGGTCAAGGAGGAGTTCTTCGATGGACAGCGCGGTCGCCCGGGAGCAGGCGTTGGACGCCGCCGAGGAACTGTTCTACGGCCGGGGTGTGCAGGCCGTCGGGATGGACGCCGTGCGCACCGCTTCGGGGCTCTCACTCAAGCGGCTCTACCAACTCTTCCCCGCGAAGGACCAGTTGGTGGAGGCGTATCTCGAACGCCGTGACCTGCGCTGGCGTGCACGCCTCGCCGAGCACGTCGAACGGCACGAAGATCCACGGGAGCGGATTCCGGCCGTCTTCGACTGGCTGGAGGAGTGGTTCGGCGAGGCCGGCTTCCGCGGCTGCGCGTGGATCAACTCCTACGGCGAACTGGGCGCGAGCTCGGAGCGGGTGGTGGCCCAAGTCCGCGCGCACAAAGGGGCGTTCCGCGACTATCTGGCCGGTCTCGTGGCGGACGCGCACCTGCCCGCCGCACTGGCCGGGCAGGTGTTCCTGCTCGCCGAGGGGGCCATGGTCACAGCGGGCATCACCGGCGACGCGGAGCCCGCGGCGGAGGCGCGCGAGGCGGTCCGGACACTGCTGCGGGCCTGCTGAGGTCAGACGGCGGCGAGGGTCGTGAGCGTGGCGCGGGCCCGGTCGAGAGAGTCCGCCGCCACATGCTCAAGGCCCGCCAGGCGGGGCATCACGTCGACCCGGGTCAGCTCGGCGGCGACGAGGTGCAGATGCTCCGGCGGTACGCCCAGGTTGCCGAAGTAGGCCTTCAGATAAGGCGTTTGGAAGTCGAGGTGCCCGCGCGGGGTGCCGGGGCCGTAACCGCCGCCGCGGGCCATGACCACGACCACCCGGGTGTCCCGCAGCAGGCTCTCGCCGGTGTCCGGATCGGTGAGCGCGCCGGGGAAGGTGACGCGGTCGATCCACGCCTTCAGGCTCGCGGGGACGGAGAGGTTGTACATCGGGACGCCGAGCAACAGGGTGTCGGCGGCGAGGAGTTCGGAGATGTACGGGCGGGTCAGGTCCCACTCGCGCCGCTCGGCGGCGGTCTCGATCAGGGCGGGGACCTTCGCCGGCGGAACGAAGCCCTCGCGTTCCACGCGGCGGCCGAGGGTGGTGTAGGCGGGGGTGATCGGCGGCACCGGTTCGGCGGACAGGTCGCGGTGCCGGTGGTCCGCCGCGCCGTGGGCCCGTACGAAGGTCTCGGTGAGTCGCCTGGTCACGGAGTCGGCGGTCGAATCGGCGCTGGAGTCGATGTGCAGCAGCATGACGTGGTCACCTCGGTCGGTTCGGATGCGTCACAGGGGTGACGGAGCACGACGAGGAAAGGTGACCCATGCACGGGCACGACGAACTGGCCGAGCGGTTCGAGGCGGAGCGCGGACGGCTGCGGGCCGTCGCCTACCGCATGCTGGGCTCGCTCGGCGAGGCGGACGACGCGGTCCAGGAGGCCTGGCTGCGACTGAGCCGCGCGGGCGGCGACGGCATCGACAACCTGCCCGCCTGGCTGACGACGGTCGTCTCCCGCATCTGCCTCGACATGCTGCGCGCCCGCGCGTCCCGCCGGGAGGACCCCTACGGCGACCGGCCGCCCGAGCCCAGTACCGGTGAACTGCCCGAGGACGAGGCCGTGCTCGCCGACTCGGTGGGGCTCGCGCTGCTGGTGGTGCTGGACGCGCTGGGGCCGGCCGAGCGGGTCGCGTTCGTGCTGCACGATCTGTTCGCGGTGCCGTTCGACCGGATCGCGGCGGTGCTGGACCGTTCACTGCCCGCCGCGAAGAAGCTCGCCAGCCGGGCCCGGCACAAGGTGCGGGGCACGCCCGTGGTGCCGGGCGCGGAACTGGACCGGCACCGGGAGGTCGTCGGGGCCTTCCTCGCCGCCGCGCGGGGCGGTGACCTCGGCGCGCTGCTCGACGTGCTGGCCCCGGACGTGGTCCGGCACGCCGAACCGGCCGCGCTGCCGCCCGGCGTCCCGGCCGAGCTGCGCGGGGCCCGCGCGGTCGCCGAGGGGACGGTGCTGCTGCGCGCCCGGACCCGGTTCGCCGCGCTCGCCCTCGTCGACGGGGACGCGGGCATCGTGGTCGCCCCGGGCGGACGACTGCTGCTCGCGCTTCGCGTGAGCGTCGAGGGCGGGCGGGTCACGGCGTACGAGGTGATCGCGGACCGGGAGCGGCTGCGGGGTGTGGAAGTGGCCGTACTGGGGACGGCGGGCTGACCGGCCCGGACGGGAAGCTCCGGCCGGGCCGCACGGGAAGCTCCGGCGGGCCCCACGGGAAACCCCGGTCGGCCCGCCCGGTCGACCCGCCGAGTCGGCCCGCCGGGTCAGCCGGTCACCGTGATCGCGGTGACCGGGCAGGCGCGGGCCGCCTCGCGGAGCATCGGGTCGTCGGCGCCGTCCTCCTTGCCGGGCAGCACCGTGCTGTAGCCGTCGTCGTCCTGGGTGAACACGCCCGGGGCGGCCAGGGCGCACTGGCCCGCCCCGATGCAGAGGTCCTTGTCGATGTGGATTTCGGTGTTTTCGGTGTGCATGGAGCGCAGCCTCTTACCAGGTCACGGGGAGTTCCAGCATCCCCTGGATCGTGTCGCCCGGTTTGAAGGGGATCTCCTCCGCCGGTGCGGCCAGGCGCAGCGTGGGCAGCCGGTCGAAGAGGCTGCGCAGGGCGATCTCCAGTTCGGCGCGGGCCAGGTTCTGGCCGAGGCACTGGTGGATGCCGAAGCCGAACGCGATGTGGTGGCGGGTGGGGCGGTGCCAGTCCAGGGCGTCCGGGGCGGGGTAGACGGCCTCGTCGCGGTTGACGACCGAGGTCGAGAAGAGCACGCCTTCGCCGGCCCGGATGGTCACGCCGTCCACCTCGATGTCCTCGACGGCCAGCCGCATCAGGCCGTCCGCGATCGACAGCATCCGCATCAGTTCCTCGACCACGTCCGGCAACAACCGTGGATCGGCGCGGAGTTCGGCCAGCCGCTCGGGGTGGCGCAGCAGTGTGAAGGTGCCGAGGGAGATCATGTTGGCGGTCGTCTCGTGCCCCGCGACCAGGAGGATGAGCCCGAGCGATACCAACTCGGCCCGGTCCAGGGCGCCTTCGTGCAACTGCTCCCGGATCAGGTCGTCCAGCAGTCCGTCGCCCGGTTCCCGCTGCTTGCGGTCGATCAACTCGCCCAGGTACTGGTCGAGTTGGGCGCGCGCGTCCCGGGTCTCCTCGGCCCCGGGTCCGCGCAGCAGCCGTCGGGACTGCGCCTCGAAGAACTCGTGGTCGGCGTACGGGACGCCGAGCAGCGCGCAGATCACCATCGAGGGCACGGGCAGCGCGAACGCGGGCACCAGGTCGACGGGCCCGCCCCGGGCGGTCATCGCGTCGAGCCGTTCGTCGACGATCCGCTGGATGTCGGGCCGCATCGCCGTGGCGCGTTTGACGGTGAATCCGGGGATCATCATGCGGCGCTGGGTGCGGTGCTTGGGGTCGTCGACGCCGACCAGGGCCGCCGTCCGCTCCCGGAACGCCGCGAAGCGCGGGGTGGTGGCGGGGAAGCCGGGGCGGGTGCGGTCGGAGGACAGGCGCTGGTCGGCGAGGAGCGCGCGGGCGACGGCGTGACCGGTGACCAGCCAGGCCGGGCTGCCGTCGTAGAGGGTGACGCGGCTCAGCGGACGGTCGGCGCGGAGGGGGTCGTAACCGGATGGCGGGTGGTACGGGCAGGTGCGGCTCTGGGGGAAGGCGACGGGTTCGGTCGGGACGGTCGGGTCGGTCGGAGTTGTCAGATCCGTCAGATCCGTCATGGAAGACCTCGCAGACGAAGAAGTGCGTCGTGCCGATCTTCATTAGATGCCCGAGGCACCTATAGGGCCACCTCAAGTTCGGCCAGATCGGTGGTCCCTACAATCTGGCTGAACCCGACGGTCCGGTTCGTCCGGTCCCGCGATCACCGCGCACCCGGTCCGCCGCTGAAGGCACGGGCCGCGGCGAGGCTGTCCGCGTGCGTGTGACACCGGACGATCGCCCTCCCCCGGCCGCCGGGCCGCCGGGCGAACCTGGCGCGATCCGGCCGCCCGACGGACCTGCGGGCCAGCCGGATCTCGCCGAGATCGCGCGTGTCCTGGTCGACGGCGTGTTTTCCCCGGCGTCGTCCGATGGAGGGGGCGTGGCCGAAGAGAGTCGCGGTGCGGATGAATCGGGCGGCGGCTGGTGTTGAATCACGGTGCGAGACAGCCGTAGAACGCGAGATGGGACGGATGCCATGCCTCTTGAGGGCGAGTACGAACCCAGCCCGAGCCAGTGGGTGCGCGACCAGGTGGAGCTGTACGAGAGCTCCGGTGGCACCAAGGGGACGACGTTGATGGACACGGGCCTGCCCGTCATCCTGCTGACGACCGTGGGCGCCAAGAGCGGGAAGATCCGGAAGACCCCGCTGATGCGGGTCGAGCACGACGGGCAGTACGCCGTGGTCGCCTCGCAGGGCGGCGCGCCCAAGCACCCGGTCTGGTACTTCAACATCCAGGCCGAC
Source organism: Streptomyces sp. NPDC091280 (assembly GCF_044768565.1). NCBI lineage: Bacteria > Bacillati > Actinomycetota > Actinomycetes > Kitasatosporales > Streptomycetaceae > Streptomyces > Streptomyces sp. NPDC091280. The sequence goes on from NZ_JBIVUZ010000016.1 coordinate 70,037, forward strand.
CCCCGGGTGGAGCTTCAGGACGGCCCGCAGAAGTGGGACCTGACCGCCCGCGAGGTCACCGGCGACGAGAAGGCCGAGTGGTGGGAGCGGGCGGTCGCCGCGTATCCCCCCTACGCCGAGTACCAGACGAAGACGGACCGGCAGATCCCCGTCTTCGTCCTCGAACCGGCCGACGAGAGCTGACGCCGGGAGCGGTTCCGCGTCCGCCGGGAAGTTTCCCGTCCCGAGGCGCATGAACGGGTGCCCGCCGGGCACCCGACGTTCAGGCCCCGCCGCGCTCCCCCGTCGCGGCGGGGCTTTCCGCTGCCTCCCGCACCACCCGGCAGGTGATCGTCGAGGCTGTCGGCCACCGAGTGCCACGTGGACGGTGACGCGGGTCCCGAGGGTGGTGGTCACACCCTCTACCGGAGCCCCGGTTTCGATGACACCGTCGGGGTGCCGACCGGCACGTGCGCAGAAGGAGACACTCGTGGCCAAGACCAAGAAGAAGAAACTCCCCCTCGTCTACCAGCCCGTCGGCCTGGTCCTGGGCATGGTCAGCGGCGCCCTCGCGGGCCGTGCCTTCCGTGCCGCGTGGAAGGCGATCCGGCACGAGGAGGACGCTCCCGACCCGCTGGACCGCAACCGCGGCTGGGGCGAGATCCTGTTCGCCGCCGCGCTCCAGGGCGCCCTGTTCGCGGTGGCCCGCAGCGCGGCGGACCGGACCGGCGCGAAGGCCATCGAGCGTTCCACCGGTGTCTGGCCGGCGAAGGACAAGGGCGGCCGGGAGTAGGGGTGTTCGGGAGTAGGGGTGTCGAGGCGCCGGATGCCGAGGAGGCTCAGGCCTGTTCAGGCGTCGGGCGCAGGGTGAAGGAGTGGCCGGCCGGGTCCGCGTACACGCGCTCCTCGTAGGGGCCCGGCATGTCCTTGGTCTCCAGCGCCCGTCCGCCGAGGCCGATGATCCTGCGCTCCGCCTCGTCCAGGTCCTCCACCAGGAAGTCCAGATGGACCTGCTGGTTGTTCTCGGCGCGGGGCCAGCTCGGCGGGATGGCGCCGGCGTCGCGACGGAAGGCCAGCCGGGTGCCGTCGGCGCCCCGGATCTCCACCTGGTCGAGCGAGATGTCCGTCTGTTCGCCGTCGAGCAACTCCGTGTAGAACACGGCGAGTTTCTCCGGCTCGACCGCGTCGAGCACCACGAAGCTTGCGTTGACGAGTGGCATGGTTCCTCCGAGAGTCCGGGCGCGCAAGCGTCGGGTCCGGTTGCGGCGCACCCAACGGGTATCCCCGTTCGGTCAGTTGATGCCGGAGCCCCGCACAGGAGCGGTGGGCGTTCAGTCCGTCCCGGCCGCCCGGATCTCGGCGAGCCGCGCCGCCGCCGCGCTCAGCAGCATGTCCTGCGCCGCCGGGTAGGAGCTGTGCCGCATGGTGGCCACGAGATGGCGGGCCGTGGCCGCGATGTGCGGATGCGTGTCGGCGGGCAGCCGGGCGTACATCGCCCGCCATACGGCGGCCTCGGCCTCGCGGGCGGACTTCGGCAGCGCCGTGTTCGCGGAGTCGAGGGCGCCGAAGGCGAGGGCCTGGTCGACGTAGGCGTGGTAGATCCGCACCGCGTCGGCGTCGGGGAAGCCGGCCCCGCGCAGCACCCCGAGGATGGTCTCCACGGCCTGGATCTCGTAGACCCGCCCGGTCACCCGGTAGGAGCTGAGCATCGCCGCCCTCGGGTGCGCGAGGGCGCCCGCGTGCATGCGCAGGCCAAGGTCCCGCAGGTCGGCCAGCCAGTCGCCGGTGGGCCGCCAGACGCGCAGGGTGCGGCCGATCAGCTCGTCGGCGACGGCCAGCATCAGGTCGTCGGTGTGCCGGAAGTAGCGGTACAGGGAGCTGGGGTCGGCGCCGAGGGCGCGGCCGAGCCGGCGGACCGAGAGCGCCTCGACGCCGTGCTCCTCGATGAGCCTGAGGGCGGTCTCGACGATCAGTTCCTCGGACAGGACGACACCCTGTTTGGTGGGGCGTCTGCGCCGCCGGTCGGCGGCCGGGACGACACGGTCGCTCATCCGGCACCTCCTCGCTGTTCGGTTCCGGGTGTCCGCACCTTATGACAACACCGTTGACCTGTTAAGGGCCCGCGCAGTTTCATGTGCGTTCACCGGGGCCGTTCGGGCCCCCCGGTGCGAGCGGAGAGCACGCCATGATCGACACGCCACCCCCGTCGGGGCCCGCACTGCGCAAGTCCCTCGGTCTGCTGGACGGCGTCGCCATCGCCGCGTCCAGCACGGCCGCGACCACCAGCATCGGCATCGGTCTCGGTGTGACCGCCGGGGTGGTCGGGCTGCATCTGCCGGCCATCATGCTGCTGGCCTTCCTGCCGATCCTGGGCATCGCGGGCGCCTACTCCCGGCTCAACAAGGTCGAGCCGAACGCGGGCAACGGCTATGTGTGGGTGGGCCGTTCGCTCACTCCGTGGCTGGGCTTCCTGGTCGGCTGGGTGAACATCGTCGCGACGATCGCGTTCCTCGCGTACACCACGGCGGTCACCGGTTCGGCGATGATCCAGCTCGCCGGGGAGGCCGGAGTGCACCGGCTGGCCGGCCTCGCGCTCGACCCGGGCTCGACGGCGCAGACGACCGCGGTCGGCATCGTCGTGCTGGTCGCGGTCACCCTCACCGCGGTCACCGGCGTCCGCACCGCCGCCCGCCTCCAGACCGGACTGCTGATCTTCGAGTACGTCGTCCTGCTCGGTTTCTGCGGCTACGGCATCGTCACCGGCCCGCACTCCTTCAGCCTGAGCTGGTTCGACCCCTTCGCGATCCCCTCGGCGTCGGCGCTCGCGCAGGGCCTGCTGCTCTCGGTGTTCTGCTACTGGGGATTCGAGGCCGCGTTCACCGTGAACGAGGAGGTGCGCGACCCGCGCGACGCCTCCCGGGCCGGGCTGATCACCCTCGTGACCATGCTGGGGCTGTTCCTGCTCGGTTCGATCGCCTTCCAACGGGTGCTGTCCGAGGGCGAGTTGGCGGGCCACGGCGCTCAGGGCCTGGCCTACTTCGGCGACCGCCTCGCCTCGCAACCGCTGGCCGCGCTGCCGTTGGTGGCCCTGATGTTCTCGGCGGTCGCCTCCCTCCAGTCGGGCGTGATCCCCACCGCGCGGGGCATGTTCGCGATGAGCCGCGACCGCACCCTCGGCCCCGTCTGGTCCAAGGTCAGCGCGCGCTACGGCACTCCGGCCCTGGGCACCCTGCTGATCGGCGCGCTGGCGACGGCGGTCGCGGCACTGGCCCTGGTGATTCCGCGTCTCGCCGACATGATCATGGCGACGGTGAACGCCGTGGGCATCGTCGTCGCCCTCTCCTACGCGCTCACCGCCCTCGCCGCCGCCGTGCGCTTCCGCTCGCTCCTCCAGGAGGACTGGCGGCAGGGCATCCGCGCGGTCGTGCTGCCCACCCTGAGCGCGCTGGCGCTGCTGGGGCTCGGCGGCTATCTCGCCTGGTCCTTCTACACCTCCACCGACCACCTCGAAGTCAGCGCGGACAACGGCTGGTTCCTGCTGCTCACCCCGGCCGTGATGATCGCGTCGGGTTTCGTGGCCGCCGCCTGGGCGAAGTGGGTACGCAAGTCGCCCTACTTCCAGTCCGGCCGGGGCACCGACGCCGACGCGCCGCAGCTGCTCGTCACCTCTTCATGACCCCCGCAAGGAAACGGACCATGCACGCAGACCTCCTCTTCACCGACGGCCATGTCCTCACCCCCGAGGGCCGCACCGCCAACGCCGTGGCCGTCACCGGCGACCGCATCACCGCCGTGGGCCACGGCGAGGTGCGCGAACTCGCCGGACCGGGCACCCAAGTCGTCGATCTGGCGGGGCGGTTGCTGCTGCCCGGGTTCCAGGACGCCCATGTGCATCCGGTGCCGGCGGGGCTTGAGCTGACCCAGTGCGATCTGACCGGGACGAAGACCGCGGCGGACACGCTCGCCGCGGTGCGCGCCTACGCGGACGCGCATCCCGAGCGGGAGTGGATCACCGGGGGCGGGTGGTCGATGGAGGCGTTCGAGGGCGGCACGCCGACGAAGGAGCAGCTGGACTCGGTCGTACCGGACCGGCCGGTCTATCTGCCCAACCGGGACCACCACGGCGCGTGGGTCAACAGCCGGGCCCTGGAACTGGCGGGGATCACCCGGGACACGCCCGATCCGGCGGACGGGCGGATCGAGCGGGACGCGGCGGGCGAACCGGCCGGGACGCTCCAGGAAGGGGCGATGCAGCTGGTCGGCAGGCTCACGCCGGCGACCACGCCCGCCGACCGGCTGGCCGCGCTGCTGCACGCCCAGCGGCATCTGCACGCGCTCGGCGTCACGGCCTGGCAGGACGCGATCGTCGGCAGGTTCGCGGGGATGGCCGATCCGTCGGACGCGTATCTGACGGCGGCCCGCGACGGCTCGCTCACCGCCCGGGTGGTCGGCGCGCTGTGGTGGGACCGCGAGCGCGGGGCCGAGCAGATACCCGAACTCGTGGAGCGGCGAGCCGCGTTGAGCCACGGGCGGTTCCGCGCGGGCAGTGTGAAGCTGATGCTGGACGGGGTCGCCGAGACCGGCACCGCCGCTCTGCTCGACCCGTACCTCGACAAGTGCGGCTGCGCCACGGCCAATCGGGGCACCAGCTTCATCGACCCGGAGCAACTGCCCAAGTACGTCGTCGAGTTGGACGCGCTCGGGTTCCAGTGCCACTTCCACGCGCTGGGCGACCGGGCCGTACGCGGCGCGCTGGACGCGGTCGAGGCGGCGCGGGAGGCGAACGGGCCGAGTGACACCCGGCCGCATCTGGCGCATCTCCAGGTCGTGCACCCGGACGACGTGGCGCGGTTCGCGCGGCTCGGCGCGGTCGCGAACATCCAGCCGCTGTGGGCCGCGCACGAACCGCAGATGGACGAGCTGACGATTCCGTTCCTCGGGCCCGAACGCGTCCTGTGGCAGTACCCGTTCGGGGCGCTGCTGCGGTCCGGGGCCACTCTCGCGGCGGGCAGCGACTGGCCGGTGAGCAGTCCCGATCCGCTGCACGGCGTCCATGTCGCGGTCAACCGGGTCGAGCCGGGCGGCACCGGTCCGGTGTTCCTGCCGGGCGAGCGCATCGGGCTCGCCGAGGCGTTCACGGCGTACACCGCGGGTTCGGCGTACGCGAACCATCTGGACGACACCGGCCGGGTGGCGGTGGGCGCGCTGGCGGATCTGGTGGTCCTGGACCGCGACCCGTTCGAGGCGCCGCCGGAGGAGATCGCGCAGGCGCGGGTGGCGCTCACCTACGTGGGCGGGGCGGAGGTGTACGCGGCGGACGGCGCCTGACCCGAGCGGTCGTACATGGACAGGTGTCCAGCTATAGTGGACACCTGTCCAATACGACGAGGGGTCGGCTGATCGTGGAAACGCTCGCGAACGTGCTGGTGGGCCTGGTGGCCGCGCTGCATCTGTACATCCTGGTGCTGGAGATGTTCCTGTGGCAGAAGAAGCCCGGGCGCGGTCTGCACGGCTTCGACCCCGAGATGGCTAGGGCCACCGCGCCGATGGCCGCCAACCAGGGGCTGTACAACGGCTTCCTCGCCGCGGGCCTGATCTGGGGCCTGATCGCCGCCGACCCGACCGGCTTCCGCGCCCAGGTCTTCTTCCTGAGCTGTGTCGTGGTCGCGGGCGTCTACGGCGCGGTGACGGCGAACCGGCGCATCCTGTTCGCGCAGGCGCTGCCTGGCGCGCTGGCCCTGGCCGCCGTACTGATCGCGCGGTGAGCCGCGCCGAGCCCGAGGACCCGCGGGCCGCCCGCACCCGGGCCCGGCTGCGCCAGGCCCTCCTCGACGAGTGCGCCGAACACCCCCTGGCGGAGGTCGGCGTCGCCGCCCTGGTCCGCCGGGCCGGGATCGGCCGGGCCACGTTCTACGTCCACTACGACGGCCTGGAGGCGCTCGCGGTCGACGCCTGCGCGGATGTCGTACGGGACGCGGTGGAGGCACTGCACGCCTGGCGCGGCCGGCCCGACCCGGTGCACGCGCCGCCCGCGCTGTCGGAGTTCTTCACCGGTCTGCTCCCCCACGCGGCCCTGTACCGCGCCCTGTTGAGCGCGGGCGGGGGCGGTCCGCTGGGTCTGGTGCTGCACCGGGACCTGCGCGCCTACAGCCTCCGCGAGCGCGAACTCGCGGGCGCGGCCGACGCCCCGCTGGTCGCCTCGGCGGTCGCCGGGACCTTCGGCGGGGTGCTGGCCGACTGGCTGCACGGGCTGTTGGAGGGGACGCCGGAGGAAATCGCCGACCAGGTCTGGCAGTTGCTGGTCGCGCTGCACATGAGCCGCTGACGTAAGGCCGGTTGGGACCTGGTGTCAGCGGGTCAGCGGGTCAGCAGCTGACCGGTTCGCCGGCTCACCGGGTCTCCTGGAACGTCCGCCGGTAGGCCTGCGGGGAGACCCCGATCGCCGCGTGCAGATGCTGGCGCAGGGACGCGCCCGTCGCGAAGCCGACGCGGCCGGCGATCTGGTCGACCGAGAGGTCGCTGCCCTCCAGCAGGTCGCGGGCACGGGCCACCCGCTGCTGGATCAGCCAGCGGCCGGGGCTGAGGCCGACCTCGTCGTTGAAGTGGCGGGCGAAGGTGCGCAGGCTCATGCCGGCGTGGCGGGCCAGGTCGTTCAGGGCGAGGGGCTCGTCCAGGCGGGCAAGGGCCCACTCGCGGGTGGCGGCCGTGCCGGTGGCGCCGGTCTCGGGGACCGGCCGTCGGATGTACTGGGCCTGGCCGCCGTCCCGGAACGGGGGGACGACACAGCAGCGGGCGACGAAGTTGGCGAGTTCACTGCCGTGGTCGGTGCGCACGATGTGCAGGCAGACATCGACACCGGAGGCCGCTCCGGCGGAGGTGAGGATACGGCCGTCGTGGACGAAGAGCACGTCCGGGTTGAGGTCGACCTGCGGATACTCGGCCCGGAAGCGGTCCACGGAGTACCAGTGGGTGGTGGCGCGGCGACCGTCGAGGAGGCCTGCCGCGGCCAGCACGAAGGCGGCGGTGCAGATCGAGACGATCCGCGCGTCCGGGCGGATGCGGGCCAGCGCGGCGGCGATCTCGTCGGGCAGTCCGATCGGGATGCGGTCGGACGCCATGGACGCGACCACCACCGTGTCGGCCGTCTCCAGGATCTCGGGGCCGTGCTCGACGGTGATCGAGAAGTCCGCGTTGGTGCGCACCGGGCGGCCGTCGACGGTGCAGGTCAGCACCTCGTAGCGGCCGTCGGCGGCGCCGAAGATGCGGCTGGGGATGCCCAGCTCGAAGGGGTAGACGCCGTCGAGCGCCAGGACCACGACCCGTTCCACACGCTGCTGCATGGCACGATCCTATCGAAGACTGACCATCCTGCCATTTTCTTGGCGGGCGGCTCCCGGCAGGCTGGTCGACCATGAGCACTGTGAACACCATGCGAGCCGTCGGTCAGCAAGTCCTCGGCGGTCCCGAGGTCCTCGAAGCGGTCGAGGTGGCGAAGCCCGCCCCGCGGGCCAACGAGATCCTGATCCGGGTACGGGCCGCCGGACTCAACCCCACCGACTGGAAGCACCGCCAGACCGGCGGATTCCTCGGCGAACCGCCGTTCGTCCTGGGCTGGGACGTCTCCGGCGTCGTCGAGGCGGTGGGCGTCGGGGTCGCCCGTTTCAAGGCGGGCGACGAGGTCTTCGGGATGCTGTCCTACCCGTGGGGCCACGGCTCGCACGCGGAGTACGTCGCCGCCCCGGCCCGCGGCTTCGTCCACAAGCCGGCCGCCGTCGACCACGTCCAGGCGGGCGCGCTGCCGCTGGTCTCGCTGACCGCGTGGCAGGCGCTGGTGGAGAACGCGGAACTCCGGCCGGGGCAGCGGGTGTTGATCCACGCGGCGGCCGGCGGGGTCGGTCATGTGGCCGTGCAGATCGCGAAGGCGCACGGCGCGTACGTCATCGGCACGGCCAGCGCGGGCAAGCACGACTTCCTGCGCGAGCTGGGCGCGGACGAGGTGATCGACTACCGCGAGACGGACTTCACCGAGGCCGTGAAGGACGTGGACGTCGTCCTGGACACGCTCGGCGGTGACAACGCGGTCAGTTCACTGCGGGTCCTGCGGCCGGGCGGGGTGGTGATCTCGATCCTGCCGATCGGCGGCGCGGAATTCCATGAGGAGGCCGAGCGGCTGGGGGTGCGGGCGGTGCGGATGCTCGTGGACGCCGACCGCGCCGATCTCCAGGCCGTCGCGGACCTCGTCGAGGCGGGGAAGTTGCGGGCGACGATCGCCGGGACGTTCCCGCTGGCCGGTGCCGCCGAGGCGCACGCGCTCGGTGACACCGGCCGCACCACGGGCAAGCTGGTGCTGACGGTCGACTGAGTCGGCCGGACCGATGGGTTCAGAACGTGAGCACGGGCTTGATGGCCTTGCCCGCGCTCATGTCCCGTACCGCCCGGTCGATGTCCGCGAACGGATAGGTGCTGATCAGGCGGTGCAGCGGCAGCCGCCCCTCCTTCACCAGCCGCACCAGCGCGGGGATGAAGCTCTGCGTCTCGCTGTCGCCGAGGGTGAGTCCCACGATCCGCCTCCCGGGGATCAACCCGTTGACGTCCAGGGCGACTTCGCTGCCGAACGGCGGCGCCCCCACGACGACCAGCGTGCCCCGGGCGGCGAGCGCGTCGGCGCCCTGGCGGAGGACGGCGACACTGCCGGTGGTCTCGACGATGCCGTCGGCACCCTGCCCGTCGGTCAGCACCGCGAGGGTCTCACCGAGGTCGGCCTCACCGGCGTTGACGGTGTGGGTGGCACCCAACTCCTTCGCCAGCAGCAGGCGTTCGGCGACCTTGTCGACGGCGATGATCCGGGTGGCGGGCGTCAGCGCGGCGGCCATCACGGCCGACAGGCCGACCGCTCCGGCGCCCAGCACCACAATCGTGTCGCCGAGCCGGGGCTTGAGGACGTTCCAGACGGCACCGACGCCGGTCTGAACTCCGCAGCCCAGCGGGGCGATCGACTCCAACGGCACATCCGGGTCGACCTTCACGAGGCTGCGTTCGTCGACCAACGCCCGCTCCGCGAACGAGGACTGGCCGAAGAAGTGGCCGCCGAGGGGCTGTCCGTCCCGGCTGATGGTGCTGCTGCCGTCGGCGCGGCGACCGCCGATGAGGTTGAGCGGCAGCCAGGTCGCGCAGTAGGCGGGGTGTCCGCCCTGGCAGTTACGGCAGTCGCCGCAGGACGTGAAGGACAGCACGACATGGTCGCCGGGTGCGACCCCGGTGACGGCGGAGCCGACCTCCTCGACGACACCGGCGCCCTCGTGACCGAGAACTCCAGGGAGCGGGAAGGGCAGTCCGCCGCTCGCCACTCCGAGATCCGTGTGGCACAGGCCGGTCGCGACGACCCGGACGAGCGCCTCGTGCGGGCCGGGCTCGGTCAGTTCGACGTCGGTGAGCCGGAAGGGCGCGCCGCCCGACTCGACGACGGCCGCGCGCGTGGTGGTGGACATCGTGGGAACTCCTAGGTGGGCGTGGTCAGTCGAGCGAGACGACGACGGACTTGGTCCGGGTGTAGGCGGCCAGGCCCTCGGGGCCGTACTCGCGGCCGAAGCCGGAGTCCTTGACGCCGCCGAAGGGGACGTTGGGGTCGAGCATCGCCCAGTCGTTGACCCAGACGATGCCCGCCTGGAGGCGGTCGGCGATGCGGTGGGCGCGGGCGAGGTTGCCGGTCTGGACGCCCGAAGCCAGGCCGTAGGGCGTGGAGTTGGCGAGTGCGACGGCCTCGTCCTCGGTGTCGAAGGGCTGCACGGTGAGGACCGGTCCGAAGATCTCCTCCTGGATCACCCGGGAGTCGTTGGCGAGGTCGGCGATGACGGTGGGCTTGTAGTAGTAGCCGCCGTCGAGGTCGAGGCGTTCGCCGCCGCAGACTATGCGGGCGCCTTCCTTGCGGGCGAGGTCGACGTACTCCTCGGCCTTGCGCAGATGCCGCTCCCCCGCCATCGGGCCCACGACGGTCTCGGGCAGCCGGGGGTCGCCGAGCGGTACGCCGGGGACGGCGTCGGCGAGGATGTTGAGGAGGGTGCTGTAGACGGGCCGGGCGACCAGGAGGCGGGGCCCGCCCATGCAGAACTGGCCGGTGTTGAAGACGAAGCCCTTGATGACCGCGCCGACGGCCTTCTCCAGGTCGGCGTCCTCGAAGACGATGTGGGCCGCGTTGCCGCCGAGTTCCATGGTGACGGGCTTGAGGTGCTCGCCCGCGACGCTCGCGGCGTGCCGGCCGACCGCGGTGGAGCCGGTGAAGGCGATCTTGTCGACGCCCGCGTGCCGCAGCAGGGCCTCGCCGGCGACCGGTCCGGTGCCGGTGACGACGTTGACGACCCCGTCCGGGACGCCGGCCCGCTGGAACAGTCCGGCCATGTAGAGGGCGCTGAGCGGGGTCTCGTCGGCGGGCTTGTGGACCACGGTGTTGCCGGCCGCGAGGGCGGGGGCGAGCTTCGAACCGGCGAGGATCAGGGGGAAGTTGAAGGGGGTGATCGCGGCGACCACGCCGAGCGGCTCGCGCTTGGTGTAGGCGAGGGCGTTGAGCGGGGTGTCGCGGGTGGCGCCGTCGAGGGAGAAGGCGAGGGCGGCGTAGTGCTCGTAGTCGTTGGCCGCGTTGGTGATGTCGACGGCGTGGCACAGGGTGATGGGCTTGCCGACGTCGAGGCTCTCCAGCCGTGCGAGTTCGTCGGCGTTCTCGCGGATGAGTTCGGCGACGCGGTGCAGGATCCGGCCGCGTTCCCGGCCGCTGAGCCCGGACCAGCGGCCACTGTCGAAGGCCTCGCGGGCGGCGCGGACGGCCGCGTCCACGTCGGCGGGGCCGGCCTCGGCGACGGTGGTGACGACCCGGCCCCGGGACGGGTCGACCACCTCGGTGCGCGCTCCGTCGGCGGCCTCGCGCCACTGCCCCCCGACGAACAGGCGGCCGGGTTCGATCTCGAAGGCGGTCATCGCCACTCCTCAGCATCGTTGCCAAGATTTCAACCAACAGGATTCCTGTTGGTTTCTCGTCTGGTCCGCAGTCTCATTACAGACAGGTTTCCTGTCAATGCTCTAGGGTGAATCCATGGCTGAATCCCTGGTTGGCGCCCCCGCGACAAAGGCGCTCCCGTCCCTGCTGTACATGGTCAAGCAGGTGGAGCTGGTCGTCCGCTCACGACTGGACGAGCTGGTCAGGCCGTACGGCATCACCGCTCTCCAGTACACCGCTCTCACCGTCCTGGAGCGACACGACGGCCTGTCGGCCGCACAGCTGGCCCGGGACTCCTTCGTCACCGCGCAGTCGATCGCCGATCTGGTCCGCTCACTGGAGGGGCGCGGGCTGGTCCGCCGCGAGCGCAATCCGCGCAACCGGCGCGAACTGCTGATCCTGCTCACCGACGAGGCACGCGAGCTGCTGGCGGGGTGCGCGGGGCAGGTGCGGGCGCTGGAGGAGCGGATGGTGCGCGAGCTCACAGCGCACCAGAGCGAGCAGTTCCGCCAGGCACTTTCCAAGGCCTGGCACGCGCTGTCGTAGGCCCGTCCCCAACATCTCAGAAAGCTCTGGCTCGATTCGAAGACATATGTCAATCGAACATGCTCAAATTCACTCCATCGAGGGTAACTTGCAGGGCGGGGACTGTTGGAGGGGATGTGGTCGTGCAGCAGGAACCCACACCGCTCACCCGGCATCTGCGCATCCACCAGGACCGGGGGTTCACGGTGCTGGAGTTGCGCGGCGAGATCGACATCGCCGCGGCGACGCAGATCGTCCCGTATCTGGACCGGGTGACCGGCAGGCCGGAGGCGCGCGTCGTGCTGGACCTGCGGCAGGTCGAGTTCTTCGACTGCTCGGGCCTGCGCCTGCTCTTCCGCGCCCGGCGTCGGGTGCTGGACCGGGGCGGCAGCGTGCACCTCGTGTGCACCCATCCGCTGACCCTGCGCATCCTGCGGATCACCGGACTCGCGCAGCTGCTGCCGCCCCGACCCACGCTGGACGCGGCCCTGGAGCAGACGGAGACCACGCCCGGTTGAGGAGCGCTACCTGTAGGTGACGAGGGCTACTTGACGATGCGGGTGACCTGGCCCGCGCCCACCGTCCGGCCGCCCTCGCGGATCGCGAACTTCAACCCCTCCTCCATCGCGATGGGTTGGATCAGCTCGACGTGCATGGTCGTGTTGTCGCCCGGCATGACCATCTCGGTGCCCTTCGGCAGGGTCACCACACCCGTCACGTCCGTCGTGCGGAAGTAGAACTGCGGGCGGTAGTTGTGGAAGAAGGGCGTGTGCCGGCCGCCCTCGTCCTTGGAGAGAATGTAGGCACGCGCCTCGAACTCCACGTGCGGGGTGACCGATCCCGGTTTGATGACGACCTGGCCGCGCTCCACGTCCTCGCGCTTGACGCCCCGCAGCAGCAGTCCGACGTTCTCGCCGGCCCGTCCCTCGTCGAGGAGTTTGCGGAACATCTCGATGCCGGTGACCGTCGTCCTGGTCTTCTGCTCGTGGATGCCGATGATCTCGACCTCGTTGTTGACCTTCAGCACCCCGCGCTCGATCCGGCCGGTGACGACCGTGCCGCGCCCGGTGATGGTGAAGACGTCCTCGATCGGCAGCAGGAACGGCCGGTCCACGTCCCGCGTCGGCTGCGGCACGAACTCGTCGACGGCGTCGAGGAGTTCGAGCACCGAGGCGGTCCACTCGGGGTCGCCTTCCAGGGCCTTCAGCGCGGACACCTTCACCACCGGCACGTCGTCGCCGGGGAACTCGTACTCGGTGAGCAGGTCCCGCACCTCCAGCTCGACCAGTTCCAGGATCTCCTCGTCGTCGACCATGTCCGTCTTGTTGAGCGCGACGACGATGTACGGCACCCCCACCTGCCGGGCCAGCAGCACATGTTCCTTGGTCTGCGGCATGGGTCCGTCGGTGGCCGCGACGACCAGGATCGCGCCGTCCATCTGGGCGGCACCGGTGATCATGTTCTTGATGTAGTCGGCGTGCCCGGGGCAGTCGACGTGCGCGTAGTGCCGTCGTTCGGTCTGGTACTCGACATGGGCGATGGAGATCGTGATGCCGCGCTGCCGTTCCTCGGGCGCCTTGTCGATCTGGTCGAACGGGGTGAAGGGGTTGAGGTCGGGGAACCGGTCGTGCAGCACCTTCGTGATGGCCGCCGTGAGGGTGGTCTTGCCGTGGTCGATGTGACCGATGGTGCCGACGTTCACATGGGGTTTCGTCCGCTCGAACTTCGCCTTCGCCACGGCGAGTCCTCCTGATCAGCTCGGTGCTGCCGAGTCGCTCCGTCCCTTCATGTCTATTCGTTGGGCGGCGCGTCGAACAGGGCGCCGACGGACTCACCGTTGTGAATGCGCCGCACCGCCGGCAGGGCCTCGCCTCACGCCGCTGACCCCGAAAACCGGTTGCGGACCGACCGCGGAGGGGCGCGATGATGGCCGCGTCCGTGTCCTCTCCCGTCAGGAACCCTCACATGCGCCGACTCCTCGGAATCCACCGCCCTTCCCACCGGACGACGGTTCTTGAGGACTCGACCACGCATGCACACCCTGAACATCGGAATTCTGGCCCACGTCGACGCCGGTAAGACCAGCCTCACCGAGCGGCTGCTGTTCGACCACGGCGCGATCGACCGGCTCGGCAGCGTCGACGCGGGCGACACCCGTACGGACGACGGCGCGATCGAGCGACAGCGCGGCATCACCATCCGTTCGGCGGTCGCCGCCTTCACCTGCGGCGACACCCAGATCAACCTGATCGACACCCCCGGCCACGCGGACTTCGTCGCGGAGGTCGAGCGCGCCCTCGAAGTCCTCGACGGCGCGGTCCTGTTGCTGTCCGCCGTGGAGGGCGTCCAGGCGCGGACCCGGGTCCTGCTGCGGACCCTGCGGCGGCTGCGGCTGCCCACGCTGGTCTTCGTCAACAAGATCGACCGGGCCGGCGCCCGCGCGGACCACCTCCTCGCGGACGTCCGCCGCCGGCTGACCCCGCACGTCGTCCCCCTCACCGACGTGACGGGCCTCGGCACGCCCGGCGCCCGTGTGCTGCCCCGCCCGCCCGGCGACCCGGACCTGGCCGAGGCACTCGCCGACGTCGACCCGGCCGTCCTCGCGGCGGTCGTCGACGGCCCGCCCCCCACCCCCGACGACCTGAGCGAGGCCCTCGCCACCCGCACCGCGGACGGCTCGATCCACCCGCTCCTCTTCGGCTCGGCCCTCGGCGGCCAGGGAATCCCCGAACTCGTCGCGCGCCTCGTCCAGTTGATCCCGCCCGCACCGACCGGCCAGGGCACCCCGCGAGGCACGGTGTTCGCGGTACGCCCCGGCCCCGGCCGCGAACGGACGGCGTATCTGCGGCTCTACGACGGCGAGGTCGTCCCGCAGCAGCGGCTCACGTTCCGCCGGCACGGGGCGGACGGACGGGCCGTCGAGGTCTGCGGACGGGTCACGCGCCTCGATGTGATCGGGCGGACCGGACCGCTCACCGCCGGGAACATCGGCGCGCTGACCGGCCCGAAGGACATCCGGGTCGGCGACCGGCTCGGTGAACTCACCGACCGGGCACCGCAGTTCGCGCCGCCGACCCTGGAGACGGTGGTACGGGCCCGGCGTCCCGGGCAGTCGGCGGTCCTGCGCTCGGCGCTGCTGGCGCTGGCCGACCAGGACCCCTTGCTGCACGCGCGGCCCGCCGCCTCCGGGGCGACCGCGCTGCTCCTGTACGGCGAGGTCCAGAAGGAGGTCCTGGCGGCGACCCTCGTCCAGGACTTCGGCGTCGAGGCGGACTTCGAGCCGAGCCGGGTGCGGTTCCTGGAACGCCCGGCCGGGACCGGCGAGGCCTGCGAGGAACGGCCGTGGTACGACGGCCGCCGCCACTGGGCGACGATCGGGCTGCGTGTCGAACCGGGGCCGCGCGGCTCCGGCGGGGTCTTCACCTACGAGACCGAACTCGGCGCGCTCCCCCGCGCGTTCCACCAGGCCGTCGAGGACACGGTCCACTCCACCCTGCTCAGCGGGCTGCACGGCGCGCCCGTCACGGACTACCGGGTGACCCTCATCCGGTCCGGATTCGTCGGCCCGCTCAGCACGGCCGCCGACTTCCGCGGCCTCACCCCCATCGTGCTGCGCCAGGCACTGCGGTCCGCGCGGACACGGCTCTACGAGCCGTACGTCGCGTTCGAGACGGAGGTTCCGCACGACGCGCTCGCCCCGGTGACCGCGCGACTCGCCTCCTGCCAGGCCGAGTTCACGGGCACCACGGCCGGCGTCGACACCTGGGTGATCACCGGTGAGCTGCCGGCCCGGCGGGTGCGGGACGTGGAGTCGGCCCTGCCCGGACTGACGCGCGGCGAGGGGGTGTGGTGGTCGCGTCCCGCCGGCGACCGCGAACTCCGGCCGCACTGAGGCCCGTTCGGGCCGTGCCCCATCCATGTCGACGTCCGTGTCCGTGTCCGTGTCACGACATGGACCGGACCGTGCTCCGGACAGGTCACGGGACGCATGGGGCGGCCCGGCCGGGAAATGCTGTCTGCGCGGTCGGCCAGGGCTCCTGGCGGCCGGAACAGTGACTTTCACGCCCGTGCGCCCTCCGTGCCCCCGTCAGCGCGACCGTTGTGCCAACGCGTCGGTCTGACAGGGCGTTTGGGGGGCATGCGGATACCGAGGAAGGGAGGGCCGTCCCCATGACGACTTCCATCAGCCGTATACCCCGGCGCATGCCGGGCTGGGCGAAGGTGCTCACCGCCGTCGTCGTTGTGATCGCCGTGCTGTTCGCCGGGCTCCGGCTCGCCGTGCTCCCGGGACTGCGGGACATCTTCGGCACCGAGACCCACGACCGTTCGGGTCCGGCGCTGCTCAAGTCCATTCAGGACATGAGCCGTTACGACGCGGCCTCCGGCAACTTCCAGGTCGTCGTGGACCTGGAGAAGGACGCCAAGTTCCTGCCGGCCGCGATCCGCGGCACCCGCACGCTGTACGTCGGCGCGGGCACCGTCGAGGGCTACGTCGACCTGGGCAAGCTCGGCAAGCAGGACGTGACGGTCAACGACGACCGCACCTCGGCCACCATCAGGCTGCCGCACGCCACGCTCGGCAAGCCGGCGCTGGACCCGGACCACTCGTACACGGTCTCCAAGCAGCGCGGTCTGCTGGACCGGCTCGGCGACATCTTCTCCGACAACCCCAACAGCGAGCAGGCCGTGCAGAAGCTGGCCTCCAAGCACATCGCCTCGGCGGCCAAGACCAGCGGTCTGACCGCCCGCGCCGAGACCAACACCACCAACATGCTCAAGGGCCTGCTCGGCTCGCTGGGCTTCACCACGGTGACCATCTCCTACGCGGCCTGAGCAGCCGACCGGCGACCCGGGTGCGGGCAGGTGCGGCGCACCCGGGTCGCTTCCACCGCCATGGCATCCTCCGCCGATTCGGGGGTAATCGCCTTGCCAGACAGGGAAGTTGAAGACCGGAGGACCTTACGCATGGGCCGTACCGCCGCACGTCTGCGCCGCACCAGGACCGAGCCGAAGACCGAGGCCGGGCCGAAGACGGCCCGCACCCCGCGTCCGTCGAAGCCCGCACCGCCTCCGCAGCGCTACCAACTCCCGCTCCCGCTGCGGCTGTTGTCGATGCTGCTCGGTTTCGTCTTCATGGTGGCGTTCGCCGTCGTCCTGGCCAAGCTGACCCTGGAGCCGTCCCCCGCGTCGAAGGCGCTCGTGCATACCAATCTGCACCCGGGCCGTTCCCTGAAGGCCTATCTCGACCAGCCGGCGATGCGTGACGCCGTGAAGCAGATCGGCGGGAACGTGGTGCTCGGCATCCCGTTCGGCGTGCTGGTGCCGGTGCTCGCGCCCCGGGCGCGCGGTGTGCTGCGGGTGCTGCTGCTGACGGCGACCGTGATGCTCATGGTGGAGTTCGCGCAGGGCGCGCTGATCACCGGGCGGGCCTTCGACATCGACGACGTCATCCTCAACACCACGGGCGCGCTGGTGGGTTGGCTGCTGCTGGGACGGCGGCTGGGCCGGACGGTGCACGCGCGCAAGCCCGTCGCGAAGACGGCGAGGACACCGAAGGCGGCGAAGACGACGAAGACGGCCAAGGCGGCCAAGGCGGCCAAGGCGGCCAAAGCACCGAAGGCCGCCTCGTGACGAGCGACCACCGGCCCGCAGCCTTCAACTACTGGTCCGTACCAAGGTATTGACGCTGCCCTTATCTCACTTCTTAAATCAAGAGGCGACGCTTTCACCCCCCACCTCGGTCGGCGCACCGGTCCCCACGTGCGCCGCGCAGAAGGGAATGCCGTGGCCTCCCCACACGTACTGCGCAGCTGTCTCCTCGCCGCTCTCTCCGCCGCACTGGTCGCGACCGCCGCGACCGGTCCGGCGCGAGCGTCGGCCTCGGCGGACGCCCAGGCCGACGCCGTCACGTTCTCCGACACCTTCGACGGAGCGGCCGGCAGTGCCGTCAACTCCTCGAAGTGGACGCAGGAGACCGGCGACAACGTCAACAACCACGAACGCGAGTACTACACGTCCGGCACCAACAACGCGGCCCTGGACGGCCAGGGCCATCTGGTGATCACGGCGAAGAAGGAGAACCCCGCCAACTACCAGTGCTGGTACGGAACCTGCCAGTACACCTCGGCCAGGCTGAACACCTCCGGGAAGTTCAGCGCGCAGTACGGGCATGCCGAGGCCCGGATGAAGATCCCGCGCGGGCAGGGCATGTGGCCCGCGTTCTGGATGCTCGGCACCGACATCGGGTCGGTCGGCTGGCCCAACTCGGGCGAGATCGACGTCATGGAGAACGTCGGCTTCGAGCCCTCCACGGTCCACGGCACCATCCACGGCCCCGGCTACTCCGGCGCGAACGGGATAGGCGCCGCCTACACGCCGGCGAACGGCGCCGCCTTCGCGGACGCCTTCCACACCTTCGCCGTCGACTGGGCGCCCGGCTCGATCAAGTGGTCGGTCGACGGTGTCGTCTACGAGACCCGTACGCCCGCCGACGTGGGCGGCAACACCTGGGCGTTCAACAAGCCGTTCTTCCTGATCCTGAACCTCGCGGTCGGCGGCGACTGGCCGGGCGACCCGAACAGCGCCACGGCCTTCCCGGCCCAGCTGGTGGTGGACTCGGTCTCGGTCACCACGAGCGACACGGCCACCGGGGTGGCGATCAAGGGCCTCGCCGGCAAGTGCGTCGACGTCAACGGCGCGAACACCGCCAACGGGACCGCCGTACAGCTCTACGACTGCAACGGCACGGCCGCCCAGCAGTGGACCGTGGGCTCCGACGGCACGATCCGCGCGCTCGGCAAGTGCCTGGACGTGGCGAGCGGCGGGACCGCCGACGGCACCAGGGTCCAGCTCTACGACTGCAACGGCTCCGCCGCCCAGAAGTGGGCCGTCAGCTCGGCGCACGACATCGTCAACCCGCAGGCCGACAAGTGCCTGGACGTGACCGGCAACAACTCCGCCAACGGCACCCCGTTGCAGATCTGGACCTGCTCCGGCGGCGCCAACCAGAAATGGACCGTCGGCTGAATCCGTAGGGGCTAGTGCGGCAACCAGGTGAACTTGTCCCCGCCGACCCAGCGGACGACGTCCGGATCGTCCAGGTCGTGGACCGTGATGCCGCACACGGCCGCGACCTGGAGGACGTCGGTGATCCCGGTGGCCTCGCAGACCATCTCCCCGTCGATCTCCACGATGCGGAACGGCGGGGTGCCCGGCTGCACCTTCAGCACCATGATCCGTGGAGTCGAGATGTGCGGGCTGGCGATTTCGGTCATGCAATAGAGCCTAGAACGCATCACGCGGACGCGAGCGGTCCAAGGCGCCCGGCCAGGGGCCCTCGCGGGAGGAGGCTCGATGGATCCCGCGCAGGCACTGGACCGGATCGCCTTCCTGCTGGAACGCTCCCTGGCCCCCACGTACCGCGTACGCGCCTTCCGTACGGCGGCCGGGGTGCTGGCGGCACTCCCCGAGGGCGAGGTCGCCGAACGCGCCGCGGCCGGGACGCTGGAGTCCCTCAAGGGCATCGGCCCCAAGACCGCGCAGGTGGCCCGCGAGGCCCTGGAGGGGCGGGTCCCCGCCTATCTGGAGCAGCTGGAGGCCGAGGCCCCCGCCCCGGCCGGCCCCGGCGGCCAGGAGCTGCGGGCCCTGCTGCGCGGGGACTGCCACCTCCACTCCGACTGGTCGGACGGCGGCAGCCCGATCGATGAGATGGGCCGTACGGCGGCCCGGCTCGGCCACGAGTGGGCGGTGCTGACCGACCACTCGCCCCGGCTGACCGTGGCCCGCGGCCTCTCCCCCGAGCGGCTGCGCGAACAGCTGGACGTGGTGGCCGCGCTGAACGCGACCTGGGCGCCCTTCCGGCTGCTCACCGGCATCGAGTGCGACATCCTCGACGACGGCTCGCTGGACCAGGAACCGGAGCTGCTGGAACGGCTCGACGTGGTCGTGGTCTCCGTGCACTCCAAGCTGCGCATGGAGGCCCGCGCCATGACCCGCCGCATGGTGGCCGCCGTACGGAATCCGCACGCGGACGTCCTCGGGCACTGCACCGGGCGGCTGCTCATCGGGCGGGACGGGGGTGCCGCGCGGCCCGAGTCGGCCTTCGACGCGGACGAGGTGTTCGCCGCGTGTGCCGAGTCGGGTACGGCCGTGGAGATCAACAGCCGTCCGGAGCGGCTGGACCCGCCGAGGCGGCTGCTGCGGAAGGCCGTGGCCGCGGGGGTGCTGTTCTCGGTCGACACCGACGCGCACGCGCCCGGCCAGCTCGACTGGCAGATCAACGGCTGCGCGCGGGCGGAGGAGTGCGGGGTGCCGGCCGAACGGGTGCTGACGACGTGGTCGGCGGACGAGCTACTGGCCTGGACCACCGGCAAGTGACTCCGCTTGACTTCGAGCGCACTTCAATTCGTAGCGTTCCCTTCATGACCACTGCACAGCACAAGATCGGTTCGGGATTCGACGCGCGGAGCACCGCCGACGACGTCCTGGAGGGCCTCGACCTCGACGGGAAGCTCGCCGTCCTCACGGGGGGCTACTCCGGCCTCGGCCTGGAGGCGACCCGCGCGCTCACCAAGGCGGGCGCCCGGGTGGTCGTCCCCGCGCGGCGCCCGGACGCGGCCCGGGAGGCCGTGGCCGGGCTGCCCGGCGTCGAGGTGGACGAACTGGACCTCGGCGACCTGGAGAGCGTGCGCGCTTTCGCCGAGCGGTTCCTGGCCTCCGGCCGCACCGTCGACTTCATGATCGACAACGCCGGGATCATGGCCTGCCCCGAGACCCGGGTCGGACCCGGCTGGGAGGCGCAGTTCGCCACCAACCACCTCGGCCACTTCGCCCTCGTCAACCGCCTGTGGCCGGCCATCGAGCCGGGTGGCGCCCGCGTGGTCTCGGTGTCCTCGCGCGCCCACCACTTCTCCGGAATGCGCTGGGACGACGTCCAGTGGACCCACGGCTACGACAAGTGGGAGGCGTACGGCCAGGCGAAGACCGCGAACGTCCTCTTCGCCGTCCACCTCGACCGGCTCGCCGCCGACCGCGGTGTCCGCGCCTTCTCGCTGCACCCCGGTGGCATCATCACCCCGCTCCAGCGCCACCTCCCGAAGGAGGAGATTATCGAGCGCGGCTGGATCGACGAGCAGGGCAACGTCCTGAACCCCGAGGGCTTCAAGACCCCTCAGCAGGGCGCGGCCACCGAGGTCTGGGCGGCCACCTCCCCGCAGCTGGCCGACATGGGCGGCGTCTACCTGGAGGACTGCGACATCGCGGAGCCCGCCCCCGACGGCGACGAGCGCACGGGCGTCAAGTCCTGGGCGACCGATCCGGAGGAGGCCGCACGCCTCTGGAAGCTGTCCGCGGACCTAACTGGTGTGAACGCCTTCGCCGGTTAGTTCCGGACACGGCTTCTCCAGGGTGCGCGCATCCTCCCGGCCGTCGCCTCAGTGCGGGGTGCGCTCCTCAAGTGCCGTGCGCCAGGCGGGCGGTGGGCCCTGCGGTTCGGGCTCGGCGCGGCGCCCGCCCCGGGCGAAGAAGTCGGCGAGGGGGAGGATCGCGGCGCCGACGGTGACCGCGTCGGGGCCGAGGAGGCCCAGGTCGATGGTGACGCGTCCGGCGGGGTGGCGCAGGGCGTACGCGGTGGCGTGGTGGCGGACGGCGGGGAGGAAGCGGGAGCCGAGCTGGAGTCCGGCCCAGCCGCCGATGAGGATGCGTTCGGGCTGGAAGAGGTTGATCAGGTCGGAGAGACCGGCACCGAGGTACTCGGCGGTCTCCTCCAGGACGGCGAGGGCGACCGGGTCGGCCTCGGCGCCGTCCGCCGGGTGGGCGGCGACCAGCAGCGCGGTCATCGCGGTCTCCTCGTCGGTGCCCTCCGGCGGGCGTCCGCCCTGCTCGCGCCAGCGGTCGAGCAGCGACTCGGCGCCCGCGTAGGCCTCCAGGCAGCCCAGGGCTCCGCAGCGGCAGCGGCGACCGCGGACCCGTACCGTGAGATGACCCCACTCGACCGCGCGGCCGTTCTCCACCTCGGGTGTCACCAGGCAGGCGCCGACGCCGGAGCCGAAGAGCACGACGATCGCGCTGCGCGCGCCGCGCCCGCCGCCGAACCACATCTCGGCCTGGCCGAGGGTCTTGGCGCCGTTGTCGATGAAGTACGGCACGGTGTCGGGGAGTTGCGAGGTGGAGCGGAGGAGTTCTTCGAGGGGGACCGCGTCCCAGCCGATCGTCTGGCCGTGGACCACCGCGCCGCGGTCCGGGGTGTGCTCGACTATGCCGGGGACGCCGATGCCGACGCCGAGCAGCCGTTCGGGTGCGATGTCGGCGGCGGCGAGGACTTCGGCCATGCCGTCGCGGATGTGGCCGACGATGACCTCGACCTCGTACCGCTGCTGCTCCAACGGGCGTTCCGCGCGGGCGACTTCGGTGAGGGTGAGGTCGAACAGCTCGACGCGGACCCGGGTCTCGCCGACGTCGACGCCGATCATGTGGCCGCTGTGCGGGGCGACTTGGAGGAGGGTGCGGGGACGGCCGCCGTCGGAGTCGACACTGCCGGCCTCCTCGACCAGGCCGTCGGCGACGAGGTCCGCGACGACATTGCTCACCGAGCCGGAGCTGAGTCCGGTCACCGGGCCCAGTTCGAAGCGGCTGAGGGGTCCGTCGAAGTACAGACGTTGCAGCACGGCCGTGCGGTTGCCCCGCCTGAGGTCGCGTACCGTGCGTCCGTTCCGCCCCGCCATGTGGCTCCCTCCGACCCCGCACCCTCTTAATTCACGCTCTGAACTAAGGGCCATTGGAATGCACACTACGTGGTGGAAGCCGTCCCGTCGATCTCTCCGAGGGCGGCGAGGAGCTCGGGGCCGACCCGCTCGCGCCGCCAGCGGTTCTCTTCCGGGCCGAACTCCCTGGGGACCGCCTCGGCGAGCATGATCAGGTAGAGGTAGCTGCGGTAGAGGGCGTAGCGGAGGCGGGCCGACCGGTCGAACTCGACCCGGCCGCCCGCTTCCCGGTAGCCCGCGAGGAACGCGTCGTCCTTCCTGATGTCGCCGAGCAAGGCCAGGGAGACGAAGTCGGCGAGCGGGTCGCCCCAGAACATCCGCTCGCCGTCGATGAGTCCGCCGATGCGCGGTGTGTCGCCCGTGCGGTCGACCAGGATGTTGCCCTGCCAGAGGTCGAAGTGGACGGCGCGGGGGACCGTGATCTCGTCCAGCGCGGTGAAGGCGGCGCGGGCCGTGCGGGCGATGTCGTCGGCGGGCAGCGGCAGCCAGGCCTGGTAGCGGCGGGCGTCGTCGAGGACCGCGTCGTAGAGCGTGGTGAACGCGGCCCGCCAGTCGGGGGCGAGGGGGCCGAGGGCGCCGGAGGGGTAGCCGAAGCCGGGGCCGGTGATCTCGTGCAGGTGGGCGAGCTGTCGGCCCAACTCCGTACGCAGGGCGGGCACTTCGGTGTCCGCGAGCG
Organism: Streptomyces sp. NPDC091280; assembly: GCF_044768565.1. Taxonomy (NCBI): domain Bacteria; kingdom Bacillati; phylum Actinomycetota; class Actinomycetes; order Kitasatosporales; family Streptomycetaceae; genus Streptomyces; species Streptomyces sp. NPDC091280. The sequence continues at coordinate 92,964 of NZ_JBIVUZ010000016.1, forward strand.
AGTCGTCCCAGGGTTCTCCGGGGCAGCGGGTCATCAGGAGCGCGTCACCGTCCAGGGCCACGACACGCGGTGCGGCCACCCCGGCCTCGGCGGCGGCGCCGTAGAAGTCGGCCTCGGAGACGAGGAGTCGGCGCTCGTGGGACAGGCCGGGGACGGTGGGGGCGGTCTTGAGGACGTAGCGGCTGCCGTCGGTGAGGGTGAGTTCCTCGACGGTGTTGTAGGTGCCGCCGCCCATCGGGCGGAGGCGGCCGAGGCGGGCCGGTGGGATGCCGGCCGCGCCGAGGATCCGCCGGACCCGCTCCCAGGACTCCGTCACCGCGCGCCCACCTCTCCGTCTCGGTCAGCCGGCGGCGTACCCGTCCTCGACGTAACGCCCGTCCGCCATCAGCGTGTTGAGCCACCGCTCGGCGGACTGTTCGTCGGCGCCGGGCGTGCGGTCCCGGTACAGGGTACGGAACGCCATGCGCGCCCCGTCGCCGCACACGAACACCCGGGCGCCCGCGTCCAGCAGGGCCCGCACCTCGTCCGCCTCGGCGGCGACCCGGTGCTGCACGAAGGTGATCCCGCCCTCCGGAGCGGCGCTGAAGGCCGGGCGGAGCGAGACCGCTCCGGCGCTGCCGGTGATGCTGCGTGTCCAGGGCGAGTCCGAGCCCGGCGACCTCGCCCCCGCGAAGGTCACCCCCGTCGAGGCCCGCGTCCCGGCACTGCTCGCGGCCGGCGCCACCACCACCCACGCGACCCGCGAGACAGGCCTGACACCCGACGGCGTCACCTGTCACCTACGACACCACCGGTGGCCACGACGGCGGAGGGGTGGTCCTCCGCTCCCTCGGGCGCCCCGAAGCGGGCAAGGGTGTGCCAGACCATCTTCAGGTCCTGGAGTTCATGACGGCCTGTGCGGGCGGCGTCGCCGATGATCCGGGGGTCGATGACGCCCTTCTCCGCGATGAGGGCCCCGAGATCCGCGAACTCCCGGCCCCGGTAGTCCGCGTGCTGCCACAGGCGCGGCACGGTGAGGCGGTAGCCGGGGTGCCATTCGACGGGGCAGGGCAGGCGGCGGGCGGCGACTTCGACCGGGGTGCCGCGGTAGCCGGCGTCCAGGACGAGGGCCTCGACGTCCCGGGCGAGGTCGACTCCGCCGTGCACCTGAGTCTCGATGTAGTCGTCGAGGGCGTCCCGCTCGTCGGCCTCGGCGAGCGCGATCAGGGACATGCCCGTGGCGACGCCGAAGTCGGTCGGTTCGGCCGCGCTGTCGGGGTAGCAGAAGGTGGCGCGGGCGAGGACCGCACCCGTCAGCCGGAAATGCGAGGAGCCGAACCTCGGTGCGGCGCCGACCAGTTGGTGCCGGAAGTTCAGCGCGCCGTACACCGGTCTCTCGGCGGCGGGCGCCCCGTCGTAGGCACCGGCGAAGATCCGGCTCTCCCAGCGCCAGCGGTCACCGCCGGGGTGCGCGGTGAGTCCGCCGTTGCTGGTGCCGGTGACGAACTGCGAGTGGTAGCCGCCGTCCCGCGCCAGCGCTTCGAGGATGGGGCGTCCGGCCGCCGTGCGGTCGGGATGGAAGTTGAGGGTGACACGCAGGCGCGGGTCGACGGCCGGGCCCGACGACCCGGCCGCAACGTGCCGCAGGGCCGCCCGCGCCCGGTGTCCCCCGACGTCCGCGAAATCCATTGGCTCCCGCACCGCTCACCTCACTACCCTGGACCAAAACCTAGACCCTCTAGGTTTCGGATACGGACACCGCCCCAGGAGACTCCCCCCATGAGATCACTCACCGAGCAGGACATCCGCGGCTCCTTCGTCAACTGCTCGAAGGGCGAGGCTAAGCGGCTGGCGGTCCCCCGTGATCTCGACGACCGCCCGTGGGACGACCTGGACTTCCTGGGCTGGCGGGATCCGGGGGCGCCGGACCGCAGTTACCTCGTCACCGAGCGGGCGGACGGGCCGGTCGGGGTCACTCTGCGGTTCCCGTCCGCGCAGCGCGGCTTTCTGCACCGGAGCATGTGTTCGCTGTGCGTGACGACCCATCCGGGCGGCGGGGTCTCCCTGATGACCGCGCGCAAGGCGGGCCCGGCGGGCCGCGAGGGGAACTCGGTCGGCCTGTACATGTGCACCGACCTCGCGTGCTCCCTCTATGTGCGCGGCAGGAAGATCCCCGAGTCGGGCATCCGCATCGAGGAGAGCCTCACGGTGGAGCAGCAGATCGAGCGGACGGTGGCCCATCTGACCGCCTTCCTCGACAAGTTGTACGTGTGACGTCGGCCCCCGAGCCGCGGGTCCTGCGTCACTCCCCCGGCACCGCGATGACGATCTTGCCCCGGTTGTCGCGCCGCTCCAGCCGCTCGTGGGCGGCACGCGCCTGTGCCAGGGGTACGACCGTCTCGATCGGGACCCGGTAGGTGCCGGCGGCGACCCGCTCCGCCAGTTCGCGCAGGTCCGGGCGGGGGTCGTAGCCGCCGTGGATCTGGAGGTTGGTGAGCTGGAAGCCGAGGACCGAGGCGTTCTTCGGGTAGAAGTCGCGGGTGTCGACCGTGCCGGCCTCCAGGGCGACGTTGGCGAGGGCGACGACCCGCCCACCGTGTCCGATCTCGCGCAGGCTGCGCCCGAAGGCCCGGCCGCCGACGGTGTCGAGGACGACGTCCGCGCCGCGTCCGCCGGTGAGCCGTAGCACCTCGTCGACCTCGGCGTCGTCCGGGAAGGCCGAGGTGTCGAGGGTGGCGTGGGCGCCGAACTCCGCCGCCCAGGAAGCCTTTTCGGGCGATCCGGCGAGGGCGATGACCCGGGCGCCCGCCTCGGCAGCCATCTGTACCGCCGCGCTGCCGACGCCGCTCGCGGCGGCCTTCACGAGCACCGTGTCCTCCTTCGTGACCCGGGCGAGATGGCGCAGGCAGTACCAGGCCGACAGCCAGGCGACGGGCAGCGCGGCGGCGTGCGTGAACTCGATCCCGTCGGGCAGGGCCGTCACGCGGGACGCGGGCACGGCCGCCAACTCGGCGTAGAAACCGGGTGAGTTCACTCCGTCGAGGGCCACGACCCGCTGGCCGACCGTGAATTGGGTGACGCCCTCGCCCAACGCGGCGACGGTACCGGCGCCTTCCACACCGGGGATCAGCGGCGGGCGTCCGGCCCGGTGGTAGTTCCCGGACCTGATCAGGGCGTCCGCGCGGTTCACGCCCGCCGCGGCGATCCGCACCAGCACCTGCCCCGGACCCGGGACCGGGTCGGGCACCTCGACCGGCACCAGCACCTCGGGCCCGCCGAACTCGTCGATCCGCACCGCACGCATACCGCACCCGCTTCCCGTCGTGGCCACCGAACCTGGCCGACACCGTTTGAACTGGTGTCACCATGCGACACCGCACGAACCGGTGTCAAGGCATCCCGCCGAAGCCGCCCACAAGCCGCTCACACCACTTGAACCGGTGTACGCGAGGTAGACTCGGCGCCATGACCACTCCGTCCGCGTTCCCGTTCATCGGTGGCCGCCCGTGCCTGAACTTCATGGCGACCCTCGGCAAACGGCACGCCACCCCCGTCGAACGGCTCCCCGACCCGGCCGCCCTCGCCGCCTGGATCACGGAGGCGGACCTGTCGACGGACCCCGAGCCGGTACGGATCACAGCCCGGGAGCTCACGGACGCGCGCACCCTGCGCGAGGCCCTCTACCGCGTCGTACGAGATGCGATGGCCGGCAGGAATCCGGAGCAGGCCGACGTCGACCGGGTCAACGAGGCCGCCGCACGCCCCGACCTCGCGCCCCAACTGGGCGAGCGGCGCTGGAAGTCGGCCCGTCCGGCCCGCGCGGCACTGGCGACGGTGGCCCGGGACGGCGTCCTGCTGGTGAGCGGTCCCCTGCTGGAGCGGGTCAAGGAGTGCGAGAACCCGGAGTGTTCCCTGCTGTTCCTCGACGACTCCCAGGCCCGCCGCCGCCGTTGGTGCTCGATGGAACGCTGCGGGAACCTCGCGAAGATCGCGGGCTATCGGTCGCGCGGCAGGGCGGCCGGGCGGCCGTGACCGCATGAGACCGGGTCAGGACCCGGAGGCCGTCCCCGTTCAGGACCCGGAAGCCGTCCAGTGCGGGTCGCGGCCGAGGAAGGCGAGGAGCGTCTCCGCGCGGTCGTACTCGGGCCTGACCTCGCGCGCCGGGGCGAACACCCGGTAGGCGTCGCGGAGTTGATCGACAAGGCGGTCCGCGGCCGGCCAGATCCCGTCCGCCAGCTCCGGTGCCAGTGGCCGGTTCTGGCCGGTGGCCACCGCGATGTCCCAGGCGTGGACGGCCGCGTCCATGGCGGCCGTCGCCGCGGCGAGCGCGAGGGGCATCGGGCCGAGCGGGGTCGGCACCTGATCGGCGTCGGCGGGCAGCGCGGTGTAGGCGTCGGCCACCGCGCGGAGCACCTTGTCGAGTTCGGCGACCGGGTCCCCGGCGAGGCCGTCCTCGGGGTGGAAGGGGTCCGAGTCGGGCCGGTCACCGGTCAGCACCAGGCCGTAGGCCTGCTGGTCGATGCGGGCGTGGTTGAGGACCTGGCGTACGGTCCACTCGCTGCACGGCGTGGGTGCCGACCAGGCGCTCCCGGGCACGGCGGCGGTCACCTCGCGCAGGTAGTCGTGCGAGCGGGTCAGCACCTCGATGCCCTGGATGTTCGTCATGCCTGTTCCCCTCCCCTTCGTCCTGTCCGTCGCTCACAATCTAGGCGGCCATGCGGACAGTTACGGTCCTCAATGGGTGCGTTCAGCGCATTCGCGAGGAGGGAATAGGCCAAGGATGCGAGCTGTCCGGGAGTGGGCCGCGCCACTGGTGCGGTTCGTGGGGCGGCACCGGGACCCGGTGCTCGTCCAGACGCTGCGGTCGGCGACCGCGGCGACAGTCGCGTACGTCGTCGCACTGCGGCTGAGCCCCGAGCCCGCGCCGCTGACCGCTCCCCTCACCGCGCTCCTCGTCGTCCAGGTCACGCTCTACGCCACCCTCACCAACGGCATCCGCCGGGTGAACGCCGTGGTCGCGGGCGTGCTCGTCGCCATCGCGTTCAGCCTGCTGGTCGGACTGACCTGGTGGAGCCTGGCGCTGCTCATCGTGGCCTCGCTGGTCGTGGGGCGGCTGGTCAAGGTCGACGAGTACGTCCCCGAGGTGGCGATCAGCGCGATGCTGGTCCTCGGGGTCACCACGGTCGGGAACACGGCCTGGGCACGGGTCGTGGAGACGCTGATCGGCGCGGTCGTGGGCTTCGGCTGCAATCTGCTGCTGGCTCCCCCGGTGTGGGTGGACGAGGCCGGCGAATCGATCGAGGGGCTGGCGCGCCGGCTGCGGCGGCTGCTGCGGCGCATGGGCGAGGAGGCGGCCGGCCGTACCCCCGTGGACCACGCCACCGCGCGGCTGCACGAGGCGCGCCGGCTCGACCACGACATCGTCGAGGTGGACGCGGCCCTGCGGCAGGCGGAGGACAGCCTGCGGCTCAACCCGCGCGTGCGGGAGGGGCTGCTGCACCGAGTCGTGCTGCGGACCGGTCTGGACACCCTGGAGATCTGCACGGTCGTCCTCCGCGTTCTCGCCCGCACCTTCACCGACCTGGCGAAACAGCGCGACCCGGAGCCCTTGTTCGCGCCGCACACGGGCGCGGCCGTGGAGCAGTTGCTGTCCGAGATCGGGGACGCCGTGGTCAGCTTCGCGGTGCTGGTGACCACCGATGTGAGCGTGAGCGCCGAGTCGGCGGAGTCCCGGCTGAGCGCCGAGCTGCACACGGCCGCCGCGACCCGCGACAAGCTGGCGCAGCTGCTCCTGGAGGAGGTCCAGCGCGACGCGGCCCAGTGGCAGCTGCTCGGCGCGATGCTGACCGAGGTCGACCGCATGCTGGACGAGCTGGACACCGAGCACCGCTCGCGCCGGCTGCTGGAGGAACTCGACCGGTGCACCGCTGAGCAGCGCGGACGCCTGCCGCGGCTGACCCGGCTGCGGGAGCGGGTGGGCGTACCGGAGCGGCTGCGCAGGAACCGGGACCGGGCCGCCGATCGTTCTAGGTGACGGAGTCACCGGGGGCGCGCCGCTCCCGGGCACGGCGATGGGGGCGGACACATGACCGACAGCACCGGGCGCACGACCGACAGCACCGTACGGATCGACGGGAACACCTTGCGGTTGCCCGGTGGGGTGGCGGTGCGGTTCATCCGTACGCTGCGGCTGCCGGAGACGGGCACGCATCCGCTGCCGCCGGGGCTCGGCGAGTTCCCGGTCCGGCGGGTCGCGGACTTCCCGGACACGGCGCCCGGGGAGTGGCTGGCGCGCGGCGGAGTGATGCTGCCGGTGTATCTGCGTGAGGCGATGTGGCTGAGCTTCGCGGGCACGGCGGAGCCGGCCGCCCTCCAGGTCGGCGTGGGCAAGGTGTGCGCGGTGTCCGGGAAACCGTGGACCGACCGGCTCTCCCGCGATCCGCAGAACTATGTCGTGCTGCCGCGTCAGCCCTGGCTCGACGGCATCAACTCCGGCAAGGGGACGGTCCGCCAGTTCGTGGCGGTCCCGCTCGGGCTGGGCGCGACCGTCGAGGGGCAGGTCACGGGCGAGGAGGTGTGGGGCGGTGTCCAGTTGCAGTCCTTCCCGCTCTCCGTACGGGAGTTGGCCAAGTGGCGCGAGGACGAGCGGCGCCGCTCGGAGCGGGCGCGCGCGATCACCGCGCCGGCCGGCGGGTACGGCGCTCCTCCCCTGCCGATGGCCGCACCGGCCGCTCCCATGCGCAGCGCTCCGGGGGCGTCGCCCCGGATGGGTCTCGGGGTCGGCGGTTCGATGCGCCAGGAGGTCTACGAGGACGACCGCCCGCTGACGGCCTGGGCCGGGGAGCCGGCCGGTCGGGTGTTCGTGCACCTCGTGACGCCTCCGGAGTGGCGCCGGATCACCGGCGAGGAGCCGCCGCCCTCGCCCGTGGACCGGGCCGCGTACACCCGGGCGGGTCTCCCCTGGTTCGACTACTACGACCAGGACGCGGACGATCTCGCCCCCACCGACGTCCTGGGAGCCGTGAAGCCGGTCGGTGACTGGCTGGGCGACGACCACGAACCCTGGCAGCAGCCCGCGCCCGGCCAGGTGCAGCCCCTCAAGGACGCGCAGGGCAAGCCGGTGGAGGACGGCGACTGGTGAGCCACCCGCCCATTGCGCCTGACGCAACGCTCGTTGCCGTTCTTGCGCTCGGCGGGTCACCCGAGCCAAGGTTGCCGTGACGACCGTGACGAGCGACGACCTGAGGGTGTGGGCATGAGCAGTGGTGCGGAGGCGTCCGGCGCGGGCTGGGGCAGGCGCCGTTTCCTCGGCGCGCTGGGCGGGACCGCGGCCGTGGTCGCGGTCCCCGCACCGGCCTCGGCTCCGGCCCCGGCCGAGCCCGGGTCCACGTCCGCGGCGAGCCCGGCACCCACCCCCAGCACCCACCGCCCCCACCGCACCGGCGAGCCCGCCGGCCCCCGCCCGCTCTGCCTCGGCACGTACACCTCGGTCGACGGCGGCGGCACGGGCATCGGCCTGGCGACCTACGACCCGGCGACCGGCCGGATCACCGGCACCGGAACAGTCACCGGGATCGCCGACCCGTCGTACCTCGCCGTGCACCCGGACGGCCGCACGCTGTACGCGGTCGACGAGCGGCCAGCCGGCGCGGTGACCGCCGTACGCCTCGCGGACCGCCAGGTCCTCGGCGCGCGCGGCACCGGCGGCGCGGGCCCCTGCCATCTGTCGGTGCACCCCACCGGGCGCTGGCTGCTCAGCGCCAACTACACGTCCGGCAGCGTGGCCGTGCACCCCATCGCCGCGTCCGGCGCGCTCGGCGAACGCACCGCGCTCGTCGAGCACTCCACTCCGCGGCCGGGTCCGGGCCAGGACGGCCCGCACGCGCACCAGTTCGTGACGAGTCCGGACGGCGGCCATGTCCTCGCCGTCGACCTGGGCACGGACACGGTCTACACCTACCGCCTGGACACCGCGAAGGGCACGCTCACCGAGGTCTCCCAGGCGCACACCCGGCCGGGCGCGGGCCCGCGCCACCTCACGTTCCACCCCGGCGGCCGGTACGCGTACCTGGCCAACGAGGTCGACGACACGGTCGCGGTGTGCGCCTACGACCCGGCCACGGGCGCCCTGTCGATCGGCGACCCGCAGCCCAGCGGGAGCACCGGCACCGCCACCAACTACCCGGCGCAGATCCTGGTGACGGCGAACGGGTCGTACGCCTTTCTCGCCAACCGGGGCGACAACACCCTCGCGCGGTACGCCGTCGAGGCGGACGGCGCGCGGCTCCGGCTGCTCGGCACGGTGCCGGTGAGCGGTGACTTCCCCCGGCAGATCGCCTTCTCGCCGGACGGGGCGCTGCTGTTCGCCGCGAACCAGCGGTCGGGCACGGTCAGTGTGTTCCTCGTGGACGACGCGAGCGGTGAACTGCGGCTCGCCGGCGTGCCGTTCGCGTCACCGGTCGCGGTCTGTGCGCTGCCGCTGTAGCGGACGCGGGCAGGACGCGGCGCTGGCCTGGGTGAGCAGCACATGCATCCGTTCGGTGAGGTCGGCGACCGTGTCGGCGGGCGCGTGAAACGGCAGTCGGACGTCGCCGTGGGCGCGGGCCCGCTCGATGCGCAGGGTCAGTCCGTGCCGGTCGACGGCGAGCGGCTGGACGCGGACCGCGCCGTGCAGGCTGTCGGGCTCGACGAGGCGGGTGAGCCGTTCGACCGCGTCGGAGTGGCAGTCGGCGAGGTGGGTGAGCAGCTGGGCCTCGGCCAGGGCCAGCGGGTCGGGTGCGGCGGCGGCGAACTCGTCGAGGTCGATGACCACCGCGCCGGTCGCGGGGCGCAGCACCACGCGGGTGGGCCGGAACGCGAGTCCGCCGTCCTCGGGGACGAACCAGCCGGCCAGCCACACGCGGGCCCGGATACGGTTGCGCACGGGGACGGGCGCGACGTCCGCGAACTCCAGCACGGCGGACGGCTCGCCGCGCGGCGCGCAGATCGCGGCGGCCAACAGGGCGCTGTCCTCGGGTACTTGAAGGAGCACCCGGCCGTCGTCGTCGACGCTGTGCGCGCCGACGAACTCCTCGCGACCGCCCTCCGCGGTCACCGCGCAGGACCATGCGGCGGCGAGCACCGAGCGGGCTCGCTCGGCCGCGGCAGGCACGGCCGTCCACGTCTGGCTGTCACCCATCCCTGAACCTCCTTAGGTAAGCCTTGCCTAACTTACCGAAGATCGGGGCGCGCGCCAACCACGCCACGTAAATTCCAGGACACCCTTTCTCAGGGCGCGATGACCCCCAACAGCGCCCGCGCGCACAGATCGCGCACCTGTTCACGGCTCAGCTCCGGTCCGCGCAGCCACTCCAGACAGACGGCGGTGGTGAACGCCAGCCACCCGCGCACCGCGAGTTTCGTGTCGGGCCGCTCCTCCACGGCCGGCCCGAACTCGGGGTCGGCGGCCAGCGCGGCCAGGATCTGCCGCTCCTGCGCCGCCAACGCCCGCTGGTAGACCCGCCGTACGGTCTGGTCCCCGGCCGCGTCGGCGCGGTGGAAGGCTCGGTAGCCGTGCGCGTGGGTGTGCACGTACTCCAGATACGTGTCGAGGGCGGCGGCCAGCTGTTCGCGCGCCGGTACGCCCGGTACGGCCGCCGTCATCCGCAGCATCCGCTGGCTCTCCCGCTCGACGACGGCCGCGAAGAAGTCCCGCTTGGTCGGGAAGTAGTGGTAGAGCAGCCCGCGGGAGACCCCGGCGATCTCGGCGACCTGCTCGATCCACACCTCGTCGTAGGGGCTCTCAGAGAACAACCGCGCACCCACCGTGAGGAGTTGCTCCCGACGCTCACCGGTGCTGAGCCGGCGGCGTGCGCGCTCTCCCTGACTGGCGGCCATTCCCGCACTTTACTTGACGCCGGTTCAACAGCGGGACCACACTGGAACGCGCTATTGAACCCACGTACAACAGGCTGAACCCGCGGGTGGATCAAGGGAGATCGCGTCATGGCGGAGACGACGACGGTGGCGCCGACCGCGCTGCCGAAGGGATTCCGGGGCGCCGAGCAGGGCTGGCCCCGGCTCGACCGCATCCCGCACCCCCCGCGCCGCATCCCGCTCCTCGGCGACATCGTCGGCGCCGACCGGCGCACCCCCGTGCAGGACTCGCTGCGCTACGCCCGCCAGTTGGGCCCGATCTTCCGCCGGAAGGCCTTCGGCAAGGAGTTTGTGTTCGTGTGGGGCGCCGACCTGGTGGCCGACATGGCGGACGAGTCGCGGTTCGCCAAGCACGTCGGCCTCGGGATCGCCAATCTGCGGCCGGTCGCCGGGGACGGGCTGTTCACGGCGTACAACCACGAGCCCAACTGGCAGCTGGCGCACGACGTCCTGGCCCCCGGCTTCAGCCGCGAGGCGATGGCGGGCTACCACCCGATGATGCTGGCCGTGGCGCGACGCCTCACCGACCACTGGGACCGCGAACTGGCCGCCGGACGGCCGGTGGACGTGCCCGGCGACATGACCAAGCTGACCCTGGAGACGATCGCGCGCACCGGCTTCGGCCATGACTTCGGCTCCTTCGAGCGCGACCGCCCGCACCCCTTCGTCACCTCGATGGTGGGCACGCTCAGCTACGCGCAGCGCCTCAACTCCGTGCCGGGACCGCTGGCCCCGCTCCTGCTGCGCACCGCGACCCGGCGCAACGAGGCCGACATCGCCTACCTCAACCGCACGGTCGACGACATGGTGCGCACCCGCCGTACGACGGGCGGCGGCGACGGCGATCTGCTCGACCGGATGCTGGAGACGACCCACCCGGAGACCAGCGAGCGGCTCTCCGCGGAGAACGTCCGCCGCCAGGTCATCACCTTCCTGGTCGCCGGCCACGAGACGACCTCGGGCTCACTGTCCTTCGCCCTGCACTACCTGGCCCGCCACCCCGAGATCGCGGCCCGCGCCCGCGCCGAGATCGACCAGGTGTGGGGCGACACCGAGGTGCCGGGCTACGAGCAGATCGCCAAGCTGCGCTACGTGCGCCGGGTGCTCGACGAGTCGCTGCGGCTGTGGCCGACGGCGCCCGCCTACGCCCGCGAGGCCACCCGCGACACCGAGGTCGCCGGACTCCACCCGGTGCGCCGGGGCGCCTGGGCGCTGATCCTGACGCCGATGCTGCACCGCGACCCCGAGGTGTGGGGCGCGGACGCCGAGGAGTTCGACCCCGACCGCTTCGACGCCAAGGCGGTCCGCTCCCGCGCCCCGCACACCTACAAGCCGTTCGGGACGGGCGCGCGGGCGTGCATCGGCCGCCAGTTCGCCCTGCACGAGTCGATGCTCGTCCTGGGCCTGCTGCTGCGCCGCTACGACCTGCGCCCCGACCCCGCCTACCGGCTGCGCGTGACCGAACGCCTGACGCTGATGCCCGAGGGTCTACGGCTCCATCTCGACCGGCGTGTCCCGTCCGGGCCGGTGACCGCGCCGGTCGCGGTCCCGGACGAGGTCACCCCGGACGCCCGCTGCCCGGTGCACCGGGCGGACGACTGACCCCGGCGGCCCGGCGCCCGCGCTCCCCCGGGCCGCGTCCCGGCCACGCGATGTCCGGCGTCCCGTGTCCGTTTGCGGGGCGGGTGGGGCGGGACCACGATGAGGAGTCATGGACCCGGTCGGTGTCGCGTCCCGCAGAGCGCCGCGTGTCGCGGTCCTGGTCCTGGCCGTCCTCGCGACGGCGGTCCTCACCCTCGCGGCCACGGCCCGCTCCACCGTGGTCTCACCGGGTTTCTACCGGTCCGCACTGGTCGAGGAGCACGCCTACGACCGGCTCTACAGCCAGGTGCTGGTGGACCCGCGGACGGCCGCGGTCACCCGGGAGCTGCTGGCCCGGCTGCCGGTGCCGGAAGCCCAGGTCACCTCCAATCTCAAGCTGGTGCTGCCGCCGGAGACGGTCCGTGACCTCACCGAGCAGCAGATCGACGCCGTGGTCGGCTATCTGGGCGGCGAGCGCGACACCCTGGTCCTCAAGGTCGACCTGCGGCCGGTGCTGGCCAACCTGAACGACCTCGCGCAGATCTACTTCGGCGATCTCGTCGCCTCGGTCCAGCACCGGCCCGAGCCCGACTTCGAGCGCTTCTCGGCCGATCTGTCCACCGCCCTGGCGGCCGTGACCTCGGGACATGTGCCGAGCGGGCTGCCCGCGCTCCCGTTGACCGAGGCCCAGGCCGCCCAGGCGGCGCGCACGCTGGTCGGCGGGCTGCCCGTCGCGGACCGGGACGCCCTGCGCCCGGCGGTCGAGGCCGCGCTGCGGGACGGCGATGTGGCGACCGCGCTCGCCACCGTGGCCCCCGTCGCCGTGTCGGACCGCACGCGTACGGCCGCCGCCGGGCTGCGGGCGACGGTGGAGGGCGGGACCTGGAACCTCACGGACACTCTCGCCGCCTCCGGCAACGACCTGGCCCCGCTGCACCGCGCCCGCACGTACACGGCGGTCGGCCTCGGCCTCACCGAGGCGCTGGCCTCGGCGCTCCTCGTGGTGGCGCTGGCGCTGCTGTGGACCGGCGGCGGCTCGACGTCCCCGGGCCGCCGGCTCGTCCCGATGGGCTGGTCGCTCGCGGCCGGCGGACTGCTGGCGGGGCTCGTCACCGTCGTCCTACGGCTGGTCAGCGGCGGGCGGGTGATCGATCCGCCGGGGTCCTGGCCGCCGAGCCTGGCCCGGCTGGTCGACGACGTGCAGCGCACCGCGCTGGACCGGCTCACGGCCACCGCCCTGACGACCGCGCTGGTCCCGGTCCTGGCCGGTGCCCTCCTGACCGGCGCGGCCCGGCTCCTCCAGGCCCGGCCGCACCTCCCCGCGCTCCCCCGCCTCAGATGGCTGGCCCTCGCCACGGGCGGCGCCGCCCTCGCCGGCGTCCTGCTGCTGCCGTACGCCGTCACACCCACCGCGCCCCGCACCTGCGAGGGCAGCGCGGACCTGTGCGACCGGTCCTACGACGAGGTCGCCTACCTCACCTCGCACAACGCGATGTCGACGACCGTCGACCGGTTCATCGGCCCGCTCCAGGACCCGGGAATCACCGCCCAGTTGGACGACGGGGTACGCGCCCTCCAGATCGACACCTACCGGTGGGAGCGCCCGGACGAGATCACCGCGCGGCTCGCCGAGTCCGACTTCACCCCGGAACAGCGGAAGTTCGTCGCCGCGGCCGTCAACAAGGTCAACCCGCCGCGCGAGGGACTGTGGCTGTGCCACTCCGTCTGCCGGGCGGGAGCCGTCGCCCTGGTGCCCGCGCTGCGCGCGATCGGCGACTGGATGCGCGGTCATCCGACCGAGGTGATCACCCTGATCGTGCAGGACGCGATCAGCGGCGAGGACACCCGACAGGCCTTCGCGCAGGCCGGGTTGGGCGACCTCGTCCACACCCCCGACCCCGACCCGGCGAAGCCGTGGCCGACGCTGGGCGAGCTGATCGACAGCGGGCGCCGGCTCGTCGTCTTCGCCGAGCGGGCCGACGGTCCGGCGCCCTGGTACCGCAACTTCTACGACTACGGCATGGAGACGCCGTTCGCGTTCCGCACGCCGGACGCGATGAGTTGCGCACCGTATCGCGGTGGCGGCGACAAACGGCTGTTCCTGCTCAACCACTTCATCACCATCGACGGCGGCAGCCGCCTGGACGCGGGCGAGGTCAACGCGCGCCGGTTCGTGCTCGACCGCGTCCACCGCTGTGAGCGGGAACGCGGTCGGCCGGTGAACTTCGTCGCCGTCGACTACACGACGATCGGGGACGCGGGCGGCGCGGTGGCCGCGCTCAACTCCGAACGCTGAAGCCCCTGTTGGCGAAGCCTTGCGGTCGCAGCCCCGCCCTGCTGCCGGACAGCGCGCTCAATAGCGTTGCGCCTTGGCCAACTTGGGGGTCAGCACGGGCTCCGGCGGCTTGGTGCTGATGACGACGGGCTGGGCCTTGGCGCCGGGCGCGAGGTCCTCGGCGCCGACGTAGCGCGTCTCCACCACCTTCCCCGAGGAGTCGAGGAAGTCGACCTGGACGGCGTAGGACGCCTTCTTGTCGGTCTTGTTGGTGATGGTGACGAGGACGGCGAGGAGTCCGCCGGTCTGGGCGCGCGGTTTGCCCGTCATGGCGACGTCCGACATCGCGTTGCCCTGGCCGCTGACGTTCTTGAGTTCGTTCTGCGCGTCCTTGCTCGCGCGGGCGACCTCGGCCGACACGGAGGCCTCGAAGGAGGACGCGGCGGCCGAGGCGGAGGAGGCCAGGGCGGAGGCCCTGGCCTGGGCCGAGGCGACCGCGGAGGCGGCGGCCGACTTCAGGGCCGACGGTGTCATGCCCGAGAAGGAGGCCTTGTCCGGGGTCGGGGCCTGCGAGCTGCCGCCGGAGCTGTTGTTGTCGTCGCCGCAGGAGACCAGGGCGACCGTGCTCGCCGCGACGACGGCGAGGACCAGGGCGGCCGGGCGGGCCCGGCGGAGTGACTTGGTATTCATCGAAATGAACCTTATGTCGGAAATTCCGAGGTCACATCTCGTCGCCGGGCCCGGCTCGCGTCGGTCGGCTCAGACCTCGTCGCGGGTGAGGGCCAGCAGCCGGTCCAGGACCCGCGGGCCACCGGCCCGTACGCCGTCGTGCTCGAACTCGTCGGTCACCCAGGTGCGCAGGCCCCGGACGGAACGCGCGGTCCGCAGCGAGTGGGCCGTGTCGACGTACATGTCGTCGTGGTAGACGGCCGCGGCGACCGGGACCTCGTTGACGGCCAGGCGCGCCGGGTCGTAGAGCGGCGGCCAGTCGGTGCGGGCGGCGAGGAGTTCGGCGGTCTCGCGGAGCGGGCGCAGCGCGGGGTCGCAGTCGAACATCCAGGGGTGGATGCTCTCGCCGGTGAACAGGAGGGGGCCGTCGCCCGCGAGGGTCTTGGCCGCGTCGAACTGCGGGAACTCGCCGCGGACCCGCTCGGCCGACCAGGCGGTGGGGCGGGCGTCCTGGGCGTAGCAGGCCTCGTGGACGAGGGCGTAGAGGGGGTGTCCCGCGTACGACAGGGAGTTCTGGACCTCTTCCTGGAAGGCGTCGGAGAGTTCGTGGCCGCGCGGGGTGCGGACGAAGGCGTGCTCCAGGAGGAAGTGGAGGCGGTGGCTGCCGTCGCTGCCGCCGAGCATGATGCCGAGGGACTGGAAGGCCTCGGCGGTGAGGCGGTAGCCGTTGGGCAGGACCGGTTCGTGGCGCAGGAGGTACTCGGCGATGCGGCGGGCGCGCTCGACGTCCTGCGGGTAGCGGTCGTAGTGGGCGGCGACCTTGCGTTCGATGCGCGGGTAGGCGGCCCGGTAGACGTCGTCGGCGTGCGCGTCCAGCGACGGCAGGCCGCCGGTGAGGACGGCGGCGCGCAGGCCCTCGGGGGCGGTGGAGAGGTAGTTCACCGTGCAGAAGCCGCCGAAGCTCTGGCCGAGGACGGTCCAGGGGGCGCCGCCGGTGAGGGCCGGGCGGATGGTCTCGCAGTCGCGGACGATCGAGTCGGCGCGGAAGCGCGTGAGGTGCTCGGCCTGCTCGGCGGGGCCGCCGCGCAGCGGGAGCGTCTGGCGGTTGAGCGGGGTGGAGTGGCCGGTGCCGCGCTGGTCGAGAAGGAGCACGCGGTAGTCGTCGAGCGCCCGGTCGAGCCAGGCCTGCCTGCCGACGAAACGATTCGCCCCGAAACCCGGTCCGCCCTGGAGGTAGACCAGCCAGGGCAGGTCCTCCCGGTCCGCCTTGTCGCTCGCGACGGCCTCACGGGCGTACAGCTCGATGGTCTCGCCCGTGGGGTCCTCGTGGTCGAGGGGCACGGTGAAGCGGCGGTCGGTGAGGACGACGCCGGGCTGGCGGTAGCTGACGGACAACGGTTCTCCTGGGACGGACGGGAAGACGGGCCGCGTCACAGTTCAGCACATGTGCGTCCGATGTCCGACCCCTGGATCATGAAATCCTACTGACCGGCCGATCAGCGGGCGGCGAGGCTGGAGCGGCGCACCACCAGTTCCGGCTGGAGCACGACCCGGCGGTGCTCGTGCGGGCGGGCCGCCGTGTCCCCCTCCGCCTCCGTCTCCTCCAGGAGCAGTTCGGCGGCCAGGGCGCCCATGGTGACGGCGGGCTGCCGGACCGAGGTGAGCGGTACGGCCGCCGCGGCGGCGAACTCGATGTCGTCGTAGCCGACGATCGCGAGGTCGTCCGGGACGCCGACCCCGGCCGCGAACATGGCCTGGAGCACGCCGAGGGCGAGGAGGTCGTTGGCGCAGAAGACGGCGGTGGGCCGGTCGGCGAGCCCGAGGAGCCGGGCGCCGGCGTCCCGCCCGGCGGCCACGTCGAGCCGGTCGGTGGGCAGCTCGCGCAGCGTGCCGGGGTCGAGACCGGCCTCCACGAGCGCGTTCTCGGCGCCCGTACGGCGGTCCCGCACCTGGTTGAAGCCGGGCGGACCGCTGACGTACGCGATGGAGCGGTGCCCGGCGTCGATCAGGTGCCGCACGGCGAGCGCGCCGCCGGCGACGTCGTCGACGGAGACCGAGCACTCGGTGGTGCCCTCGGCGACCCGGTCGACGAGCACGAACGGAATGCCGTGCCTGCGGAACGACTCGATGTTGCGTCCGGTGGCGTCGGCCGGGGTCAACAGCACGCCCCGCACCCGCTGTTCGGCGAAGAGCGAGAGGTACTCGGCCTCCTCGCCGGGGCTCTGCGCGCTGTTGCACACCATCACGCCGAGCCCCGCCTCGCGCGCGGCCCGCTCGGCGCCGCGGGCCACGTCGACGAAGAACGGGTTGCCCATGTCCAGGACGAGCAGCCCCATGATCCGGCTGCGCCCGGCGCGCAGCTGGCGCGCGGACTCGCTGCGGACATAGCCGAGCCGGTCGATCGCGGACAGCACCCGGGCCCGGGTCTCCGTGGCGACGGTGTCCGGGCGGTTGATGACGTTCGAGACCGTGCCGACGGAGACTCCGGCGACACGGGCGACGTCCTTGATACCCACCGGCTGGGCCATCAGGCGGAGACCTCCAGGGTGACATGGGGCGGCGGGAAGACCTTCACATTACCGTCATGGTCTTCGCCGGCTCCGGCGGCTGCCCCGCTCACGCGGGCAGGGCGAAGTCGACGACGTGGAGGGCCGAGGGGGTCGTACCGCTCGACTTCTCCTGGTACATGACCGACAGCACGCCGTCCTCCCTCACCCGCGGTTCGTCGATGACGACCTCGCCGAACGCGTTCAGGTCGCTCGCGTCGTACAGCAGCGCCCAGTCGGTGTACCCGGAGGCCTTCGAGGCGCCGGCGATGCGGCCGTAGGGCAGGACCGCGTAGGCGTTGTCGTACTTGTCCAGGACGAGTCTGGTGCGCTGGCTGGAGCCGAGGGCGATGGGGATCTCGGTCTTCTGCCAGGTGCCCGAGGCGTTCTTGCGCACGTGGAAGGCGCGGCCGTTGGCGGTGCGGTCGGTGACGTAGTTCGTGGTGCACTGGCCGAAGCGGCCGGGGACGTAGCTGATGATCGCGTGCGGGAGGCCGGTGGAGTCGGTGGCCTGGCTCTCCTGGTTCATCAGGGAGTGGTCGGGATTGAGGGAGTCGACGACGAGTCCGTCGTCCGTGACCGCGACGGTGTCCGAACCGCCTGTCGTCCCTACGACGGTTCCGGCGTCGTTGCGCCAACTGCGGCCCCGGTCGGTCGAGTAGACGTAGCCGGTGTCGTGGTTGGTGATGCCGCCGCTGCTGCACATCACGGCGGCGGACTGCTCGCGCCAAGTGAAGAAGGCGTGCAGTCGGCCGGCGACGTCGTAGTCGATGCCGTGGAGGTACATGTTGCGGGCCGTGCTGGAGCCGTGCGTGCTGGTGTAGGTGCCGGTCGAGGCGCTCCACTCCCCCAGCGCGGTCCAGGCCGAACCGTCGTACTCCGCGAGGGCGTTGCGGCCGTTGCCGGAGATCCCGACGCGGTAGCTGAGCTGGAGCCTGCCCTCGGGGGTGGCGATGAACTGCGGGTAGGTGAACTGCGAGGTGAGCGCCACCCCGTCCAGCGAGGTCTGTACGGCGCCGAGGACGGCCGGGGACCAGGCGGTGGACGCCGGGTCGTCGAGGAGACCGGCGACCGACTTGACGTAGAAGAAGCCGTCGCTGTGGGAGTCCATGTTGAGATGCAGCCGGCCGTCGACCTTGGAGACGCCCATGGAGATGACGTTGTGGGAGTCGTCGCTCTTGAGCTGGTGGGAGAGGGTGACGGTCGACCAGGTGGCGGCGCCGAGGACGCGCCGGGCGACGACGGCGTACTTGGTGGAGGTGTACCAGGCCGCGTACTGGTAGCCCTTGTAGGTCAACAGCCCGTTCTTCTGGAACGAGTTGTTGTTGACCAGGCCGTCGTAGGAGACGAAGTAGACGGCCTGGGCGTCCAGTTGGGTGCTGCCCTGCTGGGTGACGGACGGGCCGGGGTCGGCCGCCCGTGCGATGCCCGGTGTCGCCACGGCGGCGAGTACGGCGGTCGTGAGCACGGTGCGTCTTCTCATGTCAGCGACTCCTGTGGGGGGATCACGCGAGGTGGAAGACCTCGGTGAGGGGCTTCATCGCTTCGTCGGGACGGGCGCCGTCCAGGGACTCGAAGAACGGCGCCATCTCCGCCTGCCAGCGGGAGTTGATGTCGGTGGCCGCCATGGCGTCCTGGGCGGCGGCGAAGTCCTCGGTCTCCAAGTAGCCGACCAGCAGGCCGTCCTCGCGCAGGAAGAGCGAGTAGTTGTGCCAGCCGGTGGCCGAGAGCGCGTCGCGCATCTCGGGCCACACGGCGGCGTGCCGCTCGCGGTACTCGTCGAGGCGGTCCGCCCGGACCTTCAGCAGGAAACACACGCGCTGCATCAACACCCCTTGAGCTGCTAGAAGTTGAACTGGTCGATGTTCTTCGCGTCGAACACGGTCGGCTTGCCGAGGTTGATCACGCCGTCCTTGCCGATGGTGTACGAGGTCCCGCCGGCCGTGAAGGTCTCGCCCTCCTTGCCGGTGATCTGCCCGGACACCAGCGCCACCGCCGTCTGCGCGGCGAGGGCGCCGAGCTTCGCCGGGTCCCACAGCTCGAAGCCGTCGACGGTGCCGTTCTTGACGTACTTGCGCATGTCGTTCGGGGTGCCGAGGCCGGTCAGCTTGACCTTGCCCTTGTACCGGGAGCCGGACAGGTACTGGGCGGCGGCCTTGATGCCGACGGTGGTCGGGGAGATGATCCCCTTCAGGTTCGGGTGCTCCTGGAGGAGTCCCTGGGTCTGCTGGAAGGACTGCTGGGCGTCGTCGTTGCCGTAGGCGACCTTGACCAGCTTGATGTTCTTGTACTTGGGGTCCTTCAGCTCGTCCTTCATGTAGCCGATCCAGGTGTTCTGGTTCGTCGCGGTCTGCGCGGCCGACAGGATCGCGATCTCGCCCTTGTAGCCGATCTGCTGGGCGAGCAACTGCACCTGGGTGCGGCCGAGGTCCTCGGCGCTGGCCTGCGAGACGAAGGCGTTGCGGCACTCGGGGTTGGTGTCGGAGTCGTAGGTGACGACCTTGATCTTGTTGCTCATCGCCTGCTTGAGCGCGGTGCACAGGGCGCCCGGGTCCTGCGCGGAGACGGCGATCGCGTTCACCTGCTGCTGGGTGAGCGTGTTGACGTAACTCACCTGCCCCGCCGTGTCGGTGGCGCTGCTCGGGCCCACCTCCTTGTACTTCTCGCCCAGTTCGGTGAGGGCCTTCTCGCCGCCCTTGTCGGACGTGGTGAAGTACGGGTTGTTGACCTGCTTGGGCAGGAACCCGACGGTGAGTCCCTTCTTGAGCGGGGCGCTCGGGTCCGCCGTGCCCCCGGTGACGGCCGCGCCGGTGTTCTCGTCCTTCACGTCCTTCTTGGTGGTGCCGCCGCAGGCGGTGGCGGCCAGGGTGAGCGAGGTGACGGCGGCGAGGGCCGCACAGGCACGACGGAGCGAAGACTTGCGCATGGCACGGGTTCCTTTGTCAGGAGGGCGGGTGAAGTGCCCCGACGGGGGCTCGGTGCTGTACTGGTGTGCGGCTGCCGCCGGTTGGGCGGCGGACCTATCCGGTGGAACGGGCCGCGGCCCTGGCGACGGCGACCTGCCGGGCGACGCGGGGGCCGAGCACCGACACGACGAGCAGCACGCCGGTGACGACGATCTGCGACTGCGCCGAGACGTTCAGCAGGCTCATCACGTTCTGCAACGCGCCGAGCAGGAAGACACCGGCGACGGCGCCCCCCAACGTCCCCTTGCCGCCGTCGAAGTCGATGCCGCCGAGCAACACCGCGGCCACGACGGAGAGTTCGAGCCCGGTCGCGTTGTCGTAGCGGGCGCTGGCGTAGTGCAGTGCCCAGAAGATCCCGGTGAGGGAGGCCATCAGCCCGGTGACGGTGAACAGGATCAGCTTCTGCCGCTTGACGCGGATGCCGGCGAACCGTGCCGCCTCCTCGTTCGCCCCGATCGCGAACAGCGAGCGCCCGAACGGTGTGGCGTGCAGGGCCACGACGGCGATCGCGAGGAGGACCAGGAAGGGCAGGAAGGCGCGGGGCAGGAAGGTGCCGCCGAGCCGTCCGGCCGCGAAGTCCAGGTACTGCGTGGGGAAGTCGGTGACCGCGTCGGAGCCGAGCACGATCTGCGCGATGCCCCGGTACGCGGCCAGCGTGCCGATGGTGACGGCGAGGGACGGCAGTCCGAGGCGGGTGACGAGCAGCCCGTTGACCAGGCCGCAGACCACGCCCAGCAGCAGGCAGATCGGGATGATCGTCTCGATCGCCATGCCGTCGTTCCACAGCTTGCCCATCACCGCGCCCGACAGTCCGGCTGTGGAGGCGACCGACAGATCGATCTCGCCGGCGACGACCAGCAGGGTCATCGGCAGCGCGATCAGGGCGATGGGAAGGGTGTTGCCGATCAGGAACGACAGGTTCAGCGCGTTGCCGAACCCGTCCACGGAGGTGAAGGAGAACAGCAGCAGGACGACGAGGAGGGCGCCGACGACCGTGTCCCAGCGGATCGCGCGGTTCGCAAAGGACGCTGGCTCAGGCATGGCGGGCGTTCCTCTTCTTCAGTGCGGTGGCCACGCGCAGGGCGACGATCCGGTCGACGGCGATGGCGAGGAGGAGCAGGATGCCGTTGATGGCGAGCACCCAGACGGAGCTGACGCCGAGGGCGGGCAGCACACTGTTGATCGAGGTCAGCAGGAGGGCGCCGAGGGCCGCGCCGTAGACGCTGCCGGAGCCGCCGGTGAAGACCACGCCGCCGACGACCACCGCGCTCACCACGGTGAGTTCGTAGCCGGTGCCGGTGCCGGAGTCGACGTTGCCGAAGCGGGCCAGGTACATCGCGCCGGCGAGTCCGGCGAGGGCGCCGCAGAAGGTGTACGCGGCGAGGATCCGCTTGCGGACGGGGATGCCGGCCAGCCGCGCGGCCTCGGGGTTGGAGCCGAGGGCGTACAACTCCCGTCCGCTGCCGAAGTGTTTGAGGTAGTAGGCGGTGACGACGAGCACGGCGAGCGCGATCAGCGCCAGCCAGGGCACCGCCGACAGGCCGCCGGAGCCGAAGTCCACGAATCCGCCCGGGAGATCGGCGGCGGTGATCTGCCGTGAGCCGACCCAGATGGAGTCGACGCCCCGGATGATGTAGAGCGTGCCGAGCGTGACGACCAGGGCGGGCACCTGGCCGAGGCTGACGAGCAGCCCGTTGACCAGTCCGAGGCCGACGCCGAGGAGTACGGCCAGGAGGATCGCGACGACCGCGTTGCCGCCGCTGTGGAGGTAGTCGCCGGTGGCGAAGGCGGTGATGCCGAGGGTGGAGCCGACCGACAGGTCGACGTTGCGGGTGATGACGACCAGCGACTGGCCGGTGGCGACCAGGACCAGGATGGTCGCGTTGAGCAGCAGGTCCTTGATGCCCTGCTCGGACAGGAACTCGCTGTTGCCCGCCTGGGTGATGCCGATCATCACCAGGAAGACGACCAGGATGGCGAGTTCGCGCATCTTGAAGACCCGGTCGACCAGCCGGGTGCCGCTCGATTCGGGGGCCTCGGCGGCGGGCGCGGGATTGGGAGCGGTGACCGTCATACGGCGGCCCTCCCGGTGGCTGCGGCCATCACGGATTCCTCGGTGGCTTCGGAACGGGGGATCTCCGCGGCGAGCCGGCCCTCGTGCATCACCAGCACGCGGTCGGCCATGCCGAGGATCTCGGGCAGATCGGAGGAGATCATCAGGACGGCGACGCCGTCGGCGGCCAACTCGCTGAGCAGCCGGTGCACTTCGGCCTTGGTGCCGACATCGATGCCACGGGTCGGCTCGTCGACGATCAGCACCTTGGGGCCGGTGGCCAGCCACTTGGCGAGGACCACCTTCTGCTGGTTGCCGCCGGAGAGGGTGTTGACGGTGTCGGCGATCTGCGCGTACTTGACGTGCAGCTTCACGGCCCAGTCGAGGGAGCGGCTGCGCTCGGCGCCGCGGTCGACGAGGCCCGCCCGCACGGTCGTGCGCAGGCCGGTCAGACCGATGTTGCGCTCGATCGACATGTCCATCACCAGGCCCTGGGCCCGCCGGTCCTCGGGGACCAGGGCGAGGCCCGCGGCCATCGCGGTGGAGGGGGCGCCGTTCGTCAGCGCCTTCCCGTCGACCTCGACCCGGCCGGCGTCCCACCGGTCGACGCCGAAGACGGCGCGCGCCACCTCGGTACGGCCGGCGCCGACCAGCCCGGCGAGCCCGACGATCTCCCCGCGCCGTACGTCGAAGGAGATGTCGGTGAAGACCCCCTCGCGGGTCAACCGCTTGACGCTCAGGGCGACTTCGCCCGGTTCGACGTCCTGCTTGGGATACAGCTCGTCGAGTTCGCGGCCCACCATGCGTCGTACGAGATCGTCCTCGGTCATGCCCTCGACCGGTTCGCTGGAGATCCAGGCGCCGTCGCGGAGGGTGGTGACGCGCCGGCAGATCTGGAAGATCTCCTCCAGGCGGTGCGAGATGAACAGGACGGCCGATCCCTGCTCGCGCAGGGTGCGGACCACGCCGAAGAGGCGGGCCACCTCGCTGCCGGTGAGGGCGGCCGTCGGCTCGTCCATGATCAGGACGCGGGCGTCGAAGGAGAGCGCCTTGGCGATCTCCACGATCTGCTGGTCCGCGATGGACAGGCCGCGCGCCGGGCGGTCGGGGTCCAGCTCCACGCCGAGCCGCTTCATCAGGTCGGCGGTCGCGGCGTGCGTGGCCTTGTGGTCGATCCGGCCGAGGGCGCGGCGCGGCTGGCGGCCCATGAAGATGTTCTCGGCGATCGACAGGTCGGGGAAGAGGGTCGGTTCCTGATAGATCACGGCGATGCCCGCGTCGCGGGCGTCGCCGGGGCCGTGGAAGAGGACGGGTTCGCCGTCGAGCAGCACCTGGCCGGCGTCGGGCCGGTGCACACCGGCGAGGGTCTTGATGAGAGTGGACTTGCCCGCGCCGTTCTCACCGGCGAGTGCGTGCACCTCACCGGGGAACAGTTCGAGGGACACGTCCCGCAGGGCGCGTACCGCGCCGAAGGACTTGGAGATGCCCTTGAGCGCGAGCACCGGGGCCGGACCCGCGTCTGACGGGTGGGTCATGAGGGGCTCCTCGACGACGCCGGCGGGGAGGCCGTCCAGGCGTCGTGAAAGGTTTCAACTTGGTTGCCGGGACGTTAGGCGCGCCAGCCTTGTCACGTCAATGGGTCCGCGTCGAAAAACTTTCGATAGCCGAAGGTCACATTGGAGTCACGGAGCACAGGCTTCGCCGCAGGGCTTGACACCCCTTCGGGAGGCCCATAACTTCACCACCTGAATCGTTTCATACCCATAGCGTTTCGTCGCATGTCACAGGAGCCCACAAGTGACCGATCTCGCCGCGGTGAAGGCCGCACTCAGGACCCAGGCAGTCGAGACGCCGTCGTGGGCGTACGGGAACTCGGGGACCCGCTTCAAGGTGTTCGCCCAGGAGGGCGTGCCGCGGAACCCGCGGGAGAAGCTGGAGGACGCGGCCAAGGTCCACGAGTTCACGGGCGTGGCCCCCACCGTGGCCCTGCACATCCCCTGGGACCGGGTGGACGACTTCGCGGCGCTGGCCAAGTTCGCCGACGACCACGGGCTGAAGCTCGGCGCGATCAACTCCAACACCTTCCAGGACGACGACTACCGGCTCGGCAGCGTCTGCCATCCCGACGCGGCGGTGCGGCGCAAGGCGCTGGACCATCTGCTGGAGTGCGTCGACATCATGGACGCGACGGGCTCCGCCGACCTGAAGCTCTGGTTCGCGGACGGCACGAACTACCCCGGGCAGGACGATCTCAGCGCACGCCAGGACCGGTTGGCGCAGGCGCTCGCCGCGGTGTACGAGCGGCTCGGGGACGGGCAGCGGATGCTGCTGGAGTACAAGTTCTTCGAGCCGGCCTTCTACGCGACCGACGTTCCCGACTGGGGGACGGCCTACGCCCACTGCCTGAAGCTCGGGCCGAAGGCGCAGGTCGTGGTCGACACGGGACATCACGCGCCCGGCACCAACATCGAGTTCATCGTGGCGACACTGCTGCGCGAGGGGAAGCTCGGGGCGTTCGACTTCAACTCGCGGTTCTACGCGGACGACGATCTGATGGTGGGCGCGGCGGACCCCTTCCAGCTCTTCCGGATCATGTACGAGGTCGTCCGGGGTGGCGGGTTCACGGCCGACGTGGCCTTCATGCTCGACCAGTGCCACAACATCGAGGCGAAGATCCCGGCGATCATCCGCTCGGTGATGAACGTGCAGGAGGCCACCGCGAAGGCACTGCTCGTGGACCGCGACGCGCTGGGCGCCGCGCAGCGCAGCGGGGACGTGCTGGGCGCGAACGCCGTGATCATGGACGCCTACAACACGGATGTACGGCCGCTGCTGCGGGAGCTGCGCGAGGAGCAGGGGCTTGCGCCCGACCCCGTCGCGGCGTACCGGGCGAGCGGATGGCAGGAGCGGATCGTCGCCGAGCGGGTCGGGGGGCGGCAGGCCGGCTGGGGCGCCTGAGCCGCTGCCGGGAATCCGTCCGTCCGCGGGCCCCGCGCCCCAGGGAAACGCAGTCACCTCTCTCGTAAGGAACCGAAAGTCATGGCACCGCACCCCGAAGCCGCCGCTCTCCTCGCCCGCTCCCATCGGCTCGGCGCCGATCCCCGCAACACCAACTACGCCGGCGGCAACGCGTCCGCCAAGGGAGTGGACACCGACCCCGTCACCGGCGGTGATGTCGAGCTGATGTGGGTGAAGGGGTCCGGGGGCGATCTCGGGACGCTCACCGAGGGCGGGCTCGCCGTGTTGCGGCTGGACCGGATGCGCGCGCTCGCCGACGTCTACCCGGGTGTGGACCGCGAGGACGAGATGGTCGCCGCGTTCGACTACTGCCTGCACGGCAAGGGAGGTGCCGCGCCCTCCATCGACACCGCGATGCACGGCCTCGTGGACGCGGCGCACGTCGACCATCTGCATCCCGATTCCGGGATCGCGCTCGCCTGCGCCGCCGACGGGGAGAAGCTGACCGCCGAGTGCTTCGGGGACTCCGTGGTGTGGGTGCCGTGGCGGCGGCCCGGGTTCCAGCTGGGGCTGGACATCGCCGCCGTCAAGAAGGCCAATCCGCAGGCCGTCGGCTGTGTGCTCGGCGGGCACGGGATCACCGCCTGGGGGGCGAGTTCCGAGGAGTGCGAGCGGAACTCGCTGCACATCATCCGCACCGCCGAGGTGTTCCTCGCCGAGCGCGGCAGGCCCGAGCCCTTCGGGCCCGTCGTCGAGGGGTACGGTCCGCTCGGTGACGCCGAGCGCAGGGAGCGGGCCGCCGCCCTCGCGCCGTACATCCGTGCCGTCGCCTCGCAGGACCGGCCGCAGGTCGGGCACTTCACGGACTCCGGGGTCGTCCTCGACTTCCTCGCGCGGGCCGAGCATCCGCGGCTCGCGGCGCTCGGGACCTCCTGCCCCGACCACTTCCTGCGGACCAAGGTCAGGCCGCTGGTGCTCGATCTGCCGCCCACCGCCCCGCTGGACGAGACGATCGCGCGGCTGAAGGAGCTGCACGGCGCCTACCGCGAGGAGTACGCCGCGTACTACCGGCGGCATGCCGAACCCGACTCCCCCGCCATGCGCGGCGCCGACCCGGCGATCGTGCTGATCCCCGGTGTGGGCATGTTCTCCTTCGGCAAGGACAAGCAGACCGCGCGCGTGGCCGGCGAGTTCTACGTCAACGCCATCAACGTGATGCGCGGCGCCGAGGCGGTGTCGTCGTACGCGCCGATCGAGGAGTCGGAGAAGTTCCGCATCGAGTACTGGGCCCTGGAGGAGGCCAAGTTGCGGCGGCTGCCGAAGTCCAAGCCGCTCGCCACGCGGATCGCGCTGGTCACCGGTGCCGGGAGCGGGATCGGGAAGGCTGTCGCGCGGCGGCTGGTGGACGAGGGGGCGTGTGTCGTCATCGCCGATCTCAACTCAGAGAACGCCCTCGCCGTCGCCGAGGAACTCGGCGGGCCCGACAAGGCCGTCGCCGTGAGCGTCGATGTGACGGACGAGGCGCAGATCGCCGACGCCTTCAAGGCCGCGCTGCTCGCCTTCGGCGGGGTCGATCTCGTCGTCAACAACGCCGGGATCTCCATCTCCAAGCCCCTGTTGGAGACGTCGGCGCGGGACTGGGATCTCCAGCACGACATCATGGCCCGGGGTTCGTTCCTCGTCTCGCGCGAGGCGGCGCGGGCGATGATCGCGCAGGGACTCGGCGGCGACATCCTCTACATCGCGTCCAAGAACGCCGTGTTCGCCGGGCCCAACAACATCGCCTACTCCGCCACCAAGGCCGATCAGGCCCATCAAGTGCGGCTGCTGGCGGCCGAGTTGGGCGAGCACGGGATCCGGGTCAACGGGATCAACCCGGACGGGGTGGTGCGCGGCTCGGGGATCTTCGCGGGCGGCTGGGGCGCGCAGCGGGCGGCGACCTACGGGATCGAGGAGGAGAAGCTCGGCGAGTTCTACGCCCAACGCACCATCCTCAAGCGGGAGGTGCTGCCGGAGCATGTGGCCAACGCCGTGTTCGCCCTCACGGGTGGGGACCTGACGCACACCACCGGGCTGCACGTCCCGGTCGACGCCGGTGTCGCGGCGGCCTTCCTTCGATGAGCGCGGACGTGGGCGCGGACATGGGCAGGGACGTGAGGTTGTACGCGGCGGTCGACCTCGGCGCGTCCAGCGGGCGGGTCATGGTCGGCCAGGTAGGGCCGGATTCCCTGGAGTTGGCGGAGGCCCACCGCTTCCCCAACCGGCCCGTCCGCACTCCGGAGGGCCTGCGCTGGGACATCCTCGCGCTGTACGCGGGGGTCCTCGACGGGCTCCGGGCGGCGGGGACGGACACCGGTGGTCGGATCGATTCCGTGGGTGTCGACAGCTGGGCCGTGGACTACGGACTGCTCGACGCGGACGGGGCGTTGCTCGGCAACCCCGTGCACTATCGGGACGCCCGCACGGAGGGGGTCGCCGAGAAGGTGTGGGCGACCGTGCCGGCGGGCGAGCTGTACGCGGCGACCGGGTTGCAGTACGCGCCCTTCAACACCCTGTACCAGCTGGCGGCGGCCCGTGACTCGGCTCAACTGGCGCACGCCGAGCGGCTGTTGCTCATCCCCGACCTGCTGTCGTACTGGCTCACCGGGGAGCAGGGCACCGAGCTGACCAACGCCTCCACGACCCAGCTCGTCGATCCCCGCACGCGCGACTGGTCCCACGACATCGCCTCGCGGCTCGGTGTCGACCTCGGGCTGTTCGCTCCGCTGCGGCGGCCGGGGGACCCGGCGGGGGTGCTGCGGGCCGAGGTGCTGGAGGAGACGGGGCTGCGGGGGCCGGTGGCGGTGACGGCGGTCGGCTCGCACGACACGGCGTCCGCGGTCGCCGCCGTACCGGCCGTCGAGGAGCACTTCGCCTACATCTGCACCGGGACCTGGTCCCTGGCCGGGCTGGAGCTGGACGCGCCCGTGCTGACCGAGGCGAGCCGGGCCGCCAACTTCACCAACGAGCTGGGGCTGGACGGCACGGTCCGCTATCTGCGCAACATCATGGGGCTGTGGCTGCTTCAGGAGTGTGTACGGGCCTGGGGCGAGCCGGAGTTGGGCGCGTTGCTGCGCGCCGCGGCCAAGGTGCCGGCGCTGCGGTCGGTGGTGGACGCGGGCGACCCGGCGTTTCTGGCGCCGGGCCGGATGCCGGAGCGGATCGCGGACGCGTGTCGCGGCTCGGGGCAGCCGGTGCCGGAGTCACGGGCCGAGATCACGCGCTGCATCCTCGACTCGCTCGCGCTCGCCCACCGGCTGGCGGTCGACGAGGCCCAGGAACTCGCCGGCCGTCCGGTCGACGTCGTGCACATCGTCGGGGGCGGCACCCGCAACGCGCTGTTGTGCCAACTCACCGCCGACGCCTGCGGGTTGCCGGTGGTGGCGGGGCCCACGGAGGCCGCCGCGCTGGGCAATGTGCTGGTGCAGGCGCGGGCCCACGGACTCGTCGGCGACCTGGCCGGAATGCGGGGGCTGCTCGCCCGCACCCAGCCGTCGACCCGGTACGAGCCCCAGGGCGGCACCGCCCGCTGGCGGGCCGCGGCGGCCCGGCTCGCCGCGCGGTGAGACGGGGACTCCCCCGGACACCGAGCTCCGACTACTCTGCACTCATCCGATGATCGACCACAAAGGAGCCGCGATGCGTGTCGCCCTGTTCCTGACCTGCGTCAACGACACGCTGTATCCGGACACCGGGCGCGCCGTGGTGAAACTGCTGACCAGACTGGGCGTCGACGTCGACTTCCCGATGGCGCAGACCTGCTGCGGGCAGGCGCACTACAACACCGGCTACCGCCATGAGGCCGAACCGCTCGCCCGGCATTTCTCCGATGTCTTCGGGGAGTACGAGGCGATCGTCACGCCGTCCGGGTCGTGCGGGGCGATGGTGCGGGAGCTGTATCCGCGGATGGGCGAAAGGGCCCGTGCGGAGGGACGCGGCGACGCCCTCGCGGCCACGCTGGCGCCGGTCGTGCCGAAGACCTACGAGCTGACCGAGTTCCTCGTGGACGTGCTCGGGGTGACGGACGTGGGCGCCTGCTATCCGCACCGGGTGACCTACCACCCCACCTGCCACGGGCTGCGCGGCCTGGGGCTCGGCGACCGGCCGCTCAGACTCCTCCAGGCAGTCAAGGGGCTGGAGTTGGTGGAGCTGCCCGGTGCGGAGGAGTGCTGCGGCTTCGGCGGGACGTTCGCCGTGAAGAACGCCGACGTCTCGGCGGCGATGGGTGCCGACAAGGTGCGCAACGCCCGGTCGACGGGAGCGGAGGTGCTGTGCGCCGCGGACAACTCCTGTCTCATGCACATCGGCGGCACCATGGCCCGGCTGCGCACCGGCATGCGGCCGGTGCACATCGCCGAGATCCTGGCCGCCACGGAGGAGGACTCACGCTCATGAGCGGCACGTTCGTCGGTATGCCCGCCTTCCCGGCCTTCCCCGTGGCCGCGCACGAGGCGGTCGGCAACCAGACCCTGCGCGGCAATCTGCGGCACGCCACCCACACGATCCGCGCCAAACGCGCTAAGGCCGTGGCGGAGGTGTCCGACTGGGCCGAACTGCGCGAGGCCGGCAAGCAGATCAAGGACCACACACTGCGCCATCTCGACCACTATCTGGAGCGGTTGGAGGAGTCGGTGACGGCGGCCGGGGGTGTCGTGCACTGGGCCGCCGACGCCGAGGAGGCCAACCGGATCGTCGTCCGACTGGTCCAGGAGACGGGCGAGTCGGAGGTCGTCAAGGTCAAGTCGATGGCCACGCAGGAGATCGGGCTCAACGAGGCCTTGGAGGCAGCGGGCATCCGCGCCTACGAGACCGATCTCGCCGAACTGATCGTGCAGTTGGGCAAGGACCGGCCCTCGCACATCCTGGTCCCCGCGATCCACCGCAACCGCGGCGAGATCCGGGAGATCTTCAGCCGCGAGATGAGCGAGTGGGGCCGCCCGGCTCCGGAGGGTCTGACGGACACGCCCGCCGAACTCGCCGAGGCCGCCCGTCTGCACCTGCGCGAGAAGTTCCTGCGCGCCAAGGTGGGCGTCTCCGGCGCGAACTTCATGGTCGCCGACACCGGCACGATGGTCGTCGTCGAGTCCGAGGGCAACGGCCGGATGTGCCTCACGCTGCCCGAGACGCTGATCTCGGTCGTCGGCATCGAGAAGACCGTGCCCGCCTGGCAGGACCTGGAGGTGTTCCTCCAGACCCTCCCCCGCTCCTCGACCGCCGAGCGCATGAACCCGTACACCAGCACCTGGACGGGCACCACCGAGGGCGACGGCCCGCGCGTCTTCCATCTGGTGCTGCTCGACAACGGACGCAGCGACACCCTCGCCGACGAGGTCGGCCGCCAGGCCCTGCGCTGCATCCGCTGCTCGGCCTGTCTCAACGTCTGCCCGGTGTACGAGCGGGCCGGGGGCCACGCCTACGGCTCGGTCTACCCGGGCCCGATCGGTGCGATCCTCAGCCCCCAACTCCGGGGCACGGCAAGCGAGATCGACGCCTCGCTGCCGTACGCCTCGTCGCTGTGCGGGGCCTGCTACGAGGTCTGCCCGGTGGCCATCGACATCCCCGAGGTGCTGGTGCATCTGCGGGAGCGGGTCGTGGAGGGCGGGCCGGTGACCCGTGAGGGCAACAAGGTGGTGCTGCGGCCCGCGAAGGGGCATGCCGCCGAGCGGGCCGCCATGCGGGCGGCCCGCTGGACCCTCGCGCACCCCGGCGCCCTGCGCACCGGGCAGCGGCTCGCCTCCCGCACCCGGCGCTTCCATCCCCGGTCGCTGCCCGGACCCGGCCGGGCGTGGAGCGGTACCCGGGAGCTGCCGGCCGTGCCCGCGGAGCCGTTCCGCGACTGGTGGCAGCGCACGCACGGCGGAAAGGACACGGCCAAGTGAGCAGCAGGGAACGGATCCTGGGCCGGGTGCGGCGCGCGCTCACGGATGTGCGCGAGGACGGCACTTTCCCGCCGGGGAGTGACCTCCAGTACGAGCGGGCGGTCCGGCGGGACTATCTGACCGAGCACGGGAACCGGACCGTCGAGCAGACGGTCGAGCTGCTGGCCGAGAACCTGGCGGACTACCGGGCCGTCGTGCACCGCTGCGCGGAGGCCGAACTCGCCGCCGTCATCGGGCGGTTGCTGTCGGAGCGCGGTGCCCGGACGGTCGTGGTGCCGCCGGGGCTCGACCCGTCCTGGCTCACGGCGGTCGACGCGGAGCGGATCGCGGACCGGGCCGAGAGCACTCCGCTCGAGCTGGACCGGGTCGACAGTGTGGTCACCGCGTGCGCGGTGGCCGCCGCCGAGACCGGCACCATCGTCCTGGACGGCGGCCCGGACCAGGGCCGCCGCCGGATCACGCTCGTCCCCGACCACCACATCTGTGTCGTACGGGTACCGGACCAGGTGGTCTCCTCGGTGCCCCAGGCGCTCCGGCGCCTGGATCCCACCCGCCCGCTCACCTGGATCTCCGGTCCGTCGGCGACCAGCGACATCGAGCTGGACCGGGTCGAGGGGGTGCACGGTCCGCGCACCCTGGAGGTGGTCCTGGTCGGCGGTCAGTCCAGCGCGGAGGTCAACTGGTAGCTCCCCGAGGGGAGTTCGAAGGAGGCGGTGCCGTCCGCGAAGCCGAGGAGCCGCACGCCCGGCGCCTCGGCCAGGGGCGTGCCGTGCTCGCGGACGGCGGACGGGTCGGCGGCGGGGATGCGCAGGGTCGCCGTGCTGTTGGCGGGGACGGCCGCCCGGTACGTCAACTCCCGCTCCCGCACGCTCCATTCGCTGACGATCTCGCCGTAGGGCGACAGATACGAGCCGGTCACCCGGGTGATCCTGCCGGTGGGGTCGAGGTGCGGCCGGAGGAAGAAGTGGCGGAAGCCCGGGTGGGCCGGGTCCTTGGCGATGCCGGCCATGCTCTCGTACATCCACTCCATGATCGCGCCGTAGGAGTAGTGGTTGAAGGAGTTCATGTCGACAGGGCCGAAGCCGTCCTCCTGGGAGTAGGAGTTCCAGCGCTCCCAGACGGTGGTGGCGCCGTTGGCCACCGAGTAGAGCCAGGACGGCATCGCGTTCTGGTGGAGGAGCCGGTACGCCAGGTCGACGCGACCCTCGTCGGTGAGGACGGGGGCGATGACGTGCACGCCGAGGAAGCCCACGGCGAGCGTGTTCTCGGCGTACTGGACGCGGGTGCTGTCGGGGTGGGCCGCCTTGTAGGCCTCGCTGTTGCCGATGTTGTCGGCGAGCAGGGCGACCAGTTGGCGGCGCTGGTCCGGTGTGTCGTAGAAGCCGAGTTTGAGGGTCCACAGCAGGGCGGTCTGGGTGTCGTCCTCGGTCTTGCCGGTGCTGTTGCCGGGTGTGAACGGCGGTGGCTCGCCGAGGCTGGAGCGGAGCGTGACCAGGCCCGAACCGGGGTCGGTGGCAAGGTACTTGGTGATGAAGGCGCGCTTGATGCGGGTGAAGAGCGCTTCGTGGGCGGCGGCTTCGGCGGTGCGGCCGGTGGCGTGGGCCATGTCGGCCATCAGGCGGGCGCTGTAGCCGTAGTAGGCGTCGCTGACGAGTTGGGTGCTGGTGATCTGGAAGGCGAGCCAGTCGCCGAAGATCGCGCCCTGGCCGGCCCAGGTGTCGCCGGTGCGGTCGCGGATCCAGTCGACGTACTTGGTCATCGCGGCCCAGCTGCGGTCGATGATCGTGGTGTCGCCGGTCATCTGCCACACCGTCCAGGGCACGACCACTCCGCAGTCCGCCCAACCGCCGGCCGGGAGCGGCTGGTTGTAGCGGTTGCCGGGGGCGGCCCAGGGGAACTGGGCGCCGTCCGCGCCGTAGCCGCGCTGGGCGTCGATCAGCGTGTCCTGGAAGTGGCTGAGGAAGGTGACCGAATCGGCGTTGTAGAGACCGGTGTTGGCGAAGAGCTGGGTGTCGCCGGTCCAGCCGAGGCGTTCGTCGCGCTGGGGGCAGTCGGTGGGCACCCACAGGTAGTTGCCGCGCTGGCCCCAACGGACGTTGCTGATCAGCTGGTTGACCTCGGTGTCGTCGGTGGTGACGGAGCCGATGTCGCGCAGGGCGGAGGTGGCGACCCGCCCCGTGAGTGCGGTGAGGGTGACGGTGTCGGTCGCGGTGACCGAGACGTAGCGGAAGCCGTAGAAGGTCAGTGAGTCCTGGTGGGTCTCGCCGGCGGGGTCGCCCTTGAGGATGTAGGTGCTGGTGGCGCGGGCGGTGCGCAGGTTGGCGCGGTAGACGGAGCCGGCGGGTCCGTCGGCGCCGGCGCTGTCGTCGTTGAGGAACTCCCCCGGTGCGCAGACGACTTGGGCGCCCGCCGGGCCGCGCACGGTGTAGCGGGGTACGCCGACGAGGTTCTGGCCGAGGTCGACGACGGCGGTGTCGCCGGGGCGCAGGGTGACGGAGGCGGTGGCCGCGGGGCCGGGGTCGGTGACCGTGCGGGCGGGGTCGACGACGATCCGGCCCCGGCCGTTCGCGCTGTCCTCCTGGCCGGTCACCGCGGTGTACACGGTGACGGAGCGGGCTTCGCGGTCCCATCCCGGCACCAGGCGGGCGCTCTCGCCGGAATGGGCCACCAACCGGGCTTCCGGAAAAGGGTGGTCGTGTTCCTGGACCGCGGCCCAGCCGGTGGTGTCGAAGCCGTTCGCCGTCCAGCCCGGGAGTTCCCGGCGGGCGTCGTAGGTCTGGCCGTCGTAGATGTCGTCGGCGCGGTACGGGCCGGTGTCGGTGGCCCGCCAGTCCTCGTCGGGCGCGGTGACGATCGTCTGGCCGGAGCCGTCGGCGTAGCGGACGAGGAGCTTGGCCTTGAGTGCCAGGGGGTTGCCGTCGGCCGCGTAGTAGGAGCTGTTCTCGGAGACGCGCCCGTTGTACCAGCCGTTGCCTAGCACGGCCGCGAGGGTGACCTGCGCCGGGTCCGTCAGCAGGTCGGTGACGTCGTAGGTGAAGTAGTCGACGGTGCTCTCGTAGTCGGTCCAGCCAGGGGTCAGGAACTCGTGGGTCGTGCCCTCGCCGTGCGGCACCGCGACCCGTGCGCCGTTGACGTGGACCTCGTACACGCCGAGCGCCGACACGTACAGCCGGGCTTCGCTCACCCGCTCGCCACGCAGCGCGCTCTGGCGGCGCAGCAGGGGCGCGCCCGCGCTGTTCGGCCGCTTGCCGGCCATGGTGATCCATCGCGCGCCGTCCCAGCCGGTGACTCCGTCGGTGCTGCGCAGACCGGTCTCGAAGTGGGCGGCGGTGGCGGCGGTGACCGCTTCGCCCCGCTCGTCCCAGACCGTGACCGTCCAGTGGTAGCGGGTCGAGGCGTGGAGTGCGGGGCCCGCGTACCGGACCGCGACCGAGTCCGCCGAGTCGACGCGGCCGGTGTCCCAGACGTCGGCCGTGTCGTCGGTCAGCCGGCGGGCCGAGGTGGCGACCCGGAGGCGGTACGCCGTCTGACGCCGGCCGCGGGCCGCGGACCGTGTGCGCCACCCGAACCTCGGGTGTTCCGCGTCGACACCGAGCGGGTCGGTGCGGTGCTCCACCGTGAGGCCCGACACCGTGGTGCCGGAAACGGCGACTCCGTCGTTCATGCCCTGTCCCTTCGGCCCGCCGAGCGGTGGAGTTGTATCGGTTCAGTGCGTCCGACGGTCGAAATTAGTGGGGCCGGGGGAGCATGTCCATCTCCTGGACAGTGCGAGATTTGAAACATTTCAGAGCGGGAGGAGTCGCCTCACCAGCCGGTAGGCCCCCGTTGATGGGCGGTGGCGGACCGACGCCGTTAGCGTGAGGTCATGATCCGGTTCGAGCAGGTCAGCAAGCGGTATCCGGACGGTACGACGGCCGTGGACGGGCTGTCCTTCGAGGTGTCCGAGGGTGAACTCGTCACGCTCGTGGGCCCGTCCGGCTGCGGCAAGACGACGACCATGATGATGGTCAACCGCCTCATCGAGCCCACCTCCGGCCGGATCCTCGTCGACGGCGAGGACATCGCCTCCGTCGACCCGGTGCGACTGCGCCGCCGGATCGGCTACGTCATCCAGCAGGTGGGGCTCTTCCCGCACCGCACGGTCCTCGACAACACGGCGACCGTGCCGTCGCTGGTCGGCTGGAAGCGGGCCAGGGCGCGGGCCCGCGCCGCCGAACTGCTCGATCTGGTGGGCCTGGACCCCAAGACGTACGGGTCGCGCTACCCGGAGCAGTTGTCGGGCGGTCAGCGGCAACGGGTCGGGGTGGCGCGGGCGCTGGCCGCCGATCCGCCGGTGCTGCTGATGGACGAGCCGTTCGGCGCGGTCGACCCCGTGGTGCGCGAGCAGTTGCAGGACGAGTTCCTGCGGATGCAGGCCGCCGTGCGCAAGACGGTGCTGCTGGTCACGCACGACATCGAGGAGGCGGTACGGCTCGGTGACCGCATCGCCGTGTACGGGCAGGGGCGGATCGAGCAGTACGACACTCCCGGCGCGGTGCTGGGCAGGCCCGCGACGCCGTATGTCGCGTCGTTCGTGGGCGCGGACCGGGGTCTGAAGCGGCTGTCCGTCACCGCGATCGAGCCCGACGACCTGGAGCAGCCGCCGGTCGCCCGGGTCGACGAAGACGCGCGGACGGCGGCCGGGCGGCTGCGGGCCGACGGCGCGCGGTGGGCCGTGGTCCTCGACGAGCAGGGTGAACTGCACGGCTGGGTCAAGGCCGAGGAACTCGCGGCCGGCGGCACGGTCGGCGCACTCGCGCACCGGATGAACGCGTGGGTACCGGTGGGCGCCCCGCTGAAGCAGGCCTTCGGGGTGATGCTCCAGCACGACGCCGGGTGGGTCGCCGTGCTGGACGGGGCGCGCTTCCTCGGTGTGCTGACTCCGGCGAAGCTGCACGAGGCGCTGCGCCGGTCCGTGGACGCGGACGCCCTCGGAGTGCCGCGCGGACAGGTGGACTTCGACTCGGTGGCGGACGCCTGAGGGCCGCCCGGCGGCTCAGCTGAAGGTGAGGGGACAGCCTCGCCGCAGGCAGTGCTGGGCCGCGCGCAGGTACAGCGCCACATAGAAGGCGGTGTCCAGATCCTCGGCCCACCGCCCCGGCCGGGCGGCGGCGAACTCCTCCGCCTCGCCCTCCAGGAACCAGAAGGTCAGAGCGAGGTTCCCGGGCTCGTCCGGTATCTCGGCGGGCAGTTCGAGGGCCTCGGCCAGCCGCTCGGCGAGGGCGAGGATCTGGGGCGCGCCCACGATCACCGTCTCGTCCGT
Source organism: Streptomyces sp. NPDC091280 (assembly GCF_044768565.1). Taxonomy (NCBI): domain Bacteria; kingdom Bacillati; phylum Actinomycetota; class Actinomycetes; order Kitasatosporales; family Streptomycetaceae; genus Streptomyces; species Streptomyces sp. NPDC091280. The sequence goes on from NZ_JBIVUZ010000016.1 coordinate 129,126, forward strand.
GTAGGCGGAGCCGATCGGCAGGCGTATCTCCTCGTCGAGCGAGACCGGCACCAGCACCGACCAGTCGCCGATCAGATCACGCTCCGCCGGCGTCAGCCGACTGCGGCACAGCGCGTCGAACCCGATCATGGACGGGCTCAGTTTCTCCTCGAACCCCGATCCGGAGTCCCGCTCCGGCACGCCCGTGTACGGCGGCAGCCCGCGCCGGGCCAGCTCCGCGTCGAGCCCCTTGGCGATCGCTCCCATCCCCCCTTCCCCGGTGTCCTCACTCAGCCATTCCTCCGCACCGACATCAACCAGGTATACGCCCATGCCCGAAAGCTACAACCCGCCACTGACAATCCCCCCGGACCTCACGTCAGCAGGCCCTTCTCCTTCAGATACGTCCGTGCCACGTCCTGCGCCAACCGCCGCCAGCTGTCGACCTGTTGGTTCATCGACGCCAGGTCGGCCGTGGTGAGGACGTCGTTGAGCTTCCCCAGCGCCTTGGTCACGCCGGGGCTCCCCGCGCGGGAGCGGTTGACGACCGGGACGATGTAGTCGGCGTTCTGCAGGTGCTTGTCGTCGGTGAGCAGGACGAGGCCGAACTCGTCGAGGGTGGCGTCGGTGGTCGTGGTCAGCACCATCTGGTCCTGGCCGCCGCGCACCGCGCTCTTGGCCTGGGTGGTACCGACGCCCTTGGGGTCGACGGCGGTGATGTCGATGCCGTAGGTCTTCTTCAACCCCGGTTCGCAGTAGGGCCGTTGGACGCACTCGTCGCCCGCTGCGAGCCGTACCTCCAGTCCGGAGGCGCCCAGGTCGCTGAGGGTCTTGAGGTGGTGCTCGCGGGCGTAGGAGCGGGCGACCGCGAAGGCGTTCTGGTCGACGGCCTTCCCGGGGTCGAGGACGGTCAGCCCGCGCGGGGTGGCGAGTCCGCGCAGTGCCTTCATCGTGGTGGCGAGGTCGGGTGAGCCGACGGCCGGCGCGTCGGGGCCGTTGGTCTTGGCGTTGAGCCAGTCGGCGAAGGTGGCCGCGTACTCGGGCACGACGTCGATCTGCCCCGATTCCAGGGCGGGTTCGTAGAGTTCGCGGTTGGCGACGGTGAGCAGGGACGTCCGGTAGCCGGCCTGGTTCAGGAGCAGCGCGTACATCTGGGCGAGCAGGTCGCTCTCGGTGAATCCGGCCGAGCCGATGGTGAGGTGGTGGCTGTCGCCGGGTGGTGCGGTGACGGCGCCCTTGTTCTCCAGGGAGGGGCCGGTCGAGCAGCCGGTGGCGGCCAGGAGCAGTACGGACGTGACGATGTGCCGCCTCATCGCGCTCCCCTCGCCCAGCGCGGTGCCAGTCGCTCGGCGACCTCGAAGACGCCCTCGACGAGCAGCGCGAACACCGCGACCAGGACGGCTCCGGCGACCACCTGCGCGGTATTGGCGAGGTTGAAGCCGGCGGTGATGATGCGGCCGAGTCCGCCGCCACCGGCCAGGGCGGCGATGGTGGCGGTCGCGACGAGCTGGACGGCCGCGATCCGCACGCCGTTCATCAACAGCGGCATTGCGAGCGGCAGTTCGACGCGGAACAGCTGCTGGCGTCCCGTCATTCCCATGCCGCGCGCGGCCCGCACCACGTCGCGGTCGACCTCGCGCATGCCGACGTAGGCGTTGGTGAGCAGCGGCGGTACGGCGAACAGGACGAGGGCGACGACCGTGGGTCCCTCGCCCCAGTCGCCGATCGGGGTCAGGAGCAGCAGGACCAGGACGGCGAAGGTGGGTACCGCGCGGCCGATGTTGGAGATGTTGACGGCGAGCGCGCCGCCCTTGCCGAGGTGGCCGAGGACGAGCGCGACCGGCAGCGCGATCAGACAGCTGACGACCAGGCACACGACGGTGAGGACGAGGTGCTGCGCGAGCCGGTGCCAGATGCCGTCGTCGCCCGACCAGTGCGCGGAGTCGGTGAGCCAGTGCCAGGCGTCGGTGAGGGTGTTCATCCGCGTACCGCCCTGGTCCAGGGGGTGATCAGGCGTTGCACGAGCAGCAGGAGCAGGTCGGCGACGATCGCGATCACCACGCACAGCACGGACGCGGTGAGGACCTGCGCCTTGAAGTAGGTGTTCATGCCCGCGTAGATCAGATTGCCGAGCCCGCCGAAGCCGACGATCGCCCCGACCGTCACCAGCGAGACGGCCGAGACGGTGGCGATGCGCAGTCCGGCCATCGCGGCGGGGAGCGCGAGCGGCAGTTCGACGGTGAGGAGGAGGCGGATCGGGCCGTAGCCCATGCCGCGTGCGGCCTGTCGGGTCTCCTCGGGTACGGCGCGCAGGCCCGCGAGGATGTTGCGGACGAGCAGGGTGAGCGAGTAGAGCACCAGCCCCGCCACGACGAGGGTGGCCGAGAGGCCGTAGACGGGCAGGAGCAGCGAGAACATCGCCAGGGACGGAATGGTGTAGAGGATCGTCGTCACGGCGAGCACCGGGCCGGCGGCCCAGCCCCAGCGGCGGGCCGCCACCGCGAGGGGCAGCGCGACGGCCAGGCCGATCAGCACCGAGACCGCGGTCAGCTGGAGGTGCTGGCCGACCGCGTCGAGGAGGATGTGGCGACGGGTGCTCAGGTACTCGCCGCAGATCCACTCGTTGCGGGCGAGGCAGTCGTCCGGGGGCGCGGTCACCTCACCATTGCATCCGGTGGGCCCCGGGTCGGCTCGTCGAGGTGACCCGTACGGGGGGACGAGTCCGCCGACGGCACGGCGGGGTCAGGGGCATCGGCTGCGGCAACCGCCGCTGCCGTACGCGCACTTCGGCCGTCCCGGCCGCACGTCCGCCGCGGGCGTCCCCGGCGCGCGTCTACCGCACGCCCGCCGCGTCGAGCAGGACCGTCACGGTCCGGGTGGTCAGACCGTCGTCCAGCGTCTCCACCTTGGTGCCGGCGCGGGCGCTCGCGCCGTCGAAGACCAGCATCAACTGGCGGGCCAGCAGGGCGGGATCCTGTGCGCCGCCCAGCTCTGCCTGGGCACGGAAGGCGTCCTGCAAGGACTCCTTGGCCGTACGCGCTACCACACTGGCCGGATGGTCGGGGTCCTTCAGCTCGACCAGTGCGGCGAGAAACGGGCAGCCCATGTACGCGGGCTCGGTGGAGGCCCGCTCCGCCTGCTCGAAGACGTACAGGATGCGCTCGCGGGGCGTACCGGCGTCGTCCGGGCCGGGGATGAGCCGCGCCGCGTAGCCGGGGGCACGGCGCTCCAGGCTCGCGGCCAGGACCTCGTCCTTGCTGTCGAAGAGCTGGTACATCGACCGTTTCGAGACTCCGGCGGTCCGGCACAGCGCCTCGACGCCGATGGAGACACCGTCGTGGTAGAAGAGCTCGGCCGCCGCGTCGAGCAGCCGGTCTCGGGGGGACGCCTTGTCTGTCGTGGCCATACTCCGAGGCTACCGCGCCGGAGGCCAGGAGGAAACCGATCGGTGTACAGGCTTGCGCGGCGGCCGGGCGAAGGGTGACAGTGGAGCTGAACAAGCGCTTAGACAGCCGACTGGATGTCGACGCGCCGTTGTCCCGATCTCCTCTGAGCACCGCCCTTGAAGCACCGCTGTCGAAACACCGCTCTCGAAGCACCGCCCTCGATCCGCCGGAGGCCCCGTTGTTCCGTTCCGTCGACGAAGTCTCCGCGCGCCTCGCCGAGACCGGCTATCTGGCCTCGCCCGCGGTCGCCACGACCGTGTTCCTCGCCGACCGCCTCGGCAAACCGCTGCTCGTCGAGGGCCCGGCCGGTGTCGGCAAGACCGAGCTGGCGAAGGCCGTCGCCGAGGTCGCCGGGGCCCGGCTGGTCCGGCTCCAGTGCTACGAGGGCGTCGACGAGTCCCGGGCGCTGTACGAGTGGAACCACGCCAAGCAGCTGCTGCGCATCAGCGCGGGCCGCGACGAGAGCTGGGACGAGACCCGCACCGACATCTTCAGCGAGGAGTTCCTGCTCCCCCGCCCGCTGCTCACGGCGATCCGCGGCGACGACCCCAAGGTCCTGCTGATCGACGAGACCGACAAGGCGGACGTCGAGGTGGAGGGGCTGCTGCTGGAGGTGCTCAGCGACTTCCAGGTCACCGTCCCGGAGCTGGGCACGATCACCGCGGCCCGCCGCCCGTTCGTGGTCCTCACCTCGAACGCGAGCCGCGAACTCTCCGAGGCCCTGCGCCGCCGCTGCCTGTTCCTCCATATCGGCTTCCCCGACGAGGAGTTGGAGCGCCGGATCGTACGGCTGAAGGTGCCCGGGCTCGGCGAGACGCTGGCCGGGTCGGTGGTCCGGGTGGTTGGGGCGCTGCGGGAGATGGAGCTGCGGAAGGTGCCGTCGGTGGCCGAGACCATCGACTGGGCCCGCACCCTCCTGGCCCTCGGCGCCGACACGCTCGACGAGACGCTCGTACGGGACACCCTCGGGGTGCTCCTCAAGCACCAGGACGACATCCTCAGGGCGGCGGCGAAGCTCGACCTGGACGCGGTGTGACCGCCGCGGAGACCACCGATGTCACCGAGCGGCTCACGGGCCTCGTCGCCGCGCTGCGCGCGCACGGTCTGCGGATCGGGACCGGCGAGACGGTGGACGCGGCGCTGGCCATGGAGGCGCTCGGGTTCGCGGACCGGGAGCTGCTGCGCGAGGGGCTGGCCGCGACCCTGCTGCACGGGACCGCGGTGCGCCCGGTGTTCGACCCGGTCTTCGACCTCTACTTCCCGCGCGGCATCGGAGCGCCCCGGGGCGAGGCCGCCGGCCGCGACGACCTGCGCGACCGGCTCGCGGCGGCGCTCGCGGCCAACGACCAAGCTCTGATGGGGCAGTTGGCGGCGGAGGCGGTCGACGGTTTCGGCGGCTACGGCAACTCCCCCACCACGGACGGCTGGTCCTCGCACCAGACCCTGGAGTGGCTGCGACCGCAGACGTTGCTGGCCCGGGTGCGCACGAGCGTCCGGGCCGGGGGCGGCGACGCCGGGTTCACCGACCGGCTGCTGGACGACGAGATCCGGCAGCGGATCGAGGGGTTCCGGCGGCAGGTCGCCGCGGAGGCGCGGCGCCGGGTCGCCGAGCGGCGCGGCCGGGACGTGATCGCCCGGCGGGCGGTGGCGCCGACCGCCGACCGGGTCGACTTCCTGTTCGCGGGCCGGGCCCAACTGGCCGAACTGCGCAGGGCCGTTCAGCCGCTGGCCCGGAAACTGGCCACCCGGCTCGCGGCCCGGCGGCGGCGCGCCTCGCGGGGCACCGTCGACCTCCGGCGCACCCTGCGCGGTTCACTGTCCACGGGCGGGGTGCCGATGCGGCCGGTGCTGCGCAGACGCCGGCCGGTCCGGCCCGAACTGGTGCTGCTGTGCGATGTGTCGGGCTCGGTGTCGGGTTTCTCCGACTTCACGATGCTGCTGGTGCAGGCGCTGCACGACCAGTTCAGCAAGGTCCGCGTCTTCGCCTTCGTCAACCGCCTCGACGAGGTGACGCCGCTGCTCGCGCACGGCGCCGCCGATCCCGAGGGCCTCGGCGCCCGCATCCGCGCCGAGGCCACCCTCACCGGCTGGCACGGAAGCAGCGACTACGGCGTCGCCCTGGGCGAGTTCGCCGAGCGCTACGGCGACGCGGTCGGCCCGCGCACGACCGTGTTCGTCCTCGGTGACGCCCGCACCAACATGAGCGACCCGAATCTCCCGGCCGTCCGGTACATCGCCCAACGGGCCCGTCGCGTCTACTGGTTGAACCCCGAGCAGCGCTCCCAGTGGGGCACCGGCGACTCGGCCGCACCCGGTTACGCGGAGCTGGTCGAGATGCACGAGTGCCGCAACGCGAAGCAACTCAGCGCGCTGGTGGGCCGGTTGCTGCCGATCTGACCGGGCCGTCGAGCGGGCCGGTGCTCAGGCGGTCGCCAACTGCGGGTAGAGCGCGCCGCCTTCGGCGGAGAGCCCGGCCTTGACCTGGCGGCTCAGCTCGTCGGCCAGGACCTCGAAGGCTCCGGACTCGATGCCGTCGAGGGCCTGTGCCGCCACGCTCCCGGGCGTGGACTTGGGCCCGTCGACGTGTGCGGCCATGTCCGTGTCGACGTAGCCGACGTGCAGTCCGGTGACCTCGATGCCGCGCGGCTTCAGGTCCAGGCGCAGGGAGTTGGTCTGCGACCAGAAGGCGGCCTTGGAGGCGCTGTAGGAGCCGGCGAGACCGACCCAGGACAGCACCGAGTGGACGTTCAGGAGGTGGCCGCCGCCGTTGCGCTCGATGATCGGCACGAAGGCGCGCGTGACGAGCAGCGGGCCGTAGAAGTTGGTCTCGAACTCGCGGCGGACGTCCTCGACGGGCGAGTCCAGGAAGTTCGCGTTCACGGACGCGCCCGCGTTGTTGATCAGGATCGTGACGTCCTGCGCCCGCTCGGCCGCCGCCGCGACGGACGCGGGGTCACTGACCTCCAGCGCCAGCGGTACGGCGTCCGGGTGGGTCACGGTCTTCGGGTCGCGGGCGGTGGCGTACACCTTCTTGGCGCCGCGCTCGTACAGGGCCTCCACCAGCGCACGGCCGATGCCGCGGCTGCCGCCGGTGACGAGGACGACGGAACCTTCGATGCTTGTCATGGAGATCTCCCGGAGCTGGGGGCAGCCGAGGCAGCCGCACGGAACGCGACCTGGAAACCGATCGGTTTACCTGCCTCGACCACAGTAAACCGATCGGTTTCCGACGGCAAGCGGGGATGCGGCCGGAGTGCCGCGCGAGCGCGCGATGATGGACGGCATGAGCGACCCCCGCGTGGAACTGGCCACCTTCCCCACCCCCGTCGAACCGGCGCCCCGGCTGGCCGCCGCGATCGGGCTCGACCCGGACGACCTGTGGATCAAGCGCGACGACCTGACCGGCCTGGGCGGCGGCGGCAACAAGATCCGCAAGCTGGAGTGGACCATCGGCGCCGCACTGGCCGAGGGCGCGGACACCCTGGTCACCACGGGCGCCGCGCAGAGCAACCACGCCCGGCTGACGGCCGCCGCAGCAGCCCGGCTGGGCCTTGCCGTGGTGCTGGTGCTGCGCGGGTCACCGGGCGGCTCCCGCTCGGGGAACCTCGCCCTCGACGGGCTGTTCGGCGCGCGCGTCGCCTGGGCGGGCGAGGTGGACCGGGCCGGACTGGACCGAGCGGCGGCCGGGGTCTGTGAGGAACTGCGCGGCACCGGCGCGAGGCCTTCGCTGATCCCGTTCGGCGGTTCCAGCGTGCTCGGCGCACGCGGCTACGAGCGCTGCGGCGAGGAGTTGCGCGAGCAGCTCCCCGACCTGCGTACCGCCGTGGTCGCGCTCGGCTCGGGCGGCACCATGGCGGGGCTGGTGCGCTCGCTCGGCGCGGCGGCGGTACTCGGCGTCGACGTCGGCGCGCTCCCCGAACCGGCCGCCGCCGTGAGCGAGTTCGCGGGCCTGGCGACGACGGAGGGGCTACGGGTGCGCCGCGACCAGGTCGGCGCCGGCTACGCCGCTCTCACCCCGCCGACCGCCGAGGCGCTCACCCTCGCCGCCCGCACCGCCGGGCTCGTCCTCGACCCGACGTACACGGGACGGACGATGGCGGGCCTCGTCGCGGCCGTCCGGGACGGTGACATCAGGCCGGGCGAGCGGACCGTGTTCGTGCACACGGGCGGACTGCCCGGCCTGTTCGGGCACGGGGAGGCGGTCGCGTACGCGCAGGAGCAGGTCGTCGAGTACCGGGCATGACATACGCGCCCGGCGGGTGCGGTGCCGCGGGGCGCGTACGTCCGGGAGACCCGGGGACCCAAGGAGGACCCCCGGGCGGGACTACGGAGCCTTCGCGTAGTCCGTGGCCATGGCGCCGGCGAAGTCGTACACGATGACCTGTTCGTCGCCGACGACCCACGCGTCGTGCCCCGGCGAGCACACGAAGACGTCACCGGGGCCGACTTCGGCCTCGCCGCCGTCGTCCATGAGGAGGTGCATGCGCCCCTGGACGACATAGCCGTTGTGGTGGATCTCGCAGCTCTCGGTGCCCGCGATCGGGGCCACGGACTCGGACCAGCGCCAGCCCGGCTCGAACGTGCCCACCGCGAAGTCGAGTCCGCTGAGGTGGACCGCTTCGAGGTGGCCGCGCGGGAAGTCACGCCGCTCGTCCGGCTTCTCGACCGTCTTCACTTCCAGCATGACGGCTGCCTCCATTCCGGCCGCGCGCGGCACGGCCGGGGCCGGTCCCCGTCTCCCGGCTCCTTCGGACGGCACCGGCGCTCCGGCGGGGGCCGCGCCCCACCACTCCATCGTCGTCCTGTCCACCCGGGAGCGCCATTCGGGGGAACGGCGGCCGGGCCGTGGTCAGGACCCGCCGTTCCCGCACAGCAGCGCGAACCGTTCGGCGCCGATGTTGCCGCCCGAGACGATCATCCCGACCCGGCCGGAGACCGGGCCCGCGCGCCCGGCGAGGAGCGCGGCCAGTGGGGTGGCGCCGCTCGGCTCGACGACGATCTTCAGCCGCTCGAAGGCGAACCGCATCGCGTCCTTGATCTCCTCGTCGCTCACCAGCGCGATCTCGTCGACCAGCCGCCGGTTCACCGAGAAGGTGAGTTCACCGGGGGTCTCGGCGGCCTGCCCGTCGGCGATCGTGCGCGGCACCGGGATGGTCACGCGCCGGCCCGCCTCCAGGGACCGCTTGGTGTCGTCCCCCGCCTCCGGTTCGACGCCGATCACGCGGGTGCGCGGGTGCAGCCCCTTGACGGCGGTGGCCGTCCCCGCGATCAGCCCACCACCGCCCACGGGCACCAGCACGCTGTCCAACTCCCCCACTTCCTCGACGAGTTCGAGTGCGGCCGTGCCCTGGCCCGCCATGACGTGCGGATGCTCGTAGGGCGGGACGAGGGAGAGCCCGCGCTCGCCGGCCAGGGCCTCCCCGATGGCCACGCGGTCGCCGCTGTAACGGTCGTACGTCACGATCTCGGCGCCGTACCCCGCGGTGGCGGCCAGCTTCGAGGCCGGGGTGTCCTCCGGCATGACGATCACCGCGGTGGTCCCGAGTTCACGCGCGGCGAGGGCGACGGCCTGGGCGTGGTTGCCGGAGGAGTAGGCGGCGATGCCACGGGCCAGTTGCTCCGGGGTCAGCCGCGAGGCCGCGTTGTAGGCGCCGCGGAACTTGAAGGCACCGATCCGCTGGAAGTTCTCGCACTTCAGGAACACCTCGGCACCGACGAGCTCGTCGAGCGTGCGCGAGCGCAGCACGGGTGTGCGGTGGGCAACGCCCTTGATCTGCGCGGCGGCGTCACGGACGTCGTCAAGGGTGATGGGCGGGGTGGGGGTGGTCACGCGGGTCCTCCATCGGGAGCGGGGGCGGGTGCGGGAGCGGATTCGGTGGGGGTACGGCTCCTGGCTGCTGTGCCGGTCGCCGCGCGGGCCTGGGACAGGTAGGTGTAGGCCGAGGCGCGGGAGATGCCCAGTCGGGCGGCGACCTGTTCGACGGCTCGGCGGACGGCGAAGACGCCGTGCTCGTCGAGGCTGCGGAACAGCTCCAGCCGCTGCGCGCGGTCGAGTTGGACCCAGGTCCTGCTCTGCCGCAGCTGATGGGCGTCGACGATGGACTCGACCACGGAGTCGATGTCGTTGCCGAAGGTGGTGGTGCCGGACGCCTCCCCCGCCCCGCTCCCGGCTCCCCCGCCGATCCCGCTGAGCACGGCCTGCGCCTGCTGTACGGCGGTGACGTCGACGTTGACGCACAGCGCGCCGAACACCGTGCCGGTGGAGTCCCGCAGCACCATCGTGGACGACTTGAGCAGTTGGCCGCCCTTGGTCCGGGTGAGGTAGTTCAACTCGTCGCCGGCCTCGTCCCCGCGCGCCAGCATCCGCAGTCCGATCTCACTCATCGCACCGCCCACGGAACGCCCGGTGACCGCTCCGGCGACGGCGACCACGGACTTCTCCGGGTGCCGGTAGTCGTGCAGCACCACCTCGCACACCGGCCCGAAGGTCGCCGCGATCCCCGCGACAACGGGCCTCAACGCCCCGACGATCGCGTCCCGTTCGGCGTCCAGGGCCGGGGTGTCGGCCATCGTCACCGTCCATCCCCTCACGACTCGACCGGATTCGACTCTAGATATTTCGTCTGATCACTATACTCAGATTCCACATCGTCCGTCCGTCTGCCCACCGGTCCCCTTGACTCTCAAGTCGCTTGAGATCCCATAGTGATCGGCATGAACGAGCTCTATTCCATAGGCGACGTCGCCCGCCGCACGGGCCTGAGCGTGAGCGCGATCCGGTTCTACGCCGACGAGGGCGTCGTCACTCCCACCCGCCTCACCGAGGGCGGCTTCCGGCAGTACGACGTGCACGCCATCGCCCGGCTGGAGCTCGTGCGGACCCTGCGCGACCTGGGTGCCGGGCTGGACGACATCCGCCGGGTGCTGGGCGCGGAGACCACCCTGCACGAGCTGGCGGTCACTCATCTGCGCCTGGTGGAAGCCCAGTTACAACAGTTCCGGGCGCGCTCCGCCGTGTTGCGGACCATCGTGCGGCAGCACACCACGACGGAACAGGTGAGCCTGATGCACAAGCTGGTGTCGATGTCCGACGACGAACGCGACCGGCTCGTCGGCGAGTTCTGGGACTTCGTGACCGACGGCCTGGACGTCCATCCCGGCTACATCGAGCAACTGCACAGCAGGCGGCCCCATTTGCCCGAGGAACCGTCCGCCGACCAGCTGGAGGCCTGGATCGAACTCGCCGACATCGTGCGGGACGAGGAATTCCGCACGGAGCTGCGGGACTTCCTCCACCGCACCTTCGGCACCGAGCGGGGCCGGCTGATGGCGTCGCCGGAGATGATGGCCCGCATCGAACGGCACCGGCTGCTCGTGCTGGAGGCGCAGGCCGCCCAACAGGCGGGCGTGTCCGCCGACTCGACGCAGGCCCGGGACATCGCCGAGCGCGTGGCCGCGCACTCGGCGACGCTGGTCACCGCGATGACCGGGGACCAGGGCCACGACATCGAGAAGTCCCGGCGCGCCATCGTCGACTTCGACCGGAACGGCGGGTCGGCCCGGACACTGGCCAGGTCCACCGGCCTCAACCTGCTGACCAAGTACCTGTCTTTGGTGGCGACGATCAACGACACCCCCAAGCCGGACCCCGAGCGGGCGGCGGCGGTCCGCGCGTGGATGGCCTCCGCGCTGCGCCGGGACCTGCCCGGCGGATGACACGCCTTGCCCCTCACGCGCGACCGCGCCGACCCCCTCACCCTCTCTGTGTCCGGTGGTGGCGGCCCTACCTAGAGTGGGACGCGTGACCGACACCAGCGACACCCGACCCGCCGACAGCGAAGCGCCCGCGCCCCGGCAGAGCGCACTGCACCGGCTGATGCGCTACCTCCCCCTCATCGCGCCCGTCCTGCTGTGGGCCGTGCCGTGCGGGGTGCTCCTGTACTCCGGCCAGCACTGGCCGCTGCCCGTCACGGTGACCGGCACCGCGCTGTTCGTCCTCGGTCTGGCCGTCATGCCGCTGGCGATGATGCGCGGGCACGGACGGCGTCAGCAGGACCGGATGGCGGTCCTCGGCGACTCGCTCCTCGGCGGCAGCTGGGTCCTGTTCACCTGGTCCGTCCTGCTCGGTGTCCTGCTGCGGCTCGCCCTGACCGTGGCCGGTGTCGGCGACGGCGAGGACCGGGCCCGCATCGTCACCTGGGCCGTCCTCGGCACGACCGCCGTCCTGCTCGCCTGGGGCTACGCCGAAGCCCGCCGTGTGCCGCGCGTGCGCCGCCTCGACGTACAACTCCCGCGCCTGGGCGCCGGATTGGACGGCACCCGGGTCGCCCTCATCACCGACACGCACTACGGTCCGCTCGACCGCGCCCGCTGGTCGGAGCGGGTGTGCGAGACCGTGAACGGCCTGGAGGCCGACCTGGTCTGCCACACCGGCGACATCGCCGACGGCACGGCCGAACGGCGCCGCGCCCAGGCCCTCCCCCTCGCCACCGTGCGCGCGACCCGGGCCAAGGTGTACGTCACCGGCAATCACGAGTACTACAGCGAGGCCCAGGGCTGGGTCGATCTGATGGACGAACTGGGCTGGGAGCCGCTGCGCAACCGCCATGTGCTGCTCGAACGCGGCGGCGACACCCTCGTGGTGGCCGGTGTGGACGACGTCACCGCCGAGTCCTCCGGTCTGGCCGGCCACCGCGCCCATCTCGCCGGAGCCCTCGATGGCGCCGACCCGGATCTGCCGGTCCTGCTCCTGGCGCACCAGCCGAAGTTCGTCGACCGGGCGGCGGGCGCGGGCATCGACCTCCAGCTCTCCGGCCACACCCACGGCGGTCAGATCTGGCCCTTCCACCACCTGGTCCGCCTCGACCAGCCCGCCCTGGCCGGTCTCACCCGCCACGGCTCCCGCACTCAGCTCTACACCAGCCGGGGTACCGGCTTCTGGGGCCCGCCGTTCCGTGTCTTCGCCCCGAGCGAGATCACCCTGCTGGTGCTCCGTTCCCCGCAGCCGCCGACCGCGTCGTAGCGCGGCCGGGCAGGGCGGCCGGGACGGAGACGTCGTACCGCCTGCCGAGCTCGGGTGTTCACGCCGGGGCCGTGCTGTCGGTCTCGATCCAACCGCGTGCCCCCAAGTCCGCGATCAGGCTCGTGACCGCCTCGGCGGTCTCCTCAGGCATGCAGTCGGCGGCCCGTGCCAGGGCGGTTCTCAGGTCGCCCTCGGTGCGGGGTTCGCGGAGGGACTCCAGCAGGACGCGGGCCGAGGCGTTGACGCGGGCGACGCTGAAGGTGCGGTCGTCGACGACATGGGCGGAACCGTCGGACTGCGGCTGGAGATGGAGGAACTCCGGGAGGCGCAGGCGGGTTTCAGTGCGGGGCAAGACGGGCCTCCGTCGCGATGAAGTCGAAGTGCATGCCGTCCAGGCCGTTGCCGACACCGAGGTGGATGCCCGCGGCTCCCTCGTTCAGGAGGCAGTTGCGGGTCCAGTCGCAGCCTGCGGGATCGAGGAGGCCGGTGCCGATGGCGACCTCGGTGACCGCGCCCCGGTACTCCGGGCCGCTGGTCGCGTCGATGCCGGCGGCCCAGGGGCCGAATCCGTCGACGAAACGGTTGTCCTCGATGGTGACGAAAAGCGGACACGCTTTCCGCAAAGCCGCGGCGATTTCCTTGGCGGCCTCGAAACGGTCGGCTCTTTCTCCTCTGAGTTCCCGGTGCCGGGCGACCAGGACGGAATCGATGCGCATTGTTCCGGAGATGGAGAGTTCCGTGTCGATGTGCCCCGCGAGATCGGTGGGTGACATCGCCACCTCGAAATAGTTCCCGATCGTGGAATGCTCGTCGGGAAGGAGTTCCGTTCGGGTCCGGCTGGAGAGCTGGAGAACCTCGGGGAGCCGTAGTGTGAGATCCGTTCCCGGACCGGTCAGGGCGACTTTCTCCCCGGCCAGCAGAAGTCGGGTGACAATTCTTCTGTTCATGGCGACCGCGCCCGTGATGTCGATCTCCGAGAATTTCCGCACCGCGTATCGCGCGTCGTCCAGTTCGCCCGAGAACGAGGCGAGCGACATCCACAGCACACTGCTCGCGGAAAGGATGTCGCGCAGCGCGAGCCGCGAGGGCAGCCGCCCGTAGTCGAGGGGGACGGCGACCGCGCGGGCGGGCGGCGACTCGCGGCCGGACAGCACGCCGTCGAAGGTCGCGGCGGGCACGCCCTGTCCGGTCAGCCAGGAGGCGAGCCCCGGTTCGTCGGTGAGGAACCCGGCCTCCTGCGCCCCGAAGAGCGCGCGGAGGTTGGCCTCGATCCCCTCACGCATCGACCGCCTCCCGCGTGTCGGGCACCAGGGCCGCGAGGCACGGGCAGGAGGGGATGTCCCCCAGGTGGCTCTTGAGGACCGTCCCGGGCCGGCGCTCCACCCCACCGCCGGCCGTGCCGTTCCCGTCCGGCAGCTGGAGGGCCCGGCCGTACATGTCGCCGTCGCTCGCGACGCCTTCCGTCACCCATATCCGTTTCGGCATGTCGCGTTCCCGCTTTCGATGGATTGGGTCGCCGAAAAAGCCGGCGCCTTTCCTTGGAATCGGCGCCGGCCACGGCTTCCGGGGATCAGATGCCGTTGTAGATTATCGCCACGAGAGGCTTCGGGGTCTGGTCCTCCAGGCCCATTCCGGACACGCCCTGTTCGTCGTCGAGCACACCGACGGGGGTGATCATCGGGAATTCCAGGTTTCCTACGGACTGCCGGTCGGCCGTGTGGTTCATTCATGCCTCCGCGTGAGTCATTCCTGTCGGCCGCAGTCTTTCGGCCGTGACTCAAGAGTACGAACGTCACCCGGGGCAGCAACGGCATGCGTGCACTTCATACCGAACGATGGCTTCGGCTTTGACGGTGCATCACCAGAGCTTGAAGAAAAGGGGTTCACATGAGAAATGCTTAACTTGCGCGTTCTCAGCCGCTCGGCGACTCGGCGGATCGGCGGCTCAACGCACCCTTCCCCGCGGCTTCAACGCCAGCGGCGGCAACTCGGGAGCGGGCAGCGGTGCGCCGTCGTACCCCTTCACCTCGCCGAACCGCGATCCCGTCATCCAGTCCTCGCGCGCCTGCTCGATCTCCTGCTGGGTGCGGCCGATCCAGTTCCAGAACATGATCAACTCCTCCTCGAACGGCTCGCCGCCCAGCAGCATCAGACCGGCGTCCGACGCGGCGCGCAGCGGGAGTTCGGTGCGACCGCAGCCGAGGTAGAGCATGGAGCCGGGGAGGACCGGGACGCCGTCAACGTGGGCCTCGCCGGACATGGCGAGGACGGCGTACTCGAAGTCGGGCTCCAGCGGCAGGCGTACGTCCGCGCCGGCCGCGAGGGCCAGGTCCGCGCCGACGATCGGGGTGTACGTCGTGCCGGGCGAGGCCGCGCCGTCGACGTCGCCGAGGACGACCGTGGCGCGCAGGCCCGGCGCCGTGACGACCGGCAGTTCGGCATGGTGCTCGAAGTGCGGCTCGACATGGCGGTCGCTGTCGGGAAGGGCGACCCACAGCTGCGCGCCGTGCAGGAGACGGGCGTGCGACTTGGGGCTCTGCTCGGCGTGGCTGATCGCGCGGCCGGAGGTCATGAGGCCGAGTTCGCGCGGGCGGATCGTCGCGACGCTGCCGGTGGAGTCGCGGTGCAGCACCTCGCCCTCGTGCAGCCAGCTGACGGTCTGCAGGCCCATGTGCGGGTGCGGGGGCACCTGCATGCCGGGCTCGTCGGCGATGTCGTCGGGGCCGTAGTGATCGACGAAGCACCAGGCGCCGACCATGCGGCGGCCCAGGTTGGGCAGCAGCCGGCGGACTTCGGTGGACTCGCCGAGCTGGACCGTGCGAGGGCTGAGGAGTTCACGGACGGGCTCCGCCACCACGAAACCACGGCCGCCGCACAGGGCCGGGACCGCTTCGCGATCAAGATTGCTCATGGCGACAACCTAGTCCCGTCGGGGCGGTCGCGTCAGTCCGTGCGGACGCGAGGAGACGTCGATACGACGGCGCGCCGACCCGAAAACAGTAGCCATGAACATAGTAGCCATGGCGATAGTAGCCATGTACTGTATCCATCATGAGTACGGCATCCGAGGGCGCGACGCCCGGTTTCCTGGTCTGGCGACTGTCGATGAAGTGGCGCGTGGCGGTCGACCGCGCGGTGGCACCCCTGGGACTGACCCACGCGCAGTACTCCCTGGTGGCGTCGCTGTACGGCATGCAGCGTTCCGGGCTGCGCCCCAGCCAGCGGCATCTGGCCGACCACACCGGGCTCGAAGCGCTCTATGTGTCGAAGCTGGCCCGCGCCCTGGAGTCCGCCGGTCTCGTCGAGCGGACCCGGGACCCCCGCGATCCGCGCGCGGTGCAGCTGGCCCTCACCGAACAGGGCCGCGCCGTCACCCTGCGGGCGATCAAGGTCGTCGACGGGCTCCTCCAGCAGCTGCTGGAACCGCTCGGCGGCCTCGACAGCGCCCGGACCCGGGAGTTCGCCCGGGAGCTGACAGCGCTGCTCGACACACCCCTGGACCACACGAGTGAGCACGAGAAGGAGCAGTCATGACGACGACCACCGCGACCCCCGCGAACGCCCGCATGCTCGGCCTGGCCCACTACGCCGCCCGCGCCGTGCTGGAGAGCGTCCTCGCCCGCCACGGCCTCGGCTTCCAGCAGCAGATCGTGCTGCGGCCGGTCGCCCTCGCTGCCGGGCCGGTCGACCGCGGGCAGCTCGTCGCGGACACCGTGGCGGCCCTGAAGGCCGACGAGGACTCCGTGCGGGGCACCGTCGACGAGCTGATCACGGCCGGACTGCTCGCCACGGACGCGTCCGACGTGCGGATCACGGACGCGGGCCGGGAGCTGTTCGAGCGGATCACGAAGGAGACGGCAGCGGCGAGTGCCCGCATCTGGGGCGACATCCCCGAGGAGGACCTGCTCGCCGCCGGACGCGTGCTGGCCCTGGTCACCGAGCGGGCCGACGCCGAGCCGGCCACCGCAGCCCAGTAGTGGAATATTCAACCAACAGGGTCCGTTGAGGGCGTCGAAGGAGGTCAAGTGGACATGACGTACTACGACCACGGAACACCGGGGGAGCGCTGGGAGCGCGCGCGGATGTTCTTCGACGCCAAGGACTACGCCGCCGCGGCCCGGGTGCTGGGCGGGCTGGTCGAAGAGGTGCCGGAGCAGACCGGACCGCGTCTGCTGCTGGCCCGCGCCTACTACCACTCGGCCCAACTGCGGCGCGCCGAGACCGAGTTGCGGATCCTCGTGGAGCGCGACCCGGTCGAGCACTACGCACGGCTGATGCTCGGCCGCACGCTGGAGCGGCAGGGGCGGCACGAGGAGGCGGGCTCGCATCTGCGGATCGCCTCGGCGCTCGCGGGTGACTTCGAGCAGGTCTGAGACACGGCGGCACGATCGCGAAGGGGCCCGGTTCCGGCAGGGAACCGGGCCCCTTCGCGAGTACGGCTACTTCGCGTAGGTCCGCTCGCCCTTGCGGTGGGCGATCTCGCCGAGCACCACGTCCACCGCGATGAACGCGGCCAGCGGAATCCCCAACAGCGGTACGAAATAACCGAGTACGGCGATCACCATCAGACACGGGACGAGGACCAGCGGGGACAGCCGGGCCCAGGCACCGCGCGGGATCGGGCGGCCGAAGGCGGAACCCCGGCCGCGCTGCCACCACATGCGGTAGCCCCACACGATCAGCAGGACCAAGGACGCGGCGAGCAGCATCAGGGCGATCTGGTTGGCCAGGCCGAACAGGACACCGGTGTGCAGGTCGATGCCCCAGCGGGTCAGTTTGGCGAGCAACGGGTAGTCGGCGAAGCGGAGTTCGTCGGTCACCTGGCCCGTGGCGGGGTCGACGGCGACCGCGTCCTGCTTCTCGGGCCAGCTGCGCTGGACCTGTTTGACGACGTACGTCGAGTTCGCGTCGGCGGGCGGCACGATCTCGACGGGGTTGCCCAGTCCCTTCGCCCGCGCGGCGGCGAGGATCTTGTCGAGGCCCACGCCGTGTTCGGCGGCGCCGGTCGCGGTGGAGCCGCCGTGGCCCGCGTGCTCACCGCTCGCGGCGGCGGACACCGAGGGCGTGGACTGGCCCAGGGAGGTGCGGAGTTCGTCGATGTTGGCGCCCGCGTACGTCGACCAGGTCAGTCCGGTCGCCGAGAGGAAGATGAACCCGGCGGCGGCCCAGGCACCGACCGTGCCGTGCAGGCCGAGGGTGCGGCGCCGTCCACTGGTGCCGCGCAGCTTGCGCTGGGCGCGGCGGCGGGAGAACCACAGCACCAGTCCGCCGCCCGCGATGACCCACAGCCAGCTCGCGGCGAACTCGCTGTAGAGGCGGCCGGTTTCGCCGAGATTGAGGTTGCGGTGGAGGTCGTCGATCCAGGTCCGCAGCGGGAGCGCGCCGGTCGAGCCGTACTGTTCCAGCGCGCCGCGCACCTTCCCGGTGTACGGGTCGACGAACACCGCGAGGGTGTGGTCGGAGCGGATGCCCTCGACGCCGGAGAGCATGACGCGGGTGGTGGCGCCGGCCTTCGGGGAGGGCCGGACCGCCGAGACCGTGCCCTCGGGATGCGCCGTGCGGGCGGCGGCCACCTGCTGCGAGATCGGCAGCTCGCGGTCCCCGACCGGGACGGTCAACTCATGGGCGTACACGATCCGTTCGGCCTGGAAGGCGCCGGCGTACAGGAAGCCGGTGGTCGCGGCGACGAGCAGGAACGGGGCGACGAGCACGCCGGCGTAGAAGTGCAGGCGCAGGACCAGGGGGCGCAGCGGGGCCCAGCGGCTGGGGGACGGTGCCGGGGTGGGCTCCTGCGGGACCTCGGCCGGGGCGGTCGAGGGAGCGGTGGACATGGGCGGGCTTCTCCGGGTGGCAGGGGGCGGGACGGGGGACGGCGGTGCGGGGCGAGGACGGGGGCGACGGGTGTGCCGTAGCGGTAGTGGTCCAGTAGTCGGCGGGTGGAGGCGCCGAGTTCCCGCGGGCTCAAGTGGCGTGCGTCACGTTCGGGGTGGGTCGCGGGCCATGGCATCCTGGCGCGATGGCACTTCCCAGTGATCGCGCGCCCCTGGCCGAGCGGGTCGAGGAACTCCTCGCCGCCGGCGGTCCGTTGCCCATCGTCTCGGCCGGAGATCCGGTGCTCCGGCGCGGGACCGAGCCGTTCGAGGGCCAGTTGGAGCCGGCGCTGCTGGCCCGGTTCGTGGAGGCGCTGCGCGTGACCATGCACGCGGCGCCGGGGGTGGGCGTCGCCGCGCCGCAGGTCGGGGTGGAGCTGCGGATCGCGGTGATCGAGGATCCGGCGCCGGTGCCGGACGAGGTGCGGGTGGTGCGCGGGCGGGTGCCGCAGCCGTTCCGGGTGCTGGTCAATCCGGCGTACGAGCCGGTCGGTGCGGACCGGGTCGCGTTCTTCGAGGGGTGCCTGAGCGTGCCGGGCTGGCAGGCCGTGGTCGCGCGGCCCGCGTCGGTGCGGCTGACCGGGCTGGACGAGCACGGGCGGGCGGTGGACGAGGTGTTCACCGGGTGGCCCGCGCGGATCGTGCAGCACGAGACGGACCATCTCGACGGACTGCTGTACCTGGACCGGGCCGAGCTGCGGTCGTTGTCCTCGAACGAGGCGATGGCGGAGCGCTGGGCGCAGCCGACGCCGGTCGAGGCGTCGGCCGCGCTCGGCTTCGAGCTGCCGTAGCGAAGCGGCTGTCAACTGCCTTTGGTCATCGGGGTGTTCAGCCCCGATAGGCCTCCAGCAGGCGCAGCCAGACCTCGCTGATGGTCGGGTAGGACGGGACCGCGTGCCACAGGCGGTCGATCGGGACCCGGCCGACGACGGCGATGGTCGCGGAGTGGATCAGTTCGCCGACGCCGGGGCCCACGAAGGTGACTCCGCGCAGGATTTCGTCGTCGAGGTCGACGATCATGCGGGCGCGGCCCCGGTAGCCGTCGGCGTAGAGGCCGGCGCCCGCGACCGAGGCGAACTCGACGTCGACGGCACGGACGCGGTGGCCGGCCTGTTCCGCCTCGGCGAGGGAGAGGCCGACGGCCGCCGCCTCCGGGTCGGTGAAGACGACCTGGGGCACGGCGTCGTGGTCGGCGGTGGCCGCGTGGGCTCCCCACGGGTCGGTCTCCAGGAGCGGGACGCCGGAGGCGCGGGCGGCGATCGCGGCGCCCGCGATCCGGGCCTGGTACTTGCCCTGGTGGGTCAGGAGGGCGCGGTGGTTGACGTCGCCGACCGCGTACAGCCAGTCGCTGTCCTGGACGCGCAGCGAGTCGTCCACCGAGAGCCAGGAGCCCGGTTCCAGGCCGATCGTGTCGAGGCCGATGTCCTCGGTGTGCGGGACGCGTCCGGTGGCGAAGAGGATCTCGTCGGCCTCGATCCGGTCGCCGGTGTCGGTGACGGCGACGACGGTGCCGTTCTCCCTGGTCACCGAGGTGACGGAGGTGCCGGTGCGCAGGTCGACGCCCGCCTCGGTGAGCGCGTCGGCGACCAGTTCGCCGGCGAAGGGCTCCATGCGGGGCAGCAGGCCCTTGCCGCGCACGAGGAGGCTGACCCGGGAGCCGAGCGCCTGCCAGGCCGTGGCCATCTCCACGGCGACGACCCCGCCGCCGACCACGATCAGGCTGCCGGGCGCGGCCTTGGCGCTGGTGGCCTCGCGGCTGGTCCAGGGCCGGACCTCGGCGAGTCCGGGCAGGTCGGGCAGGAGGGCGCGGGTGCCGGTGCACACGGCGACCGCGTGCCGGGCGGTGAGGACGTGCCGTACGCCGTCGGGGCCCGTCACCGTGACCCGGCGGGGGCCGTCGAGGCGGCCCTGGCCCCGGTAGAGGTCGGCGCCGATGCCGTCGAGCCAGCGGACCTGGCCGTCGTCCTTCCAGCCCGAGGTCTCGTAGTCGCGGTGGGCGAGCACCGCGGCGGTGTCCAGGGGGCCCTGGACGAGGTGGCCGAGGCCGGGCACGCGGCGGGCGTCGGCGCGGGCGATCACCGGGCGCAGCAGGGCCTTGCTGGGCATGCAGGCCCAGTACGAGCACTCGCCGCCGACGAGTTCGCTCTCCACGACCGCGGTGGAGAGACCGGCCGCACGGGTGCGGTCGGCGACGTTCTCCCCCACGGGCCCGGCTCCGACCACCACGACGTCGTACTCGATGGATTCCGTTTCCGTCATGGGGCCAGTCTGCTGGGTGGTGTGCGCGGAGGCCACACGGGTAGGGGCGCGGAATACGGGCCCGGACGACCGTGTTGTCCGGGACGGCTTCGCCCCCACATCGAGGAAGAGGGAATCACGTCATGAGCAGCACCGTGGAGCTGACCAAGGAGAACTTCGACCAGACGGTCACGGACAACGACTTCGTCCTGATCGACTTCTGGGCGTCCTGGTGCGGGCCGTGCCGTCAGTTCGCCCCCGTCTACGAGAAGGCGGCCGAGGACAACCCGGACCTGGTCTTCGGCAAGATCGACACCGAGGCCCAGCCCGAGCTGGCCCAGGCCTTCGGCATCCAGTCGATCCCCACACTGATGATCGTGCGCGACCGTGTCGCCGTGTTCGCGCAGCCCGGCGCGCTGCCGGAGGCCGCCCTGACGGACGTCATCGGCCAGGCCCGCAAGCTGGACATGGACGAGGTCCGCAAGTCGGTCGCCGAGCAGCAGGCGCAGGCCGAGCAGAACGGTCAGTGACCCCGAGGGGTTGCCGGGACCGGCAACCCCGGGGGTGCTCAGAAGGGGTACGTCGCCACGTCCCCGCGCAACGTCGTCCAGCGCACGTCGGTGAAGGCCTCGATGTTGGCCTCGCCGCCGAAGCGGGCGCCGGTGCCGGACGCGGCGACCCCGCCGAAGGGCGCCACGGCCTCGTCGTTGACGGTCTGGTCGTTGATGTGGACGATCCCGGTCGGGACGCGCTCCGCCAGCTCCAGACCGCGGGCGGCGTCGCGCGTGACGATACCGAGCGAGAGGCCGTACGGTCCGTCCGCGGCCAGCGCCGCCGCCTCCTCGGCGGTGGCGAAGGACCGTACCGGCGCCACCGGGCCGAAGACCTCCTGCGCGTAGGCGGGGGTGTCGTCGTCGACGCCCGCGAGGACGGTCGGCCGGTAGAAGAGGTCCTCGTGCGTGCCACCGGCCGCCAGCCTGGCGCCGGTTGACGTGCTGGCCTCCACCAGGCCGTGCACCTTGGCCAGTTGGGACCGGTCGATGATCGGGCCGAGGTGGACCTGCGCCCGGTGCGGGTCGCCCACGGCGAGCGAGTCGGCCTTGGCGGCGAGGCGTTCGACGTACTCCTCGTAGAGCGAGGCGTGCACGAGATGGCGTCCGGTCGTCATGCAGATCTGCCCCTGGTGGAAGAACGAACCCCAGGCCGCCGTCGAGATCACCGCGTCCAGGTCGGCGTCCGCCAGCACGATCAGGGCCGAGTTCCCGCCCAACTCCAGGTGTGCGCGCTTGAGATGACGCCCCGCCGCCTCACCGACCGCGCGTCCGGCGGCGGTTGAGCCGGTGAAGGAGATGACGGGCACCTGCGGGTCGGCGACCAGTGCCGCGCCCACCTCCGCGCCGCCGGGCAGGACGTGGAGGAGTTCGTCGGGCAGGCCCGCCTCCGCGAAGACCGCCGCGAGGGCCAGTCCCCCGCAGACCGCGGTGCGCGGGTCCGGCTTGAGGACGACCCCGTTGCCGAGCGCGAGCGCCGGGGCGACCGAGCGGATGGAGAGGATCAGCGGGGCGTTGAAGGGCGCGATCACGCCGACCACGCCGACCGGCACCCGCCGGGTGTACGACAGCCGCGGCGCCTCCGAGGGGAGTACCTCGCCGGCCGGGCGGGAGGCGAGCGCGGCGGCCTCGTAGCACTCCTGGGCGGCGACGTGCAGTTCGAAGTCCGCCTTGCCGGGGATCGACCCGGACTCCCGCACCAGCCACTCGCGCAGTTCCTCGGCGTTCGCGGCGAAGAGGTCACCTGCCCTGCGCAGCACTCCGGCGCGGACGAAGTGCGGGACGCGCGCCCACTCGGTCTGCGCGCTGCCGGCCGCCCGCGCGGCGGAGCGTATGTCCTCGGCGGCGGCGAGCGTGACGGTGGCGAGCTGGTCGCCGGTGGCGGGCTCGGTGACCGGATACTCGGGGCCCGACAGCGGGCGGGACTGCCAGGTCTTGGGGTCGAGCAGGGGCATGGCGGCTCTCCGATCCGTCAACGGCGGGACCCACGCGGGCAGGTGGGGTCCCGGGGCGTTCGCGTGAACGGGATGCGGCGATCCGGCGCAGACGTCTGGACCGCGTCCGTGATCGAACACACCCCCGTCTGGTTGAGCACGCAACATCCTAGTGGCGCACGGCGTGTTCGCCCCGGTCCGCGCTCGCCCGATCCGGTTCAACCGGATCCGGTTCGGCCCGATCCGGTTCAGCTGGAGTCGCGGTGCACCACCGAGGGGCCGAGCAGTTCGTGCACGCCCGGCACCGAGCCGGGGTCGCGCACCGCGTTGTCGACGAGTTCGGCGAGGTCGCGGCCGGACGGGAGCTGGATGCGGACGGTGCTCAGACGCGGTCGCAGCAGCCGGCCGATCATCAGGTCGTCGGCGCCGACCACGGCGGTGTCCTCCGGGATGCGCACGCCTTCGTCCTGGAGGGCGCGCATCAGCAGCATCGCGTACTCGTCGTTGTACGCGAACACCGCGTCGAGGCCGAGCACGGACCACTCGGCGGCGGTCTTGGCGGCGCTCTCCTCGCTGTAGGCGAGCGGGAGTTCGGTGACCGTGGCGTCCGTGCCGAGCAGCGCGCGGCGCACTCCTTCGAGGCGGGGCCGGGAGAACACCCCCATGCCCGGCTCCTCGGGCACGACCACGCCGATCCGGCGCCGGCCGCGTTCGTAGAGGTGCGTGCCGGCGCAGTGGCCGACGCCCTCGTGGTCCAGCCGCAGGACGTGCGCGCCCTCGATCGCCTCGGGGCCGAGCGTGATGACGGCCCGCGCCCCGGAGCGCTTGAGGACCGCCACGCCCTGCGGGCCGAGTCCGGCGCCGGGCACCAGGACGGCGACCGGGCGGAGTTCGGCCCAGGCGCGGGCGGCCTCGTCGCCGCGCAGTCCGACGGAACCGTGCTGGACGACCGTGTAGTCGAGGCGGCTGAGCGCCCACTGGAGGTCGTTGATGAACTGGCTGTAGAGAAGGCCCACTTGCATGGGCGGTGCCGGCATCAGCACCATCCGGCTGTGTCCGGCGCGCAGGCTGCGGGCCGCCGCGTGCGGGACGTACCCCAGTTCCTTGGCGGCCTCGTGGACGCGGCGGCGGGTGGGTTCGCTGATCCGTACGGCGCTGGTGTTGTTGAGGACGTAGGAGACGGTCGCGCGGGAGACCCCGGCCAGGCGGGCCACATCGGCGCTCGTGGGGACGGCGCGGGGTGCGGGCGACGGGGCTGCGGGCGTTTTCGGTATCTGCACCATGACGTACGGCATCTTGGCAGAAGCCGGAGACGGGCAGCGCGGCGGGGGAACGGTCGTCACGACGACAACATGGTCCGGTTTTTTACGAACGTGTTCGTCACGAGCCGTTCGGAGCGGGCGTGTTGATGGTGAACGCGGCTCGCGGGGGGGCCTCAGCGGGGCGGCGGCGTGCAGGTCACTCGGGCGACGAGGTCGATCCAGCCGGCTTCGAGGCGCTCCATCGGCATCCCGCACTGCCTGGTCAGATGGTTGATCAGGGCGGGGTCCAGGGCGGCCATGAGCGGCTGGGCGAGCAGTTCGCAGTCCGCGTCGGGCAGGATCTGGCGCAGCAGCATCGTGACGTGGGTGCGCAGTGCCTGGAGCGCGGTGTGGGAGAAGCGGCGGGCCGGGTCGGGCTGTGCGGCCAGTTGCAGGTCCAACTGTTCCGCCGAGCGGTACAGGACCGCCACGCCGAACGCCCGCAGCCGCTCGACCGGGGGTGCCCCGGGGCCCAGCGGGGGCGGCCCGCCCATGAAGTCCGCCTGGAGTGTCTTCGCGGAGTGGTCCAGCAGGGCCATCAGCAGGCCGGTGCGGTCGCCGAAGCGGCGGAAGACGGTCCCTTTGCCGACCTGGGCGGCGGTGGCCACTGCCTCCATGGTGACGCCGGCCACGCCGTGCTCCGCGATCAGGCGGGTGGCCGCCTCCAGCAGCTTGGCCCGGTTGCGTGCCGCGTCGGCGCGCAGGCACGGCTCGTCGCCGAAGGAGCGGACCTCCAGCAACTGGGGCTCGCTTATGGACTCCTCGGGCTTCGGAAAGGGCGGCAGGGCGCTGGACATGAAGACAGCGTAAAGCACCGGGAACAAAACTGGACCGCGGTCCGCTTAGGCTGATACAACTTTTAAGCGGACCCCGGTCCGGATCGTAACGGCAGTGTTTCAGCCCCCCCCTTGGAGTCCCCCATGTCTGTTCGTATCCTCGCGCTCGTCGGCAGCCTGCGTGCCGGCTCGCACAACCGCCAGCTCGCCGAGGCCGCTGTGAAGTTCGCGCCCGAGGGCTCCGACATCGAGATCTTCGAGGGTCTCGCCGAGATCCCCTTCTACAACGAGGACATCGACGTCGAGGGCAACGTCCCGGCCGCCGCCGCCAAGCTGCGCGAGGCCGCGGGTGCCGCCGACGCGTTCCTCTTCTTCTCCCCCGAGTACAACGGCACCATCCCGGCCGTCCTGAAGAACGCCATCGACTGGCTGTCCCGCCCCTACGGCGCCAGCGGCTTCGGCGGCAAGCCGGTCGTCGTGGTCGGCACCGCCTACGGCCAGTTCGGCGGCGTATGGGCGCAGGACGAGACCCGCAAGGCCGTGGGCATCGCCGGCGGCAAGGTCATCGAGGAGATCAAGCTCTCGATCCCCGGTTCCGTGGTCCGCTTCGCCGAGACCCACCCGTCCGATGACGCCGAGGTCGTCGCCCAGCTGAGCGAGGTCCTCTCCCAGCTGAAGGGCCACGCCGGCGAGGCCGTCGCCGCCTGATCGGCGCCCCCGCTTCACCGTCGAAGGGCCGGAGTCCCCCGTGGACTCCGGCCCTTTCGTGTTCGTATCGGTCGGGTCCGGTCCCGGTCAGTCCAGTTCGGCCAGGCGCGGCACCGCCGGAGCCACGAACCGCTCGATCCACTCGGCCGGCTCCCCGGTGCGCGGGCCCAGGATCACGGTGTCGACGCCGAGCTTCGTGAAGCCGTCGATCTCCCCCAGGAAGGCGTCGAGATCGCCCGTGGTGACCGACTCCCCCATGTGCACGATCGTCTTGCGGATACGGTCGTAGTCGCGCCCCAGCCGGTCGCAGTGCCCGCGCAGCACATCGAGCTTGTGCCGCAGCTCGTCCGGGGTCGACACGATCAGGTTGCAGGCGTCGGCGTACTGGGCGACCAGCCGCAGCGTCTTCTTCTCGCCGCTGCCGCCGATCATGATCTCGGGGTGCGGGCGGCTGACCGGCGCGGGCACGCACAGCGTCTCGGCGAGCCGGTAGTGCTTGCCCTCGAAGGGGCCGTTGGCCTGCGGGTCCCACATCTGGAGACAGATCCGCAGGGTCTCCTCCAGCCGCTCGAAACGCTCCGCGACCGGCGGGTAGTGCACACCGAGACCGTGGTGCTCGCGGTCGTACCACGCGGCCCCGATGCCGAGGGTGGCCCGGCCGCCGGAGAGCACGTCGAGGGTGGTCGCGATCTTCGCGAGCAGGCCCGGGTTCCGGTACGTCACACCGGTCACCAGCGCGCCGAGGCGGACCGTGGAGGTGTGGCCGGCGAGGAAGCCGAGGGTCGTGTAGGCCTCCAGCATGGCGTCCTCGGCGCCGCCGTTGAACTCCATCTGGAAGTAGTGGTCCATCACCGAGAGCCAGCTGACGCCCGCCGCCTCGGCGGCGGCGCCCGCGGCGGCCAGTTCGGGTCCGATCGCCGCCGGCCCTCCGGGATGGTTGAAGCGGTTGATGTGCACACCGACCCGCATGTCCGACTCCGTTCCACAGCTCGCTCGCCCGGATCCTCACCGTGCCTCGTGACCGTAGGTCCTGGAGCGTTCTCGAAGTCAAGCGCTCGCGGTCCTGGTGGCGCGCAGGCTGGTGAAGGTCGTCACCGCGAGGACCAGCACGATGAAGCCGAGGGAGAAGGGGATGGAGATCTGCGGGACGTGCACGCCGGACTCGTGCAGGGCGTGCAGCACCAGCTTGACGCCGATGAAGCCGAGGATGATCGACAGGCCGTAGCTGAGGTGCACGAGCTTCTTGAGCAGGCCGCCGATGAGGAAGTACAGCTGGCGCAGGCCCATCAGGGCGAACGCGTTGGCGGTGAACACGATGTACGGGTCCTGGGTGAGGCCGTAGATCGCGGGGATCGAGTCGAGCGCGAAGAGGATGTCGGTGGAGCCGATGGCGAGCATCACGACCAGCATCGGGGTCATGATCCGCTTGCCGTTCTCGGTGATGAACAGCTTGGTGCCGTGGTACCGGTCGGCCACACCGAAGCGGCGTTCGGCGATCTTGAGGAGCTTGTTCTCCTCGTAGTCCTCCTCGTGCCCACCCTTGCGGGCGTCCTGGACGAGCTTCCAGGCGGTCCAGATCAGGAACGCGCCGAAGAGGTAGAAGACCCAGGAGAACGCGGAGATGATGGCCGCGCCGGCCGCGATGAAGCCCGCGCGCAGCACCAGGGCGACGAGGACGCCGACCATGAGGACGCGCTGCTGGTACTGGGAGGGCACCGCGAACTTGCCCATGATCAGCACGAACACGAAGAGGTTGTCGACGCTCAGCGACTTCTCGGTGATGTACCCGGCGAAGAACTCGCCCGTGGGCCCGCTCCCGCCGAAGATCAGCAGCCCGAGCCCGAACAGGCAGGCCAGGACGACCCAGACGACGGTCCAGGTCCCCGCTTCCTTGATCGACACGTCGTGGGGTTTGCGGCCGATGAGGAAGTCGACACCGACGAGGGCGCACAGGACGGCGATCGTCAGCAGCCAGACGGTCAGGGAGATGTTCACGGGTGGTGCTCCTGATAGGGGCAGTGGTGTGAGTGACGCCACATGGGGCGGTCCGTGGGGGTTTGGGGTCCGGACATCGTTGTCGAAGCGGAGTATGCCTTCCACGTCCCGCAGGTGAACAACTGGTCACATCCTGGCAAGGCACCCGCCGGACGGCGGAGAGGTTCCGCCGTCCGGCGGTGCGTGGATCAGGGGTGCCGGCGCGGACCATGGGCCGTACGAGCCGCCGCGCCCAGCGTGAGGAGAAGCGCATGACATCCGTCCCGCCCCCGCCCCCGTTCGACCCCGAACTCGCCGCCGCACTGGAGTTGATCAAGGAGTTCATCTCGCCCGGGATGACGCTGGAGGACATCGACGCGATCCGCCGCGGCCCGGCCATCAGCCAGCTCGGGGAGGCGGACCTGACCCAGGGCGGGGTCTTCGCCGTCGAGGACCGGGAGGTCGCGGGGCCGGTCGGTGAGCCCGACATCTCGCTGCTCATCTGCCGTCCGACCGCGCCGAGGACGAGCGGACCGCTGCCCGTGATCTACCACGTGCACGGCGGTGGCATGGTGCTCGGCGACAACCGGGTCGGGGTGAGCGCGGCGCTGGAGTACGCGGCGGAACTGGACGCGGTGGTGGTGTCGGTGGAGTACCGGCTGGCGCCCGAGCATCCGCATCCCGCGCCGATCGAGGACGTGTACGCCGGTCTGCTGTGGACGGCGGAGCACGCGAAGGAGATAGGCGGCGATCCTGAGCGGATCGTGCTGATGGGCGCGAGCGCGGGCGGCGGGCTGTGCGCCGCGCTGGCCCTGCTCACCCGGGATCGCGGCGGGCCCCGGCCCATCGGGCAGCTGCTGCTGTGCCCGATGCTCGACGACCGCAACGACACCCCGTCCGCGCACCAGATGGTGGGCGTCGGCGTCTGGGACCGCACGGCCAACGAGAGCGGCTGGACCGCTCTCCTCGGCGACCGGCGCGGCGGCCCCGACGTGTCCCCGTACGCCGCACCGGCCCGGGCGCAGGACCTGACCGGTCTGCCCCCGGCGTTCCTCGACGTCGGATCGGCCGAGACCTTCCGCGACGAGGTCGTCTCCTACGCGTCCCGCCTCTGGCAGACGGGCGCCGTCGCCGAACTCCACGTCTGGCCCGGCGGCTTCCACGGCTTCGACGGCTTCGCCCCGCAGGCGGCGATCTCACAGACGGCCCGAGCGGCACACCTGAACTGGCTGCGGCGGCTGTTGGCCGCGTGAGGGAACGCGGGCGGCCTCCGCACGGGACGCCGCCCGCCGCATACCGCGAGGACGGTCGAGACGAGCCCCCGGCGCGCATACGGCGACGGGCGATCCCCGCCGGTGCCGGTGGTTCGCGCTTCCCGGGCACGGGATCACGCGCCGTCTCGCGACGCCTCCGCACCCGACCCGCATCGCGCGTCCTCGACTCTCCCCTCCCACCTCCGCTCCCATCTCCCCTCCCGCGTCCTCGACGGAACCTTGTCCGCGGTGCCCTGCGCTCCGGTTCCATGGCGCACCATGGAGTCATGAAAGAGCTGGCCGGGCGCCTGACCGCGCTGGATCCGGACGCCGGGGCCGCACTGCGGGTCATCGGCTACTTCGATCGGCTCGCCGAGTCGCGGGCCGGGCTTGAGGCGCTGGTGCGCGGGGCCGCGGTGCTGTCCGGGTGTGCCGCGCGGCTGGTCGACGCGGAGCGTCGGGTCCGGGTGCGGGTCGAGGCGGACGGCACGCGCAGGGACAGCGAGTCGCCGGTGGACCCCGCCTGGCCGGCCGCCGCGCTGACGCCGGACGGTGCTCCCGCGCTGTGGCTGGAGCGTACGGCGGAGGCGGGGCACAGTGTCGTCGACGCGGTGATCCTGGAGCGCGCGGCCGGCGTCGTGCGGCTCGTGCTGGACCGTACCCGGGGCCGGCTCCCCGCCGACGACCCGGAGTCGGTCGAGACGCTCCTCGACGCCACGGCCCCCGAGGCGGCCCGGCTGCACGCGGCCCGCCGCCTCGGTCTGGACCCGGCCGACCCGGCGGCCCGCGCCCGGGCCGTCGCCCCGGCCGACGGACGCCCCCGAGTCCTCGCCGCCCCTCGGACCCCGGCCGAAGGCCGGACCCGGTCCGTCGCCGCGCCCCGGGAGTCCGGTACGTCCGGCCTACGACCCGGGTCGCCCGCCGCCCACCCGGACGTCGATCCGCTGCCCGCTCCGGCACCGTCGGTCCCGGTCCGCCCGGGCGCCGGACCGCCCGTCGAGCGGCTCGGTGTCGGCCCCGCCGTGCCCGTGCTGGATCTCCCCCGGTCCTGGGCCGCCGCCCGTACGGCCCTGCGCTTCACCGCCGAGGGCTCCGCGCAGGACCCCGGCCCGCGTGTCGTGTACGCCGACGAACTCGGCGGCATCGCCCTGCTCGCCGAACTGGTCGCCCCGGGCGCCGAACCCCCGCCCGACGTCCACGACTTGGAGACGGCGGCGGCCAACGCGCCCTGGCTGCTGACCACTCTGCACGCGGTCGCCGCCACGACGAGCCTGCGCGCGGCGGCGACCGAGATCAACGTCCACCACTCCACCCTCCAGGACCGGTTGACGCACGCGGAGTCCCTGCTGGGCTGGCCGGTCCGCACTCCGCAGGGGCGGCTGCGCCTCCAACTCGCGCTGACGATGCGTCACTTGGCGCGGCCGTAGCACCGAGGCCGACCCGAGGGTAAAGCGCTTCCCATGGCGCCCCGACGGCCGGACGGTATCCGCCCGCACCGACAACAAACGGACAGGCAGCGGGACTTGGCCACCTCCGTGTCACGCGGAATTCCCAATTCAGTGCAGTCGGAGGGGAGTCACAGCAAGCGCTTGTCGCTACATTGCGACATGACCGCCGCACCACCCTCCCCCTCCGTCCGTCACTCCGCAGGAGGCACTTCCCCATGCGCAGAATCCTCGCCTGTCTGGCGACCGCTGCCGCGGCCCTGGGCGGGCTCACGGTGGCCGCCGCCACGCCGGCCGCCGCCGCGACCTCGGGCAGTTTCAGCGTGCTCACCTACAACGTCGCCGGCCTGCCGTCGTCGTTGTCCAGCGCCTCGACCCCGCGCGACACGAGCACCACCGCGATCGGCACGCGCATCGCCCCGTACGACATCGTGAACGTGCAGGAGGACTTCAACTACCACGCCTACCTGTACTCCACCGACACGCACCCCTACCGCACCGCGACCAGCGGCGGCGCCGGTATCGGCAGCGGACTCAACACGGTCTCCAACTACGCCTGGGACGGGGACGACTTCGAGCGCGTCCACTGGAACTCCTGCCAGATCGACTCGGGCGACTGCCTCACCCCCAAGGGCTTCACCTTCATGCGCGAGCGCCTCTCCGAGGGCGTGTACGTCGACTTCTACAACCTGCACACCAACGCCGGGACCAACGACGGCGACGAGGCCTCCCGCGCGGACAACCTCAGCCAGCTCACCACGTTCATCAGCACCCATTCGGCGGGCAACGCGGTCGTGGTGATGGGCGACACCAACACCCGCTACACCCGCTCCGCCGACACCATCGCCGAGTTCGGCGCCGCCAACGGACTCACCGACGCCTGGGTCCAGCTCGTCCGCGGCGGAGTCGCACCCGCCAAGGGCAGCGACGCCCTGGTGTGCGACCAGAGCGGCGCCACCGTGCCCAACACCTGCGAGGTCGTCGACAAAGTCCTCTACCGCAGCAGCAGACTCGTCACCCTCAACGCGACCTCCTACAACAACGAGCACGCCAAGTTCCTCACCGACGACGGACTGATGCTCTCCGACCACGACCCCATCACCGTCGGCTTCACCTGGTCACAGAACACCGACTACCAGCTCAGCGACCAGTTCGGCGGCCCCCACGGCGACTACTACCAGGACATCGACAGCGTCCCCGCCGCCGCCCGCGCCACGAAGATCTCCCTGCGCTCCGGCTCCCGCGTCGACCAGGTCGGCATCACCCTCGCCAACGGCACCACACTCACCCACGGCGGCACCGGCGGCACCGCGACCTCCCTCACCCTCGGCAGCAGCGAATACGTCACCTCGGCCTACCTGTGCGAGGGCAAGTACAACGACACCACGCGGATCTTCTACGCCAAGTTCACCACCAACCTGGGCAACACCCTGGCCGGCGGCACCACCACCTCGGACTGCGTGACCCGCACCGCACCCTCCGGCTGGCAGATCGCCGGCTTCCACGGCCGCTCCGGCGACGAGGTCGACAAGGTCGGCTTCATCTACACCAAGCGCTGACCCGGCGCGACAACCGTCGCCGCACCCCGTCTCAGCACCCGGCGCGGGTCCGCCGGATCACCCGCCGCCGCGGGTGGTCCGGCCCGGCGCGTGCGGACCCGCTACGCGAACGCCGGAGGCACCAGCCGCCCGCGGGAGATGAGCGAGGTGGCCTGTTTCAGGCGGTGGACGTGGATGCTCACGCCGTAGCCGTCGACACCCGGTACGGCGGCGACCTTGGTGGTCAGATAGCGGTACAGGTCCTCCGTGTCATGGCAGATCACGACCACCATCACATTGGAGTCGCCGCTGATGGCGGCGGCGAAGGCCACCTCGTCGTGGGCCGCGAGTTCCTCGCCCGCGCTTTCGAGACAGGCGGGGGCGACGCGCAGCCACAGGGTGGCGTTGAGGGCGAACCCCAGGCGCGCGGAGAGCAGTTCGACGTCGTAGGCGAGAGTCCCGGAGTTCTCCAGGGCGTCCAGGCGGCGGGCGACGCGGGCCGTCGACCAGCCGGTGACGTCGGCGAGCCGGGTGTGGGTGGCGCGGCCGTCCTCGGCGAGGGCGTCGAGGAGCGGCGTGTCCTCGTCGGTGAGGCGTACCGGCGGTCCTGTGGGGGTCAACGGCCTTTCCCCGACGAGGAGTTGGATCTGCTCGGGCGTGAGGTGGCCGCCGTGGCCCGTCCAGTCGCTTCTGCCCGAGGTGCCGAAGGGGTGGATGAGCAGGTCGATGCTCACGTCCAGGACCGAGGCGGACTTGGGGAGTTGACGCAGCAGGACGTCGTCGCGCGGCACGTGGACCGGTGCGGTGATGACACAGATGATCTCCGAACCGCCGGACGCGAGTCCCGCGTAGGCGATGTCGGGCCGGCGGGTGAGCGCGTCGGCGAGCGGGCCGACCCGGTCGGGGCGGCAGCGGATCCGGGCCACCCAGCGCGCGTCGCCGTGGACGGCGGGGTCGACCAGGCCGACCACCCGCAGCACCCCGGCACGGCGCAGCGCGTGGAAGCGGCGGGCCGCGGTCTGCTCCGACACCCCGGCGACCTCGCCGATCAGGCGGAACGCGGCCCTGGGCGCGCATTGCAGCGCGCGGAGGATTTTCCCGTCGACTTCGTCCGTCATGGGGAAAGTCTGACACTCTTCAGGGACTGCTTGGAGGTTTGTGCACGCTTCCCCGTCCCACGTTGGTGATTGTCCATTCCGGAGCCGATCCTGAGGCGCGTGCCCGTTCGAGGGCATCGCAGTCAAGAAGGAGAGTTCTCCGTGAACGTCACGATCCCGGCGAGCGGGACGGCCGACCGGCGGGCGGCCACCCTCGTCATGGCCTGCCTCGGCGTCTTCGTCGCCTACTTGCCGGTGACCACGGTCGCCGTGAGCCTGCCCGCGATCCAGTCGGCACTGCACACGTCGACCGCCCAACTGTCCTGGGTCCAGGACGCATTCGTCCTGCCGATGGCCGCCTTCATCCTCACCGCCGGTGTCTTCGGCGATGTGCACGGCCGCAGGAAGGTGTTCATGGCGGGCCTGCTGTCCGCCGCCGCCGGAGCCGCCGTCGCGCTGGGCGCGCAGTCGGTCCAGGTGCTGTGGATCGGCCAGGCGCTCGCCGGTCTCGGCGCGGCCGTCCTGCTGCCCACGACACTCGCGCTGATCAGTCACGCGGTGCCCGACCACCGGGAGCGCGGCAAGTTCATCGGCCTGTGGGCCACCGCTCTCATGGCCGCGCTGGCCATCGGCCCGCTGACGGCCGGAGTGATCCTCGACCACGCCTCGTGGCGCTGGATCTACCTGCTCTCGGTGCCCGTCCCGCTGATCGCGCTGGGCTTCGCGGCCCGGCTGCTCCCCGACTCCCGTGCCGCGCACGGGCGGAAGCTGGACTGGCCCGGCCAGCTGACCGCGACCCTCGCCATCACCGCGCTCGTCTACGGCGTGATCGAGGGCGGCGCGGGTTCCTTCACGGACGCCAAGGTGATGGTGGCCCTGTTCACGGCGGTGGCCGGTGGGGTGGCGTTCGTGTTCGCGGAGCGGCGCAGCGACAGTCCGATGCTGGATCTGACGCTGTTCCGCAGCCCGGCGTTCACCGCCACCACGCTGGTCGCGATGATCACCTTCCTGGCGCTGATCGGCTTCTTCTTCCTGCTCAGCCTGTACTTCGGTCTCGTCCAGCAGCTCGACACGCTCCAGGCGGGCTGGCGGCTGCTCATGGTCACCGCGGCGGCGATCGTGGTCGGTCAGCCGGGCGGGCGGCTCATGCACCGGGTCGCCCCGCGCGTGCTGATCACCGGGGGTCTGCTCGTCATCTCCGGCGCGCTGTTCACGCTGACCGGCGTCGACGCCGGCACCTCGTTCGGGTCCATCGCGTGGCGGCTGGCGCTGCTGGGCCTGGGCATCGGGACCGTCCTGACGCCGATGACGGCGACGGCCGTGGCCTCCGTGCCGTATCAGCAGGCGGGGATGGCGGCGGCCGGGAACAACGCCTTCCGGCAGGTCGGCGGCGCGCTCGGCCCGGCGGTCCTGGGCGCCCTGCTCACCACCAGGGCGCTCGACACCCTGCCCGGCCACCTCGGCGACGCCGGGGTGACCGGCGCGACCCGGGACGGCATCGTCGCGACCGCCGACGCCGGGGGCCTGGGGGCCGTCGCGCGCATGGACCTCGGCGCGGACACCGGGCGGGCGCTGGGCGCGCTGGGCGACTCGTTCCTGGACGGCATGCGGCTGTGCCTGGTGGTGGCCGGATCGCTGACGCTCCTGGCGGCACTGGTCTGCGTGCTGCTGCTCCGCCCGCGCCGGACGGCGGTCGCCACGGCCGCTCCGGTCGCGGGCACGAACCCCGCGGGTGCCGCGACGGCGGCTGCGGCGGGGGTGGCCGAGGCGACGCCGAACCGCTGAACGCCCGTCGCCGGGACGGAAATCCTCCTCAAGTTCACCTCGGGGACCTTGTCCTCGCGCGACGGTCGTCGTCTTCCGGAGTTCCTGTCCCGCCCACTCGCATCCGAGGCATACAAGACAAGCCACGCGATGGGCGGGATATGGCCAATCCATGGGCAGGCGGCAATCGGTAGTTCAACCGGCGCTGCCAGCGTCGCGCCCATGAACACTCCTCGCATGGGCCTTCCCGACCGGCTCGCCGACACCCTGAGCATGCCCGAGCAACACGAGTACCTCCGCCGTGCCTTCTCCCGTCGCGGGCTGCTGCGCGGGGGCGCGGTCGCCGCCACCGGAGTCGCCCTCGCGGGCGGCGGCGGGGTGGCCGCCGCGGCGACGCCCACGCTGGTGCCGGCGTCGACCACGGCCGCCGTGCACGGTTCGCTGGTGGCGCCGTTCGGCCGGCATCTGGCCTACGGCGCCGATCCGCGCACGCAGATGCGCGTGTCGTGGCAGGTGCCCCTTCCGGTGCGCAAGCCGTTCCTGCGGATCGGCAGAAGCCCCCTCGACCTGAGCCACCGCATACCGGCGGAGGTGCGCGACCTGTTCACGCCGGCCGGGATCGGCAAGAGCGCGGACATCGACCAGTACTACGTGCACGCGGCCCTGGACAACCTGAGCCCCGACACGACGTACTACTACGGCGTCGGTCACGACGGCTTCGACCCCGCCGATCCGGGCGCCGCGCACACCATCTACTCGTTCACCACCGCGCCCCGCACGCACAGCACCCGGCCGTTCACGTTCACCGCCTTCGGTGACCAGAACCCGAGTTACACCTCGATCGGCCTCAACGCCCTTGTCCAGGCGCAGAGTCCGGCCTTCCACCTGCACGCGGGTGACATCTGCTACGCCGAGGAGACCGGCCACGGGCTGCCCGGCGACGCGAGCAACTACGACGCCCGCCAGTGGGATTCGTTCCTCGCGCAGATCGAACCGCTCTCCAGCCGGGTGCCGTGGATGGTGGCGTTCGGCAACCACGACATGGAGTCCTGGTACTCCCCCAACGGGTACGGCGGCAACGAGGCCCGTTTCACCCTGCCCGACAACGGTTTTGACGCCACGTCAGCTCCCGGTGTCTACTCCTTCGTCCACGGCAACGTGGGCGTGGTCTCGGTCGACGCGAACGACGTGTCGTACGAGATCCCGGCGAACATCGGCTACACCGCGGGCAAGCAGACCGCCTGGCTCGACCGGCGGCTCGGTGAGCTGCGGGCCCGTACGGACGTGGACTTCATCGTCGTCTTCCACCACCACTGCGCCTTCTCCACCACCAGCTCGCACGCCTCCGAGGGCGGGGTGCGCGAGCAGTGGGTGCCGCTGTACGAGAAGCACCAGGTCGACCTGGTGGTCAACGGCCACAACCACGTCTACGAGCGCACCGACCCGGTCGTCCAGGACAAGGCCGTGCGCGCGCTGCCGATCGGCGGCACCCACCAGCCGACGCGTGGCGGTGTGGTCTACGTGACGGCGGGCGCGGGCGGCGAGAGCGTGTACAGCTTCCCGGTCGCCGACAGCTACGAGGGGAACGAGGACGAGATCGACTCGGTGCCGACGTACTGGACGAGCAAGGACGGCAAGGTCGACGAGAACGTCGACTGGTCGCGGGTCCGTTACACCGGCTACTCGTTCATCCGCGTCGACGTCGCTCCGGCCGCGCCGGGCCGTACGACGACCCTCACGGTCCGGGCGCTGGCCGCGACCGGCGCCGAGGTGGACCGTTTCACCGTCTCGCGCGAGGTGAAGAAGTCCGGTCACGGTCACTAGGAACACCCCGAACGGCGGTCACCGGCACTGTGCCGGTGACCGCCGTTTCGCGTACTCGCACTCCTACTGCCGCCGCGGGGAGGCGAGTTGAGGGGTTCGGGAGTCATGAATCTGCGGACACTTCCGATTTCGGCAGCGGAAATGCCCCGAATCCCTTGCGGAGACCGTACGGAGATGTGCGCGGACGTGCGCTCGGGATATGCCGAACCCCCTGGCTGCGATATATTTCACGCCGCAACTGCTGTTGCCCGTAGGCGTTTTGCCCCGCATCCCGTTCTCCGTGAATTCCTTTCGCCGTGCGCGGGGGCCACCTGTTTCCTTCTTTCCCCCTCCGTGATACGCCTCACCGAAAGCCCTCCACTCCGTGGCCATGACCCTGCACGAGGACCGGCCCCCCGCCGGTCGCCATGCAGCCGTTCCGTCCGGCAGTCTTTTTCGACGGATCTACGCACCCCGCACCAGTGACGCGCTGGCGTTCTCCATGTCGACGTACGCCATGCCGCTGCTCGTCCTGGCCATCACCCGCTCCCCGTCGCTGACGGGTCTGGCGTTCGCCCTGGAGTGGACGCCCCGGATCGCCGCGTTCGTGCTGGCGGGCAATGTGGTGGACCGGCGCGGGGCGGCCATCGTGTGCTTCCTGGCCTCGCTGCTGCGGGCCCTGGTGCTGGCCGGGGCGGCGGTCACGCTGGCCGTGCTGCCGCGCGGCACGGCGGAGACGGTGACCGTGCTGGTGCTGGCCGCGGTGACCGGCACGCTCACCCAGTTCAGCTTCGTGGCCAACGAGGCGGTGGGCGCGATCGTCACCCGGCGGAGCGAACTCCGGCCCCACGGAGTGCAGTCGGTGCTCATCGGGATCGACCAGACCGCCATGCTCGTCGGTCCCCTGCTCGCGGGTTTCCTGCTGCTGGTGGGGCCGGGCTGGATGCTCGGATGCCTGACCGCGCTGTCGCTGCTGGCCGCCGTGCTCGGTCTGCAGACCCCGCCCACCCCGCTGCGCTCCGCGCGGCCGGACGGCGAGCGGACACCGGGCGGGCTGCGGACCGGGCTGCGCATGCTGCGCAGACTGCCCGCCCTGCGCTGGCTGGTGGCGGGCCTGGCCTGCTCCAACCTCGCGCTCGGGCTGCTCCAGTCGGCCAGCCCGGTGATCGTGGTGGAGAACTTCGGCCGCTCCTCCGCCGATGTCGGCACCCTGTGGTCGGCCGCCGCCGCGGCCACCCTGCTGGCCGTCACCGGCTGCCGGCTCGCGCTGAGCCGGGTCGACCTGTGGGGCGTGGGCGTGGTGTGCGCGACCTTCGCGTCGGCGGCCTGCCTGGCTCTCCCGCAGGCCCCGTCGTACGCCGCGTACATGGTCCTCGTCGCGCTGTTCATGGCGGGCGACGGCGGGCTCACCGTCGTCCTGCGCACGCTGCGCTCCCTGGTCATCCCGGCCACGGCCTTCGGTACGACGCTCTCCCTGACCATGCTGCTCCTGCTGCTGCCGTTCCCGGTGGCCGGCATCCTGGTCGCGCTCACCCCGCCCGCCCACCTAGGCACGGCCGTCCTGTGCTGCGC
This sequence comes from Streptomyces sp. NPDC091280, assembly GCF_044768565.1. Classification (NCBI taxonomy): domain Bacteria; kingdom Bacillati; phylum Actinomycetota; class Actinomycetes; order Kitasatosporales; family Streptomycetaceae; genus Streptomyces; species Streptomyces sp. NPDC091280. The sequence goes on from NZ_JBIVUZ010000016.1 coordinate 166,896, forward strand.
CGCCGTACAGGCCGCCGCCCTGGCCGTCACCTTCGTACGGCTGCGCAACGAACCCACGCTGCGCGCGACCGCCGACGGCCCGCCCCGGGCCGCCCTCCCCAACGAGCCGTCGACGACGCCGCGTTGACGGTCCGCGCCCGGGGACAATCGCACGGCCCTCGGCGCCGACCGCTTCTCCGGGCCGCCCGGTGAATTGCGCGGGGTTTTCACGGAGGAAGACGGAGGAAGAGCGAGGGGCCGCTCACGAAATCCCCACTTCGCCGATTCGGCCCGGCGGAAGTGGGCGATGCGGGCAGCCCCGTACGGCTCTCTCGGTGTCCCGTTAACGCAGTACCGATGTCGTCGCGGGACCGGCCCCGTCGCTTCGGACCGGGGTGGCACGATTTCGTCCGGCCGAACACAAGGAGTCCACCGTGTCATGACCTCTTCATCACAGGCATCCGCGTTACTGGCCGGCCTCGCCGTCGTCATCGTCGCCGCCACGTTCTTCGGCGCACTCGCGCGCCGGATCGGGCAGCCAGCGGTCGTCGGCGAGATCCTGGCCGGTGTCCTGCTCGGGCCCACCCTGTTCGACGGCGCTCTCTCGCGCGCGCTGCTGCCGACCGGCATCCGGCCGCTGCTGACCGCTCCGGCGGATGTCGGGGTCGCCGTCTTCATGTTCCTGGTGGGGCTGGACTTCGACCGCCGTACGGTGCGCGGCACCGGCCGCATCGCCGTCTCCGTGTCACTGGCCTCGCTGCTGCTTCCGTGCGGCCTGGGCATGGCGCTCGGCACCTGGCTCCTGCGCGAGCATCCCGGGCCCGACCGGCTCGGCTTCGTCCTCTTCATGGGCGCCGCCATGTCCGTCACCGCGTTCCCGGTGCTCGCCCGGATCCTCACCGACCGGGACCTGGACCGCACCCCGCTCGGCGCGCTGGCGCTGTGCTGCGCCGCCCTCGCCGACGTACTGGCCTGGTCGCTGCTGGCCGTGGTGGTGGCCGTCGTCGCGCCGGGCGGCGGCCCCGCACGGGCGCTGCTGTTCCTGCCGTATCTGCTGCTGATGCGCTACCCGGTGCGGTGGTTGCTCGGCCGGCTGCTGAAGCGGCCCGGGGCGGGCGCGCAACCGACCGCCGTGCTGCTGGCCGCGGTCTTCGCCGGGCTGCTGCTGTCGGGGGCCGCGACCGAGTGGATGGGGCTGCACTTCGTCTTCGGGGCGTTCCTGTTCGGGGCGGTCGTCCCGCGCTCGGGTGCGGAGGGGCTGCGGGCCCGACTGCGCGAGCGGGTCGGGCTCGTGAACGACGTGCTGTTGTTGCCGGTGTTCTTCGTGGTCGCCGGTCTCCAGGTGGACCTGTCGCGGTTCCGCTGGTCCGACCTCGGGCAGTTGGCGCTGATCCTGCTGGTGGCGGTCGCCGGCAAGCTCGTCGGCGCGTACACGGGCGCCTACGCCAACGGTCTCGACCGGCGTGTGTCCTGCGCGCTCGCCGTCCTGATGAACACCCGCGGCCTCACCGAACTGATCATCCTCAGCGTGGGACGCCAACTCGGCGTCCTGGACGGGCGGTTGTACGCGCTGATGGTGGTCATGGCGGTGCTGACCACCGCCATGACGGGCCCGCTGCTCCGGGTGGTCTGGCCCAGTGACCTCGCGCTGCGGGCGACCCCGCAGGACCTGACCCGCGAACGCCGGGAGCCGGTCACCGCGGGCGGCGCCGGTGCGCGGCGCCCGCACGGTCCGTCGTAGCGGCCGGGCCGCGCGGTCGAGACGGCCGGGCCCGTCCGGGACACCGCCGCGCGGTCGGCCTGGCCGCCCTCGGGTCAGAGTGACGTCATGACGTGCTTGACGCGGGTGTAGTCCTCGAAGCCGTACGCGGAGAGGTCCTTGCCGTAGCCGGAGCGCTTGAAGCCGCCGTGCGGCATCTCGGCGACGAGTGCCATGTGGGTGTTGATCCAGACGCAGCCGAAGTCGAGGCTCTTGGACATCCGCATGGCCCGCGCGTGGTCCCGGGTCCACACCGAGGAGGCCAGGGCGTAGTCGACGCCGTTGGCGAGGCGGACGGCCTCGGCCTCGTCGGTGAAGGACTGGACGGTCATGACCGGGCCGAAGACCTCGTTCTGGACGATCTCGTCGTCCTGGCGCAGGCCCGAGACCACGGTCGGGGCGTAGAAGTAGCCCTTGTCGCCGACCCGGTGGCCGCCCGTCTCGATCCTGGCGTGCTCGGGCAGGCGCTCGACGAAGCCGCTGACCTGGGCGAGCTGGCCCGCGTTGTTGAGGGGGCCGTAGAGCACGTCCTCGTCGTCCGGGAGGCCGGTCTTCGTCTCGGCCGCCGCCTTGGCGAGCGCGGCCACGAACTCGTCGTGGACGGACTCGTGGACCAGGACGCGGGTCGCGGCCGTGCAGTCCTGGCCGGCGTTGAAGAAGCCGCCGACGACCAGGTCCTCGACCGCCTTCGTCAGGTCGGCGTCCTCGAAGACCACCGCCGGGGCCTTGCCGCCGAGCTCCAGGTGGACGCGCTTGACGTCCTGTGCCGCGCTCCGGGCGACCTCGATGCCGGCGCGCACGGAGCCGGTGATGGAGGCCATCGCGGGGGTGGGGTGCTCGACCATCAGCCGACCGGTGTCGCGGTCGCCGCACACGACGTTGAAGACGCCCTTGGGCACGATCGAGCCGATGATCCCGGCGAGCAGGACGGTGGAGGCCGGGGTGGTGTCGGAGGGCTTGAGGACCACCGCGTTGCCGGCCGCGAGCGCGGGCGCGAACTTCCACACGGCCATCAGCAGCGGGTAGTTCCAGGGCGCGACCTGGGCGCACACCCCGACCGGCTCGCGCCGGACGATCGAGGTCATGCCCTCCATGTACTCGCCGGCCGAGCGGCCTTCGAGCATCCTCGCCGCGCCCGCGAAGAAGCGGATCTGGTCGATGGCGGGGGCGAGTTCCTCGCTGCGGACGAGGTGCAGCGGCTTGCCGGTGTCGCGGCTCTCGGCGGCGACCAGTTCCTCGGCCCGCTCCTCCATCGCGTCGGCGATCCGCAGCAGCGCGCGCTGCCGCAGGGACGGCGTGGTGTCGCGCCAGAGGGGGAACGCGGCAGCGGCGGCGGCCATCGCCGCGTCGACGTCGGCCGCCCCGGAGAGCGGGGAGGTCGCGTAGACGTCACCGGTGGTGGGGTCCACCACATCGAGGGTGCGGCCGTCCGAGGCGTCCGCGAACGCACCGTCGATGTAGTTGCGGAAGGTGGTGCTCATGGACGTCTCTCCTGGTCAGGCGGCGCTGCGGGCGGACAGATGCTCGTGTACGGCGGTCCAGCCGCCGTCGTCCGCGCGGGCGAAGACGATGGTCTCCCGCTCCTGGACGGTCTCCTCGCCGGAGTGCGTGGCGATCCGGGTCTTCACGTCGTGGCTGAAGACGGCCGTGTCGCCGAACGGCTGGATCAGCTGGGCGGTGGAGGCGCAGCCGAGGACGCGGAAGCCGTCCTCGTCCACCCAGCGCTGCCACAGCGCGCGGTACTCGGCGGTGGAGTCGAGCCGCTTCGGGGTGGTGTGGAAGACGAAGCTCGCGTCCGGGGCGAAGGCGCCGAAGTAGTCGTCGAGGCGGCCCTCGGCGAAGGCGGCGACGAGCGCGTCGGCGGCGGCCCGGACTTCCTGGACGGTGGTGCTCATGAACGGCTCCTTGCGCGGGTTCGGTTGGCGGCGGCGGGCGCGGGGGCGGGCGCTTCGGTGCCGTCGCCGGTGATGGGCGGCACCGGTGTGTCGGCGGCCCGGACGAAGCGGGGTCCCGCCGGTCCGTACACGGCGCGCGGCTCGGGGAACGCGGTGAGCAGGGCCAGGTAGAGGACGACCGCGAGGCCGAGGCCGACCGGCAGGGAGATGTCGGTGCCGCCCGCGAGGTCGCCGAGCGGGCCGACGAACTGGCCGGGGAGGTTGGTGAACAGGAGGGCCACGGCGGCGGAGACCAGCCAGGTGGCCATGCCGCGCCAGTTCCAGCCGTGCGTGAACCAGTAACGGCCGCCGCGCTGACGGCGGTTGAAGACCTGGAGGGCCTCCGCGTCGTACCAGCCGCGGCGGGTGACGTAGCCGAGGGTCATGACGATCATCCAGGGCGCGGTGCAGGTGATGATCAGCGTGGCGAACGTCGAGATGGACTGCGTGAGGTTGAGCGCGAAGCGGCCGACGAAGATGAACGCGATCGACAGGGCGCCGATGAAGAAGGTGGCCTGGACGCGGCTGAAGCGCGTGAAGACGCTGGAGAAGTCGAGGCCGGTGCCGTAGAGGGACGTCGTGCCGGTGGAGAGGCCGCCGATCAGGGCGATCAGGCACAGCGGCAGGAAGTACCAGCCGGGCGAGATCGCGAGGAGCCCGCCGACGTAGTTGGGGGCGGCCGGGTCGACGTACTTGGCGGCCTTGGAGGCGATGATCGACGCGGTGGCCAGGCCGAAGAGGAACGGCAGCAGGGTGGCGAGCTGGGCGAGGAACGCGGCGCCCATCACCCGGCGGCGCGGGGCCCCGGCCGGGATGTAGCGCGACCAGTCGCCGAGGAAGGCGCCGAAGGAGACCGGGTTGGAGAGCACGATCAGGGCGGCGCCGATGAACGAGGGCCAGAACAGCGGGTCGGCGGTGGAGGCGAAGGTGCCCGCGTAGCCGGGGTCGAAGTCGCCGGCGAAGGCGAAGGCGCCGAGCACGAAGAGGGCGGACGCGGCCAGCACCGCGATCTTGTTGACGAGCAGCATGAACTTGAAGCCGTAGACGCAGACCACCAGGACGAGCCCGGCGAAGACGGCGTAGGCGATGCCGTAGGTGACATCCGACTCGGGGACGTCCACGAGGCGGTGCGCGCCGCCCACCAGCGCGTCGCCCGAGGACCACACCGAGATGGAGAAGAACGCGACGGCGGTGAGCAGCGAGAGGAACGAGCCGACGACCCGGCCGTGCACACCCAGGTGGGCGGAGGAGGAGACCGCGTTGTTCGTGCCGTTGGTGGGGCCGAACAGGGCCATCGGCGCGAGCAGCAGCGCACCCGCGACCAGGCCGAGGACGGTGGCGGCCAGGCCCTGCCAGAAGGAGAGGCCGAAGAGGATCGGGAAGGCGCCGAGGACGCAGGTGGCGAAGGTGTTGGCGCCGCCGAAGGCGAGCCGGAACAGGTCGATGGGGCGGGCCGTGCGGTCCTCGTCCGGGATCCGTTCGACGCCGTAGGTCTCGATGTCGGTGATCGAGGTCGTCACTGGCGCTCCACCTTCCGTTCATGCGGGGGCCGGTTCCACAGTCTGTGGCCCGCGGCCGACCTGCGACAATTGTGTCCATCACGGAGCAGTACGCTTTCTTTTGTGGCCGGAAACAAAGTGACCGTCGAGGATCTGCTCGCCTTCCCCGCGCTCCAGCTCTCGGTGAAGGCCGGTCGCGGCGGGCTCGGCAGGTCGGTGTCCTGGGCGCACGCCAGCGAGCTCACCGATCCGACGCCCTGGCTGCTGGGCGCCGAGGTGATCATGACGACGGGTCTCGCGGTGCCGCGCACGGCGGCCGGGCAGCGCGCCTATCTGGAGCGGCTGGACGACGCCGGGGTGTCCGCGCTCGCGCTCTCCGCGCAGCTGCACATGCCGCCGCTGCACGACGCGTTCTTCCGGGCGGCCGAGGAGCGCGGCTTCCCGGTCCTGGAGGTGCCGCTCGCGGTCCCGTTCATCGCGGTCTCCCAGGAGGTCGCCGCCTCCGTGCAGGAGGACGCCGGGCACCGGCTCGGCGCGCAGCTCCAGGTCTTCGGCGCGCTGCGCTGGCTGGTGGCCGAGGACCTGGACACCCCGGCCCTGCTGCGCCGCCTCGAAGACCTCTCGGGCTACGACGTCTACCTGTGCACGCCCCAGGGCCGCCCGCTGCTGCCCGGTGTGCCCGTGCCGGATCCCGCCGTCCTGCCGGCCTCCGTCGACGCCCCGCCGACCGTGCCCGGCGGCTTCGTCCTGCCGGTGCCCGCGCCGGGCGGCCCGGCGGGCTTCCTCGTCGCCTACGAGCGGCAGGGCGCGCAGCCCGCGGGGCTCGCCGTCGCCCAGCACATCGCCACCGTGGCGGCGCTGCGCCTGGCGATGGTCCGCAACGAACGCGAGACGCTGCGCCGCGAGGGCGCGGAGACCCTGGCCGAACTGCTTCAGGAGGTCCTCGACCCGGAGGCCGCGCGCCGCAGGCTCGCCCGGCACGCGATCGACGGCGACACCGTGCTCCTGGTGGTGCGGCACACCACCGACGAGGCGTTGCTGCGCTGCCTTGAGGACCATCCCCATCTGCTGCTCACCCGGGGCGAGGACCGCTATGTGCTGGGCGCGCCGGAGCTGACCGGGGCCATCGGTGGACTGCCGGGCGTGGCGAGCGGGATGAGCCGCCCGTTCCTGCCGGGCGCCGCGCTGCGGGTCGCCCAGCGCGAGGCCCTGTGGGCCCTGTCCAAGGCGGTGGAGTCGGGCCGTCCCGTCGTGCGCTACGGCGACGACGCGACCGGCCGCTGGCTGCCCGACGACCCCGCCGTCCTGACGGCGCTGGTCGAGCACGTGCTCGGTGAGGTGCTGCGCTACGACGAGGCCCACGACTCGCAGCTGCTGGTCTCGGCCCGTACCTGGATGGAGCGGGACCGCCGCACCGACACGGCCGCGGCGGCCCTGCACATCCATCCGAACACGCTCGCCTACCGGCTGCGCCGCTTCGGCGCCCTCACCCACCGCGACCTGACGTCGACGGGGGCGCTGGCCGAGGTCTGGCTGGCGATCCAGGCGGCGGGGACCCTGGGCCTCACCGACTGAGCACCGCCTCCGCTCAGGCCCAGGCCGTCACCGGGACGAACGAGCTGTCGGTCCGGAAGAGGTCCGTGCCGTCGGTCGGGTCCACCCGCAGTTGGTAGTTGTAGTGGCGCAGGTAGTAGCCGGGGTAGTTGGCCGACTCGAAGCGCAGCGAGCCGGTGGCGGTCCCGGTCCGGGCGTAGAACGTGGCGTCCTTCGCGAACGTCGTGGTGCCGTCGTTGGTGTCGAAGCGGCCCCGGAAGTCGTAGTGGCGCAGGTAGTTGCCCGCGCTGTCCCGGATCGAGAAGCCGGTCGCGTCGGCGAGGCCCGCGACGACGGTGAACGTGGACGCCTGCTTCAGGGCGGTGGTGCTGGAGCTGGTCACCACGGGCAGGTTGAGCAGCGAGGACACCTCCTGCCAGTAGCGGGTGGTGTAGTTGACGGACCGGAAGGAGCGGGTGACGCCGGTCGCGAGACTCGGGCCGCCGGACACCGTCTCCTTGATGACGGTGAAGTGGCGTGCGGTGCCGGAGAGGGTGGTGAGCGCGGTCGGCGCGGACCAGGTGGCGAAGGTGTCGTAGCTGTCGCTGTAGTAGTAGGTGCCGTCGCCGTAGCCGTCGAAGAAGATCCGCCAGCCGCCGTTGTCGAGCTGGATCACCGAGGGGCCCTCGCGGTAGCTGCCCCAGCCCGCCCAGTCGCCGGTCTTCGAGATCGTGTAGGGGCCGGTGAGGCTGGTGGCGGTGCCGTACTCGATGTACTTGGCCGTCTCGTTCTTGGTGAACGCGTGGTAGGTCGAGCCGATGCGCACGATGTACGTGTCGATGTGGTTGCTGCCGATGCCCGCCAGGGCGACGGGTGAACTCCAGGCGGTCAACGCCGAGTTGGCCGCCTTCAGCGCGTACGGCGTGAAGATCCACTCGTCGTCGGTGGTGGAGCAGGACACGATGACGTTGACGCTGCCGTCGCTGTCGACGAACCACTCGGGGGCCCAGGCGCGGGACAGGTTCGTGATCGGGACGGTGTAGTCGTACAGGAAGGTCCAGGCGACCCGGTCGGAGCTGCGGGCGAAGCCGATGGTGGTGCTCTCGTCCTGCCAGGTGTGGGTGGTGTAGGTGACGTAGTAGTAGCCGTCGGTGTGCTTGAAGATGCTGGCGTCGCGGATGCGGTTGCTCGGCGGGGTGTAGGCGGAGGCCTGGAGGAGGCGGAAGTCGGTGGCGTCGTCGGACTGGTAGACGTTGACCGTGCCGTCGTCGCTGTCGAGGAACGGGACGATGGTGTAGCGGGTCGCGTAGCCGGCGGCGGGGGCGGCGGCCAGGGCCGTGCCGAGCAGGCCGGGGGCCTCGCCCAGGACGAGCGCCGAGGCGGGCAGCGCGGCCAGTGCCCGCAGCAGGGCACGGCGGGACGGTGTGGGGGGACGTGTGGTCACGGGCGGCTCTCCCGGAGACTCGGACGTTCGTCAGGCCGAACGCAGTTCGTGAATTCGGTCAGAAGGTAAGGGTGGGTCAAGAGCACGTCAATGGTTTGCGCAGTGCCGGAGGATGCCTGTGGGAAGCCTGTGGCGGACGGTCAACCACCCACGCCACGCGCGAAGTTGCCGCATCCGTACCGCACCGGCCGCCCGGACGTTACCGTTCGGTAGACCACCCGCTCCGGAGGTGCCGCCATGACGCCCGACCGTTCCCCCGGCCTCGCCGAGTCCGCCCGCGCGCTGGCCGCCGGCGAGGTGACCTCCCGCGCCCTCACCGAGCGGGCCCTGACCCGGATCGAGTCGACCCAGGCCTCCCTGAACGCCTTTCGGATCGTACGGCGGGAGGCCGCGCTCGCCGAGGCCGACGCGGCGGACCGCCAACTGGCCGCCGGAGTAAGGAAGTCGCTGCTCGGGGTGCCGGTCGCCGTCAAGGACGACATGGACGTGGCGGGCGAGCCGACCGCGTTCGGCTGCCCGGGCGAGTTCCCGCCGGTGACCGAGGACGGGGAGGCGGTACGACGGCTGCGCGCGGCCGGTGCCGTGATCGTCGGGAAGACGAACACCTGCGAGTTCGGGCAGTGGCCGTTCACCGAGGGGCCCGCGTTCGGCGCGACCCGCAATCCGTGGAACTCCCTTCACACACCCGGGGGTTCGTCCGGCGGCTCGGCGGCGGCCGTCGCGGCCGGGCTGGTCCCGGCCGCGCTCGGCTCGGACGGCGCCGGGTCGGTGCGCATTCCGGCCGCCTGGACCCACCTCGTCGGCGTCAAACCGCAGCGCGGCCGGATCTCGACCTGGCCGCGCGGCGAGTCCTTCCACGGCATCACCGTCAACGGCACCCTCGCCCGCACGGTCGCCGACGCGGCCCTGCTGCTGGACGCGGCCGGCGGCAACCACCCGGGGGACCCGCACCGCCCGCCCGCGGTCGGCATGACCGAGGCGGTGGGCCGCGATCCCGGCCGACTGCGCATCGCCCTCTCCCTGAAGCCGCCGTTCACCGCGCTCCCGGCCCGGCTGCGCCCGGAGGTCCGCGCCCGGATCCTCGAACTGGCCGAGAAACTGGCCGGGTTGGGGCACACGGTGGTGACGGACGACCCGCCGTACGGCCGGATCGGACTGACCCTGATCCCGCGTGCCACCGCCGGAATCGCCGAACGGGTCCGCGAGGCACCGCACCCCGGACTCCTCGACCGCCGCACCCTGGACGCCGCCCGGCTCGGCCGGCTGCTCGGCGGGGCCCCGCTGCGGGCGGCCCGGCGCGCGGAGGCGGGACTGCACGACCGGTTCGGCGCGTTCTTCGGCCGCTACGACGTGGTCCTCGCGCCGACAACCGCCGCTCCCCCGCCGCTCGTCGGCGCGCTGATCGACCTGGACGGCCTGGCCACCGACCGCGCGATGATCGCCGCCTGTCCCTACGCCTGGCCGTGGAACGTGCTGGGCTGGCCCGGCGTCAACGTCCCGGCCGGCTTCGTCGCGGGCGGACTCCCGGTCGGCGCCCAGCTGTTGGGCCCCGCGAACAGCGAGCCGCTGCTGCTCTCGCTGGCCGCCCAGCTGGAGGCGGAACTGCGCTGGCACGAGCGGTGGCCGGAGCCGGTCGGCGCGGATTCCCAGGCGGCACCGGACCGTTCGGCCCGTACCCTGTGACCATGGACGATGCGTCGATGGTCGGGCTGATGGGGCGGGTCACCGGGACGGTCGGGCCCGGACTCGTCGGTGAGGTGATCGTCCGGGTGCGCGGCGGCGCCGAGCACTTCCTCGCGTACGCCGCCGCCGGTGCCGTCCGGATCGAGCCGGGCACGGTGGTGATGGTCGTGGAATACCTCCCGCCGCGTACCGTCTACGTAACAGCGGCGTACGACAGTTGAGCGTGTTCCCCCGCAGGTGAGAGCCGTTTCAAGGGTGTTCGCGTCAAGATTGCAACAAGGATCCGTCAACGTCTGTACCCCGGTGTCGCGCGGGCGCACACTCCCTTCGTTCGGTGCCGAAAGGGCACCATCACAAGGGGGCGTATGCCGATGGTCATCGGCGTCGTGGCGGGGGTGGCGGTTGTCGCCGTCCTCGTACTGATCGGTCTGTTCAAGTCGATGTGGCGGGTGGCCGAGCCCAACGAGGCACTCATCATCTCCGGCTCGAAACACCGTACCGAAGGCCTCGAAGAGGGCATGGGGTTCCGCATCGTCACGGGGCGCGGCACGCTGGTGCTGCCGGGTGTGCAGGCGGTGCGCAAGATCTCGCTGGACCTCAACGAGACCGAACTGCACGTGGATTGCGTGACCACCCAGGGCATCCCGCTCAAGGTGCGGGGCGTGGTCATCTTCAAGGTGGGCGACGACTTCGTGTCGATCGCGAACGCGGGCCGCCGTTTCCTGGACCAGCAGAAGATGATGTCGGAGCGGGTGCACAACGTGTTCGCCGGTCATCTCCGGTCCATCGTGGGCGGGTTGACGGTCGAGGACATGATCCGCGACCGGGAGAAACTGACCGGCCAGACCCGTGCCGCGTGCGGTACGGAGATGGAGAAGCTGGGCCTGATCGTGGACTCCCTCCAGATCCACGAGATCGAGGACCCGACCGGGTACATCAAGAACCTCGCGATGCCGCACGCCGCCGCCGTGCAGCGGGACGCGCGCATCGCGCAGGCCGAGGCCAACCGGCTGGCCACCGAGGCCGAGCAGAAGGCCGCGGCACGGATGTCGGAGGCCACCCGGGACAGCGAGATCCTCCAGGCCGGCTACCAGGCCGAGCGCGACAAGGCGGCGGCCAAGGCCCGGCAGGCCGGACCGCTCGCGGACGCCGCCGCCCGGCAGGACGTCGTCGTCCAGGAGACCCGGATCGCCGAACTCGACGCGCTGCGCCGGGAACAGCAGCTCCAGGCCGACGTCCGCAAGCCCGCGGACGCCCAGGCCTACGAGACCCGGGCCCGTGCCGAGGCCGAGCGGGACGCGCGGATCTCCGCCGCGCAGGCCAAGGCCAAGGAGACCGAGTTGGCGGCCACGGCCGAGGCGAGCCGGATCAAGACGGCCGCGAACGCCGAGGCCGAGGCGACCAAGGCACGCGGTGCCGCCGCCGCCACGGCGACCCGGGCCACCGGTGAGGCCGAGGCCGCGGCGGCCCAGGCGAAGGGTCTGGCCGCCGCCGAGGCGACCCGGGCCCAGGGCCTCGCCGAGGCGGAGGCCATCAAGGCGCGGGCCGCGGCCCTCGCCGAGAACCAGGAAGCGGTGGTCGCGCAGCAACTCGCCGAGAACTGGCCGGAGATCGTGAAGGCCGGCGCGTCCGCGTTCGGCAGCGTCGACAACATGGTGGTCCTCAACGGGGCGGACGGCATGGCGGAGATGCTCGCCAAGGCGCTCACGATGGGCGGCACGGGCCTGGGACTGGCCCGCCAGCTGCTCTCCTCGATGAACCAGAACGGCCAGAGCACGAACGGGACTTCGGCCCTGAACGGGACGGTGGCACCGCCCTCGCAGAAGGTGCCGGTGGAGAAGGACGAGAAGTGACGTCAACGGGAGGCTGACGCACGGGTCACGGGGGACACCCTCTAAGGTGCCCCCCGTGACCGCGTTTACCGATGAGAACGTCCCGGGCCGCTTCGGCCCCTCCGCCACCACCGAGGCCGACCCGCGCGAGGTCGGCAGGGTGCGTACCGAGTACTCCCCCGCGCACGACGGGGACCCCGACCCCGGCGAGATCGTCTGGACCTGGGTGCCGTTCGAGGAGAACGACGGCCGGGGCAAGGACCGCCCGGTGCTCGTCGTGGCCCGCGAGCCCGGCGGGACCCTGCTCGCCGTCCAGCTCTCCAGCAAGCGGCACGACGCCGACCGCGAGTGGGTGGCGATCGGCAACGGCCCCTGGGACAAGACCGGCCGCGACTCCTGGGTCGACGTGGACCGCATCCTGCGCCTGCACGAGGACGGCATGCGCCGCGAGGCGTGCGCGATCGACCGGATGCGCTTCAACCTCGTCCGCCAGCGGCTGCACGAGCGCTACGGCTGGACCTGAGCGGTCTCCACGGTGCGGGGCCGGGGCCGGGGCTCCGGGAAGGCCCGTACGAAGGCGTCCCGGACCGTGGCACCCGGTGTGCGGTCCAGGACGCCGAAGACCACGTGCTCGAAGGCCGCGGCGAACCGTCCGCCCGGCCCGAGCAGCGCGCGGAAGGCGCCCGCGACCAGCTCCGGGTCGTTGCGGAACACCCCGCAGCCCCAGGCGCCCAGGACCAGTCGCCGGTAGCCGTGCGCCACGGCGGTCTCCAGCACCCGCTCGGCCCGTACGGCGACCGCGCCCGGCAGTTCGGCCGCGCGCTCCGGCGCGGTGCGCAGCACGACCCCCGCGTTCGGCGCGGCGGCGGTCAGGAAGCCTGCGGTGTACGGCTCTTCCAGCAGGTGGCCCTTGTCGTCGCGGAAGACGGGGACGGCCGGTGAGTGGATGACGCGGTCCGTGTAGAACGGATCGCGGTGGGCGCGGTGGTGGTCGTAGAAGCCGCGGGCCTCAAGCAGGCAGGTGTACAGCGCGGAGGCACGGCACAGGGCCTCTTCCTGGGCCTGGGCGCCGTTGAGGAATCCGCCGCCGGGATTGCGGGCCGAGGCGAAGTTCAGCACCGCGACCGGGCCGGTGAGCCGACGGGCGGCCTCCAGGCTGCTCTCGCCCGTGACCTCGATGAACGTGTCCACCTGCGGGAGCTCCGGTACGCGCACCGGCTCCGGTCCGTGCAGGCGGGTGCCCGCGCGGGCCGCCCGGGTCCCGGCCGCGATGGACACCTCGCGTCCGTGCGCCGTGCGGTAGCCCCCGGCCGCGACGATCTCCTCGGTCTGCCGCGCGATGCCGCGCAGGCGCGCGCTCATGGCATAACCCCCGTGTACGCCATGAGAGCGCGCCCCGCGATCTCCCCCGTGTTCTCCCCCGTCGTGCTCACACCCTCATCGTGAGCGATGCTGGTCGTGCGGTGCAACGGAGTTTCCGGGCCTCGCGAACGGCCGGCGAACCGGAGATTACCGATCCCGAACACGGCAATACGCACCCTTGTGCGACCAGCCGCGAGGGTCTTGGGTGGTACGAGTGTGCCGACCCGGGCCCAACCGAAACCGGGCCGGTGGCATGGTGGAATCTCAGGAGGATCCCGACATGTCCGATACGGCAAGTGACTGCGGCGACTGTACGAAGCCCGACGTCGCGGTCACCGAACCCGAGGTGGAGGCCCTGGTCAGGGGCATCTGCTTCAAGACCGGTCCGCCCCGCACGCTCGGGGTCGAAGTGGAATGGCTCGTCCACGAGCTGCGGCTGCCGCAGCTCCCCGTGACACCCGAACGACTCGAAGCGGCCTACGCCGCGCTGAGATCCGTGCACCTGAGGTCGGCGCTCACCGTCGAGCCCGGCGGCCAGCTGGAACTGAGCTCGTCGCCCGCCGCCTCCCTGATGGAGTGCATCGGTACCGTCTCCGAGGACCTCGACACCGTCCGCGCGGTGCTGGCCCGCGACAACCTGGGGCTGGTCGGCGTCGGCCACGATCCCTGGCACCCCCCGCGCCGGTTCCTGCACGAGCCGCGCTACGACGCGATGGAGCGCTGCCTCGACCGCACCGGCCCCGCCGGCCGCCGCATGATGTGCACCTCGGCATCCGTGCAGGTGTGCCTGGACGCCGGTCACGAGGAGCCTGGGCCGCTCGGCCACGGGCGGCGCTGGTGGCTGGCGCACCAGCTGGGCGCGGTGCTGGTGGCCGCGTTCGCCAACTCCCCGCTGATCGGCCGCAGCCCCACGGGCTGGCGTTCCTCCCGGCAGCTGATCTGGATGGAGATCGGCCCCGGGCGGGCGGGCGCGCCCCCGCTGGAGGCGGAGCCGCGCGGTGCCTGGGCGAAGCATGTGCTGGACTCGCCGGTGATGTGCGTCCGGCGCGGGGACGGCCCGTGGGACGTGCCCGAGGGGCTGACCTTCCGGGAGTGGACCCGGTCCTCGACGCCGCCGACCCGGGACGACCTCGACTATCACCTCACCACCCTGTTCCCGCCGGTCAGACCGCGTGGCCATCTCGAACTGCGCATGATCGACGCGCAGCCCGGGGACGACGGCTGGATCGTGCCGCTCGCGGTGACGACGGCGCTGTTCGACGACCCGGAGGCCGCCGAGACGGCGTACCGGGCCGTGAAGCCGCTGGCCGAACGGTCGCTCGGGCTGCCCGCGCCGCACAATCCGCTGTGGATCGACGCGGCCCGCTACGGGCTGTCCGACCCGGAGCTGCACGAGGTGGCGCTCGTCTGCTTCGCGACGGCGTTGGAGGCGCTGCCCCGGCTGGGCGCGAGCACCGGGGTCACGGACGCCGTCCGCGCGTACTTCGACCGCTATGTCGTGCGGGGCCGCTGCCCCGCCGACGATCTGCTCGACCGCGTGCGGGGCACGGACAGCCGCCCGCACGGGAAGGACATCCGCACATGACCGACGCCGACACCTCCCCTGACATCGATATCGAGGCGCTCCGGCAACGGGCGTTGACCACTTTGACCACGGCCCGGGACCGCACCACGCTTCTGACGAGCTGCGTGGACGAGCCCGAACTCACCGCGCAGCACTCGCCGTTGATGTCCCCGCTGGTCTGGGACCTCGCGCACATCGGCAACCAGGAGGAGCTGTGGCTGCTGCGGGCCGTCGGCGGCCGGGACGCGATGCGGCCCGACATCGACGGCCTCTACGACGCGTTCGAGCACCCGCGCTCCGAACGTCCCTCGCTGCCGCTGCTGCCGCCCGCGGAGGCCCGGCGGTACGCGGCCGAGGTACGCGGCCGGGTCACCGACGTACTGGCCGGCTCCACCTTCCGCGGAACGCGGCTCACCGAGGCGGGCTTCGCCTTCGGGATGGTTGCCCAGCACGAACAGCAGCACGACGAAACGATGTTGATCACCCATCAGCTCCGCACCGGACCACGGGCGTTGACGGCCCCGGACCCGGAACCGGTACCGCTGTTCACCGGCCCGTCCGAAGTCCTCGTCCCCGGCGGCCCGTTCACCATGGGCACCTCCACCGAACCGTGGGCGCTGGACAACGAGAAGCCCGCGCACCGGCGCGAGGTGGCCGCCTTCCACATCGACACGACACCGGTGACCAACGGCGCGTATCTGGCGTTCGTCGAGGACGGCGGCTACGACGACCCGCGCTGGTGGGCGAAGGAGGGCTGGGCGCACATCCGCCGCAACTCCGTCGTCGCGCCGCTGTTCTGGCGCAAGGACGGCAAGCAGTGGCTGCGGCGGCACTTCGGCGTCACGGAGGCCGTGCCGCCCGATGAGCCCGTCCTGCACGTGTGCTGGTACGAGGCCGACGCCTACGCCCGCTGGGCCGGACGCCGGCTGCCGACCGAGGCCGAGTGGGAGAAGGCGGCCCGCCACGACCCGGTGGCCGACCGCTCCACGCGCTACCCGTGGGGCGACGCCGACCCGGCCCCGGAACACGCCAACCTCGGTCAGCGCCACCTCCGCCCGGCCCCCGCGGGGAGCTATCCGGCGGGCGAATCACCGCTGGGCGTGCGGCAGTTGATCGGTGATGTGTGGGAGTGGACGTCGAGCGACTTCCTGCCCTACCCGGGGTTCAGGGCGTTCCCGTACAAGGAGTACTCGGAGGTGTTCTTCGGCCCGGAGTACAAGGTTCTGCGGGGCGGTTCGTTCGCGGTGGACGAGGTGGCCTGCCGGGGCACGTTCCGCAACTGGGACTATCCGATCCGGCGGCAGATCTTCTCCGGTTTCCGCACGGCCCGCTCGGGAGCCGTCTGATGTGCCGTCATCTGGCGTACCTGGGACCCGAGGAGCCGCTCGGCCGGCTCCTCGTGGACCCGGAGCACAGCCTGTACCGGCAGTCCTGGCAGCCGCGCCGGCAGCGGCACGGAACGGTCAACGCCGATGGTTTCGGGGTGGGTTGGTACGCCGAGGGCGACCCGGTGCCGGGCCGCTACCGGCGGGCGGTGCCCATCTGGGGCGACCAGTCCTTCGCCGACCTGGCCCGCGTGGTGCGCTCGTCGGCGCTGCTGGCCGCCGTACGGGACGCGACGTTCGCGGGCGCGGACGGGGAGGCCGCGGCGGCGCCGTTCGCCGCGGGCCCCTGGCTGTTCAGCCACAACGGCGCGGTCACCGGCTGGCCCCGCACCCTCGCCGCCCTCGCCCAACGCCTGCCCCCGGTCGACCTGTTGTCGATGGAGGCCCGCTGCGACTCGGCGTTCGTCTGGGCGCTGGCCCTGGCCCGGCTGCGGGCGGGCGACGAGGAGGGCCAGGCGCTGGCCGACACGGTGGCCGAGGTCGCGCACGCCGCCCCCGGCTCCCGCCTCAACCTCCTTCTCAGCAACGGAGAGTCGATCGCCGCGACGGCCTGGGGCGACTCCCTCTGGTACCTCTCGGAGCCCGGCCGCCGCACGGTGGTCGCCTCCGAGCCCTACGACGACGACCCGCACTGGCAGGAGGTCCCCGACCGCCATCTGCTCACCGCGACCCGCGCCGAGGTCCTCCTCACCCCCCTGAAAGACCTCGCACCACCGAAGGAGCCCCGTACGTGAGCCCGTTCCTTCTCACCCGCACCCTGCCCGAGGACGCCACCGACGCGGCCCTGCGCGCCGACGTCCTCGAAGGCCTCACCCACACCCCGAAGACCCTCCCGCCGAAGTGGTTCTACGACGCCCACGGCAGCGAACTCTTCGAGCGGATCACCGAGTTGCCCGAGTACTACCCGACCCGCGCGGAGCGCGAGATCCTCGTCGACCGGGCCGGTGAGATCGCCGCCGCGACCGGCGCGCGCACACTCGTCGAGCTGGGCTCCGGCTCCTCGGACAAGACACGCCATCTCCTCGACGCGTTCACCGGCCTGGCGCTGTACGTCCCGGTCGACGTCAGCGAGAGCGCGCTCACCGGGGCCGGGCACGCCCTCGTCCAGGAGCGGCCGGGCCTCGCCGTGCACGCCCTGATCGCGGACTTCACCGCCGCGCTGACCCTCCCAAAGACACCGGGACCGCGTCTGCTGGCGTTCCTGGGCGGCACGATCGGCAACCTGCTGCCGGCCGAACGCGCCACGTTCTTCGCCGGGCTGCGCGCGCTGCTCTCGCCCGGGGACGCGCTGCTGCTCGGCACGGACCTGGTCAAGGACGAAGAGGTCCTGGTCAGGGCGTACGACGACGCGGCCGGGGTGACGGCCGCGTTCAACAAGAACGTGCTGACCGTGGTCGACCGCGAACTGGGCGCCGACTTCGACGTCTCGGCCTTCGAGCACGTGGCGCTCTGGGACACCGACAACGAGTGGATCGAGATGCGGCTGCGGTCCCTCACGGACCAGACCGTGAAGATCCCGGCGCTCGATCTCGCCGTCGACTTCGCGGCCGGCGAGGAACTGCGCACCGAGATCTCGGCGAAGTTCCGGAAGGAGGGTGTGCGCACCGAACTGGCGGCGGCCGGGCTGGAGTTGGCCCACTGGTGGACCGACCGGGCGGGCCGCTTCGCGCTGTCACTGAGCGTGGTGCGCTGACCTCGGGTGACGGGCCGTCTCGCGTACCGCCGCGCCGTGGGGCACGGTGGAGTGACGCGTGACGCGCCCGTCACGGCCGAGAGGAGTACCCGCATGTCCAACCACACGTACCGGGTCACCGAGATCGTCGGGACCTCTCACGAGGGCATCGACCAGGCCATCCGCAACGGCGTCGCCCGCGCCGCGCAGACCCTGCGCGGCCTGGACTGGTTCGAGGTGACGCAGGTCAGGGGCCAGATCGAGAACGGGCAGATCGAGCACTACCAGGTCGGCCTGAAGGTCGGCTTCCGCATCGAGGACGAGGACTGACGCCTCCGGGCTATCGCGGGCGCACCGCGTAGGTCAGGTGCGTCACCCGTGCCGAGGCCCGCGAGCGGACCGGCTCCAGCGCGATCCTGGAGGCGTCCACGCCCTCGAACAGGCGGGTGCCGGTGCCGAACAGCACCGGGGAGAGCGTGATCGAGAACTCGTCGACCAGGCCCGCGTTCAGGTACTCCAGGATCGTCGCGCCGCCGCCGGCGATGCGGACGTCCCGGTCGCCGGCGGCCTCGCGGGCCCGGTCGAGGGCGTGCTCGACGCCGTCGTCGACGAAGTGGAACGTGGTGCCGCCGGGCCGCTCCCACGGTTCCCGGCTGCCGTGTGTCACGACGAAGACCGGGGTGCGGAAGGGCGCCTCCTCCGGCCAGGACCGCTCGCCGAGGTCGAACATGCGCCTGCCCATGACGCTCGCGCCGGTGCGCTCGAACGTGTGGCGCGCCAGGTCGTTGTCGAGGCCCTCCTCGCCGCCCTCGCCGAGCTTCAGGTTCTCCCGGAAGAACCGCAGCGGGAACACCCACTGCTGGAGTTCCGTCCACTGGGCCAGCCAGCGCCGCACCGCCGGTTCGTCCTGCCGCTCGGGCGCGAACAGCTCGTCCTGGTCGGGCACGGACTCGGGCGCCACGAAACCGTCCAGCGACATCGACACGCTGAAGAACACCTTCCCGGCCATCAGCCCCGCGCCCCCTTCCGCGCGAGGTCGGTGACGTAGGCCGCCAGGTTGCCCAGGGTCTGTTCGCCGCCCTCGATCGCGTGGTACTTCTCGGCCGCCTCGTCGCGCAGTTCCTTGGTGGGGAACAGCGTGCGCATCACGATGCGGGTCGCCGTGCCGTCCGCCGCGAGGGTCAGGACCGAGGCGAAGGCGTCCGGGTCGTCGCGGGTCTCGCCGTGCAGCAGCTCGATCCGCTCCGGGGGCACGATCCGGGTCCAGCGGATCCACTCGGCGTAGTCGGTGCCGTCCGGCCCGTGCAGCACGAAGACCCATTCCCCGCCCTCGCGGAACTCGAAGGACCGCGTGGTGGTGGTGAATCCGTCCGGCCCCCACCACCGCGAGAGGTGCCGGACCTCGGTGAAGGCCTCGAACACCAGCTCTCGCGCGGCGTCGATGACCCGGGAGATCACGATCTCCCGTTCGGCCGTGGCCGACTCCGCGTCCGTCTCCCGCTCTGTTTCTGCCATCGGTCAGTCCTCCCGCCGTGTCTGTTCGAGCTCGCGCACATAGGTGTCCAGGCGGTCGAAGCTCTCGTTCCAGAACCGCTCGAAGCCGCCGGCCCACTCGTGGACGGGCCGCAGCCCGCGGGCGTCGAGGCCGTAGAGGCGCCGCTTGCCCGCCTCGCGGACCCGCACCAGGCCCACTTCCCGGAGCACCCGCAGATGCTTGGACGCCCCGGGCTGGCTCATCCCCAGCTCGTGCGCCAGTTCGGTGACCGGTCGCTCACCGGTCCGCAGCAGGGCCAGGATCTCCCGGCGCTGCGGCTCGGCGATCGCGTTGAAGACGTCCGACGTCGTCGCTGCTCGTGCCATGCGGCCATCGTATGCCGATATGGGAATGCGTCAAGCCGAGCGCAAGCCCGGCAGGTCCCTTCGGATGCCGGTGCTACGGCCGTCTCAGGTGCGGCCCTCCCCCTCCTGGGCCGCCTCCAGCGCGGCGGAGGGGGAGGTCCAGCGGGCCCGGACGACCCGGAAACCGGCGCGCTCGGCGTCGTCGCACACGAGTTCGTCGTCGTCCACCAGGACGCGGATGTCCCGGTCCCGGGCGAGCCGCTTGAGGATCTCCAGCTTGGTGCGGCGGGCGGGTCTGCGGTCGTCGTCGCGCCGCATGAAGAGCCGCCCCTCGGGCAGCCGGTGCGCGGCGAGCCAGTCGAGCGTGTCGCGTCGGCAGCGCTCGGGCCGCCCGGTCAGATAGATGACCTCGCACTCCTCGGCGCACTCCAGCGCGAGCGCGACGCCCTCCGCCAGCGGCGGGTCCTGGGGCGCGGCGCCGAAGAAGCCCTCCCAGTCGCGCGGGCTGCCCTCCAGGAACCGCTGCCGGTGGGCGGTGTCGGCGAGGGTGTTGTCGAGGTCGAACACGGCGAGGGGCCGCCTGCGGTCAGCTGTCACCGGGCCACCTTAGACAGCCCCCGCACCCCGGCGCCGCCGCCCCGAGGCCCTGGCCTCATGCTTCTCGTATGTCTGCCGCCACCCCCGCACGCCGTACGTTCCTCATAGGTGCCGCCCGAGAACGGCCCTGCACCCTGGTCGTCTGCCGGGGCTGCTGCTGCGGCGACCCGCGCAAGCACCCGGGCACGGACCACGCCTGGCAGTTGGAACGGCTGCGGGCCGGGGCCGCGGAGCACGGTTTCGCGGTGCGTACGACGGACTGCCTCGGCCCCTGCGACCAGGCCAACGTGATCGTGGTGCAGCCCTCGGCCGCGGGGCGGCGGGCCGGCGGGCGGCCGACCTGGGTCGGGTTCGCGATGGACGACGACTGCACGGAAGAGGTCCTGGAGTGGGCGGCGGCGGGCGGACCGGGGCTCGCGGAGCCGCCCGTGACCCTGGAGTTGCAGTTCATCGACCCGCCGCGGGACGCACGCGTGCGGTCCCGGCGGTGAGCGCCGCGACCGGCTCGGGGAATGCCGAGGGCGCGCGGGCGTTGAACCCGGTGTGAGTTCCCTGATCGCCTCGACCCCGTTCTCCGTGCTGGACCGCTCGCGCACCCGCGAGGGGCATCCGCCCGCCGAGGCGCTGCGCGACACCGTGCGGCTGGCGCGGGAGGTCGAGGAACTGGGCTATCACCGGTTCTGGGTGTCGGAGCACCACGGAGTGCCCGGGGTCGCGGGTTCGGCGCCGACCGTGCTGGCCGCCGCCGTCGCCTCGGCCACCCGGAGCATCCGGGTCGGGACGGGCGGAGTGATGCTGCCCAACCACCAACCCCTGGTCGTGGCCGAGCAGTTCGGGGTGCTGGAGTCGCTGTTCCCGGGCCGGATCGACATGGGCCTGGGCCGCTCGGTCGGCTTCACCGACGGTGTGCGCAAGGCCCTGGGCCGCGACAAGGACGACGCCGACGACTTCGCCGGACAACTCGCCGAGCTCCTCGGCTGGTTCCGCGGCACCTCCCCCACCGGCGCCCACGCGCGCCCCTCGGAGGGCCTCGGCGTCCCGCCGTTCGTGCTCGCGACGGGCGAGGGCGCCGGCATCGCGGCCCGCGCGGGCCTGCCGATGGTGATCGGCGACCTCCGTGACCGGGAGAGGACGCGGCGCGGCATCGACCACTACCGCGCCCGCTTCCGCCCCTCCCCCTGGGCCTCACGGCCGTACGTCGTCATCTCGGGCACGGTCGCCGTGGCCGCCACCCCCGAGGCGGCCCGCGCACTCCTCGTCCCGGAGGCCTGGTCGATGGCGCACGCCCGCACCCACGGCACCTTCCCACCCCTGCCGCCCGCCGAACGCGTGGCACAACTGGCCATGTCCGACAAGGAGTTCGGCTTCTACGACACCGGGCTCACCGGACAGCTCGCGGGCACCGAGGAGCAGGTGGCCGACGAGCTGGAGACGGTGCTGAAGGAGACAGCGGCCGACGAGGTCCTGGTCACCACCAGCACCTACGACCGCGCGGCCCTGCTGGACTCCTACCGGCGCCTCGCCCGGATCGCCTCGCTCACGGGGTGAGCACCATCCGGAAGCGCGCGGCCCCGGACAGCATCCGCCGATAGGCCTCGCCCGCCCGTTCCAGCGGCGCGGTCTCCACCATCGGGGAGATGTCGTGCAGGACGCTGAAGGCCAGCGTGTCCTGGACGTCCTGGGCGGTGCCGCACAGATGCCCGCGAACCACCTTGCCGGGCAGGATGAGTTGGAGCGGACTGATGCCCAGCGGCGCGCTGTCCGCCCCGACGATCACCAGCTCGCCGCGCGGTCTCAGCCCCTCCACGGTGGCCGTCGCGGCGTCGGCGTCGCCCGCCGTGGCCAGGACCACCTTGGCGCCGCCCAACGCCCGCAGTGCCTCGGCGACTTCGGTGTCCGCCGTGCTGTCGATGCAGTGGTGCGCGCCCAACTGCTTGGCGAAGTCGGCCTTTTCGGCGCCGCGTGTGATCACCACGGTCTCGAATCCCATGGCGACCGCGTACTGCACACCCAGGTGGCCGAGACCGCCGAGCCCGAGGACGGCGACCAGGTCGCCCGGCCCGGCCGAGCTGTGCCGCAGCCCGTTGAAGGTGGTCACGCCCGCGCAGCCCATGGGCGCGGCGGCGGTCGCCGACAGGCTCTCGGGGACCCGGGCGAGCGCGTCGACGGGCGCGACCGTCATCTCGGCGAAGCCGCCGTCGTAGGCCCAGCCGGGCACCTTCAGGTTCGCGCAGACGATGAAGTCGCCCTGCCGGCAAGGGGTGCAGTGACCGCAGCTGCCGCCGAACCAGCCGACCGCCACCCGGTCGCCGACCCGCCAGCCCAGGGCCGCGGTGCCCTCGCCGAGCGCGTCGATCCGCCCGGCGATCTCGTGCCCGGTGACGAGCGGGAACCGCACGCCCGGCACTCCGGCGTCGACGAAGAAGGTGTCGGTGTGGCAGATCCCGCACGCCTCCACGGCGATCCGCACATGGCCGGGTCCGGGCTGCGGCAGCTCACGCTCGACGAGTTCGAACTCGCCACCGGCGACGGCCACTTGCGCGACTCGACAACTGCTCATGGGTGTCTCCCGGAGGGATGCGACGCGCGGCGGGGCCGGACGGCGCGGCGCGGGGGACCGCGCGGCGGCCGTTTTCCGTCTCCTCCAACGTGGCACAGCCCTGACCCCGCCGCACCCCCGCAGGTCAGCGGGCGTCACCGACCGGGAGCGCATAGAATCACCGGGCCATGTCCAGCCCCCACGACCCCCTCGTCCGCGTACGCGACGCCCGCGAGCACAACCTCCAGGGCGTCGACGTCGACATCCCCCGGGACGCGCTGGTCGTGTTCACGGGCGTCTCCGGTTCCGGGAAGTCCTCCCTCGCCTTCGGCACGATCTACGCCGAGGCCCAGCGCCGCTACTTCGAGTCGGTCGCGCCGTACGCCCGCAGACTGATCCACCAGATCGGCGCCCCGAAGGTCGGCGAGATCACCGGGCTCCCGCCCGCCGTCTCGCTCCAGCAGCGCCGCTCGACCCCCACCTCCCGCTCCTCGGTGGGCACGGTCACCCATCTCTCCAACTCGCTCCGCATGCTGTTCTCCCGCGCCGGCGACTACCCGCCCGGCGCCGAACGCCTCGACTCGGACGCCTTCTCCCCCAATACGGCGGCGGGCGCGTGCCCCGAGTGCCACGGCCTCGGCCGGGTGCACCGCACGAGCGAGGAGTCCCTGGTCCCCGACCCGTCCCTGTCGATCCGCGAGGGCGCGATCGCCGCCTGGCCCGGCGCCTGGCAGGGCAAGAACCTGCGCGACATCCTCGACACCCTCGGCCACGACGTCGACGTGCCGTGGCGCGAACTCCCCGCCGAGCGGCGGGAGTGGATCCTGTTCACGGACGAGCAGCCGGTGGTGACGGTCCATCCGGTCCGGGACGCCGACCGCATCCAACGCCCGTACCAGGGCACATACATGAGCGCCCACCGGTACGTCATGAAAACGTTCGCCGACACGAAGAGCGCGACCCTGCGGGCCAGGGCGGAACGCTTCCTGACCAGTGCCCCCTGCCCGGTCTGCGAGGGCGGCCGACTGCGCGCCGAGTCCCTGGCGGTGACGGTCGGGGGCCGTACGATCGCCGACCTGGCGGCGCTGCCGCTGGCGGAGCTGGCGGGCACGCTGGGCGGCACCTCGGAGGCGGCCCGCGTCCTCACCGAGGACCTCACCGCCCGTATCGCGCCGATCCTCGAACTGGGCCTCGGCCACCTCAGCCTGGACCGCCCGACCCCGACCCTCTCTCCCGGCGAACTGCAACGCCTGCGCCTGGCCACACAGCTGCGCTCCGGCCTCTTCGGTGTCGTCTACGTCCTCGACGAACCGTCGGCCGGTCTGCACCCCGCCGACACCGAGGCCCTGCTCACGGTGCTGGATCGGCTGAAGGCCGCGGGCAACTCGGTGTTCGTGGTGGAGCACCATCTCGACGTCATGCGCGCCGCCGACTGGCTGGTGGACGTGGGACCGCTGGCCGGCGCACACGGCGGGCGCGTGCTGCACAGCGGCCCGGTGCCCGACCTGGCGGGGGTGAAGGAGTCGGCGACGGCCCGCCACCTCTTCCACCGCTCCCCCGCACCGGCCCGCGAAGTCCGTTCCCCGCACGGCGAGTTGAAGGTCGGCCCGATCACCCGGCACAACCTGCGGGAGGTGACGGTGGCCTTCCCTCTGGGGGTGTTCACCGCCGTCACCGGCGTCTCGGGCTCCGGGAAGTCGACGCTCATCGGGGAGATCACCGAGGAACTGCCGGGTGTGGGACGGCTGGTGTCGGTCGATCAGAAGCCGATCGGCCGCACCCCGCGCTCGAACCTCGCCACCTACACCGGCCTCTTCGACGTCGTCCGCAAGGTGTTCGCGGCCACCGACGAGGCACGGCGACGGGGTTACGGCGTGGGGCGGTTCTCGTTCAACGTGCCGGGCGGGCGCTGCGAGACCTGCCAGGGCGAGGGGTTCGTGAGCGTCGAGCTGCTCTTCCTCCCGAGCACCTACGCGCCCTGCCCGGAGTGCGGCGGGGCCCGCTACAACCCCGAGATACTCCAAGTGGCGTACCGGGGACGGAACATCGCGCAGGTCCTCGACCTCACGGTGGAGGCCGCGGCGGAGTTCTTCGCGGACTCGCCGCCCGTGGCGCGCAGCCTCGGCACGCTCCTGGACGTCGGCCTCGGCTATCTGCGGCTGGGCCAGCCCGCCACCGAACTCTCCGGCGGGGAGGCCCAACGCATCAAGCTGGCCAGCGAGTTGCAGCGCTCCCGGAGCGCCCACACCCTCTATGTCCTGGACGAGCCGACCACCGGTCTCCACCCCGCCGACGTCGAGGTGCTCCTCCGGCAGCTCCACGGACTCGTCGACGCCGGTCACACGGTGGTGGTGGTCGAGCACGACATGGCGGTGGTGGCGGGCGCGGACCGGGTGATCGACCTGGACGGCGGGCGGATCGTGGCGACGGGCCCGCCGAGCGAGGTGGCGAGGGCGCCGGGAAGCGTCACAGCTCCCTATCTGGCGAAGGCTCTGACAGCGAACCGGCCACCAACTCACGCGGCAGGCCATGGGTGTCGTGCAGATAGCGATAGTCCTCCTCGCTCAACGGCCCCCTGAACTCCGGCCGCGACAGCACCCGCCGTCCCCGCTCCAGCAGCCCGTCGAACCGCCGCTCCTCGTCCCCCAGCACGTCCCGCACGGCATCGGCACCGAGCGGCTGCCGAAAGTGATCGAGCGTGTGCTCGACAGGCTCGACCGGCAGATCGGCCAATGTGCGCGACGGGTCGTCCCGCCGCAGCACGGTGAGCAACCGCCGCACGAGCCGCCGTAGGACGTACCCCCGACCGGTGTTGGACGGCCGTACGCCGTCCCCCAGGACCACGACGGTCGACCTCAGGTGGTCGCAGACCACCCGCACCGACCTCTCGTCCAGGTCCCACAGCGGTGGGACCAGCCGCATCCAGGGCTCGAACAGATCCGTTTCGTAGACCGATCCGCGTCCTTGGAGGATGGAGACGAGGCGCTCAAGTCCCATGCCGGTGTCGACGTTGACCTGGCGCAGCGGTACGAGTTCGCCGTCGTCGCCGCGGTCGTGGCGCATGTGCACGTGGTTCCAGATCTCCACCCAGCGCGGGTCGCTGGTCGGGCTCCCCTGCGGCGGGCCGTCGCCGGTCCAGTAGAAGATCTCGGAGTCGGGGCCGCAGGGGCCGGTCGGTCCGTTGGACCACCAGTTCTCGTCCTGGGTCGGCTCCACGGGCAGGCCCAACTCCCGCCAGGTGTCCAGGGATTGGAGGTCGGAGTCGAAGACGGTGACGGACAGCTTCTCGTGCGGGACGCCGAAGCCGTCACGGAGGAGTTCGTAGCCCCAGCGCAGGCTCTGCGGATGGCCGTAGTCGCCGAGCGACCAGGAGCCGAGCATCTCGAAGACGGTGAGGTGGGTGGGATCGCCGACCTCGTCGAGGTCGGTGGTGCGCAGACAGCGCTGGACGTTCACCAGACGGCGGCCCTGTGGATGGGGGCGGCCCTTGAGGTAGGGCGTGAGCGGGTGCATGCCGGAGGTGGTGAACAGGACCGGGTCGGACGGCGGTGGCAGGAGGGTGCTGCCGGTGATCGGCTCGTGCCCGCGTTCGCGGTAGAAGTCGAGGAAGGTGCGGACGACGTCGTCGGTGTTCATGGCGGTCGGGTCCTTCGGGTCGGGTGGGGACCGGAAGGGACCGCCGGGCGGGGTGCGAGGGGGTGGAGACGACACGTCCCGGCGGTCCGTTTCCGGCCGCCGGGAGTGGTGGGTGGGATCAGGCGTCGGCAGCCGGCGAGCTGGTCGCTCGCGCGGTCGCGGTGCCGGTGTGCCTGATGATCCTCATGGCCGCGACGCTAGCAGGACGCCTCCGCGCCGTCCTGCGAATATTCACCGGCACCGGGGCCGCCGAGGCGCAGTGGTCCGGGTGGTGGGCCCGGACCGACACCCCGGCCTGCGCCGCGTGGGCGAGGGAACGGCGGTCGGGGTGGCTGCCGGGCGCTATGGCCTGCCCCACCTCGACGTCGGCGACCAGTCCGCGCGTCGACACGACCCGCCACACCGAGGTGAGCAACGAGTCGCTGCCGATGAAGGCGGGGACCGTGCTGGCCGTACCGCCGTCGGTGACGTAGTGCAGACCGACCGGCTGGACGGGGACTCCGGCGTCCAGCGCGGCCTGGAAGACCGCCCGCCGGAAGTGCCCCTGGGCCAGGCCGCACCAGGTGCTGCCCTCGGGGAAGACGGCGACCGCTCCGCCGGCGCGCAGGGCGCCCGCGACGGAGGCGACCGTCTCGGGCAGGGCGCGCAGCCGGTCGCGGTCGATGAACAGGGCGCCGCTGCCCGCCGTGAGCGTCCCCGCGACGGGCCAGTTGCGGATCTCGGCCTTGGCGAGCATGCGGGCGGGGCGGACGGCGGCCATGAGCGGGATGTCCAGCCACGAGATGTGGTTGGCGACCAGCAGCAGTCCGCCGGTGGGCGTGGCGCTGCCGGTGATACGGAGCCGGATGCCGGCGGCCCGGACGATGGTCCGGCACCACCAGCGCACCGCGCGGGCGGGGATCCGCCCGCCGATGGGGGTGAGGGCGGCCCCGGCGGCCACCACGACCAGCACGGCCACGCATCGCAGCACGGCGCGCGGCAGCGCCGTGACGGACCCCGTCGACCCGATGCACGTCCTGGGGGTGCAGGGCGCGCTGGGCAGCCAGACGCTCATCAGGCCGGGACGAGCGAGAGGAAGTGCCGCAGATAGCGCGGGTTGACCCGGCGCATCGACAGCAGCACGTACAGGTCGGCGACCCCGAAGTCCGGGTCGTGGGCGGGCGCGCCGCAGACCCAGGCGCCGAGGCGGACGTAGCCGCGCAGCAGCGGCGGGAGTTCGACGCGGTCGGCGGGGCGGGCGACGCCGTCCGGGTTCCAGGGCAGCAGGGGGCGTACCCGGAACTCCTCGGGGGCGAGGTGCTTGGCGCCGACCCGGTCCCAGGTGCCGGCGGCGAGGGCGCCGCCGTCGGCGAGCGGGACGGAGCAGCAGCCGGCCAGCCACTCGTGGCCGCGGTCGACCATGTAGCGGGCTATGCCGGCCCAGATGAGGCCGATGACCGTGCCGTCGCGGTGGTCGGGGTGGACGCAGGAACGGCCGACCTCGACCAGGCCCGGGCGGATCGGGTCGAGGGGGGTGAGGTCGAACTCGCTCTCCGAGTAGAGCCGTCCGGCGACCGCGGCCCGCTCCGGCGGCAGCAGCCGGTAGGTGCCGACCACCTGTCCGGTGACCGTGTCGCGGACGAGGAGGTGGTCGCAGTAGGCGTCGAAGGCGTCCACGTCCAGGCCGGGCTGCGGGCTGGACAGGTGGGCGCCCATCTCCCCGGCGAAGACGTCGTGGCGCAGCCGCTGCGCGGCCCGCACGTCGTTCTCGTCGCGGGCGAGCGTGACGGTGTAGCGGGTCGGCGCTGCGGGCTGCGAGGGACGGTCGAGGGTGGACACGCCGGTCATGGCTCTCCCTGATCACGGGCCGGGTTCGGCGGGGGAACTGGCTGGCCGGTTCCGTAGGTCCGGTCGCAACAGTTCTTCCGATGCCGGGCGTCCTGCGCGTGACCTGTGCCCGGAGCAGGGATGTGGGGTTGTTGAACGGCGTGCTCACACCCGGGCGATCAGGGACAGTCGTCGTCGTGCACTCGTGCTGGGAACGAAGGAGGGTCGGTGGGAGTTCCCGGGGATGCCTGGCGGGACCGGGGATGAGCACCACTCCCGGTCCCGCCCGTCCGCACCTTGTCGGCGAACGTCCTTGTCCCCTGGGGGAGTTCGTACGGCGGTCAGCGCCTGGCGACCTTGCGGGTGGCGCGCAGCCACTCCTTGTTCATGGCGGTGATGGAGACCAGGGGGATGCCCTTCGGGCAGGCGGTGGCGCATTCGCCGGTGAGGGTGCAGCCGCCGAAGCCCTCGTCGTCCATCTGCGTGACCATGTCGAGGACGCGGGTCTCGCGTTCGGGGGCGCCCTGCGGGAGGACGCCCAGGTGGTTGACCTTGGCGGAGGTGAACAGCATGGCCGCGCCGTTCGGGCACGCGGCCACGCATGCCCCGCAGCCGATGCACTCGGCGTGCTCGAAGGCGAAGTCCGCGTCCGGTTTGGGCACGGGGGTGGCGTGGGCCTCGGGGGCGGCGCCGGTCGGGGCGGTGATGTAGCCGCCGGCCTGGATGATCCGGTCGAAGGCCGAGCGGTCCACGACCAGGTCCTTGACGACGGGGAAGGCCGAGGCGCGCCACGGTTCGATGTCGATCGTGTCGCCGTCCGCGAAGGACCGCATGTGCAACTGGCAGGTGGTGGTGCGCTCGGGGCCGTGCGCGTCGCCGTTGATGACCAGGCTGCACGCGCCGCAGATGCCCTCGCGGCAGTCGTGGTCGAAGGCGACCGGGTCCTCGCCCTTGAGGATGAGTTCCTCGTTGAGGGTGTCGAGCATCTCCAGGAAGGACATGTCGCTGGAGATTCCGTCCACGTGGTAGGTGGACATGGCGCCTTCGGCGGCGGCGTCGCGCTGCCGCCAGACGCGCAGGGTGAGCTTCATGCGTAGCTCCGCTGAGTGGGGTGGACGTACTCGAAGACGAGGTCTTCCTTGTGCAGTACGGGAGATGAGCCGGTTCCGGTGAACTCCCAGGCCGCCGCGTAGCTGAACTCCTCGTCCCGGCGCGCCGCTTCACCGTCCGGGGTCTGGGACTCCTCGCGGAAGTGGCCGCCGCAGGACTCGGCGCGGTTGAGCGCGTCGAGGCACATCAGCTCGGCGAGTTCGAGGTAGTCGACGATGCGGTTCGCCTTCTCCAGCGACTGGTTGAACTCCTCGCCGGTGCCGGGGACCTTGATGCGGCGCCAGAACTCCTCGCGGATCTGCGGGATGCGCTCCAGCGCCTTGCGCAGTCCGCCCTCGGTGCGGGCCATTCCGCAGAACTCCCACATGAGTTCGCCCAGTTCGCGGTGGAAGGAGTCGGGGGTGCGGTCGCCGTCGACGGACAGCAGGAGGTGGAGCCGGTCCTCGGTCTCCGCCAACACCTCCTGTACTGCGGGGTGTTCGACGGTGATCGCCTCATGTCCGGGGTGGCGGGCGAGGTAGTCGTTGATGGTCGCCGGGAGCACGAAGTAGCCGTCGGCCAGGCCCTGCATCAGCGCGGAGGCGCCGAGGCGGTTGGCCCCGTGGTCGGAGAAGTTGGCCTCGCCGATCGCGAACAGGCCGGGGACGGTGGTCTGGAGGTCGTAGTCGACCCAGAGGCCGCCCATCGTGTAGTGCACGGCCGGGTAGATCCGCATCGGAACCGTGTACGGGTCCTCGGCGGTGATCCGGGCGTACATGTCGAAGAGGTTGCCGTACTTCTCCTCGACGGCCTTGCGGCCCATCCTCGCGATGGCGTCGGCGAAGTCGAGGTAGACGCCCTGGCCGCCGGGGCCGACTCCCCTGCCCTCGTCGCAGACGTTCTTCGCGGCGCGGGAGGCGATGTCCCGGGGCACCAGGTTGCCGAAGGACGGGTAGACGCGCTCCAGGTAGTAGTCGCGCTCGTCCTCGGGGATCCGGTGGGCGGGGCGGGTGTCGCCCTTGGCCTTCGGGACCCAGATCCGGCCGTCGTTGCGCAGCGACTCGCTCATCAGGGTCAGCTTGGACTGGTGCTCGCCGGTGCGCGGGATGCAGGTGGGGTGGATCTGGGTGAAGCAGGGGTTGGCGAAGAGCGCGCCGCGCCGGTGGGCCCGCCAGATCGCGGTGGCGTTGGAGTTCATGGCGTTCGTCGACAGGTAGAAGACGTTGCCGTAACCGCCGCTGGCGAGGACGACGGCGTCCGCGAAGTAGGTGTCGATGCGGCCCGTGACCAGGTCGCGGGCGACGATGCCCCGCGCCTTTCCGTCGATGACGATCAGGTCGAGCATCTCGGTGCGCGGGTGCATCTCGATGTTCCCGGCGGCGATCTGCCGGGACAGGGCCTGGTAGGCGCCGAGGAGAAGCTGCTGCCCCGTCTGGCCGCGCGCGTAGAAGGTGCGGGAGACCTGCACGCCGCCGAAGGAGCGGGTGTCGAGGAGGCCGCCGTACTCGCGGGCGAAGGGCACGCCCTGCGCCACGCACTGGTCGATGATCTCGACGGAGATCTGCGCGAGGCGGTGGACGTTGGACTCGCGGGCCCTGAAGTCGCCGCCCTTGACGGTGTCGTAGAAGAGGCGGTGGACGGAGTCGCCGTCGTTGCGGTAGTTCTTCGCCGCGTTGATGCCGCCCTGGGCGGCGATCGAGTGGGCGCGGCGCGGGGAGTCCTGGTAGCAGAACTGGACGACGTGGTAGCCCTGTTCGGCGAGGGTGGCGCCCGCGGAGCCGCCCGCGAGGCCGGTGCCGACGACGATCACCGTGTGCTTGCGGCGGTTGGCGGGGTTGACGAGTCTGGCCTCGAAACGCCGGGTGTCCCAGCGTTCGTTGACGGGTCCGGCCGGGGCCTTGATGTCGGTGACGGGGTCCCCGGTCGTGAAGTCCGCGTATTCGAGGGGCGTTTCGGCTTCGGGAGACATTTCAGCTCACCACTCCGGTCATGACGCCCACGGGGACGGCGATGAAGCCGGCCGTGAGCAGCAGTGCGAGGACATTGGCGGTCGTCTTCAGGGCGCGGTCGCGGCTGCGGCTGCCCGCGCCGAGGGTCTGGGCCGCGCTCCAGAAGCCGTGCCGGACGTGCAGGCCGAGGGCGAGCATCGCGACGATGTAGATGGTGTCGCCGTACCAGGTGGAGAAGGTGTCCACGACGTTCTGGTACGGGTGGCCCTCCTGGAAGCCGCCGGAGTGCACGGTGCCGGTGGTCAGGTCGAGGATGTGCCAGACGATGAACAGGGCGAGGATGATCCCGCCCCAGCGCATGGTGCGCGTCGCGTAGCTCGCCCTCGGCTTCTTGTGCACGTACTTGCTGGGGCGCGCCTTGATGTCGCGGCGGCTGAGCTGGTACGCGGAGACGGCGTGCGCGACGACGGCGACGACCAGGACGATCCGGATCAGCCAGAGCGTCCACTCGTAGTGCATGAAGGGCTCGCCGACCGTGCGCAGCCAGTGGGCGTAGTGGTTGAACTCGCCCGCGCCGAAGAAGATCTTCAGGTTCCCGATCATGTGGACGACCAGGTACAGCAGCATGATCAGGCCGCTGACCGCCATCACTGTCTTCTTGCCGACGGTGCTGTCCCACACCGTGCGCGCCATCGACGGCCGTTTGTCCGTCCGCGTTGCCAGAGCCATGTCTACGGACGTTAGGCGCCCCACCGTCGATCGGTCCAAGACATGATCCGGCTCGTTTCCATAGGACGCGACTATCATGGCTGTATGCAGTTCCAGCAGCTCCAGTACTTCGTGGCCGTCGCCGAGACCCGGCACTTCACCCGGGCCGCCGATCTCGTGCATGTCGCGCAGCCCTCGCTGTCCCAGCAGATCAAGGCGCTGGAGCGGGAGTTGGGGGCCGATCTGTTCCTGCGGGCGCGAAACAACATCACGCTCACCGACGCGGGCGAGGCACTGCTGCCGCTGGCCCGGCGGATCCTGGCGGACGCGGACACGGCCCGGCACGAGGTCCTCGAACTGGTCCAACTGCGCAGCGGGCGGGTCAGGTTGGGGGCGACCCCGAGCCTGTGCACAGGTCTGCTGCCGGACGTGCTGCGCGCCTTCCACGACCGCTATCCGGGCATCCGGCTGCTCATCGAGGAGGGCGGTTCGCACGATCTCGTACGCGAACTCGCGCGCGGCGCCCTGGACCTGGCCCTGGTGGTGCTGCCGCTGCCCACGCCGTCACCGGCGCTGACGACGGTGGAGCTGCTGCGCGAGGACCTGGTGGTCGTGTCGACACCGGAGGCGCCGGTGCCGGGGCGAGGGCGTACCGTCCGCATCGCCGACCTGGAGGGCGAGCGCCTCGTGATGTTCCGGCACGGCTACGACCTGCGGGAACTGACCGTCGCCGCGTGCCGCGCCGAGGGCTTCGAACCCGACTTCGCGGTGGAGGGCGGCGAGATGGACGCGGTCCTCGGCTTCGTACGGGCGGGG
This sequence comes from Streptomyces sp. NPDC091280, assembly GCF_044768565.1. NCBI lineage: Bacteria > Bacillati > Actinomycetota > Actinomycetes > Kitasatosporales > Streptomycetaceae > Streptomyces > Streptomyces sp. NPDC091280. Next base: position 199,521 of record NZ_JBIVUZ010000016.1, read on the forward strand.
CTCGGCGTGGCCGTCGTACCGCGGATGGTGGCGACGAAGTCCGGGCGGGGGCTGCGGGTGACCCCGCTGGCCCGGCCCGGACTGCACCGGACGATCGCGCTCGCGCACCGCAGCGACGTGGCTCCGCCGAGGGCGGCCAGAGAGCTGCAACGCATGCTGCTGGAGCGCTGACCGCCGCCCGGCCGCCCCGGGGCGGCGGTCGATCAGCCCGTCGCGTCCACCAGCGCCAGTTCGTGCAGCCGCTCCGGCGGGCCGGGGCGGGCGTAGTACCAGCCCTGGGCCGTGTCGCAGCCGAGTATGCGCAGCTGCTCGGCCTGTGCGCCCGTCTCGACGCCCTCGACCGTCACCGCGAGGTTCAGGCTGTGCGCGAGGGAGACGATGCCCTCGACGATCTTGAGGTCGACCGGGTCGGCCGGGAACTGCTGCATGCCCTGGGTGAAGGAGCGGTCCAGCTTGAGGATGCTCACCGGCAGGCGGCGGAGGTTGGCGAGGTTGGAGTAGCCGGTGCCGAAGTCGTCGAGGGCGATGTCGACGCCCATCTCGGCCAGCCGGCGCAGCGGCTTGAGGAGGTCGTCGTCGGCGCCGATGAGCGCGGACTCGGTGACCTCCAGGCAGAGCGCGTCGGGGCTGACGCCGGCGCGCTCCAGGATGTCGACGGTGTCCTGCACCAGGCTGGGGTGGCTGAGCTGGCAGGGCGAGAGGTTGACGTTGATGCGCAGCGGGCCGGTCGCGTCGTTGCCGCCGTGTCGTTCCTGCCACTGCTTGGCCTGCCGGACGGACTGGTCGAGGACCCAGCGGCCGAGCGGCACGATCAGGCCGGTGTGTTCGGCGAGCGGGATGAACCGGTCGGGGCCGAGCACGCCGTGCTGCGGGTGCAGCCAGCGGACCAGGGCCTCGGCGCCGCGCACGCTGCCGTCGCCGAGGTGGACCAGCGGCTGGTACTCGATGAAGAACTCGCCCCGGTCCAGCGCGGCCGGGAGTGCCGTGGTCAGTCCGTGGCGGGTGATCGCGCGGGCGTCGGCCTCCGGGTCGGCGAGTTCGAAGCGGTTGCCGCCCGCCGACTTGGCCCGGTACATCGTGATGTCGGCGCTGCGCAGCACCTCCGCCGGGCCGCGTTCGCCGGCCGGGCCCTCGACGATGCCGATGGAGCCGCGCACGGTGAGGTCGCGGCCGTCGATGCTGACGGGGGTGACGAGCGCGTTCATGATGCGGCCGGCGAGCTCGTCGACCTCGCGCTCGGTGTCGGGGCCCGTGGTCAGGGCCACGAACTCGTCGCCGCCGAGCCGGGCGACCATCTCTCCGGGCGCGGTCGCGCAGGACTGGAGCCGGTCGGCGACCTCGACGAGCAGCCGGTCGCCGGCCGCGTGGCCGAGGCTGTCGTTGATGGTCTTGAAGCCGTCGAGGTCGAGGTAGCACAGCCCGAACCGCTGGTTGTCGCCCGCGCCGAGCGCCTTCTCCAGGCGTTCGAAGAACAGGGTGCGGTTGGGCAGGCCGGTGAGCGCGTCGTGGGTCGCCTCGTAGCGCAGCCGCAGGTTCAGCAGCCGGCGCTCGGTGGTGTCCTCCATGAGGGCGAGCTGGTACTGCGGGCTGCCGTCCGCGTCGCGCAGCAGGGAGACGGTGAGGTTGGTCCACAGGACCGTGCCGTCCGGCCGGTAGAACGCCTTCTCGACGTGGTAGTGCTCGCGTTCGCCGCGGACGAGTTCGTCGTAGAGGGTCCAGGTCTGGGGCGCGTCCTCCGGGTGGGTCCACTCGCGGACGTTGCGTCCGCCCATGGTCTGGTCGGAGATCCCGAACATGCGCAGCAGCGCGCCGTTGACCTGGAGGATGTTGCCGTCGAGGTCGGCCATGCCGATGCCTATGGCCGCGCCCTCGAAGACGGCGCGGAAGCGGGCCTCCGTCGCGTGCAGGGCCTGGGCGACGACGCCCTGGGCCTGGAGCGCGGCCACCGAGATGGCCTCCTGCTCGGCGAGGGTGCGTTCGCGCAGTTCCTGGGCGAAGCCGGCGGCCATGGCGTGCTGGAGGCGGGCCGAGCGGATCCGCAGGTCCTCCTGGGGGCCGTCGCCGCCGCAGTAGAGCACCAGGTAGGCGTCGACGCACTCCAGGGTGCGGCTGAGGGCGTCGGGGTCGGTGCAGTGCGCGGCGACGAGGGCGGCGCCCACCGCCTTGCCCTCCTCGGCCTCGAAGGTCCTGGCGCGCAGCGCCTCGCTCAGCCGCCGGGCCAGCGGCAGGAGCAGTTCCTCGAACTCCGGCCGGGTCAGCGAGGTCGAGGTCGCCGGGAACACCGCCCGGCTCCAGATGGTCGCGAACCTGCGCAGTCTGTCCTCCGGCCCGTCCGGCTCCGCGATCACGCCGTGCGTCCTACGCCGGCGAATCCGGAGAACGAATACGGATCCTCGTCCTCCGGTGCGGTGTCCGGCCGCCAGTCCGGCATCGGCACCAGTCCGGGTTCCACCATGTCGTACCCCTCGAAGAACCGCGCGATCTCCTCGCGCGAGCGCATGATCAGCGGATTGCGAATGTCCTTGTACACGTCGACCGCGCCCTCCGCGCGCTCCGGTGGCAACGGGATTCCCTCGTACGAGGCATGAGTGAGGATCAGCAGGCTGCCGGGCGCGAGTGCGTCGCGCAGCTGTGCCACCGCTCCGTACGGGTCGTCCGTGTCTTCCACGAAGTGCAGTATGGCAACGAGAAGTAAGGCCACTGGCCGATTCATGTCGATCAGCCGCTGCACCTCGGGGCTCGCGAGGATCTCCCGGGGCTTGCGGAGGTCGGCCGCGACGACGTCCGCGGTCGGGTTGCCCGCGAGGACGGCCTGGCTGTGCGCGACCGCCACCGGGTCGTGGTCGACATACATGACATGGGCGCCGGGACTGGCCTCCTGGGCCACCTCGTGGACGTTTCCGAAGGTGGGAATTCCGGAGCCGATGTCGAGGAACTGGGTGATGCCCTCGGCCGCCGCGAAGCGGACGGCGCGGCGCATGAACGCCCGGTTCGCCTGCATGATCTTGGGAAGTCCCGGGAGGAACTCCATGGCCTTGCGGGCCGCTTCCCGGTCGACCTCGAAGTTGTGCGAACCGCCCAGGTAGTAGTCGTAGATACGCGAAACGCTCGGCACCGAGATGTCGATGCTCCGTGGTGCCCAGGCGGGACGCTCCATGTATCTCTCCAGGCGTAGGCGATCCGGTGTTCGAGCTGAGGCTACTGATCGCCCGCCAAAGGAGCGAGCGGAAACGGAAATTGACCGTCCGTTCCCGGTCACTGCCTGCGGCACGTGCCGAATTGCCGTGCGGGGACACGCGGAGAAGCGTGGAGAATGCCGGAATTCGCCGCGCGGGAAATGCCAAAGCGGCCCGCCCCCTCCGTGCGGTGCGGAGGGGGCGGACCTGTGGTCGTACGCGCTGCTGTGTTTCGGCACTGTTGTCGCTTGCCCGCGTCCCTCCCTTCCGCGTGTCCGTTGCCGAGTGGGCGGGGGGCGATCAACCCTGGGGAGGTTCTCGCTACTCCGCGGGCGCGCCGACCGGCTTGCCCTCGGGCGAGACGGCGTACCAAGTGCCGCCCACGCCCTGGCCGTTGGTCTGTCCGGCGGCGGTGTCACCGGAGAAGGTGTAGATCGGCCAGCAGTTGACGGTCATCTGCTTGACGCCGTCGGGCCGGGTGAAGCCCATGAGGCCCTTCTTCTGCACGCCCTTGGTGTCGTCCGCCGAGACGATGCCGACGGCCGGCCACTTCTCCAGGCAGGCGCCGGTGCAGTTCGAGACGGACTTGGGCCACGCCTTGTCCTTGAGGAAGCGGTAGACCGTGTGGCCGTTCTTGTCGACGACGATGTCGCCGAGCTTGGCGTCCTTGCGGACGGAGAGGCCGGGCAGCGAGGCGAGGGTCGCCTTCTTGCCGTCGGGGGCCAGCGCGTACCACTTGCCGCCCACGCCCTGGCCGTTGACGTCACCGGCGTTGACGTCCTTGGCGTAGCGGTAGGCCGGCCAGCCGCCGATGGTCAGCTGCTTGGTGCCGTCGGAACGGGTCACCTCGCCGATGAGGGACTTGTCGATACCGGCGCCGGCGGTGGCGTCGTCGGCGGGAACCGGCGGCCAGGTGGTGGCGCAGTCGCCGTCGCAGTTGGACTTCGGCGGGTTGGCCGTGTCGGCGTCGAAGCGGTAGAGGGTCAGGCCCGCGCCGTCGCTCAGGACCTTGCCGAGGTCGGGGTTGCTGGCAACCGTCAACTGGCCCGCGGGCTCGGCCGCCGCGGCCTGCTGGCCGTCCGCGCCGTAGCCGTTGCTGGCGGCGCTGGGGCTCGACGTCGCGGCCCCCACGCTGCCGTAACCTCCGGCCGCCGCCGTGGCACCGACATTCTGTGCCGCGGAGGACGGCGTAGGCGCGTTGCTCGAACCGCATGCGGCCGTCAACGCCATGACGGACACGGCCGTCGCCGCGAGTGAGGCGCTCCGCCAGGAGGTCTTCATCTTCAACTCCCCATAATCACCTGGATGTTGCAGCGCCCGTCTGTGCCGCCGCACGGTCCTAGGTACGGGTGGGGACCAGGGAAGTGTTCAACGGCCGCACAAATTTCTTTCCGACACCTGTGACACAGCCGCCCGTCGCATGGGCGTACGCATCCGGCCACCTCCGACTGTCGGATCGTCAAACCGTCGCACAGCGCCTTCCACTCCTTCGGGGCAATCCCTCCGCGCCCGGGCACGCGCGGGCCCGCGAAGCCTCATGATCTCCGTCGTGCATGGACCCGAACCGACCCGAACCGCCCCTGTCGCAAGGGCGTTGGCCCTGGTGACGCTGACCTGGCTGCTGGTGGGCGCGCCGGCGGGCCCGGCGGCGGCCGACGCGTGCGCGTACGCCTCGACGGGGCCGGACGGCACGGTGGCAGTGGCGGTGGCCGGCGACTCCTGGCCGACTCCGCCGATCTGCCCGGAGCCGAGCCCGCCGCCGCCCTGCCCCTCGCCGACGCCCACTCCGCCACCGCCGAAGCCGACGCCGCCTCCCCCGCCGAAGCCGAAGCCCACCCCGACGCCGACACCCCGGCCGACCCCGACCCCGAAACCCACGCCGAGGCCCACGCCTCCGCCGCCCGCCCCGGCGCCCCGGCCGGCCGCCGCCCCGCCGCCCCGGCCGGTCCCGACACCTACGCCGACCCCGACCCCGACTCCCTCACCGAAACCGAAGCCCAAGCCGGTGCCCAGGCCCGCCCCGCGTCCCGCGGCGACCCCGGTGAGTTATCCGAAGTACCACGCCCAGCCGCGCCCGCGGCCCGCCCACAGCCGGACGCCGCCGGTCGTCTACGTCCTGCTCATCACGCTGCCCGCGGTGGTCGCCATCGCCGCGCTGCGTCCGCGCTGATCCCCGGAGGAAACCCTTGTCGGAATGGCTTGTTCTCGTCCTCGTGATGGCGGCGGCCTGTGTCGTCGTCCTCATCGTCACCTTCCTGCGCGCCCGCACCGCGTCCGAGGACGAGGACCCCAGCGAGACCCCGGACGTCATCGAGTACATGACGATGTGGATCGGCGTGGTGTACGCCATCGTCCTGGGTCTGGCGATCGCCGGTGTCTGGGAGGCCCGCAGCGCCGCCCAGGACCATGTGCAGGCGGAGGCACAGGCGCTGCACGAGATCTCGGAGCGGGTGCGGGCCTATCCGCCGGACGAGCGCGACCGGATCCGGGCCGACGTCGAGGCGTACGTCTCCCAGGTCGTCAACGTCGAGTGGAAGACGATGGCCGACCACCAGAAGCTCACCCCGCGCGGCGCCGAACTCCTGGAGCGCATCCGCGCGGACGTCACGGACTACCAGCCGAAGACGGACTTCCAGGCGCAGGCCTACCAGCCGCTGGTCGACCAGGTGGGCGCCCTCGACGCGGCGCGCAACGCCCGCGCGGACTCCACGGGGGCGACGATGCCGGCGGTGGTGTGGTTCGGGCTGCTGGCCGGGGCGGTGATCACCATCGGCATGGTCTTCGCGTTGCAGATCCGGCGCACGACCCGGGAACTGGTGCTGGCCGGGCTGTTCTCGGCGCTGATCGCCTTCCTCCTGTTCCTCATCTGGGACTTCGACGCGCCGTACAGCCGCGGCATCACGGCCTCGTCGCAGCCGTTCCTGAACCTCTTCCCGCACATCAAGGGCTGACGGCCCCTCACCGGGACCGGGGCCGGGGCCGGGTCACGGGTCGGCCGCCGGGGGGGACGTCCGCCACGCCGCGGCCGTCCCCCGGTCGCAGGAACGGCGTCCCCTGTGCGGCCCACACGGTTGCCCCATTCGCGCGACTGGGATCGCGGGAGCGCACACATGTTCCTAGCGTTTCGGACATCGAGGTGCATTTACGGCGCCAGCGGAAAAGGTCCGCGGCTGCTCCTCGGGGACCCGGAGGAATCACCATGCGCGCGATACGCGTCGCCTCGGCCGCTCTGCTGGGCATCAGCGCCCTCGCCCTCGCGGCGCCGGCCGCCGTCGCGAAGGGCGACGGCAACCACAACATCACGCCGTTCGGCTTCAGCGTCCTGCCCTCGACGATCGCGGCGGGCGGTCAGGTGACCTTGCAGATCGACCGCGACAGCGGCGGCTGCCGGGGCTCCGCCACGGTCTCCTCCGGGGTCTTCGACACCGTCAGGATCTCGCCGGGCCAGTCCTCGGCGACCGCGACGGTCGACTGGGACGCCCGGCCGGGCGCGGTGTACCAGGTGACGTTCACGTGCGGCGGCGAGAGCGGCTCCACGGGTCTGACCATCGCCTCCGGCCGCACCAACAACAACATCCAGCCGCTCCAGCCGGCGCAGCAGATGCCCCGGGGGGTCAGGGCCGGCGAGGGCGGCAGCATCGCCGGGTTCGACCTCAAGGAGCTGGGCATCGGCGCGGCGCTCATCGCCGGCTCGGTGGGGGCGGCGTACCACTTCTCCCGCCGCCGTACCGGGGAGGACGGCGCCTGACCGCTCCGGCACCCGCGCAGGCCTTCGCCCCGGAACCCGAAAGGGTCCGGGGCGAAGGCCTGTTCCGTGCGGCACGCTCTCCGCAGGGGGACGGAGGTCAGATGACGCGCTCGCTGCGGCGGCGCATCCAGAACACCCCGCCGCCCACTACGGCCGCGGCGACCAGGCCGCCGCCGATCGCCATGTCGGTCGGGGTCGCGCCGGCGGTGCTGCTGCCGCCGAGACCGCCGCGGACACCGCCGATGACGGTGTAGGCGGAGTCGCGGGTCAGCACGGAGCCGTTCCGGCAGCGCACGGTGATGCTGTACGGGCCCGGACCGGCGTTCCGGCTGATCCGCGCCGTTCCGCTGGCGGTCTGGCCGGCGCCGCCGACGAGTGCCGACAGGTTCGCCGGGCGTTCGAAGCCGGGCGAGTTGGCGGTGGCGCCGGTGAAGCAGCCGTCGACCGTCACGGTCAGCTGGCCGCCGCGGGCGATCACGCTGGGCAGGGCGACGATGTTGCTGGGGCTCTCCCCCATGCCGTCCGCGAGAGCGGCCGGGGCGGCGAGCCCCAGGACGGCCACCGCGGCACCGGCTGCGGCCAGGGCACGAGTTGTACGCATGTCATCCTCCGCGGAAGGCGCCCCGGGACACGTCCCCGGTCGATCGGCGAGAAAACGCCTCCCAGACGCACCCTCAGATGCCTTGCACGCGCCCGCATTTCGGGAATGGTCCGTCCTGGTGAGCGGACACGCCGGGCGACCACCGGACAATCGGATATTGCCGCAGGTCACGGACCGTCAGAAAATTCCTGCCGCCTTTTCCTCATATGGCGCACATAAGGATGTCCGGGCCACCCGTTCGCGCCTGCCCCGTCGCCGGTTCCGCATTCCGGACTTAGCGTTCTCGTATGCGCGATTGACGTGGCGACGGCCGCGTCGAGAGGGGATGGCGAATGTCTGCGTCCGAGCTGTCCGAGCTTGCCGAAGAGGAGGAGCGGCAGAAGAAGCGCGCCCCGTGGGGAGTGATAGCGCTTGTTCTGCTGACCGGTCTCGCGCTCATTCGGAATGGTTCGGGGGAGTTCGATGTGGGGCCGCCGCAGCCGGCTTCGGCGGCTGCGGCCGACACCCGCACCGGTGTCGGCACCTTCGGCAAGGCCCCGGCCCCGCTGCCGTACTCCGTCGCCGACCGGGTCAGGATTCCCGCGATCCGGGTCGACGCCCCGGTCATGCCGGTGGGCCTGGACGCGGACGGCTGGGTCGGCGCGCCACCGCCGGAGGACCCGAATCTGGCGGGCTGGTTCACCGGCGCCGTCTCCCCCGGCGAGAAGGGCACGGCGGTCGTCGTCGGCCATGTCGACAACAAGATGGGCCCCGCCGTGTTCTACGGACTCGGGGCCCTCAAGAAGGGAAATCGCGTCGAGGTCGAGCGCAAGGACGGAAAGACGGCCGTATTCGAGATCTACGGCATCGAGGTCTTCGAGAAGAGCAACTTCCCCGGCGACCGCGTCTACGCCTCCAAGGGAACTCCGGAACTGCGCGTCATCACGTGCGGCGGCGGTTTCTCCAAGCAGAACGGCTACGACGGCAATGTCGTCGTCTTCGCCCGCCTGGTCGAGGTCCACTGAGCGTTCCCCGACCGGGCGGGACAGGGCCTGATTCCGTCAGGTGGTCCGGCGGCGCGGCAGCGCCATGTGATAGCCGGAGTCGAGCAGGTGCGGCAGATATTCGCGCAGCGCCCGCACACTCTGGGAACGGTCGCCCCCGGCGTCGTGCGAGAGCACCACGACGCCGGGGGCGGCGCCGTCCTCGACCGCGTCGACGATGTGCCGGACGCCGGGGGTGTCCCAGTCGAGGGTGTCGACGGTCCACGCGAGGGGTTCCATGCCCAGCTCCGAGCCGAGTTGGAAGGCGGCCCGGTTCCAGGCGCCGTAGGGCGCGCGGAACCACAGGGGCCGTTCGCCGTAGGCGTCCTCGATGACGTCGCTGGTGCGTTCCATCTCGGAGCGGATCTGACGTCGGGTCAGCTTGGTGAGCAGGGGGTGCGACCAGGTGTGGTTGCCGACGACGTGGCCCTCGTCGGACATCCGGGCCAGGATGTCGCGGTTCCAGTCGGCCATCTCGCCGCACACGAAGAACGTGGCGCGGACGTCGTACTCGGCGAGGGTGTCCAGGATGTGCGGGGTGTAGCGGGGGTCGGGTCCGTCGTCGAAGGTGAGCACCATGGTGTTGCCGCGGCCGGACATGCGCAGGAACGGTTCGTGCCGTACCGGGACGTGGGCGAGGGTGGTGTGCGGTGCGCCGTATCCGGCCACGGGCTGGAGGCGGTAGGAGGAGGGCTTGCGGGCGAGGCGCGGCGGGGGCCCGGCGGCGGGCGCGGCGGCCCTGGCGGGGGCGTCGTCGGAGAGTCCGGAGTACAGCAGACCGGCGGTGCCGGCCGCCCCGACGGCAGCGGCGCCGGCGAGCAGGGCCCGTCGGCGCGTGAGCGACTGATCCTTCTTCATGACTCATCAGTCGCCCGGCGGGGCACCGCCGCCGCACCTCGACACCGGAGCGGCGGCAGGAAAACACCCGCCCGGCCCAGCGTGCGCGTGCTCAGCGGCGCCGGACGAGGGGGAACGGCAGCGTCTCACGGATCGTCAGACCCGTGAGGAACATGACCAGTCGGTCCACGCCTATGCCGAGGCCCCCGGTGGGCGGCATCGCGTATTCGAGGGCGTCGAGGAAGTCCTCGTCGAGTTCCATCGCCTCGGGGTCTCCCCCGGCGGCCAGCAGCGACTGGGCGGTGAGGCGGCGGCGCTGTTCGACGGGGTCGGTCAGTTCGGAGTAGGCGGTGCCGAGTTCGGTGCCGAAGGCGACGAGGTCCCAGCGTTCGGCGAGGCGCGGGTCGGTGCGGTGCTGCCGGGTGAGCGGGGAGACGTCGGTCGGGAAGTCCTTGTAGAAGGTGGGCAGCCGGGTCGGCTCCTCGACCAGCCGCTCGTACATCTCCAGTACGACGTCCCCGCGCGGGTCGTCGACGCCGTACGGCACTCCGGCCCGGTCGCAGAGCCGGTGCAGGGCGGGCAGTTCGGTGTCGGCGTCGACCGGCTCCCCCAGCGCCTCGGAGATCGCGCCGTAGACGGTCTTGACCGGCCAGCGGCCCGAGATGTCGTACTCCTGGCCGTCCTTGCGCGCGACGGGCGAGCCGAAGGCGGCGGTGGCCGCGCCCTGGACGAGTTCGCGGGCGAGGTCGAGCATCTCGTCGTAGTCGGCGTACGCCTGGTAGGCCTCCAGCATCGTGAACTCGGGGTTGTGCTTGTAGGAGACGCCCTCGTTGCGGAAGGTGCGGCCCATCTCGAAGACCTTCTCCATCCCGCCGACGCACAGGCGCTTGAGGTACAGCTCGGGGGCGATGCGCAGGTAGAGGTCGAGGTCGTAGGCGTTGATGTGGGTGGTGAAGGGGCGGGCGTTGGCGCCGCCGTGGATCTGCTGGAGCATCGGGGTCTCGACCTCCAGGTAGCCGCGCTCCAACAGGCCCTGGCGCAGGGCCTGTACGGCGGTGGAGCGGGCCCGGACCACATCGCGGGCGGCGGGGCTCGCGACCAGGTCGAGGTAGCGCGTGCGGACCTTGGCCTCGGGGTCGGTGAGGCCGCGGTGTTTGTCGGGCAGCGGGCGCAGGCATTTGCCGGTGAGCTGCCAGGAGGTGACGAAGACGGTGGGTTCGCCCTTGTCGCTGGTGCCCGCGCGGCCGGTGGCGGTGATGTGGTCGCCGATGTCGGTGTCGGCGGTGAAGCGGTCCAGGCCGGGGCCCGACTCGGCGCGGGTGAGGGCGAGTTGGTGGTCGCCGGACCAGTCGCGCAGGGTGAGGAAGACGATGCCGCCGAGGTCGCGCACCCGCATCACCCGCCCGGCGACGGTGACTTGGTCGCCCGCGCGGATCTCGGCGAGGGTGTGGGTGCGGCGCGGGACGCCGACCGGGTAGGGGTCGGTGCCGGTGGCGATCAGGCGGTCGAGGGTGCGGTGGCGGACGCGGACCTGTTCGGGCCGTGCGCCGTCCGGGCCGCCCGCCCCGGCCTCGTCCGCTCCGTCGAGGCCGAGTGCCGACAGGGGCAGCAGCCCCGCCGTGGTCGCGGGCCGCTGTCCGCTCTTCGGGTGCCCCTTTCCCCAGAGTTGACGCAGCGACGGTACGGAGACGAAGCCCTCGGCGATGCCGGACGCGAGGCTGATCCGGGCCAGGGAGGCGGTCTCGCCGTAGCAGATGAAGCGGGGGTACCACTCGGGGTGGTACTTGGCGTTGGAGCGGTAAAGGGCCTCCAGTTGCCACCACTTGGAGAAGAACAGCAGGAGCCGGCGCCACAGGCGGAGCACCGGTCCGGCGCCGATGCGGGCGCCCTCCTCGAAGGCCGAGCGGAACACGGCGAAGTTGAGGGAGATCCGGCGGACGCCCAACTTCGGTGCGAGGGCGCAGAGTTCGGCGACCATGAACTCCATGACGCCGTTGGGTGCGGTGCGGTCGCGGCGCATCAGGTCGAGGGAGACGCCGTCGGTGCCCCAGGGGACGAGGGACAGCAGGGCGAGCAGCTTGCCGTCGCCGCCGAGTGCTTCGACGAGGAGGCAGTCGCCGTCGGCGGGGTCGCCGAGGCGGTCCAGGGCCATGGAGAAGCCGCGTTCGGTCTCGGTGTCGCGCCAGGCGTCGGCGCGGTCGACGATCTCCTCCATCTCCGCGTCGGTGAGGGTGGAGTGGCGGCGGACGCGGCAGGTGGCGCCGGCCCGGCGGACGCGGCCCACGGCCTGGCGGGTGACGCGCATGTCGCGGCCCGCGAGGTCGAAGTCGGCGACGTGCAGGATGGCCTCGTCGCCGAGCTGGAGGGCGCCGAGTCCGGCGCGGGCGAAGGCCTTCGCGCCGTCCTCGGAGGCGCCCATCACCGCGGGGGCCCAGGCGTGGCGGCGGGCGAGGTCGAGCCAGGTGGCGATGGCGTGCGGCCAGGCCTCGCGGTCGCCCACCGGGTCGCCGCTGGCGAGGCAGACGCCCGCCTCGACGCGGTAGGTGACGGCGGCCTTGCCGCTGGGCGAGAAGACGACGGCCTTGTCGCGCCGGGTGGCGAAGTAGCCGAGGGAGTCCTGGCCGCCGTAGGCCTTCAGCAGGGCGCGGATACGGGCCTCCTCGTCGCCGTGCAGGGCCGCTTCGAGGCGCTGGGAGCGGAAGAGGACGGTGGCCGCGTTGAGGAGGGCGAGCGCGCCGAAGAGGCCGAGGAGGAAGAACAGGGCGCGGGGCGGGCGGCCGTCGAAGGAGCGGCCGGAGACCAGTCCGCCGCAGACCCGGTCGGCGGCCCAGCCCAGGTGCTGGCTCTCGGGCAGCGTGCCGGGGAACAGGGAGACCAGTCCCCAGCCGGCCAGGATCGCGACGGCGAGTCCGGCGAACAGGACGGCGAGGGCCCGGCGGACGGCCGCGCGGCGGGAGGCGGCGTAGAACTGTCTGCGGGCGACGATCAGCAGGACCAGCAGCAGGGCGCAGACGATCAGGGACGGGAGGGACTCGGCGTACAGGCCGAGGGCCACGCCCAGGACGTCCGTGAGGACCAGCAGGCCGAGGTAGACGACGACCAGCCACCAAGCGATCTTCTTGCGGGCGGCGGTCGCCGCGGCGAGCAGGAACAGGAAGACGGCGTAGGCGAGGTTGGCGCTGACGGGGACGATGAGGAGGTCGAGGAAGCGGACCACCGGGCGCAGGACGCGGCGCAGCGGGGCGATGAGGGCCAGCAGGACGCAGAGCAGGCCGAGGGCGCCGAAGAAGGTCGCGAAGCCCTCCGGCACCCTGCTGAGGAAGCCGCGGCCGGGCGGCCGTATCGGAGCCTTGGTGTCCTTGGACCGGGGCGCCTGCACGGTGGCGGTCATGCTTCCGACTGTAGGAACTGGGCGGCCCGTGCGCCCGTCGAGAGCCGCGGGGCGGGTGGGCAGGGCTCAGGACCTGCGGGTTCCGATAGCCTCGCAGCCGTGACGGAACAGCATCCAACTCAGTTCGAACGGGGCACGGACGGGCCGAAGGTCATCGTGGCCGGGGTGGACGGCTCGGAGTCCTCGCTGCGGGCGGCGTCGTACGCGGCGGGCCTGGCCCGGCGGCAGCGGGCGCTGCTCGCCCTGGTGTACGTGCAGCCGGTGCTGGCGGCGGGCGCGGCCATGGGGGCGCCGGTCGCCGAGACGACCGACGAGATCGCCGAGGATCTGGTCGCCCAGATCCGGCACGAGACCGAGCGGGTGAAGGGGATATTCGACATCCGCTGGGAGTTCCACACGTTCCGCGGCGATCCCTACGGCGGCCTGGTGAAGGCCGCCGACGAACTGAAGGCCGACGCGGTCATCGTGGGCGCCTCCGAACAGGCCGGCCACCGGATCGTCGGCTCGGTCGCGGTGCGGTTGGTGAAGGCGGGCCGGTGGCCGGTGACGGTGGTGCCGTAGGGGCTGTGTACGGCCCGGCCGGCGCGGCGGAAGCTCGCGCGTTGTCCGGGCGCGGACGAAGCCCGGTGGGACGGGCGGTTCGTGCGCTGTCTCTACGGCGATCCGGCGCGGGACGGCACGGTGTGGCTGCGGCTGGAACCGGTCTCGCTGAAGGCCGCGGACCTGAGTTTCGTCACAGGGAGCGCAGGAACTCCCCCAGGATCGCGTTGAACTCCTCCGGCTGCTCCATGTTCGGGTAGTGGCCGGCGTCCTCGATCGTGGTGGAGCGGCCGTCGGGGACCGTGTCGGTGAAGCGTTGGGCCATGGCGATGCTGTCGGGCCAGTCCAGGGCGCCGTGGATCGCGAGGACCGGGACGTCGAGCGCCGGGATGCGGGGCCACGGGTCGCCCAGGGGGACGTGCCAGTCGCGCTCGCCGGGTGTGTGCTTGGCGAGGGTGTGGGAGGTCAGTTCGCGCAGGCGCCGCAGGACGGAGGGGGCGACCTCGTCCGTGGTGCGGTGCGGGCCGGCCACCCCGCGCGCGAACTGGTCGAGCCAGCCCGCGAGGTCACCGGCGGCGAGCAACCGCCCGGCGTGCGCCTGATGTTCGAGCAGTTGGGGGTCGGTGTACTCGAACGCGCTGGTGCCTGCGCCGGAGACGACGACCGCGCGGACCAGTCCGGGGTGTTCCAGCGCGGTGTCGGTGGCGACGGCCGCGCCCATGCACAGCCCGACCAGGACGACGGGACCCGGGTCGAGGTGGTGCAGGAGTGCGCCGAGGTCGTCGGCCCAGCGGAACGGCCTGCTCGCGTTGGCCGAGAAGCCGTGGCCGCGGATGTCCGGGGCGATCACGCGGAAGTCGCGGGCGAGGGCCGGTATCTGCTCGTCGAAGACGCGGTGGTCGGCGAAGCCGGAGTGGAGGAGGACCACGGGCGTGCCGGTGCCCAGGTCGAGGTAGGCCAGGTCCCCGTCGGCGGACGCGAAGTAGCTCAGTCGCGAAGCACGTTCCGGGGTCAGTTCCGAGGACAGGTCTGAGGACAGGTCTGAGGCGCGTTCCGAAGCGGCTGTCATGACAACCAAGGTGTCATCCTTGAAGGAAGTTGGCAACCCAGGTGTCATGATGGGTCCGTGAACGACTCCGCTCCCCTGTCCCCCGACGAACTCGGCCACCGCCTCACCGAGGTGTTCGACCTGGTCGGCCCCCTCTACCGGCGCGCCCTGCGCAAGGTCGAGCAGGGCGAACCGGTCGAGGGCGTCTCCGTCGGCGTGCGTGCCGCACTGGACCTGCTGCGGCAGCACGGGCCGATGACGGTGCCGCAGATGGGCCGCGCCCTCGCTCTGAGTCGGCAGTTCCTTCAGCGCATGGTCAACGAGGCGGCGGCCCACGCCTGGGTCGAGGTCACGCCCAACCCCGCGCACCAGCGGTCCTCCCTGATCCGGCTCACCGAGGAGGGCCGGTCCGTCATCACGACCGTCCTCGGCCGCGAACACGCCCTGAACCGCCAGGTCGGCGGCGGGCTGACCGACGCCGAGGTGAGCGCGTGCGTGCGGGTGCTCACCGAGATCCTCAAGACCTTCGACCACGCGGACGTGGATGTGGACGTGAAGGTGGACACAGACACGGACACAGACACGGACACGGACTGACCGTCCGTCACATCCGCACCACGGGCTACTGCCCCATCACCAGCCCGTCCTTCGCCGCGCCCCTGCCGAGCACCACCTCGCGCACGCGGTCGCGGTCCCCGGTCAGCTCGGCGCCCTGGGCGATCGCCCGGTTGACGTCGACGACCCGGCCGGCGTCGACGTCGAACAGCTGCGGGACGAACTCCGCCTTCGCCACCTCCCAGCGCGCGCCGGGCCGGACGGGCGGCACGAAGGTGAAGCGGGCGAGGGTGCTGGTGTCGCCGCCGGGATCCTGGGTGCCCGCGTTGTCGTACATCTCGCCGGTGACCTGGTCGCCCAGCCCGTAGACCACCCAGGTGCCGTTGACCTTCTCGTACGCCTGCGGGGTGCGGGCGTGGGTGCCGAGGATCAGGTCGATGTCGGGGCGGCCGGCGGTGCGGGAGGCGGTGAGTTCCCCGGCCAGGGCCACCTGTTGCGGGTCGGGCGTGTCCTGGGCCGGTGTGCCCCAGCGCAGCGAGACGACGACCACGTCGGCGCCCGCGCGCCGGGCGGCGCGGGCGTCGGCGAGGATGCGGGCCGGGTCGAGGAGGTTGACCGACCAGGGCTCGCCGGCCGGGAGCGGGACGCCGTTCGTGTCGGCGGTGTAGGCGAGGTGGGCGACCTTCGCGGGCCCGGCGCGCAGCAGCGTGACCGCGCGCGCCTCCGCCTCGTCGCGCGCCGTTCCCGCGTGCCGTACGCCGGCGCCGTCCAGGGTGTCGAGGGTGTGCCGGATGCCGAAGGAGCCGTCGTCCAGGCTGTGTTCGGAGGCGGTGGAGCAGCTGTCGTAGCCGGTCGCGGCGAGCGCCCTGGCCTCCTCGGGCGGCGTGTCGAAGAACGGGGAGCCGGTGCGGTCGCCGTAGGCCGTCTCGATGGTGCAGAGCGCCAGGTCGGCCCGCGAGACGAGGGGTTGGACGGCCGAGAGCATCGGCCCGAAGTCGTAGCCGGTGCCGCCCGCGTCGAAGCGGGCGCGGTCGAGGACCGCGCTGTGCGGGAGGATGCCGCCGGCCGCGACGAGGGTGAAGCCGTGGGCGGCGGGGGGCGCCGGGCGGCCGGCGGTCTTCCGGTCGTGGTGCTGGGCCTGGCAGGCGGCGGCCGCGGCGAGAACGCCGACCAGGGCGACGGCCACCTGTCGTCTGCGTGCGATCATCAATTCACCCCACTGTGGTCATATTTACCCACCGATAGGTATGAACCTCGGCGCCCCCGCAAACGGCATCCGCTCCCTCATGACCCGTCCGGTGTGCGCGTGTGGGGGATCACCGGGCGGCACGGACCGTTCGTCGCACCGTTCGCCGACGCGATCGACCGTCCGCCGCACGCCCCTCGTGCGCCCCCTGTCCCCTGGCGGTCCCCTGCGATGCCATATCGGCCATGACGGCCGGACCCACGCTCAAAGACGGAACGACCGCCGAGCACGAGCTCGCCGCACTCCAGCGCGAGCACGGCAGGCCGCTGTTCGCGCTGCTGCTGCGGCTCTGCGACGGTGACCGCCAGCGTGCCGAGGACCTCGTCCAGGAGACCCTGGTACGGGCCTGGCAGCACCCCGAGGCCCTGCGCGCCGACGACTTCGAGTCCGTACGGCCCTGGCTGCTGACGGTGGGCAGGCGACTCGCGATCGACGCCCGGCGGGCCCGGCAGGCGCGACCGCCCGAGGTCGGGGACGCGGTGCTGGAGAACGCGCGGGTGTGCGCCGATCACGCGGAACGGTCGGCGGCGACCCTCGATGTGCGGGAGGCTGTGAAGACACTCACTCCGGAGCACCGTGAAGTCCTGGTGCTCGTGTATTTCCAGGGGGCGAGTGTGGCGGAGGCCGCGGCGGCGCTCGGAATTCCGCCCGGTACGGTGAAGTCCCGCGCGTACTACGCGCTGCGCGCCCTGCGCCGGGTGCTTCCGGGTTATGCGGCCGACCTGCACTGAAACCGACTGCTGAGTCAAACCTCCGTAAAGCGCCTTGCTCAGGACCATGGTTGAGTAATCGGCTGTCCTCATCCGTGTTCCGGACTGGGGGGCCCGGGGTTCCTGACGGAGCCTCGGGCCGGGCGACGCGCACGCACCGGAGGAAGGCAGGCAGGGATGCTGCACAGAGGTCAAGAGAGCACGGACGGCACCGGTGGCGGTGAACTCACCGTCCCCATGGCGTGGTTGTACGCCGAGTACATCGCCGACGAACTGCTGCGGACCGGCGACCTGATGCCGCCGACGTCCTTCGAGTTCCGCGCGGGACGGGACGCACTGGCGCTGACCATCTTCCTCTCGGACACGGACGGCGAATTGTCCGGTATCCGGGTGGTCACCCAACTTGAGACCTGGCTTTCGCTCACGGCGTACGACCAGCCGTGGCAGGACTGGGTCCAGGAACGTATGTCCAGGTTGACGGCGGAGGCGATCGAGACCGGCGTCGACGCACCGGACCTGGCGCTGGCGGAGGACGCCTGGCGCTGGCTGGAGGAGACCGAGCTGCTCGCGCCCGATCTGGACGCGGTGCCGGGAGGCGGTCCGGTGACCGGTGAGGACGACGGGCCGAAGGTCTGGACACCCGCCTGGCAGCTGGGTCTGCCGCTCGGTCATCTCGCCATCCATCTTTTTTGAAAGAGGGACCAATCCATGGGCCCGACCGCTACGAATTCGTGATGGCGATTCTGTGTGCGCCTTGAGTGATTCGACGGGCTGGTGCGTACCGATGGGAGCAAGGAGCAACCCCACCCGCACCTAACGGCACGAGGATTCGTCATGAGGTCCCTGGAAAGGCATCGCGACGTCGGCGCGTACGCGCTCGGCGTGCTGGACGAGGCGGAGGCCTTCCGCTTCGAGGATCACCTCATGGAGTGTGCGAGCTGCGCGGCTCATGTGACCGAATTCGGTCCCGCATCACGGCAGTTGATGCTGTACCGGCGGGCAACACCGCGCTACGTGCACCCCATGGCGCAACCCGGGCCCCGGCTGCTCGACCGGTTGCTCGAAGAAGTGGCCGCCCGTCACCGGGCCGGGCGGCGGCGTTTTCTGTACGCCGTGGCCGCCTCCGTGGCACTGGCCGTGGGCGGCCCCGCGGTCGCGACGCTCGCCGGGCAGGGCGACGGGACGGTGCAACTCACCGCGACCGACGCCAAGTCGGGCGTGTGGGCACAGGTCAGGGCCGCGAACGAGGACTACGGCAGCGATGTGTCCCTCAAGATCAAGGACGGCGCGGGGCCCCGCTCCTGTCGTCTGGTGGTCGTCGGCCGGGACGGTTCCGAGCAGGTCGTGACCAGTTGGAACGTACCGGCGCACGACGCGACGATGATCACGATGCACGGCGGCGCGGCGATGCACCCCGACGAGATCGACCACTACGACGTCCGGACGGCCGAGGGCCGGCAGCTGGTGCGGCTCACCTCGCACTGAAGTCCCGCCCCGCGGCGCCCAGTTGACGCAGGGCCCGCGCGGACGCGGTGCCCGGGTCCGCGGTGAGGAAGACGACCTGCTGGTCGTCGTGCGGGACGGTGAGCACATCGCAGTTCACCCGCAGTGGGCCCGCCTCCGGGTGCGTCAGGGTCTTGGTGCGGTGGCCGGGGGCGTGCACCGGATCGGTGTCCCAGATCTGCCCGAACTCCTCGCTGCCGGCGCGCAGTTCGGCCAGCAGCCGGGTCAGGCCCGGATCGTGCGGATAGCGGTCGGCGGCACGGCGCAGCCGGGAGACCACGATGTGCGCGAACTCCTCGGCGCTCGAACTCTCCAGGGGCCGGCCCAGGAAGCGGCGGCGCGCCAGGTTGGGGTGCTGTTAACGAACAGCGAACCAAGTGACAGGTAGCTCAGTGTGATGGGCTCTGTCCATCACGCGACCGGGCTGGGCGCGGGCTGCTTCGACCCGTCTGAGGCTGGCGGCCGGGACGAGGAGATCAACTCGAACGAGCTACGTAAGCGGTAGCCGTGGCGAGCGCATGCACTTGCATGAAGGTGCCTAGTTCGTCTAGATTTGCGAAGGCTCGCCCCGTAGGGGGGCGACAGGCCGTCCGATCGGAGGACACCATGGCCCTGAGCAAACTTGCTCAACAGTTCGCTGACGAGATCCGTCTTCAGGACTGGTCCGATGCCCACTTCCGGCTTGACCGTGCAGGGCACAACCGCGACATCGACACAAAGAGCCACCCCAGCGACCCGGTCCTCAACACCGAGCAGACGCAGGCCGTGAAGACAAACGCCATGTGGGTGACGGCTCAGGTCCTGGGCTACAACGATCCGAACTTCGACGTCTATGAGTTCGCTCAGGCGTGCGGTGTCAACATCCTGAACACCCGTGGGGGCAAGGATGGCTCGATTGCCGCCGGGCTTCGAACCTCGAACGGCCGGTACGAGCGACCTGGTACGTACGAGTACGACTCGCTGACCGAAGTGGTCACCACGGCGACCAGCGACGCCTACCACGCCTCCACCAGCTGTCCGTTGTTCCTCAGCGGCTACCAGAACAAACCGATCATCAGATTCTCCTGGGGCAAGGTGCCTGACCGGTGGAAGCCGTGCCAGTGCATCACCACCACCCAGCGCCAGAGCTGACGCAAGAATCGCCCCGCCGTCGCCGGACGACGGGGCGGACCGCATCCGCCCCTCACAGCAGGCATCCCAGTAGTTCCTGCCGAAAATGCAACGCTACGCGGCTGCCGCCCAGTTCAGGGCAGGCTTAGCGGCGCCGGGCGGGCTCGGCCGTCTCCGTACGAGGGCTGGGGACTTCACCGACCTGGAGGGCGGCGAAGTCGGCGTGGGCCGACTCGATGGCCTCGGGGTAAGCCTCCCGCTTGGCGTGTTCAGCGAGGGCCCGGTAGACGCTGGCCACCGAGGGGTTCTGCCCCTTGCGCTTACCGGTGGGGATGATCAGGCCGGGCTGGATCTGTTCCACGGACTCACCGAGAGCCCTGCGGCGGAGGACGGTGTGCAGCATGTCGTCGGTGATGACCGGCGGCCGGCCGCCGTGCTTGCCCTTTCGGGCTGCGGTGTCGAGCCCTTCGAGGGTCGACTCCCGGATGTTCTCCCGTTCGGTTTCCGCCATCGCCGCGAAGGCCCTGTCCTCCCGAAACTCCGGCGAGGTGACAAGTAGCTCAGAGTGACCGGTCGACGCCTTCGGGCTGGAGGGCGGCAAAGTCGGTGTGGGCCTGCTGGACGGCTTCGGGGTACGCCTGTCGCACAGAGCCTCCCCTGTTACCCGTGCGGAGTAGCCTCCCGCTGTGGACACCCAGGAGCTCATAAAGCGTCACCCGGTGCTCTGGCACATGGCCGACGCCCGCGCCGAACAGCTGATCAACCAGCACGGACTTCTCAGCACCACGGTGCTCCTCGACCTCTTCGAAGTCGACGACGCCCAATGTGCCCGAATCCTCGGCACCGTCCGGCGCTCCAGCATCCAGATCAAGCACCCCGTCCACGGAAGCGCTCTTATCCGCGACCAGACCCCGCTGATCGGCCTTGAGGACAACCTCGCCGACGGCACCACCGCCCAACAGTTCCTCGACGCCCTCAACACCCGCGTCTTCCTCTGGGCCGACCAGGACCGGCTGACCAAACTCCTCAATAGCTCCCGGTACAAGCCTATCCGGCAGACCGTCTTCAGCATCAGCACCGCCGAACTGCTCAAGCGCCACGGCGAGCGCGTCCAACTCAGCGCCTTCAACTCCGGCGCCATTCCCCAAGGCAAGAACCTCCCCCGCGACGCACGCTTCTTCACCAGCCCCGAAGACTTCCCCGGCCCCGCCGTCCTCACCCGCAGAAGCAGTCGGAAGGTCGCCGAGGTCACAGTCCTTGACGCCATTCCCGACCTCGCCGAACTGACCACCGCCACCAAGCACTGGCAGCACGGCACCAGCCTCGACTGAACTTCATCACACGAGTCACCCGAAAGGGGCTCTGAGTTCGGGTTGCTATGACAGAAGGACAAGTAACTCAGAGTGACCGAGTTGGGTAGCTCTCCATATGGAGGGCTGCGAACTCGGCACGGGCCTGCTGGACGGCGGCGGGGTACGCCTGGCGCTTCTCGTGTTCGGCGAGTGCCCGGTAGATGGGGTCCGGTCAAGGTGCCTGCAAAACCCACATTGAGATGATCTTGTAGGCCGATCCGTCGTCAGCTGGCCTGGAGCCCGGCGAAGTCGGCGTGGGCCTTGGCGACGGCTTCGGGGTACGCCTGGCGCTTCTCGTGCTCGGCCAGGGCCCGGTAGATGCTGGCCAGGCCGGGGTTCTGGCCCTTGCGCTTGCCGGTGGGGATGATCAGGTCGGGCCGGATCTGCTCGACGGACTCGCCCGCGGCCCGGCGTCGCAGCACGGTGTGCAGCATGTCGTCGGTGATGACGGGCGGCCGGCCGCCGTGCTTGCCCTTGCGGGCGGCGGCGTCGAGCCCTTCGAGGGTGGCCTCGCGGATGCTCTCACGCTCGGTCTCGGCCATCGCGGCGAAGAACCCGAAGAGCATCCGGCCCGGCCCGGACGGGTCGTAGATGCCGGGCAGCGGGCCGGCCAGCATCTCCAGGACCAGGCCGTGCGCGGTCAGGTGGTCGGCCAGCGCGGTGAGCTCGGCGGCGTCGCGGCCGAGCCGCTTCATCTCGTAGACGGTGAACAGCACGCGGCAGTGCGGGGCGTGGGCCTTGATCTCCCGGGCGAGGGTGAGGGCGGCTTCGAACTGGGGGCGGACCCGGATGCGGGTGCTGATCTTCTCGGAGAAGATCTTGTCCCGGGGGATGCCGTGCGCGCTTAGCGCGTCCAGCTGCGACTGCAGCTCCTGGGTGAGGTGGCTGCAGCGGGCGTACCCGATGCGGATGTCCGCGCCCGGGGTGTCCGTCTCGGGCGCGGCCGGCGGCGGGGTGCCGGGCCGCCAGGGCTGCCCGGGGCCGCGGTCGGCGGGGGTCGGCACCCGCAGCAGCTTGGCGAGTCGGGCGACCTACTTGAAGCGGCCGGTGTGGTAGATCCCGGCGACTGCGCCCGAACGCGAGCGGCAGGGCGAGCCGGGCTGGACGCCGCAGCGCGGGCAGTCGTGGCGCTCGACGTCGTCGGCGTCGCTGTCGATGGTGTCCTGAGGGTCCGTAACGCCCAAAATCCTCTCACAAACCATTCCCAGAATAGGGGTCCGCCACTACTTGAGTGAGAACGAGTTCTGAGAATTGATCGGGCATCCGGAGCGACTCCGGCGACCGTTTCCGATCTTGCTCCCGGAAAGGGTCGTTTGTGAGAGTCGAACGAGGGGCTAGAGTCTTCAGATCTACCGTTCAGATCTGAATAGCAGATCTGATTGACAGATCCTTATGTCAGATCTACTATTCAGATCTGACACGCGCCCGGCTGGGGTGCCCTTGTGGGATAGGAGAGGTATGAGCAAGCAGGCTTTGACGACGATCCAGATCGCTGGCGCGCTGTGCGTGCAGCGGGGGACCCGCATGCTTCAGGCGTTCGCCGACGCGGTCACGGTGTCGGAGCATCAAGAGGTCGACATCTTCGACCCGGACACTAGCGAGGGTTACCAGAGGGCGCCTGTCACCGCCCGAGTACGCAAGGCCGCCCGCTACTACGACGAGAAGAAGGGGCGAATGCCGAACCCCCTGCTCGTCAACATCCGCAAGATCGACATGGATGAAGAGCGAGTGGTCGTCGTGGTGGACGGCGATCAGGTGGGATACGAGAACGCTGTGCTCGAAGGCGGCAACTGGATTGGCACCGGCCGCATCGAGTTCACCGACGACGTGTCGCTGTGGATCTACGACGGCCAGCACCGGGCGGGCGGCCTGAACCAGTTGCTCAGTGAGCAGGAAGCCTTCGAGGACTTCCCTGTTCCGATCAGTCTCACGCTGGGGCTCGACCCGGGAGAGGAGATGCGGGAGTTCTACGAGGTGAACACCAACGCGGCCAGCGTCAAGACCGACCTTGCCTGGCAGCTGCTGACCAAGATGGCAGAGGAAGATCCGGAGCTTCGGGAGATGCTCGCGGCCGAGGACCGAGACTGGATCACTCGCGCCTACGCGGTTGTGGACGAGTTGGAAAAGCTGGTCGGTCCTTGGCAGGGGCGGTTCCAGGAGGCCAACCGTCGCAAGACCAGGGGTGACGGCGTGACGATTCCCAAACCGCAGTTCGCCCGGTCTCTGAAGCCGGTACTCGACATGCCGTCGTTCAAGCGTGCCGATGCCTCGATTGTGGCAGCCGTCCTCAACGCCTATTGGTCTGGGATCAAGCAGGTCATGCCCGAGCCCTTCGACGAAGCTCAGGACTTCGTCCTCCAGAAGGGCAGCGGAGCCGTCGCACTCCACCGAGTGCTGCCGCAAGTGATCGAAGTGGTCCGCAGCAACGGAGGGGGGCTCGGCCAGGCCTCCGAGTACGCCAAGGTCATGAAGGACCTGCCCACTCTTGAGGGCGAGTCCGTTGACAACGACGGCCAGCTGTCGACCCGCT
Organism: Streptomyces sp. NPDC091280; assembly: GCF_044768565.1. Classification (NCBI taxonomy): domain Bacteria; kingdom Bacillati; phylum Actinomycetota; class Actinomycetes; order Kitasatosporales; family Streptomycetaceae; genus Streptomyces; species Streptomyces sp. NPDC091280. The sequence continues at coordinate 222,890 of NZ_JBIVUZ010000016.1, forward strand.
CCGGCGCCGACTTCTGGAGGGTGGGCTCGGTCGCTTCCGGATTCAGCGGGGACGCCGGTAGGCGGCGGCTGAGCCTGCTCATCCAGAGCCGCCTGCCTTCACCCGCGGAGACCATTCAGCTCTGATACCTGGTGTGGCGGAGCGATGTGTGCCGCCGCCGCAACGTCGCCCGCAGGGCCTGGACATCCCGGACGGCGACTGAGCCTTGATCAGTCTGATTTTCGGCTCGTCCAACGCCCTCCAACAGGAAGAACTGAAGCCCCGGCCGCTCCAAGCCGCTCCAACGGCATGGGGAAACCGGGGCAACTCCATCCGATACACGTTAGAGAGGTTTTATGACTACCAGCGAGAAGCACTCTTTCCCCTCACCGGCAGACCTTGCCCGTCAAGCGACGCCATCGTCCGGGGCACGGCCTCCCCGTGTATCGGGCCTGTCTGGCAACGCGCTCTTCGAGTACGCGCACATGGGGTACGTGAGATCGGGAGCCAGTCTCCGCGACGGCATCGGCGACCCCGACATCTTCGACCGGTTGGCCGACATGGCGGAGCCCGAGAACTGGGATGGGCGAGAGGGGGAGCCGCGGGGCGGCAACCGCATCCTGCGTAACTACGTCCGGTGGACGTTCGAGCGTGCACACCAGCAGGGCAAGATCTCGACAAGCGCCGATGGCTCCTTCTCCGCTTTCAACACGGGACTGGCGACTGCTCGGCAGGAGACGATCTACGGGCTCTTCCGGCGCAACGACCGTCCCGACAGCCAGCCATGGGCCTTCGTGGACTGGCGCTTGGAGAGCAAGCGTGACTTCATGGAGCACTTCCCGCCCTCGCTGCGCCCCGGTTTCGTGACGTACACCGAGAGCCCAGCGGACTACATCTACGACTGGCGTCGGGAACTCGTCGTGAGCGTGGACCACATCCTCGACGACCAGGGAAACCTTGCCCGGTTCCCCACATCTCTCCAGAGCAGTCCCCACCTTGCGCGCATGGCTTTGAAGGGGGCCATCGACGGAGCGGAGGGCCGGGTCCTCCGCAACTACAAGGCGGCAGTCCCCACGTGGTACCCGGCGCAGGACACGGTCCAGCTCCTGCTCCCGCTCTCCCTCCTCGACGCCGGCGTGGTGGACCTTGCCCTGGTGGTCTCCCGGCAAGGGGAGTTTTACCGGGGCCACACCGTCCTCACCACTGCAATGGCATACAACAACGCCCGGTTGCTTGCGCGCCCCGACAGCGACTGGTTGCAACCCGCTGCCGACGATGAGACGCAGTGACCGGTCTTGGCTCGTTGTCGGGGAAGATCGCTGGTGGGCGGTGGGGACTGTCGTGTCCCCGGCCGCCCCGGCCAGCGCCGCCGACCGCGCTTCTATCAGGCCGACCCGAAGCACCGGGGCACCTCGCCGATACCCGCGCCCGTTGTACACCGGCGCCTCTACCGTCCAAGCTCGGATACCGGGTACGGGGGCATGCGGAAGGGGCTGTGGAGTGGGGCGGGATCTGGGTCTGGACGGGGTGGTCGGCCACTTCACCCTGTCCAGCGACGAGGCGAGCTGGTTACGGAACAAGACCGGCGCCACCAGGCTGGGCTTCGCCGTCCAGCTCAAGTTTTTGACCTGGCGCGGCCGGTTTCCCAAGATACGGATGGAGCTGCCGCCCGACGCGGTCGAGCACGTCGCCAAGCAGGTCGGCATCGCCGCGGCCGAGCTGGGGTTCTACGACTTCACCTCCCGCGCCGCGAAGCGGCACCGCAGCGAGCTGCGGCATCTGACCGGCTGGCACGAGTGCACCACGACCGACCAGGTCAAGCTCGTCTCGCAGCTGGCAGACGTGATCTGGCACGACGAACGCCGCGAGGAACAGGTGCGGACCGAGCTGCTGCGGCAGATGCGCGAGGACCTGATCGAGCCGCCGACCGCAGCCCAGATCGACGCGGTCATTCGTTCCGCGCTGCACCAGGCCGACGAGCGTGCCGTCGCCGAGGTCGCCGCCCGCCTCGTGCGGGCCGAGGGCTGTGCCCGTCGGCTGGACGCGTTGGTCTTCACCGACCTGACCGGCAGAGGGGCGCCCGTGGATGGCGACGCCGCGCAGGACGACGAAGACGACGTGGAGTCGGTGCTGGCCGATATCAAGGCCCATCCGGGCAACGTCAGCCTCAACTCGCTGCTGGACGAGATATCCAAGCTCAAGCAGGTCCGCGCCGTCGGCGTCCCGGAGAAGGTGTTCACCGGGATCGGCGTACAGGTCATCAACGCCTGGCGGGCGAGAGCGTCGGCGTCCTCGCCCAGCCACCTGCGGCGCTTCGCCCCCGAGGTGCGGCACGTCCTGCTCGCCGCCCTGCTCTTCCAGCGCCAGCGGGAGATCACCGACACCCTGGTGGAGCTGCTGAACTCCACGGTGCATCGCATCAACGCGCGGGCGGAGAAGAAGGTGACCGAGGCGTTCGTCGCCGAGTTCACCAGGGTCCGCGGCAAGGCCGGACTCCTCGGGAAGATCGCCGCCGCCTCCCTCGGCGCCCCCGAAGGGTCGGTGCGCGACGTGGTCTATCCGGCGGCCGGCGGCGAGAAGACCCTCAAGGACCTGGTCGCCGAGATGAAGGCGACCAACGCCGCCTTCGCCCGCTCCAAGCGGGAGGTGTTCAAGTCCTCCTACAGCAACCACTACCGCAGCGGGCTGATGAAGCTGCTGGAGGTGCTCGACTTCCGTTCCTCCAACGACCGGCACAAACCCGTCATCGAGGCCCTGGCCCTGATCGAGCGGCACAAGGACTCCTCCACCACCTACCTGCCGCTCGGCGAGACAGTCCCGCTGGACGGCGTCGTGCGCAAGGACTGGAAGGAGTTCGCGCTCCACACCCCCGACAAGGGGCCGGCGCGCGTCATGCGCACCGTGTACGTGGCGTGTGTCTTCCAGGCCCTCCGGGACCGGCTGCGCTGCAAGGAGATCTGGGTGGCCGGCGCCGACAAGTGGCGCAACCCCGACGACGACCTGCCCGACGACTTCGAGGTCAGGCGCGCGGAGTACTACGAGAAGCTGAACAAGCCGCGCGACGGGAAGGTGTTCACCGCCCAGCTCCAGAGCGAGATGCGCACCGAACTCGGCGCCCTGGACACGAAGCTGCCGAAGCTGCCCTGGGTGACGATCAGCGGCAAGCACCGCAACGGGGCGATCAAGTTCACCGAGCCCGAGCCGCAGAAGGAGCCGAAGAACCTGCGCCGTCTCAAGAAGGCGATCCGCAAGAAATGGGGCACCGTCGCCCTCATCGACATCCTGAAAGAGGCCGCCCTGCGCACCGGGATGCTCAAGGCGATGGCGCCGGTCGGCACCCGCGAGGCCCTCGACGAGGCGAAACTCCTCGAACGCCTGCTCCTGATCGCGTACGCGTACGGCACCAACTCGGGAATCAGCTCGGTCGCGGCCGGCGAGCACGGGCACAGCGAGGAGGAACTGCGCTACACCGCCCGGCGCTACCTGACCGCCGTCGGCCTCAAGGCCGCCGGCGTGGAGATCGCCAACGCCACCTTCGCCGCCCGCCAGGAAACCGTGTGGGGGCAGGGCACCACCACCGTGGCCAGCGACTCCACGCACTTCAAAGCCTGGGACCGCAACATCTTCACCGAGTGGCACTCCCGGTACGGGGGCCGCGGAGTCCTCGTGTACTGGCACATCGAGAAAGGGTCGATGGCCATTCACAGCCAGCTTCTAAACTGCACCGCCTCCGAGGTCGCCGCCGCGATCGAGGGCATGATGCGGCACGCGACCACGATGCAGGCCGAGGGCAACTACGTCGATTCGCACGGCCAATCGGAAATCGGGTTCGGGCTGACCCGGCTCCTGGGCTACGACCTGCTGCCCCGCATCAAGCAGATCAACAAGGTCAAGCTCTACCGGCCGGGCCGCGAGGACGAGGACACCTACGACAACCTCGCCGACGCGATGACCCGCCCGATCCGCTGGGACGTCATCGAGAACAACTACGACCAGCTCATCAAGTACGCCACCGCGATCCGGGTCGGCACCGCCTCCACCGAGGCCATCCTGCGGCGCTTCACCCGCACCGCCTCCCACCCCGTCTACCAGGCCATGCTCGAAGTCGGCAAAGCCCAAAAGACCATCTTCGTCGCCCGCTACCTGCGCGACCGCGACCTCCAGCGCGAGATCCAGGAGGGCCTGAACGTCGTCGAGGGCTGGAACGGCGCCAACGACATCATCTTCTTCGGCAAGAGCGGCGAACTCTCCTCCAACCGCCGCGACCAGCAAGAACTGTCCGTCCTCGCGCTCCATCTCCTGCAAACGGCGCTTGTCTTCGTCAACACCCTGATGATCCAGGACATGCTCGCCGACCCCGAATGGGCCGACGTGCTGACCGACGAGGACAAACGGGCCCTGACGCCGCTGTTCTGGATGCACATCCAGCCCTACGGCGAGGTGCGGCTGAATATGGGCAGCCGCCTCCAGCTCGCCCACCCCGTACCCCAGGAACCGGACCCCGAGCCGGCCGCCGCGTGACGGTCAGTGCGGGGTGCGGCAATTCGGGTCGGTACAACCACCAGCCAGCGCCAGCGTGCGGTCCGCGGGCGGGGAGTCCAGCCACTCCGCGCGCATGGCCTGGAGACGATCGACGTCCGAGGCCAGGTCCGGCACATCAGCCCGCAAGTCGTCGGCCCACTGCTGGGTGAGTGCACGGCCGTTGACGTACAGCTCGCCGTCCCGGCCACCGACCGCGAACAGTAAGCCGCGCTGGGCGGGGATGACCATCGTGCCTACCGGTTCGGAGACCTTGCCCTGGCGAACGAGCACCGCGGTGGCGGCCTGGGCGTCGGCCAGCGCCTTCTCGTCCAGCGGAGGCATCGGTCCTGGGGCCGGTGAGGTCGGCAGAGGCATCACGCCGTCTTCGGGCGCACCGTCCAGGCCGCGGCCGGCGAGCTGGTTGTTCTCGTAGAACGTGACCATCCCGGCCAGCAGCGGCATCTCCGTCCGTAGCCGTTCGGCCACCGACGGGGTGAGCCGTTCGCCATTGACGAGCACCTGCCCGCTCGTACCGACCGCGACCGAAAGCACCTTGCCGTCCGGGGTGAAGTGGTACTTCACGTCCGTGCCACTGGCCATCAGCCCGGTGTCGATCGCCCGGTCCCAGGCGCGCAGGATGCGCTCCATCTCGGCCTGCGGGAACGGTGGGGCCGCCGCTGGCCGTGCCCCAGACTGACGCCGTGCGTCGCGCTCGGCACGCTGCTTCTTGATCCGCCCCATGGTCGTCCTCCGTGTCGGCGTCCGTCACCACAACGGCACGAGAGCGCTCGCGGGTACTCCGGCATCCGGGGGATCAACGAGGCACCTTCGATCCGAAAGCTACTCGCGGGTTACTTGTCACCTGGATCGCTGCTCGTTAACGGCACCCCAGGTTCGGCCGCGTGCCCAGATCCCCGCCGAGCACGGCGTCCGCGAGCGGGTTCCAGGCGATGACGTCGTAGGTGGCGTCGGTGACGATCGCGGCCGTGTCCGGGATCCGCTCCAGCAGGGCCGCGACATGCGGGCGCACGGTGCGCACCGGCGCGGCGAGCGGTGTCACCTGGGTCCCCGCCAGCCGGAACAGATGGCTCCGCTCGGCCGGGGTGAGCCGGAACACGCCGGTGAGGGCGTCCAGCACGCGGGGCGAGGGACGCGGTCCTCGGGCCTGCTCCAGGCGGGCGTAGTAGTCCACGGACATGTGGGCCAGTTCGGCGACCTCCTCCCGGCGCAGCCCGGAGGTCCGCCGGGACGGCTCCCCCGGCAGCCCCAGGTCGGCCGGCGCCAGCCGCTCCCGCCGCCCGCGCAGAAAACGGGCCAGTTCCCTCTTGCCGCTCACGACTGCCTCCCTCCGGCTGCCAGGGACCGGTAGTCCCTGGTTCGACGGCCTCGGCTGCGGAATCGTCTTCCCCATGAACGATTCCACAGCACTGGTCACCGGCGCCAACAAGGGCATCGGCAAGGAGATCGCCCGCCTGCTCCTCGCCGAAGGCCTCACGGTGTACGTCGGCTCGCGCGACGCGGGCCGGGGCCGGCGGGCGGTCGACGAACTCGGCACCGGCGCCCGCCTGTTGGTCCTGGACGTCACGGACGCCGACAGCATCGCGGCGGCGGCACGGCAGGTGGACGACCTGGACGTCCTGGTCAACAACGCGGGCATCATGGCCGGCGCGGACCCGGCGCCCGAGGCGGCCCTGGACGACGTCCGCCGCACCTACGAGACGAACGTCTTCGGAGTGCTCGCGGTCACCAACGCGTTCCTCCCGGCGCTCCGCCGCTCCCCGCACCCCCGTGTCGTGAACATCTCCAGCGGCACCGGCTCCCTGGCCTGGAGTGCCGACCCGGACCGCGAGTTCGCCCTCAACGCCGGCTCGGGCGCCGCCTACCGCTCCTCGAAGACGGCCCTCAACGCGCTGACCCTGTTCTACGCGCAGAGCCTCGCGCCCGCGGGCTTCAAGGTGAACTGCCTGGCCCCCGGCCTGCGGGCGACGGACCTCAACGAACGGGCCGCCGCGAGCGACGGAGACCCGGCGGAGGCGGCCCGCGCCGCCGTCGACCTGGCCCTGCTGCCGGACGACGGCCCCACCGGGCGGTTCCTGTCCTGGGACGGGACAGCCGTGCCCTGGTGAGCCGGACCGGAGGGCGTCCTGCGGCGACGCTCCGGCAGCGGACCTCCCGCTACTTCAGCAGCCGTGACATCCGGCGGTCCGCGAGGGGCTTGCCACCGGTCTGGCAGGTGGGGCAGTACTGGAGGGAGGAGTCGCTGAAGGAGACCTCGCGAATGGTGTCGCCGCAGACCGGGCAGGGCTGACCGGTGCGGCCGTGGACACGCAGGCCGCTCTTCTTCTCCGCCTTCAGGCGGCCCGCGGCGACACCGCGGGAGCGTTCGACGGCCTCTGCGAGTGTGGTGCGCAGCGCGTCGTAGAGCGTGTGCGTCTCGGCCTCGGTCAGCGACGAGGCGAGCTTGAACGGGGACATCCTCGCCGCGTGCAGGATCTCGTCGCTGTACGCGTTGCCCACCCCGGCGATCAGGGTCTGGTCGCGCAGGGCGCCCTTGAGCTGCCGGCGTTCGTCCTTGAGCAGCCCGGCGAAGCGCTCCTCGTCGAAGTCGTCGGCCAGCGGGTCGGGCCCGAGGCGGGCCACGCCCGGGACCGTCCGCGGGTCGGCGACGACGTACACGGCGAGGCGCTTCTGGGTGCCCGCCTCCGTCAGGTCGAAGCCCTCGCCGGTCTCCAGGGCCACCCGGAGCGCCAGCGGGCCCTTGCCGGGGCGGGGCGCACCGTCCGGGAGCCGGTCCTTCCAGTGCAGCCAGCCCGCCCGGGCGAGGTGCGTCACGAAGTGCGGGCCACCGTCCGTCTCGACGTCCAGGAACTTGCCGTACCGGTGCACGGCCACCACCTCGTGTCCCTCCAGCGCGGTGGGCGGAGGGTCGTACGTCTTCAGGACGCTGATGGCGACGGGCAGCACCCGGACGATCTCGTGGCCGACGAGGTGTTCGGTCAGGAAGTCCTTCAGCGCTTCGACCTCGGGAAGTTCCGGCATGTGTCCAGAGTGCCATCCGTGGGCCGTGGGGTCAGGTCCGGCCGGGCACCAGGAACTCGCACCACACGCACTTGCCGCTGCCGCGCGCCTCCACCCCCCACACGTCCGTGAGCAGGTCGACCAGGAGCAGCCCGCGCCCGGAGACCCCGTCCTCACCCGCCTCGCGGCGGCGCGGGAGGGCGCTGGAGGAGTCCTCGACCTCGACGCGCAGCCGCCGGTCGGAGCCGGTGAGGATCCTGAGGGTGACGATCGCGGAGCCCTCGGTGTGCATCAGGGCGTTGGTGATCAGTTCGTCGGCGACGAGTTCGACCTCGTCGGCGCGCTCCTGCCCGCCCCAGGCGCGGACGGCGGCACGGATCATGTGCCGGGCCCCGGTCAGGGCCTCGGAGTCGCCGGGCGCCACATGCTGCTGGAGCCGGCCGCCGGAGCGCGGGACGTCGAGGCCGTGGCGGCGCAGCAGGAGCAGCGCCACGTCGTCGTCGCCGCCGCGTTCCTCGGCCACGTCGATGAGCAGGTCGGCGAGGTCGCGCACGTCGTCCGGGCCGGAGGCGACGAGGGCGGCGAGGGTCTGGAGGCCGTCGTCGAGGTCGGTGCCCGGCTGTTCGACGAGGCCGTCGGTGCACAGCACCAGGGTCTGGCCGGGGTCGAGTTCGAGGGTGGAGACGGGGTATTCGAGCCGCCCGAACTCGGCGGACAGCCCCAGCGGGAGCCCGCCCACGACGGGCGTCCGGCGGCACGTCCCGTCCAACTGCCGCACCAGCGGGTCGATATGACCGGCCCGGACCACCTGGACCACTCCGGTCGACAGGTCGGCCTCGGCGTAGAGGCAGGTGGCGAAGCGGTCGGTGTCGAGTTCGTGCAGGAAGACGGAGGCACGGGCCATCACGGTGGCCGGGGTGTGCCCCTCGGCGGCGTACGCCTTGAGGACGATCCGCAGCTGCCCCATGACGGCGGCGGCGTGCGTGTCGTGGCCCTGGACGTCGCCGATGACCGCGCCGACCCGCCCGCCGGGCAGCGGGATCAGGTCGTACCAGTCGCCGCCGATGTCCCGCCCGAGCTTCGCGGACCGGTAGCGGACCGCCACGTCGGCGCCCGGCACGCTCGGGATGGCGCGCGGCAGCATCGCCTGCTGGAGGCCCTGGGCGAGGTCCTTCTCCTGCTCGTAGAACATGGCGCGCTGGAGGCTCTGCGCGATGCTGCTGCCCAGCGCGATGAGCACGTTGCGCTCCTCCGCCGAGAAGCCGCGCCGGTCGCTGTAGAGCAGGCCCATCGTGCCGATCGGCCGGGCCTGGGCGATCAGCGGCAGATAGGCGCCCGCGGTGATGTGCAGCGGGGCGATGTGCTGCCACAGCAGCGGGTACCGCTCGGCGAACTCCTGCGGCGACTCGATGAACGCCGGGCTGAGCGTCCGTACGACGTCCGCCATCGGGTACGGCTCGTCGATCCGGATGACCTCCTTGCCCGGCACCACGCTCGCCTCGGCGACCAGACGGATACGGCCCGCCTCCACGAGCCCCATCACCAGACTGGTGGCGCCGAGGTGGACGAGGCCGTGGGTGTCCTTGAGGACGTCGATGACGTCCTGGACGGTACGGGCGTGCGCGAGGGCGACGGTCGTGAGCTGGACGATGTTGGTCTGGTCGCGCCGGGCCGCGTCCAGGGCGGCCTGCTCGCGGCGGGCCGCGTCCTCGGCGAGTTCCTGGGTGGCGTCCCGCACGATGCCGATGATCCGGCGCGGGCGGCCCGTCTCGTCGCGCCGGATGTAGCCCTGGGTGTGGGTCCAGCGCAGGGTGCCGTCGCGCAGCCGCATGCGGAAGTAGGCGCCGTAGTTCTCGCTGCCGTCCTTCAGCGCCTGCGAGACGAGACCGTCGAGCCGGTACCCCTCCGGCGGCGGTACCCGGATCGCCAGGGACTCGGGCCGTCCGTCGTATTCGTCGGGGCGCAGGTCGAAGACCTCGTGGGCCTGGGCGTCCATGTGGAACAGGCCGTTGTCCAGGTCCCAGTCGAAGCTGCCCATGCGGTTGAGCGCCAGGATCGGGTCCGGGTGGGCGGGCCAGTCGTCCGGGAGTGACAGGGCGCTCGCTCCCCGATCAACCATGCGGCCCACCTTGCCAGGATTTACCCGATTCTTCACCTTGTCCGTACGCTACGGCCGCCGCGCACGAGGTCAGCCTGCGGAGACGTCCGTGGGGCTGTCGAAGATGCTGCCGGTGCCGTCGGGGATCGGCCCGCCGCCGTCGGGCGGGCCGGGGGTCTCCGGGAAGGTCGACGGAAGGGTCCGGTCCGGGGTGCCCCGGTCCGGGGAGGGCCGGGGCGTGGCCGTCCTCGGGGTGGCGGTGACGGTCGCGGCGGGGCAGCTCGTGCTGCCGGGCACCGGCGGTCGGGCCGCCGCGGCGGGCCCGCCGGGGGTGACGGTGACGGTCGGGGTCACGCAGGGAGCGGTGGACCTGCCCGGGGCGGCGCTCGGCGACTCGCTCGGGGATCGGCCCGGGGTTTCACTCGGGGATTCGCTCGGGGACGTGCTCGGGGAGGAAGGCGGCGACGACTCCGGCGAGCGGCCGGGCGAGGCGCTCGACTCGGGGCTCGGTGAGGTGCTCGGTGAGGTGCTCGGCACAGTGGTTGGTGTCGTGCTCGATGACGTGCTCGGTGACGTGCTGGGTGTCGTGCCCGGCGAGGTGCTTCCGTGCGGGGCGGGCGTGGCGCTCGGGTGCGGAGCCGGAGTGGCACCGGGCCGCGTCGGCCGCGCGTGGTCCGGTCGGTCCGGTGGCGGTACGACGTGGTCGTGGTGCGGCCCGCGATGGCCGAGGGGCCGTTCGATCCAGGTGTGGTGGACGATGTCGACGATCGTGATGTGGGTGATCACCTGGGGCGCCGGTGTCACCACGACGACCTCGGCGGGCCGGTACCCGGACCAGCCCCGCCCGCCGCTGCCGGAGTTCCCGCCCGGCACGCCCGGCACGCCCGCCTTGAGCGGGTTGCCGCAGGCGCAGCGCACGCGGGGCACGCCCCGGTTGTCGACGAGGACGGCGGTACCGGCCTGGAGGACCGACTGGAAACCGGTCACCCGCGCGTCACGGAACCCGTGGTTGGTGACCTGAGTGTCGGCCCGCAGCACGACCGAGGTCAGCCCGCGCAGATACCCGGGAATCGCGCCCGGGGAGATCCCCTCGGCCTGCGCGAACGCGCCGGCCTTGGCCCGGTCGCGGGTCAGATAGGCGATCTGCCGCTCGACGTCGCAGCTCCCGGTCCGCGCGCTGCCGCCGTAGAGACCGGGCGTGGCCCCGGAGACGGCGAGCGTGCGGTCGGGGGACGCGGTCCGCGCGGGCGCCGAAGCCGTGGGCGCGGAACCCGTGGGGGTCCACTGCGGCGTTCGGGTGACCCGCGACGGAACGCGCGGCTCGGTGGCCGTGGAGGCGGAGGGGGAAGTCGCCGTGGAGTCCGTGAAGGGATCGGGCCCCTGTGCCGCGACGGGCTGGAGGAAGACCTCGCCGCTCGGCTTCGTGGTCTCGCCGCTCGACTTCATGCCTCTGGCGCCGTCGCCGCCGCAGCCGGCGACGAGGAGTGCCGCCGAGAGCGCGCAGGCCGTGGCGATGGTTCCGGTCGATGTGCGCACCGTGTGCTCCCGCCTCAAGCCGGGTGATTCGCCACTATTGTCTGCTTCACCCACATGGGTTACGCAACCGGAGGCGTGGCGGACACAGAGTGACGGCAGACGGTTCAGAGGCCGTAGACGCGGGTCGCCGTGCCCTCGAAGACCTCGGCGCGTTCGGCCGTGCTGAGGCCCTCGGTCAACTCGCCTGCGGCGGCGGCGACTTCGCCGTAGCTCGCGGCCAGGGTGCAGACCGGCCAGTCGGAGCCGTACATCAACCGGCCCGGACCGAAGGCGTCGAGGGCAACGTCGGCGTAGGGGCGGAGGTCCGCGGTGCTCCAGTTCTTCCAGTCGGCCTCGGTGACCAGGCCGGACAGTTTGCAGTGGGTGTTGGGCAGTGCGGCCAGCGAGCGGAGGGCCGTCGCCCACGGCTCCAGCCGGCCCGAGGCGACGGGCGGTTTGCCCATATGGTCGAGGACGAGGGTGAGTTGGGGCAGGGACGCGGCCACCTGGACGCAGGCCGGGAACTGGTGGGGCAGCACCAGCAGGTCGTACACCAGCCCCGCGTCGGCCACGGCGGCGAGGCCCCGGCGCACCTCGGGGCGCAGCAGCCAGTTCGGGTCGGGTTCACCCTGTACCTGGTGGCGGATGCCCTTCAGGCAGTGGCCGCCGGGGAGTTCGCGCAGCCGGGCGAGTTCGTCGGCGATGTCGGGGCGGGTGAGGTCGGTCCAGCCGACGACTCCGGCGATCAGGTCGTGCGTGTCGGCGAGGGCCAGGAACTCGGGGGTCTCCTCGGCGACGGTGACCGTCTGGACGAGGACGGTACGGTCGACGCCCGCCGCGCGCGCCTCGGGTGCGAGGTCGGCGAGGGTGAAGTCGCGGCGGATCGGCCGGAGTTCGGGCCCGGTGATCCAGTCCTGGTCGCGGACGGAGAGGTCCCAGACGTGGTGGTGGGCGTCGACGGTCAAGGCAGCTCCCATACGACGGGCAGGCCGGCGTCGGCGCCCTCGCTCGTGTAGTCGTGCACCACGTCGAGGAGTTGGGCCATGCGGGCCTGCCAGGCGACGTTCACCGGGAGCTGGTCCAGTTCGGCCAGCAGGCGGGCGTAGTCGTCGCACTCCAGGACGTGGAAGAGGTCGGTGCCGCTGCGCCAGATCGTCCAGGAGGTGGCGCCGGCGGCGCGGATCGCGGCGGTGAGTTCCGCGGGGACCTCGCGGTGGGCGCTCTCGTAGGCGGCGATCCGGTCGGCGCGCACCTTGGTGTGCAGGGCGACTCTCATGACGGTTCCTCTTCCGGGACCGGGGTGTCGGCGGCCAGCAGTCCGGTGTCGCGCAGTTCCTCCCAGAACGCGCCCGGTACGTCGGCGGCGAACTGCTCGGCGCAGTCCTGGACTTCGGCCGCCGAGCGGGCGCCGACGAGGACGCTCGCGACGGCCGGGTGCGCGGCGCAGAACGCCAGGGCGGCGGCGCGCAGGGTGGTGCCGTGCCGTTGTGCCGCCGCCTTCATGCGCAGCGCGCGGTCCAGCAACTCGGCCGGTGCCTGGGTGTAGTTGTAGGTGGCGTCGGGCTTCGGGTCGGCCAGCAGGCCGGAGTTGAAGGCGCCGCCGATGACGACGGACGTGCCGCGTGCGAGGGCGGACGGGAGCAGTTCGGCGAGGGCGCTCTGGTCCAGGAGCGTGTAGCGGCCCGCGCACAGCACCACGTCCACGTCGGTGTCCCGGATGAAGCGGGTGAGCATCGCGGCCTGGTTCATGCCCGCGCCGATGGCGCCGACGACGCCCTCGGCGCGCAGCTTCTCCAGGGCCGGATAGCCCTCGTGGAAGGCCTGTTCGGCGTGGTCGTCGGGGTCGTGGAGGTAGACGATGTCGACGCGGTCGAGGCCGAGCCGTTCCAGGCTGGCGTCCAGGGTGCGGCGGATCCCGTCGGCGGTGAAGTCCCAGACGCGGCGGCTGGTGGCGGGCACGGCGAAGCCGTCGGCGAGGTCGTCGCCGGTCACCTGCTCCACCGGTTCGAGTCGGCGGCCGACCTTGGTGGAGATCGTGTACTGCGAGCGCGGACGGTCGCGCAGCGCGGCACCGAGGCGCCGCTCGGACAGGCCGATGCCGTAGTGGGGTGCGGTGTCGAAGTAGCGGATGCCCTGCTGCCAGGCGGCGTCGACGGCCTGGTGGGCCTGCTCGTCGTCGACTTCGGTGAACAGGTTGCCCAGCGGGGCCGCGCCCAGACCGAGCCCGCTCACTTCGACCCGGCCGGTGCCGAGGGTGCTCACTGGCCCACCGGCCTCAGCCGCAGGCCCTGCATGCCGCCGTCCACGGCGAGCGAGGTACCGGTGGTGGCGCCCGACAGCGGGCTCGCCAAGTAGGCGATGGCGCCCGCGACTTCGGCTGCCGCGACCAGGCGGCCGGAGGGCTGGCGCGCGGCCAGCGCGGCGCGTTCGGCGGCCGGGTCGGGGGCCGAGTCGAGGAGGCGGCCGACCCAAGGGGTGTCCGCCGTACCGGGGTTGACGCAGTTGACGCGGATGCCCTCGCGCAGGTGGTCGGCGGCCATGGCGAGGGTGAGGGAGTACACGGCGCCCTTGGTGGCGCTGTAGAGGGCGCGTTGGGGAAGTCCGGCGGTGGCGGCGATGGAGCAGGTGTTGACGATCGCCGCGTGGGAGGACGCGCGCAGGTGCGGGAGCGCGGCGCGGGCGACGCGGACCATCCCGACGACGTTGACGTCCCAGACGCGGGCCCACTCCTCGTCGTCGTTGTCCTCGACGGTGCCCTGGGCGCCGATGCCCGCGTTGTTGACCAGGATGTCGAGTCCGCCGAGGTCGGCGACCGCGGACGCGACGGCCTCTCGTACGGACGTGTCGTCGGTGACGTCGGCGCGGTAGCTGAGCAGCGGCTTGTCGACCGTGCCCGGATCCAGGTCGAGGACGGCGACCTGGGCGCCGCGCTCGGCGAGGAGGTCGGCGGTGGCCCGTCCGATGCCGGAGGCGCCACCGGTGACCAGGGCCTTGAGCCCCTCGAAGTCGGTCATGCCGCGTGCCCCTTCCGGCGGTCGAGGTCGGCGGCCCAGAAGGTGCCGCCGGGGAACGTGTAGCGCGCGATGGACTCGGGCCGCATGGTGGCCGAGAAGCCGGGCGCGGTGGGTGCCATGTAGTGACCTTCGCGGATCACCACCGGATCGAGGAAGTGGTCGTGCAGATGATCCACGTACTCGATGACCCGGTCCTCGGTCGTCCCGGACACGGCGAGGTAGTCGAACATCGAGAGATGCTGGACGAGTTCGCACAGTCCGACACCGCCCGCGTGCGGGCAGACGGGGACGCCGAACTTGGCGGCGAGCAGCAGGATCGCGAGGTTCTCGTTGACTCCGCCGACGCGGGCCGCGTCTATCTGGAGGATGTCGAGGGCGCCGGCCTGGAGCAGCTGCTTGAACACGACCCGGTTCTGGACGTGTTCGCCGGTGGCGACCTTCACCGGGGCCACGGCGGCGCGGATGGTGGCGTGGCCGAGGACGTCGTCGGGGCTGGTGGGTTCCTCGATCCAGTAGGGGTCGAACTCGGCGAGGGCCTTGGTCCAGCGGATCGCCTCGGCCACGTCCCAGCGCTGGTTGGCGTCGATCGCCATCCGGATGTCGGGGCCCACCACCGAACGGGCCACGCGGCAGCGCCGGATGTCGTCGTCGAGGTCGGCGCCGACCTTCAGCTTGATCTGCCGGAAGCCGTCCCGGACGGCCTGCACGGCGAGCCGGGTGAGCTTCTCGTCGTCGTAGCCGAGCCAGCCCGCGGAAGTGGTGTAGCCGGGGAAGCCGCGGGTCAGCAGATCGTTCCTTCGGTCCGCCGCGCCGGTCTTTCCGCGGCGCAGGATGTCGAGGGCCTCGTCGGGGGTGAGCGCGTCGGTGATGTACCTGAAGTCGATCTGGGCGACGAGCCATTCGGGGTCGGCGTCGGCGAGGAGCTGCCACAGGGGCTTGCCCGCGCGCTTGGCGGTGAGGTCCCAGGCGGCGTTGACCACGGCGCCGATCGCCATGTGCATCACGCCCTTCTCGGGCCCCAGCCAGCGGAGTTGGCTGTCGCCGATCAGGTCGCGGTTCAACGACCCGGGGTCCGCGCAGAGTTCGTCGACGGACCGGCCGATCACATGGTCCCGCAGCGCGTCGATCGCGGCGACCTGGACATCATTGCCCCGCCCGATGGTGAAGGAGAACCCGTGCCCCTCGTGCCCGTCGGCCGCGTCGGTGCGCAGGACGACGTAGGCCGCCGAGTAGTCGGGGTCCGGGTTCATCGCGTCGGAACCGTCGAGTTCGCGCGAGGTGGGAAAACGGATATCGTAGGTGTCGACCGCGGTGACGCGGGCGGGGGTCGGTGACACGGAAGGCCTTTCGATCGGGTACGGGGATCCGGTGCCGTGCGGGTGCCGGAGCCGGGCGGTCAGTCTTGGGCGCGGCCGGTGGTGACCCGGGCGATCATGAGGGCGACCAGGATGATTCCGCCGTAGATGGCCTGGATCCAGAAGGACGGGACCTGGGCGAGGGTGAGCAGGTTCTGCACGACCCCGAGGAGCAGTACGCCGGTCAGGGCGCCGAACATCGTGCCCTTGCCGCCGTCGAGGCTGATGCCGCCGATGACCGCCGCCGCCATCACGGTGAAGATCATGTTGTTGCCCTGGTTGGCGCTGATCGCGCCGACGTAGCCGGTCTGCATGATCCCGCCGACGGAGGCGAGGACGCCGGCCACGATCGACACCCCAAGGAGCATGCGGTCGACGCGGATGCCGGCCGCGCGGGCCGCCTCCTGGTTGCCGCCGATCGCGTACAGGGCGCGGCCGACGCGGTGGTACTTGAGCACGAATCCGGCGACCGCGAAGCAGACCGCCGCCAGCCACACCGACATCGGGACGCTGAGGAAGGTGCTGGTGGCCAGGGTGAAGAAGGAGTCGGGCATGCCGAACAGCGTCTTGCCCTTGGTGGCGCCGACCAGCAGTCCGCGCAGCACGATCAGCATGGCGAGGGTGACGATGAAGGCGTTGAGCTTGAACTTCACCACGAGGACGCCGTTGAAGGCGCCGATGATCCCGCCCACGACGAGGATCGCGACCAGGGCGAGCGGCGCCGACCACTCCGTGCCCCAGCCGGACTCGGCGGCCGGCAGCACCAGCAGGGCGCCGATGGCGGGCGCGATGCCGACCACCGACTCCAGGGAGAGGTCGATCTTGCCGGTGATCAGGATCAGCGACTCGGCGAGCACGACCATCGCGAGCGCGGCCGAGGCGCCCAGGATGGAGATCAGGTTCCGTTCGGTGAGGAACGAGTCGTTGACGATCGTGCCCAGCACCAGGAGCACCAACAGGGCCGGTACGAGGGCGAGTTCGCGGGCCCTGCGGAGCAGGACCGTGCGGGCCGAGGCCGCCTTGGCGACGCGTGGGGCGGCGAGCGGCGGGGCCGCCTTGGTGTCAGCCATGGTCCACTCCTTCGATGGAGGCGATCAGCTCGTGGTCGCGCCAGCCCGCCGGGTGCTCGGCGACGACACGGCCGTGGAAGAGGACGAGGACGCGGTCGCAGCGCCGCAGGTCGTCGAGTTCGTCGGAGACGACGAGGACGGCGGTGCCGTCGTCGCGGGCGCTGTCCATGCGAGCGAGGAGTGACTCCTTGGACTTCACGTCCACGCCCGCGGTGGGGTTGATGAGGACCAGCAGCCTCGGGTCGGAGGCGAGGGCGCGGGCCATGACGACCTTCTGCGCGTTGCCGCCGGACAGGTCGGAGACGGGCTGGTCGGGGCCCTCGGCGTGGATGTCGAGCCGGTCGATCAGCTCGGTGGCGAAGCGCCGTCTGCGCTCGGTGCCCACGAAGCCGAAGCGGCCGAGCCGGTCCAGGACGGACATGGTGGCGTTGTCGCCGATGCTCATCCCGAAGACCAGCCCCTGCCCGTGCCGGTCGCGCGGCACACACCCGACGCCGGCCTTGAGCGCGGCGCCCACATCTCCGAACGGCAGCCTCTCGCCGTCGAGTCGCGCCGTGCCGCCGGTCGGCGTGTACAACCCGGTGAAGGACTCGGCCAGTTCGATCTTGCCGCTGCCGCTCGACCCGGCGAGCCCGACGACCTCACCGCGCCGGACGGTGAGATCGACGTCCTCGTACGACTCGGAGGTGAGCCCGCGCGCGTCGAGCCGGACGGGTGCCGAGTCTTCCGACTCCCGTGGCCTCAGCTCCAGTTCGTCGATCGACTCGCCCGCCATCGCCTCCACCAGGGCGCGCCGCGGGAGGTCGGCGACGGGCGCGGTGGTGATCCAGCGGGCGTCACGCAGCACGGTGACGGTCTGGCACACCTCGTACACCTCCTGGAGGTGGTGCGAGATGAACAGGAAGGTGACACCGGACTCCTGGAGCGCCCGCATCCGGGTGAAGAGCCGCTCGATCTCCCGGTTGTCGAGCTGGGCGGTCGGTTCGTCGAGGACGATGAACCGGGCGCCGAAGCTCAACGCCCGTGCGATCTCGACCATTTGGCGGTCCTCGACCTTGAGGTCGGCGGTGCGCGCCTCGGGGTCGACGCGCACGTCCCAGGTGTCGAGGAGTGCGGCGGCCTCGGTGCGGAGCCTGCGCCAGCTGATGACTCCGCCGCGCGAGACCGGCTGCCGGTTGATGAACAGGTTCTCGGCGACCGTCAACTCGGGCACCACGGTGGGTCGTTGATAGACGCAGGCCACCTTGGCGCGCCAGGCGTCCCGGTCGGCGAGCGCGGGGGCCGGCTCGCCGTCGAAACGGACCTCGCCCTCGTCGGGGGCCTGGAGCCCGGTGAGCACGGTGACGAGGGTGGACTTGCCGGCGCCGTTGCGGCCGACGAGGGCGTGGGACTCGCCCGGCAGCACGGTCAGTCGGCCGTCGGCGAGGGCGACGGTGGGGCCGTACCGCTTGACGATTCCCGTCGCCTCCACCAGCGGGGTGGTCGATGGGCTGCTCATTTGACCGTGTTGCCCCAGAGCTTGGGATCGTCGACGTTGTCCTTGGTGACCAGGGGCGCGGGCAGCTGGTCCTCCAGGATGCCGCTGGGCAGCTTGACGATCGTGGAGTCGTGGTCGGTGGGGCCGGGCTGGAAGGTCTTCCCCGCCATCGCGGCCTTGATGTAGTACATGCCGTACTTGGCGTAGGCGTCGGCCGGCTGGGAGACGGTGGCGTCGATCTCGCCCTTGCGGATCGCGTCGAACTCCTGCGGGATGCCGTCGTTCGAGACGATCATGATGTGCCCGGCCTGGCCCGCCGTCTTCAACATGCCTTTGGACTTGAGGGTCTGGAGGGTGGGCGCGAGATAGACGCCGCCCGCCTGCATGTAGATGCCCTTGATGTCCGGGTTGGCGTTGAGGAGCGTGTCGAGCTTGGAGGCCGCGGTGTCGGACTCCCACTTGGCGGGGATCTCCAGGACCTTCAGTTTCGGGTACTTCTTCTTCACACAGGCTCTGAACGCCTCCGAGCGGTCACGGCCGTTGACGGACGCCAGGTCGCCCATGATCTGCACGACCTTGCCGCTGGTGATGTGCGCCCCGAGGTACTCGCAGGCCTTCTCGCCGTACGCGACGTTGTCGGCGCGCACGACCATGGCGACCTTGCCCTTGTCGGGCGCGACGTCGACGGCGACGACCGGGACGCCCTTGCGGTCGGCCTGGTCGAGGCCGGCCTCGATGGCGGCGCTGTCCAGCGGGGCGACGACCAGACCCTTGACGCCCTGGTTCAGCTCGTTGTTGATGTCGGTGATCTGCTGCGAGGGGTCGCTGTTGGAGTTGACCGTCTTCAGCGCGTCGACGCCTTCCGACTTCGCCATCTTCGGCACGTAGTCGTTGTACGACTGCCAGAACGGCGAGGTCAGCAGGGGCAGGATCACCCCCACCTTGCCGGTGCCGCTGCCGCCGCCGGCGCTGCTCGCGCCGGTGTCCTTGGTGCTGCCGCACGCGGCGAGCACCAGCGCGGTGCCCGTCACCGCGGCCACCGCACCGACCGTCCGCAACCTGCCGCGTATCCCCACTGTCCTGCCGAGCATTTGGTGGCTCCTCGTTGAGCGTGTCCGAGCAGATGACCGCATATTTATCAGACCACTTCCCGGAAACAACACCCTCCAGTGACAGATTTTCCGGGATTTCCGTCGTAGTGGTCCGACCACATCAGTGGTTAGACTGCGGCAGACCCGGTGAGTGGAGGATTGGCGTGGACGAGACGGCCCCGCAGAAGGGCACCGTGACGCAGCGCGCCATCGACTCGATCAAGGCGCTGATCCGCGAGGGCGGCCTGGAGCCGGGCCAGCGGCTGCCCACCGAGCGCGATCTCGCGGCCCAACTGGGCATCTCCCGCAGCTCGATGCGCGAGGCGATCCGCGCGCTCACGGTCCTCGGCGTGCTGGAGGCCCGGCACGGCTCGGGCATCTACGTCACCCAGCTGGAGGCTGGCGACCTGCTGGAGACCTTCGGTGTGGTCGCCGATCTCTCGCGCGGCCCGCAGCTGGTGGAACTCCTCGAAGTCCGCCGCATCCTGGAGTCGACGGCGACGGCCCTGGCCGCCGCCCGCATCACCCCGGACCAACTGGCCGAGGTCGAGAAGCACTTGACGGCGATGAACGCGACCGACGACCCCGAGGAGATCCTCGCCCACGATCTCGCCTTCCACCGCGAGATCGCGGCGGCGGCCGGCAACGAGACGATGGCCGCGCTCCTGGAGGGCCTGTCCTCCAGGACCTTCCGCGCCCGCGTCTGGCGCGGCTACCAGGAAGAGGGCGCCTTCGCCCGCACCCGCCGCGAACACGCCGCGATCCACCGGGCGCTGGTGGCCCGCGACCCGGAGGCGGCCCGAGCCGCGGCGGCCTCCCACGTCGGCGAGGTCGAGGAGTGGCTGCGGACCCAACTCCGATCGTAGAAAAGGGAGTTCATCCCGCCCTCACCCGCCCGCCGCGGGCAGCGGTGGTTCACCCCGTTGACCCTGGACCTCGGCCCAGCCCCGCAGCTCGCTGCTGCCCACCTCCTCGATCGCGCGCTGGAGCGTGGCGCGGGCGTCCGCGTCCCGGTCGGCGGGCGGGAGCAGGAGGTAGCGGTCGATCGAGCGGCGCAGCCCCTCCCTCGCCTGGGCGGCCAGGACCCAGCGGGAGCCCGGACTGAAGAGCTGGCGCATACCGGTGAAGAAGACGGCGCCGCCCGCGATCAGGGCGGTCAGCCAGGCAGGAGCGTGCAGGCCCGCCGCCACGACCGTCGCGGACGTGGCGGCGAGCGCGCCGAGTTCCGTCGTGTAGTGCACCCGCCTCGCCCGGTCGCAGGCCCGCGCGTAGAACCCCAACTCCTGCCGGGCGAGGGCCAGCAGCGGATCCGGCTGCGAGGCCCACGCCTGGGCGACGGCCGTTCTTCGTCTCATCACCCCATCATCGGGCGATCACGGCCGCCGGGGAAAGCCGCACCGGGTCAGGAGCGGCCGAACCGCAGCGTCACCAGCTCGAACGGACGCAGCCGCAACGCCAGTCGGTCTCCGTCGCGGGTCACCTCACCGGCCTCGGTCAACGGCCGCTCCAGCAGGTCGACGGCCGTGACCGCGTCGAACGCGAAGCCCACCGTGAGGGTCGCCCGTGCCCGTCCCCCGTGGGCCTCGTGGAAGCGCACGACCACGTCGCCGCTCCCGTCGTCCGCCA
The DNA here is from genome assembly GCF_044768565.1 of Streptomyces sp. NPDC091280. Lineage (NCBI taxonomy): Bacteria > Bacillati > Actinomycetota > Actinomycetes > Kitasatosporales > Streptomycetaceae > Streptomyces > Streptomyces sp. NPDC091280. The sequence goes on from NZ_JBIVUZ010000016.1 coordinate 243,654, forward strand.
GCTTCACCGCCGTGACCACGACCGCGTCCCGGTCCACGGCCACCAGCGGCGCGACCTCCTCTGCGCCCGTGATCCGCCGCTCCGGCAGGTTGATCCGCCAGCCTTCGCGTACGGCGTCGCCGATGGCCGCGCCCGGTACCAGGGCGTGCCGGAAGCGGTGGACGCCCTGGTCGGTCTCGGGGTCCGGGAAACGCGGGGCGCGCAGGAGGGAGACCCGGACCGTCGTGGTCGTACCGGCGTCGCCGTCCGTGCGGACCGTACGGGTCACATCGTGGCCGTACGTCGAGTCGTTGACGACGGCGACGCCCCAGCCGGGTTCCTCCAGGTGGACGAAGCGGTGGTTGCAGGCCTCGAACTTGGCCGCCTCCCATGAGGTGTTGGTGTGCGTGGGCCGGTGGAAGTGCCCGAACTGCGTCTCCGACGCGTACCGTTCGGCGTGCACGTCGAGCGGGAAGGCGAGCTTGAGGAACTTCTCCGTCTCGTGCCAGTCGACCTCGGTGTCGATGAGCAGCCGCCGCTCCCCGGGGGCGAGGGACAGCAGTTGGGTGACCCGGGACGCGCCGAAGGACCGTACGATCCGCACCGCGTTCCCCTCGGCGGCCACCTCCTGCGCGTCCGTCAGGTCCGTGACGGTGTTGCGGTAGAACTCGTCGACGTCCCACGCGTCCCACATGTTGGGGAAGTCCGGGTGGAGTTGGAGCAGGTTGGCGGCCCGGCCGGGGGCGATCGTCTCGCGGTCGGCCTCGATGTCGTAGGCGGAGACGACCAGTCCGCGGGCGTCGATCTCGACGCGGAGCAGACCGTTCTCCAGGACATGGCCGCCGCCGGCCCGGGGCACGAGGGCCGACTCGCCCTCGACCGCCGGGACGCGGGCCCCGCCCGCGAGCACGCCGGCGCGGGTGTGGGGCGCCGAGTTGAAGAGCAGTTCCCGCGTCCCCTCCCCCGCCAGCGCGCGCTGGGCCGCCTCGATGACGGCGTTCAGCTCGACGGCCAGCCCCTCGTACGTCCTGCGGGCCTCGCGGTGCACCCAGGCGATGGACGAGCCGGGCAGGATGTCGTGGAACTGGTGCAGCAGCACCGTCTTCCAGATCCGGTCCAAGTCCTCGTACGGGTAGGGGAATCCGGCCCGGACCGCCGCCGTCGCCGCCCACAGCTCGGCCTCGCGCAGCAGGTGTTCGCTGCGCCGGTTGCCCTGCTTGGTCCTGGCCTGGCTGGTGAGGGTGGCGCGGTGCAGTTCGAGGTACAACTCGCCGACCCAGACGGGCGGTTCGGGGTATTCGGCCTCGGCCTTCGTGAAGAACTCCTTCGGTGTCTCCCACACCACCCTCGCCGAGCCTTCGAGGTCGCGCAGGCGGGCCGCCTTGGCGACCATCTCGCGGGTGGTGCCGCCGCCTCCGTCGCCCCAGCCGGTGGGCGCGAGCGAGTGGCGGGCGACGCCCTTGTCCTTGAAGTTGCGTGCCGCGTGGGCGATCTCCCGGCCCTGCATGGAGCAGTTGTAGGTGTCGACGGGCGGGAAGTGGGTGAAGATCCGGGTGCCGTCGATGCCCTCCCAACGGAAGGTGTGGTGCGGGAACTTGTTCGTCTGCGACCAGGAGATCTTCTGGGTCAGCAGCCACTTGGAGCCGGCCGCCTTGATGATCTGCGGGAGTCCGGCGGCGAAGCCGAAGGTGTCGGGCAGCCAGGCCTCCTCGTTCTCGATGCCGAACTCGTCGAGGAAGAACCGCTTCCCGTGCACGAACTGACGGGCCATCGCCTCCGAGCCCGGCATGTTGGTGTCCGACTCCACCCACATGCCGCCGGCCGGTACGAACCGCCCGTCCGCCACCGCCTTCTTGACCCGCGCCCAGACCTCGGGCCGGTGCTCCTTAACCCAGGCCCACTGCTGGGCCTGGGACATGGCGAAGACGAAGTCGGGTTCGTCCTCCAGCAGCGCGGTCATGTTGGAGGTGGTCCGGGCGACCTTGCGGACCGTCTCGCGCAGCGGCCACAGCCACGCGGAGTCGATGTGCGCGTGCCCGATGGCGCTGATGCGGTGCGCGGACGGCACGGCGGGCGTCGAGAGCACGGCCGTCAGCTGTGAACGGGCTTGCTCCGCGGTGCCGTTGACGTCCTGGAGGTCCACCGCGTCCAGCGCCTTCTCGACGGCCCGCAGCAGGTCCCAGCGGCGCGCGGAGTCCACCGGGAGTTCGGCCATCAGCTCGCCGACCACCTCCAGGTCGAGCACGAGGTGCCAGACGTTCTCGTCGAGGACGGCGAGGTCCATGCGGGTGAGCGTGTACTGCGGCTCGCTGCCGGCGGTCGCCTTGTCGCCCAACTGTGTGGGCAGGAAGGGGTGGTAGTCGAGGATGACGGGGTTGGACGCGGCCTCGACATGCAGCCGCACCTCCTCGCCGCCCGCGACGGGCGCGCCGATCCGGACCCACTGGTTGCGCGGGTTGAGGCCCTTCACGGGGGTGCCGTCGGGCCGGTAGACGAGGCCTTCGCACTGGAAGCCGGGCATGTTCTCGTCGAAGCCGAGGTCGAGCAGCGCCTCGACGGTCCGCCCGGCCCACTCCTGGGGGACGGTGCCGGTGACGCGGAACCAGCTGGTCCCCCAGGGAGCACCCCACCGGGCGCCCACCTCGATCGGTTCCGGTGTGGCCGCCAGCCCCTCCGCCACGGGCACCGGCTCGTCGGGCGCGTGCCAGACGGCCACCTCCAGCGGTACCGACTCTGGATGGACGGCGGGACGGATGCGCTCTTCGAGAACACGCTTGAGGCGGGCTTCGACCAGGCTGCGGTCGTCATGCATGTGGGGTGCTCCGTGGCTCGATTGCGGGTGGGACTACGGGTGTTACCAGGTGTACGTGACGGTCACGGGGGCCGACGCGGTGTAGAGCTCCCCGGTCGCGCGGAGTTCGAACCGCGCCTGCTGCTCGCCCTGTTCGGCGGCCAGCCCCGCGACGTGGAAGGCCCGCTGGCAGGTGCCGCCGAGGAAGCGGCGGGTGCCGTCCGGCAGCAGGCGGTGGAGCGTGTAGTGGCGTACGGCGCCGGGCGCGGCCTCCCAGGCGAAGCGCAGGTCGCCTCCGGTGGCCGCGCTGATGCGGAAGTCGGAGGGCGTGCCCGGCGTCGGCGACACGTCCGCGTCGCGCACGGCGAGTGCGCCGAGCCGCCAGCCGACCGGGCCCTGCGTCGCGGTGAGCCGCACGCCGATGGCGTGCAGTGTGCCGGAGAGCCCGGTGAGCGGCACGGTCACCGTCTGCCAGCCGCTGTCCGGGGCCGTCACCGGAAGATACGTGTACGGCGGCGCCGATCCCGCGGTGCCCGGTTCGGCGGTGGCGACGGCGAGTTCGACGGCGGCGGCGCCGCTGTCGGTGCGGAAGGTCAGGTCGGCCACGGTGCCGTCGGTGAGCGGCAGTCGGGTGGCGTAGAGGTCCAGGGTCGTCGGCCGGTCCAGTGCGCCGGTGACCAGGACGCTGCTGCCGCCGTGCCAGGCGTCCGCGAAGTCGAAGGCCACGGTGGGCCGTTGGCCCGTCGTGCGCACGGCCCAGCGGCGGGAGGGCAGCCGGTCCTGGAGTCCGAGGTGGTTCCACTGCGTGTCCGAGGTGACCGTGCCGTCCTCGTACCAGCGCAGTCCGTGCCCGGTGTTGAAGGCGCTGGCGAACGGGAGTGCGCCGCCGACCGTGGAGCGGTCGGCGACCGACACCGCCGGTGCCCGCCAGGGGTCGGTGGTGTCCGGCTGCGACGGGTCGAGGGAACGCCCGGTCCAGAAGCGGTCGTCGGCCGCGTGGAAGTCGCCGGGGGTGCGGGTCGCGGGGAGGTGGTTGCGGGTCCATTCGGGGCGGTAGAAGCCGATGGAGGTGATGTGCGCCTTGGTGGTCGGCACCATCGCGTCCCAACTCACCGACGTGCCGGACCCGTTGGACTCGACGTCGACGCCCGCCCACAGCTCGTAGCGGCTGCGGCCCAGTCCGTCGGCCTTCGTCCCGGAGGCCGCCAGGGTGGCGGTGCTCCACCGGAAGTCGACGAACATGTCGTCCGCGGCCTGGAAGAACGCCTGGTTCGAGGTGTTCAGCGCGCCCTGCCAGCTGACCGTCCCGTTCACGGTCATCGCGTCGTACCAGGTGACCCGCTGTCCCCGGGCGGCGGCCAGGGACTTCAACTCGCCGACGAAGCCCAGCATGTCGGTGCCGAGCGCGGTGTTCCCACCGCCGGTCTCGGCGTTGACGAACCAGCCGTCGAAGCCGTACGCGGCGGCCACCGCGACGAGTTGGGCGGCGAGCGGGTAGTGCCCGGCGGCGTCCTTCTGGACCAGGTCGCGGGTCCACTGGAGCTGTCCGCCGTAGGCGACCGGCGGCAGGAAGATGTTGCCGAGGACGGGTACGCCGTGCCGGTGGGCGGCGTCCACGATCGGCGCGTTGGGAGCCAGGATGAGGCCCTCGCCCGAAGAGCCGCCCCAGAAGACGAGTTCGTCGAGGTAGGACCAGTGGGTGAGGGCGTAGTAGTCGGCGGTGGCCGCGCCCTGGGAGGGGTTGCTCGACGTCGGCCCGAAGGAGACCAGGGACTGGACGCGGGCCTGGCCGGAGCGGGCGGTGCTGTTCGCGGGGGTCGGGGTGAAGCGCGCGGCCAGCGGGACGGCGGCGGTGTTGAAGGCCAGGTCCGTGTCCGAGGCGGCGGTCCAGGTCTTCAGGCTGCGCCAGGTGATGCCGGTGCCCGGGGTGCCGGAGGGCAGGGAGTCCGGGTACCAGTAGGTGGCGTAGGGCGGGGTCGCGGTGGCGGCGGCCCGACCCTCCGCGTGGGCGGGCAGGGGCAGTTGGGGCAGCAGGGCCGCCGCGCCGGCGGTCAGCAGGACGGTGCGTCTGGTCGGGTTCACGAGCTGGTGCCTCCTTGTGGGGTGGGGAGTACCTGGTCGGGAGTGACGACTTCGGTGATGCCGCGCGCGGCGAGGTGGTCCTTGTCGTCCGCGCGTACGTCGAGAACGGTCGCCGGTCGGGCGCCGTCGGCGACGAGTCGGAAGTAGGCGTCGAAGACCGGCCCGCCGGGACCGCAGAGCGAGCGGACCGAGGGATCGGCGGGCACGACGAGCGCGGTGCTGCGGACGGCGGGCGTGTACGTGGGTTCGCGGGCCGCCTCGGCCAGCACCAGCGCGATGTCCTTGGGCCGCCGGTCGTTGGTCAACAGGCCCAGCCCGTATTCGAGTTCGGGGAAGTCCGCGAGGTCGCGGGACACGTCGTGGGAGCACCACCAGGTGATGCCCCAGAGGTCGGGGCAGTCAAGGGCGGCGGCGACGGTCGCGGAGGCGAAGTCGGCCGCGTGCTCGGCGGGGACCAGCGGCTGGGGCGCGCCGACCTCCTGGAGCCAGACGGGCCGGTGCGGTTCGTCGGCCCAGGCCTTGCTCAGTTCGACGAGATACGCGGCGTGGTGTTCGCTGGGCACCGAGGTACGGCCGTGGCGTTGGGCGGTGCCGTTGAAGACCCAGGAGTGCACGGCCGTCATCGCGCCCCGGCGGGCGGCCTGGGCCGGGGTGAAGGGCATGTCGTCCTGGTACCAGGTCGCGTCGTACTCGGCGTGCAGATGCGGCTTGCCGGGCGCGCCCTGCGCGCAGGCGGCGAGCATCCGCTCCAGCCAGGCGTCGATCTGCGCCTCGGTCGCCCGGTCGGGGTCCGGATGCGGGTCCGCCGAGAACTGGTTGATCTCGTTGCCGAGGGTCATGCCGAGGAAGTTCGGCCGGTCGGCGAGGGCGGCGGCGAGGGTGCGCAGATAGGCGGCCTGGCCGTCGAGGACGTCCGGGTCGGTGAAGAGGTTGCGGCGGTGCCAGGTGCGGGTCCAGGCCGGCAGGTAGTCGAAACTGCTCAAGTGCCCTTGCAGACCGTCGACGTTGACGTCGAGGCCGCGCTCACCGGCCGCGTCGACCAGCTGGACGAGCTGTTCCACGGCCTTGGGGCGGATCAGGGTGCGGTTGGGCTGGAAGTACGGCCACAGCGGGAAGACCCGGACGTGGTCGAGGCCCAGCTCGGCGATCGAGTCGAGGTCGGCGCGCACGGAGTCGGGGTCGAAGTCGAGCCAGTGGTGGAACCACCCTTGGCTGGGGGTGTAGTTGACGCCGAAGCGCACGGCAGCAGACATCGGGATCCTGGTTCTGTAGTGCGTGGCCGGATGCGAGGAGAGGTCAGCCTTTCACCGCGCCCTCGCCCACTCCTCGGAAGAAGTACCGCTGGAGGCAGGCGAAGAGGGCGATCAGCGGGGCCACGGCGATCACCGTGCCGGCCGCCACCAGGCGTTCGTCGTTGGCGAAGGTGCCGTGCAGGTAGTTGAGGCCGATGGTGAGCGTGAACCGGGACGGGTCGCTGAGCACGATGAGCGGCCACAGGAAGTCGTCCCAGGCGCCCATGAAGGCGAAGATCGCGACGACCGCGATCGTGCCCTTCACGGACGGCAGCGCGATCCGCAGGAACCGCTGCCAGACGTTGGCGCCGTCGACGTAGGCCGCCTCCTCGATCTCGTAGGGCAGGTTGAGGAAGGCGTTGCGCATCAGCAGGACGTTCATCGCGCCGATGCAGCCGGGGAGGACCACCCCGATCAGGGTGTTGTTCAGGCCCAGCTCCCGCATGGTGGTGAACTGGGCGATGATGATGCCCTCCACCGGCACGAGCATCGCGAGGATGAAGACCAGGGTGGCCACGCGGCGGCCCCGGTAGCGCAGCCGGGCCAGCGCGTAGCCCGCGAGGGCCGAGCCGACGCAGTTGGTGACGACGTTGGCGGCGGCGACCTTCAGCGAGTTGAGGGCGTAGTCCCAGACGGGGATGGTGTCGGCGACCCGTTGGTAGTTGTGCAGCGTGGGGTGTTCGGGGAGGAAGGTCGGCGGTGAGCTGTAGATGTCCTCGGTCGGGCCCTTGAGCGAGGTGGAGAGCTGCCACAGGAAGGGGCCGACCGTGATGGCGAGGACGGCCAGCAACAGCGTGTAGCGCAGGGCGAGTTCCCAGCCGCGGATGCGGCGGCCGTGCTCGTCGGTGACGCGGGATTCGCGAACTGCCGCCTTCTGGACGGGTCTTGTGCGTTCGATGACGCTCAAGCGTCCTCCTTCCGGTCGGCCCGCAGCACGAGCAGCATCAGTGCGACGGTGACGACGAAGACGACGACCGAAAGCGCGGAGGCGTAGCCGACCCGTCCGGTCAGGCCGGTGCCGGTGCGCTGGACGAGCATCACGAGGGTGGTGTCCTCGCCGGCCGGGCCACCGCTGGGGCCCGCCATCAGATAGACCTCGGAGAACACCTTGAAGGCGGCCACCGAGGACAGCGCCCCGACGAGGACCATGGTGGAGCGGACGGCGGGCACGGTGACCGTGAAGAAGCGGCGGACCGCGCCCGCGCCGTCGACCGAGGCGGCCTCGTGCAGTTCGCGCGGCACGTTGGCGAGCGCGGCCAGGTAAATGATCATGTAGTAGCCGAGGCCCTTCCAGACCGTGACGGCCATGGCGCTCAGCAACAGCAGCCACTGGTCGCTCAGGAAACCGACCCGGCCGACGCCGATCGCCTCCAACAGCGAGTTGACCAGGCCGCGTTCGTCCAGCAGCCAGACCCAGATCAGCCCGACCACGACGATCGACGCGACGACCGGCGTGTAGAAGGCGGACCGGAAGAAGGTGATGCCGGGGATGTTCTTCTGCACCAACAGGGCCAGCAGCAACGGGAGTACGACGAGCGCGGGCACCACCCCGAGGATGTACAGGGTGCTGTTGCGCAGGCCGGTCCAGAACATGTCGTCGTGCCACAGCTCGCGGAAGTTGGCGAAGCCCACGAAGCGGCCCGGGAGCAGGGTGCGCCGGTCCGTGAAGGCGTTGGCGAGCGTGGAACCGAACGGATAGAGGATGAAGACGCCGGTGATCAGCAGCCCGGGGGCGGCGAACAGCCAGGGGCTGGTGGGCAGTTGGCGCCGCACCCGGGAGACGGTGGAGAGGGCCATCGCGGACTACCCCTGCTGCTGGAGCAGCGTGTCGCACTGCTTGACAGCGTTGTCAAGAGCCGCCTTGGGGCTCTCCTTGCCCTGCAAGGCCTTGGCCACCTCGTTGCGCAGCGCGGTCTTCATCTGCTCGCTGAACAGCACCGGCGTGTAGTTCACCGCGTTCTTCAGGGACTTGGCGGCGGCGATCCGCACCCGGGTCTCGTCGGTGCCGTCCTCCTTGGTGAAGTACGGGTCGTCGAGGGAGCCCGCGGTGCTCGGGAAGATGGCGACCTGCTTCGCGAACGACATCTGCTGCCGGGCGTCGGTGACGTAGTGCGCGAAGGCCACGGCGGCGGGGGTGTGCTTGGTCTTGGAGTTGACCATCACGCCCATGACGTACATGTTGACGTGCCCGGTGCTGGTGATCTGGTCGGTGATGCCGATGTTCTTGTACAGGCTGGGCGCCTGCTTCTTGAAGTTGTCGAGGTCCAGGGCGCTGCCGGGGTTCATGGCGACGGCCCCGGTGAGGAACTTCTTGCCGGACGACTCGGGGGTGGCGGTGAGCGCCTGCGGGTCGAGGGCCTTCGCGTCGTACAACTCCTTGTACTTGGTGAGGAGTTCGACGCCCTTCGCGTCGTTGAAGGCGAAGGCGGTGCCGGCCTTGTTCATGAGCTGGACGCCGTAGCGGCCGAAGTCCTCGACGGTGGGGACGTTGGCGAGGGTGGCGACCTTGCCGTCGGTCTTCTTCGCCAACTGGAGTGCCTGGGCGAAGAGTTCGTCGTAGGTCTTCGGTGGCTGGTCGGCGTCGAGTCCGGCCTGCCTGAAGAGGGACTTGTTGTAGAAGAGCGGTCCGGTGTTGAGGTACCAGGGGAAGGCGTAGGTGCCGGTCATGCCCGGTATCTGGTGGCTGGCCCAGGCTCCGGACAGGTACTCGCTCCGGTACTTCGCGGCCGCCTTGTCGAGGTCCGTCGCGAGGCCCGCCTTGGCGAGCGGGGCGACCAGGTCCGGGGAGACGTTGACGACGTCGGGCAGGGTGCCGGCGGCGGCGTCGGCGCTGATCTTGTCGGCGTAGCCCTCGGCGGGCTGGTCGATCCACTTCACATGGGTGCCGGGGTACTGCTTCTCGAAGCCGGAGATCACGCCCTCGAAGTAGGACTTGAAGTTGGCGCGGAGGTTCCAGGTCTGGAAGGTGATGTCGCCCTCGACCTTGCCCGAGGCGTCGGTCGATCCGCCGTCGTCCCCTCCGGAGCCGCAGGCGCTCAGCGGCATGAGGACTACGGCGGCGGCAGCGGCGGCGAAGGCTCTGCGGGAGATGCGCACGGCGAGTGGGCTCCTTTGCAGTGGGGTTGGCAAATGATGCCGGGGCAGACCTTGCACGCTGTCCACGGGGCGCGTCAATGGATTCCGCTCAGCTAAATTCATTAGTTGGCCTGATCCGGCCAACATCGCAGCTCAGCGACGTGCGTCCGCATTCTTGCGGTGGATCACTAATGCGCTTTAGGGTGTGCTGGCTCAAGCGCATTAGTGCGCGGCATCGAAGGAATGGGGAGTGGGCTTGTCAGGCAAGCGGTCGCCCGCGCGTCGGCCGACGATGAAGGACATCGCGCAGCGCGCCGGGGTGTCCGAGAGCGCGGTCTCCTTCGCGCTCAACGGCCGGCCCGGCGTCTCGGAGATCACCCGTGACCGGGTGCGCCGGGTCGCGGAGCAGCTCGGCTGGCGGCCGAGCACGGCCGCGCGGGCGCTGTCCGGGGAGGGCGCGGCGACGGTCGGTTTCGTGCTGGCCCGGCCCGCGGACACCCTCGGCGTCGACTCGTTCTTCCTCCAACTCGTCTCGGGCATCCAGGAGATACTGGCCGAGCGCCATCTCGGGCTGCTCTTCCAGATGGCCCAGGACGTGGACGACGAGTGCGCGGTGTACCGGCGCTGGTGGGCCGAACACCGGGTGGACGGCGTCCTGGTGGCCGATCCGCGCACCGCCGATCCACGGCCCGACCTCCTCGACGAACTGGGCCTGCCCGCCGTGGTGATAGGCGGCGCGCCGGACGAACGGCATCCCGGACTGTCGACGGTGTGGGCCGACGACGCGGGCGCGATGGCGTCCGTGGTCGACGAGTTGTACGCGCGCGGCCACCGCCGTGTCGCGCACATCGCCGGTCTGCCCGGTCTCGCGCACACCGAGCGCCGGATCCGCGCCCTGCGCGCCGAGGCCGCGCGGCGCGGGCTGTCCGAGGTGCGCTCGGTGACCACCGACTACTCGGACGCGGCGGGCGCCGCCGTCACCCGCCGGGTGCTCGAAGTGGCCGCTCCCCCGACGGCGTTGATCTACGACAACGACGTGATGGCCGTCGCCGGGGTGGCCGCCGCGACCGAACTCGGCTTCTCCGTACCGGCGGACGTGTCGGTGGTCGCGTGGGAGGACTCGGCGCTGTGCCGCATGGTCCGGCCGTGGCTGTCGGCGCTGTCCCGGGACAGTGTGGAGTTCGGCCGCACGGCGGCCCGGGAGTTGACCGCGCTGCTGGACGGCGGACCGGCGCGCACGGTGCGGGTACCGGTGCCGCGGCTGATCGAACGGGACAGCACGGGCCCGGCCCGGGTGTGAAAGTGCTGTGTCTCCCGTTTCGAGCCCGAATCGCCGGACACCGCCGGGTACTTCGTGTGAGGCTTTGCCCATGACTTCCGAAGACCCGCTGGCCGACCGGCTCCAGCTCGACCGGCCGCACTCCGCCCGTGTGTGGAACTTCCTCCTGGGCGGCAAGGACAACTACGCCGCCGACCGCGAAGCCGGCGAAATGATCGTCAAGATGTTCCCGGACATCGCGCTCCTCGCCCGGCTCCAACGAGGCTTCCTGGTAAGGGCGGTGCACTATCTCGCCGCCGAGGCGGGCATCCGCCAGTTCCTCGACGTCGGAACCGGCCTGCCGACCGTCGACAACACGCACGAGGTCGCGCAGCGCATCGCGCCCGAGAGCCGGATCGTCTACGTCGACAACGATCCGCTGGTCCTCGTGCACGCCCAGGCGCTCCTCACGAGCACCCCTGAGGGTGCCTGCGCCTACGTCGAGGCCGATGTGCGCGACCCCGAGACGATCCTCGAAGCGGCGGCCAGGACGCTGGACTTCAGCAAGCCGATCGCCCTGACGATGCTGGGCATCCTGGGCCAGATCCCGGACTCCGACGAGCCCGAGGCCGTCGTGGCCCGCTTCCTGGAGGCACTGCCCCCGGGCAGCTATCTCGCGCTGACCGACGGCACCGACACCAACCAGGCGCTCAACCAGGCGATCTCGGTGTACAACGACAACTCGGCCAGCTCGTACTACCTGCGCAGCCCCGAGCGGGTGACGGCCTTCTTCGAGGGTCTCGAACCCGTCGAGCCCGGCATCGTCCCGATCTCGCAGTGGCGACCGGAGCCGGTCGACGTGGGGCAGGGTCCGTCGGACGTGGACACGATCTGCGGTATCGGCCGCAAGGTCTGAGCGCCAACACCGAAGCGGGGCACCGGCGTCGAGCCGGTGCCCCGCTTCTCGCGTTCGTCCTCCCGGGCGCGTTCGCGCTCCTCGCCGCGTCCGGCGTCAGAGCCGGAACAGCGCCCAGACCGTCTTCCCGCCGCCCGCCCGCGGGTTCCAGCCCCAGGAGTCGCTGAGCGCGGAGACCACCTGGAGGCCGCGCCCGGACTCCGCGAACTCGTCGGGGTGCCCCTCCACGGGTACGCGGTCGCTGTCGTCGGTGACCGCGCACACCGCGTACGGCAGCCGGTCCCACACCGCGAGCCACAGTGAAGGCTGGGGTGCCACCAGGGAGTTGGGGGCCCGGCCGTAGCGCAGCGCGTTGCTCACCAGTTCCGAGACGGTGACCGCCATGTCGTCGACGACTTCGTCCCCGGCCCGCTCGGCGAGCGCCGCGCGGGTGAAGTCCCGTGCCACATGGGCCGATTGAGGCATCGGCGGCACGACCAGGACGGAGCACAGAGCAGGGTCGCCCCCGTCCCCGGCGGACGGGACCAGGGTCACGGTCTGCCCCGGTGCGGGTCGACCCACTTCGTCGACGGCCCGGCACAGCCACTCCCAAGTGCCCTCGATCCGCAGGGAGTCGAGCGGCCGTACGACTTGCTCTGCGGACATCGCGACCCCTGAGACCCCAAGAGAACAACTGCGCGCACTACACCTGTCCGGAACATGGTCCTCCGAGTGCCCCCGCGAACGCAAGTGCATCGGCAATTACCGCTGCAATTGCAGATGATCTTGCGAGCGATGCCCCCGAGGGCTATCGTCCTCCACATCACCAATGGGTGCAATTGAAGCTGCAATTGCATTCGATCTTCCGGGGGAGCGATGAGGCCTCAGACCAAGCACGCGAACGGCATGTCGGCGACCCTGCTGAGCGGCGCGGAGTGGCGCAAGAGCCACCACAGCAACCCCGAGGGCAACTGCGTCGAGCTGGCCGCGCTCTCCGACGGCCACATCGCCGTACGCAACTCGCGCCACCCCGAAGGTCCGGCGCTCGTCTACACCAGCGCCGAGATCTCCGCGTTCGTCCGCGGTGTGAAGGACGGCGACTTCGACGGCCTACTCCCCGGCCGCTGAAGTCAGGCAGACCCGCGGATGGCCGGAAGGCGCCGGACACAGGCCGGCACCTTCCGGCTCCTTCACTCCCCGCAGTTATCCGGAACCTCGGTGCTACGATCCTGTTTTGGGTCCCGAGAACGCGCGGACGGGATCGGCGCGACCGCCGAGGGGATGAACATGAGTGCAGCTCAACCGGAACACGCCCCCTCGGGCACGGACATACTGAGCCTCCAGCGCGGTGGCCCGACCGTCCAGCGCATCATGCTGGGCACCCGGCTGCGCCGACTGCGCGAGTCCCTCAACATCACCCGGGACACGGCCGCTTCGGCCATCCGCGCCTCGGACGCCAAGCTCTGCCGGATGGAACTGGGCCGCGTCGGCTTCAAAGAGCGCGATGTCGCCGACCTGTTGACGCTGTACGGCCTGCACGAGCCGGACGCCCGCCAGGAGTTCCTGGACTCGGCCCGCCGCGCCAACGAACCCGGCTGGTGGCGCGCCTACGGCGACTCCTTCCCGGCCTGGTTCGAACAGCACCTGGGGCTGGAGGAGGCCACCTCCCTCATCCGCACCTACGAAGTCCAGTTCATCCCGGGCCTGTTGCAGACCGCCGGGTACGCCGAGTCCGTCATCCGGCTCGGCCGCCCCACCGACAGCCCGGACTCCATCCAGCGCCGCGTCGAACTCCGCATGACCCGCCAGGAGTTGCTGACCAGGCCCGGAGCGCCGAGGCTGTGGGTCGTGGTGGACGAGGCGGCACTGCGCAGGCCGCTCGGCGGGGCCGACGTGATGCGCGACCAGCTCCAACACCTCGTCGCGACCGCCGCCCTGCCGAACGTCACGCTCCAGGTGCTGCCCTTCCACGTGGGCGGCCATGCCGCGGCCGGCGGTCCGATCACCGTGCTGCGCTTCCCGGTCCCGGACCTGCCGGACGTCGTCTATCTCGAACAGCTCACCTCCGCCCTGTACTTGGACAAGGCGGAGGAGGTCGACCACTATCTCGCCGTGATGGACCGGCTGAGCCTGGTGGCGCTGCCCGGCCCCGAGTCGGTGGCCTTCCTGGAGAAGCTGCTCAAGGACATGTGAGGCCGGGTCGGGGCCCGCTCAGACCTGCGACTTGTACAGCCCGAACTCCGCGATCCACGCGGTGTCCCGGGCCGCCGTCACCCGGACCCGCCAGCGCCGGGCGCTCACGGGCGCGGACAGCAGCAGGATGCGACTGGCGCCGACCGTCCCGGCCCGGGACACCTCGGTCCAGGTCCCGCCGACGTACGCCTCCACGACGAAGGCCTCGACCTGCTGGCCGTGGCGGCCGACGTCCTCCGCCAACCGGACCCGGTCCACCGCGCGTTCCGTCCCGAGGTCGTGGGTGACCCGGCCCGGTGCGGTGACCGTCCGGGCTCCGCGCGCCAGGTCCTCGGGCAGTTCCCGGTCCACGCGCTCACGGAACTCGCGCAGCCGCGCCACGTCCGGGTCGGCCAGCAGACCGTCGGTGTCCGGCGGCACATTGAGCAGCAGGACCGCGTTGCGGCCCACCGACCCGAAGTAGATGTCGATCAATTCGTCGACGCTCTTGGGGAGTTGGCCCGGGTGGTAGAACCAGCCGTCGTGGATGGACACATCGCACTCGGCCGGCCACCACTGGAGGTAGTCGGTGTTCGGCAGGGCCGCCACGAGCGCGCTGCGGCTGCCCTCGTCGGGGGTGTCGTAGGACAGCGCCCAGTCCGTGCGGCCGTACTGCTCCTCCTTGACCGGGAGGACGCTCCACTCGTCCTCCCGCGCGATGCCGCCCTCGTTGCCGACCCACCGCACATCCGGTCCGGTCACGGCGATCGCCGCGTCCGGGGCGAGTGATCTGACCAGCGTGTACCAGCTGTCCCAGTCGTAGTCCTCGACGTGGCCCGGCGGGATGCGGCCCTGGGCGCCGTCGAACCACACCTCGTCGATCGGGCCGTACTCGGTCAGCACTTCGTAGAGGGTGTTGAGCATATGGGCGCCGTAGTCGGTGGCGTCCAGCGTGTAGAAGGCGTCCGGTGTGCGGTCGTCGCCGTCGACGAGTGTGGGGATCGTCCGGCCGGCGCGGGCGCTGCCGTTGGCGTAGACGCCATGGAGGTACTGGTTCTCGTCGGCGGGCGAGAGGTAGACGCCGGCCTTGAGTCCGTACCGTCGCATGGAGTCGGCGAAGGAGCGCAGTACGTCGCCCCGGCCCGCACGCCAACTGCTGTGCGCCACCGTGTGGTCGGTGTAGCGGGAGGGGTAGAGGACGAAGCCGTCGTGGTGCTTGACGGTGAGGATGGCGAGCTTGAAACCGCCGTCGCGCAGGGCGCGGGCCCACTGGTCGGTGTCGAGGCCGGTCGGCTGGAAGACGTTCGGGTCCTCGTCCCCGGTCCCCCACTCCAGACCGGTGAAGGTGTTCACGCCGAAGTGCAGGAACGCCGTCCGCTCCAGGTCCTGCCAGGCCACCTGCCGTGCGGTGGGCCGGACTTGGGAGGCCTTGCGGACCAGGTCGGCCTCGGTGTCGGCCGGACCGACGGGGATGCGGGAGCGGGACTCGGACGGCAGCGGGGGCGTCGCCAGGGCCCGGGTCGTGGCGGTGCCGGTCGCCGCGAGCGCGGTGGCCGAGAGGACGAAGAGTCGTCTGGAGAGGGCCATGGGGGTGGGACTCCTCTGGTCAGGGGGCGGTCAAGTGCCAGACTGCGGGCCGGTGTTGGTCCGGCGGGTACTGGACGAGGCGGCCGTCGTCGGCCACGCTCAGCGCCATCTGCGTGATGGCGTTCACGAGCCGGTAGCCGCTCGGTGCGGGCGCCAACTCCCAGCGCTGCATGGTGTTCGCGGTGTCGCAGGGCTGCGGGACGGCGGCGGTTCCCGGCTGGAGCGGCACGTTGAGGGTGAGCTTGCCGCCCTGTATCTCCAGGCAGCCGTCGGCGGTCCGCAGCGTCGCGTAACCGTCCGCCGTGCGCTGCACGGTGGCCTCGACGGAGGCACCGGCGGTGCGGAAGGTGTACGTGCCGTCCGGCACCGGTACCCGGGTCAGATCCTGCCTGCCGGGTGCGTGACCGACCGCCGTGCCGCGCGCGGTGAACTGCGCGTAGGTGGCGTCGGGGTGCGGGTCGCCCCAGGTCGCCTGGGCGAGGTGGCGCAGCGCGGGCTCGGTGTCGGCGGCGACCTCGTTCTCGGTCTCGCCGCGCCCGTTGTCGGGCCAGAGGCTGATCTTCGCCCCGGTGATGCCGGTGCTGGAGGTGAGCCGCTCGCCCTCGAAGCTGCGCGGGTCCCAACTCTGGTCGTACAGCGACTCGGTGTCGCTGTGGAAGCCGCCGCGCACCAGGTAGAGGGAGTAGGCCGCGTTCATCAACGAGTAGCCCTGGGCGATGAGTCGGCTCGGCTTCTCCTGCACGTCGAGCCAGTGCTCGACCGTGGTGCCCGGCGCCACCGGCACGGTGTTGGCGCCGGTGAGGCCGTCGTTCCAGATGCGCAGCTGCTTGCCCTTGCTCGCGGCGTAGGCCTGCACCCGGTTGATGAAGTCGATGTAGGCGTCCTGCGGGGTGGCGTTCGCGCCGTACTTCTCCCGGGCGTAGCGCAGCATCTGCGGGTACTTGGAGTAGTCGGAGCCGAGCATGTACTCGTCGGCGCCCATGTGCCAGGCCGGGGCGGTGAAGACCTGCGCGTACTCGTCCATCAGGCTGGTGTAGTAGTCGAAGGCCGCCTGCTGGGTGACGTCGAGGCGGGCGGGCTGCTTGTTGCCGTCGCTGTCGGTGAGCTGGAGGTCGGGGCGGTTCTCTATCCACGGGTCCATGTGGCCCGGGGAGTTGATCTCGGGAATGATCTCGACGTGGTACGTGTCGCCGAGGGCCACGAGACGGCGCAGCTCGTCCTTGGTGTAGTAGCCCCAGGTGTTCGCCTCGGGGTGCGCGTCGCTCTTCACCTTGATTTCCAGGAGCAGTTGGTTGAGCTTGTGGTACGCCATCTCGCGCACCAGGTTCTCCAGCCAGGGCAGGGAGATGTGGATGTAGCAGGCGCAGACGCCGACTCCGCGTTCCTTGTAGCGCGGTACGTCGACCGTGCGTCCGGCCGGGATGCGGTCCCCCTGGGCGAGCAGCTGGAGGAGGGTGCGGGTGCCGTAGAAGGCCCCGGTCTCGGTGGCGGCGGTGAGCGAGAGCCGTGCGCCCGCCCGGAGTTCATAGCCCTCCGCGCCCAACGAGCGCTGCTGCGGACGGACTTGGATCACGATGTCGCCGGGCCGGACAGAGCCCCCGGGTACGACGGGCACGGTGCCGTGTCCCGCCGCCGCCAGGTCGTCGGCGAGGGTGTCGGCGACCCTGCGCTCACTCGCGCCGTCGGCCACCAGCCGGGTCCCGGCGCCGAAGTCGTAACTCCCGGGCGCGGGGGTCCAGTTGGTGAGCGCGGGTACGGTCAGCGGGGCCGCCTGCTGCGCCTGCCGGGCCGCGACGGCCTGAGCCGCGTCGGCCGGTGCCGCGACCGCGGGTGTCACGGGCGCCGTGAGCAGCGCGAGCACCGCCGCGAAGCCGATCAGCCGGAAACGTCTCTTGCCACGCACAGCCATGCCACTCCACCGGTCGCGATTGATCGGACGACTGATGATTGGACTGCGTTCAGAGGCTGTCAACGGGCGGCGGAAGCAGCCAAGTTGAGCCATTGATCGGATGACCAGCAGGTCAGTGGGCATCCGCCCGGTACCGGCCCGTGAAAAGTCCAAGAAGAGGGGCGCGAATGTCCAAGGCCGGTCACCTCTCGACGCGGGGCCCCGGCCGAGGCACAGTTCTCCCTACGTACTCGCGAGTAGATTGAAGGAGCGCGCCCGTGACCAGCTGGATCGGCCGTACCGCCGCCGAGATCTCCGCCGCCGTACGCGAGAAGCGGGCCACACCCCGTGAGGTGGTGGCCGAGCATCTCGCCCGGATCGAGCGGCTGGACGGGCGCGTCGGCGCGTTCCGGGTGGTGCGGGCCGAGGCCGCGCTCGCCGAGGCCGACGCGGTCGGCGCGCGGGCCGACCTGGCCGAACTGCCGCTCGCGGGGGTGCCGGTGGCCGTGAAGGACAACCTCCCCGTGACCGGCGAGTCCACCCGGGTGGGTTCGGCCGCGACGCCGGACACCCCCGCCGAGCAGGACCACCTCACCGTGGCCCGGCTGCGCGCGGCGGGCGCGGTGGTCGTGGGGCTGACGAACGTGCCCGAGCTGTGTGTCTTCGGCACCACCGAGGGCGTCCACGGCACGGCCCGCAACCCGTGGGACACCACCCGCACCGCCGGGGGCTCCTCGGGCGGCAGCGCGGCGGCGGTCGCGGCGGGCATGGTGCCGATCGCGCTCGGCAACGACGGCATGGGCTCGCTGCGCATCCCGGCGGCGAACTGCGGCCTGGTCACGATCAAGCCGGGCTTCGGGGTGGTGCCCGCCGGGATCGGCGACGGCGACTGGTTCGGAATGTCCGAGAACGGTCCCCTGGCGACGACCGTCGAGGACGCCCGGCTGATGTTTTCGGTCATCGCGGACACCGAGGTCGTACGCCCCGAGGAGCCCACCGCCCGCAAGATCGCCGTCTCCGTGCGCAGCCCGCTCGCCGGAGTGGCCGTGAGCAAGCCGTATACGACCGCGGTCCGGGAGGCGGCCGGGCTGCTGGCCGGGGCGGGCCACGCGCTGCACCGCGCGGATCCGCCGTATCCCCTCTCCCTGAGCACCACCTCGCTCGCCCACTGGACGGCGGGCACCTCGGTGGACGCGGCGGGGCTCGACCCGCGGCGGCTGGCCCGGCGGACCCGGGTGCACGCGGCGATCGGGCGGCGGTTCGTGAAGAGCGTCCGCACCGGGAGCAGCCGGGAGCGGCTGCGGGAGCGGCTGACGCCGTTCTTCGCCGAGCACGACATCCTGCTGACGGCGGCGCTGGCCCGCCGCTCCCCCAAGGCCGGGCCGTGGCACGAGCGGGGCTGGCTGCGGAATGTGCTGGCCAACACCAACTACTCGCCGATGACTCCCCCGTGGAACCTCACCGGCTGGCCCGCGATGTCGGTCCCGTTCGGCACCCTGCCCTCGGGCGCGCCCTGCGCCGTCCAGCTGGTGGGGCGGCCGGGCTCTGAGGCGGCGCTGCTGGAGCTGGCCGAGCAGCTGGAGAAGCTGCGTCCGTGGACGCGCACCGCACCGCTCGACTGAGGAGCCTAAAGAGCCCGGTGCATGATGTGCAGGCCCACGCGGCCGTCCCGGGGGTGGTCGAAGGCGTCCGGCACCGTGCCCAGGATCGTGAAGCCGAGGGAGAGCCAGAGCTTGACGGCGGGGTTGGTCTCGACGACCGCGTTGAAGACCATGCCCCGGAAGCCCTGCTCGCGGGCGGCGGTGAGGATGTGTTCGGCGAGGGCGCGGCCGATGCCCCGGCCGCCGTGGTCGGGGTCGACCATGAAGCCGGCGTTGGCGATGCGGTCGGCGGGGCCGCCGTAGTTCGGGGTGACGAAGGCGGAGCCGACGATCGTTCCCGTCGTCTCGTCCTCTGCGACGTACACGCGCTTGGGCGGGGACGTCCACAGGGCCCGGGCCGCCTCTTCGGAGGTGTCCCGGGCCCAGGTGTAGGTGTCGCCCGCGGCGACGATCCGGTGCCAGAAAGGCCAGATCCGCGGCCAGTCGTCGGCCGCGGCTTCTCTGATCAGCATGGGCGCGATTTTCGCACGCCCATGCCGTCGGCGATCGCGATGGGGTCTCCGGCGGGGTCAGTCCACGCTGGGCAGGATGTGGGGCTCGGCGAGGTCGTCCTCGTAGCCCGCGAGACGGATGGGGGCCGAGCGGGCCCACACGGCCAGGCTGCCGAGCTCGTCGGACCGGTGGCCCGAACGCTCCGTGCGTTCCTTGGGGCGTTGCTCGCGATTCGTCTTCTCCGGTGTCACCGCGCACTCCTTATGTGTCGGGTCACCCTCGGGGCGTACCGGCCGGTCTCCGGTCCGGTACCTGAGGCCCGCTCGGGTGTGGGTTGAAGGCAGTTCGGACGCGGTGGCGCCGGTTACTCGTGGAAGAGCAGGCCGTGGTGAACGGCCGGCCCCGGGACGGACCATGGGTGTGGGTGGGACCCCTTGTCGCTGTCCGTCCGCCTCAGGTTAACCAAATGAGCGGCCCGGCGCTCGATGGGGCTGAAAACATGGGGTAACTATTGCAAGTCTCCCCGTGTTCTTCGGCCATGATCTGAACCGTTTTGCTCCATCATGCGCGGTTTGACGGTCACCCGCTCGGCCTACATCTCCGTACACAGGACCGAGAACATGACCTACGTCACTGAAGGCGTCGCGCAGTTCAGGTCCCGTTGGCCGGTCCGCAAGCTCGCCATGATCTCGTGGCCTGCGCACAGGCTGTCTCGCGGGAGGACTGACGCATGGAGTTGCGCAGCGTCGAGGAGCTGATGGATCTGCTGTACGCCTGCCGGGGCGCCTGGGACACCCCCGACAGAAGCGGTGATCCGGTCGATCTGCACGACCACGCGTTGCAGACGGCCGCGCTGCTGCGCCGAAGTCGCCCCGCCGACAAGGAACTCCAGATCGCCGGCCTGGTCCACGACATCGGGCATCTCCTGCGGCCGGGCGACGACGCCGGGCACGCCGACCACGCGGCGGACGCGGTCCACGCCCTGCTCGGCGTCCGGGTCGCCCGGCTGGTCGCGCTGCACGTGCCCGCGAAGCGCTATCTGGCCACCGCCGCGCCGGACCACGACCTCTCCGCGCGCAGCACACTCACGCTCCGGGCCCAGGGCGGTCCGATGTCCCGCGCCGAGGCCGCCGCCTTCGAGCGCGACCCGCTCGCCGACGACGCGATCACCCTGCGCCAGGCCGACGACGCGGCCAAGGTCGTCGGCCTCGACGCCGGGGTCCTGGAGGACTGGCGCACGGTCCTGGGCATCGTCGCCGCCCGCAACTCCCGACTGCCCAACTCCCGCCTGGGGGCTGTCGACTGACGGTCCGTCATGAGATCGTACGGCGATGACGTCGTCGTCGTACGGTCTGCGGGGCCGGGCCGTCCTGGTCACCGGGGGCACTCGCGGGATCGGTCGCGCGGTCGCCGAGGCGTTCGCCGGGGCCGGGGCGCTGGTGTGCGTGAGTGCGCGGGACGCCGGTGAAGTGGCGCTCGTCGCGGAGGAGTTGGGCGGGGTCGGACTGGCCGGCGATGTCGGCGACCCCGAACACCCGCGGGCCCTGACCGAGTTCGCGCTGCGCGCGTTCGGCCGGATCGACGTGGTCGTCAACAACGCGGCGACGAACCAGCCGTACGGCCCGCTGATGGAGGCCGATCCGGACGCCTGGCGGACGGCGTTCGCCGTGAACGTGGAGGCGCCGCTGCGGTTGGTGCAGTGCGCGTGGCGGGCGTGGCTGCGGGAGCACGGGGGCGCGGTGGTGAACGTGTGCACGGAGGGCGCCGGGCATGTCGGGCCGAACGTGGGCGCGTACTCCACCAGCAAGGCGGCCCTGCTCCACCTCACGCGGCAGCTCGCCGGTGAACTGGCCCCGGGGGTGCGGGTCAACTCCGTCTCCCCCGGTCTCGTCCGCACCGACCTGGCCCGCTTCGTGTGGGAACACGGCGAGGAGGCGGTCGCCGCCGGGCTGCCGCTCGGCCGGATCGGCGAACCGGCCGACATCGCACGCGCCGTGCTGTGGCTGGCCTCCGACCAGGCCGAGTGGATCACCGGGGCGGACCTGCTGGTGGACGGCGGCACCCGCGTGCGGGCGGCCTACGCGTCGGGCGGATACGCGGTCCACGACCGGCTGAGGTCGTCCGCGCCGCCCGCCCCCTCAGCGGGTCACCACTTGCCCGGCGCGTAGTCCTTCAGGAACACGCCGTACAGGTCCTCGCCCTGTTCGCCGCGCACGATCGGGTCGTAGACCCGGGCCGCGCCGTCGACCAGGTCGAGCGGTGCGTGGAAGCCCTCCTCGGCGAGGCGGAGCTTGTCGTAGTGGGGGCGTTCGTCGGTGATCCAGCCGGTGTCGACGGAGGTCATGAGGATGCCCTCGGACTGGAACATCTCCTGGCCGCTGGTGCGGGTCACCATGTTCATCGCGGCCTTCGCCGCGTTGGTGTTGGGGTGGCCGGCACCCTTGTAGCCGCGGCCGAAGACGCCCTCCATTGCGGAGACGTTGACGATGTACGACCGCCCGCTGGTCGCCGTCCTGGCGGCGCTCGCCATGGCCGGGCGGAGCTTGCTGATGAGGATGAACGGCGCGGTGTAGTTGCAGAGTTGGGTCTCCAGCAGCTCCACCGGGGAGATCTGCTCGATGGTCTGCACCCAGGTGTTGGTGTCGACCACGTCGGGCACCAGGCCGCCCGCGTCGATCGCGGTGCCGTCCAGGTGCCGGGCGACACTGGCGTTGCCCGCGACCAGGGCCAGGTCGGCGACCTGCTGGGCGTCGAGGCCGCTGGTGCCCACGGGCAGCGCGGCGAGGCCGTCGACCGCGCCGGAGCCGAACGCGCCGATCACGTGGTGGGCGGGGAGTTCACCGGCGGGCAGCGGCGCGCTCTCGCCGTCGATCAGTGCCGCGTAGGCGGACGGCAGGCGCCGTACCGTCTGGGTCGCGTTGTTGATCAGGATGTCGAGCGGGCCCTCCTGCGCCATCCGGTCGGCGAGCGCGACGGCCTGGGCCGGGTCGCGCAGGTCGATGCCGACGACCTCCAGGCGGTGCAGCCAGTCCGCGGAGTCGTCCATGGCCTTGAAGCGGCGGATGGCGTCCTTGGGGAAACGCGTGGTGATCGTGGTGTGGGCGCCGTCGCGCAGCAGCCGCAGCGCGATGTACATGCCGATCTTGGCGCGGCCACCGGTGAGCAGCGCGCGCTTGCCGGTGAGGTCGGCGCGGGCGTCGCGCTTCTCGCGGTTGAGGCGGGCGCAGTCGGGACAGAGCTGGTGGTAGAAGTAGTCGACCTCCACGTACCGGGTCTTGCAGGTGTAGCAGGAGCGCGGGCGCTGGAGTATCCCGGCGATCCGGCCCTCCTCGGTCACCGACGACGGGAGCAGGCCCTCGGTCTCGTCGTCGATGCGCTGGGCGGAGCCGGTCGCGGTGGACTCGGTGACGGCCTTGTCGTGCGCGGTCTTCGCGGCCCGGCGCTCCTGGCGGCGGCGCTGCTTGACGCTGCGGTAGATGCCGGCGGTGGCCCGGCGCACGGTGATCGCGTCGGGGTGGTCGACGTCGATCTTCTCCAGTTCGTCGAGCACGCTGAGGCAGACGGCCAGCCGCTCGGGGTCGATGCCGGGCCCGTACACGACCTCGTCCGGGGTCGTGGAGCCGTTCTCTGTCACCGTCATCGCGCTGCCGTTTCCTTGGGTGGTCCGCGGCGGCGCTCAGAGCGCGCCGGCCGTCGAACAGGGAATTTTACGGAGCGCCGGGCCACAGCACCAAACCCGTGCCACGTCACGACCCGCAGGCGGTGATGAGCGTCTCCACCTCCTCGGTGAGGGCGCGGGCGAACACGTCGAGATCCGGTACGGCCGCCGCGTCGGCGACGAGCCCGTAGTGGACGTGTCCCCGGAAGGTGGAGACGGCGACCGCCAGGGACTGCCCGCCGGCCAGCGGGGCGTAGGGGAAGACCGCGGTGACCGGGTTGCCGCCGAGGCTGAGGCCGATGCCGGGCAGCGGGACGCTGGTGACCAGGATGTCGAACCAGAGCCGGGCGGCCTGCGCGGCGAGGGGTCCGCCGAGCCGGTGGCCGAGCGCCGGCACGTGGTCGGCGAGCAGGGCGACGGCACCCGCGCCCCGGTTGGGGCCCGCGTCCTTGTTGCGGTCCATGTCCGCGCGCACGGAGTCGAGCCGCCCGAGCGGGTCGGGGTCGTCGACGGGCAGCCGTATCAGGTACCCGGAGAGCCGGTTGCCCTGCGGCTGGGCGCTGCGCGGGCGGCGTTTGGAGACGGGGATCAGGGCGCGGGGCGCGACGCCCGCGCTGCCGTCGCCGCGCTCGTCGAGCCAGCGGCGCAGGGCGCCCGCGACGACGGCGATGAGCACGTCGTTGACGGTCCCCCCGGCCGTCTTGCGGATGCGGTGCACGTCGTCGAGGTCGACGACGACTCCGGCGGTACGGCGGGTGCCGGACGGTTCGGAGGCCAGTGCCGCCGAGGAGCGGACGTCGAGGGTGGAGCGGGCGACGGACGCCCCGATGTCGAGGGCCCGGCCGAGGTCGGAGAGGGCGCCCCGGACCAGCCCGGGCAGCCTGCGCACGTCGGGCAGGAGGCCGCGCGCGGGTTCCTCGGGGCGGGGCCGCCGCTCGGGCAGGTCCATCGGGTCGAGGATGGCGGCGGCCAGGGTCAGCGCCCGCAGTCCGTCCGCGAGGGCGTGGTGGAACTTGAAGAGCACCGCGAAGGAGACACCGTCTTCTCCGGGCAGGACATGGGCCTCCCACGGGGGCCGGCCGCGTTCCAGCGGGCGTTCCATGAGCCGGCCCGCGACCTCTTGGAAGTCGGCGGTCGGGGCGTGCAGCCGGACGTGGTGCAGCGGGTCGAAGTCGGGGTCCTCCTCGCGGGTGGCGCTGCCGAAGGACAGGGACAGCGGCTGCCATATGTCCCGGATGCGCATCCGCAGCCCGGGGACGCCGGCGGCGCGGGCGGCGAGGAGGTCGGCGGCGTGGGCTCCCGCGGTCGGCGAGTGGGCCGAGAAGACGCCGAGTGCGCCCAGGTGCATCGGGTTCCGGTCGGACTCGATGTTCCAGAACGCCAGGTCGAGTGGAGCGAGCAGGTCGGAAGTCAAAGGCTTGCCTCGCGTCGACTAGGGGTGAGCAAGCAGTCAAGCGCCGACAAGTGATTACGGTCAAGTACGATCAAGCTACGCACAGTTAACGTCAGGTTACGGTTCGCCCCGGTCCCGCCCCTGTGTGAGGGGCGGGACTCCAGTGGCGCCTGAGGTCACTTCCGTACCGGTGGTCCCGTCCGGGGTGACGTACCCCACTCCGACGGGTGCGGGCCGACCGTGAACGGGGTCGGCGCCGCGGTCGCCGGGTGCGGCTTATGGGTTCTTCCCGGAGTTCATGGGTTCTTCCCGGAGTTCAGGTGGCGGGGCACCCCGCGGGGATCGCCCGCGAGGCGTCGCGGATCAGTGCCTGCTGCGCGGCTCTCACCCGCTCCGCGTCCGGCTTGAGCACCCGCCGGTCGTAGGTCATCAGGCCGTTCAACTCCCCCTCGACGTCGGAGATCTGGGTGTAGACCGCGCCGTTGCTCCCCCGGCAGGCCAGGGCGCGCACCTCGGCGAGCTTGGCGAGGTAGTCGTCGGTGTAGGCGGCCGGGTCGACGTCCACGTACGACTGCTGGACCGACCAGGCGTGTCCCGGCACCGCGAGTCCGAGGCCGCCGTACTCGCCGCTGACCAGGGCGCGCCTGCCGTCCGGGTGGGGTGGCAGGGCCGGGCTGGGATAGCCGTGCTCATCGATGATGTCGCCGGTGCCGCCGTCGACGCCGAGGTTGATGCCGGACATGCCGTTGACCAGGCGTGTCGGGTCCCACGCCTTGGCCTGGTCGGCGATGCGGGCCTCGTCGTACTGGCCCCAGCCCTCGTTGAAGGTCACCCACATCACGATCGACGGGCTGCTGATGTGCTGGTCGATCATCCGCTTCAGCTCACGCTCGTACTCGGCGCGGGCGGCGGGAGAAGGGTTCACCCCGGCCGTGGTCGCGGGCATGTCCTGCCACACCATGAGGCCGAGCCGGTCGGCCCAGTAGAACCAGCGGTCGGGCTCGACCTTGATGTGCTTGCGCACGGCGTTGAAGCCCAGTTCCTTGTGCACCTTGAGGTCGTGGGCGAGCGCCGCGTCGGTCGGCGCGGTGTAGAGGCCGTCCGGCCAGAAGCCCTGGTCGAGGGTGGCCATCATGAAGACCGGGCTGCCGTTGAGGACCGTGCGCGGGACGCCGTTCACCTGCTCCACGGCGATCGAGCGCATCCCGAAGTAGCTGCCGACGCGGTCCTCGCCGACGGTGACCTTCAGGTCGTAGAGGAACGGGCTGTCGGGCGACCAGAGTCGGGGGTTCTTGAGGGTCAGGGTGAGGGGGGCTCCGGTGCGGCCGTGGGCTGTCGCGACCTCGCGCTTTCCGTCGTACGCCGTCGCCGTGATCGGGACGCCGTCCCGAACTCCCTTTGCCTCGACGGTGAGTTGGCTCCTGGTGACGTCCGGGATGAGTTTGAGGGAGTCGACGTGGTCGGGGGCGACCGGTTCCATCCAGACGGTCTGCCAGATGCCCGAGGTCGGGGTGTACCAGATGCCGCTCGGGTCGAGGCGCTGCTTGCCGATCGGGGGGTTCTCGCCGTTCGGCGCGTCCGTGGGGTCGTAGACGCCGACGATCAGTTCCTGGGTGCGGCCGGGTTTCAGGGCGTCGGTGATGTCGGCGCCGAACTTGTCGTAGCCGCCCTGGTGTTCGGTGACCTTGGTGCCGTTGACGTAGACCTCGGCCCGCCAGTCGACGGCGCCGAAGTTGAGCATCAGGCGCTTGTGCGAGCCGATCCTCCAGTCGGCGGGGACGGTGAAGGTGCGGCGGTACCACATGCGGTCCTCGTGGCGTTCGAGGCCGGAGAGCTGGGACTCGACGGGGTACGGGACGAGGACGCGCTCGGGCAGGTCGCGGCCGACCGGCGGCTGTTCGCCCGCCGTGGCCGCCGCGAACTGCCAACTGCCGTTGAGGTTGCGCCAGTCGGCGCGGGTGAGCTGCGGGCGGGGGTACTCGGGGAGGGCGTTGCGCGGGCCCACTTCGTCGGCCCACCGGGTGCGCAGTTCGTGGGTGGAGCGGTTGAGGCCGGAGCTCCAGAAGGCGTGGACTAGCTTGCCGTCGGCGGTGGCGAGGCCGGCTTCGCCGTCGTAGCGGATGTCGGCGGTGCCCGGGGCGGTGCCCGTCTTGTTGCCCACGACGGGTTCGGTGAGGGGGACGAGCAGGGTGCGCGGGTCCGCCGGGTCCGAACGGGCCGTCCCCAGCGGCCACTTGGCGCCGCCGATCACCGCTTCGAGGTGGTCGGCGAGGTCGGCCGGAGGTGCGGTGAGGGGCTGGGCGAAGTCGAGTCTCAGGGTGCGGCCGGTGCCGGTGACCGCGGTGGCGAGGGCGCCGTCGTAGGCGTAGCCCTCGGGGAGGCGGAAGGCCGACTGCGGGACGGGGACCTTGGTGCCGCCGGGTTCGGTCCAGCGCAGGTGGAGGTTGGAGCCGCCGTAGTGCTCGAAGTACTCGACCTTGATGTCGTAGGCCGTGCCGGCGGTCAACTCGACGGGCGGGGCGGTCTGTTCGTTGTCCCAGTCGTCGATCCAGTGGTCGATGAGGAGCTGTCCGCCGATCCAGAGGCGGAAGCCGTTGTCGCCGATGATCGAGAAGGTGTGGGGGCCGGACGTCGCCGGGACGATCCGGCCGGTCCAGCGGACGCTGACGTCGTCGGAGCGGCCGGTGGCGAAGGCGAGGCGGGGTTCGAGGTTGTCGAAGTCGAGGTTCGGGTCGACGCCGGTGGCCTTGAGGTCGGCGAAGTCGAAGGCGCCCGGGGCGGACTGGGTGTAGTACTCGCCCTTCAGGCCGTGGATCTCGACGGGGTCGTCGGCGGTGGTGGCGTTCGCGGTGGGGACGGCGGCCAGCGCGGCGATGCCGAGGGCCAGGGCGAGCAGGGCCGCGAGCCGGTCTCTGAGTCGTCCGATGCGCACGGAACCTCCATAACAACGTTGTCATGGGCAGCAGTTGGCATGACAGCACGGATTCCGTCGTCCGTCCAGGGACATGACAAGTCTGCGTCGGGGCACGACGGAGCCCCGGCGCGATCGAGCCGCACCGGGGCCGGACTCCCTTTCCTAGGTGACCAGTTGGCCCTTGCCCAGGGCGATGACCCCGCCCTGGGAGACCGTGTACAGGTCGGCGTCGCGCTCCGGGTTCACGCCGATCGTCGCGCCCGGCGGCACCTCGACGTTCTTGTCCAGGACCGCGCCCCGGACCACCGCGCCACGCCCGATGTGGACGTTGTCGTGCAGGATCGAGCCCTGGACGACCGCGCCCGGGTCGACGACCACGCCCGGCGAGAGCACCGAGCGGGTGACCTGGCCGCGGATGAGGCACCCGGAGCTGATGATCGACTCGCTGGCCATGCCGCCGGCGTTGAAGCGGGCCGGGGAGAGCTGGCCGGAGTGGGTGTAGATCGGCCAGTTGCGGTTGTAGAGGTTGAAGGCGGGGCGCTCGGCGATCAGGTCCATGTGGGCGTCGTAGTAGGCGTCCAGGGTGCCGACGTCCCGCCAGTAGCCCTGGTCGCGGGTGGTCTCCCCGGGGACGTGGTTGGCGCTGAAGTCGTAGAGCGCCGCCTCGCCCCGGTCGGTGAGCGCGGGCAGGATCGAGCCGCCCATGTCGTGCACCGAGGCGAGGTCCTCCGCGTCCCGCTGGAGGGCCTCTATCAGGGCCTTGGTGGTGAAGATGTAGTTGCCCATGGAGGCGTACACGCACTCCGGGTCGTCGGCCAGGCCGGGCGGGTCGGCGGGCTTCTCCAGGAAGCGCTCGACCGTCTGGCCGTCCGAGCCCGGGGTGATCACGCCGAACTGCGAGGACTCCGCGCGCGGGACGCGGATTCCGGCCACGGTGACGCCCGCGCCGCTGTCGATGTGCTGGGCGAGCATCTGCCGGGGGTCCATGCGGTACACGTGGTCGGCGCCGAAGACCGCGACGTACTCGGGGCGCTCGTCGTAGATCAGGTTCAGCGACTGGAGGATCGCGTCCGCGCTGCCGAGGTACCAGCGGGGGCCCAGGCGCTGCTGGGCCGGGACCGGGGTGACGTAGTTGCCCAGCAGACTGGACATCCGCCAGGTGGTGGTGATGTGGCGGTCCAGCGAGTGCGACTTGTACTGCGTCAGGACGCAGATGCGCAGGATGTCGGCGTTGACGAGATTGGACAGTACGAAGTCCACGAGGCGGTACGTGCCGCCGAAGGTGACCGCGGGTTTGGCCCGGTCGGCGGTCAAGGGCATCAGCCGCTTGCCCTCACCGCCCGCCAGTACGATCCCGAGCACCGAAGGTCCGCCACGACGCATGGCCGCTCCCCTCACCCTGGTTGACCCCAGCCTGCCCCTGAGCAGCGCACACTAAGCCTGTTTGAGGATCTCCTCGTAGAGCCGCGCGGTGCGCAGCGCCACGGCGTCCCAGCCGAACTCGCCCACCGCGCGCTCGCGCCCCGCCTCGCCCATGCGCTTCGCAGTCTCCGGGTCGGCGAGCACGGAGTCGAGGGCCGTCGCCAGGTTCTCCTCGAAGTTTTCCCCGGTGTCCACCAGGAGGCCGGTCGCGCCGTCGGCGACCACCTCGGGGATGCCGCCGACCCGGGAGGCGACCACGGCCGTGCCGCAGGCCATCGCCTCCAGGTTGACGATCCCCAGGGGCTCGTAGACCGAGGGGCAGGCGAAGACGGTGGCACGGGTGAGGAGCTGGATGACCTCCGGGCGGGGCAGCATCTGGGGGATCCAGTGCACGCCCTCACGGACCCGGCTCAGCTCCTCGAAGAGGACACGGAACTCCCGGTCGATCTCCGGCGTGTCGGGCGCGCCCGCGCACAGCACGACCTGCGCTGCCGGGTCGAGGCCGCGCACCGCGCGCAGCAGGTGGGGCACACCCTTCTGGCGGGTGATGCGGCCGACGAACAGGACGTAGGGGCGGTCGGGGTCGATGCCGAGCCGGGTGAGGACGTCGGTGCCGTGGTCGGGGCGGTAGAGCGTGGTGTCGATGCCGTTGTGGATGACCCGCACGGTGGCGGGGTCCAGTGACGGGTAGCAGGCGAGGATGTCCTCGCGCATGGCTCCCGACACGGCGACCACGGCGTCCGCGGCCTCGATCGCGGTGCGCTCGGCCCAGCTGGAGAGGGCGTAGCCGCCGCCGAGCTGTTCGGCCTTCCAGGGGCGCAGCGGCTCCAGGGAGTGGGCGGTCATCACGTGCGGGACGCCGTGCAGGAGCTTGGCGAAGTGGCCGGCGAGGTTGGCGTACCAGGTGTGCGAGTGGACGAGTTCGCGGCCTTCGAGGGCGGCGGCCATGGAGAGGTCCACGGAGAACGTGCGCAGGGCGTCGTTCGCGCCGTCGAGGGTCGGCCAGGGGCGGTGGCGCACGACGCCCTCGGTGCGGCCCTCGCCCCAGCAGTGCACGTCCAGGTCGACCAGGGGCCTCAACTCCCGGGCCAGGAACTCCACATGGACGCCCGCGCCGCCGTACACATCCGGCGGGTACTCCCGGGTCAGCAGTCCCACTCGCACCCGTAACCCCTTGTTCTCAGCGGCTGATTGCACTCATGGTCACCCAGAAGCGGCGTTCGCGGAAGAGCCGGGCGGTTGTGCGAAGCAGCAGTCGCCGCAGACCCCGCCGCCGGGGACCCGGTAGTAGAGGCAGCAGCTGCGGCGCCGGAACGCGGTGCCGGTGAGGGTTCCGGTGCCGGCGAGGAGCGGGTGGGCGAGGAGTTCCGCCGTGCGGGCACGCGCGCGCGTGGCCACTTCCGGACGGCCACGCGCGCGTGCCCACCGGTCGAGCTCGCGGGCCGCGCCCGCCAGCGCGGAGGCCGCGTTGCCCCACAGCAGGCCGGCGGACATGCGGTGGTGGGTGACCAGGGCGGCTGTCAGGGGTTCCAGGTGGCCGTGCAGCACGACGTCCGCGAGGGCGTCGGCGGGCAGCGGGCGGACCTCGGCGAGCCACAGGTCGTCCGGGGCGCCGACGCGGGCGTCCCAGTGCAGCAGGCGCGGGTCGAGGTCGGGGACCTGGCCGTGGAGTGCGGCACAGCCGAGGGCCGCCGACCACAGCCGGGCCGCGAGTGCCTGCTGCGCGATCGAGGCGGCGATGCGCAGCTCAGGGGCCTGGAGACGGTCCGCGACGGTACGCACACGGAAAGTCAGGGAATTTCCGTAAACATCCGGCGACGGGTTTTCGTAGGTCTCCGCGAGGGTCGGCAGCGGGCCGTCCGGTGCCGCGCCCGTGCGTAGTACGAAGAAGCCGCCGAGGGCCCGGAGCGCGGCGAGTTCGGGGTCGAGGTCCACGAACAGCAGTAGTACCAAGTCTCCTAGGGGTTCCACCCAGGGGGTGTCCTCCTGCTGTCGCCCACCCTGGGGAGGACAAGGGGCGATTCGTACTCCATCGGCAGTACTACCCAATCGGTGCTCAGGTACGACGACGGGAAGAACATCAAGCGGGATCGTGTTCTTTATGAAAGCCGACCGTTCGCCGCGTGGTGCCAGAGGTGCCCGCCTGACGCAGAGGAGCTGCCGATGAGCGCCCTCGCGTTGTCCATCGTGCTGTCGCTGATCTCCGCCGTGGCCTACGCGGGCGGAGCGATCGTGCAGGAGCGTGTCGCGGTCTCCTCCCCCGAGCAGGAGTACGCGCCGCTGCGCCGCCCGAGCTGGTGGGCGGCGGTCGCGCTGAACGGCACGGGCGGTCTGCTGCACGTGGTGGCGCTGGCCTACGGTCCGCTGAGCCTGGTGCAGCCGCTGGGCGCGCTGACCATCGTGTTCGCGCTGCCGATGGCGGCCCTCTTCGTCGGCCGCAAGGCCGGTTCCACCGCCTGGCGCGGCGCGATCATGGCGACGATCGGTCTCGCGGGTCTGCTCTCCCTGGTCGGCGCGTCCGACAGCCACTCGCTGAGCACCGCCCAGCGGGTGTCCGTGGCGGTGTTCACCGGCGCGGTGGTCGCGACCCTGATGATCGCGGGCCGCGCCGCGCACCGGCACCCGGCGGTGCGCAGCGTGCTGCTGGCGACCGCGTCCGGCATAGCGTTCGGCATGTCCTCGGTGTTCACGAAGACGGTGACGGTCGACTGGGACAACGGCGCGATATCGGCGACGGACATCCCCTTCCTGGCCGTCATCGCCGTCTTCGCCGTGGCCGGTCTGATGCTCTCGCAGGCGTCCTACCGGGGCGCGGGCCTGGCGGCCCCGCTGGCGGTCCTGACCGTCGTGAACCCGGTGGTGGCGGCCGTCGTCGGTATCACGATGTTCGGCGAGACCTTCCGCTACGGCACGACGGGCACGCTGCTGGCGCTGAGCGCCGGAGTGGTCGCGGCGGGCGGTCTGATCCTGCTGACCACGGAGCGGCTGGAGAGCGAGCACACGCCCGCCGGCACGGCGGCTCCCGTGGCGCCGTCGCCCATCGAGGAGTTGCTCGACGCCCTCCCTGGACAGCCCGTCGACGTGAGCGCGGACGTCGACGCGGACCTCGCAGTCACGGCCGGGGAGGTGCTCGTCCCGGCTCCGGCGGCGGTGCCGGCCGGCGAGGGTTACGAGACCCTGGAGCCGGCCGGCTCCGCTCAACCACCGAGCTATTTCGGCCCGTTCCACGCCGGGCTGTACGTGATGATGCCGGTCCACGACCGGCATCGCACCCGAGTCAAATCCTGACGCCGCCGGCCCGCAGATAGGCGAGCGGGTCGATGTCGGTACCGAATCCGGGCCCCGTCCGCACCTCGAAGTGCAGATGCGGGCCCGTGGTGTTGCCGGTGGAGCCCGAGCGCCCGATGCGCTGCCCGGTGCCGACGGACTGGCCGTCCCGCACCGAGATCGCGGACAGGTGGGCGTACTGCGAGTACCGCCCGTCCGCGTGCCGGATCACCACCTGGTAGCCGTACGAGCCGCCCCAGCCGGCCGTGACCACCTGCCCCGCCTCGATGGCCTTCACCGAGGTGCCGGTGGGGACGAGGAAGTCGACGCCGGTGTGGTAGCCCTTCGACCAGGCGGAGCCCTCCGCGTGGTAGGCCGTGCCGATGGGGGCGTTGACGGGGGCGACGAGGGAGTGACTCGTCGACTTCTTGGTGGTGGCCTTCTTCGTCTCGGTCCTGGTGGCCGCCTTGGTGGCCGGTTTCGTCGTGGTGCGGGTCGTGGGCTCGGCCTTGCCGTGCAGGCTCAGCCGCTGGCCGGGCAGGATCAGGTTCGGGTCGTCGCCCACGGTCGTGCGGTTCGCGCTGTAGAGCCGGTGCCAGCCGCCGTCGACGTGCTCGGTCTCGGCGATCCCGGAGAGGGTGTCGCCGCGCACCACCGTGTACATCTCGACGGTGCCCGCGCGGGACTGCGGTGTGGTCTGCGGCTGTACGTCCTTCACGGACCGCTTCGCGGTGGGCGCCTTGGCGTCCTCGGCCTTGGTGCTCCCCGTCTTCGTACCGCCGACGTGGATGTCGGGGCTGCCGCCGCCCCGGGTGAGTCCGGCGCGCACCGAGCACACCGGCCAGGCGCCGGGCCCCTGGCCCTTGAGCACCTTCTCCGCGACGGCGATCTGCTGGTCCCGGGTGGCCAGATCCGCGCGGTGCGCGTACGCCGTGCCGCCGTAGGCCTCCCAGGTGGACTGGGTGAACTGGAGCCCGCCGTAGTACCCGTTGCCGGTGTTGATGCTCCAGTCGCCGCTGGACTCGCAGGCGGCGACCTTGTTCCAGGTGCTCAGGTCGGCCGCCTGGGCGCTGCCGGCTCCGGCGCCGACGAGGGGGATCGCGATGCCCGCACCGCCCGCCGTGACCGTGAGAAGCGAGGAACGGTTGATCCTGTTCGGCTGATACCGGCGGTGCCGGCCGCGTACGGCCATGGAGAATCCCCCTCGACATACGTCAGGAGGGCCAAAAATAAGCGCCACGAACAGGCCATGACAAGACGGCAACCGGCCTCCCGTGACTCAAGTGGCCGACGGGCCGCCCCGGTTGCGGTGCGCACGTGCGGGCGGGGTGGCGGCGGGCCAGGATGGGGCGTGCGGCAATACTGGCGAGCACGACCGGTACCACCGACGTTCAGGGCCGTCCTGGTCCTCGGGCTTGATCTTCCTGATCCTTAGGAGCCAACCGAATGAGCACTTCAGCGCAGATCGGCGTCACGGGCCTCGCGGTCATGGGCCGCAACCTCGCCCGGAACTTCGCGCGCAACGGCTATACGGTCGCCGTGCACAACCGGACCGCGTCCCGCACCCACGCCCTGGTGGAGGAGTTCGGTGCCGAGGGCGACTTCATCGCGGCGGAGACGGCCAAGGACTTCGTGACCGCGCTGGAGCGACCGCGCCGCCTGGTCATCATGGTCAAGGCCGGTGACCCCACGGACGCGGTGATCCAGGAGTTCGCGCCGCTCCTCGAACCCGGCGACATGATCATCGACGGTGGCAACGCGCACTTCGCCGACACCCGCCGCCGCGAGCGCGACCTGCGCGAGCAGGGCATCCACTTCGTCGGCATGGGGGTCTCCGGGGGCGAGGAGGGCGCGCTGCACGGGCCGAGCATCATGCCCGGCGGCCCGAAGGAGTCCTACGACTCGCTCGGTCCGATGCTGGAGAAGATCTCCGCGAAGGCGGCGGACGGGGCGCCCTGCGTGACCCACGTGGGTCCGGACGGCGCCGGCCACTTCGTGAAGATGGTGCACAACGGCATCGAGTACGCCGACATGCAGCTGATCGGCGAGGCGTACCAGCTGCTGCGCGATGTCGCCGGGTACTCCCCCGCGCGGATCGCCGAGATCTTCCGGACCTGGAACACGGGCCGGCTGGACTCCTACCTGATCGAGATCACCGCCGAGGTGCTGTCCCACGTGGACGCGGCCACCGGCGAGCCGTTCGTGGACGTCGTCGTGGACCAGGCCGAGCAGAAGGGCACCGGCCGCTGGACGGTCCAGATCGCCCTCGACCTCGGCGTCCCGGTCTCCGGCATCGCCGAGGCGGTCTTCGCCCGCTCCCTGTCCGGCCACGCGGCGCTGCGCGAGGCCTCGCGCGAACTGGCCGGCCCCACCGCCTCCCCGCTGGGCGAGGCCGAGGCGGCGGCCTTCGCGGACCGGGTCGAGCAGGCGCTGTACGCGTCGAAGATCGTGTCGTACACGCAGGGCTTCCACGAGATCGCGGCGGGCAGCGAGGAGTACGACTGGAACGTCGACCTCGGCGCGGTCTCCTCGATCTGGCGCGGCGGCTGCATCATCCGGGCGGCCTTCCTCGACCGGATCCGCGCCGCGTACGACGCCCGCGCGGATCTGCCGAGCCTGCTGTCGGACGGGACGTTCGCGCAGGAGATCGCGGCGGCGCAGGACGACTGGCGCGAGGTGGTCGTCGCGGCGACCCGCCAGGGTGTCCCGACGCCCGGCTTCTCGGCGGCGCTCGCCTACTACGACGCGCTGCGCGCCGAGCGGCTGCCGGCCGCGCTCACGCAGGGTCAGCGGGACTTCTTCGGGGCGCACACCTACCGCCGGGTGGACCGGGACGGCTCGTTCCACACGCTCTGGGGCGGTGACCGCTCGGAGGTGACGGGCTGACCTGGTCCGCCGCCGTGCGCGGCCCGCCCGCCGGGGATCCGGTCAGGCGGGCTGCCACAGTTCGACGCGGTTGCCCTCGGGGTCGGTGACCCAGCCGAACCGTCCGACGCCGTCCATCTCCTGGGTCTCCGCGTCCACGTCCGCGCCCTTGGCCCGCAGCTGCGCGAGCATCGCGTCGAGGTCGCGGACCCGGAAGTTCAGCATGGTCTGCTGGCGGGGGGACCCGAAGTAGTCGGTGTCCCCCGGGAAGGCCGCGAACACGGTCGGCCCGGCCTCCTGCCGCCACAGCCCGTGCTCGTCGGCGTCGAGTCCCAGACAGTCCCGATACCAAGAGCCGAGGGCCGCCGGGTCGGCCGCCCGCATGAAGTGTCCGCCGATTCCAAGCACACGTTCCATACCGGCCATCCTGCCAGCAGAGCGGCCGGGACGCCGGGCTCGGCCTCAGGTGAGCGGCGGCCCCGGCTCCGGGCTCGGTACCGGCTCCGGCCCCGGCGGGACGGGGGACGGAAAGGGCTCCGGGACCGGGCCGGGAGTCGGGTTCGGCGGTACGGGACCGGGGCCCGGCGTGGGTCCGGGGGGTACGGGATCGGGGCCCGGCGTGGGTCCCGGGGTGGGTCCCGGCGGTACGGGGTCGGGGTACGGGTTGGTCATGTGGTCCTCCGGCCAGTGGGTACGTCGGCTCTGGACTACTCCCCCGCCTACCCGACTCCCGCGCCGCCACTCACCCGGGCGGACTCACCTCGCCCACACCGCCCGAGCCCCGGCGTCCAGCCCCGGCCGCGGGCTCGACAGCACCGGGACCGGCGTGGCCGTCAGGCGCTGGGCGCCCGCCATGGACCCCTGCGCGAGCACGATCGCGTCGGCGTCCACGACCGCGTCCACCGCGTCGACCACCAGACGCGCGCAGCCCCCGGTGTCGCCGGCCTCGAACCGGGCCCACGCGCCGGCCACGAGCAAGGTGCGGACGGCGACGGGACGGCCCGCGCGCCGGGCCTCCTCCTCGATCAACGTCACGGTCGGTCCCAACGTGCTCTCCAGCGTGGCGGCCACGACCACGCGGGGTCCCGTGGCGACGGCCGCCGCCGCCATCGGGCGGTCGCCGCGCAGCACCGGCACACCGAGATCGGCACCGGCCCGCTCCGCGACCGCACCGATCGTCGAGCAGGTGCACAGCACCGCCCGTGCTCCTTCCGCGACAGCCCTCTCCAGCGCGCCCCGCACCGCCCCGGCCACCGCTTCCGGCCCCTCGCGCCGGGCCCGCGCCAACAGGTCCTCGTCGACGAAGTGCCTTAGTTCCAGGCCCTGGTGGTCCTCGTCGCGCAGGGCGTCGAAGACCGGGACGTGGGCGGGCGAGGTGTGCAGCAGGGCGAGCACGCGGGCAGGGCCTTCCTTCAGGAACCGGTACCGATGCGGCGACGCGCGGTCGCTCTAGAACCGGCCGGGATGCGCCCCGAGCCACTCCTTCGCCGCCCGCTGGAGCGCGGGGTCGGCGGCCGGGGCCTCCTCGGGGTGGCGGGCGGCCCACTTCACGACGAAGGGGCAGAGCGGGGCGACGACGACGCCCTCGCGGGCGGCGATGCCGTACAGCTCACGGGCCAGGGAACCCGCGATGCCCTTTCCCTCGTGGGCGGGTTCCACGATCGTGTGGACGGGGACGAGGGCGCGCTCGGGGGCTTCGAGGACGAAGTACTCGATGCGGCCCACGACTTCGCCGCCGTCGCCGATCGCCTCCAGGCGGCCCGCCGCCCGGTCGTCGCGGATCTCGATCTCGCTCATGGGCCTTCTCCTGGTGTGGTGGTCAGGCCGTGACGGCCTGCGGGCTGCGCGCCTGCTCCGAACCCGGCACCGGTTCGGACGGATCGGCGCCCAG
Source organism: Streptomyces sp. NPDC091280 (assembly GCF_044768565.1). Taxonomy (NCBI): domain Bacteria; kingdom Bacillati; phylum Actinomycetota; class Actinomycetes; order Kitasatosporales; family Streptomycetaceae; genus Streptomyces; species Streptomyces sp. NPDC091280. The sequence goes on from NZ_JBIVUZ010000016.1 coordinate 280,176, forward strand.
ACCCACGATCCGGTTGGCGCGGTCCACGTGCACGACCCGGGGCGAGAGCGCCCGGGCCTCGGCGTCGGACACCTGAGCGTAACTGATGATGATCACCAGGTCTCCGGGATGCACGAGGTGGGCGGCGGCCCCGTTGATCCCGATGACACCGGAGCCCCGCTCGCCCTCGATGACGTACGTCTCCAGGCGGGCGCCGTTGGTGATGTCGACGATGTGGACCAGCTCGCCGGGCAGCAGATCGGCGGCGTCGAGCAGCTCGGCGTCGATGGTGACGGAGCCGACGTAGTGCAGGTCGGCCTGGGTGACGGTGGCACGGTGGATCTTGGACTTGAACATAGTACGCAACATCGCGGCGCTCCCACAAGTAGGCTCCCTGCCTGCGTTTTTGCAGGTCAAGGGCTATTTTCTGCACCCTACAACCAGTCGCATGTCATGGCAGCTGCCCCTAGGTTTTTCAGGGCTCATGCTGACCACTTGCTGACTTCTCTGACGCCCCATCAGCAGTTGAACGATGGCTTCGCCTGCTCTCACGACCTCATCGTTGCGACGGCCGAAGCCTACTCAGCACCCCTCAAAGGACATCCGTGATCACCGCCACAGGGACGCGCTGGACTGCAGGCAGGAGCACAGGTGCTCCACCCGAAGTCCGGCCACACGTCGCCGGGGGGGGGCAGCTTGCCCAGCCCTTCTTTCACTAACCGAAAGAGGCAGAGAGGTAGGCGCCCACTAGCCAGTTCCAACGATCCAAGCGCCCGATGCAGCGCGGCAACATAACGGCGGATCGCCGGTTGGCCAAACCGGCGATTCTCACGACCATTGCCCTAACTCGTCTTGGCGCTCTAGGCCGTGGCACAGGGCGAGTATTCATCGATGTTTGGAAATCGGCCAGAACACAGCCCGAATCGCTACCACGATCGAGCACAGGCCAGTCTCAAGGAGCCATGCTGCCCAGCGAACCACACTCGCATCCCGACCAAGCGCGGCCCGATATCGACTCGCCACGCAGGGACCGTAAAGTCGAGCCCGTCCTGATGGACACATCCGATGTGGCTGCCATGCTCAACATGTCTACGAGCTGGGTCTATAGGGAGGCATCGAAACTCGGCTTGAAAGGCTACAAGCTCGGCCGAGGCAGGAACGCCAAAGTGCTGTACAAGAAGGCAGATGTCTTCAAGTGGTTGGAGCAGCAGAAGATCCATTAAAGGTTGTCCCGTAAGTGATCTTCGAGTTGTAGCGAGTTGGCTCGATTGCCGTACGAAGGTCGTTGCCTATCCAGTGGGGACGAGGTTGGCGGGCTTAGGGCTTGCCGGGAATCAACACGTCGGTTTGATCTTGGTTTTGTCGGGGTCGAGAAACCTGGCGACGTCTTCCCGTGTGCGGAAACGGGCGGT
>NZ_JBIVUZ010000017.1:0-276674 GCF_044768565.1 Streptomyces sp. NPDC091280
GGTTACATTCCGAACCCGGAAGCTAAGCCTTACAGCGCCGATGGTACTGCAGGGGGGACCCTGTGGGAGAGTAGGACGCCGCCGAACAAATATTGAAAGGGTTGGATCCTGAACTTCGGTTCGGGGTCCAACCCTTTTTTGTTGGGCGTCACTTGAAGTTCACATTGCACAATCACCATCCGAGTATGGGTACTGCTGCAATGCTCAGGGCCGCAGGCGTCCGACTCGGTGACGAGGTCGTCGTGCCGGCGTTCGGGAACGTCGAAGTCGCCGAGGCCGTCACCCTCGCGGGTGGGCTGCCGGTCTTCGCCGACATAGATCCGGTGACGTACTGCCTCGACGCGTCCGCTGTCGAAGCGGCCGTAACTCCGCGTACGGCGGCGATAGTTGTCGTACATCGATTCGGGCGGTCGGCCGACATGGGGCGGTTGCTCGGGGTCGGGCAGCGGCATGGGCTGCTGGTGTTGCAGCAGGGGGAGTCCGAGGCGCCGTACGACGAGGTGGCTCAGCGGCGGGAGCGGGCCTCCTACCTTGACGCGAAGTTGCGGGGGGTGCGGACGCCCGATGGTGGGGACGGGCACACCTACCAGCAGTACGTCGTGCGGGTGCCCGGGAACGGGCGGCCGGATCGTGACGCCTTCGCTCGGGCCGTTCGCGGTAGGGGAGTTGAGTGCCGGGTGCCGGTGAAGACGCCCGTGCACCGGTTGCCGGAGTTCCGGCGGTGTGTGGCGCTGCCGGAGACCGAGCGGGCCGCGGACGAGACGCTCGCGCTGCCGGTGGACGCCTCGTTGACCAAGCGGGAGATGCAGCGGATCGTGTCCGCGTGCAACGCGCTCGGCGGACTGGTGCAGCCTGCTTTCTGACCGAGTCGGGGTCGGGCGGCGGTGGTTGGGCGCACGGGCCTGTTCGGGGTATGATTCTTTTCGTCGCCGCGAGGGAAACCTCGGGAAAGCGACAGGCCCTCTTAGCTCAGTCGGTAGAGCGTCTCCATGGTAAGGAGAAGGTCAACGGTTCGATTCCGTTAGAGGGCTCAAGTAATCGAAAGGCCCCGCCCAATTGGGCGGGGCCTTTCGCGTGTTCGGGGTCAGTCCTTCTGGAGGCCGGGGACCCGCATGGCGAGGATGGCCATGTCGTCGGACGGGGCGTCCGACGCGAAGCGTTCGACCGCGCGCATGATGCGGGCCGCGACCGCGCCGGCGGTGAGGCCCGTACAGGTGGTGAGGACGTCCGTGAGCCCGTCGTCGCCCAGCATGCGGGTGCCCTCACGGCGTTCGGTGACGCCGTCCGTGACGCACAGGAGGACGTCGCCCGGGTCGAGGGTGACCGTCTGCTCGTAGAGCTCCAGGTCGTCCATGACACCGAGGAGGGGCTGCGGTTCGGCGGCCGGTTCGACCGTGCCGTCCTGGCGCAGGCGGAGCGGGAGGGGGTGGCCGGCGCAGACCACCTTCAGCTCGGCGCTGCCGTCCTCCTGGGGCCACAGCTCGCCGTAGAGGAGGGTCAGGAAGCGGCTGCGGGCGCCCTCGTCGAGGATCGCGGAGTTGAGGCGCTCCAGGACCGCGGGGCCGCCGAAACCCTCCCTGGCGAGCAGGCGGAGGGCGTGCCGGGCCAAGCCGGTGACCGCTGCCGCCTCGGGGCCGGTGCCGCAGACGTCGCCGATGGCGAAGCCGTAGACGCCGTCGCGGATGGGGAACAAGTCGTAGAAGTCGCCGCCCACTTCGTTGCCCTCGCCGGCCGCGCGGTAGATGACCTCGACCTCGACGCCCTCGATGTGCGGGAGGTCGGGGGGCAGGAGGCTGCGCTGGAGGGACTGGCTGATGGCCGTGCGCTCCGAGTACAGGCGGGCGTTGTCGAGGGCGAGGGCGGCCCGGCGGCTCAAGTCCTCGGCCAGTTCCAGGATTTCCTGGCGGAAGTGTTCGTCGGTGGGCTTGCCCAGAGTCAGCATGCCGATGACGCGGTTGCGGGCGACCAGAGGCAGGACGACCGTCTCGCCGCCGACCGCGGAGGCCGTGGCCAGAGTCGGGCCGATGCCGGAGCTGACGCGGCGGGTCGGTTCGCCGAGGCCGAGGCTGCGCATGGAGGTGCGCAGGGCTGCCTGGTGGGCGGCTTCGGCGGGGGCGGCCCAGACGCGGGCGCCGGGGGTGGGGACCGGGTCCGGGGGTGCGATCTTCGAGAGCAACGACTTGATGCCGTCGATGAGTTCCTCGTCCTCGTGGAGGACGTAACTGAGGTACGGGTCGGAGGCCTGGTCGGCGATGGTGTAGACCGCGCACCAGGTGGCGAGGGTCGGGACCGTCATCTGGGCCATGAGGGCGAGGGTCTGGTCGCGGTCCAGGGTGCCGGCGAGGAGGTCGGAGGCCTCGACCAGGAAGCTGAGGGAGCCGCGGCGCAGGCGTTCCAGTTCGCCCAGGCGGGCTGATTCGACCGCCAACGCGATGCGGTCCGCGGCGAATTGGAGGCGGAGGGCTTCTTCGTTCGAGTACTTGTTGGGGCCTTCGGCGGCCACTCCCAGGGAGCCGGTGAGGCGGCCTTCCACCTTGAGGGGGACGGTGACCACGGAGCGCATTCCGGTGCCGCTGAGGAGGGGTACGGCGCCGGGGACGGCTTGGAGGTCCTCGTGGACGGCCGGCATGCGGGCGGAGCCGTAGCGCCCGGGGCCCGCCTCGACGGGCACGCGCGCGAAGCGCTGGCGGGCGGAGGGCAGGCCGGTGGAGGCGCGGACCTCCAACTCCGTTTCGTCGTCCGTTGCGAGGAGGAGGAAGGCGGAGTCCCCGTCGAGCATGTCGCGGGCGCGCTCGACCGTGCGCTGGAGGAGGCCGTCGAGGTCGTCCGGTGCGGGGGAGCCGATGAACACCTCGAAGGGGTCGGTGTTCTGGCCGTCCGGGGTGGACGCGGCGTCCGGGGCGGGGCCGCGCAGCGGGGTCTGGAGAACCGCGCGTTCGTGATCCCTTACCAGGAGGCACACGGTTGACGGCTCGCCGTCGGTGTCGCGGACGCGGAGGTGGGAGGCGTACACCGGGATCACCCGGCCGTCGGCGCCGCGGATGCCGTAACTGCCCTCCCAGCGGGAGAGGCGCAGGGCTTCGGCGATGCCGGTGCTGGTGCCCGGGGTGTGCGGCCAGGCCGCGAGGTCGGTCAGGGGCTTGCCGGTGACCTGCTCGGGGGCGTAGCCGAAGAGTTCCTCGGCGTCCTCGTTCCAGGACGCGATGCAGCCCGTACGGTCGATCTGGACGACCGCGACGCGGACCCTGCCGTCGGCGAGCGGGAGGAGGGCCGCGGGCAGGGAGGGGCCCGCCGCGCGGGTGCCCACCGGGCGGGCGGGGAGGTCGAGTTGGAACCAGACCAGCTTCTGTGTGGGCGTGTAGTCGACGCCCCAGCGGCTGGCCAGGGCCGCGCACAGCTGGAGGCCGCGGCCTCCCTCGCGGTCGGGGCTGCTCATGGTGATCGCGGCCCCCTGGAGGGGGATCTCGCGCTCCGGATAGTGGTCGGCGACCTCGATCCGCACGCCGTCGTCGCTCCGTAGGCACAGCACATCCGCGGCCGTGCCCGCGTGGACGACGGCGTTGGTCACCAGTTCGCTGGTGAGGACCACGGCGTCGTCGACGATGTCGGCGAAGCCCCAGCCCTGAAGGGTGTCGCGGACGAAGGACCGCGCGGTGGCGACCGATCGTCCGACGGGCTCGAAGCTGGCTGCCGCGCGCGCGGTGATCACAGAACTCCTCGGCCTGTTGTCGGCGGGCAGCGGCCCATGGCCGATCGGCGCCTGCCGGGGCAACGGCTGGTTCCCGGTCGGCGGGGGATCCTGGGGTGTGCCTCCAGGATGCAGTCCGGTGGTCATGGTGCGGTGCCCCTCCGATGCCTGCCCGCTCGTGCTCGTGCCACCGCCCAGGCCGGACGGAACCGGCGCGGCTGGACAGCCGCATGCAAGGTTACTTACCTTCACCGTCCATGCGGATGCCGGTCCGCGGTGTTTCCGTCCGGAGGGTGTGCGGACGATGTGCGAAGCTGCCGAACTGTTATGGCCTGGTTCAGGCAGGGTGAAACACTGGGCAGGATTCCGGTGAAGGTCCGGGCAGGCCGGGTGTCTTCTGCGTACGGCGGGCAGCGGGCCTTGTTGAAGGCCGGTGAACCGGGCAGAGATACGCGGCAGTGACTGATACGCCGAGCAGCAGCAAGCACCCAGCACAGCACTAGCAGTAACGGTCGAGCCCTGCGGGAGGGACACAGTGGAGTCTGGCGCAGCGACGCGGGCCACCAAGACGCGCGCGAAAGGCGGACAGTCCCTGAAGAACCAGCGCAAACCGCGCAATGGGACCACGGAAGTGGACGCGGCCTCCTTGGACCGGCTGCTGACCGCTCTGGTCGCCATGCGGGACGGGAACTTCCGCAGGCGGCTCACGGTGTCCGGCGACGGCGTGATGTCGGAGATCGCTGCCGTGTTCAACGAGGTGGCCGACCGCAATCTGCACCTCACGGGGGAGCTGTCCCGGGTGCGGCGGATGGTGGGCCGTGAGGGAAAGCTCACCGAGCGGCTGGAGACGGGCGCCTGCGAGGGTTCCTGGGCCTCGGCCATCGATGCGTCCAACGCCCTCGTGGACGACCTTGTACGGCCCGTCTCAGAGGTCGGACGGGTGCTCTCCGCGGTGGCGGAGGGTGACCTGTCGCCGCGCATGGAGCTGCGGACGCAGGCGTCGGACGACGGGAACGGCCATCCGCTGCGCGGGGAGTTCCTGAAGGTCGGGCGGACCGTCAACAATCTGGTCGACCAGCTGTCGACGTTCACCGACGAGGTCACGCGCGTGGCCAGCGAGGTCGGCACCGAGGGCAAGCTCGGCGGGCAGGCGCGCGTGCGGGGCATGTCGGGCTCCTGGAAGGACCTCACGGAGTCCGTCAACACGATGGCGTACCGGCTGACGGCCCAGGTGCGGGACATCGCGCTGGTGACCACGGCGGTCGCCAAGGGCGATCTGTCACGCAAGGTCACCGTTCATGTCGCCGGCGAGATGCTGGAGCTGAAGAACACCGTCAACACGATGGTGGACCAGCTGTCCTCGTTCTCCTCCGAGGTGACCCGGGTGGCCCGCGAGGTGGGCACCGAGGGCGAGTTGGGCGGCCAGGCGCAGGTGCCGGGTGTGGCCGGGGTGTGGAAGGACCTCACCGACTCGGTGAACATCATGGCCGGCAACCTGACGGCCCAGGTGCGCGGGATCGCCCAGGTGACGACGGCGGTCGCCAACGGTGACCTGTCGCAGAAGGTGACCGTGTCGGCGCGGGGCGAGGTCGCCCAGCTCGCCGAGACGATCAACCAGATGACCGAGACGCTGCGCACGTTCGCCGACGAGGTCACCCGCGTGGCCAACGAGGTGGGTGCCGAGGGGCAGCTCGGCGGGCAGGCGAACGTGCCGGGTGCGGCGGGGACGTGGAAGGACCTCACCGATTCGGTGAACACGGTCTTCCGGAACCTCACGATCCAGGTGCGCGACATCGCCGCCGTGACGACCGCCGTGGCCAGCGGTGACCTGTCCCAGAAGGTCACGGTGAACGTGGCCGGCGAGATGCTGGAGCTGAAGAACACCGTCAACGGGATGGTTGATCAACTGTCGTCGTTCGGTGCCGAGGTCACGCGCGTGGCGCGCGAGATCGGTGTCGAGGGTGAACTGGGCGGCCAGGCGCAGGTGCCGGGAGCGGCCGGTACCTGGAAGGACTTGACCGACTCGGTCAACACCGCATTCCGCAACCTCACCGGCCAGGTGCGCAACATCGCCCAGGTGACGACGGCCGTGGCCAACGGGGACCTCTCCCAGAAGGTCACCGTCGACGTGTCCGGCGAGATGCTTCAGTTGAAGAACACCGTCAACACGATGGTGGACCAGCTGTCGTCGTTCGCCGACCAGGTGACGCGGATGGCCCGTGACGTGGGCACCGAGGGCCGGCTCGGCGGCCAGGCGCGGGTGGACGGCGTCTCCGGCACCTGGAAGGAACTCACCGACTCCGTCAACTCGATGGCCGGGAATCTGACCTCCCAGGTACGCAACATCGCCCAGGTGACGACGGCGGTGGCCCAGGGGGACCTGTCCCAGAAGATCGACGTCGACGCGCGCGGCGAGATCCTGGAGCTGAAGAACACCATCAACACGATGGTCGATCAACTCTCCGCGTTCGCCGACCAGGTGACCCGGGTGGCCCGCGACGTGGGCACCGAGGGCCGGCTCGGCGGGCAGGCGCAGGTTCCGGGTGTCGCCGGTGTGTGGCGTGACCTGACCGACTCCGTGAACGGCATGGCGGGCAACCTCACCGCCCAGGTGCGCAACATCGCGCAGGTCGCCACCGCGGTGGCCCGGGGTGACCTGTCCCAGAAGATCACCGTGGACGCGCGCGGGGAGATCCTGGAGCTGAAGAACACCCTGAACACGATGGTCGACCAGCTGTCCTCGTTCGCCGAGGAGGTCACGCGTGTGGCCCGCGAGGTGGGCACCGAGGGGCAGTTGGGCGGTCAGGCCGAGGTGCAGGGTGTCTCCGGCACCTGGAAGGACCTCACCCAGTCGGTGAACTTCATGGCGAACAACCTGACCATCCAGGTGCGTCAGATCGCCGAGGTCACCACCGCCGTCGCCAAGGGCGACCTGTCCAAGAAGATCACTGTTGACGCGAAGGGCGAGATCCTTGAGCTCGTCACGACGGTCAACACCATGGTTGATCAACTCTCGTCGTTCGCCGAGCAGGTGACCCGGGTGGCCCGCGAGGTGGGCACCGAGGGCATCCTGGGCGGCCAGGCGCACGTGCCGGGCATCACCGGCATCTGGAAGGACCTCAGCGGCAACGTCAACCTGATGGCCAACAACCTGACCATGCAGGTGCGCAACATCTCCCAGGTCGCGGCGGCCGTCGCCAACGGCGACCTGACCCGGACGGTGACGATCGAGGCGCGCGGTGAGGTCCAGCAGCTCGCCGACACCTTCAACACCATGGTGAAGACGCTGAGTTCGTTCGCCGACCAGGTCACCAAGGTGGCCCGCGAGGTGGGCACGGACGGCATCCTCGGCGGCCAGGCGCACGTACCGGGTGTGGCGGGTACGTGGAAGGACCTGACCGACTCCGTGAACGGCATGGCGTCCAACCTGACCGGCCAGGTGCGCAACATCGCGATGGTCACCACGGCCATCGCCAAGGGCGACTTGACCAAGAAGATCGACATTGACGCCCGCGGCGAGATCCTGGAACTCAAGACGACGATCAACACCATGGTTGATCAGCTGTCCAGTTTCGCCGAGGAGGTCACCCGCGTGGCCCGCGAGGTGGGCACCGAGGGCCAGCTCGGCGGTCAGGCACGCGTGCGTGACGTCGACGGCACCTGGCGCGACCTCACGGAGTCGGTGAACGAGATGGCCGGGAACCTCACCCGCCAGGTGCGTGCCATCGCGCGCGTGGCGACCGCGGTGACCCGAGGCGACCTGAACCTGAAGATCGACGTGGACGCGTCCGGGGAGATCCAGGAACTCCAGGACTACATCAACAAGATGATCGCCAACCTGCGCGACACCACGATTGCCAACAAGGAGCAGGACTGGCTCAAGGGCAACCTCGCCCGTATCTCCGCCCTGATGCAGGGCCGCCGCGACCTGGACGACGTCGCCTCCCTGATCATGAGCGAGCTGACACCGGTGGTCTCCGCGCAACACGGCGCGTTCTTCCTCGCGCTGCCCCTGGCGGACGCGGAGGGCGAGGAGGCGTACGAACTGCGCATGCTCGGGTCCTACGGCTACTCCATGGGCTCCATGCCGACGTCGTTCAGGCCCGGTGAGGCGCTGATCGGGACGGCCGCCCAGGAGCGGCGCACGATCCTCGTGGAGAACGCGCCCAGCGGCTACCTGAAGATCTCCTCGGGGCTCGGAGAGGCGCCGCCCGCGCAGGTGATCGTGCTTCCGGTGCTGTTCGAGGGGAAGGTGCTCGGCGTCATCGAGCTGGCCTCCTTCACGCCCTTCACGCACATCCAGAAGGACTTCCTTAACCAGATCGCCGAGATGATCGCGACCAGCGTCAACACCATCTCCGTCAACACCAAGACGGAGCTGCTGCTGAAGCAGTCCCAGGAGCTGACCGAGCAACTCCAGGAGCGGTCGGCCGAGTTGGAGAACCGGCAGAAGGCACTCCAGTCGTCCAACGCCGAACTGGAGGAGAAGGCCGAGCTGCTGGCCCAGCAGAACCGGGACATCGAGGTCAAGAACACCGAGATCGAAGAGGCACGGCAGGTCCTGGAGGAGCGCGCCGAGCAACTCGCCGTGTCGATGCGCTACAAGAGCGAGTTCCTCGCCAACATGTCGCACGAGCTGCGCACCCCGCTCAACTCGCTGCTGATCCTGGCCAAGCTGCTCGCCGACAACGCGGAGGGGAACCTCTCCCCGAAGCAGGTCGAGTTCGCCGAGACGATCCACGGCGCGGGCTCCGACCTGCTCCAGCTGATCAACGACATCCTGGACCTGTCGAAGGTCGAGGCGGGCAAGATGGACGTCTCCCCGACACGCATCGCGCTCGTCCAACTCGTCGACTACGTAGAGGCCACTTTCCGTCCGCTGACCGCGGAGAAGGGCCTCGACCTGTCGGTGCGGGTGTCGCCGGAACTGCCCGCGACCCTCCACACCGACGAGCAGCGGCTGCTCCAGGTGCTGCGCAACCTGCTGTCCAACGCGGTGAAGTTCACCGACTCCGGAGCGGTCGAACTGGTCATCCGGCCGGCCGGCGCGGATGTGCCGGTGGCGATCCGGGAACAGCTCCTGGAGGCCGGTTCGCTGCGGGACGCGGACGCCGACCTGATCGCCTTCTCGGTCACCGACACCGGGATCGGGATCGCGGGCAGCAAGATGCGGGTCATCTTCGAGGCGTTCAAGCAGGCGGACGGCACGACCAGCCGCAAGTACGGCGGTACGGGACTCGGGCTGTCGATCTCCCGGGAGATCGCCCAGCTGCTCGGCGGTGAGATCTTCGCGCAGAGCGAGCCGGGGCGCGGTTCGACGTTCACGCTGTATTTGCCGCTGCACCCCAGCGAACTGCCCCCGCAGGGCTATCAGCAGCTGCCCGCGCTGGAGGCCGGCGACCTCGTGGCGTCGTCCGCCGCGGAGTTCACCGAGCTGTCGGAGCGCGGCGAGGTGGGCATCGAGACGCCGGCCGAGGTGAAGTCGTACCACGAGACGCAGAACGGTGCCGCCGCGCTCTTCAGGAGGCGCCGTAGGGCCGTGTCCGCCATCGAGGGGTCTGTGCCGCAGCTGGGGCGGACCGTGCGGGACCAATGGGCGGCCGAGGAGACCGCGCCGGCCTCGCGCCGGGGCATCCGGTTTGGCGGGGAGAAGGTGCTGATCGTCGACGACGACATCCGCAACGTCTTCGCGCTGACGAGCGTCCTGGAGCAGCACGGGCTGTCCGTGCTGTACGCGGAGAACGGCCGCGAGGGCATCGAAGTCCTGGAGCAGCACGACGATGTGACGGTCGTCCTGATGGACATCATGATGCCCGAGATGGACGGATACGCGACGACGACGGCGATCCGCAGGATGCCCCAGTTCGCCGGGCTGCCGATCATCGCGCTGACCGCGAAGGCGATGAAGGGCGACCGGGAGAAGGCGATCGAGTCCGGCGCCTCCGACTACGTCACCAAGCCGGTCGATCCCGATCACCTGCTGTCGGTGATGGAGCAGTGGATGCGTCCTGAGTGAGGGAAACGACCGGACCTGACGGGAAAGCGGTGGGAACGGTGCGGGGAACGTTCGGTGTGCACGGGGAGTTGCTGACTCACTGTGTCCGAAGCCGTGTAGAAGCACGGGATTCGGGGAACCTTCTGGTCTCCCGCTACGTTTCTGCTTCGTGCACAGTGACATCGCGGTGACAGGGTGTGGCGACAGGCGGGGTGCGGCTACCATGACCGGCACAAGGACGGGCGGCGCAAGAGAGCCGTCCTCTGGGGCGGCGCCCGGTGCACATCCGGGGCGAGGAGGGCGGGCCATGGTGCAGAAGGCCAAGATCCTCCTGGTCGATGACCGGCCGGAGAATCTGCTGGCGCTGGAGGCCATCCTCTCTGCGCTCGATCAGACACTGGTTCGGGCATCGTCCGGGGAGGAAGCGCTCAAAGCACTGCTCACGGACGACTTCGCGGTCATTCTGCTGGACGTCCAGATGCCAGGCATGGACGGTTTCGAAACCGCCGCGCACATCAAGCGACGGGAGCGGACCCGGGACATCCCGATCATCTTCCTCACCGCGATCAACCACGGCCCGCACCACACCTTCCGGGGGTACGCGGCGGGCGCGGTCGACTACATCAGCAAGCCGTTCGACCCATGGGTGCTGCGCGCGAAGGTCTCGGTCTTCGTCGAGCTGTACATGAAGAACTGCCAACTGCGCGAGCAGGCGGCGCTGTTGCGGCTCCAGCTGGAGGGCGGCGGCAAGCCCGCGGTCGGCGCGGCCAAGGAACCGGCCGGACTGCTCGCCGAGCTGTCCGCGCGGCTCGCGGCCGTCGAGGAGCAGGCGGAGGCGCTCTCCAAGCAGCTCGACGACGAGTCGGCGGACGCGGCGGCCGTGGCCACCGCGGCCCATCTCGAACGCAAACTCACCGGGCTGCGCCGGGCACTCGACGCCCTGGAGCCGGGCACCGGCAGCGGAGCGCCTTCGGTCCCGTCGCAGAACTGACGTCCGCCGCGGGCGCAGTTGTGCGTGAGCGAGCGTCAGTTCCCGGTCTCGTACGGGCGACACGAACGGGTGAAGCAGTGGGCACACGTGTCCCGTGCGCTCTCCACAGGTAACCTCACACCTATGGCCTCACGTCCCTCCGCAGCCAAGAAGCAGCCCGCCAAGAGGGCTGCTCCGGCGAAGGCTCCGGCGAAGAAGGCCGCCGCGAAAAGGGCGCCGGCGAAGAAGGCGGTCGCCAAGAAGACCGCCCGCCCGGTGCCCAAGCCCGCGCCCAGCCCCACCGGTGGCATCGTCAAGCTCGTGCGCGCCGTCTGGCTCGGCACCGCGCACGCCGTCGGCGCCGTGTTCCGCGGCATAGGGCAGGGCGCGAAGAACCTCGACCCCGCCCATCGCAAGGACGGCGTGGCACTGCTCCTGTTCGGCCTCGCCCTGATCGTCGCCGCCGGCACCTGGGCCGATCTGCGCGGCCCGGTCGGCGACCTCGTCGAGATCCTGGTGACGGGCGCCTTCGGCCGTCTCGACCTGCTCGTGCCGATACTGCTCGCGGTGATCGCCGTGCGCTTCATCCGGCACCCGGAGAAGCCCGAGGCCAACGGCCGCATCGTGATCGGCCTGTCCGCGCTCGTCATCGGCGTCCTCGGGCAGGTCCACATCGCCTGCGGCGCGCCCGCCCGCAGCGACGGCATGCAGGCGATAAGGGACGCCGGCGGCCTCATCGGCTGGGGTGTGGCGACCCCGCTGACCTACACCATGGGCGAGGTCCTCGCCGTACCCCTGCTCGTGCTGCTCACGATCTTCGGGCTGCTGGTCGTCACGGCCACGCCCGTCAACGCCATCCCGCAGCGGCTGCGGCTGCTCGGGGTGAAGCTGGGCATCGTCCACGACCCCGAGGCCGAGGACGAGTTCGGCGAGGACGACGAGCGCTACGACGAGCAGTGGCGCGAGGCCCTGCCCGCGAGCTCCCGCAGGCGCGCGAGCGACCCCGAGGCGTACGACCCCGACAGCGCGGAGCAGGAGGCCCTCACCAGGCGCCGGAGCCGCCCCAGGCGCTCCGCGGTGCCCCAGCCCGACATGCACCGCCCCATGGACGCCGTGGACGTCGCGGCGGCCGCCGCGGCCGCGCTCGACGGGGCCGTCCTGCACGGCATGCCGCCCTCGCCGATCGTCGCCGACCTCACCCAGGGCGTACGGGTGGGCGGCGACCGCGAGGACACCACCCCGACACCCGTGCCGGCGCCCGCGGCGCGCCCCAAGCAGGAGAAGCTCAAGGCCGAGGTCATGGACCTCACGAAGGCGCCCCCGGAGGAGGTCCGCGACCTCCCGCCGCGCGCCGAGCAGCTCCAGCTCTCCGGCGACATCACGTACTCGCTGCCCTCGCTCGACCTCCTCACGCGCGGGGGCCCCGGCAAGGCGCGCAGCGCCGCGAACGATGCCGTGGTCGCCTCCCTGACGAACGTCTTCTCCGAGTTCAAGGTCGACGCCGCCGTCACCGGCTTCACGCGCGGGCCCACGGTCACCCGCTACGAGGTCGAACTCGGCCCCGCCGTGAAGGTCGAGCGGATCACCGCCCTCACCAAGAACATCGCCTACGCCGTCGCCAGCCCCGATGTGCGGATCATCAGCCCGATCCCCGGCAAGTCGGCGGTCGGCATCGAGATCCCGAACACGGACCGGGAGATGGTCAACGTAGGAGACGTCCTGCGCCTCGCGGACGCGGCCGAGGACGACCACCCGATGCTCGTGGCGCTCGGCAAGGACGTCGAGGGCGGCTACGTCATGGCCAACATGGCGAAGATGCCGCACATCCTGGTGGCCGGTGCCACCGGCTCCGGCAAGTCGTCCTGCATCAACTGCCTGATCACGTCGATCATGTGCCGCGCGACCCCCGAGGACGTGCGCATGGTCCTCGTCGACCCCAAGCGCGTCGAACTGACCGCCTACGAAGGCATCCCGCACCTGATCACCCCCATCATCACCAACCCGAAGCGGGCCGCCGAGGCGCTCCAGTGGGTGGTGCGGGAGATGGACCTCAGGTATGACGACCTCGCCGCCTTCGGGTACCGGCACATCGACGACTTCAACCAGGCCATCCGCGACGGGAAACTGAAGACCCCGGAGGGCAGCGAGCGGGAGCTCAAGACCTATCCGTACCTCCTGGTGATCGTCGACGAGCTCGCCGACCTGATGATGGTCGCGCCGCGGGACGTCGAGGACTCGATCGTGCGCATCACGCAGCTCGCGCGCGCGGCCGGCATCCACCTGGTGCTCGCGACACAGCGCCCCTCCGTGGACGTCGTCACCGGTCTGATCAAGGCGAACGTGCCCTCCAGGCTCGCGTTCGCCACCTCCTCGCTCGCCGACTCCCGGGTCATCCTCGACCAGCCCGGCGCCGAGAAACTCATCGGCAAGGGCGACGGCCTGTACCTGCCGATGGGGCAGAACAAGCCCACCCGTATGCAGGGCGCCTTCGTCACCGAGGACGAGATCCACGCCGTCGTGCAGCACTGCAAGGACCAGATGACCCCGGTCTTCCGGGAGGACGTCACGGTCGGCACCAAGCAGAAGAAGGAGATCGACGAGGACATCGGCGACGACCTCGACCTGCTGTGCCAGGCGGCCGAGCTGGTCGTGTCCACGCAGTTCGGGTCGACCTCGATGCTCCAGCGCAAGCTGCGCGTCGGCTTCGCCAAGGCCGGGCGGCTCATGGACCTCATGGAGTCGAGGGGCATCGTCGGTCCCAGCGAGGGGTCCAAGGCACGTGACGTGCTCCTGAAGGGCGACGAGCTGGACAGCGTACTCGCGGTCATCCGCGGGGAGTCCGAGGGCTAGGAGCGGGTAGGCGTTCCCCGAAGGGGGTGCGAGCGGCCGTGACTCACCCGTTAGAGATCGTCGGGCAACCGTTTCCCTTTGCCGTACGTCAAGTTGAGCGAGAGGACAGACAGGGCTCCCACCATGGGGTCCGTGTCTGGCCCGCCATCGGTCTGTCCGGCCATACCGATGGCGTACAAAGTCCCACCGCCCGGTTGCCCCACCCTTTCACACCCCCCCTAGACTGAACCTCCAGCACAGGCGGCTACACGCTCGAAAGGCGCCCCCGTGTCCATCGGCAACTCCCCTCAAGACGAGCGTCCGTTCGAAGACGGACACTCCGAAGACGGTCATGAGGAAGCAGCCCGCCCTTCCGTCGGCCGTACCCTTCAGCAGGCACGTATCGCCGCCGGGCTGACCGTCGACGACGTCAGCAGTGCCACCCGCGTCCGCATCGCCATCGTGCACGCCATCGAAGCCGACGACTTCACGCCCTGCGGCGGTGACGTCTACGCCCGCGGGCACATCCGGACGCTCGCCAAGGCCGTCCACATCGATCCCGCCCCGCTCCTCGCGCGCTACGACGGCGATCACGGCGGACGTCCGGCCCCGACACCGGCCGCACCCCTCTTCGAGGCGGAACGTATCCGTCCGGAGCGGCGGGGGCCGAACTGGACCGCCGCCATGGTCGCCGCGATCGTCGCCGTGGTCGGCTTCGTCGGATTCACCGCGTTCAAAGGCGGCGACAGCGACACCGACGCCAACGCGCAGGTCACCCAGGGGGCCTCGCCCAGTACCAGCAAACCCGCCAAGCCGACGCCCTCGAACCCCGACCCGGCCACCCCCAAGTCCGACCCCTCCGACAGCGCCATCGCCGCCGCTCCGCAGGACAAGGTGACGGTCCAGGTGACCGCCGTCGACGGCCGCAGCTGGATCTCCGCCAAGGACCACAACGGGCGGATGCTCTTCGACGGACTCCTCAAGAAGGGTGAGTCGAAGACCTTCCAGGACAGTTCGAAGGTCAACCTGATCCTCGGCGACGCCGGCGCGATCCAGCTCTACGTGAACGGCAAGAAGATCGAGGACGACTTCCAGCCCGGAGCCGTGGAGCGCCTCACGTACACCAAGGGCGACCCCGAGGTCGGATAAGCGGACCGGCAAGCGACCCTACGGGGTGACTGTTCAAGGGGTTGGCCAAGATCGGCCAACCCCTTCGACGTGGGGTGTCAGTGGGACGAAGTAGTCTTGAGCCCATGCCTGAACGCCGTACCGTCGCACTCGTCACTCTTGGCTGCGCCCGTAACGAGGTGGACTCGGAGGAGCTCGCAGGCCGCTTGGAGGCGGACGGCTGGCAACTCGTGGAGGACGCCGAGGACGCGGACGTCGCCGTCGTCAACACCTGTGGCTTTGTCGAGGCCGCCAAGAAGGACTCCGTAGACGCCCTCCTGGAAGCCAACGACCTCAAGGGGCACGGCAGAACGCAGGCCGTCGTGGCGGTGGGCTGCATGGCGGAGCGGTACGGCAAGGAACTCGCCGACGCGCTCCCCGAAGCCGACGGAGTGCTCGGCTTCGACGACTACGCCGACATCTCCGACCGCCTCCAGACCATCCTGAACGGCGGCATCCACGCCTCTCACACCCCGCGCGACCGCCGCAAGCTGCTGCCGATCAGCCCCGCCGAGCGGCAGGAGTCCGCCGCCGACGTCGCGCTGCCCGGTCACGGCCCGGCCGACCTCCCGGACGGCCTCGCGCCCGCCTCGGGCCCCCGCGCGCCCCTGCGCCGCCGCCTGGACGGCTCCCCGGTCGCCTCGGTGAAGCTCGCCTCCGGCTGCGACCGGCGCTGCTCCTTCTGCGCCATCCCGTCCTTCCGCGGCTCCTTCATCTCCCGCCGCCCGAGCGACGTCCTGAACGAGACGCGCTGGCTGGCCGAACAGGGCGTCAAGGAGATCATGCTGGTCTCCGAGAACAACACGTCCTACGGCAAGGACCTGGGCGACATCCGCCTCCTGGAGTCGCTGCTGCCCGAACTCGCGGACATCGACGGCCTGGAGCGCGTCCGCGTGAGCTACCTCCAGCCGGCTGAGATGCGCCCCGGGCTCATCGACGTGCTCACCTCGACCCCGAAGATCGCGCCCTACTTCGACCTGTCCTTCCAGCACTCCGCGCCCGACGTGCTGCGCTCCATGCGCCGCTTCGGCGACACCGACCGCTTCCTCGAACTGCTCGACACCATCCGCTCCAAGGCCCCCCAGGCCGGCGTGCGCTCGAACTTCATCGTCGGCTTCCCCGGCGAGAGCGAGTCCGACCTCGCCGAACTGGAGCGCTTCCTCAACGGCGCCCGCCTGGACGCCATCGGTGTCTTCGGCTACTCCGACGAGGAGGGCACGGAGGCGGCGACGTACGACAAGAAGCTCGACCAGGACGTCGTGGACGCGCGGCTCGCGCACATCTCCCGGCTGGCCGAGGAACTGGTCTCGCAGCGCGCCGAAGAGCGCGTCGGCGAGACCGTTCACGTACTGGTGGAGTCGGTGGACTCCGAGGACGGCGTCTACGGCCGCGGCGAGCACCAGGCGCCGGAAACGGACGGCCAGGTGCTGCTCACGAGCGGCGAGGGCCTGAGCGTCGGCCGTATGGTCGAGGCGAAGGTGGTCGGTACGGAAGGTGTCGACCTGGTGGCCGAGCCGCTCCAGGGCTCGCTCGCGTGTAGTGAGGAGGCGGGCAGATGACCGGAGTCCCGGCATCGGCGGCGGGCGGCACCTCCAGCGCGAACGGCGCGCCCGCGAGCGCGGGTTCCGGTGCGGCCTCCGGTGGCGCCCCTTCCGGCGCGATGTCGGGCAGTGTCTCCGGCGGTGTCCCCTCCGGGGGAGTCTCGGCCGGGAGCACGCCTTCCGGTAGTGGTGCGGTTTCGGGTGCGGCGGCTTCCGGTGGTCCGGTTCCCGGTGGGGCTTCGGCCGGGGGTGCCTCTTCTGGCGGCGCCTCGACCGGTGGTGTCCCGGCCGGTGTCCCCGACTCGGGTGGGCCCGGCGGCCCGAAGCCGGCGCGCGGTGCGAAGGTCGTCGCCGCCGCCGTCAACCAGGCGAGCGTCTGGAACATCGCCAACTTCCTGACCATGCTCCGGCTGCTCCTCGTGCCCGGCTTCGTCGCCCTGATGCTGGCCGACGGCGGGTACGACCCGGCGATGCGCTCGCTCGCCTGGGCGGCCTTCGCCATCGCGATGATCACCGACCTCTTCGACGGCCATCTCGCGCGCACCTACGACCTCGTCACCGACTTCGGGAAGATCGCCGACCCCATCGCCGACAAGGCGATCATGGGCGCGGCGCTGATCTGCCTGTCCTCGCTCGGCGATCTCCCGTGGTGGGTGACCGTCGTCATCCTCGGCCGGGAACTCGGGATCACGCTGCTGCGTTTTCTCGTCATCCGGTACGGCGTCATTCCCGCGTCGCGCGGCGGCAAGCTGAAGACGCTCACCCAGGGCGTGGCGGTCGGAATGTATGTGCTGGCGCTCACGGGGTGGCTGGCCACCCTGAGGTTCTGGGTGATGGCCGCGGCGGTGATTCTGACCGTGCTGACCGGGCTCGACTATGTGAGACAGGCCATTGTGCTGCGCAGGCAGGGAATCGCCGAGCGACTGGCGGCGGCGGAGGAGACGGAAGCGTGAGTTCCACGGCCACTGAAGTGGTGCGACTACTGACGGTGAGCGGTGCGACGCTCGCTGTCGCCGAGTCGCTCACCGGTGGTCTGGTTGCGGCGGAGATCACATCGGTGCCCGGAGCCTCCAAGGCCTTCCGCGGTTCGGTCACCGCCTACGCCACCGAACTGAAGCACCAGCTGCTCGGTGTCGACGCCGTCCTGCTGGCCGAGCGCGGAGCCGTAGACGCGCAGGTCGCGGCCCAGATGGCGGCCGGAGTGCGGAAGGCGCTGGGCGCCGACTGGGGCGTCGCCACAACCGGTGTGGCGGGCCCGGAGCCACAGGACGGGCAGCCCGTGGGCACCGTTTTCGTGGCCGTGGACGGACCCTTTGGTCCGGATTCGAATGCCGCCGGTGGCGGGAAAGTGGTCGCGCTGCGGTTGAACGGCGGCCGGGCGGAAATTCGTATGGAGAGTGTACGGAGCGTACTCGCGCTGCTTCTGGAGCGGCTCGTGAGCGAACAGACCGGGAATGAGCGGGCACAGGATACGGAACAGAACGGGGGGTTTTGATGTTTGCAGCCCTGAGTGAACACGACATCGCTCCCCGCACGGCCGCGGCGCAAGGCGGTACGGTGGGGCGAGAAGGATGCGGCTACGCGGTCCGAGGAGGGAGCCACCGATGATTCTGCTCCGTCGCCTGCTGGGTGACGTGCTGCGTCGGCAGCGCCAGCGCCAGGGCCGTACTCTGCGCGAAGTCTCCTCGTCCGCCCGAGTCTCACTCGGCTATCTCTCTGAGGTGGAGCGGGGGCAGAAGGAGGCTTCCTCCGAACTGCTCTCCGCCATCTGCGACGCGCTGGACGTACGGATGTCCGAGCTCATGCGGGAAGTGAGCGACGAACTCGCTCTCGCCGAGCTGGCCCAGTCTGCTGCGGCCACCGATTCCGTACCCACGTCGGTACGCCCGATGCTGGGTTCCGTGTCGGTGACCGGTGTGCCACCGGAACGGGTGACCATCAAGGCCCCAGCCGAAGCGGTGGACGTGGTCGCCGCGTGATGCCGACGCCGGTCTGAGCCGTCCGAACCGATGGCGTACCGACCGGCACCGAAGATGTGCTGAAGGCCCCCGGCCGGGGCTTCTCCAGTGAGAACCGGAGAGGCGCGGTCGGGGTCTTTCGCATTCCGGGCGCCTTCCGTGGTCGGGCGCGTCGCCGGTCCGTGGCGGTCCGTTTGCCGGTGTGGCCCAGTGCGGTCATGGTGGAGGCGAGTGGTGCGTCCGTGTGCCGTCGACGCGCCCTCCTCGCGGGTCACCGCGGCGGTCTGGCGTCCGGCTGGAGGTGGTGGCGGCCATGGCGGGGCGGATAGCGCGCTGGGGGGCTGCGCTGGGACTCGGGGCGCTGTGGTGGTGGGCCGTGCTGCGGCTCGCCCTGACACCGCACGCGGGCGCCCTGGAGGGGGCGGTCGCGGCCGGGGGATGGGGGCTCAGCCTGCTCCCCGTGCACTGCATGCCCAAGGCGCGGGCGGCCGGTGCCGTGGCGGCCGGGCGGTGGAGGGCGGCCTGGCGGACGTCGGCCGCCGACGAGGCGCCCGTCACCACGGCATCGCCACCCCTCCGTTCGGACGGAGGATCTGACCCGTCGTGAACGACGACGCGTCGGACGCCAGATACAGCACGGCCTGGGCGATGTCCTCCGGCTCGCCCACCCGGCCCAGCGGCGACAACCGGGACATCATCGCTTCGATACGGGCCTGCTCCTCGCCCTCGTGGCGATCGGTCATGGGCGTGCGGATCCAGCCCGGCGCGACGGCGTTGACCCGGATGCCCTGTCGCCCGACCTCCGTCGCGAGCGTCTTCGTCAGCTGGACGACGGCCGCCTTCGCGGCGCTGTAGCACAGCAGCCCCGATCCTCCGGTGTCGATCGCGCCCGAGGTCATCGTGACGATGCTGCCCCTGGTGCCCCGGTCGAGCATCAGCCGGGCCGCCTCCTGGCAGGCGTACAGGACGCCCTTGAAGTTGACGTTCAGCACCCGGTCGAGATCCTCGTCCCGGGTCTCCAGCACCGTGCTGCGGTGCATGATGCCGGCGACCGCCGCCATCACATGCAGTTCCTCGCAGGACTCGACGGCCTGCCGGACCTGAGCGCGGTCGGTGACGTCGAGGTGGTGGGTGCGGGCGGTGCCGCCCTTGTCCTTGATGAGGGTCGCCGTCTCGTGCAGGCCCTGGGCGTCACGGTCGGCGCAGTGCACGACGGCACCCGCCTCGGCGAGCAGCACGGCCGACGCGCGGCCGATACCGCTGGCGGCGCCGGTGACGAAAGCGGTGCGTCCGGTGAGGTCGTACACCTTGACGGGCATGCAGCGACGGTACGAGGGTTTCTGACGGGTCGTCAATTAGTCGTACGGTGCTGGGTTCCGCGAGGTGGTGAGGTGCCCGGGGCCGGTCCTACCTGGCAGGTCGGGCACCAGTAGGTGGGGCGTTCGCGGGAGCCGTCGCCCTGGTCGGCCGTGCGGATCGGGGTGCCGCAGCGCAGACAGGGGCGGGGTGCGCGGCCGTACACGAACAGGTCGGGGGTGTGGAGGCCGCCTGTGGTGCGATGCGTGGAACGGTTCGTGATGGTGCCGGTGGTGTTGCGGGCCGGGCGGTCGCGGTTGGCTTCCAGGAGGCGCTTGGCGATGGCGGGGAGCTTCGCGGCGCGCTCGGCGGGGAGGGCGCCGATGGGGAGCCAGGGGGTGGCGCCGAGGAGGAAGCAGAGTTCGCTCTTGTAGATGTTGCCGATACCGGCCAGGTTGCGCTGGTCGAGCAGGGCCTCGCCGAGGGGGCGGGAAGGGTCGGCGAGGAGGTTGGCCAAGGCCTGCTCGGGGTTCCAGTCGGGGCCCAGGAGGTCGGGGCCGAGATGGCCCACCGCGCGGTGTTCGTCGGTGGTGCGGAGGAGTTCCAGGACGGGGAGGCGGTAGCCGACGGCCGTACGGTCGGCGGTGCCCAGGATCACCCGGATCTGGTGGGCCGGGCCGCCACCGCTCCAGCGCTGACCGTTGGCGTACACGCGCCAGGTGCCGTCCATGCGCAGGTGCGAGTGGAGGGTGAGGCCGCCCTCGACACGGGTCAGCAGGTGCTTGCCCCTAGGGGTGACGTCCAGGACGGTACGGCCGGTGAGGTCCGCCGTCGCGTACTGGGGGACCCTGAAGTCGCTGCGGGTCAGCACCTTGCCCGCGAGGGCCGTGTGCAGGCGCTTCGCGGTCTGCCAGACGGTGTCCCCTTCAGGCATGGGACAAGGGTGGCATGCGGCGATGAGGGACGCTTCGGCTCATGCGCGCAGGCGCAGGCCGCGCGGTGTCGCGATGAAGCCCGCTCCTTCCAGGAGAGTGCCGATGGGGGAGGTCAGGGCCGAAGCGCCGTTGACGCGCTCCACTGTCACCGTGCCGAGCGAACCGGCGCGGGCCGCCGCCGCGAGGGCTTCGGCGGCCCCCTGGAGGCGTGGGTCCTCGGTGGCCGCGGTGTCCGGCGCGGAGGGCCAGGCGAGCAGGGTCTTGCCGCCGCGCTCCATGTACAGCGTCAGCTCACCGTCCACGAGCACGACGAGCGAGCCGGCCTTGCGCCCCGGCTTGTGCCCGGCGCCGGTCGGCGGCTCGGGCCACGGCAGGGCGGCGCCGTACGCGTTCGCCGGGTCGGCGGCGGCCAGGACCACGGCTCGGGCGGCCAGGGAGATGCGTCGGGCGGGTAGGGGTGCGTAGGGGGAGGCGTTGTTGCTCCGGGGCGCCGGGGCGGGGAAGTCGCGGGGCGAGACGTAGTCGCCCGGGGACGGGGGGTGGGAGGAGGCGGAGCCGTGTGGTCGTGCGCTGGGCCCGGTCGGTGCGCCCGTGTCGTCGAGGTCGTCGAAGTCGGTGAACGGGCCGAAGGCGTCGGCGAAGTCGTGGACTCCGGAGGGGGTGGGTGTGTGCTGACCGTGAGGGTCGGGGGAGTCGTAGGGGGGCGGTGTCGCAGTGGTGCGGGCGGCCGGACCGGAGCGTGGCGCGGGTGAGGTGCCGAGGGCGGCCCCGAAGCCGTAGGGGTCGTTGTCCATGGTGTCCGGGGTGGGCAGGTCGTCGCCCCGGTCGCGGGCGTTGGCGACCGCGCGGAGGCGGTCCACCGCGCCGTCCATCGCGAACTGGGCGGCGCCGAGCCCCTCCACGACATAGCCGCGCCGCGCCTGACCGCTGTCCTCGAAGGCGGACAGGACGCGGTACGTCGCCGAGAAGCCGCCTTCGACCCCCTCCGCGGCGACCGCTCCCCGGGTCACCACGCCATGTCGGTCGAGCAGGGTGCGGGCCAGCGCGTGGGCACGCACGGTGGGGTCCGGTTCATGGGCGGGGAGCAGGGACCAGCGGCCGGCGACGGTCGGAGGGCCGGTGCGGGAGGCCGGGCGGGCCGCGGCGGTGAGGGAGCCGTAGCGCCCGCGCGGGACGGTGCGCTTCGCGCGGTGGGCCGTGGCACCCGCCGTGCGGCCGGAGCCCAGCAGGGAGCGCATGGGGGCGAGTGTGTCGTTCGTGAGCCGTCCCGACCAGGCCAGGTCCCAGATGGCGTCGGCCAGTTGGGGATCGGTGGCGTCGGGGTGGGTGGTCGCGCGGATCTGGTCGGCGATCTGGCGGAAGAAGAGGCCGTAGCCGCCGGAGAGGGTGTCCAGGACGGACTGGTGCAGTGCCGTGAGTTCGAGCGGGTGCGGGGGCGGGAGGAGCAAGGGGGCCGCGTCCGCCAGGTAGAGGGAGATCCAGCCGTCCTTGCCGGGGAGCGAGCCCGCGCCCGCCCACACCAGCTCACCGGCGGAGGTGAGTTCGTCGAGCATGGCGGGTGCGTAGCCCGCCACACGCGACGGCAGCACCAGCTTCTCCAGGGCGGACGCGGGCACCGAGGCACCCTGCAACTGCTCTACGGCGCGCACCAGTCCGTCGATGCCACGCAGTCCGTGGCCCTTCCCGATGTGCTGCCACTGGGGGAGGAACTGCGCGAGCGCGGCCGGCGGCACCGGCTCCAACTCGTGCCGCAGCGCGGCCAGGGAACGGCGGCGCAGACGCCGCAGCACCGTCGCGTCGCACCACTCCTGCCCGATGCCGGCCGGGTGGAACTCCCCTTGCACGACCCGGCCGTTGGCCGCGAGCCGCTGCAACGCGCCCTCGGTGACCGCCACGCCCAGCCCGAAGCGGGCGGCGGCCGTCGCCGACGTGAACGGGCCGTGGGTGCGGGCGTGCCGTGCCAGGAGGTCGCCGAGCGGGTCCTTGACCGGTTCGGTGAAGGCCTCCGGGACACCGACTGGTAGCGCCGTGCCCAGCGCGTCGCGCAGACGGCCCGCGTCCTCGATCGCCGCCCAGTGGTCGGCGCCGCCGATACGGACCCGGATCGCGCGCCGCGCGGAGGCGAGGTCGTGGGCCCACCGCGGTGCCGCGCCCCGCTCGGCCAACTCGGCGTCGGTGAGCGGCCCGAGCATCCGCAGCAGATCGGCGACGCCCTCGGCGTCCTTGACGCGGCGGTCCTCGGTGAGCCACTGGAGCTCCCGCTCCAGCTCGGTGAGCACTTCGGCGTCGAGGAGCTCGCGCAGCTCCGCCTGGCCGAGCAGCTCGGCCAGCAGCCGGGAGTCCAGGGACAGGGCGGCGGCCCGGCGCTCGGCGAGCGGCGAGTCTCCCTCGTACAGGAACTGGGCGACGTACCCGAAGAGGAGAGAGCGGGCGAAGGGGGACGGCTCCGGGGTGGTGACCTCGACGAGACGGACCTTGCGGGACTCCAGGTCGCCCATCAGCTCGGTGAGCCCTGGGACGTCGAAGACGTCCTGGAGGCACTCGCGGACCGCCTCCAGGACGATCGGGAACGAGCCGAACTCACTTGCCACCTGGAGCAGTTGGGCCGCCCGCTGGCGCTGCTGCCACAACGGGGTGCGCTTGCCGGGGTTGCGGCGCGGCAGCAGCAGCGCGCGGGCGGCGCACTCGCGGAAGCGGGCCGCGAACAGGGCCGAGCCGCCGACCTGGTCGGTGACGATCTGATCGACCTCGCCCTTGTCGAAGGCGACGTCCGCCGCGCCCACGGGGGCCTGGTCGGCGTCGTACTCCGTGCCCGCCTTCATGGGTTCCTGGTCGAGCAGGTCCAGGCCCATCAGGTCGGCGTCGGGCAGGCGCAGCACGATGCCGTCGTCCGCGTGCATCACCTGGGCGTCCATGCCGTAGCGCTCGGAGAGTCGGGCGCCGAGGGCGAGGGCCCAGGGGGCGTGGACCTGGGCGCCGAAGGGCGAGTGGATGACCACGCGCCAGTCGCCGAGCTCGTCGCGGAAGCGCTCCACGACGATCGTGCGGTCGTCCGGGATGTGACCGCAGGCCTCACGCTGCTCCGCCAGGTACGACAGCACATTCTCCGCGGCCCAAGCGTCGAGGCCCGCGGCGAGGAGGCGCAGGCGGGCGTCCTCCTTGGGCTGGGAGCCGACCTCGCGGAGGAACGCGCCCACCGCGCGGCCCAGTTCGAGCGGGCGGCCCAGCTGGTCGCCCTTCCAGAAGGGGAGCCGGCCGGGTACGCCGGGCGCGGGGGAGACCAGGACGCGGTCGCGGGTGATGTCCTCGATCCGCCAGGAGCTGGTGCCGAGGGTGAAGACATCGCCCACGCGGGACTCGTAGACCATCTCCTCGTCCAGCTCGCCGACCCGGCCGCCGCCCTTCTTGGGGTCGGCGCCGGCGAGGAAGACCCCGAAGAGACCGCGGTCGGGGATCGTGCCCCCGGAGGTGACGGCGAGGCGCTGCGCCCCGGGGCGGCCGGTGATCGTGCCGGCGATGCGGTCCCACACCACGCGCGGACGCAACTCGGCGAAGGCGTCCGACGGATAGCGGCCCGCGAGCATGTCCAGCACGGCGGTGAACGCCGACTCCGGGAGCGAGGCGAAGGGCGCGGCGCGACGGACCGTGGCGAGCAGGTCGTCGACCTGCCAGGTGTCCAGCGCCGTCATCGCGACGAGCTGCTGGGCGAGAACGTCCAGGGGGTTCGCGGGCACCTTGAGGGACTCGATCGAGCCCGTGCGCATCCGCTCGGTGACCACGGCGGCCTGGACGAGGTCGCCCCGGTACTTCGGAAACACCACGCCCGTGGAGACCGCGCCGACCTGGTGTCCCGCGCGGCCCACACGCTGGAGGCCGGAGGCCACGGAGGGCGGGGACTCCACCTGGACGACGAGATCGACGGCGCCCATGTCGATGCCCAGCTCCAGACTGGACGTGGCCACCACGGCGGGGAGCCGGCCCGCCTTGAGGTCCTCCTCGACCTGGGCGCGCTGCTCCTTGGAGACCGAGCCGTGATGGGCGCGGGCGATGACCGGGGGCGCGCCCTGGGCGGCCCCGGAGCCGCCCATCAGCTCGGCCGGCGCGTGGTGCTCGTCCAGGGGCTCGCCGGTCGCCCGCTCGTAGGCGATCTCGTTGAGCCGGTTGCACAGCCGCTCCGCCAGGCGGCGCGAGTTGGCGAACACGATCGTCGAACGATGGGACTGGACGAGGTCGGCGATGCGCTCCTCGACATGCGGCCAGATCGACGGCCTCTCCGCGCCCTCGCCGCCGTCGGCGACCGGGGAGCCGCCCAACTCGCCCAGATCCTCGACCGGGACGACCACGGAGAGGTCGAACTCCTTGCCCGACTTCGGCTGGACGATCTCCACCTTGCGGCGCGGGGAGAGATAGCGGGCGACCTCGTCGACCGGACGCACCGTCGCCGACAGGCCGATACGGCGGGCCGGCCTCGGCAGCAGCTCGTCCAGCCGCTCCAGGGTCAGTGCGAGATGCGCGCCCCGCTTGGTGCCCGCGACCGCGTGCACCTCGTCCAGGATCACCGTCTCGATGCCGGTCAGCGCGTCGCGCGTGGCCGACGTCAGCATCAGGAACAGGGACTCCGGAGTGGTGATCAGGATGTCCGGCGGGCGTGTGGACAGGGCACGGCGCTCGGCGGGCGGGGTGTCGCCGGAGCGGATGCCGACCTTGATCTCGGGCTCCGGCAGGCCCAGGCGGACGGATTCCTGGCGGATGCCGGTGAGCGGAGAGCGGAGATTGCGCTCCACGTCGACCGCGAGGGCTTTGAGCGGAGACACGTACAGGACGCGGCAGCGCTTCTTCGGGTCGGCGGGCGGGGGCGTCGCGGCGAGCTGGTCCAGCGCGGCGAGGAACGCGGCCAGGGTCTTGCCGGAGCCGGTCGGGGCGACCACCAGCACGTCCGAGCCCTCGCCGATGGCCCGCCACGCGCCCGCCTGGGCCGCGGTGGGCGCGGAGAACGCCCCCGTGAACCAGCCGCGGGTCGCGGGGGAGAAGCCGTCGAGGGCTCGGTGTGCGGAGCTGACCATGCGTCCATCCTGCACCCGACCACTGACAATGCGTCTGACCTGCGGGAATTTGACCGTGATGGCTCGCAGGACCGTTTCGGTCCCGGTCGGCCGCCGTGGCGGAGAATGGGCGTATGGCGGGTTCGGGCGAGCGGGCGAGGCACTGGCGGTACACGGAGCTGCCCGGGGTCGACCTGCTCCGGGCCCGGTACATCCGCAAGACCTTCGTACGGCACACGCACGAGAACTTCGTCATCGCCGCCATCGCGGACGGCGCCGAGGTGTTCCACCACGGCGGGACCGATGTCTACGCCGGCGCGGGAGCGCTCGCGCTGGTGAACCCGGACACCCCGCACACGGGCCGGGCCGGTGTTCCCGAGGGCTGGCGGTACGGAGCCGTCTACCCGCCGCCCGAAGTGGTGGCCGCGATAGCCGCCGAGACCACCTCGATCCGCGGCACTCCCGGCTTCGTCAGCCCCGTGCTCGACGACCCCTACACCGTCGGGCTCGTCCACCAGATCCTGCGCGCGGCCGACGAGGGCAACGCGCTCGCCGCCGACACCCTGCTGCGGGTCGCCGTCACGAGGTTGCTCCGCCTGAACGGCGGTGTGCTGCCCCAGCGCGCCGTGCCCACGGCGGGCGGCCGGGTCGCCGCACGCGCGCGTGCCGTGCTGGAGGAACGGATGGTGGATCCACCCACCCTGGAGCAGCTCGCCGGGGACCTGGAGACCAGCCCGTTCGCGCTGCTGCGCGCGTTCCGGGGCGCCTACGGGATGCCGCCGCACACCTGGCTGACCGACGCCCGGGTACGCCGGGCACGCCGCCTCCTGGACGCGGGCACGGCGCCCGCGGAGGCCGCCGTCGCCGTCGGGTTCACGGACCAGCCGCACCTCAACCGGCACTTCGCGCGGATCGTCGGCGTACCCCCGGGCGCGTACCAGAAGGAGCGCAAGAACGTACAAGACGCGGAGCCGCGACTGCTCCTACCGTCCGACATGTGTCAGAACAGATCGCTTCAGCAGACGTCCGAGCCGGAACGGGAGGAGCACCGCACTCCGACGCCGGGGGGAAACCGGACTCCGCCGTCGTACGGGACGCCCTCGGAGTCGGAGTCGCCGTAGGGCTGTCCGGGTTCGCCTTCGGGGTGACCTCGGCCGGTGGCGGGCTCACCCTGCCGCAGACCTGCGCCCTCAGCCTCCTGGTGTTCACCGGTGCCTCGCAGTTCGCGCTCGTGGGGGCGCTCGCGGCCGGTGGCAATCCGCTCACCGCGGCGGCGGGCGCCTTCTTCCTCGGTGTGCGCAACACCTTCTACGGGCTGCGGCTGTCGCAGTTGCTGGCCCTCCCGCGCGCGGTGCGGCCGTTCGCCGCCCAGTGGGTCATCGACGAGACGACCGCCGTCACCCTCGCGCAGCCCACACGACGTGCCGCGCGGATCGGGTTCACCGTCACCGGGCTCACCCTGTACGTGCTGTGGAACCTCACCACGCTGCTCGGCGCGCTCGGCGCCAAGGCCATCGGGGACACCGACGCCTGGGGCCTCGACGCGGCCGGTCCCGCCGTCTTCCTGGCGCTGCTCGCACCCATGCTCAGAACCACCATCGAGCGGGCCGTCGCCGCACTCGCGGTCCTCCTGGGACTGGGACTGCTGCCCGTGCTGCCGGCCGGGGTACCGGTCCTGGCAGCGGCTCTCGCGGCGCCGATCGCCCTCTACGTAGCGGGCCGTCGACAGGGTGGCACACGCCGACAGGCCGGCACACGCGACAACGCACAGGAGGAAGACCGTTGACCGTCTGGATCGCGATAGCGGCGACCGCCCTCGGCTGCTACGTCGTCAAGCTGGCCGGACTCCTGGTACCCGCCGGCGCCCTGGAACGCCCGCTGGTGAGGCGGCTCGCCGCCCTGCTGCCCGTCGCGCTCCTCGCCGCGCTCACGGCCCAGCAGACCTTCGCGGACGGGCACACGCTCGTGCTCGACGCCCGGGCCGCGGGGCTCGCCGCTGCCGCCGTGGCGCTGGTGCTGCGGGCTCCCTTCCTGCTCGTCGTCGCGGCGGCCGTGCTGGTGACCGCGGGGGTGCGGGCCCTGGGCGGCTGAGGTGCCCCCGGTTCAGCCCACGGAGCGGCCGTACGCCCTCAGGGTGCGCAGGGCCTCGATCGTCACCATGGGGCGTGCCTCCAGGGCGATGCCCGGAGCCCACTGGCGCCAGCGGATCGGCCAGCCGCCGTCCTCCTGCTGGCCGGCCGACAGATGGTCCAGGGAGCGGGCCATCTCGTCGTCCGTGAACCACGCGCGCGCGAGGGAACCCGGCGTCTTCGCGTAGTCGTGCGGGAAGTGGTGCTCGCCCGGCGCGTAACCGGGGGCTACCGGGTAGTCCTCCAGGTGCTCCGGGTCGAGGGCGGCGAGCCGGTGTTCGCGCACCAGGCGGCCGAGCCGGTCGGCGGTGGCCTCCGCGCGCGGGCGGTCGGGCGCCGAGTCCAGGAAGGCGACGGCCGCCTCGATCTCGTAGGGGTGCGACTTCTCCAGGGAGTCGACGGCCTGCCAGCAGAAGTCGGTCGCCCGGAACAGCCAGGCGTGCCACACCTCGTTGCGGTGCAGCAGGCCCACCACCGGCCCGGTGGCGAGGAGTTCACTGGGCGGGTCGTCCACCACCGGCACGAACGGCGCCGTCGGATAGCCGCGCTGGCCGGGATCGATCGCCGGCAGGGCGCCGTCGGCCCCGGACACCGAGGTCAGATAGCGGCACACCCGTTCCACCCGCTGCCCGCCGCAGCGCCCGATGGCGTCCAGGACGCGCAGCGCGTGCCCGGTGTGCAGCGGCTGGCTCACCGGGCCGCGCAGATCGGGCTCCAGCGCGTGCCCGTACCCGCCGTCCTCGTTGCGGTAGGCGTCGAGCGCGGTCTCCACCGGATCGGGCTCACCGTTGAGGAAGTGGTACGCGAAGAGGCGCTGCTCCAGCACGCGCGCGGTGAGCCACACGAAGTGCTCGGCGCGGAACAGCGGGGAGTGCGCCGGGGGCGTCGGGGGGAGTGGGGAAGCTCCTGTTTCGGCCATGGGTCAGACCGTAGGACGGAAAGCGGTCTCGGCAGGCGGTCCCGGGCCGGGCCCACTCTCAGGGGCGGGATACTGGTGTCATGCGGTTGACGGTCTTCTGGCAGCGGATGACGGAGCACTTCGGCGCGGGATACGCCGAGAGCTTCGCCCGCGATCACGTGATGACGGAACTCGGCGGGCGGACGGTGCACCAGGCGCTGGACGCGGGCTGGGAGGCCAAGGACGTGTGGCGCGTGGTCTGCGCGGTCATGAACGTTCCGCAGGAAAGTCGCTGATCGGTCACGAAGATCGCCCACGACGACCGGTTGTCAGTGGCGTAGGCGAGACTTGCCCCGTGGCATCCACTGACGAGACGGGGCACGACGCCCCGCAGGCACCCCCGTCCGGTACGACGCCGCCGACCCGGCCCCCGGCCGACGGCGCCGCGCCGGGCACCGGCATGCCGCGCTGGCTGCCGCGCGCCATGGTCCTGGCGCTCGCCCTCGTCGCCGTGTTCCAACTGGGCAGTTGGGCCTTCCACCAGCTCATCGGGCTGCTGATCAATATTCTCATCGCGTTCTTCCTGGCCCTCGCCATCGAACCCGCGGTGAGCCGGATGTCCGCCTACGGAATGCGCCGGGGCCTGGCCACCTTCCTGGTCTTCCTCGGCCTGCTGATCGTCTGCGCCGGGTTCGTCACCCTGCTCGGCTCGATGCTCGCCGGGCAGATCATCAAGATGATCGAGGACTTCCCGGACTACCTCGACTCCGTCATCAACTGGATCAACGGGCACTTCCACACCGACCTGAGACGGGTCGACATCCAGGAGGGGCTGCTCCACTCCGACTGGCTGCGCAAGTACGTGCAGAACAGCGCCAGCGGTGTGCTGGACGTGTCCACCCAGGTCCTCGGCGGCCTCTTCCAGCTGCTGACGATCGGCCTGTTCTCGTTCTACTTCGCCGCGGACGGGCCGCGACTGCGCCGCGCGCTGTGCTCCGTGCTGCCGCCCGCCCGGCAGGTCGAGGTGCTGCGCGCGTGGGAGATCGCCGTCGACAAGACCGGCGGCTACATATACTCCCGCGGTCTGATGGCGCTGGTCTCCGGAGTGGCGCACTACATCCTGCTCCAGGCGCTGGGCATCCCGTACGCGCCCGTGCTCGCCGTCTGGGTCGGTCTGGTCTCCCAGTTCATCCCGACCATCGGCACCTATCTCGCGGGCGCCCTGCCCATGCTGATCGCCTTCACCGTGGACCCCTGGTACGCCCTGTGGGTGCTGATCTTCGTCGTGGTCTACCAGCAGTTCGAGAACTACATGCTCCAGCCCAAGCTGACCGCGAAGACCGTCGACATCCACCCCGCGGTCGCCTTCGGCTCGGTCATCGCGGGCACCGCGCTCCTGGGCGCCGTGGGCGCGCTGATCTCCATCCCCGCCGTGGCCACGTTGCAGGCGTTCCTCGGGGCGTACGTGAAGCGGTACGCCGTCACGGACGACCCCCGGGTGCAGGGGCACCGGACGCCCCGAGGATCCGGCGGATCCGGTCTGCTGACCCGCGCGCGGGGAGTGTGGGAACAACGGTTGGGGACCAGGGGGCACACGGCATCGGCCGACTCTGTCGGAACGACGGACTCCGGGACGACGGACTCCGAGCCGACCGGCTCCGGACCGAGGGACTCCAAGCCGGAGGGCTCAGAGGAAGCCTCCTCCTGAGAGGTGACCCGGCGAGAAACACCGGGGCGTCGGGTCAGTACGTGAGCACCGCCCATACGCCCGCCCCGACCACCGCGACCGCGTAGCAGCCGACCGCGACGGCCACGGTCCGCAGGCGGGCCGTCTCGCTCCAGGACGTGCGGGACAGCAGCCAGGCCAGTGCCGGCAGGACCAGGACCGCGTGCAGGCTCACCCCGTGCAGCGGCTTGAGCGGCGCCGTCGAGTGGTAGGCCGCCTCCTGGTGACCCGTCCGGACGAGGACGACCCCGCGCGCGATCATCGCGGCGCCCGAGGCCAGCGCGACGAGCAGGATCGCGAACCCGGAACGCACCGCGAGCGCCATCCCCGTAGGACCCGTCGGCCGGTGCCGGAAGGACGCCACCGCGAACGCGGTGAGCAGCACCACGAGGACACCGCCGCCCACCGCGAGCGTCATGGACACCGCCGTGTCGAAGGGCGTCTCCATGTCGAGGTGCGACGGCACCCGGCGCCACGCCTGGACGGTGATGCCGCCCACCTCCACCACACAGTCGGCGGCGAACACGGCGAGCAGGACGGTGCGCGGCCGTTCCCCGACGCGCAGATACGACGTCACCCAGGTGACCGCGATCAGCGTCGCCCCGAAGGAGAGCCCGAACGTGACGGGCTTGCGCCATGAGACCGGCCCGTACCAGGGGCCGCCGGCGACCGCGAACACCACCAGGTGCACCAACCCGGTGAGGATCAACAGGGCACCGGTCGTAAGGCAGAGGCGCTCGACGGGGCGTGCGTGCTTCATCAGGACCCGAGTCATGGCCCGAGCCTCGCGGGAACCCGCCGCGCAGTCGTCGTACGACCGAAGACACCAGCTGTACGCCGAAGGAAGTAGGGCTCCCCGGCACCGGCACCGGGGTCGGTGTGACCGGGTGGGACAGATGACGTGAGTGCCGCGTGGTGCGCTTGACACGAAAATCGAACATCCATTCTTATGGAGGCTCCGGCGAGGCCATGACGGGCATTTCGGCAGGCTTTTGATGCCGAAGTGCCCGAGTTATCCACAGGCCGGACGGGCGTCGGGGCGCATTGTCAGTGGCAGGCGTTAGCGTCTTTGACGTGAAGCGATCGACTCAAGCAAACCGGGTGGAACCCATGGCAGGAACCGACCGCGAGAAGGCGTTGGACGCCGCACTCGCACAGATTGAACGGCAATTCGGCAAGGGCGCGGTGATGCGCCTGGGCGAGCGGCCGAACGAGCCCATCGAGGTCATCCCCACCGGGTCGACCGCACTCGACGTCGCCCTCGGTGTCGGCGGTCTGCCGCGCGGCCGAGTGGTGGAGGTCTACGGCCCGGAGTCCTCCGGCAAGACGACCCTGACCCTGCACGCGGTGGCCAATGCCCAGCGGGCCGGCGGCCAGGTCGCGTTCGTGGACGCGGAGCACGCCCTCGACCCCGAGTACGCGAAGAAGCTCGGCGTCGACATCGACAACCTGATCCTGTCCCAGCCGGACAACGGCGAGCAGGCCCTGGAGATCGTGGACATGCTGGTCCGCTCCGGCGCCCTCGACCTCATCGTCATCGACTCCGTCGCGGCGCTCGTCCCGCGCGCGGAGATCGAGGGCGAGATGGGTGACAGCCACGTCGGTCTTCAGGCCCGTCTGATGAGCCAGGCCCTGCGGAAGATCACCAGCGCGCTCAACCAGTCCAAGACCACCGCCATCTTCATCAACCAGCTCCGCGAGAAGATCGGCGTGATGTTCGGCTCCCCGGAGACCACGACCGGTGGCCGCGCGCTGAAGTTCTACGCTTCGGTGCGACTCGACATCCGCCGTATCGAGACCCTGAAGGACGGCACGGACGCGGTCGGCAACCGCACCCGCGTCAAGGTCGTCAAGAACAAGGTCGCCCCGCCCTTCAAGCAGGCCGAGTTCGACATCCTCTACGGACAGGGCATCAGCCGTGAGGGCGGCCTGATCGACATGGGCGTGGAGAACGGCTTCGTCCGCAAGGCCGGCGCCTGGTACACGTACGAGGGCGACCAGCTCGGCCAGGGCAAGGAGAACGCGCGCAACTTCCTGAAGGACAACCCGGACCTGGCCAACGAGATCGAGAAGAAGATCCTGGAGAAGCTGGGCGTGGGCGTCCGTCCGGAGAAGCCCGGCGCCGAGCCGGTCGCGGACGCGGCGGTCACCACCGCCACGGACGACGCCGCCAAGGCGGTGCCCGCTCCGGCGACTGCGGCCAAGACCACCAAGGCCAAGGCCGCGGCAGCCAAGAGCTGACCCGTGACACGACGAACGGACTGGGCCGAGTACGCGTATCCCGGCGCCCCGCAGGGGCGCGGGGGAGACGGTGACGGCCCGGCCTACGGCGCGGACGGCGCATTCGAGGAGCCGTACGGCATGGACGGGCCGTACGGCGACGAGCCGGGCGGTGAGTGGTCGGCCGGTGGCTTCGACGGCGAGAGCGGTCCGCCGTTCGGGGGCCCGGTGCTCGGCGTCGGTCCGGCGGGCACCGGTCGGCTGTTCAGAAGCTCGGCGCCCGGCGGCACTTCGCCCGGCGGCGAGTCCACCGACGACGAGGCACCCGGCCGCGGTGCGCGCCGCGACCGCGGAGCGCGCGGCGGGCGTGGCGCGGACGGCCCGTGGGAAGGCGGCCCGCGCGGGGGCGACTCACGGGAGGGTGGCTCGCGCGGGGGCGCGGCGCGAGGTGACGGCTCGCGCGGTAGGCGCGGGCGCCGTGGTCGTGGCTTCGGAGAGTCGTCCGGCGGGGACGGGGGTGACTTCTCCTCGTCGAGGGCCGAGAAGGAGGAGCCGCCGGCGGACCCGGCTGAGCGGGCGCGGGGCATCTGCCTGCGCCTGCTCACCGGGAACCCGCGCACCCGTAAGCAACTCGCGGACGCCCTGCGCAAGCGGGAGATCCCGGACGAGGTGGCGGACGAGGTGCTGTCGCGGTTCGAAGAGGTCGGACTGATCAACGACGGTGCGTTCGCGGACGCCTGGGTCGAGTCCCGGCACCACGGCCGGGGGCTGGCCCGGCGTGCGCTTGCCCAGGAGCTGCGCACCAAGGGCGTCGACTCCACGCTCATCGACGAAGCCGTCTCCCAGCTCGACTCCGAGCAGGAAGAGGCGACGGCCCGCGAGCTGGTCGACCGCAAGCTGCGGTCCACCCAGGGCCTCGACCGCGACAAGAGGCTACGACGCCTCGCGGGCATGCTGGCCCGCAAGGGCTACTCCCAGGGCATGGCCCTCCGAGTGGTCCGGCAGGCGCTGGAAGAAGAGGGCGAGGACACGGAGTTCCTCGGGGACGAGGGGTACTGATCCGGATTCGGTCCGGCTCTGGTTCCTCGGTGGTGCATACGCCCTGGACGCGGTGGACGCGCGGGGGCGCCGACCGCGTTCGGGCGAGCACCCGCTCCACGCCGAGGACCGGCCGCACCTGACGCCCGGCACCACGCTCGCCTCCTCGGTATGCGCCGGGCGGGCGGGTTCCGCACGCTTAGCGTGCGTTCCGTGGAGGGTGCGCACGTCTGGTGCGGGAGTAGCTTCTGCTGCCGTCACTTCCGGCCCTCCCGCCTGCTGAGCCGCAGTCAGGTCCGACCGCGCGTCTTCAGGCCGTTCCTTCGGCCGACCCTTCGCATGTCATGAAAGGCGGCCCCTTGCTCCCGCCCGCGCACCACCGAAGACCGCTGACGGCTTCCCTGGTCGGTCTCGGCCTCCTGCTGAGTGGCTGCGGCCTCGAATCGAGCGCCGCGCCAGCCGACGACGGGCCGATCACACTCGGATTCGTCAACGGCGGCAGTACCGAGTTCCACACCTGTCTGCGGGAGTCGATCGCGAACACGGCCAAGAGCAACTTCGCGAGGCTCGTCACGGCCGACTCGCATCAGGACGCGGCACAGGAACTCGCCAACGTCCGGACCATGATCGCGCGCCATGTCGACGCGATCATCGTGCAGACCGTCGACACCACCGCGCTCAAGAGCGATATCGCCCAGGCCAAGAAGGCGCACATCCCGATCTTCCTGACCTCGGTCAGTGCCGATCCGTCCGACATCCTCGGCGCCGTGGTCGTCGACCTGAAGGCGGTCGGCAGGCTCGACGCCGACTGGATCGAGGACGACGCCGCAGGCCGGAAGGTGCAGGTGGCCGTCATCGCGGGTGCGCCCGGCGCCGCCTCCGACCTGCTGGTCGGCGGATTCACCAAGGGACTGTCGGCGAACGTGCGGGTGGTCGCGGACCGGCCCGCCATGTTCGACGCCGCGAAGGCGAAGACCGTCGCGGCGAGCATGATCAAGGCGCATCCCGGTCTGGACTACGCCTTCGTCGCCAACGAGGAGATGGCGTTCGCGGCCCGGAAGGCGTTCGACGCGTCCGGCGGCAAGGGCGTCAAGATCGTGACGGTCAACGGCACCGACGAGGCACTCGCCGCCCTCAAGGACGGTCGTTTCGCCGCCACCGTCTCCAACTCGGCCAAGGACACCGGCGAACTGGCCGTCACCGACGTCATCGGCCTGCTCCGCGGGGAGAAGGTGGACAAGATCGCCACGACCCCTGCCCGCCTGGTCACGAAGGCCAACGCGGACACCGCCCCGCTCTACTGCCCCTCCGACGGACTGTGAGCGGAGACCGGGGCCCACTGGCACGTCGTAGGGGCAGCGTGTGTCGTCGTAGGGCAGCGTGTGTCTACGACGTGACAGGCAGTCCCGCCGCTTTCCAGGCCTGGAAGCCGCCGATCAGGTCGGTCGCGCGGTGCAGGCCCAGGCGGTGCAGGGACGCGGCGGCCAGGCTGGAGGCGTAGCCCTCGTTGCAGATCACCACGACGCGCAGGTCGTGGCCGGTGGCCTCGGGGGCGCGGTGGCTGCCCTGGGGGTCGAGGCGCCACTCCAGTTCGTTGCGCTCGACCACCAGGGCGCCGGGGATGAGGCCGTCCCGGTCGCGCAGGGCCGCGTAGCGGATGTCGACCAGGAGGGCCGTACCGCCGCGGGCGGCGTCGTAGGCCTCCTCGGCCTCGATCCGGCGGTAGTCCGCGCGGACCCGCTCCAGCAACTCGTCTATGCCGGGCGGCTGTTCGGGCACCGCGCTCACTGCCAGTCCTCCGGGCGCTCGACCTGCTCCAGACGCAGTACCGGGCCGCTGCGGCTGTAGCGGCGGATCTGCGGCAGCGGCGGGTAGTAGGCGTGGACGGAGATCGCGTGCTCTTCGGCGGACTCGTTGAGCACCTCGTGGACGTGGTGGTGGCCGAAGGCGCGGCCCTTGCCGGTCGGCAGCCGGCGCTCGCGGTCCACGCCCTCCTCCAGTTCGAGGGTCTTCCAGCCGTGGCTCGGGAGCCGGGCGGCGAGCGAGTGCTCCTTGAGTTCACCGGCGGCGGTGAGGAAGGCGCCCACCGAGTCGGCGTGGTCGTGCCAGCCCGTGCCGCTGCCGGGCGGCCAGCCGATCAGCCAGGCCTCGCTGCCGCCGGGCCCTTCGAGCCGCACCCAGGTGCGGCCCTCGGGGTCGAGGGGGAGCGAGGCGATGAGGTCGGCGTCGGCGGCCGTACGCCGTACGAAGTCGAGCAGGTCCGCCTGCGTCGGGGCCTGGGCGGGCGCGGCGGGGGACACGGGGGCAGAGGGGGATACAGACACGTGCACCGTCCTGATGAGTGTTCGCGAGAGCGCGCACGGGCCCACAGAAAGGGCGCGCGCGAAGGAGAGAGATGCGAATTCAGCAGGAGACGTGACAGACGCAGCCCACGTAGCGGACGAGGTCCAGATGGACCTTCCGCCAGAGGTGGACAGAAGTGTCGGTCATGATCCGGAGTACAGCACGGAGGTACGGACGGGTCAACTCAGCGTCACTATGTGGACAGTTCGGGTACGGAGGCCTCAGCGCGAGCCGGCCGTGGCCTCCGTCTTCGCCGGGCCGCCCAGGGTCGCTTCGGCCGCCGCGTACAGATCGGCCGGGCGCACCCCATTCAGCGCGGTCACCAGGTGCCCGTCGGGCCGTACCAGCAGGACCGTGTGGGCGGCGGCGCCCGGGTAGCTCTCGGCGACCAGCAGTTCGGCCGGGTGCGGCAGCGCCGTCACGGCGGCGGCCAGACGTGGCATGACGCCTGCGGTCACCCAGTGCTTGCGCTCCCACACGCCCGTGCCCGGTGCGACCAGGACAACCAGCAGGGCGCCGTGCCCGAGGCGGTCCCGCAGCCGTACGAAGGAGCCGTCCTCCGCGGTCACCCGGACATCGGTGACCGGCGCGCCGGGCGGGGTGTCGACGGGGACCTCGCCCTCGATGTGCCGGGGCGCGAGCGGCGAGTCGGCGTACGCCCCCGGCGCACCGAGCGCGCCGCGCCCCAAGTGACCGTCCGTGAGCAACGAGTCGTGGCCGCGGGCCGAGCCGGGCACGACCGCGCGCAGCCCGGCACCGCCGCGCACCAACGGCAGCGCCTGGTCGGCGGCGCGCAACCGGGCCGCGACGACCGCCCGCCGCTCCGCCTGATAGCTGTCGAGCAGCGCCTCGTGCGGCCCGTGGTGCCAGGCCGACGCCAGTTTCCAGGCGAGGTTGTCGGCGTCCCGCAGCCCCTCGTCCAGCCCCTGCGTACCGAGCGCCCCCAGCAGATGCGCCGCGTCCCCGGCGAGGAACACCCGCCCCACCCGCCACCGGCGCGCCAGCCGGTGGTGCACGGTGTGCACCCCGGTGTCGAGCAGTTCGTACGGCGGTGTCGGGCCCTCGGTCCAGCCCGCGAGGGTCTCCCGGATACGGGTGAGCAGCAGCTCGGGCGTGACCAGGTCCTTGCCCGGGGGCAGCAGCCAGTCCAGGCGCCACACGCCGTCCGGGAGGGGGCGTCCGGTGACCTCCCCGGCCGAGGGTCCGGACGTCCGCCACGGCGGCACCCGATGCAACAACGCCTCGTCGGGCCACGGAAGTTCCGTGCGCAGCGCGGCCACGGCGTGTCGCTCCACCGCCGTACGGCCGGGGAAGCGGATGTCCAGGAGCTTGCGCACGGTGGAGCGCGGGCCGTCGCAGCCGACCAGATAACTGCCGCGCCACCACGTGCCCTTGGGACCGCGCGTGTGGGCGGTGACGCCCGAGGGCTCCTGTTCGACGCCGTCGAGGCGGTTGTCCACGGCGAGCTTCACCAGGCGCTCGCCCCTCAGTGCCTGGCGCAGGGCGCCGGTCAGCACGTGCTGGGCGATGTGCAGGGGAGAGGGCTCGGTGTCGTCGAACGTGATCTCGCGCATCACCTGCTTGCGCCGCATCGACCGCCATCCGGCCCAGTGCGCACCGGCCTTGGCGAGCGGCGCACCGGTCAGCCGCTCCAGCAGCGCCGTGGTGTCCTCGCGCAGGACGACGGTCCGCGCGGGGCGCGGTTCGTCCTTGCCCGGCCCCTCGTCGAGGACGACGGAGGGCACCTCCTGCCGCGCCAGCGCCAGGGCGAGCGTGAGCCCCACGGGCCCCGCTCCGACGATGATCACCGGGTCCACGGTGTGGCGCCCCCTGCCCGTGACGGTGTCCTCAGGGACGCATGTGAACAGGAAGTTGGAGCAGGGTGCACGATCACAGAACGTATGCAACCCATTGCCGGTGCTTGCGTCAAGTGACGTAGGGGCCGCGTCCCCGCTGATCGCCGACCTCAAGAGGCGATCGGCCCGGCCGTGTTCACGGCCCGGCCGCGGATCGCGTCGAACGCGTACGGCAGCGGATCACGGCCGGGGCGGAGATGCCGGCCGATTCCGGGTCGTGGCGGCAGCTCCGATTCCGCGGCCCTACGTCCCCTGGAGGGCCGTAACACCGCGTTGAGCGGCGTGTTGGCCTGGCACGCTGTTCGCGTGGACGACCTCATCGGCACCCAGGCACCACAGCGCCGTCTGTACGGGGCGGTTGACGCCGTCGCGGAGCTGGAGCGTGAGGCGGCGTGGGTGCGGGGCACGCGCGAGGAGTTGGGGATCGTCGCGGAGTGGTGTGCCGATGCCGACCTGGCCGTCCCGCTCCGGCCGTATCCGGGCGCAGGTGGTCTGCTGCCGTGGGCGGCTTCCGACGAAGGCGACATCTTCCTCTGGCAGACGGGCCCGACCGCTCCCCGGGAATGGACGGTGACCGTCGCCTCCCGCAGCGGCGGGTGGTGGCACTACACGGGCGGAGCGGTCCAGTTCGTGGCCGATCTGGCCGGCGGCGCGGTGGAGCCGTGGGGGTTGCCGAACGTGCGTCCCGAACTGAGCTGGGTCGAGGGCTGAACCGGCGGCAGCCGATCAGGGCTGCGGCTGTGCCGACGGAGGCGCGGAAGTGTTGGGCCTTGCGTTCGCGGCGTCGGCAGTCCGCTCCCGTCCGTGATCGGGTGGGTTCTCGTTCCGTTCTTGCCGTGGACGGTCGGATGCGGTCCGGTCGGTGGTCCCTCGCTTTCGCGTCCCGTCGTGCACCCCTCCCCGAAGGGGTGCACGACAGGCGGTCGTCAGAGGGTGCCGCCGGCCCCCGTCCCGCCGGCGCCCGCTATGGCCGCGTCGTTCGGGGTGAGTACCGTCCCCGTGGACTTCTTGCCGCGGCGGAGGCGGGACTCCAGCCAGCCGGCGAAGGTGGTGAGGGTGAAGTTGAGCGCTACGTAGATCAGGGCCACGATCGTGAAACTGGCGATGGTGTTCGCGCCGTAGTACGAGCTCATGGAGGAGACGGAAGCCAGCAGTTCGGAGAAGGTGAGGATCGCGCCGCCCAGGGCCGTGTCCTTCACGATCACGACCAGTTGGCTGACGATCGCCGGGAGCATCACGGTGACGGCCTGCGGGAGCAGGATCGACGTCATCGTCTGGGTCTTCCGCAGGCCGATGGCGTGCGCCGCCTCCGTCTGGCCCTTGGGGAGGGCGAGGATGCCCGCCCGGACGATCTCCGCGAGGACCGAGGCGTTGTACAGCACCAGACCGGTGATCACCGCGTACAGCGGACGGTCGTCGGAGTTGACGCCGGTGTACTTCGCGAACAGGGCGAGCCCGAAGATCATCAGGATCAGCACCGGGATCGCGCGGAAGAACTCCACGACCATGCTCGCCGGGACACGGATCCAGGCGTGGTCGGACAGGCGCGCGATGCCGAAGACGGCGCCGAGCGGCAGCGCGATGAGCATGGAGAGACCGGCCGCGATCAGTGTGTTCTTCAGGCCGGGCAGGATGTACGTGGTCCACGCCTCGGTGCCGGAGAAGAAGGGCTTCCACTTCTCCCAGTCCAGCTGGCCCTTCTCGTCGAGGCTCTTGTAGACCCACCAGACCAGCGCCGCGAGGGCGACCAGGAACACACCGGTGTAGAGGATGTTGCGCCGCTTCGCCCGCGGGCCCTGGGCGTCGTACAGGGTGGAACTCATCGCTTCACCGCCACCTTCTTGCCCACCCAGCCGAGTATCAGGCCGGTCGGCAGCGTCAGACACACGAAGCCGAACGCGAAGACCGCGGAGATCAGCAGGAGTTGTGCCTCGTTCTCGATCATCTTCTTCATCAGCAGGGCCGCCTCGGCCACGCCGATGGCCGCGGCCACCGTGGTGTTCTTGGTGAGCGCGATCAGTACGTTGGTGAGCGGACCGACCACCGAGCGGAACGCCTGGGGCAGCACCACCAGGCTCAGCACCTGGGTGAAACTCAGCCCGATGGCGCGGGCCGCCTCCGCCTGGCCGACCGGCACCGTGTTGATGCCGGACCGGATCGCCTCGCAGACGAACGCCGAGGTGTAGGCGATCAGACCGAGCACGGCGAGCCGGAAGTTGATGGAGTCGAAGTTGTCGGCGCCCAGGCTGATGCCGAGGGTCTGGTTGAGGCCCAGCGAGGTGAACAGGATGATCACCGTCAGCGGGACGTTCCGCACCACGTTGACGTACGCGGTGCCGAAGCCGCGCATCAGCGGCACCGGGCCGACGCGCATGGCGGCCAGCAGAGTGCCCCACACCAGCGCACCGGCGGCCGAGAGCAGGGTGAGCTGCACCGTCACCCAGAAGGCTCCCAGCAGGTCGTAACCTTCAAGAAAGTCGAACACGATGTCCCGCGCTTCCGCATGTGGTCGGCCGGGATGCGCCGCCGTGGCACGGCGGCGCACCCGTCAGCTGCTTCTTCAGCTCTTGATGTCGCCGATCTTCGGCGCGGGCTCGTTCTTGTAGCCGGCCGGTCCGAAGTTCTTGTCCACGGCCTTCTGCCAGGAACCGTCCGAGACCATCGACTCCAGGGCGGTGTTGATCTTCGCCTTGAGGTCGCTGCCCTTCTTGACGCCGATGCCGTAGTTCTCGTTGGTCATCTTGAAGCCGCCGAGTTTGAACTTGCCCTTGAACTGCGACTGGGAGGCGTAACCGGCGAGGATCGAGTCGTCGGTGGTCAGCGCGTCGATGGCCTTGTTCTGGAGACCGGTGAGGCACGCCGAGTACGTCGGGTACTGCTGGAGGTCCGCCTTGGGGGCCAGCTTGTCCTTGACGTTCTGCGCCGAGGTCGAACCGGTGACCGAACACAGCTTCTTGGTGTTGAGGTCCGACGGCGCCTTGATGGCCGTGTCGTCGGAGCGGATCAGCACATCCTGGTGGGCCAGCAGGTACGGGCCGGCGAAGTCGACCTTCTCCTGGCGCTCGGGGGTGATCGAGTACGAGGCGGCGATGAAGTCCACGTCGCCGCGCTGGAGCATGGTCTCCCGGTCGGCGCTCTTGGACTCCTTCCACTCGATCTGGTTCGCGTCGTAGCCGAGCTTCTTGGCGACATAGGTGGCGACGTCGACGTCGAAGCCCGAGTAGCCCTGCGGGGTCTTCTGGCCGATGCCGGGCTGGTCGAACTTGATGCCGATGGTGATCTTCTTGCTCCCGGACGAACCGCTGTCGTCCTTGTCGCCGCTGCCGCACGCCGTGGCGGACAGGGCGAGGGCGAGCACGGCGGCCGAGGCGGCGGTGACCTTGCGAAGCTGCATGATGAACATCCTTGGAGTGATGAAAGGTTGCTGGATCGCCGTGCTGATCAGTGGTGCAGGATCTTCGACAGGAAGTCCTTGGCCCGGTCGCTGCGCGGGTTGCTGAAGAACTGCTCGGGCACGGCTTCCTCGACGATGCGGCCGTCGGCCATGAACACCACGCGGTTGGCCGCCGAGCGGGCGAAGCCCATCTCATGGGTGACGACGATCATCGTCATCCCGTCCCGGGCCAGCTGCTGCATGACCTCAAGGACCTCGTTGATCATCTCGGGGTCGAGGGCCGAGGTGGGCTCGTCGAAGAGCATCACCTTGGGGTCCATGGCCAGCGCCCGCGCGATGGCGACCCGCTGTTGCTGACCGCCGGACAGCTGTGCCGGGTACTTGTCCGCCTGCGTGGCCACGCCGACCCTGTCGAGCAGGGCCCGGGCCTTGTCCTCGGCCTGCTTCTTGTCGGCCTTGCGGACCTTGACCTGGCCCAGCATCACGTTCTCCAGCACGGTCTTGTGCGCGAAGAGGTTGAAGGACTGGAAGACCATTCCGACGTCGGCACGCAGCCGGGCCAGTTCCTTGCCCTCCTGAGGCAGTGGTTTGCCGTCGATCGTGATGGCGCCCGAATCGATCGTCTCCAGACGGTTGATCGTGCGGCACAGAGTGGACTTGCCGGACCCGGAGGGGCCGATCACCACGACGACCTCACCGCGGGCGATCGTGAGATCGATGTCCTGGAGTACGTGCAACGCGCCGAAATGCTTGTTGACGCTCTTCAG
This sequence comes from Streptomyces sp. NPDC091280, assembly GCF_044768565.1. NCBI lineage: Bacteria > Bacillati > Actinomycetota > Actinomycetes > Kitasatosporales > Streptomycetaceae > Streptomyces > Streptomyces sp. NPDC091280. The sequence continues at coordinate 41,793 of NZ_JBIVUZ010000017.1, forward strand.
GACGACCAGTTCGCCCGTCGGGACCGCGTCATCCTTGGCGGCCGATACCTTGGTCATCGCTTGCTGGCTCCGTCCTCCTCGGTTGCGGAGGACAGTAGTGAGGCCTTACGACCAGCGTCATTACATCTGAGGGAGATCTGAGCATCACGATCCGATAGCAATCGGACACGTGTCGTAGCCCTTGTCGGATGACGTGTACCGGCTGCGTAACGGAAGCCGCGCGCAACCGGAACCCCCTTGACGGCGTCTTCGTCCATCAGCGTGACTGCCTGGGTGCACGCGCGCGTGAGACGTGCTTTCGTACAGGCCGAGACCATACGAACGATGAACCGGAGGGGGCCGGGATGAGACTGCTCCTCGTCGAGGACGACAACCATGTCGCCGCCGCTCTGTCCGCGGTCCTGGCGCGGCACGGCTTCGACGTCACCCATGCTCGCAGCGGCGAGGAGGCCCTCCAGGCGCTCGTCCCCGAAGGGGATGTCTTCGGAGTCGTCCTCCTCGACCTCGGCCTGCCCGACCAGGACGGCTACGAGGTCTGCGGCAAGATCCGCAAGCGCACCAGCACCCCGGTGATCATGGTGACCGCGCGGTCCGACGTACGCTCCCGCATCCACGGCCTCAACCTCGGAGCCGACGACTACGTGGTGAAGCCGTACGACACCGGGGAACTGCTGGCCCGCATCCACGCCGTGAGCCGGCGCAGCGTCCACGAGGAGGCGGGCGGGGCCGGCGACACCGGGCTGCGGCTCGGCCCGGTGCGCATAGAACTCCCCACCCGCCAGGTCAGCGTGGACGGTTCGGTCGTCCAACTGACCCGCAAGGAGTTCGACCTGCTGGCCCTGCTGGCCCAGCGCCCCGGAGTGGTCTTCCGGCGCGAGCAGATCATCAGCGAGGTGTGGCGCACCAGTTGGGAGGGCACGGGACGCACCCTGGAGGTGCATGTCGCGTCCCTGCGCGCCAAACTGCGGATGCCCGCGCTGATCGAGACCGTACGAGGCGTCGGCTACCGGCTCGTCGCCCCGGACGCGTAGCGGGCCCGGGTGCGCACACGTCTCCTCCCGCTGCTCATCGTCCTCATGGCGGCCGTGCTGCTCGCCCTGGGCGTCCCGCTCGCCATCAGCGTCGCCGCGGCCCAGCAGCAGAAGGTGATCGTCGACCGCATCGACGACACCGCGCGGTTCGCGGCGCTCGCCCAGTACGTCACCGACGCGCCCACGGGCAGCCGCCCCGCCGACATGGTCCCGGACGAACGCCAGCAGACCCTGGACCGCGAACTCGCCAGCTACTACGAGGTGTACGGCATCCGCGCGGGCGTCTTCTACCGCACCGACACCTCCATGGCGAACGCGCCGGACGACTTCCTGCTCCCCAAGACCGGCGAGGTCCGCGACGCCTTCGACGAGGCCCTGCTCAGCCGCCGCAGCCACGACCCGGAACAGGTCTGGCCCTGGCAGCGCCACCGCCTGGTCGTCGCCTCACCGGTCATCCGGGACGGCGACGTCATCGCGGTCGTGGTCACCGACTCGCCCACCGGGCCGATGCGTTCACGCACCCTGCGCGGCTGGCTGACGATCGGCGCGGGGGAGATCGGCGCCATGCTGCTGGCCGTCGGCGCGGCCCTGCGGCTGACCGGCTGGGTCCTGCGGCCCGTACGGGTGCTCGACGCCACCACCCACGACATCGCCACCGGACGCCTCAAGTCCCGGGTCGCCGCGGCCGGCGGTCCGCCGGAACTCCAGCGCCTGGCCCGGTCGTTCAACGAGATGGCGGACAACGTCGAGGACGTGCTGGAGCAGCAGCGCGCCTTCGTCGCCGATGCCTCGCACCAGTTGCGCAACCCGCTCTCGGCGCTGCTGCTGCGCATCGAACTGCTCGCGCTCGAACTGCCGGAGGACAATGACGAGATCGCCTCGGTCCGCACCGAGGGCAAACGCCTGACCCAGGTCCTGGACGACCTGCTCGACCTGGCCCTGGCCGAACACGCCGAAGCGGACCTCAGGATCACCGACATCGGCGCGCTGACCGCCGAGCGCGTCGCCGCCTGGTCCCCGACCGCCGAGGCCAAGGGCGTGCGCCTGGTGGGCAGTTGTCCGCCCATCACCGCCTGGGCCGACCCGGTCACGCTGTCCAGCGCCCTGGACGCGGTGATCGACAATGCGGTGAAGTTCACGCCCGAGGACCAGTGCGTCGAGGTGACGGTCGCGTCGAACGGCGAGACCTCCACGGTCGTCGTCACGGACCACGGCCCGGGCCTCACCGAGGAGGAACTCGCCCGCGTCGGCGACCGCTTCTGGCGCAGCGGCCGGCACCAGAACATCAAGGGCTCCGGCCTAGGCCTGTCGATCTCCCAGGTCCTGCTGGCCGCGGGCGGCGGCTCCCTGACCTACGGCCACCACGAGCCGCACGGCCTCACGGTGACCGTGTCGGTGCCCAGGAGCGCGCCGACGACCTGAGCGGGCTCAACGGGTCCTGTGTGCCGACGAGGGCCCTGTGCGCCAACAGGCCCTGTTCTCCTACGGCTTGACGGAGCGGTAGTAGCGCCGGGCGCCCTCGTGCAGGACCAGGGGGTCGGTGTAGATCGCCGTGCGCAGGTCCACGAGCTGCGCGGAGTGCACATGCGCGCCGATGCCGTCCCGGCTCTTGATCACGGTCCTGGTGATCCACTCCGTGAGCCTGGGATTCAGGTCCTTGCGGGTCATCAACAGGTTGGACACCGCGATGGTGGGCACCGTGGAACCCCGCTGGATGTCGGGGTAGGCCGACTCCGGCATGTTGGTGGCGCGGTAGTAGCGGGTGGCCTCGCCCTCCTCGTGCATCTTCGCCACGAGCGTGGCCTCTATCGGCACGAACCGGAACGCGTAGTGGGCGGCCAGGTCCTTCAGGCCGTCGGTCGGCAGCCCGCCGGACCAGAAGAAGGCGTCGAGCTTGCCCGCCCTGAGCAGATCCGGTCCGGTGTCGATACCGGCCGCCACCGGCTTGACGCCCTTCTTCGGGTCGATGCCGGCCGCCGTGAGCACCCGGTTCGCGATCAGCCGCACACCCGAGCGGTCCGGCCCTATGGCGACCCGCTTGTTCCGCAGGTCGGCGACCGAGTTGATGGACGAGTCGCGCGGGACGATGAGCTGGACGTAGTCGTCGTACAGCCGCGCGATCCCGCGCAGCCCGGCGGCACCGGGTCTGCCGTCCGCCTCGTAGGTCTCCACCGCGTCGGCCGCGGCGATGGTGAAGTCGGCGTGGCCGGTCGCCACGCGCGCGACGTTCTCCTGCGACCCGGCGCTGTTCACCAGCTTCACATGGAGGCCCGGCATGTCCTTGTCGAGCTCGGAGCGCAGCAGCTTGCCGTACTCCTGGTAGACCCCGAGCGGAGTGCCGGTGCTGAAGGTGATCGTCCCGGTCGGCGGCTCGTCGCCGAGGGGCAGCAGCCACCACAGCAGCAGCCCGAACACGACGAAGCCGGCCGCCGCGCCCGTCAGGGCCCGGCGCCTGCTGATGCGGGAGAACACCTTGAGCATGCGCGCGATCCTGCCAGCCGGTGAGCGGTACTGACCAGGGCCGGGCTCGCGGGCCGGTGGTGTCAGTGGCGGCCGTTAGGGTCGTGGCATGAGTTCTTCGCCCGCCGACCTGGTCCGCGAATTCCACCTCGCCTTCGGGCTCGACGCCCGCAGCACACCGACCGAGGTCGCCCCCGGCCTCGCCGCGCACCGCGGCGAACTGCTCGCCGAGGAGGCCGCGGAGGTCGCCGAGGTCTCGGTGACCGGCCCCCTCGACCGACTGGCCCACGAACTGGCCGACGTCGTCTACGTCGCCTACGGCACGGCCCTCGTCCACGGCGTGGACCTCGACGCGGTGATCGCGGAGGTGCACCGCTCCAACATGACCAAGATCGGCCCGGACGGCGAGATCGCCCGCCGGGCCGACGGCAAGGTCCTCAAGGGCGAGCACTACGAGAGACCGGATGTGCGCGGGGTGCTGCGCGAACAGGGGTGGAGTGCCGGAGCCCCGGATTCCGGCCGGAGCCCGGACTGACGCGAGCCCCGGCGGTTCTCGGCCGCAGGAAGAGTCACTCCCGGCACCGCCTACCCTTGTGGCATGAGCAGCGGTGACCGGAGCGGGGCAGTGGACGTCAAAACGTACGAAGTGCGCACCTACGGGTGCCAGATGAACGTCCACGATTCCGAGCGGCTCTCCGGTCTCCTGGAGGGCGCCGGTTACGTGCGCGCCCCCGAGGGCTCGGACGGCGACGCCGACGTCGTCGTCTTCAACACCTGCGCCGTGCGCGAGAACGCCGACAACCGGCTCTACGGCAACCTCGGGCGGCTCGCGCCGATGAAGACCAAGCGCCCCGGGATGCAGATCGCGGTCGGCGGCTGCCTCGCGCAGAAGGACCGCGACACCATCGTGAAGAAGGCGCCCTGGGTGGACGTCGTCTTCGGCACGCACAACATCGGCAAGCTGCCCGTGCTGCTGGAGCGCGCCCGGGTGCAGGAAGAGGCCCAGGTCGAGATCGCGGAGTCCCTGGAGGCCTTCCCCTCGACGCTGCCGACCCGGCGGGAGAGTGCCTACGCGGCCTGGGTGTCGATCTCCGTCGGCTGCAACAACACCTGCACCTTCTGCATCGTCCCGGCCCTGCGCGGGAAGGAGAAGGACCGCCGCACCGGTGACATCCTCGCCGAGATCGAGGCCCTGGTCGCCGAGGGCGTCTCCGAGATCACGCTGCTCGGCCAGAACGTCAACGCCTACGGCTCCGACATCGGCGACCGCGAGGCCTTCAGCAAGCTGCTGCGGGCCTGCGGGACCATCGACGGCCTGGAGCGCGTGCGCTTCACGTCGCCGCACCCGCGCGACTTCACCGACGACGTCATCGCCGCGATGGCCGAGACCCCGAACGTGATGCCGCAGCTGCACATGCCGATGCAGTCCGGTTCCGACCCGATCCTCAAGGCCATGCGCCGGTCCTACCGCCAGGAGCGCTACCTGGGGATCATCGAGAAGGTCCGCGCGGCCATCCCGCACGCCGCCATCACCACCGACATCATCGTGGGCTTCCCCGGGGAGACCGAGGAGGACTTCGAGCAGACGATGCACGCGGTCCGCGAGGCCCGCTTCGCGCAGGCGTTCACGTTCCAGTACTCCAAGCGGCCCGGCACCCCGGCCGCGACCATGGACAACCAGATCCCCAAGGAGGTCGTCCAGGAGCGCTACATGCGTCTGGTCGCCCTCCAGGAGGAGATCTCCTGGGACGAGAACAAGAAGCAGGTCGGCCGCACCCTGGAACTGATGGTCGCCGAGGGCGAGGGCCGCAAGGACGGCGCCACCCACCGCCTCTCCGGGCGCGCCCCCGACAACCGCCTCGTCCACTTCACCAAGCCGGACCAGGAGGTCCGCCCCGGTGACGTGGTGACCGTAGAGATCACCTACGCCGCCCCGCACCACCTGCTCGCCGAGGGCCCCACCCTGAACGTGCGTCCCACGCGCGCGGGCGACGCCTGGGAGAAGCGCAACGCGGCCGAGACCGCGAAGCCGGCCGGTGTGATGCTGGGCCTGCCGAAGATCGGCGCCCCCGCGCCGCTGCCGGTCGCCACCGGAAGCGGCTGCGGCTGCGACTGATGCCGCGACTGAGGCCGCGGGCCGCCGTGACCCGCTGAGCCGCGCCGACGCGTCCGTCGGCGTGGCCAAGTGGACGGTCGGTGCTCCTTGTTAGTGTTCCGGCCATGCTCGTAGCCGCCGCCGTCTGCCCCTGCCCACCGCTGCTCGTCCCCGACGTCGCCGCCGGTGCCGCGTCCGAGCTGGACGCCGCGCGTGCCGCGTGCAGCGACGCGCTCGGCGTGCTCGCCGCCGCCCGGCCCGACCGTCTCGTGGTCGTCGGGCCCGCCGAACAGAGCGGGCGCGGGCCGCATCCCGAGGGCACCCGGGGTTCGTTCCGAGGCTTCGGAGTGGACCTCGACGTACAGCTCGGGAGGGACGGGGCCGCCGCGTCGGAGCGCGTGCTGCCCCCGTCGCTCGCCGTCGCCGCGTGGCTTCTGGAACGGGTCGGCTGGTCCGACGCCCCGATCGAGGGGCTGGGCGTGGGGGAACCGCTTGAGGCCGAGCGGTGCGTCCGAACCGGCAGGGACATCGTGGCGCGGGCCGAGCGGGTCGCCCTGCTGGTGATGGGCGACGGCAGCGCCTGCCGGACGCTGAAGGCGCCGGGCTACCTCGACGAGCGCGCGGCACCCTTCGACGCCGAGGTCGCCCGGGCGCTCGGAGCGGCCGACGTGGCGGCCCTCAAGGCGCTGGACGCCGAGCTGGCGTACGAGCTCAAGGCCTCCGGACGCGCCCCCTGGCAGGTCCTCGCGGGCGCGGCGGAGGGCACGGACCTCGGCGGCGCGCTGCTGTACGAGGACGCGCCCTACGGTGTCGGCTACGTGGTCGCGACCTGGTCGTAGGCACGGTGTGGCCGCGCTTGCTGCCGTGCGCGGCGATGGGCGTGGCGCGGCTGCGCGGGTCGGCGTGAACGCGGTGAGGACGTGAACGCGGTGTGGGGGTGAAACGGCGGACGGCCGGGGAGCCGAGTGCTCCGCGGCCGTCCGCCGATCGATGTGCGGGTGCCGGTCAGGTGGCCGGCGGCGGCGAGTCCGGCGGCGTGGTCGTGCCGCCGCGCTCCGTCCCCGTGCTTCCCGCGCTCCCCGTGTCGTCCTTGTGCGCGAGGCGGTCCACGGCGTCCTTGGCCTTGCCCGTGCCGGTCTGGATCTTGTCGCTGTACTTGCCCTTGGTCTTCTCGTCGACCATCTTCGCGGCCTTGTCCAGGCCGCTCTCGATCTTGCCTCCGTGCTGCTGCGCGAGGCCCGAGACCTTGTCCTTCGCCGGGGCGAGCTTGGCCTTGAGACTGTCCATCAGACCCATGGTTCACCTTTCACGCGGGGCGGGTTACGTGCGGGCGCCTTCGCCGGCCTCGTTGTCGGCGGCCACTTCGGCGGACTGCTGCTTGGGGATCTCGACGCCGTCCGCGGCGCCGGCGGCCTCCTTCGCCGCCGTGGCTTCCTGAACGCCTGCCCCCGCCTCGGTCTCCGACACCTGCTCCGCCGCCCCGGCCGCCTCGGACGCGAGGTCCCCGGCCGTCTCCGTGTCGGCGGTCGATGCGTCCTCCGTAGCCTTCGGCTTCCGAAGAATCCAATCAAAAACGCCCATATCCACTCCATACGTTACTCGTGCGGGCGACATCCCGCGCAGCCCGGTGCGTCCGTCCGCGTCACCCGGGGCGCCGCCTCCGGAAACCGGCGGCGGGACATCTCGCAACGGGCAACGACCCCGCGCGGGTGCCGTCACGTAACTCGTTCGAGGCGTGGTCCGGCGTTTGGGAGACTGGGAAGGTGAGCAGCGCACCCCTCGCCCCCCGAGTCATCGCCGTCGTCGGACCGACCGCGGCCGGAAAGTCCGATCTGGGCGTCTTCCTGGCCCAGCGCCTGGGCGGCGAGGTCGTCAACGCCGACTCCATGCAGCTCTACCGGGGGATGGACATCGGCACCGCCAAGCTGACGCCCGAGGAGCGCGGCGGAGTCCCGCACCACCTCCTGGACATCTGGGACGTGACCGTCACGGCGTCCGTCGCCGAGTACCAGCGCCTGGCCCGCGAGCACATCGACGCCCTGCTCGCCGCGGGCCGCTGGCCGGTCCTGGTCGGCGGCTCCGGCCTGTACGTGCGCGGGGCCGTCGACAACCTGGAGTTCCCCGGCACCGACCCCGAGGTCCGCGCCCGCCTGGAGGAGGAGCTCGCGCTGCGCGGCTCCGGCGCCCTGCACGCCCGTCTGGCCGCCGCCGACCCCGAGGCCGCGCACGCGATCCTGCCCAGCAACGGTCGCCGTATCGTCCGCGCCCTGGAGGTCATCGAGATCACCGGCAGACCCTTCACCGCCAACCTCCCGGGCCACGACTCGGTCTACGACACCGTCCAGATCGGCGTCGACGTGGCCCGCCCCGAACTCGACGAGCGCATCGCGCGCCGGGTCGACCGGATGTGGAGCGCGGGGCTCGTCGACGAGGTGCGGGAGCTGGAGTCGGCGGGCCTGCGCGAGGGGGTCACCGCGTCCCGCGCGCTCGGCTATCAGCAGGTGCTCGCGGCGCTCGCGGGGGCGTGCACGGAGGAGGAGGCGCGCGCGGAGACCGTGCGGGCCACCAAGCGCTTCGCGCGCCGCCAGGATTCGTGGTTCAGACGCGATCCCCGGGTGCACTGGTTGAGTGGGGCCGCGGCCGATCTCACAGAACTTCCGCACCTGGCACTGGCGTTGGTCGAACGACCGGTCACAGCCTGATCACGTCATGGCATCGGGACGCTCCGGCCGCCGTTGCGGCCTCCGGGGGCGTGCCATCATCGAGCTTCGATCGACCAAGTGGAGTCCGAGTTGGGAGGGCGCGTGGCGATGGAGGCCGGCCCTCGCGACACCGCAGAAGGCCCTGAGCAGGTCACCGCGGACCGCGGTGAACCGGAAGAGGTCGACGGCCGGCTGAGCCCGGACGGCCCGGACGAGATCCAGGGCGGCGTGACCGCCGACGGTCCCGATCCGGACGAGATGTACGCGGGCCCCGAGGTCGAGGTCGAGCTCCGTCCGCAGCGTCGTCTGCGCATCTGGCAGCTCGCCCCCATCGTGGCCCTGGCCGCGGTCGGCTCCCTGATGTTCGCCTTCCCGCTCGCCTTCGACTTCGGCGACAGCGGGGCCGTGATCGCCATGCTGGGCCTGCTCATCTGCTCCTGCGCGGCCGGCTGGGGCATGACCGCCGCCCGTCGCGTCGGCCACACCGTGCCCGGCTTCCCGCAGCGCGGTTCCGGTCGCCGTCCGGACTGGCGGGTCGTCATCGCCTACGCCCTGGTGGTGGGCGTGGTCGTGGTGCTCGCCGTGTGGCGCGTGGCCAGGCTCCGCTAGCGGCTCAGGGCGGCTGTCCGGCCGGTCGCGACGGGGCGTCGGCATGTCGTACCCACCCCGTACGATCGAGGAATGAGCACGCGGATCGCTTTCCTCAAGGGGCACGGCACCGAGAACGACTTCGTCATCGTCCCGGACCCCGAGAACGTCATCGACCTCCCTCCGGCCGCCGTGGCCGCCCTGTGCGACCGCCGCGCGGGCATCGGCGGGGACGGACTCCTGCATGTCGTGCGGTCCGCCGCGCACCCCGAGGCGCGGGACATGGCGGCGGAGGCCGAGTGGTTCATGGACTACCGCAACGGCGACGGCTCGGTCTCCGAGATGTGCGGCAACGGAGTGCGCGTCTTCGCCCGCTACCTCCAGCGCGCCGGACACGTGACGGCGGGTGACCTGGCGGTCGCCACGCGCGGGGGAGTCAAGACCGTCCACCTCGCCAAGGACGGCGATGTCACCGTCGGCATGGGCAAGGCGCTGCTCCCCGAAGGGGACGTCACGGTGAGCGTCGGCGAGCGCAGCTGGCCCGCGCGGAACGTGAACATGGGCAACCCGCACGCGGTCGCCTTCGTGGACGACCTCGCGCACGCCGGTGACCTGTACTCCCCGCCGCCCTTCAGCCCGGCCGCCGCCTACCCGCAGGGTGTGAACGTCGAGTTCGTGGTCGACCGGGGCCCCGGGCATGTGGCCATGCGCGTGCACGAGCGCGGGGCGGGCGAGACCCGCTCGTGCGGCACGGGCGCGTGCGCGGTCGCCGTGGCCGCCGCCCGGCGCGACGGCGCCGACCCGGCCGTCACCGGAACACGGGCGACCTACACCGTCGACGTACCCGGGGGAACGCTCGTGATCACCGAGTGGCCGGACGGCCGGATCGAGATGACCGGTCCCGCGGTGATCGTCGCCGAGGGCGAGATCGACGCCGAGTGGCTGGAAAACGCCATCCGCTGAACGGGTGATTCGCAGTCCCGGCCGTCCCGCACGCCCTGATCCGAAGCCCCTGGCGTCCGGCTCGGCCGGAAAGCACGGCCGACCCGCGCGGGCGTGGCGCAAAACCGTAAACCTCCCGACCTTCGCTCGAATGGGTGATCCGTTTCACGCTCGGCGAGAGGCGGTCAGTCGCACGTGGTGGGCTCGGTAGCATCAAGCACCGGCCCGGACGGGGGATCGTCACCATCCCCTGAGCCGAGTCCGCCATGGGGCACCCGTCCGCCGGTCAAGCAGCCGGAGGTGCCCATGAGTGCGGAGGCCACGAATCCTGCGAGCGCAGGCCCTGTGACCAACACAGCGCCCCGCAGGAAGGCCCGCCCCCGGATCGACCTGCGCCGGCTCGGCCGGGCCGCGCTGCTCGGTCCCACCGCCCGCGACCGGCTGCCCGACGCCATCGGCCATGTCGCCGAGGCGCATCGCGCCCACCACCCCGACGCCGACCTCGAACCGCTGCGCCGCGCCTGGGTGCTGGCCGAGTCCTCGCACCGCGGCCAGATGCGCAAGAGCGGCGAGCCGTACATCACGCACCCGCTCGCCGTGACCCTGATCCTCGCCGAACTCGGCGCCGAGACCACGACGTTGACGGCCTCCCTGCTCCACGACACCGTCGAGGACACGGAAGTGACGCTCGATCAGGTCGGCGAGGAGTTCGGCGCCGAGGTGCGCTATCTCGTGGACGGCGTGACGAAGTTGGAGAAGGTCGACTACGGCGCCGCCGCCGAGCCCGAGACCTTCCGCAAGATGCTCGTCGCCACCGGCAGCGACGTCCGCGTGATGTCGATCAAACTCGCCGACCGGCTGCACAACATGCGCACCCTGGGTGTGATGCGCCCCGAGAAGCAGGCCCGGATCGCCAAGGTCACCCGGGACGTCCTCATCCCGCTCGCCGAACGGCTCGGCGTCCAGGCGCTCAAGACCGAACTGGAGGACCTCGTCTTCGCGATCCTCCACCCCGAGGAGTACGACCACACACGCGAGTTGATCGTCGACAACGCCTCCCGCGCGGACGACCCGCTCGCCGAGGTCACCGACGAGGTGCGCACCGTCCTGCGGGACGCCGACATTCCGGCCGAAGTCCTCATCCGGCCACGGCACTTCGTCTCCGTGCACCGCGTCGCCCGCAAACGCGGCAGGCTGCGCGGCGCCGACTTCGGCCGCCTCCTGGTGCTCGTCAACGAGGACGCCGACTGCTACGGCGTCCTCGGCGAGCTGCACACCTGCCTGAAGCCCGTCGTATCGGAGTTCAAGGACTTCATCGCCGTACCGAAGTTCAACCTCTACCAGTCGCTGCACACCGCCGTCGCCCACACGGACGGCCAGGTCGTCGAAGTCCTCATCCGCACCCACCAGATGCACAAGGTCGCCGAGGCCGGTGTCATCGCGCTCGGCAATCCCTACGCTCCTCCTTCGGAGGAGCAACAGGCCACGAGCGAAGGGGAACGCGCCGACCCCACCCGCCCCGGCTGGCTCTCCCGGCTCCTCGACTGGCAGCAGGGCGCGCCCGACCCGGACACCTTCTGGTCGACGCTCCGTGAGGACCTCGCACAGGACCGCGAGATCACCGTGTTCCGGCCCGACGGCGGCACCCTGGGCCTGCCCGAGGGCGCGACCTGTGTCGACGCCGCGTACGCGCAGTACGGCGAGGACGCCCACGCCTGCATCGGCGCCCGCGTCAACGGCCGGCTGGCGACCCTCAGCACGGTTCTGCGGGACGGCGACACCGTCCAGCCCCTCATGGGCCAGGACCCGGCCTCCGAGCCCTCCAGGGAGTGGCTGGAGCACGCGCACACCCCCGCCGCCCGGATCGCCATCCAACGCTGGCTCACGGCCCACCCGGGCAGCGGGGACGCGCAGGGCACCGAACCGGACGCGCCGGCCCAGGACACGCAGACGACCGTGCGCTCGGTACCCCTCGCCTCCGAGGACGCCCCCGCGGCCAACCCCGCCACCCCGATCGTCGACCGGCCCGGCGCGACCGTACGGCTCGCCGGCTGCTGTACGCCCGTACCGCCCGACGAGGTCACCGGGTTCTCGGTGCGCGGCGGGGTCGTGACCGTCCACCGCGTCGAGTGCAGCGCGGTGGCGCACATGAAGAGCGTGGGGCGCCCGGAGGTCGGTGTGCGCTGGGGCGACACCACCGAGTGCCGGGTCACGCTGGTGGCCGAATCGTTCGGCCGCCCCCATCTGCTGGCCGACCTCACGGAGGCCATGGCCCTGGAGGGCGCCGAGATCGTCTCGGCGACCGTCGAACCTCCGAGCCAGCAGCGCGTCCGCCACACGTACACCCTTCAACTCCCGGACGCCGCGCACCTCCCGGCCCTCATGCGCGCGATGCGCGATGTGCCGGGCGTCTACGACGTGAGCCGGGCGCAGCACCACACGACGGCCCTCTGAGACCGGCTCCGGACCGCGTGCGCGTACGCGCGCTCCGGCGTGCCCGGCGCTCCGCGGGCCCCCGGAAGACCTCGTTCGAGTGGGACGGGCGCGAGTCGCCGACGCGAGGTACGCGCGCGCTGGTAGCGGTGGTGCATGCTGCTCACCCCCCGCACCGCCACCCCTGGGGCCGGTACCAGGGCTCCCCGACGGCTGAAGGCGGCCCTGCTCGCCTCCGCCGTGTCCGTCTGCCTCGTCGCCGCGAGCGCTCCGCCCACGCCCCTGGGCGTCGGCGACCGTCTCTTCCCCGACCTGGGCAACCCGGGCTACGACGTGGCGTCGTACGACCTCTCCTTCACCTATCCCGGCACCAACACCAAGCCGCTCCGGGCCGTCACCACCATCGACGCGTGGACCACGCAGACGCTGGACCGGATCAACCTCGACTTCGCCCACGGGACCGTGGACTCGGTCGAGGTCGACGGCAGGCCGGCCGCCTTCGCCAGTGCCGGGGAGGACCTGGTGGTGACGCCCGAGGAGCCGCTGTCCCGGGGCAGTTGGACGCGGATCACCGTGCGGCACACCAGTGACCCCGTCGCCGCCAAGGGCCAGGACGGCGGCTGGGTGCGCACCAAGGACGGGCTCGCGATGGCCAACCAGGCCGATGCCGCGCACCTGGTGTTCCCGTGCAACGACCACCCCTCCGACAAGGCGATGTTCACCATCCGGGTCACCGCGCCCAACGCCTACACGGCCGTCGCCAACGGCCTGCCGACCGGCGTCGACAAGGTGGGCGCGAACACCACGTGGACCTACCGCACGCAGCACCCCATGGCCACCGAACTCGCCCAGGTGTCCATCGGCCGCTCCGCCGTACTGCACCGCACCGGACCGCACGACCTCCCGATGCGCGACGTCGTGCCCGCCAAGGACGCCAAGCGGCTCGAACCGTGGCTCAAGAAGACCCCCGACCAGATCGCCTGGATGGAGAGCAAGGTCGGCCGGTACCCCTTCGAGACGTACGGCCTGCTCATGGCCGACGCGGCCACCGGGTTCGAACTCGAAACCCAGACGATCTCTCTCTTCGAGAGAGATCTCTTCACCGAGCCCGCCTACCCGAAGTGGTACGTCGAGTCGATCATGGTGCACGAGCTGTCCCACCAGTGGTTCGGCGACAGCGTCAGCCCCCGGACCTGGTCCGACCTGTGGCTCAACGAAGGGCACGCCACCTGGTACGAGGAGCTGTACGCCGAGGAGAAGGCGAACAAGCCCATGGAGACGCGGATGAAGGCCGCCTACGGCGCCTCCGACGGCTGGCGCGCCGCCGGCGGACCCCCCGCGCTCCCCAAGCCGCCCGCGCCCGGCCAGAAGATCGGCATCTTCCGCCCCAACGTCTACGACGGCGCCGCCCTCGTCCTCTACGCCCTGCGCCAGGAGATCGGCCGCCCCGCCTTCGAGCGCCTGGAACGCACCTGGGTGAGCGTCCACCGGGACGGCACGGCCACCACCGCCGACTTCGAGGACCTCGCCTCCGCGATCTCCGGCCGCGACCTCGGCGACTTCTTCAAGGCCTGGCTCTACGGCGCGAAGACCCCGCCGATGCCCGGTCACCCGGACTGGGTGTCGCAGGCACCCGCGAAATAAGGCCGTGACGGCGCGATCCGTGCCGTGCGACCATCGTCGGGTCGGCGGCGCGGATCGCCCGGAATCCCCGGTCACCGGGAATCTCCGGGGGCACCCGCACGTTATGACGTCTGTAGCACTCCCATCGACCTCCGATCGACGTAAGGACCCAATGACCTCCTCTTCTTCCCCTTCCCAGGACACTGAGCGCTTCGCGCACACCTACCCCGAAGGTCTTCGGGCCGATGCCCTGATGGAAGAGGACGTCGCCTGGAGCCACGAGATCGACGGAGACCGGGACGGCGACCAGTTCGACCGCTCCGAGCGCGCGGCCCTGCGCCGCGTGGCGGGCCTCTCCACCGAGCTTGAGGACGTCACCGAGGTCGAGTACCGACAGCTCCGCCTGGAGCGCGTCGTACTCGTCGGCGTCTGGACCACGGGAACGGCCCAGGACGCGGACAACTCGCTCGCCGAGCTGGCCGCCCTCGCGGAGACCGCGGGCGCCCTCGTCCTCGACGGTGTCGTCCAGCGCCGCGACAAGCCGGACGCGGCCACCTACATCGGCTCGGGCAAGGCCAACGAACTGCGGGACATCGTCCTGGAGACCGGCGCCGACACCGTCATCTGCGACGGTGAGCTGAGCCCGGGCCAGCTGATCCACCTCGAAGACGTCGTCAAGGTCAAGGTCATCGACCGTACGGCCCTGATCCTCGACATCTTCGCCCAGCACGCCAAGTCCCGGGAGGGCAAGGCGCAGGTCGCGCTCGCGCAGATGCAGTACATGCTGCCGAGACTTCGAGGCTGGGGTCAGTCCCTGTCCCGTCAGATGGGCGGCGGCTCGGGCGGCGGCCTCGCCACCCGCGGTCCCGGTGAGACCAAGATCGAGACGGACCGGCGCCGTATCCGCGAGAAGATGGCGAAGATGCGCCGGGAGATCGCGGAGATGAAGACCGGCCGCGACATCAAGCGCCAGGAGCGCCGACGCCACAAGGTGCCCTCGGTCGCGATCGCCGGTTACACCAACGCCGGAAAGTCGTCCCTGCTCAACCGCCTCACGGGCGCGGGCGTCCTGGTCGAGAACGCGCTGTTCGCGACCCTCGACCCGACCGTGCGCCGGGCCGAGACACCGGGCGGACGGCTGTACACGCTGGTCGACACCGTCGGCTTCGTCCGGCACCTGCCGCACCACCTGGTCGAGGCCTTCCGCTCCACCATGGAGGAGGTCGGCGACGCCGATCTGATCCTGCACGTGGTCGACGGTTCGCACCCGGCCCCGGAGGAGCAGCTGGCCGCCGTGCGCGAGGTGATCCGGGACGTCGGCGCCACCAAGGTGCCCGAGATCGTCGTGATCAACAAGGCGGACGCGGCGGACCCGCTGACACTCCAGCGGCTGATGCGGAACGAGAAGCGGTCCATCGCCGTCTCGGCCCGCACCGGCCAGGGCATCGAGGAACTGCTCGCCCTCATCGACAGCGAACTGCCGCGCCCCTCGGTCGAGATCGAGGCGCTCGTGCCGTACACCCACGGCAAGCTGGTCGCCCGCGCCCACTCCGAGGGCGAGGTGATCTCCGAGGAGCACACCCCGGAGGGCACCCACCTCAAGGCGCGCGTGCACGAGGAACTGGCGGCGGACCTCGCGCCGTACGTCCCCGCGCCGCTGGCCTGACGGCCGTAGCACAGCACGCACGGAGGCCCGCCCCGGATCACCCGGGGCGGGCCTCCGTCGTGTCTACTGCCCGGCGAACTTCTTGCTGACCGAGTCGTACACGCCCTTGGCCACATCGCCCAGTCGCGGACCCGCCAGCCAGCCCGAAGTCACCGGGCCGATCGAGGTGTTGGACACCAGCGCGGGCTTGCCGTCCGAGCCCGTCTCCACCCAGCCGCCGCCGGACGAACCACCGGTCATGGTGCAACCGATGCGGTACATCGTCGGGTCCGAGGCATTGATCGACAGCCGTCCCGGCCTGTCCGTGCACTGGTACAGCGTCGAACCGTCGTAGGGCTTCGCCTCGGGATAGCCGGTCGCCGTGATGGTGGCGACCTTCGGCACGGCGGGCGCGTCGAAGTTCACCGGCAGCGCCGAACCGACCGTCTCCTCAAGGGACTTGCCCCCGTTGCCCTTCTCGGGCGTCACATGGATCACGGCGTAGTCGTACGACGAACCCTGCCCGCCCGTCTCACCGCCCTGGTCGATCCACTGCTGCGAGGTCTGCGCCCAGTCGGCCCACCAGACCCCGTACGGCGCGACCTGGTCGCGGGTGGCCGTCTCCAACTGGGCCGCCGACATACCGGAGTTGTTGTACGACGGCACGAACGCGAGGTTGCGGTACCAGCCGCCCTTCTTGCCCGCGTGCACGCAATGGCCCGCCGTCCATACCAGGTTGGACTTGCCCGGGTGCGCCGGGTCCTCCACCACCGTCGCCGAGCAGACCATCGTGCCCTCGGGGGAGTCGAAGAACACCTTGCCCGCCGTCGCCGCGTTGGCGTGGTACGTGGGCGACACGGCCTTCGCGTCCACCACTGCGGGCGTCGGGTCGGTCACGCCCTGGTCACCCGAGATGTCGTTGGTGTCGACGCCCTTGTCCGGGTCGTTGGCGTCCCGCATCCGGCCCGAACTCCACAGCCCCTTGATGATCGGGTTGATGTAGTCGTCGGCCTCGCGCAGCCAGTCGTCCTTGTCCCAGTTCTTCCAGGCACCGTTCTTCCACTTGTCGATGTCGATCCCGTGCTCTTTGAGCTTGTTCTTGATGTCGTCCGGGATCTTGATCTTGCCGTCGCCGGTGTCACCGCTGGTCGCCGACGCGGTGGCCGCACCGTCCGCCTTGGTGTCACCGGAGCCGCACGCCGTCGCGGTCAGCGCGAGCGCCGAGGCGAGAGCAACTGCCGCCAGCACGGGGGTGGTTCCGCGACGCGCACTCCTCCCACGCCGGACGGTGAAGGACGGCCGTATCGATCGCATGGTCTTGACTCCCCCTGGAGTGAACGGGTTGGTGCGCCACGGCTGTGATCCCAGCCGGACTCGTGGTGAGTCCACGCCGGACCCACGACCTACAGGAACGGCATCACACACTATGCGCTCGCTGTGGGGGACTTCCGACGGAACGGCAACAGGTTCGCTACGGCAAGGATCTTGAAGCAACCCGTAACCCGTTGGGCGGTAAGGGGGTTGGCCTCTACAGGGGCGGAGGGGGCTGCTGTCGGCGCGTGGCCCGCTGTGCCGGGGCGACGCGCGAACTCACATCCCGAGGAACAGTCTTGAACCCCACATCCACCACTGAGAACCACTCCCACCCGCACGTCCCGGCCGTGGCGTCGGCCGAAACCGTTCCCCAACAGCAGCCGCGCAGCCCGGAAGTGAACCGTCCCCAGGGCACGGCCGCCGACCTCCTGGAGCACCCGGATCCGGGAACCGCCGCCCAGGCAGCGGCCGTTGAGAACCTGCTGCGCTGCTGGACACGCGAAACGAACCTCCGCGCCCCCGACGACGGCACCCTGCGCATCCCGCTCCCCGCCAGCGGCACGGCCCTCCACGTCCAGGTCCGCTACTGGTCCCCGACCGGCTGGCACCGCTTCGGCCTTCCGTACCTGGCCGACGCTCCCCACGGCGCACCACCGGCCGACGCGGTGACGGTCGCGGCACTGCTCGCCCGGGAGACGGCCGTACACCATGTCGACCCCGAACCGGGATCGATGCCCGCGTCCGCGACGACAGCCGACACCGGCACCGACCTGGTGGCCCGCGTGGCCGACTCCGTCCGACGCACCGTCACCTTCGTCACCGACCGCCGCGCGCACCCGGCCGACGGCCCCGATCTCTTCCTCTCCGCCGAACAGGCGCTCCTCCTCGGGCACCCGCTCCACCCGACCCCCAAGAGCCGCGAAGGCCTCTCCGAGGCCGAAGCCCGGCTGTACTCACCGGAGTCGCGCGGCTCCTTCGCACTGCACTGGCTGTCCGTCGCCCCCTCCGTACTCGCCACCGACTCGGCCTGGACCGAACGCGGCCGGCCCGTCTTCGCCGCCCACCTCACGGCCCGACTCGCCGGACCCGGGCTGCCGTTGCCGGAGGGCCACGCGGCACTGCCCCTGCACCCATGGCAGTGGCGCGAACTCCGGCACCGCACCGATGTCGCGGCCCTGCTGGACGCCGGGCTGCTCCAGGACCTCGGCCCCTACGGCACCCCGTGGCACCCGACGTCCTCCGTACGAACCGTCCACCGGTCCGGCGCCCCCGCCATGCTCAAGCTGTCCCTCGGCCTTCGCATCACCAACTCCCGCCGTGAGAACCTCCGCAAGGAACTCCATCGCGGTGTGGAAGTGCACCGCCTGCTGCGCACCGGCCTCTCCCGGCAGTGGCAGGCCGTCCATCCGGGCTTCGACATCGTCCGCGACCCGGCCTGGCTGGCGGTCGACGCGCGGGCGGACGGAGGCGCCCGCGCACCTTTGGCCCTGGCCGGCATCGATGTCGTGATCCGGCACAACCCGTTCCGCCCGTCCGACGACGTCTCCTGTGTCGCCGGGCTCGTCTCACCCCGTCCGTACACCCCGCGGAGCACCACCGCCGACGGCCCACAGGCACCTTCGCGCACCGCCCACTTCCCGTCCGGCGCGCCCCAGTCACGGTCCCGGCTCGCCGAGGTCGTCACCGGGCTCGCCGAGCGCACCGGCCGGCCCCTCGGAGCGGTCGCCGCCGAGTGGTTCCTGCGCTACTTGGAGCAGGTCGTCCGTCCCGTGCTGTGGCTGGACGGCGAGGCGGGCATCGCCCTGGAGGCACACCAGCAGAACACGCTGCTCCTGCTGGACGGCGCGGGCTGGCCCGTTGGGGGCCGCTACCGCGACAACCAGGGCTACTACTTCCGGGCGTCCCGGCGCGCGGAACTCGACGCCCGGCTGCCCGGCATCGGCGAACACAGCGACACCTTCGTCTCCGACGAGGTCACCGACGAACGCTTCGCGTACTACCTCGCGATCAACAACGTGCTCGGTCTCATCGGAGCGTTCGGCTCGCAGGGACTCGCCGACGAGCGGCTGCTCCTGGCCGCCTTCCGCCGCTTCCTCCACGAGGTCGCCTCCGGACCCGCCCGGCTGCGCAGCTCCCTGCCGGCCCGGCTGCTCGACTCACCCGTCCTGCGCTGCAAGGCCAACCTCCTGACCCGCCTGCACGGCCTCGACGAACTCGTCGGCCCCGTCGACACCCAGTCCGTCTACGTCACCATCGCCAACCCCCTTCAACCCTGATCGCCATCACCTCCTCCTCCGTTCCGGCTCCGCACCGCGATCCCTTCCGATGCTTCTCCGACCGCAGCCAACTCCCTTCGGCCCTGAGGAACATGACCCACCCCGCCTCCTGAGAGGAACGTCCGCGTGCGTCCCACCGATGCGAGCGCCGACACCGCGACGGCCCCCGTTTCCATCCCGGGCGCGGCCGAGCGCGACGCACTCCTCGATCGCGTCGGCGACTGGGGACGGACCCGTACGCCCGCAGGTGCCTTCCACCTCGTCCCGGTCCGGTGCGAGCGCGACCTCCCCCTCATCAGCCGGTGGATGAACGAGCCCGCCGTCGCGGAATTCTGGGAACTGGCGGGTCCCCGGACGCGTACCGAGAACCATCTGCGCGCCCAGCTCACCGCCGACGGACACGGCGTCCCGTGTCTCGGTGTGCTGGACGGCACCCCGATGAGCTACTGGGAGATCTACCGGGCGGATCTCGATCCCCTGGCGCGGCACTATCCCGCCCGACCGCACGACACCGGCATCCACCTGCTCATCGGTGACGCCACCGACCGAGGGCGAGGGCTGGGCAGCATGCTCGTCCGGGCCGTCGCCGACCTCGTCCTCGACAGGCGCCCCGCCTGCGCCCGCGTCGTCGCCGAACCGGACCTTCGCAACACCCCCTCCGTAGCCGCTTTCCTGAGCGCCGGTTTCCGGTTCTCCGCCGAGCTCGACCTGCCCGCCAAGCGGGCCGCGCTCATGGTCCGGGACCGTGCCGCACGCGATCTGCTGTAGCGCCCGCACGGCAGGCACGATCACTTTTGGAACGCCGCTCGGCCCGTTCCGGTTCCACCACGGGCCAACCGGTCTCGGACCGATCCGACCAGGTCGCCATACGGTCCGACGCGGTCTACATGCGATCCGGAGCGCTCTCCATGCGATCCGGTCCGGACGAAAACCGGCCCCGCCCGCAAGCCCACCGGTCTGGATCCGCCGCCTCCTCAGCCGTGATCGCCCGGTTGTCAGTCCCGCCCCGTAGGGTTGGTCGCGCTATGACGAAGCCCTCACTCCCCGAACTCCTGCATGCTGCCGTCACTGCCGTCGGCGGTTCGGAGCGCCCCGGCCAGGTGACCATGGCCGAAGCCGTCGCGGAGGCGATCGACGACGGCTCCCATCTGCTGGTCCAGGCCGGCACCGGTACCGGAAAGTCGCTCGGCTACCTGGTGCCCGCGCTCGCGCACGGGGAGCGAGTGGTCGTGGCGACCGCCACCCTCGCGCTCCAACGCCAGCTGGTGGAGCGCGACCTGCCCCGCACGGTCGACGCACTGCACCCCCTGCTGCGCCGCCGCCCCCAGTTCGCGATGCTCAAGGGCAGGTCGAACTACCTGTGCCTGCACCGCCTCCACGAGGGTGTGCCGCAGGACGAGGAGGAGGGCCTCTTCGACCAGTTCGAGGCGGCGGCACCCAGCAGCAAGCTGGGCCAGGACCTGCTGCGGCTGCGCGACTGGACGGACGGGACCGAGACCGGCGACCGCGACGACCTCACCCCCGGAGTCTCCGACCGCGCCTGGGCGCAGGTGTCGGTCTCCTCCCGGGAGTGCCTGGGCGCCCAGAAGTGTGCCTACGGAGCGGAGTGTTTCGCCGAGGCGGCCCGCGAGCGCGCCAAGCTCGCCGACGTCGTCGTCACCAACCACGCCCTGCTCGCCATCGACGCGATCGAGGGCGCCCCCGTCCTCCCGCAGCACGAGGTGCTGATCGTCGACGAGGCCCATGAACTGGTCTCCCGGGTCACCGGAGTGGCCACCGGCGAGCTCACCCCGGGCCAGGTCAACCGCGCGGTGCGTCGCGCCGCGAAGCTGGTCAACGAGAAGGCCGCCGATCAGCTCCAGACCGCCGCCGAGGGCTTCGAGCGGCTCATGGAACTCGCCCTGCCGGGCCGCCTGGAGGAAATCCCGGAGGACCTCGGATACGCGCTCATGGCACTGCGCGACGCCTGCCGCACGGTGATCTCCGGCATCGGCGCCACCCGCGACAAGTCCGTGCAGGACGAGGACGCGGTCCGCAAACAGGCGCTGGCCTCCGTGGAGTCCGTGCACGACGTGGCGGAGCGGATCAGCAACGGCTCCGAGTGGGACGTCGTCTGGTACGAACGCCACGACCGCTTCGGCGCCTCCCTGCGGGTCGCGCCCATGTCGGTGTCGGGCCTGCTGCGCGAGAAGCTCTTCGCGGACCGCTCGGTCACCCTGACCTCCGCGACGCTGAAGCTCGGCGGCGACTTCAACGGCGTAGGAGCGTCCTTGGGCCTCGCCCCCGAGGGGACGGCGGGCGACGACCTGCCGCAGTGGAAGGGCGTCGACGTGGGCTCGCCCTTCGACTACCCGAAGCAGGGCATCCTGTACGTCGCCAAGCATCTGTCGCGCCCCGCGCGGGACGGTGATCGCGCCGACATGCTGGACGAGTTGACCGAGTTGATCCAGGCCGCGGGCGGTCGCACCCTGGGCCTCTTCTCCTCGATGCGGGGTGCCCAACTCGCCGCCGAGGAACTGCGTTCGCGCATCCCCGAGTACCCGATCCTGCTCCAGGGCGAGGAGACGCTCGGCGAGCTGATCAAGAACTTCGCGGCCGATCCGAAGACCTGTCTCTTCGGCACGCTGTCGCTCTGGCAGGGCGTCGATGTCCCCGGCCCCAGTTGCCAGTTGGTCGTCATGGACAAGATCCCGTTCCCGCGTCCGGACGACCCGTTGATGAGCGCCCGCCAGAAGGCGGTCGAGGACGCGGGAGGCAACGGCTTCATGGCGGTGGCCGCGACCCACGCGGCCCTGCTCATGGCCCAGGGCGCCGGCCGTCTGGTCCGGGCGTCGGGAGACCGGGGCGTGGTCGCCGTACTCGACCAGCGGCTGGCCACAGCCCGCTACGGCAGCTATCTGAAGGCGTCACTGCCCGACTTCTGGTACACGACCGACCGCAACCAGGCCCGGAGATCGCTGGCCGCGATCGACGCGAAGGCCAAGCAGGAGGAGACCGAAACGGAGTGATCCGGGGCGGTGTCGGTCCGCAGCGCCGGGCCGGCACCGGATCGGCCGCCGCTCGCTCGACGATCGGCCGCCACAGGGATTCGCGCTGTCGTGACCGGCATCCGCGCGGTGGCCACCGTCATCCGCGTGGCCGTCAGCGTCATCCGCGCGGTCGTCACCGTGGCCGGGCAGCACAGGACCCCGGAACCGGCGCAGGGGTCCCGGGGTCCGGTCAAGGGGGCCGGGCCGCTGTGGCCCGCCCACCGCGGCCGTCATACGCGCCGCAGCACCGCCACCACCTTGCCGAGGATCGTCGCGTCGTCGCCGGGGATCGGCTCGTAAGCGGAGTTGTGCGGGAGGAGCCAGACATGGCCGTCCTCGCGCTTGAAGCGCTTGACGGTGGCCTCGCCCTCCAGCATGGCGGCCACGATGTCGCCGTTCTCCGCGACCGGCTGGCGGCGCACGGTGACCCAGTCGCCGTCGCAGATCGCGGCCTCGATCATCGAGTCGCCGACCACCTTGAGGACGAACAGCTCACCGTCGCCGACCAGTTGGCGGGGGAGGGGGAAGACGTCCTCGACGGACTCCTCGGCGAGGATCGGGCCACCGGCGGCGATCCGGCCCACCAGGGGGACGTACGAGGCGGCGGGCTTGCCGGCGGTGTCCGTGGGCTGCACCGACGAGGACTGGTCGGAGCCGCGGACCTCGTACGCGCGCGGGCGGTGCGGGTCGCGGCGCAGGAAGCCCTTGCGCTCCAGTGCCATCAACTGGTGCGCGACCGAGGAGGTGCTGGACAGGCCGACGGCCTGCCCGATCTCGCGCATCGACGGCGGGTAGCCCCGTCGCTGCACCGAGTCCCTGATGACCTCGATCACCCGACGCTGCCGGTCCGTGAGCCCCGAGCTGTCCGCCCGGATGCCGGGAGGTCGGCCCGGCAGGGAGCGCTTGTGTCCCTCGGGATTCGCGGCTTCGTTCATGGCATGCACCGGTTCGAGTCGGCCCTGGGAGCGATCCTGGGCAGTGATGGTGGCGCTGTCTGCGGTGGTGGTCACGTCGGCCCCTCTCGATGTTCTCCCTGCTGGACAACGGTAGTTGCTTTCGAAAGGTTGCGCCAAACACACGTTCGAGTGAAAAAACGCGGATAGCCCGCCGCGATCATGTGTCTGGGTGTATGGCCGATCCGTCACCTGGCGGACAAAGGGGCCCATTGTCGGGTCCTTCGGCATCCAGGCGGCGACCTCGTGGGTTGTCGCCCCAGTCTGCCACCCGGTGTCCCGGCGACCGGGGGCCGGTCGCGTTCTGCGCGGGAGCCCCACGTCTTCTCCGTGCCGCGCTCACGGTATCCCCGTAAGTGCCCTGGCGATACGGGTGTGCGCCGCGTGTTCGGGGTGACGGTATGGCCGTATGGCACATGCCAATACGGGTGCGACACGCGCGTGCGGCGTGTTTGTGTGAGCCAATCACCACATCTAGTGGTTGGATTGCGGCAGCAGCCCAGAAGTTGTGGTCCCCCGGGTCTTCATCGTCTCGGCCATCGCCTATGCTGGGGGCTGCTTCGAGAGGCCCAAGGGGTCTCACGAGGCTATTGAGTCTGCTGTGAGGGAGGGTTGGAGATCATGCACTGCCCCTTCTGCAGGCACCCCGACAGCCGTGTCGTCGACAGTCGTACGACGGACGACGGCACGTCGATCCGCCGACGCCGCCAGTGCCCTGACTGCTCCCGTCGTTTCACGACCGTGGAGACGTGCTCGCTCATGGTGGTCAAGCGGTCCGGAGTCACCGAGCCTTTCAGCCGTACCAAGGTCATCAACGGTGTGCGCAAGGCATGCCAGGGACGGCCTGTCACCGAGGACGCACTCGCCCAGCTCGGCCAGCGGGTCGAGGAGGCGGTGCGGGCCACCGGAAGCGCCGAACTGACCACCCATGACGTCGGGCTGGCCATACTCGGCCCGTTGCAGGAACTCGACCTCGTCGCCTATCTGCGATTCGCCTCCGTCTACCGGGCGTTCGACTCGCTGGACGACTTCGAGGCCGCGATCGTGGAACTGAGGGAAGCGACGCCAGGCACCGCCGCGGACGACGAAGACGCGGGATCGGGGAGCCAGGAAGACGACGGCGGGCCCGGAGGGACTGTTCAGGTCCCGGTGCCCGCCCACTCCGCCGACTGACCGGCGGGCCGGAACCGGGCGGAGACCCCGGATCCGGTCGGACGGCGGCGGACCAGGACTTGTCGCGGAGCCATGAGCATGTGGGCTGCCGTGACATCGGACAAACACTCTGCCACGGGAACATCGTGGCATTTCAGGGCGTTTTTGCCTGTACAGGGAGGCGGCATGACAGAGACGGCGAGCGGTCCGGCACGAGGTTCCCGCGCGAAGGGCACCAAGGTCACCAAGGGACTGCGCATCGAGCGTGTTCACACCACCCCCGGCGTGCATCCGTACGACGAGGTGGAGTGGGAGCGTCGTGACGTCGTCATGACCAACTGGCGCGACGGCTCGGTCAATTTCGAGCAGCGTGGCGTCGAGTTCCCCGCCGAATGGGCGGTGAACGCGGTCAACATCGTCACCAGCAAGTACTTCCGCGGCGCTGTGGGCACCCCGCAGCGAGAGGTGAGCCTCAAGCAGCTCATCGACCGCATCGTGAAGACGTATCGGAAGGCCGGTGAGGACTACAAGTACTTCGCCTCGCCCGCCGACGCCGAGATCTTCGAGCACGAGCTGGCGTACGCCCTCCTGCACCAGATCTTCAGCTTCAACAGCCCTGTGTGGTTCAACGTCGGGACCCCGCAGCCCCAGCAGGTCTCCGCCTGCTTCATCCTGGCCGTCGACGACTCCATGGAGTCGATCCTCGACTGGTACAAGGAAGAGGGCATGATCTTCAAGGGCGGCTCCGGCGCCGGCCTGAACCTCTCCCGGATCCGCTCCTCCAAGGAACTGCTCTCCTCCGGTGGCAACGCCTCCGGACCGGTCTCCTTCATGCGCGGTGCCGACGCCTCCGCGGGCACCATCAAGTCCGGCGGCGCCACCCGCCGCGCGGCCAAGATGGTCATCCTGGACGTCGACCACCCCGACATCGAGGACTTCATCCAGACCAAGGTCAAGGAAGAGGAGAAGATCCGCGCCCTGCGTGACGCGGGCTTCGACATGGACCTGGGCGGCGACGACATCACGTCGGTGCAGTACCAGAACGCCAACAACTCGGTCCGCGTGAACGACACGTTCATGAAGGCCGTGGAGAACGGCGGCAAGTTCGGCCTCACGTCCCGCATGACCGGAGAGGTCATCGAGGAGGTCGACGCCAAGCAGCTGTTCCGCAAGATGGCCGAGGCAGCCTGGGCCTGCGCCGACCCGGGCATCCAGTACGACGACACCATCAACCAGTGGCACACGTGCCCGGAGTCCGGCCGTATCAACGGCTCGAACCCGTGCAGCGAGTACATGCACCTGGACAACACGTCCTGCAACCTCGCCTCGCTGAACCTGATGAAGTTCCTCAAGGACGACGGCAAGGGCCACCAGTCCTTCGACGTCGAGCGCTTCGCCAAGGTCGTCGAGCTCGTCATCACCGCGATGGACATCTCCATCTGCTTCGCGGACTTCCCGACGCAGAAGATCGGCGAGAACACGCGCGCGTTCCGCCAACTCGGCATCGGCTACGCCAACCTCGGCGCCCTGCTGATGGCGACCGGCCACGCGTACGACTCCGACGGCGGCCGTGCCCTCGCGGGTGCCATCACCTCCCTGATGACCGGCACGTCGTACAAGCGTTCCGCCGAACTCGCCGCGGTCGTCGGCCCGTACGACGGCTACGCGCGCAACGAGCAGCCGCACCTGCGCGTCATGAAGCAGCACTCCGACGCCAACGGCAAGGCCGTCCGCGTGGACGACCTGGACACGCCGATCTGGGCCGCCGCCACGGAGGCCTGGCAGGACACCCTGCGCCTCGGCGAGAAGAACGGCTTCCGCAACTCGCAGGCGTCCGTCATCGCCCCGACCGGCACCATCGGTCTCGCGATGTCCTGCGACACCACCGGACTTGAGCCCGACCTCGCCCTGGTCAAGTTCAAGAAGCTGGTCGGCGGCGGCTCGATGCAGATCGTCAACGGCACGGTCCCGCAGGCCCTGCGCCGCCTGGGCTACCAGGAGGAGCAGATCGAGGCGATCGTCGCCCACATCGCCGACAACGGCAATGTGATCGACGCCCCGAGCCTGAAGACCGAGCACTACGAGGTGTTCGACTGCGCCATGGGCGAGCGTTCCATCTCCGCGATGGGCCACGTCCGCATGATGGCCGCGATCCAGCCCTGGATCTCCGGCGCGCTCTCCAAGACGGTCAACCTGCCGGAGACGGCGACCGTCGAGGACGTCGAAGAGGTCTACTTCGAGGCGTGGAAGATGGGCGTCAAGGCGCTCGCGATCTACCGCGACAACTGCAAGGTCGGCCAGCCCCTCTCCGCCAAGACCAAGGAGAAGGAGAAGTCCGCGACCGACGCCGTCACCGCCAAGGCCGAGGACACCATCCGGACCGCGGTCGAGAAGGTCGTCGAGTACCGCCCGGTGCGCAAGCGCCTCCCCAAGGGCCGTCCCGGCATCACGACCTCCTTCACGGTCGGCGGCGCCGAGGGCTACATGACCGCCAACTCCTACCCGGACGACGGTCTCGGCGAGGTCTTCCTGAAGATGTCGAAGCAGGGCTCGACGCTCGCGGGCATGATGGACGCCTTCTCGATCGCCGTCTCCGTAGGCCTGCAGTACGGCGTCCCCCTGGAGACGTACGTCTCGAAGTTCACCAACATGCGCTTCGAGCCGGCCGGTATGACGGACGACCCGGACGTACGGATGGCGCAGTCGATCGTCGACTACATCTTCCGCCGCCTGGCGCTCGACTTCCTCCCCTTCGAGACGCGCTCCGCGCTCGGCATCCACTCCGCCGACGAGCGCCAGCGTCACCTGGAGACCGGTTCGTACGAGCCGACCGAGGACGAGGTCGACGTGGAGGGCCTGGCCCAGTCGGCGCCGCGTGCCCAGGAGTTGAAGGCGGTGGCCGCCCCCAAGGCGGTGGTCGAGGCCGCCAAGCCCACCCCGCAGCAGGCGCACACCAGCGCCGAACTGGTGGAAATGCAGCTCGGCATC
The DNA here is from genome assembly GCF_044768565.1 of Streptomyces sp. NPDC091280. Taxonomy (NCBI): domain Bacteria; kingdom Bacillati; phylum Actinomycetota; class Actinomycetes; order Kitasatosporales; family Streptomycetaceae; genus Streptomyces; species Streptomyces sp. NPDC091280. Next base: position 69,024 of record NZ_JBIVUZ010000017.1, read on the forward strand.
CAGGCCGACGCCCCGCTGTGCTTCTCCTGCGGTACGAAGATGCAGCGGGCCGGTTCCTGCTACATCTGCGAGGGGTGCGGGTCCACCAGCGGGTGCAGCTGATCCAGCGCAGCCGCTTGAAGTGAACTAGCTGGTCAGGGCGGTGCGGTCGGTGTTCCGGTCGCGCCGCCCTCGGCGTTTCCCGCCCCGGGGAGAATCCGGTTTCCCAGCGGAACGATCAGCGGTTAATCTCCCTCAGCGCGCATAGGCCGCGCACAGGGGAGGGTGGGGGACATGGTCGACGAATCCGTCGAGCCCGAAAGACGCAGGAGTGCGGGAGCCCAGGCAGTCGCGGCGGTGGTCGTCGTCGGCGGTGTCGTGGGCGGTATGTGGGGACTTGGGGGAGTCCTGCCGAAGACGGCGACCCGGGACGGCACACCGGCGGCCTGCTCGGCGAGTACGGACAGCACCTTGCCGGCGAAGTACGTCTCGCCGACAGCGCTCTGCACCGCGCTGAACCGCGCGGACCTGCCGGTGCTCCTGGGGACTCCGGACGAACACGCGGAGACCGCGTCGGGCAGCGCGGGATGGATGACACTGGCCGGCGGCACCAAGATCGCCAGCCCGGAGGCGGACGTCGACCTGAAGACCTACTCCGTGCGGCTGTCGGCGTCCTACGACGACGTTCCCGTCGCCCAGGCGGCCCGTTACGTGGACTCGACCTCGCAGCTGAAGAAGGTCCTGGGACACCCGGCCGTCCTCTACTCGGACCGGACGATCGCCATCAACTTCAGCCTGGGCGGCGGCAAGGCCAGCACGGGCCCCGGAGGCATCGCCCGCACCCTGCTGGTCTCCACGAGCGCCAAGGACGGCGGCGACTCCTTCGAGATATCCATCTGGCGCCAGGACGACGTACCGCCCGACGACGAGGCGCTGTTCCGCATCGCCGAGGAGGTGCTGCCGACGGTCCCGGGCTGGACCGCCGGCTGACGAGCCGCCCCGGAGGGCAGGGCTCAGGACTGCTGTGCCCTGCCCATCGTCCTGGTGAAGGTCGCCGGGTCGTCCTCGAAGCCCCGGACGCCGGGATGGAAGTCCCAGCTCCCGGACTCGTCCCGGGTGAACTCCCCGACCGTCGCCGCCGTCGCCCCGAGGACGTCACCGAAGTCCTCCTCGGTGAGGACGCCGTACCCCTCGCGGATACGCAGCTTGGGGTTGAGGACGTCCACGAACGTGCGGTGCGCCACCCTCTGTTGGATGACGACACCGACCACCACGCGCGCGTACCGGTCGGCGAGCCGGTCGAGCTCCAGCGTCATGACCTCGTCCCAGCCGAAGCCCTTGCCGTCCTTGCTGTCCCGGTTGAGATAGATGGTGCCGTCAGGGGACCGGCTGTCGAAGTGCACCGCGTACGCGGGAGTGCCGTAGAGATCACTCGCCACATACGTGGTGGCAACGATGTCCAGATCGACAGGCGGTTGCCCGGTGGGACTCGGATCCCACTGGAGCCCCACTTCCGCCTTGCGGATCCCCTTGTTGAGGCCGTTCACCACAGTTCCCCTTCCCCGTGCGCCTCGATCGCGCGCCCCAACTGCCGGGCGACCAGCGTTCGTTGTCCATCGTGCCACGCGCGCGGGGGCGTATGCGCGGACGATCTCCGCCGGAGCGTGACCGGCGCCACGCTCCCTGGCCTTACGATGGCGCGGTGCTGGTCAAGTGGATTCGCTGCACCGTGGTGGACCGCCGCGGCTTCGAGCGCGGGCAGCGAAAGTGGGCGGGGCTTCTGGGGGAGCCGGGATTTCGGGGACAGGGGGGAGGCTGGAGCAGAGCGCGGCCAGGAGTGGCACACATTTTCGCGTTCTGGGAAAGCCGTGCCTTCTACGACTCCTTCATGGCCCGATCCCACGACCGGCTGGCGTCGGCTCAGGTGGGCACCTTCAAGGACGCGCAGGTCAAGCTGTTCGATCACCGTTTCGACGTGAAGACCGGCTTCGAGCCGCGCTTCACCGACGCCGACCTGGTGCGGGTGGCCCTGTGCCGGGTCCACGAGGAGCGCGCCGAGCACTTCACGCTGATGCAGGAGAAGGTGTGGAACCCCGCGATGGCCGGCTCCCCGGGCATGCTCCGCGGGCTGTTCGGCGAGGCCCCGGGACACGAGTTCATGGTGCTCTCGATGTGGCACTCGGCCGCCGAACACGGCAAGTACCGCACCGAGCGAGTGGAAAGGCTCGCCCTGAGGGCCCAGATCGAGGCGGACGTCGCGTCCCTCACGGGGGACATCGTGCAACTGGAACCCAGCTGGACGGTGTGAATCCCGGACCGGCGACGCTGTCGTCACCGACCTCCCGGAGTGTGAATCGTGCGCCCCTATGTGGCCCATCGGGCAGAATTCGTGTGACCTACGCCGTATGGAGCCCGTACGAGTGCTCGATATGCCATGACTGGATCTAGGGTTTTGGCATGGCACGACCACGGCGCATCGTCCTTGTCCGGCACGGCGAGTCAACGGGCAATGTTGATGACACCGTGTACGAGCGTGAACCCGACCATGCCCTGGCACTGACCGACCAGGGATGGCGGCAGGCCGAGGAGACCGGCAAGCGGCTGCGGGAGGTGTTCGGCCGCGAGCGCGTCAGCGTGTACGTCTCCCCGTACCGCCGCACCCACGAGACCTTCCGCGCCTTCCACCTCGACCCCGACCTCGTACGGGTACGCGAGGAGCCCCGGCTCCGCGAGCAGGACTGGGGGAACTGGCAGGACCGGGACGACGTACGCCTCCAGAAGGCCTACCGGGACGCCTACGGGCACTTCTTCTACCGCTTCGCCCAGGGCGAGTCCGGCGCCGACGTCTACGACCGGGTCGGCGGCTTCCTGGAGAGCCTGTACCGCAGCTTCGAGGCCCCCGACCATCCGCCCAACGTGCTCCTGGTGACGCACGGCCTGGCGATGCGGCTCTTCTGCATGCGCTGGTTCCACTGGACGGTCGCGGAGTTCGAGTCGCTGTCCAACCCGGGGAACGCCGAGATGCGCATGCTCGTTCTGGGGGACGACGGCCGGTACGAGCTGGACCGGCCGTTCGACAGCTGGCGGGACCCGGAGCCGTACGGGATCAGTGGGTAGGGTGATGGACCGATGACTCCCGATTCACCTTCCGACCCATCCGACTCTCTCAACCCTTCCGGTTCCTCTGACTCTCCCGACGGGCGCCTGGGCCGCGCCCTGGCCAGCCTGCGCGGACTCGCCGTGGGGGACGCGCTGGGCTCCCAGTTCTTCGTGCCCGTGAACTATCCGCTCCTCAAGCGCCGTGAGCTGCCCCCGGCGCCGTGGCAGTGGACGGACGACACGGAAATGGCCTGCTCCGTGGTCGCGGTCCTCGCCGCCCACCACCGCGTCGACCAGGACGCCCTGGCCCACTCCTTCGCGGAGCACCACGATTTCGACCGCGGCTACGGCCCCGCCGTCAACCGCTTGCTCCGCCTCGTCCGTGAGGGAGGCGACTGGCGAGAACTGTCCGCCGCGCTCTTCAGCGGACAGGGCTCATGGGGCAACGGCGCGGCGATGCGGATCGCGCCCCTGGGTGCCTGGTACGCCGACGACCCCGAGCAGGCGACCCACCAGGCCGAGATCTCGGCCTACCCGACGCACCAGCACCGTGAGGGCGTCGTCGGTGCCATGGCCGTCGCGGCGGCAGCCGCGCTGGCCGCCGCCCCCGGCGGCCCGCCCGGCGCCGAGGCACTCCTCGACGGCGTCATCGCCCTCGTCCCCAAGAGCGCGGTCGCCACGGGGCTGCGCCGCGCCCGAGACATGCTCGACTACGCCGACGCAGGCACCGTCGCCGCGGTACTGGGCTGCGGACGTCGTACGACGGCGCACGACACGGTCCCCTTCGCGCTCTGGTCCGCCGCTCGGGGCCTCGGCGACTACGCGGACGCGTTCTGGACCACCGCGCAGGTCGGTGGGGACGTCGACACGACCTGCGCCATCGTGGGCGGCGTGATCGCGGGCGGAAAGGCCGGGACGCCTCCCGCCGAGTGGGTGCAGCGGACGGAGGCGCTGCCGGGCTGGGCGTTTTCGGCCGCCTGACGCCTCCGGCTGCCTTCCGGTGACGCCATCCCCCGCGTCAGAAACTCTCTGTGTCCGCCGGGAACTCTGCGTGACCGCCCGGCCGTTGTCCTGGCAGCTGCTGTGCGAGACATGAGTTCACACGGGACTCGGTCCACACGGGACTCACAGTCCACACAGGGCGGGCGGGACACGGAGAAGACGGGACGGGATGGTCGTGGGGGTGGTGATGAGGATTTCGCTGGGCCTGCGCCTGCGCCTGGGGCCAGGCACAGGCCCGGGGCCGGTGCCGGTCGGTCGGGCCCTGGTCGGGCCCGACCGGTCAGCCGATCCCCGGACCCGCCGTACCCGCGAGGGCGGCGAGGTCGCTCTTGCGGACCCGGATCACCAACCAGGCGGTGACCAGGGCGAGTACGGCCATCGCGGCGGCCGGGACGAAGGCCGTCGAGATGCCGTGCGCGAGCACGTCGTGCCCCCATGGCGCGGGCAACTGGTGTGTCTTGCCGAACTCGGCCTTCTGCTCTGCCGATCCATCGGTCAGGAACTTCGGCAGCTGCTTCTTCGCCTCGTCCCTGCTGGCCGAGCCGAACACCGTGGTCAGGATGGACAGGCCGAGCGAACCGCCCACCTGCTGCGTGGCGTTGAGCAGCGCCGACGCGGCGCCCGCCTCGTTCGGGGCGACACCGGACACGGCGGTGATCGTCAGCGTCACGAAGTTCAGGCCCATGCCGAAGCCGAACACCAGCATCGGGCCGAGCACTCCGCCGGCGTACGAACTGTCCGAGCTGATCAGGGTCTGCCAGGCCAGGCCGATCGCGGCGAGGCCCGAACCGACGAGCATGAACGGCCGTGGTCCGAACCGCGGCAGGAACTGCTGGGACAGTCCCGCGCCGGCCGCGATCACGACCGTCACCGGCAGGAAGGCGAGACCCGCCTGGATCGGGCTGTACCCCAGCACGTTCTGCACGAAGAGCACGATGTAGAAGAACATGCCGAACATCGCGGCGGCCAGGCTCAGCATGATCACGTACGTGCCCGAGCGGTTGCGGTCGGCGAACATCCTGAGCGGGGTGATCGGTTCCTTGGCCTTGGACTCGATGATCACGAAGGCCAGCAGCAGGACGGCCGCCGCGCCGAAGGACCCGATGGTCAGGCTGTCGCGCCAGCCCTTGTCCGCGGCCCGGATGAAGCCGTAGACGAGGGAGGCCATGCCCGCCGTGGAGGTCAGGGCGCCCGCGATGTCGAACCGGGCGGTGTGCCGTTCGGACTCGCTGATGTACAGCGGTGTGAGCACGGCGATCAGCAGCCCGATCGGCACGTTGACGAAGAGCACCCAGCGCCAGTTGAGCCACTCCGTGAGCATGCCGCCCGCGAGCAGCCCGATCGCGCCACCGCCCGCCGAGACCGCGGCGAAGACTCCGAACGCCCTGTTGCGTTCCGGGCCTTCGGGGAACGTGGTGGTGATGAGGGCCAGCGAGGTGGGGGACGCGATCGCGCCACCCACGCCTTGCAGGACGCGCGCGGCGAGCAACTGCCATGGTTCCTGGGCGAGTCCACCGAGCAGCGAGGCGAAGGTGAAGAGCAGGATGCCGGTGATGAACACCCGGCGTCGGCCGAGGATGTCACCGGCCCGGCCGCCGAGAAGCAGCAGGCCGCCGAAGGTGAGCGTGTAGGCGCTGACGACCCAGGTGAGGTCGGTGGTGCTGAAGCTGAGTGCGGCTTGAATGTGCGGGAGGGCGATGTTCACAATCGTCGCGTCGAGTACCACCATGAGTTGGCAGGCAGCGATGACCGCGAGCGCGATGCCGGGATGTCCCTCCCGGCGGGCCGCTCCTGGTTGTGGCTTCTGGGTCAACTGAGAGGTTGTCACTATGGGTCCCCCACAAGTGTGTTAGTGAACGCTCGCGTTCACTGTCGCGTCAACGGTAGTGAGTCCCCAACAGTGAACGCAAGCGTTCACTTAACTCGCCCTCGCGTGGCGCGTCCCCCGTCGCCGCCGCGCGATGTGTCCCCGATCCCCGGAACTCCCCATTCCACCGCTCGCTGGAGAGACTCAGATGGTTACTTCGGGCTGGACGGCCGCCCCCGCTCAGGCGACCTCCCTCCGCCGTCGCGGCGCCGTGCTCGAACGCGCGATCCTGGACGCCGCACTGGAGCAACTCGGTACGGTCGGATGGAACGCCCTGACGATGGAAGGCGTCGCCGCCGGCGCCCAGACGGGCAAGGCCGCCGTCTACCGCCGCTGGTCCTCGAAGGAGGACCTCGTCGCGGACGCGTTGCAGGCCGGACTGCCGAGCCTGGACGAGGCGCCGGACCTCGGTGATGTGCGCGCGGACCTGCTGGAGCTGTGCACGCGGGCGCGCGACGCGATGTTCTCGCGCCCAGGGTTCGCCCTGCGCGCGGTGATTCACGAATGCGACATGGCGCAGGCGGAGCGCTTCCACGGAGTGATCATCGAAGGGGTCGTGGAACCGACGCTCCGACTGCTCCGTCAGGCCGTCGACCGTGGAATCGAGCGGGGCCAGGTGCGCCCCGAGGCGTCCAACGCCTATGTCTTCGACGCCATACCGGCGATGATGATGTACAGATCGAAGGTGTGCGGCAGCGAATGGAGCGACCAGGAGATCGAGGAAATGCTCGACCAGTTGATGCTCCCGCTGCTCCGGCCGAACGGTGACTGAAGCCGGGCCCGGACGGACTTGAGGGGGACAGGGCAAGGCGGGGTGTCGCGGGGGGTCCCGGGCGGCGTACCCTGAGGTCGCCATGCCGTACGAACCACCTACTCACACCGTCGAGCGCTCACTTCGCGCCACGACCGGAGCCAAGGTCATTGCCGGCGTCGACGAGGTGGGGCGCGGCGCGTGGGCCGGCCCCGTCACCGTCTGCGCGGCGGTCACCGGACTGCGCCGACCCCCCGAAGGACTCACCGACTCCAAGCTCATCGCGGTCAAACGGCGTGCCCAACTCGCCGAAGAACTCCGCAAGTGGGTCACGGCGTACGCCCTGGGCCACGCCTCCCCGGAGGAGATCGACGCCCTGGGCATGACGGCCGCCCTGCGGCTCGCCGCGGTGCGTGCCCTTGAGGCCTTGCCGGTTCGCCCGGACGCGGTCATCCTCGACGGGAAGCACGATTACCTCGGGACCCCTTGGCGGGTTCGCACGGTGATCAAGGGCGACCAGTCGTGCGTGGCGGTGGCCGCCGCTTCGGTGATCGCCAAGGTTCAGCGCGACAAAATGATGGCCGAACTGGGCATCGACCATGCAGACTTCGCTTTTGCGGCCAACGCCGGGTATCCGTCACCGGTGCACAAGGCCGCGCTGGAGGAGCGGGGCCCCACCCCGTACCACCGGTTGTCCTGGGCGTATCTTGATGCGCTGCCCCAGTGGCGGCACCTCAAGAAGGCCCGCAGCTGGGCGGAGGGAAACGTTCCGGAGATCGAGGGGCAGCTCGGCTTCGACTTCTGAACGTTCCGCTCGCACTCATGTGCCACCCGCCGACGCCAGTCGCGCCAACGTTTGATAAAAATCAGCTCATGCCTCTCATTCCCGAGGAGCCTCAGATTCACGAGAGTGCCCAGGGTCCCCGCGCCACTCCGGCCAGTGGCCGCGTCGCGCCGACCCCCCGTCCCGTACCCGGCCCCCGCCCCGCGGCGCCGTCGCGTCCCGGTCGCCCCGGCCCCCTGCGGCCCACGGCACCGGCGCAACGCACGCCGCGTGACATGGCCGCTGTGAAGCCCGGACCCACGGGTCCGGCTGCCCCCGCCGCCCCCGGCACCGCTGTGGCGACCCCGCAGATCCAGCTCGTCCCGGCCTCGGCCGAGGGGGCGCTGGACGCCGCCGAGGAAGCCGTCGACCTGCTGCTGGAGTCGGGCCGTACCCCTGGTGACGTGCTGGTGATCACCACCGGCGAACCGCACCCGTGGGCCGCCCACGAACTGTCCTTCGGTGAAGCGTCCTACTGGGCGCAGCACGACGCGCGCGACGACGTCTTCTACGCGGACGCCGCCGTGGCGGGCCGGGCGACGTCCCGACCCGTCGTCGTGGTCGCCGTCAACGGAGGCCCGGACGCCGTTGCCGCCACCGCGCTGCCCCTGGCCCTCGGCCGGGCCGGCACCCTGCTGATCGTCTGCGGCGACCCGCAGCAGATCAACTCGGTGTTGGGCGCGGGCGTCTGAGAGCCGTCTCCGGAACGCTCGGAGGGCTCTCAGCGGCCGACGGCGGCCACCCCCGGCGCCGTCACGTCGTCTGTGCACGGTGAGCGCTTCGCCGTGCCCGGAAGTCCGGGCGCGGTCGACGAAGGGCGCTCTCCGAAGGGTGCCTTCCGCAGGAGTTCCGTCGCGTTCCGTTTCGTTCCGTGTACGACGACCCGCTCGGGCCGGAGTCCCCGCTCGGGGGCGGCTCGGCGTCGTACGCACTCTCCCGTCGCGCTCTCGTACCGCCGTACGGTCCGGGCGTGGTGCCCGGACCGGGTCTCAGCGGGCCGCGGCGCGGCGCAGTACCTCCGAGGCGGCGCCACCGGTGCGGGGCAGCAGGGGCGGCACCTCGGACATGGAGAAAGGTTCCGGCGTCGAGTCGGCGCTCGGGCGTCGGCCGCCGCGCCCCTCACCGAGCACCTGCCAGCCGTCCCGCGTCAGCGTGATGTACGCCCCGCAGCGCAGCCCGTGCAGAGTGCAGGCGTCACGCAGCCCCCACATCCACGCCCCGTCCTCCTCCGTCCAACGCGCGTCGCCCTCACGGCAGTAGAGCAGCACGGCGGTGCGCACCGGAGTGCGGCGCCGCAGGTCGTGCGGGATCACCCGGCGCAGCTGCGCGAGCAGCGCGTTGCGGAACATCCAGCCGTCGGCCGGGGCCGACCGGCGGACGAACGAGGCGCTCGCGAGCAGCCGTTCGTCCGGGTCGAGGACGGCCACGATCGCGGTCGCCGGTCTCGGGCGGTGCCGGGAGTGCAGCCCGCTGACGACCTCGCGGGGATTGCGCAGCAAGGGGATTCCGGCGGCGGCCCACTCGGAGGGTTCGAGCATACGGGCCAGAGGGTTGGCGGAAGCGGCGGACAGGTCGGCTGACGTCGACGTGGATGCCGCGGAGGACGGAGCGAATCCGAAGGTCACGGTCCTCCCTTCGGCTACGCGCCCACACTGCGGGCGAGGTCGGATTCGGGGGAGCGCACACCGCAGCAGAGCCCTACCGGATCACGGACGAACCGTGCGGGGAGCGGACTCCAATTCTTGCTGTCGAACTTGGATGCGGCAACGAGCAAATGGGGCCACAGCCCCTTATCTGATGGTGTGTGGCTTATATCCCTACCCAATGCGTCGTCCGGCGACGCCTGGGACGGCCGAGCACGACACTTTCGTACGCCATTGAGGTGCGAAAGGTCTAGAGGGAGCAGGTCGGCCCCGGTACGCGGAGCGCCCGGGGCGCGCGGGCGGGAAGGCCGGAAGCGCCTCTTCCCCGCGCGGAGGATTGGGCCGTTGTCAGTGGCGTGAGGTTGCATGGAGGCATGAACAACCAGGAGCTGCGTGCCGAAGCCGACGCCATCCTCGCCGAGCTGGTCGGCGATCCGAGCGGTACGGCGCGGCTGCGCGAGGACCAGTGGCAGGCGGTGGCGGCCCTCGTGGAGGAGCGCCGGCGTGCGCTGGTCGTGCAGCGGACCGGCTGGGGCAAGTCGGCGGTGTACTTCGTCGCCACCGCCCTGCTGCGCAGGCGCGGCTCCGGGCCCACGGTGATCATCTCGCCGCTGCTGGCCCTGATGCGCAACCAGGTCGAGTCGGCCGCACGGGCCGGAATCCGGGCGCGCACCATCAACTCGGCCAACCCGGAAGAGTGGGAGAGCATCTACGGAGAGGTCGAAAAAGGCGAGATCGACGTCCTCCTCGTCAGCCCGGAGCGGCTCAACTCCGTGGATTTCCGCGACCAGGTACTGCCCGAACTCGCGGCCACGACCGGCCTCCTGGTGGTCGACGAGGCCCACTGCATCTCCGACTGGGGACACGACTTCCGCCCGGACTACCGCCGGCTGCGGGCGATGCTGGCCGAACTCCCCACCGGCGTACCGGTGCTGGCCACCACGGCGACCGCCAACGCGCGCGTGACCGCGGACGTGGCCGACCAGTTGGGCACCGGCGCCGGCGAGGCCCTGGTGCTGCGCGGCCCGCTGGAACGGGAGAGCCTGCGGCTCGGGGTGGTCCGGCTCCCGGACGCCGCACACCGCCTGGCCTGGCTGGCGGAGCACCTCGACGAACTGCCGGGCTCGGGCATCATCTACACCCTCACCGTGGCCGCCGCCGAGGAGGCCACCGCCTTCCTGAGGCAGCGCGGCTTCAAGGTCGCCTCGTACACCGGGAAGACGGAGAACGCCGACCGGTTGCAGGCCGAGATCGACCTCCAGGAGAACCGGGTCAAGGCACTGGTCGCCACATCGGCCCTGGGCATGGGCTATGACAAGCCCGACCTGGGCTTCGTGGTCCACCTCGGCTCGCCGTCCTCGCCGATCGCCTACTACCAGCAGGTGGGCCGGGCCGGGCGAGGCGTGGCGCACGCGGATGTACTGCTCCTGCCGGGCAGGGAGGACGAGGCCATCTGGCGCTACTTCGCCGATACGGCCTTCCCGCCCGAGACACAGGTCCGCCAGACCCTCTCGGCCCTCGCCGACGCCGGACGGCCGCTGTCCGTACCGGCCCTGGAGACGGCCGTGGACCTCCGGCGCAGCCGCCTGGAGACGATGCTCAAGGTCCTCGACGTCGACGGAGCCGTCAAGCGGGTGAAGGGCGGCTGGGCGGCCACGGGCACCGAGTGGGTGTACGACGCCGAGCGGTACGCCTGGGTGGCCAAGCAGCGGGCGGCCGAGCAGCAGGCCATGCGCGACTACGTCAGTACGTCCCAGTGCCGGATGGAGTTCCTGCGCCGGCAGCTCGACGACGAGGGAGCGGTGCCCTGCGGCCGTTGCGACAACTGCGCGGGTGCCTGGATCGCCTCCTCCGTGTCGGCGGAGGCGCTGACCGGAGCGACGAAGGAACTGGACCGCCCCGGCACGGAGATCGAGCCGCGCCGGATGTGGCCGACCGGGATGGCCGCACTGGGTGTCGACCTCAAGGGCCGTATCCCGGCCAAGGACCAGTGCTCCACAGGTCGTGCCCTGGGGCGGCTCTCGGACATCGGCTGGGGCAACCGGCTGCGCCCGCTGCTCGCCGAGCACGCACCGGACGGCCCGGTCCCCGACGACGTCCTGAAGGCAGCGGTGGCGGTCCTCGCCGACTGGGCGCGTTCTCCTGGGGGTTGGGCGCCGAACGTCCCCGACGCCTCCGCCCGTCCCGTGGGAGTCGTGGCCCTACCGTCGCTGGCCCGTCCGCAACTGGTCGGATCCCTCGCCCAGGGCATCGCGACCATCGGCAGGCTCCCGCTCCTGGGCACGCTGACGTACACCGGCCCGGGCGGCACGCACGCGGCCCGCCGCAGCAACTCCGCCCAGCGCCTCAGCGCTCTGTCCGACGCCTTCGCCGTCTCCGAGGAACTGGCCGGCGCACTGGCCGCCAACCCCGGCCCCGTCCTGCTCGTGGACGACTACACCGACTCCGGCTGGACCCTGGCGGTCGCCGCCCGCCTGCTCCGCCGGGCAGGCAGCGACCAGGTTCTGCCGCTGGTCCTCGCTGCCGCCGGGTGAGGAGCGGCGCCGGGATCCGTGACACCGGGCGGCCGGGCGCGAGACTCCGGCGCCGATGACCGGAGGGCCGCAGGGCCCGATGGCACGGTCGCCCAGGCCGACTTGACCGCACCGAACCCCATGTGACGTGCCCCTGACCGGACTTATCCACAGGCTCAAGCGGAATCGGGCAATTCGCGAGATCGTCAACGCATGACGAACCACAGCGAAACGACTGGATCCTCCGAAAACGGCGACATCGAGCCCACCGCGTACGACCGACACGGCGCCGATCACCAGGTCACCCTGCGCACCCCGGCCGAACTCGCCGACGCCCTGCCCTACCTCCTCGGGTACCGCCCCGAGGACAGCATCGTCCTCGTCGCCCTGCACGACCGCGACGGCCGGGGCCGGTTCGGCGGCCGGGCCAGGCTCGGCATTCCCGCCGGCCCGGACGACTGGGCCTCCGTGGCACGGCAGTTGGCCCACGGCCTGGTGACCGGCAGCGAGCGCAGGGGCAACCGGCCCGAGCAGATGATCGCCTATGTCTGCCAGGAACCGGCGCCCGGCGAGACGGGCCGCCAGGTCATGGAGCGTCTGCGCCCACTGGTGCAGAAACTGCGCACCGAGTGCGGTCGTCTAGACGTGACGGTCATCGAGGCTCTCTGCATCTCGGACGGCCGCTTCTGGTCCTACTGCTGCCCGATCGAGGGATGTTGCCCGGTCGACGGATCCTCGATGAGCCTGCCCGGCACCTCCGTGCTGGCCGCCGCCGCGACCTACGCGGGACTCCAAGTGCGCGGCACACTGCGCGAGTTGCGCAGCAGGCTGCTGCCGTGGGAAACGGCCGCCGCGCTGGAGCAGGAAACCGCCCTGGACGCGGCGGGCATGGCCCTGGTCCCTCGAATCCTCGACGAGGCCCACCGAGTCGACGTGGCGCGGGAGACGCTGGACCTCGCCCAGTTGATCCTGCGGAGGTTCGCCGAGGCACTACCCGTGTCCGGCGCGCTCCACTCGGACCTGCGCGACGACGCCCTGCTCGCCCATGACGAAGCGGCCACCCTGATCCTCGGCCTCCAGGACCGTACGACCCGCGACCGCGCCGCCGAGTGGATGGAAGGCGACGAGGCGCTCGCCGCTCTACGGCTCTGGCGCGCGCTGGCCCGCCGCTGCGTCGGACCCTACGGCGAGCACGCGGCGGCGCCCCTCACCCTCGCGGGCTGGGTCGCCTGGTCGACCGGCGACGACCTGGAGGCCCGAGAGGCCTTGGCCATGGCCCTGGGCGCCGACTCCGACTACCTGTTCGCCCGCCTCCTCCACCAGGCCTGCAACGAGGGCCTGGACCCGGAGTCGATCCGCCGCTGCCTGCGCGCGGAACGTCAGGACCGTACGGGGGAGGAGGCCAGTGGGGCGGGCGACTCGGGGGTTGCCGAGGGTTCCGTGCCGCAGGTTCCGGGCGGTCCAGGTGATGTCCCGGCGCTGTCGGTATCACCTGCCTCGCCGACATCGCCTACGGCCTCTCGTCGTCGACGCCGCGCACGTACCGCCGACGGAGCCGAGGGCCGTCCGCGTGCCGCGGAATCGGTCGGCTCCCGTCCTCGTACACCGGCCCAGCGCACCGCACGTCCGGGCGGCACGCGTGCGCACACCTCGGGGAAGAGCGGTTCGCGGCGCCGTGACACCTGCTCGGAGCTGCCTCTGCCGGGGAGCGACGGGATTGAGGGGGACGGGTGATCAAGAAGTGGGGGAGGTCGGAGTGGTTGGCGGGGTGGGGGATCGGTGCCACGTGTCTGCCCTCCTCGCCGCGCCGCCATTCGGTCGGCTTCCAGGGCTGCGGGCGTGACCAGGAGGAGTCCGGCTCCGTTCACCTGAGTGGCGGAACGCCTGATCGGGCCGTGTCGCCGTACTGCCCTTGTCCTCCTGGGACTCTCCACCCGGCGCCGAACCCGTGCGAGGCGCACAGAGCGCAGAAGAAGCCGCCCATGCATCCGCCGACTCCGCCCTTCGACGCCGATGACCGCCCCGACTCCGGTGCTCCGGAGTCGCCCGCTGACCAGGACCGGCGCCTCGCCTCCCTCACCGGCCAAGCCGGACGCTTGTCGCAGCCGTCGCAGCCGTCGCAGCCGTCGCAACGTCCGGAGGAAGGCGTGGTGCCCGGGCACATCCGCCGTCCGCCGCCGGCTCCGTCCCGGTCGCCGTCCCCGCTCCGGTCCTCCTCCCTCTCCCCGCCGCACAACCCCTTGCCGCACACGCCCCGTCCGACGCCCCGCCGTTCCGTCGAACTGCCGCCCACCCACGACACGTTGATCTGCGTCGCCCTCCCGGGGCTCGCCGTCTCCACCGAGCAGGGGCAGTTGAACGGCCGGGGACTTGAGGGGATCTACCGCGCGGGTCGGCGGGTGCTCTCCCGCTGTCAGGTACGGGTGGCCGGACGGGAGCCGCTGGCGGTGCAGGCCAGGATGACGGGGGCCGACCGCGCGCGGTTCGTAGGCACCGTACGGGTCGCCCCCGACTGCGGCCCGGACCCCGACCTGGTGGTCGAGCGGATCCGGCACGCCGACGGTACGGAGCGCATCACACTGCGCAACGTGTCTCGGCGCCCGCTGCGTCTGCCGGTCGAGGTGGCGCTCGGTACCGACCTGGCGGACCTGGGCGCTGTCGCGGCGGGCGGCGCGGGACCCGAACTGCCCGCCACCGTGCACGACTCCGGACTGCGCTGGTCCGGTCCCACCGGGAGCTCGACGGTCACCGCCGACCCGCCACCGGCCGACGCGCTGGCCTCCGCAGGGCTGCTGCGCTGGGAGTTCGAACTGCCACCCGGCGGCACGGCGAGCGTGGAACTGCGAGTACGGCCGGACGGCGCCGGACCGGTCCGAGCAGTCGGCCACGGGGGAACCAGCCCACTGGCCTCCGCGCGGGCGACCGGTGACGACCTCCGAGTCCAGACGCTGCTGCGAACCAGCGTCGAGGATCTCCAGGCACTGCTGCTGCGCGACCCCGCGCACCCCTCCGACACACACCTCGCGGCCGGGGCGCCCTGGCGGTGCGGTCTGGCCCCGGCGGAGTCGCTCACGGCGGCCCGCATGGCGCTGCCCCTCGGTACGCGGCTCGCGGCGGGCACCCTGCGGACGCTGGCTCGGACTCAACTCACAGGCCCCGGAGCCCAGTTGGGCATGATCCTGGGGCCGCGCCGGGACGCCGGCGCCCAGTTGCCGCCGGGCTGCACGGGGATCGAGGCGACTCTGCTCTTCCCGGTGCTGCTCGCGGAGGCCCGCCGTTGGGGGCTCCCGGAGCGGGAGACACAGGAGTTGCTGCCTGCCGCGGAGCGCTGTCTGACGTGGCTGCGGACCACCGTGGGCGACGGTACCTATCTGCGCGACCCGCACCCTGGCGGACCGGTGCGCTGCGAGACACAGGCCCGCGCCCACCGGGCGGCACTGCTCGGGGCGGATCTGTTGGACGCGTTCGGCAGACCCGGCGGTGCCGGACTCCGGCAATGGGCCGAGGAGTTGCGCACCGCCTTCCGCGCGGACTTCTGGATCGGCGACCTGGGCGGTGGTCGCCCGGCGGCGGCCAGGCTCCCGGACGGACGTCTCGTGCCGCACTTGGGCGCGACCGCGGCCCATCTCCTCGACACCGGACTGCTCGGCGGTGGCGAGTACGCGCCCGGCCTGCTGGACAAGCCACGGGCCGAACAACTCGCCCGGCTGCTCGGCGGCCCGGCCATGGACTCGGGCTGGGGACTGCGCGGCCTGGGCGCGAAGGAACCGGGATTCAGCCCGTTCGGCCACCGGAGCGGGGCCGTGCGGGTGCAGGAGACCGCGATCGCCGTCGCGGGCCTGGCCGCCGGCGGCTACGAGAAGGAGGCCACCTCGCTGCTGCGAGGCGTGCTGGCGGCGGCCGAGGCGTTCGGCCACCGGCTCCCCGAGATGTACGCGGGGGAGCAGCGCACGGACGGGAGCGCTCCCCTGCCGCACCCGGCCGCCTGCCGTCCGGCGGCCACGGCAGCCGCCGCCGGAGTACTGCTGCTGACCACCCTCGCGGGCATCCGCCCCGACACCCCCGCCGGGACCGTCACCCTCCGACCGGTCCGCAGCGCGCCCCTGGGCGAGCTCGGCCTGACGGGACTGCGGATCGCGGGCGCCCCCTTCTCCGTACGGGTCGGTCGGCTCGGTGTCGCCATGGTCGAGGAGGCGGCCGACGGGCTTCAGTTGGGGGTGTGACCTCGTACGAGTCCAGGTCGGCCGAGGGCCGGAAAGGGAGGACGACCGCGTATCGCACCGAAGTGGATCAGTCAGGGCGGTACCGACGAAGGGAGTGTTTATCGTCAGGCAGACGACTATGATCGCCGCATGTCCTACGACCCGTCAGCGTATCCGCCCTTCGCCGTCACCGTGGACCTGGTCGTGCTGACCGTGCGCCGCCATGCTCTGTGCGGGCTGGCGGTCCGCAGGGGCGAGCCGCCCTTTCAAGGGCGCTGGGCGCTACCCGGCGGCTTCGTCCGGGCCGACGAGGATCTGGCGCAGGCCGCCGCCCGCGAACTGGCCGAGGAGACGGGACTGCGCGCCCACGACCCGGCGGTCCCCGTCCAGGACAACGGGGCGCATCTGGAACAGCTCGCGACCTACGGCGACCCCAAGCGCGACCCGCGGATGCGAGTCGTCAGCGTCGCTCACCTCGCACTCGCTCCCGACCTGCCCGCACCACGCGCCGGCGGTGACGCCAGCAACGCGCGCTGGGCACCCGTCGAGGAGTTGCTGCAACAGGGCGGGTTCGGGCGTGACGGCGACCCGGTGGCACCGCTCGCCTTCGATCACGCGCAGATCCTGTCCGACGGGGTGGAACGCGCCCGTTCGAAGATCGAGTACTCGTCCCTGGCCACGGCGTTCTGCCCGACCGAATTCACCGTCGGCGAACTGCGCCGCGTCTACGAGGCGGTGTGGGGAGTGGCGCTCGACCCGCGCAACTTCCACCGCAAAGTGACCGGCACGCCCGGCTTCCTCGTCCCGACCGGCGGCACGACGACCCGTCAGGGCGGACGCCCCGCACAACTGTTCAGGGCGGGCGGGGCCACTCTGCTCAACCCGCCGATGCTGCGCCCCGAGGTGTGACGCCGTAGCACCTGCCCAGGGTGATCAACCCTTGCGGAGTGGGTCGTTCGGTACCCAGAAAAACGGACATAGCGCGCTATCTTGCTGTGGGTGATCCAGGCCTTCGGACTGACCAGCAACGCCCGCAAGGAGCATCCCCCCGCCGTCGACGACGTCTCCTTCGAGGCCCGTGCGGGCAGCGTCACCGCACTCCTCGGAGCACCGGGCGCGGGCAAGACGACCGCGCTCAGGCTCATGCTAGAACTCCAACAGGGGCGTGGAATCACCTACTTCAGGGGCCGCCCCCTGCACCGTATCGCCCACCCCTCGCGCGAGGTCGGCGTGCTCCTGGGCGACGTACCGGGACACCCGGCCCGCTCGGTCCGCGGTCATCTGCGGATGCTGTGCGCCGCGGCGGGAGTTCCGGCCCGGCGGGCCGACGAGGTCCTCGAAGTGGTCGGCCTCGTCAGCCTGCGCGACGAACGCCTCGGCAGCCTCGCCCGTGGCATGGACCGCCGCCTCGGCCTCGCCTGCGCTCTGCTGTCCGACCCGCACACGCTGGTGCTGGACGAACCCGCGGACACGCTCTCCACGCGCGAAAGCCGTTGGCTGTACGGCATGCTGCGCGCCCACGCCGCCCAGGGCGGCACCGTCCTGTTCAGCACGGCCGAACCCAAGGTGGCGGCCCGCAGCGCCGACCGGGTCGTCACCCTCGAACAGGGCAGACTCGTCGCCGACCAGGAGGCCGGCGACTTCGCCCGTACCCGGCTGCGCCCCCGCGTCGCGGTCCGCAGCCCGCATGCCGCCCGCCTCGCCGCCCTCCTCACCAAGGAGGCCCGCACCGCGCACCGCTCCGTCGAAGTCGTACGGGAGGCGGGCAACCGCCTTTCCGTGTACGGCAGTACGTGTGCGGACGTCGGCGAGACGGCGTTCCGGCACGACATCCTCGTACACCAACTCGCCGACGAGATCGGCGACATGGGACCCGGCGCCGGAACATCCCTTCGGGGAGAGCCGGACACCGGCGACGAGCCGCGAGTGCCGGCCCCCTCTGCCCCGTCGGCTCCGGCCGTGACGGCATCGCCTCTCCCGGACATGCCGTCCTCCGAGGTTCCGTCGCCGCCGATCACCCCTGCGCCGCCCGGCCCCGACCCCTCCGCCGTCGAAAAACCGGAGCCCGCCGCGCAGAGCCGCTCGCCCTACGAGGCGCAGACGGCGGCCGGCAATCCCCTGCGGGACACCGCCGTTGCCCCGGAGGTCCAGCCGGGCAGCGCAAGCCTCCCTGTGACGCCAGGTCCCCGCGCGCCGAGTCCCGCCCGCTCCCGACTGGTGCCTCTGATCGACCCCGAAGAGGCAACCGGCACCCTTCCTCTCGCGCGTGCCCCGCGCCCCTCGCGAGCCGCCACCCTCGACACCCTGTCCCCGCTCCCGCCCCCCATCTCCGTCCGCTCCGCCCCCAGTCCGCTGCGTCCGCTCCGCTACGAGCTGCGCCGTGCCACCGGTATCGGCACCGGGTTCCTGACCGGTGCCGCCGTACTCGTCGTGTCCGCCCTCACCGCACTGCTGTCGGCCCGTGTCGGGCACACCCCGCAGCCGCGCCTGCTGGCCGCGTGGCCACGCGAACTGCCCCTGCCGCCCGCGGCGCTGGGCGCGGGACTGCTCGGGGCGTTCGCCTTCGGCGACGAGTTCCGCCACCCCGCCCTGGCGGCGGACCGCGGCACCGTCCCCCGGCGGATGGGGCTGCTCCTCGCGAAGCTCCTCGTCGCCGCGGCCACCGCGCTGCTGCTGGGTTTCCTCACGGTGGGCTGCGACGCCGAATTGCTCTATCTCGTATACGGACGGGAGATCGCGCAGGTTCCCGCCGACTGGCTTTCGACCGGCGCGAGTTGGACCGGCCTCCTCGTCGGGTGCGCCTGGGCCGGAGTGCTGGCCGCGGGCATCTTCCGGTCCACCACCGCAGGGCTCGCCGCCGTGGTCGCCGTACCGGTTCTCGTCGTACCCCTGGTGCACAAGGCGCTGGAAGGGTCCGCCGTGCGCGCGGCGGCGGGCTTTCCGCTGCGGTTGCGGAAGGTCTTCCTGTTGCAGTGGCCCTTCGGGGGCGAGCGGTATCTGTCCGCGGCGGCGCGCGTCGTCGTCCAACCCGTGGGCGGGGCACTGGCGTTGTCGCTGACCGCACTGCTCTGCGCGTATCTGCTCACGACCCTGCGTAGCAGGGTCCGATGACGACCGCGCGCGCCCTTCGGGTACCGCTCTGCGCACAACTCCCCGGAGAAAGCCCATTTCTTTCCGATAAGGCGTCAATTGCGACGGGGTGAGCGATCACCCTTTCGTGTGCTTTTCACCAAAGACCTCAAGGGAGTTGGGGCCAGCGCCGACAAAGGATCCGTGAGTACCCTTGCGCACACCATGATGACCGCCGCCCGCTCCGCAGACTCCGGTCTCGCCGGCCCGGGCGAACTCGACCGCTACCCCTATGCCGAGGCGCCCGTCACCGAGCGCCTCGGAGCCCCTTCCTGGGACGGTTCCGACCCCGAGCTGGGCCGCGTGGGCCGTCGTGCCGCGGGCAGCCGCGGACGCGGACTGCACGGCCAACTCGTCCAGCAACTGGGACAGATGATCGTCTCCGGCGACCTGGGCGCCGACCGCCCGCTGGTGCCCGAGGAGATCGGCCAGCGTTTCGAGGTGTCCCGCACCGTCGTCCGCGAGTCGCTGCGCGTCCTGGAGGCCAAGGGCCTGGTCAGCGCCCGCCCGAACGTCGGCACGCGCGTGCGTCCCGTCAGCGACTGGAACCTCCTCGACCCGGACATCATCGAGTGGCGCGCCTTCGGCCCGCAGCGCGACAACCAGCGCCGCGAGCTGAGCGAGCTGCGCTGGACCATCGAACCGCTCGCCGCGCGCCTCGCCGCCGGACACGGGCGCGAGGATGTCCAGCAGCGCCTCTCCGACATGGTCGAGATCATGGGGCACGCGATGGGGCAGGGCGACGCGCTGACCTTCTCCCGCGCGGACGCCGAGTTCCACTCGCTGCTCATCCAGGTCGCGGGCAACCGCATGCTGGAGCACCTTTCCGGGATCGTCTCCTCGGCCCTCCAGGTCTCCGGCGGCCCGGTCACGGGCTGTGACCGCCCGAACGACGCCTCTCTGGCGCACCACGCCCGGATCGTCGACGCCCTCGCCGCCGGTGACGGCGCGGCGGCCGAGGCGGCCATGCGGCAGCTGCTCATCGTGCACCCCGAGGTGGAGCGCGTGGTGCCCGCCCCGCGCGAACACTGACGCGCGTGGCGGTCGGCGCGGTCGAGGCGCGTCGCGCTCCCGTGGCGCCGCCCGACCCGGTCGCCGTCTCCCGCCGGACCCCGCAGGATCCTCCAGGGAACCGGCGGGTCCGGCGGCGCGACCGGGGCCGTATCTCCTTGAGTTCTCCTTGAGAAGTGCCTCTCCCGGCCCCGGGTGACCTCGTCTGCCCGTGTCTGACCGTTTTTGAACGCTTACGGGGTGTGACTCGGGCCACGCAGATTGGGCGTAACGCTCGCGGGAACTGCGCGATGACCTAAGAGGTGACAGCCGCGGAAGGGAATACGGACGCCGTTCAAGGCGCTGTGATTCTTCCCGGCCCCAGCCCGCGCCGTCGGCCCATCCCCAGTCGGCGGTCGTCGGTTCCTGTCCGTACCGGACGGGGCCGGAAGCCGTTTTCCATCGTTCCGAGAGGTTGTTCGTGTCGGCCAGCACATCCCGTACGCTCCCGCCGGAGATCGCCGAGTCCGTCTCTGTCATGGCGCTCATCGAGCGGGGAAAGGCTGAGGGGCAGATCGCCGGCGATGACGTGCGTCGGGCCTTCGAAGCTGACCAGATTCCGGCCACTCAGTGGAAGAACGTACTGCGCAGCCTCAATCAGATCCTTGAGGAAGAGGGTGTGACGCTGATGGTCAGTGCCGCGGAGCCCAAGCGCACCCGAAAGAGCGTCGCAGCGAAGAGTCCGGCCAAGCGCACCGCCACCAAGACGGTCGCCGCGAAGACGGTGACCGCCAAGAAGGCCACCGCCACCGCGACTCCGGCGGCGCCCCTCGCCGACGCTCCCGCCGAGGACGACGCCCAGAAGGCCGCTGCCAAGAAGGCGGCGCCTGCCAAGAAGACAGTCGCGAAGAAGGTCGCCGCCAAGAAGACGACGGCCGCGGCGGCCAAGAAGACCAGCGCCAAGAAGGACGACGCCGAACTCGTCGACGACGAGGCCGTCGAGGAGACCCCCGGCAAGACCGGGGACGAGCCCGAGGGCGCCGAGAGCGCCGGCTTCGTGCTCTCCGACGAGGACGAGGACGACGCGCCCGCGCAGCAGGTCGCCGCCGCCGGTGCCACCGCCGACCCCGTCAAGGACTACCTCAAGCAGATCGGCAAGGTTCCCCTCCTCAACGCCGAGCAGGAGGTCGAGCTCGCCAAGCGCATCGAGGCGGGTCTGTTCGCCGAGGACAAGCTGGCGAACGCGGACAAGCTCGCCCCCAAGCTCAAGCGCGAGCTGGAGATCATCGCCGAGGACGGCCGCCGCGCCAAGAACCACCTCCTGGAGGCCAACCTCCGTCTGGTGGTCTCCCTGGCCAAGCGCTACACCGGCCGCGGCATGCTCTTCCTGGACCTCATCCAGGAGGGCAACCTCGGTCTCATCCGCGCGGTGGAGAAGTTCGACTACACCAAGGGCTACAAGTTCTCCACGTACGCCACCTGGTGGATCCGTCAGGCGATCACCCGCGCGATGGCCGACCAGGCCCGCACCATCCGTATCCCGGTGCACATGGTCGAGGTCATCAACAAGCTCGCGCGCGTGCAGCGCCAGATGCTCCAGGACCTGGGCCGCGAGCCCACCCCGGAGGAGCTGGCCAAGGAACTCGACATGACCCCGGAGAAGGTCATCGAGGTCCAGAAGTACGGCCGCGAGCCCATCTCCCTGCACACCCCCCTGGGCGAGGACGGCGACAGCGAGTTCGGTGACCTCATCGAGGACTCCGAGGCCGTCGTCCCGGCCGACGCGGTCAGCTTCACGCTCCTCCAGGAGCAGCTGCACTCCGTCCTGGACACCCTGTCCGAGCGCGAGGCCGGTGTGGTCTCGATGCGCTTCGGTCTCACCGACGGTCAGCCGAAGACCCTCGACGAGATCGGCAAGGTCTACGGGGTCACCCGTGAGCGCATCCGCCAGATCGAGTCCAAGACCATGTCGAAGCTGCGCCACCCGTCGCGTTCTCAGGTCCTGCGCGACTACCTCGACTAGACCGCGGTCGTACGACACGGAAGGCCCGGATTCCCCTCGGGGAGCCGGGCCTTCGTGCTGCCCGCGGGTGCGCGGCACGGCGTGCTGGATCACTCTGGGTCTCTCATCACCATCCCAGAGTGAGGAACGTGCATGCGTCGTCCCTTTGCCCGGGCGCTGACCCGGCCGCTGGTCCTGGCGGCTGCCGCGTCCGCCATACCGCTGGTCTCCGCGGCTCCCGTGGCCGCCGACAGCATCGTCGTCGGCGGGTTCCCGGTCGATGTCTCCGAGAGCCCGTGGACGGTGGCGCTGTCCAGCCGTGACCGGTTCGGGGGTACCCGGGCGGGACAGTTCTGCGGCGGTGTGGCGGTGGGCCCGACCACCGTGCTGACCGCGGCCCACTGCATGGGCGACGACGTCCTGGGCGCGCCCCCCAACCGCGCGCGCGACCTCAAGGTCATCGCGGGCCGGACGGACCTGCTCTCGGCCGGCGGCCAGGCGATCGCCGTACGGGACGTCTGGGTCAATCCGGCCTACGACACCGCCAGCAACGCCGGAGACTTCGCCGTGCTCACCCTCGCCGCACCGCTGCCGCAGAACTCGGTCGTCGCGATGGCGGCTGCGGGCGACAGCGCCTACCAGTCCGGCACGGCCGCCACGGTCTACGGCTGGGGCGATCTCAGCGGGGGCGGCGACTACGCGGTCAGCCTGCACGCCGCGCGCGTCCACGTGCTGCCCGACGCCAGCTGCGAGGAGGCGTATCCGGGCGGTGCGGACGGCACCTACCTCCCCGAGGCCATGGTGTGCGCGGGAGAGCCTCAGGGAGGCCGTGACGCCTGTCAGGGGGACAGCGGGGGACCGCTGGTGGCGCAGGGGCGGCTGATCGGGCTCGTGTCGTGGGGCAGCGGGTGCGGGCGGGCCGGGAGCCCCGGCGTCTACACCCGGGTGTCCGACGTGCTGCGGACGCTCGGCCGCACCCGCGGCACGCCGGGGCCGTTCAAGGGCGCCTGAGGGGCGTTCGCGGATACGAGGACGGGCGGCCCCGCTCCTGTGGTTCAGGAGCGGGGCCGCCCGTCGCCGGCCTGTGCCGGTGCTGGCTCGTCGTCGACGCGAAGTGTCAGCGCTCTTCGTCAGGAGCGCTTGCTGCGGGAGCGGCGGTCAGTCGCTCCGATTCGTCCTGTATTTCAGCGGCGATCTTCTTGAGTTCCGGCTCGAACTTGCGGCCGTGGTGGGCGCAGAAGAGCAGTTCTCCGCCGCTGAGCAGAACGACGCGCAGGTATGCCTGGGCGCCGCAGCGGTCGCAGCGGTCGGCGGCCGTCAGTGGGCTCGCGGGGGTCAGAACAGTAGTCACGTCGCCTCTTCTCTAGCTCGACGAGCTGTCGTACCAGGGTCAACATCCAACCAGCCCGAAAACGTTCCCGCTCTGGGCTTTTCCTCGAAAAATTCTTCCGTGGCGGCTGTCTGCTGCCGGTTGGCGGCGAATGTGCCGTATTGCGTGTCTATGTGTCTGTACGGGTTCGCGCTGTGGGTCGGGGTCGGTCCTCCCGGCTGGGTTGCCGGTTGTTCATGAGGACGTGCCCGGAGCCTAAATGGTTCATGCCTCGAAGGGAACGTGATATGTACTTCACTCCATCGAGGGATCGAACAGGTATACGACCCTCGACTAGTGTGAGGAGGAGACGAGGGTGGCGTTACAACGGCTCTACCAGGCCTCGGTACCCTCTGAGCGGCAACCGAAGCCGGGCCCTTACCCAAAAGGGCCTCATCTGAAATTCAGCGAGGAGCGAACCGCGTGACCGCCGAAACGTCCGTGCCGTCGACAGCGCTGCTGGCAGGAGCAGACCGGGACGGTTCCAACTACACCGCGCGGCACCTGCTCGTCCTTGAGGGGCTAGAGGCCGTACGCAAGCGCCCGGGCATGTACATCGGGTCGACCGACAGCCGTGGCCTGATGCACTGTCTGTGGGAGATCATCGACAACTCCGTGGACGAGGCCCTGGGGGGCTACTGCGACCACATCGAGGTGATCCTGCACGACGACGCCTCGGTGGAGGTCCGGGACAACGGCCGGGGCATCCCGGTCGACGTCGAGCCCAAGACCGGCCTCTCCGGTGTCGAGGTCGTCATGACCAAGCTGCACGCCGGCGGCAAGTTCGGTGGCGGCTCGTACGCCGCCTCCGGCGGTCTGCACGGCGTGGGCGCCTCCGTGGTGAACGCCCTGTCCGCGCGGCTCGACGTCGAGGTGGACCGCAACGGCAGCGTCCACGCCATCAGTTTCCGGCGCGGGGTACCCGGCTCCTTCGCCGCCGCCGGCCCCGACGCCGCGTTCGAACCCGGTGGCATGCGCAAGACCAAGCGGATCCCCAAGACCCGCACCGGCACACGCGTGCGCTACTGGGCCGACCGCCAGATCTTCCTGAAGGACGCCAGGCTCTCCCTGGAGAACCTGCACCAGCGGGCCCGCCAGACCGCGTTCCTGGTGCCCGGGCTCACCATCGTCGTCCGCGACGAGTTCGGCCTCGGCGAGGGCGGCAGCAAGGGTGAGGAGTCCTTCCGCTTCGACGGCGGCATCAGCGAGTTCTGCGAGTACCTGGCGAGCGACAAGCCCGTCTGCGACGTGCTCCGCCTGTCGGGCCAGGGCACCTTCAAGGAGACCGTGCCCGTCCTGGACGACCACGGCCAGATGACGCCCACCGAGGTCACCCGCGAACTCGGCGTCGACATCGCGCTGCGCTGGGGGACCGGTTACGACACGACCCTCAAGTCGTTCGTCAACATCATCGCCACCCCCAAGGGCGGCACCCATGTCGCCGGCTTCGAGCAGGCCATCGTCAAGACGATGAACGAGGTGGCGCGCGCCAAGAAGCTGCTGCGCGTCGCCGAGGACGACGTCGTCAAGGACGACGCCCTGGAGGGCCTCACCGCGGTCGTCACCGTCCGGCTCGCCGAACCCCAGTTCGAGGGCCAGACCAAGGAGGTGCTCGGTACGTCGGCGGCCCGCCGTATCGTCACCAATGTGGTCACCAAGGAGTTCAAGGACTTCCTGACCTCGACGAAGCGCGACGCGGCGGCCCAGGCCCGGGTGGTCATGGAGAAGGCCGTCGCCGCGGCCCGTACGCGCATCGCGGCCCGCCAGCACAAGGACGCGCAGCGCCGCAAGACGGCCCTGGAGTCGTCCTCGCTGCCCGCCAAGCTCGCCGACTGCCGCAGCGACGACGTCGAGCGCAGCGAGCTCTTCATCGTCGAGGGCGACTCCGCGCTCGGTACCGCCAAGCTCGCCCGGAACTCCGAGTTCCAGGCGCTGCTGCCGATCCGCGGCAAGATCCTCAACGTCCAGAAGTCGTCCGTCACCGACATGCTGAAGAACGTCGAGTGCGGCGCCATCATCCAGGTCATAGGAGCGGGATCGGGCCGCACCTTCGACATCGACGCGGCCCGCTACGGCAAGATCATCATGATGACCGACGCCGACGTGGACGGCTCCCACATCCGGTGTCTGCTCCTGACCCTGTTCCAGCGCTACATGCGGCCCATGGTCGAGGCCGGCCGGGTGTTCGCCGCGGTGCCGCCGCTGCACCGCATCGAGCTGGTCCAGCCCAAGAAGGGCCAGGACAAGTACGTCTACACGTACTCGGACCGTGAGCTGCGCGAGAAGCTCCTTGAGTTCCAGAGCAAGGGCGTCCGGTACAAGGACTCCATCCAGCGCTACAAGGGTCTCGGCGAGATGGACGCCGACCAGCTGGCCGAGACGACGATGGACCCCCGCCACCGCACCCTGCGCCGGATCAACCTCTCCGACCTGGACGCGGCCGAGCAGGTCTTCGATCTGCTGATGGGCAACGACGTGGCACCGCGCAAGGAGTTCATCTCCAGCTCGGCCGCGACGCTCGACCGGTCGCGCATCGACGCGTGATCGCCGACATGTGATCGTCGACGCTTGATCACCGACAGCCGACCGCCTGCGTGTGACGGCCGGCGTTCGGCCGACACCGTGTGACCGACGACGTGTGAACGACGGCGCCGGGCCTCGGCCCCGGTCCCGCTCCGAGCCCCGCCCGGGCCCGGAACCGAGGACCGGCCGATGCCCGGCGCCGTCCGTCCGCTCCACCCGTGGGTGGAGACCGGCCCGGTCGGTGGATCCACCCGCGATCCACCCTGGCGCCGATCTGCCGACCTGCGAATTTCCGTAGCGTCGAAGGCGTCGGCAGCGCTCGCCGCCGACATCTCCTTCCGCTCACGGAGGCTTTGATGTCCGGGCTCGTCAACACGTTGGTGATCGTGGCCGTCGCCGCGTTGGTGATCACGCGGCAGTTCCGTGCCCGCCGGATCGACACCGACCGGCGCTGGTGGCTCCTCCCCGTGATTCTCGCCGTCGTCGCGCTCCGCGAGCCCGGTGTGCTCGACCCGCACCACCACACCGCGTCGGCCCTCCTGCTCGCCGTCGAACTGCTCATCGGACTGGCCACCGGAGCCGGCTGGGCCTGGACCACACGTGTGTGGACCGAGACGGACGGTTCCGTGTGGAGCAGGAGCACCAAGGCGAGCGGGGGTGTCTGGATCGTCGGCATAGCCCTGCGCGTCGGTCTCTTCGCCCTCGGCGCGTTGATCGGCGTGCACCAGGACAGCTCGGCCCTGATGCTCGGCCTCGCGGCAACCCTGCTGGTCCGCTCCGGTGTCCTGATCTGGCGGGCCCAGTCCGTCGACGGGGCGGCCGGACCGGCTCCGGCGTACGGTTTCGCCATGGCGCGGCCCGCCCGGAAGGAGCGCGTGTGACGGAGAACGCCTGGACACGCTGGCCCTCGCGGGAGGCGCTGAGCCGGGAAGGAGTCTCCCGGCCCCGGAGGCTGCTCGCCTGGGCCGTCCGGCTGCTGGTGATCGGCGTGCTGCTGGGAGGCGCCGTCACCCGCGACCACATCCACGGCTGGGCCCTGGCCGGCGGCGTGGCGGGGATCCTGGTGACCGCGGCCCTCGGCTGGGCGTTCTGGCGCGCCACCCTCGCCCACAGACTCTGGCCGTCGCTGGTCCTCATCGCCGCACTCCTCGGAATGGCGATAGCGGGACAGGCGACCGACTTCATTGTCCCGTCCCTCGTCGTCTGGTGCGGGTGCGCCGTCATCGCGCTGGAGCGACTGCCCCTGGCGGTCGCCGTGCCCGTGACATGCGTGTCCCTCGCGACCTTTGCCGCCGTCAACAACGACGTGTGGCTGACCACCGCGGTCACGACGGCCGGGCTGGCCCTCGCCGGATACACGCTCCGCCTCGACGCCGAGGCCCGGGGCAACGCCCAGCGGCTGCTCACCCAGGAGCGCGTGGCGCGCGCGGCCGAGGCGGAGTCCGCCGCCCTGGCGGAGCGGGCCCGCATCGCCCGGGAGATCCACGACGTGCTGGCGCACAGCCTCTCGGCCCAGCTCGTGCACCTGGAGGCGGCCCGGCTGCTGATCGAGCGGGGCGCCGACCGGGAGACGATCCTCGAACGGGTCGTGGCGGCCCGGGGAATGGCCCGGGACGGCCTCGCCGAGACCCGGCAGGCGCTGTCCGCGCTGCGCGGCGAGATGACCCCGCTGGAGGACTTCCTCAACGAGATCGTCGCTACGACGGCCGGTGCGGAGGTCACCGTTACGGGTGATCGGCGGCAGCTCCCGGCAGAAGCCTCGCAGGCCGTGCGCAGAGTCGCCCAGGAGGCCCTGACGAACGTCCGCAAGCACGCCCCGGGCGCCAAGGTGCTGCTTCAGCTGGAGTACGGCGAGCACGAAGTGCGGCTGGACGTACGGGACTCGGGCGGTTCGCCGGGTGAACTGACCGGCGCGGGAGGTGGGTACGGTCTGCTGGGCATGCGGGAACGCGCCGAGTTGCTGGGCGGTTCACTGCGGGCCGAACCGGAGGAGGAGGGATTCGTGGTGACGCTGAAGGTGCCCGCATGACGCAGGAGGCCGTGACGAAGCCCGCGCGGGTCGTGGTCGCGGACGACCAGACCGTCGTACGGGAAGGCATCGTGATGCTGCTGGGGCTGCTGCCCGGGATCGAGGTGGTCGGCGCGGCGGGCGACGGGGACGAGGCGGTCCGGCTCGTCGCCGAACTCGCCCCGGACGTGGTCCTGATGGACCTGCGCATGCCCCGCTGCGACGGTGTCGAGGCGACCCGGCGGATCCGTGCGGACCACCCCGGAACACAGGTCGTGGTGCTCACGACCTTCGCGGACGACGCGTCCCTCTTCCCGGCGCTGCACGCGGGCGCACGGGGCTATCTCACCAAGGACGCGGGCGGCGACGAGATCGTGCGGGCCGTGCACAGCGTCCTCTCCGGAGACGCCGGCCTGTCACCGAGCATCCAACGGCGGCTGCTGGAACGCCTGTCGGACCCCGAGCCGCAGTCCTTGTCGGATCCCGCCGAGCCGCCGGACGGACTCACCGCGCGGGAGATCGAGGTGCTGGTGCTGATCGCCGAGGGCCTGAGCAACCAGGAGATCGCCCGCAAACTGCATGTCTCCACGGCGACCGTGAAGACCCACATCAACAACCTGTTCGCCAAGACGGGACTCAAGGACCGGGCACAGGCGGTGCGTTACGCCTACGGCAAGGGACTGGTGCGGCCACCAGCGGGTTGAGTCACCTGATGGGGTGAAGACCCCGGAGAAGAAGAGTCGGGGATCTTCCCGTTCTGTCCATCCTTGGGCATGCAGTCAAGCAACGGTCGTCCTCGCGGTGGCGCGAGTGGTCACGAGAGTTCGGCCGAGAACCACGAAGGCCATGACCCGACCCCCGCCGAGGCGACGGGAAAGGTGAGGTACCACGACCCGTGGTACGACGCACTGGCGTCCGGCTGGGGCGAGTTGGACGGTACGGGGGTGCCCGCTCCCGAGGTGCCGGCCGCACGCACGGAGGCCGAGAAGCCGGTGCTGCGGGCCGGGGACGTGTATCTGGACGTGCAGCGCAGCGCGGCCTTCCAGGAGGTGCGCAGCCGGTATCTGAGGTTCGTGGTGCCGGGCATGACCGTGTTCTTCATCTGGTACGTGGCGTACGTGGTGGCCGCGACGACCGCGCCCGGGCTGATGGCCCGGCCGGTGGCGGGCGCGGTGAACGTGGGGATGGTGGCGGGGCTCGGGCAGTTCCTCACCACGTTCCTGCTGACCTGGGCGTACGCCCGCCACGCGCGGCTGCGCAGGGACCGGGCCGCGCTCGAACTGCGGTGGGACACCCAGGAATTGACGCGTGGTGTGCGAGGCGGTGTTTTGTGACCGGCAATCATCAGACGCTGGCGTTGCTGCTGTTCAGCGGGTTCGTCGCCGTCACCCTGGGGATCACGACCTGGGTGAGCCGCAACCGGCACGGTTCGGCGGAGGAGTTCTACGCGGGCGGCCGGCTCTTCTCCCCGATGGAGAATGGTTTTGCCATTGCGGGCGACTACATGTCGGCTGCATCTTTCCTCGGTGTCACCGGGCTCATCGCGCTGTACGGCTACGACGGCATGCTGTACGTGGTGGGCTTCTTCGTCGCCTGGCTCGTGGTGCTGTTCCTGGTCGCCGAACTGGTGCGCAACTGCGGGCGGTTCACGCTGGCCGACGTGATCGCCGCGCGGATGAACGAGCGGCCGGTGCGGATCGCGGCGGGAACTTCCTCGGTCACGGTGTCCGTTCTGTATCTGGTGGCACAGATGGTGGGCGCGGGCAGCCTGGTGTCACTGCTGCTGGGCGGGACGAGCCCGGCCGCGCGGGCGTGGACCGTCATCGGCGTCGGCGCGCTCATGGTGATCTATGTGTCGTTGGGAGGGATGCGGGCCACCACCTGGATCCAGATCGTCAAGGCGGTCCTGCTGCTGAGCAGCACCGTCGTGCTGACGGTGCTGGTCCTGCTGCGCTTCCACGGGAACGTCGACCATCTGCTGCTCACCGCCGCCGACCGCAGCGGTCACGGCCTGGCCTTCCTGGCACCGGGGCTGAAGTACGGCGGGGACTGGACCGCGCGGTTCGACTTCATCAGCCTGGGCCTGGCGCTCGTGCTGGGGACGGCCGGACTGCCGCACATCCTGTCGCGCTTCTACACCGTGCCGACCGCCCGGGCCGCGCGCCGTTCGGTGATCTGGTCGATCGGGCTCGTCGGAGGCTTCTACCTGATGATGATCGTGCTCGGCTTCGCCGCCGCGGCCGTCGTCGGACCGGATGCCCTCAAGAAGTCGAACGCGGCGGGGAACACCGCGGTGCCGCTGCTGGCACTGGACCTGGGCGGCGGCGCCGATTCCACCGGTGGCACCGTCCTGTTCGCGATCGTCGCAGCCGTGGCCTTCGCCACGATCCTCGCGGTGGTCGCCGGGATCACGCTGGCCTCCTCGGCGTCCGTGGCCCACGACCTGTACGCGTCGCTGCGACGCCGGCGTGCCAAGCCGTACAGCGAGGTGGCCGTGGCCCGGACGGCGGCGGTCGGCATCGGGGTGGTCGCGATCGCGCTGGGCCTGCTCGCCAGGGATCTCAACGTCGCCTTCCTGGTGGGCCTCGCCTTCGCCGTCGCCGCCTCCGCGAACCTCCCGGTGCTGCTCTACTCCCTGTTCTGGCGCGGCTTCACCACCCGCGGCGCCGTCTGGGCCGTGTACGGAGGCCTGATCCCCGCGCTGGCTCTCGTGCTGCTCTCACCGGTCGTGTCGGGCAGCCCCGATTCGCTGTTCCCGGGCGTCGACTTCCAGTTCTTCCCGCTCCAGAACCCGGGCCTCGTCTCGATCCCGCTGGGCTTCCTGTCCGGCTGGCTCGGCACGGTCACCTCGCCGGAGGTCCCGGACGAGGCCAAGCACGCGGAGACCGAGGTGCGGGCACTGACGGGGGCGGGGGCCGTGTAGCCGGGGCGCCCGTCGCCGTCGTACGGACGTCTCGGCCGTCCGTGCGCGGCTACGGCGCCACCCAGGCGTAGCGGTGTTCCGGGCGGCCCGTGTCGCCGTACTTGAGGGAGAGGCGGAGACGGCCGGCCTGTTCCAGGTGGCGCAGGTAGCGCTGGGCCGTGGAGCGGCTCAGGCCGGTCTCGGCGGCGACCTCGTGGGCCGAGAGCGGGTGGCCGGCGCGGTGCAGGACACCGCAGATCAGGTCGGTGGTCGGCTCCGAGTGGCCGCTCGGCAGCCCGGGGGAGGCGGGCACGGTCGTCGTGCGCAGGGCGCCGAAGATGCGGTCGACCTGTTCCTGACCGGCTATGCCACGGCCGCCGACGCGGTCGACGGTGCGCCGCAGGGCGGCGTACGAGTCCAGGCGGGTGCGCAGCGCGGCGAAGGTGAACGGCTTGACCAGATAGTGCAGCGCGCCCAGGCGCATCGCCCGCTGCACGGTCGTCACATCGCCGGCCGCCGTGATCATGATGACGTCGGTGCCGTGGCCCTGTTGCCGCATGCGGTGGACGAGTTCGAGCCCCGTCTGGTCGGGCAGATAGTGGTCGAGCAGCACCAGGTCGATGGTCCCGCGCTCCACGGTGGCCAACGCCTGGGCAGCGCTGTGCGCGCGGGCGGCGACCCGGAATCCGGGAACCTTTCCCACGTACTTGGCGTTGATCTCGGCGACACGGAAGTCGTCGTCCACGACCATGACGTCAATCATTGGGCCTCTTTCCTCAAGGCCAGGCGAGCGTTAAGCCCGTGTTTCGGCTCCGCAGTTGTAGCGCGAGCAAAACGAGCACAACAGGCTCTTGCGAGCAAAAGAACGGCTTGCGCCCAGAAGACTGCTGCTGTGGTCCGGGCCACATCTACGGTCCCGGCCATGAACGCAGACACCAGCCCCGCCATCGAGCTGCGGGGCGCGAGCAAGACCTTCAGGACCCCGTCGGGGGGTCTGCACACGGCCGTACGGGGGCTTGATCTCACCGTCGGGCGTGGCGAGTTCGTCGCGGTCGTCGGCCCCACGGGGTGCGGCAAGTCGACCACGCTGACCCTCGTCAGCGGACTGGAAGAGCCCTCCGAGGGCGATGTACTGGTGGCCGGGGAACCGGTCTCGGGCGTCGGCGACAAGGTCGGTTTCGTCTTCCAGCAGGACGCCACCTTCCCCTGGCGCACGGTCCTTTCGAACGTCATGGCGGGCCCGCGCTTCCGCGGCGTACCGAAGGCCGAGGCCAGGGCGAAGGCGCGGGAGTGGCTGGCCCGGGTCGGGCTCGCCGCCTTCGAGGACCGCTATCCGCACCAGCTCTCCGGCGGTATGCGCAAGCGGGTCGCGCTCGCCGCGACCTTCGTCAACGACCCCGAGATCCTGCTGATGGACGAGCCGTTCTCCGCGCTCGACGTGCAGACCAGGGCGCTGATGTCGGACGAGCTCCTGGAGCTGTGGGAGGGCACCGGCGCCTCGGTCGTGTTCGTCACCCACGACCTGGAGGAATCCATCGCGCTGGCCGACAAGGTCGTCGTGATGACCGCAGGGCCGGCCACCGTGAAGCAGGTCTTCGACATCGATCTGCCGCGGCCCCGCAAGGTCGAATCCGTGCGCCTGGAGCCGCGGTTCATCGAGATCTACCGCGAGATCTGGGAGTCCCTCGGCGAAGAGGTCCGCATCACACGCGAGAGGGGTGCGGCCCATGTCGCCTGACGTCCTGCCCGAGGACCGGGTCGCGTCGACCGCGGTCGAACCCGGCGACAAGAGCGACCGCGCCCATTCACGCGCGCGTGCCGCCCGTAAACGCAGGATCGGTGTCGGGGTGGCGCGAGCGCTGCTCCTGGTCGCCGTTCTCGGTCTGTGGGAGGTGCTCTCCCGGACCAAGGTCATCGATCCGTTCAACTTCTCGATGCCGTCGAAGATCTGGGACCAGATCTGGACCTGGGTGGCCCACGGAACGGCTCAGGGCTCCCTCGCCGAGCAGATCTGGTACACGCTCTACGAGGCGCTGCTCGGCTGGGTCATCGGTGTGGTCGCCGGTGTCCTCCTCGGTATCGCGCTCGGGCGTATCACCTTGCTCGCCGAGGTTCTTGGTCCATACATCAAGGTGCTCAACTCGATCCCCAGGATCGTCCTGGCCCCCATCTTCCTGATCTGGTTCGGCCTCGGCCCCTCCTCCAAGGTCGCCTCCGCCGTCGTGCTCGTCTTCTTCCCGGTGTTCTTCAACGCCTTCCAGGGCGCACGCGAGGTGGATCGCAACCTGGTGGCCAACGCCCGGATCCTCGGTGCCAGCGACCGCAGGGTGACCCTTCAGGTCGTCATCCCGTCGGCCACGTCCTGGATCTTCACCAGCCTGCACGTCAGCTTCGGCTTCGCGCTGATCGGCGCCATCGTCGGCGAGTACATCGGCGCCATCAAAGGCATCGGCCTCCTCGTGCAGCAGTCGCAGAACACCTTCAACGCGGCCGGCGTGTACGCCGCGATGGTCATCCTCGCCGTCGTCGCTCTCGCCGCGGAGGGGCTGCTGACCTTCGCCGAGCGGCGCATCTTCCGCTGGAAGCCGAGCGACTCCGACAGCTGAACCGGCCCGCCGGGCCTCGACGCACCGGCCCTCGGCCCCCCACGCCCTCTTCCCCCGCACCGCCCTCCCGCAAGGACGTGAACCGCATGCGCAACACCGCCAGATACACCGCGCTGGCCGCCGCCGGCCTGCTCGCCCTCTCCTCGCTCACCGCCTGTGCCAACGACGCGGCCAGCAGTACCGCCGCGGGCAGCAAGGGCGACGGCAAGGGCGAACAGGTCAAGATCATGGTGGGCGGCCTGGACAAGGTCATCTACCTGCCCGCGATGCTCGCCCAGCGGCTCGGCTACTTCGACGCCGAGGGCCTCGACGTCGAGATGCTGAGCGAACCCGCGGGCGTCCAGGCCGAGACCGCGCTCGTCGCCGGGCAGGTCCAGGGGACCGTCGGCTTCTACGACCACACCCTCGACCTCCAGACGAAGGGCAAGTACGTCGAGTCCGTCGTGCAGTTCTCGCACGCACCCGGTGAGGTGGAGATCGTTTCCACCAAGGCGGCGGGCGACATCGCCTCACCGAAGGACTTCAAGGGGAAGAAGCTCGGCGTCACCAGTCTCGGTTCCTCGACCGACTTCCTCACCAAGTACCTCGCGGTCAAGAACGGTGTGAACGTCAGCCAGTTCACCCCGGTCGCGGTGGGCGCCGGACCGACGTTCATCGCTGCGCTCCAGAAGGGCGCGATCGACGGCGGCATGACCACCGACCCGACCGTCGCCACCGTCCTCAACAAGAAGGCGGGCAAGATCCTCGTCGACATGCGCACCCCCGAGGGCTCGCAGCAGGCCCTGGGCGGCCCCTACCCGTCGTCAAGTCTGTACATGAAGACGGACTGGGTGAATGCACACAAGGCCACCGTCCAGAAGTTGGTCAATGCATTCGTCAAGACACTCAAGTGGATGTCCACACACAGCGCCTCCGAGATCGCCGCCAAGATGCCCGCGGACTACTCCCAGGGCGACAAGGCGCTCTACACGGAGTCCATCAAGAGCACACTGCCGATGTTCACCGACGACGGCGTGATGCCCGAGAACGGCCCCGAGACCGTCGAGAAGGTGCTCAAGGCGTTCAACCCGAACATCAAGAACGCCGACGTCGACCTCGGCAAGACCTACACCACGGAGTTCGTCGAGGCGGCCAAGTGACAGCACGGGACCGCCGTACGACCGCCCCGTGAGCGCGGTCAGGCGCGGGTCGCCCACACATACCGGTGTTCGGGGCGGCCCGCGTCGCCGTATTTGAGCGTCAGCCTGGCCCTTCCGGTGCGCTCCAGGAGCTTCAGATAGCGCTGGGCGGTCTGCCGGCTCACCCCGGTGCGGTCGGCGATCTCCTGGGCGGACAGGGGGCCTTGGGCGTGCATCAGGGACTGGCGCACGAGTTCCGCGGTGGTGGGGGAGTGCCCTTTGGGCAGCCCGGGCTCCGACGGCGCGGACAGGGCGCCGAAGATGCGGTCCACCTCGGCCTGTTCGGCCTCGCCGCCGCCGTCGAGGGTGCGGCGCAGTTCGGCGTACGCCTCCAGCTTGGCCCGCAGGCCCGCGAAGGCGAACGGCTTCACCAGGTACTGCAACGCCCCCTGCCGCATCGCGGCCTGCACGGTCGTCACGTCACGGGCCGCCGTCACCATGATCACGTCCGTCTGGTGGCCCCGCCTGCGCATCTCCTGGACGACCGCGAGCCCCGTGTCGTCGGGCAGATAGTGGTCCATGAGGACCAGGTCGAGGCGGGGCAGCGTCTCCAACTGGCGCAGCGCGTCGGCCGCGTTGTGGGCCTCGCCGGCCACGTGGAAGCCCGGCACCTTCCCGACGTAGGCGGCGTTGACGCGGGCCACCCGGGTGTCGTCGTCGACGACCAGGACCTCGATCATCGTGACTCCTCGTCGGCCGGGGCGAGCACCAGTTCCGGCTCCGGCTCGGTGAGCGCCTCGGGGAGTACGACCGTGAACTGCGCGCCCCCGCCGTCCGCCTCGTCCACGGTGGCGCTGCCGCCCTGTCGTTCGGCGAACCGGCGCACCAGGGATAGCCCCAGTCCCCGCTTGCCGTGGGCGGGCGGCTTCTTGGTGGACCACCCCTCGGTGAAGACCAACTCCCGCCGGTCCGCCGAGATCCCGGGTCCGGTGTCGCGCACCCCGAGCACGATCGCGCGTCCCTCGGCGCGCAACTCGACCTCCACGCGCGCGTGCGCGGTGCCCGCGACCGCGTCCAGCGCGTTGTCCACCAGGTTCCCCACGACCGTCACCAGGCCCCTGGGATCGATCACCCGGTCCGGCAGCCGGGTGCGGTCCGCCACCCACAGCGCGACCCCGCGTTCGGCCGCGACGGTCGCCTTGCCGACCAACAGGGCGGCCAGCAGCGGGTCCTGGATCTTCTCCGTCACCTGCTCGGCGGTGACCCGATGATCGCCGACCACCTCGCCGACGAACTCCGCGGCGTCGTCGTACATCTCCAGTTCCAGCAGGCCGAGCAGGGTGTGCATCCGGTTGGCGTGCTCGTGGTCCTGGGCGCGCAGGGCGTCGATCAGACCGTGCGTCGAGTCCAACTCCCGGCCGAGCTGCTCCAGTTCGGTGCGGTCGCGCAGGGTGGCCACCGCGCCGCCGTCGTCGGTGGGCATGCGGTTGGCGACCAGGACCCGCTGGCCGCGCACGGTGAGCAGATCGGTGCCGGTCACCCGGCCGGCCAGCACGTCGGTCGTACGGCCCTCACCGAGCGCCTCGTCGGGAGACCGGCCGACGGCCTCGTCACCGATGCCCAGCAGTCTGCGGGCCTCGTCGTTCAGCAGGCGGATACGGCCGCCGCGGTCGAGCGCCACGACTCCCTCGCGGATGCCGTGCAGCATCGCCTCGCGCTCCGAGAGAAGCGCCGAGATGTCCGAGAAGGCCAGGTCGCGGGTCTGCCGTTGCACCCTTCGGGAGATCAGCCAGGCGGCCAGCGCGCCGACCGCGAGGGCACCGCCCGCGTAGGCGAACAACCCAGGGATCGCGCTCAGGAGCCGGGCGCGCACGCTGTCGTAGGCGATTCCGACCGAGACGGCCCCGATGATCCGGTGGTCGGCGTCGTACAGGGGTACCTTGCCGCGGGCCGAGCGGCCCAGGGTGCCCTTGTCGATCTCCATGACCTCCTTGCCGGCCAGGGCGTCGCTCGGGTCGGTGGAGACCCGGCGGCCGATCTCCCCGGGCGTGGGATGCGACCAGCGCACCCACTGCCTGTTCATGACCACGATGTACTCGGCCCCGGTGGCGTGCCGGATCAGCTCGGCCTCCCGCTGCACCGGTCCGTTCCTGGTCGGCCGGGTGTTCTGGACGCCTTCGGCGATCTGCGGGTTCTGCGCGGTGGTCTCAGCGATCGCCAGCGCGCGGCGCATCGCCTCATGGTCCAGCTGCTTGCTCAGCGGTGCCAGGAAGAGTCCGGTCGCGAGCACCGCGACTCCCGCGGCGATCGCGACCTGCATGAGCAGCACCTGCGAGAACGCCCGCCTGGGCAGCCCGAGGCGCCGACGGCGCGCGGGAGGAGTGGAACTCATGCCCACGACGGTACGTGGGCGGACGGCGGTCGCCCCCAGAGGTGTGGCACGGATCTCGTGACGAACCCGAGTACGCGGCTGTGGAGGGCGGGCGGGATTCGGTCGGGATTGCCACAGGAAATGAGTGCGATTTCCCCATCCATTTCGTCCTCCGGGCTCATCGAGGTGGGCACGAGGAAATTCGATCCCGCCCGCCGTCCGGAATCCCTATCCCTTGGCGAGGACCTTGCCCTTGGGGTTCACCATGATGTAGGTGCCTTTGATCGTTTTGCCGCTGTTGTTCGCGACCCACATCTCGGTGTAGTAGACCGACTTGTACGACTTGGCCGCCACCGCCGCCTCGAACGAGCCGTTGCTCTGCTTCTTGCCCCAGGTGTGGGAGGCGGCCCCGGCGTTGTTCTTGTACGTGATCTCGACATGCGGGTGGCAGCGCGGATCGCTGCCCCCACCGGCGCTGTAGTAGGCGATGCCGGAAAGGAACACGTGCTTTCCGCGGTGTCCCTGGACCCAGGCCGACACGATGAACTTTCCGGCGCGCACACCCTGGTATTGCCCGGCCGTCGCGCGTTCTGTCGCCGAAAGCCGGGTTTCCTTGTGCGAACGACATCGAAGCTAGTCACCGGTGATCAGGCGTTCAATCGACTTGAGCTAGATCTGAGCCCGATGACCAATTGCCCCAGGAACTGCGCCGGAGTGGATCGCCTCAGTTCGACAGCGCCGTCGACAACTCACGCACGGCCACCACGTCCATCCGGGCCGGCGCGCCCAGAACCGAGGCTCCGCAGCTCTCCGGCCGGGGCGGCAGCGACGCGCCCTGGGCGACGATCACGCGCCAGTGGCGGCCGTCGGCGTGCGCGACGGTCACTTCCCAGCGGGGCGCGCCGCCGTCCGTCCGTACGACGCTCAGCGCCTCCGCCGCGTACTCGCGCGTCGCCGTCCGCACAGCCAGTTCCGCCGCCTGTCCGGGCCGCTGCCAGGCCGAGGCTCCCCGGCAGCCCTCGACGACCACACGGCCCTCCTGGGCGCCGTGCAGGATCTCCTTGACGCTGTGGGCCCCGACCCGCCCGTACGCGTAGCCGTACGGCAGGACGAGCACCGTGGGCGAGAAGCGGTGGCCGCCCAGATGGGTGACCTCCCAGGCGCCCTCGACCCCGGAGGCCGCCAGTTCGGCCGCGAGGGGACGGCCCAGGAGCGCGCAGCAGCGGTCGCGCTTGCCGTTGGTGCAGACGAGCGCGAGCGGATCGCCGCTGTGGGCCCGCCCGCCGAGCGCCGCGCCGAACGAGCGCGGGTCGCCCGCGCCCAGGGCCCCGAAGTCGAGGCCGAGCAGGTGCCGCGGGTCGGTCGTCGTGGCGCTGTGCAGCCACGCGTTTCCGGGGACGGTGTGGGCCGCGTACACCTGGCGCACCGGTGAGGCCGCCGGGTCGGCGTGCCGCCCGGGACGCCGGATGAGCGCGATCCGTACGCCAGTGTCGGAGGCCGCCGCCTCCAGGGCACGCCCCAGTACGGGGTCCAGGTGGCTCGAAGTGAGCGCTTTGGCACCCCAAGGACCGGGCTGTTCCAGCAGCAGCCAGGTCGTCGCCGTGGCCGCGGTTCCGGAAATGGGCTCGTCGAGGTCCCGAGAGACGGTCGCGCACGTACTCACAGAGGTGAGCCTAACCTGACTTGCCCCGGGGCGACTTCCGGCCGCGCCCGTGTCCTACTCCGGTAGTGGTCGAGGCGGCTTCGGGCCTACGTAGTGACCGCTGGGGCGCATCCGCAGCGGGCGCTCCCCGTACTCCTCCAGGGCGTGCGCGATCCAGCCCGCCGTACGGGCGACCGCGAAGATCGTCTCGCCCGCGGTGGAGGGCATCCCGGAGGAGACCGTCAGCACGGCGAGCGCCAGGTCGACATTGGCGTGCAGCGGGGCGTGCCGGGCCGTGGTGGCGACGATGTCCCGGGCGGCGGCGAGCGCGGGCCCGGCGCCGGGGACGTCCTCCAGGAGTGCGAACAGGGCACGCGCGCGTGGGTCCTCGCCCGGGTAGAGCCGGTGGCCGAGTCCGGGAACGCGGCGGCCTGCCCGGAGTTCGTCGGCGACCACCGGGGCGGCGCTGCCCTGATCGAGCACGTCGAGCAGCATCCGGTGCGCCAGACCGCTGGCCGCGCCGTGCAGGGGGCCTTCGAGGACGCCCAGACCGGAGGAGACGGCCGCGTAGGCGTGCGCGCGGGCCGAGGCGGCGACCCGTACCGCGAGGGTCGACGCGGCCAGGTCGTGGTCGACGAGCAGGCCAAGTGCCGTGTCCAGGGCGCGCAGTGACGCCTCGTCGGCCGCCCGTCCGCTCAGTCGTGCCCACAGGCGGTGGGCGAGCGGGCCCTCCTCGCGATGGGTGCGCCGCACCGGCGGCAGGGCGGCGACGAGGGTGGGGATGAGCGTGCGTGCCGTGCCGAGCACGGCCTCCTCGGACAGGTCGAAGCGCAGTGGGTCCGCGGTGGCCGCCGCGACGGCCGCGACCCGCAACCGGTCGGTGGGGCCGGTGTGTTCGGGCAGTGCGTCCACGGCGCGGCGGGCGACGGTGACGCTCGCCTTGGGGGCGGTGAACGTGATCCCGGGGCGCAACTCCCCGGTCCACAGCCACTCGGCGATCTCCTCGTAGGAGTGGCGCGCCGCCAGCTCGACCGCGTCGACGCCCCTGAAGAAGTACCGGTCCTTCTCGATGAGCGTGATCCGGGTCCGGACGGACAGCTCGCCCCCCGAGCCCGAACTCCCGCTGCTCTCCCGCTTGTTGCGCCGGGCGAGCGCCTCCACCTCCTTGGCGTCGAAGGTGCTGCCCCGGCCGCCGGGCTCGCGCCGGCTCCCCAGCTGCCCGCGACTCACGTACGCGTACACGGTCTCGGGTTTCACGCCGAGCAGCTCGGCGGTCTCCTTGGTGCTCAGCCGTCGCTCGGGGTGACCGGGGGCGGGTTCTTGATCGCGCATGGAGGTCACCGTATCCATCCTTGCAATGTATTGATTCAATCAATATTGACAGCGATTGAGTCAACCATGGACATTTGAATCAAGTCCAGGGAGGAAACATGTCCATCAACAGGGCCGCAGCCACTCGCATCGAGGTCCCGCGGGGACTCGCGGGCGTCGTCGTCACAGACACCCGAATCGGTGACGTCCGGGGGACCGAGGGCTTTTACCACTACCGTCAGTACTCCGCCGTCGAGCTCGCCCGGACCCGCGGCTTCGAGGACGTCTGGCACCTCCTGGCCCACGGCGAACTGCCCGACGTCGAACAGGGCGCCGCCTTCTCCGCCGAGACCGCGGCGCTGCGCCGGCTGCCCGAGGAGGTACGGACCGCACTGCCCGCCGTGGCGGCGGCGAGCGGGACGTCCGGCCCACTCGCCGGCATGCGTACGGCACTGTCGCTGCTCGGCGCGGCGAAGGGATTCCGGCCGGTCTACGACATCGACGCGGACGCCCGTCGCAGGGACACCCTGGTGGCCTCGGCCGCCGTGCCGACCCTGCTCACCGCGCTGTACCGGCTGGGGCGCGGGCTCGACCCGGTGGAGCCGCGCGAGGACCTCCCCTACGCGGCCAACTACCTGTACATGTTGACCGGTTCGGAGCCGGACAAGCAGCAGGCCAGGGCGATCGAGCAATACTTGATCTCAACCATTGACCACGGATTCAACGCGTCAACCTTCACCGCGCGCGTCATCGCGTCGACGGGCGCCGACGTGGCGGCCTGCCTGGTGGGCGCCGTAGGAGCGCTCTCGGGTCCGCTGCACGGCGGTGCGCCCAGTCGCGCCCTGGACACCCTGGACGCGATCGGCACCCCGGACCGTATCGACCCCTGGATCCGTGAACGCGTCCTCGCCGGCGACCGCATCATGGGCTTCGGCCACGCGATCTACCGCACGGAGGACCCGCGCTCCCGGATGCTGCGCGAGGTGGCCCAGCAGTTCGGCGGCGCACGGGTCGAGTTCGCGGTCGAGGTGGAGCGGCAGGTGGAGGCGATCCTCGCCGAACTCAAGCCGGGCCGTGAGCTGCACACCAACGTCGAGTTCTACGCGGGGCTGGTCATGGAACTCTGCGGGCTGCCAAGGGAGATGTTCACGCCCACGTTCGCCGCCGCGCGGGTGGTGGGCTGGGGCGCGAACGTGGTGGAGCAGGCGGAGGACTCGAAGATCATCCGGCCGGTGGCTCGGTATGTGGGGGCGGAGGCGCCGGTGGCGGTGCCGCCGGCCGGATGACACACGGAGGCGGGCCCGGCGCCACGATCGGTGCCGAACCCGCCTCCGTGCCGGTACGCGCCGGGCGGCCGTCCGTGAGGTCAGTCGCGCGGAATGTCCTTACGGGCGCGGACGAGCGTCTCCCGGCTGATGATCACGATGCGTTCGTAGTCGGCTCTGGAGGCATCGGCGGGGAGTTCGGCGTCCAGTTCTGCCGTGGCTTCGGTTCCGATGACCGCGTAGTTGCCGTCACTGAGTTCGAAAATGTCGGGACAGGTCTGACCCGTCGTGCTGCCACGGGCTCCGGGTGAATCACCGATCCGCCGTACGATTGCCACCATTGCGGGGCCTTTCAGACTGTGACCTTGAGGTCAATGAACACAGGCTGACTGAATGTTGGGGTGTGCGGGGTGAATGGTCCCCGCCGACTATGCGTCAGGAATGTCGCCCTTGGCATGGATAAGGGTCTCGCGAGTGACCACGACAATGCGTTCGTAGTCCGCTCTCGAGGCATCGGCGGGGAGTTGGGCGTCGAACTCGTCGGTGACGTCCGTGCCGATGACCGCGAACCTTCCGTCGGACAGCTCGAAGATATCGGGGCAATTGGCACCTGTGGCGCTTCCCCTCGCGCTCGGCGGGGTACCAATCCGACGGATGATCTGGCTCACTGTTCTGGTTTTCCTTTTGGTCTAGAGGCTGGTGCGCGCCGGTGCCGCTCGGTGCGATACGGCCCGGTAGGGCCGCGGCCTCGGCACCCGGGCGGCATGGAGGGCGGTTCGGCGGGGATCGACCCGTTCCGCAGGATGCGCAGTAGTCAACCTTGTTGGCACCTGGGCAAACGCACCGGTTTACGGGTTTGTTATCGCCCAACCGCGTGATGCGCTCTCAAGGGTGGCGCGCGGGT
Organism: Streptomyces sp. NPDC091280; assembly: GCF_044768565.1. Classification (NCBI taxonomy): domain Bacteria; kingdom Bacillati; phylum Actinomycetota; class Actinomycetes; order Kitasatosporales; family Streptomycetaceae; genus Streptomyces; species Streptomyces sp. NPDC091280. The sequence goes on from NZ_JBIVUZ010000017.1 coordinate 111,043, forward strand.
GGCGGTTCGCGCCGGGCGCCCGCTCGCGCTACTCCGGTGGAGGTTCTCCGACCACCCACCACTCGTCGATGTCCGTTTCCTCCAACTGGACCAGGAGATCGTCGACCATACGTCCGAGTTTGGCCTCCTCGGACGCGTCGATCAGCGTCGCCCGATGCGGGTGGGTCGCATGCCAGTACTCACGGAAGACCGGATTCTGCAACATGCTCCGGGCGATGCCGAAGAACTCCTCCCGGGTCATGTTGCCCATGCGGTAGTAGCAGAGAGCATTGGTGTACAGGGCGTTGGCGAAGAGGAATTGGCGCTGCTTCCTCGGCGGGACGGTCCCGTTGTAGGCGTCCAGCACCTCGGCCAGATCCGGATCGTCCATGGCCTTGCTGAGCAACTCCCAGTGCAGGCGCTGCTGGTGCGCGAAGTTCGTCTGACGCTGTGTCTGGGCGGACTCCTCCAGATGTTCGATCCGCGTGCGTAAGGAACGCAGTGCGGGCCGCTGGGAAGCCAGGGCGACGGCTGCGCCCGCCGCCAGTCCGGCGCCCACCGAGGCGACGGCCCTGAGCCTCCGAAGCCGAGCTTTCCGTTTGGCCATGTCAACAACCCCCGAATCAGGCGGCCGTCCGCCGGTCGTCGGGGTGCGGGTCGACTGATGGGGACCGGCGAGCGATGGGCGGCGCTTGCCGTCTCCCAGAGTGCCGAGCGGCTCTGATCGGCAGGGAGGCGGAGAGGAGGCGCACGGAGGGAAGCGAGGGTCGCACGAACCGGCGCCTTCCCCAACGTCTGCCCCGCGACAAGTGCTAACAATCGTTCACTTCGCGGCGATTCTCCCGGCTCGTATCCTGGGGCGGCATTCAACCTCCGTACGTGCACCCGACCGCGATCCGGTGCACGCGTCGGCGTGAAAGAGGTCGCACGTTGAGCCAGCAGAACCCGAGCGCACACCCGAGCCCGAGCGGCGACGGGGCGCCGGTCGCGAGTCCCCCGCAGATCCCCGTCGTCGTACTCGCCGGATTCCTCGGCTCCGGAAAGACGACCCTGCTCAACCACCTCCTCCACCGCAGCGGAGGCAGCCGGATCGGCGCGATCGTCAACGACTTCGGGGCGATCGAGATCGACGCGCTGGCCGTCGCGGGCGCCCTCGGCGACTCGACCGTCTCGCTCGGCAACGGATGCCTGTGCTGCGCCGTCGACGCCAGCGAACTCGACGTCTACCTGGAGCGGCTCGCCCACCCCTCCACCGGCATCGACGTCATCGTCATCGAGGCCAGCGGACTGGCCGAACCCCAGGAACTCGTCCGCATGCTGCTCGCCAGCGAACACCCGGGGATCGTCTACGGCGGACTCGTCGAGGTCGTCGACGCCGCCGAGTTCGACGACACCCGGGCCAAGCACCCCGAGATCGACCGGCACCTCGCCCTCGCCGACCTGGTCGTCGTCAACAAGCTCGACCGCGCGGTCGACGCCCCGCGCGTCCTCGGACTCGTCCGCTCCCTCACCGACCGGGCCGCCGTCGTACCCGCCACCTACGGCCGGATCGACCCGGAGTTCTTCTTCGACTGCCGGCCCGGCGAGGAGCGCGTCGGGCAGCTCACCTTCGACGACCTGCACGTGCACGACGGCGACGAGCACGACCACGAGCACGCGGACCATCTGCACACCGCCTACGACAGCCTCTCCTTCGTCTCCGAGGTGCCCATGGACCCGCGCGCGCTGATGGGATTCCTGGACAGCAGGCCCGAGGGCCTCTACCGGATCAAGGGGTACGTCGATTTCGGCACCCACGATCCCCGCAACCGCTACGCCGTGCACGCCGTAGGACGCTTCCTGCGCTTCTATCCCGAGCCCTGGGCGCACGGGGACGCCCGGCTGACGCAGCTCGTGCTGATCGGCAGCGGGATCGAACCGGCCGCGCTCGGCAAGGAGTTGGAGTCGTGCCGCGACGACGACGCCCCACACGCCGACGAGCACGGCATGTGGGGCGTCCTGCGGTACGTACAGGAACCGGACCAGGAACCGGAGTTCGAGCCGGAGCCGGAGTCTGGGCCGTAGGCCCGGGTGGGCGGCGGGCTACACCGGGCCCGCCACCACCGACACCGTCTTCGGCAGGGACACGCCCGAACCGTCGCGGCGCGGGTCCATCTCCGGGAGTTCGGCCGGGGTGCCGTCCCGTTGCGCGGCCTTCGCCGGTACGGCACCGGCCCAGGCCAGGGACAGGCAGTCCTCGCCCTTCAGGAAGCGCTGGCAGCGGACGCCGCCGGTGGCGCGGCCCTTGCGGGGGTACTGGTCGAACGGGGTCAGCTTGGCCGTCGTCTGGACGGAGTCGTCCAGTGTGCCGCGCGAGCCCGCGACCGTGAACACGACCGCGTCCACGGCCGGGTCGACGGCCGTGAACGAGATGACCTTCGCGCCGTCGGTCAGCTTGATGCCCGCCATACCGCCCGCCGGGCGGCCCTGGGGACGCACCTGGGAGGCCTGGTAGCGCAGGAGTTGGGCGTCGTCCGTGATGAAGACGAGGTCCTCCTCGCCGGTGCGCAGTTCGATCGCGCCGACGATCCGGTCACCGTCCTTGAGCGTGATGACCTCCAACTCCTCCTTGTTCGTGGGGTAGTCGGGGACCACGCGCTTGACGACGCCCTGTTCCGTGCCGATGGCCAGACCCGGGGAGGACTCGTCCAGAGTCGTCAGGCAGACGACCGTCTCGCCCTCCTCCAGGGAGACGAACTCCGTGACCGCCGCGCCGCCGGAGAGGTTCGGCGCGGACGCCGTCTCCGGGAGCTGCGGGAGGTCGACGACGTTGATGCGCAGCAGCCGGCCGGTCGAGGTGACCGCGCCCAGCTCGCCGCGCGCCGTGGCCGGGACCGCGGAGACGATCACGTCGTGCTTGACGCGCCGCGCCTCGGCGTCCTCCGGGAAGGGCTCGCCGTTCGCCGTACGGGCCAGCAGGCCCGTCGAGGAGAGCAGCACCCGGCACGGGTCGTCGGCCACCTGGAGCGGCACCGCGTCGGCCGGGACGCCCGCCGACTCCAGCAGGACCGTACGCCGGTCGGTGCCGAACTTCTTGGCCACCGCGGCGAGTTCGGTCGAGACCAGCTTGCGCAGCTCGGTGTCCGACTCCAGGATGCGGGACAGCTCGGCGATCTCCGCGGTGAGCCGCTCCATCTCCGACTCCAGCTCGATCCGGTCGAAGCGGGTGAGCCGGCGCAGCGGCGTGTCCAGGATGTACTGCGTCTGGATGTCCGACAGCGAGAAGCGCTCCATCAGGTTCTGCTTCGCCTGCGCGGAGTTGTCGCTGGAGCGGATGATCCGGATGACCTCGTCGATGTCGACGAGCGCGGTGAGCAGGCCCTCCACGAGGTGGAGGCGGTCGCGCCGCTTGGTGCGGCGGAACTCGCTGCGGCGCCGCACGACGTCGAAGCGGTGGTCGAGATAGACCTCCAGGAGCTCCTTGAGGCCCAGCGTGAGGGGCTGGCCGTCCACCAGGGCGACGTTGTTGATGCCGAAGGACTCCTCCATCGGCGTCAGTTTGTAGAGCTGTTCCAGGACCGCTTCCGGCACGAAGCCGTTCTTGATCTCGATGACCAGGCGCAGGCCGTGCGCGCGGTCGGTGAGGTCCTTGACGTCGGCGATGCCCTGGAGCTTCTTCGCGCCGACCAGGTCCTTGATCTTGGAGATCACCTTCTCCGGGCCCACGGAGAAGGGCAGTTCGGTGACGACGAGGCCCTTGCGGCGCGCCGTCACGTTGTCCACGGTGACCGTGGCCCGGATCTTGAAGGTGCCGCGGCCCGTCTCGTACGCGTCCCGGATGCCGCTCAGGCCGACGATCCGGCCGCCCGTCGGCAGGTCGGGGCCGGGGACGTGCCGCATCAGGGTGTCCAGGTCCGCGTTCGGATAGCGGATCAAGTGGCGGGCCGCCGCGATGACTTCGCCCAGGTTGTGCGGCGGCATGTTGGTGGCCATGCCGACGGCGATGCCCGACGAGCCGTTCACCAGGAGGTTCGGGAAGGCGGCGGGCAGGGCCACCGGCTCCTGCTCCTGGCCGTCGTAGTTCGGGGCGAAGTCGACCGTGTCCTCGTCGATCGACTCGGTCATCAGGTTCGCGGCCTCGGACGGCCGGCACTCGGTGTACCGCATCGCGGCGGGCGGGTCGTCGTTGCCCAGCGAGCCGAAGTTGCCGTGGCCGTCGGCCAGCGGGACGCGCATGGAGAAGGGCTGCGCCATGCGCACCAGGGCGTCGTAGATCGACGCGTCGCCGTGCGGGTGCAGCTTGCCCATGACCTCGCCGACGACACGTGCGCACTTCACGAAGCCGCGGTCGGGGCGCAGGCCCATCTCGTCCATCTGGTAGACGATGCGTCGGTGGACCGGCTTCAGGCCGTCCCGGGCGTCCGGCAGGGCCCGGGAGTAGATGACCGAGTACGCGTACTCAAGGTAGGAGCCCTGCATCTCGTCGACGACGTCGATGTCGAGGATCCGCTCCTCGAACGAGTCGTCGGGCGGCGGGGTCTTCGTGCTGCGGCGGGCCATCGCTGCCGGCTCCTCTTTTCTGGTCGCTCGCCTGGGGGTCGCTCCCCTTCGGCTCACTCTTGCTGAAGCGTGAACGGGGTCTTGACGTGAACCATTGTGGACCGCGGCACTGACAACGCGGACCAGGACCCGGCGTCGGCCGCTCGGCTCCGTCACCGACGACGGCCGCGTGGGTCCACGTGTGCGACAGCCCGCAGGCTACGCGATCTCGCTCTCGGCGTACGTCCGCCGGGAACTTCGCCGAGGGTCCGCACGCTTGCATACAGTGGCGGGACGAGCAGGATTTCTGCGGTTCCAGCCAGAGAATCCGCGATCGAAGGGACGTACATGCCCATGGGTCACACGGCCACCGCCGAGGCAGGGTCCGGCGGTCTGACAGCGACCGAACACCGCTTGGCCAACGGTCTGCGCGTGGTCCTCTCCGAGGACCACCTGACCCCGGTCGCGGCGGTGTGCCTCTGGTACGACGTCGGTTCGCGCCACGAGGTCAAGGGCCGTACCGGCCTGGCTCACCTCTTCGAGCACCTGATGTTCCAGGGCTCCGGACAGGTGAAGGGCAACGGCCACTTCGAACTGGTGCAGGGAGCGGGCGGTTCGCTCAACGGCACCACCAGTTTCGAGCGCACCAACTACTTCGAGACCATGCCCACGCACCAGTTGGAGCTCGCCCTCTGGCTCGAAGCCGACCGCATGGGCTCCCTGTTGGCCGCCCTGGACGACGAGTCCATGGAGAACCAGCGGGACGTCGTCAAGAACGAACGCCGTCAGCGCTACGACAACGTGCCCTACGGGACGGCGTTCGAGAAGCTGACCGCCCTCGCCTACCCGGAGGGCCACCCTTACCACCACACGCCCATCGGCTCGATGGCGGACCTGGACGCGGCCACCCTGGAGGACGCGCGCGCGTTCTTCCGCACCTACTACGCGCCCAACAACGCCGTCCTGTCCGTGGTCGGCGACATCGACCCCGAGCAGACGCTCGCCTGGATCGAGAAGTACTTCGGGTCCATCGCCTCGCACGACGGCAAGCCCGCGCCCCGTGACGGCGCGCTGCCCGACACCATGGGCGGCGAACTGCGCGAGATCGTCGAGGAAGAGGTCCCGTCGCGCGCCCTGATGTGCGCCTACCGGCTCCCCGAGGACGGCACCCGCGCGTCCGACGCGGCCGACCTCGCCCTCACCATCCTCGGCGGCGGCGAGTCCTCGCTCCTCTACAACCGCCTCGTACGACGCGACCGTACGGCCGTCGCGGCCGGCTTCGGGCTGCTGCGGCTGGCCGGAGCGCCCTCCCTGGGGTGGCTGGACGTCAAGACGTCCGGTGACGTCGAGGTGCCCGTCATCGAGGCCGCCATCGACGAGGAACTCGCCCGGTTCGCCGCGGAGGGCCCCACGGCCGAGGAAATGGAGCGCGCCCAGGCCCAGTTGGAGCGCGAGTGGCTGGACCGGCTCGGCACGGTCGCGGGCCGCGCGGACGAACTGTGCCGCTACGCCGTCCTGTTCGGCGACCCGCAGCTCGCCCTGACCGCCGTACAGCGCGTCCTGGACGTCACGGCGGAGGAGGTCCAGGAGGTCGCCAAGGCGCGCCTGCGGCCCGACAACCGCGCGGTGCTCGTCTACGAGCCGGTCGCGGACGAGGACGCCGGCGACGACACCGACGACGAAGCAGCGGCCGAGGCCGGCGACGAGAACGAGGAGACGGCGAAGTGACCGAGCTCGCCACGATGGAATTCCACCCGCAGCCCCAGGCGGGCGAGGCCCGGCCGTGGGCCTTCCCGGCGCCCGAGCGCGGAACGCTCGGCAACGGCCTGACCGTGCTGCGCTGCCACCGCCCCGGCCAGCAGGTCGTCGCCGTCGAGGTGCTCCTCGACGCGCCCCTGGACGCCGAACCGGCCGGCCTGGACGGTGTCGCCACGATCACCGCGCGCGCCTTCTCCGAAGGCACCGACAAGCACTCCGCCGAGGAGTTCGCCGCCGAGCTGGAGCGCTCCGGCGCCACCCTCGACGCGCACGCCGACCACCCGGGCATCCGGCTGAGCCTGGAGGTCCCGGCCTCGCGCCTGGCCAAGGGCCTCGGCCTGCTGGCGGACGCCCTCAGGGCACCCGCCTTCGCCGACAGCGAAGTCGAACGGCTGGTCCGCAACCGCCTCGACGAGATCCCGCACGAGACGGCCAACCCGTCCCGCCGCGCCGCCAAGGAGCTCTCCAAGGAGCTGTTCCCGGCGACCTCGCGCATGTCGCGCCCGCGCCAGGGCACCGAGGACACCGTCGAGAAGATCGACTCGGCGTCCGTCCGCGCCTTCTACGACCGGCACGTCCGCCCCGCGACCGCCACCGTCGTGGTCGTCGGCGACCTCACCGGCATCGACCTGGACGCCCTGCTCGCCGACACCCTGGGCGCGTGGACCGGCTCCACCGCCGAGCCGCGTCCCGTGCCGTCGGTGACCGCCGACGACACCGGGCGGGTCGTCATCGTGCACCGGCCCGGCGCCGTCCAGACGCAGCTGCTCATCGGGCGGGTCGGAGCCGACCGGCACGACCGCGTGTGGGCGGCCCAGGTGCTCGGCACGTACTGCCTCGGCGGCACCCTCACCTCCCGCCTGGACCGCGTCCTGCGCGAGGAGAAGGGCTACACCTACGGTGTGCGCTCGTTCGGCCAGGTGCTGCGATCCGCACCCGACGGCACCGGCATCGCGATGCTCGCCATCAGCGGCTCCGTGGACACCCCGAACACGGGTCCCGCCCTGGACGACCTGTGGACGGTGCTCCGCAAGCTCGCCGAGGGCGGCCTCACCGACGCCGAGCGGGACATCGCCGTACAGAACCTCGTCGGGGTGGCGCCGCTCAAGTACGAGACCGCCGCGGCCGTGGCGAGCACCCTGGCCGACCAGGTCGAGCAGTACCTGCCCGACGACTACCAGGCGACGCTGTACCGGCAGCTCGCCGCGACCGGCACCGTGGAGGCCACCGCGGCGGTCGTCAACGCCTTCCCGGTGGACCGTCTGGTGACGATCCTCGTCGGCGACGCCGAGCAGATCAAGGAGCCCGTCGAGGCTCTCGGCATCGGCCAAGTGACCGTCGTTCCGGCGGAGTAGTCGCCGTAGCGGCACGCGCGCGTGGGGAGCCCCGGTGACGGAAGCGTCACCAGGGCTCCCCATTGTCCGAATTGGGGGAGAGGTTGCCTGTCTGCCCTGTGGCGTGCGCTACAAAAACCGTGATCCGTTTGGGGATTGAAAGTGGCCCCCCTTAGCGTCGGTCCGGCTGTCCGTCAGGCACCGCGCCGCACTCGCGGCACCGGACAGTCATCGCCGAGTCCCCGTACGGCGCGAGCCAGGGGAGCCGGGGACCCACATGAGTCCCTGGGGTGAATCGGACGCCCGCGCGCACGGCGGGGGAGTCCGTAGGAGACCTTCCTGCTCCGAACCCGTCAGCTAACCCGGTAGGCGAGAAGGAAGGAAAGGACCAGCCACTTCATGGCGTTCACCCGCGCCACCGGGAAGCACCGTCGCCCGAGCCGGACCCATCGCACCACCGTTCGCGCCGCCAGCGTCGCGGCTCTCGCCACCTCCGGTGTCGTAGGCACCCTGGCCGCCGCCCCGGCGTTCGCCGCGGAACCCGCCCCCGAGCAGACCGGCCTCACCCCCGTCGTCGCCATCGGCGACTCCGTGGCCGAGAAGATCGACGCCCAGGCCGTCGCCCAGCGGCAGGCCGCCGCCGAGACGCTGGCCGAGGAGACCGCCCGCGCCAAGGCCGCCGCCCAGGCGAAGGCGGCCCGTGAGGCCCACGCCCGCGCCGCCCGCGAGGCCGAGCGCAAGAAGCTCAACACCTTCGTCGCGCCGGTCTACGGCTCGTACGTCTCCACCGGTTACAAGACCGGCGGCTCCCTGTGGTCCTCCGGTGCCCACACCGGCATCGACTTCCACGCCTCGACCGGCACCAGTGTCCACGCGGTGGGCTCCGGCACCGTCGTCGAGGCCGGCTGGGGCGGCTCGTACGGCAATCAAGTGGTGATCAAGATGGCGGACGGCATGTACACCATGTACGGCCACCTGTCGTCCATAGGTGTCTCGGTCGGCCAGAGCGTCACCCCGGGCCAGCAGATCGGCCTCTCCGGGGCGACCGGCAACGTCACCGGACCGCACCTCCACTTCGAGGCCCGCACGACCGCCGAGTACGGCTCGGACGTCGACCCCGTCGCCTACCTCCGCAAGCACGGCGTCGACGTCTGACCGCGCACCACCGCACTTCCCGGAGCCCCGGCCCACAGGCCGGGGCTTTCGGCGTTTCCGGACCCCTCCTGTCCAAAAAATATCCATGGATTCCGGTCCGCCATCGGAAATTCCCGCTGATTGCAATAGAGTCACGGAACACACGTCAATCGTCGACGTTTCACGGGGATTAAGGCGGAGGTCGGACATGCGTATTCCGGCGCACTCGGTATGCACGGCGATCCGGGACGACATCGTCGCCGGTGTCTACGAGCGCGGCGGCCGGCTCACCGAGGAACTCCTCGCGCGCCGGTACGGCGTCTCGCGCGTGCCCGTGCGGGAGGCGCTGCGCACGCTGGAGGCGGAGGGGTTCGTGGTGACCCGTCGGCACGCGGGCGCGTGCGTCGCGGAGCCGACCGAGCAGGAGGCCGCCGACCTGCTGGAGATGCGGATGCTGCTGGAGCCGCTCGGTGCCTCGCGGGCCGCCCAGCGGCGCACCGAGGCCCATCTCAAGGTGCTGCGCGGCCTCGTGCGGCTGGGCCAGGAGCGCGCCAGGAGGGGCAACAGCGAGGATCTGCGCTCCTTGGGCAGCTGGTTCCACGAGACGCTGGCCCAGGCCTCCGGAAGCCCCGCCCTGACCTCGATGCTGACCCAGCTGCGGCACAAGATCGCCTGGATGTACGCGGTGGAGGTGCCGGCCAACCCGGTGGAGTCCTGGGCGGAGCACGGGGCGATCGTGGACGCCGTGGCGCGCGGCGACGCCGAGCGCGCGCGGGCGATCACCGCCCTGCACACCGAACGCGCGGGCGCCGCGCACCGGCTGCGCTTTCCCGGCGGGGCGCACGGCGCGGACCGTGTGAGGACTTCGCAACCTCCCGTAAACATGTCGGGTCTCCGGCATTAACACGGGCGCCGTATACAAAGAGGGGGTAATTCGCGGGGGATTATTTCTGCTGCCCGCAAGTGGAATAGCGAAGGGCTCGCCCGGTAATTCGGACGAGCCCTTCGGGGTTGCGGTCACCGTTTTTGCGGCGAAATCACCGCAACCATCAATTCCAGGCCGCTCAGACGGTCTCGGGGAGTTCCTCAAGACCTTCCGCGACCAGCTTCGCCAGGCGGTCGAGGGCCGCGTCCGCGCCCTCGGCGTCCGACGCGAGGACGATCTCCTCGCCGCCCTGGGCGCCCAGGCCCAGGACCGCGAGCATGGAGGCCGCGTTGACGGGGTTGCCGTCGGCCTTGGCGATCGTCACGGGGATACCTGCGGCCGTGGTGGCCCGGACGAAGATGGAGGCGGGGCGGGCGTGAAGGCCCTCCGCCCAGCCGACGTTGACGCGGCGCTCAGCCATGTGATGCTGCCCTTCAGAGTCTCAGGGTTGTCTAGACCAGTTTCCCACACGTGAAGCGAGTCCGGAGCGGCCCTGCGGACCGTCCGGAGAGGGGTGTCGGACTGCGGCCTCGGCCCCACTTCCCCTCGCTGCTTTCCCCACAGACTGCCTCGCGCCGTTGTCGGACGCGAGCCGTACGCTGGGGCCCATGCAGCAGACCTCGTCGGACCGGCACGAGTACCCCGCCCACTGGGAAGCCGACGTCGTGCTGCGCGACGGCGGTACCGCGCGCGTCAGGCCCATCACCGTCGACGACGCCGATCGCCTGGTCAGCTTCTACGAGCAGGTCTCCGACGAGTCGAAGTACTACCGCTTCTTCGCGCCGTACCCTCGCCTGTCCGCCAAGGACGTCCACCGCTTCACGCACCACGACTTTGTGGACCGGGTGGGACTCGCGGCCACGGTCGGCGGCGAGTTCATCGCCACCGTACGCTATGACCGCATTAGTGCCGACGGACGTCCCGCGTCCGCCCCCGCCGACGAGGCCGAGGTGGCCTTCCTGGTGCAGGACGCGCACCAGGGCAGGGGCGTCGCTTCCGCCCTCCTCGAACACATCGCGGCCGTCGCCCGCGAGCGCGGCATCCGCCGCTTCGCCGCCGAGGTGCTGCCCGCCAACAACAAGATGATCAAGGTGTTCACGGACGCCGGCTACACCCAGAAGCGCAGCTTCGAGGACGGCGTCGTACGCCTGGAGTTCGACCTCGAACCCACGGACCGGTCCCTCGCCGTGCAGCGCGCGCGGGAGCAGCGCGCCGAAGCGCGGTCCGTACGACGGCTCCTGGTGCCCGGCTCGGTCGCCGTCATCGGTGTCGGCCGTACCCCCGGAGGGGTGGGCCGCAGCGTCCTCGACAACATCAGGGACGCCGGATTCACCGGCGGCCTGTACGCCGTCAACACCGCCTTCCCCGAAGGGCAGAAGGAACTCGACGGGGTACCGGCACACCGCTCGGTGCGCGACATCGAGGGCCCCGTCGACCTCGCGGTCGTCGCCGTCCCCGTCGAACACGTCCTCCAAGTCGTCACCGAGTGCGGCGAACACGGCGTGCAGGGGCTCGTCGTGGTCACCGCCGGCTACGCCGAGAGCGGCCCCGAGGGACGCGAGCGCCAACGCGAACTCGTCCGGCACGCGCGCACGTACGGCATGCGCATCATCGGGCCGAACGCCTTCGGGGTCATCAACACCGCAGCCGACGTACGGCTCAACGCGTCCCTCGCCCCCGAGATGCCCCGCCCCGGACGCATCGGACTGTTCGCCCAGTCCGGCGCCATCGGCATCGCCCTGCTCTCCCGGCTGCACCGGCGCGGCGGCGGCGTCACCGGAGTCACCGGCGTCTCCACCTTCGTGTCGTCCGGCAACCGCGCGGACGTGTCCGGCAACGACGTCCTCCAGTACTGGTACGACGATCCCGACACCGACGTCGCCCTCATGTACCTGGAGTCGATCGGCAACCCCCGCAAGTTCACCCGCCTCGCCCGGCGCACCGCGGCGGCGAAGCCGCTGGTCGTCGTCCAGGGCGCCGGATCCGCCCCCCAGGGGCACGCCGTACGCGCGACCCGCCTGCCGCACGCCACGGTGTCCGCGCTGCTGCGCCAGGCCGGCGTGATCCGCGTCGAGACGATCACCGAACTCGTCGACACCGGGCTGCTGCTCGCCCGTCAGCCGCTGCCCGGCGGGGCCCGGGTGGCGATCCTCGGGAACTCCGAGTCACTCGGACTGCTGACCTACGACGCGTGCCTCTCCGAGGGGCTGCGCCCGCTCGCCCCGCTGGATCTGACCACGGCGGCCACCGCGGCCGACTTCCACCGGGCCCTGTCCCAGGCGCTCGCCGACCAGGCCTGCGACGCGGTCGTGGTGACCGCGATACCGGCCGTGGGGGAGGGCCCGGCCGAGGACGCGGCCCTGGCCGAGGCCCTGCGGTCGGCGGCGGAGACCGATCCGGGGAAGCCCGTGCTGGTGGTGCACGTGGAACTCGGAGGCCTCGCGGAGGCACTGTCGGCCGCGACCAGCACGGCACCCCAGGCCGTTTCGAAGCGGGAGGACCAGCAGCCCGCCGAACGACCGCCCACCGCCGCGCGGACACCCGAAGGCGTCGGCCTCATCCCCGCCTACCCCGCCGCCGAACGCGCGGTGCGCGCCCTCTCCGAAGCCGTGAAGTACGCCCAGTGGCGGCGCGAGGCCACCGACCCCGGCCGGGTGCCCGAGTACGAGGACATCGACGAGAAGGGGGCCGCCGCACTGATCGGCGGGCTCCTCGCGCGCGGGCAGGGCCTCACCCTCGGCGCCGACGCCACCTGCGAACTGCTCGGCATGTACGGCGTCGACGTGCACCGCGCGCTGCCCGCGCCCACCCCCGACGCCGCCGCCGAGGCCGCCCGCACCCTCGGCTACCCGGTCGCCCTCAAGGCCACCGCCCCGCACCTGCGCCACCGCGCCGACCTGGGCGGCGTACGCCTCGATCTCACGGACGAGGACCGACTGCGGCGCGCGTACGCCGAGTTGGGCGATCTGTTCGGCAGCCCGGAGGAACTGCGGCCGGTGGTGCAGCGGATGGCACCGCGCGGGGTCGACACCGTCGTACGGGCCGTCATCGACCCGGCGGCGGGGGCCGTACTGTCGTTCGGGCTCGCCGGAGCCGCCTCGCAGCTGCTCGGGGACATCGCGCACCGGCTGGTTCCGGTCACGGACCGGGAGGCCGGTTCGCTGGTCCGGTCGATCCGGACGGCCCCCCTCCTGTTCGGCTGGCGCGGCTCGACGCCCGTCGACACGCCCGCCCTGGAGGAACTGCTGCTGCGGGTGTCGCGGCTGGTCGACGACCATCCCGAGGTGGTCGCGGTCACCCTGGAGCCGGTGGTCGTCGCCGCGCACGGCCTGAGCGTCCTCGGCGCCTCCGTCCGGCTGGCCCCGCCGCCGGTCCGCGACGACCTCGGCCCGAGGACGCTTCCCGTGTACTGACGGACCTCCCGCGCGCGGGAGGTCCGCCTCCCGGTGCTGGTCCCGTGTCCTGAGACGGCTGTGACAAGACCGCGCTCGGCGGTGCCTCGCAGTCAGTGGGCCACCGTAGGATGGACATCATGGCCAAGACCAGTACGACGACCCAGGGGCTGCGTGCGGCGATCGAGCGCAGCGGCTACTACCCGGCCCTCGTGGCCGAGGCGGTGGAGGCCGCAGTGGGCGGCGAGCCGATCCGGTCGTTCCTGGTCCACCAGGAGACCACGTTCGACCAGAACGAGGTACGCCGACATGTGACCGTGCTCGTCCTCACCGGCAACCGCTTCATCGTCAGCCACACCGACGAGCAGGCCGCCGACAGCACCTCCCCGACGCCCTACGCCACGACGTCCACCGAGTCCGTGAAGATCGGCCGGATCTCGTCGGTGGTGCTCAGCCGCGTGGTCGCCAACCCGGAGTCGTACAAGCCGGGCACACCGCCCCGCGAGGTCGTGCTGACCATCGGCTGGGGCGCCGTCTCCCGCATCGACCTGGAGCCGGCCGCCTGCGGCGACCCCAACTGCGAGGCCGACCACGGCTACACGGGCAACTCGACGGCGGACGACCTGAGCCTGCGCGTCAGCGAGGCCGGGGACGGCCCCGAGACGGTCCAGCAGACCCTGGCCTTCGCGCAGGCGCTCTCCGAGGCGACCGCGGACGTTCCGCGATAATGGCGCAGCCCGCAACCTGGGACCACCCCGAACCCCTCGCCGTGGCCTCCGCGCCCGTCCCCGAGTACGGCTCCGGCTCGCTGGCCGACCTGCTGCCCACGCTGGCCGCGGGCATGGGCGTCCCCGGGACGACCGCGGCCATCCCGGAACTGACGGCGGCCGACCGCAACTGCGTCTTCCTGGTCGACGGCCTCGGCTGGGAGCAGATCAAGGACCACGCCGACGAGGCGCCGTATCTGCACGCGCTCCTCGGCAGCTCGCGCGGCGGCACGGGACGCCCGCTCACCGCCGGCTACCCGGCGACCACCGCGACCTCGCTGGCCTCCGTCGGCACCGGCCTGCCGCCCGGCGCGCACGGCCTGCCCGGCTACACCGTGCGCAACCCGGCCACCGGCGCGCTGATGAACCAGCTGCGCTGGCAGCCGTGGACCGAGCCGAAGACCTGGCAGCCGTACCCGACGATCTTCCAGCTCGCCCAGGACGCGGGTGTGCACGCGGCCCAGGTGTCGTCCCCCACCTTCCAGAACACCCCGCTGACGAAGGTCGCGCTCAGTGGCGGAACGTTCCTGGGGCGGCTGACCGGTGAGGAGCGCATGGACCTCGCGGCCGAGCAACTGGCCGCCGGGGACCGCTCCCTGGTGTACACGTACTACGCCGAACTCGACGGCGCGGGCCACCGCTACGGCGTCGCCTCCGACACCTGGCGCGGCCAACTCATGTACGTCGACCGGCTCGTCCAGCGCCTCGCCGAGCAACTGCCCCCGCGCAGCGCGCTGTACGTCACCGCCGACCACGGCATGATCGACGTGCCCTTCGACGAGGAGCACCGCATCGACTTCGACGCGGACTGGGAGTTGCGCGCCGGGGTCGCCCTGCTCGGCGGTGAGGGCCGCGCCCGCCATGTCTACGCGGTGCGGGGCGCCGAGAACGACGTGCTGACCTGCTGGCGCGAGGTGCTCGGCGAGCAGTTCTGGGTGGCGTCGCGGGACGAGGCGGTCGCGGCGGGGTGGTTCGGCCCGACGGTCGACCGGCGCGTCCACGACCGGCTCGGCGACGTGATCGTGGCGGCCCGGGACGACGTCCTGGTCATCGCGTCCGAGCGGGAGCCCAAGGAGTCCGCGATGGTCGGCAACCACGGTTCCATGACCCCTGCCGAACAGCTGGTCCCCCTCCTCGAAGTACGCTCCTGAAGCCCACCCTGCGACCCCCTCCGCCGAAAGGTCCTCAACTCCCCATGCCCGAGCTGGTGTTCTTCTCCGGAACGATGGACTGCGGGAAGTCGACCCTGGCGCTCCAGATCGAGCACAACCGCTCGGCACGCGGCCTGGCAGGGATGATCTTCACCAGGGACGACCGCGCGGGCGAGGGAAAGCTCTCCTCACGGCTCGGCCTGGTCACCGACGCGGTGGAGGTCGAGGACGAGCAGGACCTGTACGCGTATCTCGTCGACCACCTCTCCCGGGGAGGTCGCGCGGACTACGTCATCGCCGACGAGGCGCAGTTCCTGGCGCCCGTCCAGATCGACCAACTCGCCCGCGTGGTCGACGACCTGGGCCTCGACGTCTACGCCTTCGGCATCACGACCGACTTCCGCTCCAAGCTCTTCCCCGGCTCCCAGCGCCTGGTCGAACTCGCCGACCGCGTCGAGGTCCTCCAGGTGGAGGCCCTGTGCTGGTGCGGCGCCCGCGCCACGCACAACGCCCGCACGATAGGCGGCGAGATGGTCGTCGAGGGCGCCCAGGTCGTCGTCGGAGACGTCAACCAGTCGGAGGCGATCGGCTACGAGGTCCTGTGCCGCCGCCACCACCGCCGCCGGATGACGTCCGCGACGGCACGCGCGGCGGCGCTGTCACCGGATGTGCTGCCGATGACGTCGGCCTAGCGCCCACTCGATGCCGAGGGCAGCTGCCACTCGCCGACGTCGTCCGAGAAACCGCTGTTCATGGCGAACTGGACGCTGACGATCCGGGACGCCGTCGGCACCTCGAACGTGATGAAGCCGAGGGCTGTCTTTCCGGTGCCGACGGTGACACTGCCCGGGAACGGGGGACCGGCCGTGGAATTGTTCAACGATGCGGAGAATCGCTGACCGTCCTTGTCGATCACCGTCGTCCCGTTGGACGGCGAGTCCTTGTAGACGGCGGTGCCCGTGTTCTTGAGCCGGAACTGCACGGACACGAAACGCTTCCCGGACGACGGATGGTCGTACGGCCCGGCACCTGCCGGATCGACGACCTTCACGACGGTCACGTCGAGCTTCTCACCGGTGTTGGTGCCGGTGAGGCTCAGCGTGTCTCCCACCTTGCTGTCGGACATCGGTGCCAGGGCCAGTGCTGGGACTGCCATCAGACAAGTCAGCAGCGGTGCCGTTTGACGGAACATCGCTCCTCCAGGTGTGCGGAGCGGCTGATGACCACATGATCCGCCCGCAGCACACCGGAGGCGACCGGAAGCGTTACCGCGGCCCCTGGATCACCGAGAACATCGCGCCCTCCGGGTCGGTCACCGTGGCCACGCGGCCGTGCGGGCTGTCGTGGGAGGGGTCCAGGACGTGGCCGCCCAGGTCCGTGACGCGGCGCAGGGCCTCGTCCGTGTCGGCGACCTCGAAGTACGTCATCCAGTGCGGGCCCCGGTCGCGGGGCAGCGCCGTGCCGACGCCGCGGATGCCGACGACCGGGGTGCCGTCCAGGTGCAGGGTGACGTGGTCGAGGTCGGCGGACTCGACCGGTACCTCCTCGTAGCCGAACACCGCCGCGTAGAACTTCGCGACGCTCGCCGCCTCGAAGGTCAGCAGCTCGTTCCAGGCGGGTGTGCCGGGGACGCCCGTGACCGACGTACCGAGCCGGTCCGTGACCTGCCAGATGCCGAACACCGCCCCCGAGGGGTCGGAGCCGATGGCCAGACGGCCGGCCTCGGCCGCGTCCAGGGGGCCCACCCCGACCGTGCCGCCGCACATCCGTACCGTCTCAGCCGTCTGGTCCGCGTCGTCTGAGGCGAGATACGGCGTCCAGGCGATCGGCAGATGCCGGTCCGGCGGCAGCTGGCCGATGCCGGCCACCTCCTGCCCGTCGAGCAGGGCCCGCACGTAGGGGCCGAGCTGATGGGGGCCGGGCCGGAACTCCCAGCCGAACAACTCTCCGTAGAACTCCTGCGTCGTGGCCATGCCGTGGACCATCAGACTCACCCAGCAGGGTGTGCCCTGCGTACGCCGAGTGTGCGTGTCGCCGTTCAGGTCGGCCGACCCCCGTGCCTCGGTCATCGTCACCTTCTCCTCGGCCCCTCGCGGTGGCCGTTTCTTCCGCACTGCGGATCCGCGTGCCGCGACCGCGGCACGCCCCGAGCCGATGCTCGTACCCCTGGTGGCGCGGCGCCCCCGGCCGTGCCGTCGACTGACGGCTCACGCACGGAGAATGCCTGGTCTGTGGCCACTTGCCCGTTTCCGGTTGATTGTCGTGGGGTGTCCATCGGTAGTACACCATGTGCTCGATCCCGTACGCCTGGTGATCGAGACTGTCCGGCGGGCAGAGTAGTCGGACCCGGCCGTGACGGCCACCCCTTGCGCGAGGATGGTGACCATGAACGCCATCATCTCCGCATCCGAACTGGCGAGCGATCTGGCCGGGACGAACCCGCCGGTCCTCCTCGACGTCCGCTGGCAGCTCAGCATCGCCAAAACCGCAGGTGAACCGCCCTTCGACGGACGCGCCGAGTACGCGGCCGGGCACATCCCGGGCGCCGTCTACGTGGACCTCGACCAGGAACTCGCCTCGACCCCCGGCGCCCGCGGCCGGCACCCCCTCCCCGACACCGCGGACTTCGGCGCAGCGATGCGCCGGGCGGGTGTAACGGCCGACCGCGCGGTCGTCGTGTACGACGGTGGCCAGGGCTGGGCCGCCGCCCGCGCGTGGTGGCTGCTGCGCTGGGCGGGTCACCCGGACGTGCGGGTCCTCGACGGCGGCCTTCCCTCCTGGGAGGGTCCTTCGGAGACGGACGCGCCGACGCCGGCCGAAGGCGACTTCGCTCCGGAGCCGGGGGCCGTGCAGCTCCTGGACGCGGACGGTGCCGCCGCGCTGGCCCGCAGCGGGGTCCTGTTCGACGCCCGCGCGGGGGAGCGTTACCGGGGCGAGGTGGAGCCGATCGACCGGGTCGGCGGCCACATCCCGGGCGCCGTGTCCGCGCCGACCAACGAGAACGTCGGCAGCGACGGCCGCTTCCTCCCGGCGGAGGAACTGGCCGCCCGCTTCAAGGCCTTGGGCGCCACGGAGGGCACGGGCGTCGGCGTGTACTGCGGCTCGGGCGTCTCGGGCGCCCACGAGGTGCTGGCCCTGGCGGTGGCGGGCATCCCGGCCGGACTCTACGTCGGCTCCTGGTCGGAGTGGTCCGCGGACCCGGAGCGACCGGTCGCGGTCGGCCCCGACCCGCAGTAAGAGCCGTAGCGCACGGAGAGGGCCCGCGACCGAAACCGGCGCGGGCCCTGCGTCGTAACCGAACCCCCCTGCGGCGGGCTGTGGTTCGGCGAACTATTCCTGTTACTCCTGCTTCTTCCTTCTCGTGCCGAAGACGATCTCGTCCCAGCTCGGGACCGCGGCTCTGCGGCCCGGGCGGACGCCGTCCGCCTCGGCCTGGCGGTCCGTGGAGCCGATGAGGCGGTCGCGGTGGGCGCCGACGGAACGGGGCATGAGGACGTCCGCGTAGGCCGAACCGGCCGAGGCCGCGGGAGCCGGGGGCTCCTCCGCCTCCGGTTCCTCCACGGGCTCCTCCGGGGTCTCCGAGGGGCGCTCGGGGACCACCATGTCGCCGCGGAAGCTCGGTACCGCCTCCAGGAGGCTGGTCAACGAGTCGCGCTCGCTCTCCTCGACCGGCTCGGTCGCCGGCAGCGCGGGACGCTCCGGGCGCTCCAGGGCACGGTCCAGCGGGCGGTCCCGGGGCAGCCGGGCGATCCGCGGGACGAACGGGAAGCTCGGCTCCGGCGTGGCGGCGAGGTCGTCGGACTCGCCGATCAGCGAGCGCGCCTCGTCGTCGACGGCCTGGACGAGCCGCCGGGGCGGGTCGTACGTCCAGCTCGCCGAGTGCGGTTCGCCCGCGACCCGGTAGACCAGCAGGACCTCCCAGGTGCCGTCGTCGCGGCGCCAGGAGTCCCACTGGACGGTGTCCTTCTCGGCCCCGCGCAGCGTCAGCCGTTCCTGGACGGCCTCACCGAGCTGGGGTCCCGCGTTCTCGCCGGGGCGGCGGACAGGGGTCTTCCGGGCGCGCTCGGCCATGAAGGCGCGCTCGGCGAGCACGGGACCCTCGAAGCGGCGCACCCGGTCGACGGGGATGCCGGCGAGCTGCGCGACTTCCTCCGCGGAGGCGCCGGCACGTATACGTGCCTGAATGTCTCGGGGGCGGAGATGGCTCTCCACCTCGATCTCGATCTGGCCGAGGCGGGGACGGTCGCCGCGTACGGCGGCGCGCAGACGCTCATCAATCGGAAGCGTGTACTCCGTGCTGTCCGCAGCCTTCAGCACCAGCCGTGTGCCGTCGTTAGAGACGGCCACGACACGCAGTTCGGGCATGGGGACCTCCCGGGTGGTGCCTGCCGACGTCACGTGCGTCGCTGCTTCCGCTAGTCGAGTGTGGCCTGCCCGGGTGCAGCCTGCCACAACCTTGCCGAGTTGCCCGGCGTGTCGGGCACGGGCCCTGACTCGCCGTTATGGCACGGTTACCTATTCGCAACGCTAAGTGACCAACCACGTCACCCTGTGCAACTGGCCCCCTCTGAGCGGTCCGAAAGGCCACGGACGCCCTGGCTGGAGACCGCACCCAGGGCTCGCAACAGTACTCCATTTGGACCACGTGCGTGGATTGGCACGCCACCCAACTTCTTGCGGGGAGCGGGACTTGGCGCTCGGTGGCGGGCTCGGGGCGATCTTGGAAGTGGCGCACTTCACGCCATGACGGGAATCGGAAGCTTGTCCTCCAGCACCTCTTCGGACGGGCCGGAGCACCGCTCCGGCCCGTGACCGTGTCGGCTACTGACCCAGCACCCGCCGCAGGTAGTCGTTCTGGAACCGCCGGTCGGGGTCGAGCCGGTCCCGCAGCGCGGTGAACTCACCGAAGCGCGGGTAGACCCCGGCGAAGTACTCGGCGTCCCGGGTGTGCACCTTGCCCCAGTGCGGCCGGCCCTCGTGCGCGGTGAGGATGCGCTCGGCGGCGGTGAAGTACTCCTGGTACGGAGTGCCCTTGTACATGTGCACGGCGATGTAGGCGCTGTCCCGGCCGGACGCGGTGGACAGGGCGATGTCGTCGGCGGGGGCGGTGCGCACTTCTACGGGGAAGCTGATCCGGAGGTCCGAGCGGTCGACCATGGCCCGCAGTTCTCGCAGGGTCTCGACCAGGGCCTCGCGCGGTACGGCGTACTCCATCTCCACGAAGCGCACCCGCCGGGGAGAGGTGAAGACCTTGTACGGGATGTCGGTGTAGGTCCGCGCGGACAGTGCCTTGCTGGAGACCTGCGCGATCGTGGGCACCGTTCCGGGCACCGCGCGGCCGACCCACTGGGCCACCTGGAACACGCCGTTGGAGAGGAACTCGTCCTCGAACCAGCCGGCCACCGGGCTGACGGGCTGCTCCGGGCCCGCGCTGCGGTTGTTGCGCTTCGTGTTGGTGCTCCCGGTGTGCGGGAACCAGTAGAACTCGAAGTGCTCGTTCTCGGCCCAGAGTTCGTCGAAGCGCTCGGTGACCTCGTCGAAGGTCATCGGCTCCTCGCGGGCGGTGAGCAGGAAGACCGGCTCCACGGCGAAGGTGATCGCGGTGACGACACCCAGGGCGCCGAGGCCGATCCGGGCCGCCGCGAAGACGTCCGGGTTCTCCTTCTCGGAGCAGGTGAGCACGGAACCGTCCGCCGTCACCAGCTCAAGTCCCCTGATCTGGGCGGCTATGGAGCCCGATTCGCGGCCGGTGCCGTGGGTGCCGGTGCTGGTCGCCCCGGAGACCGTCTGCTCCATGATGTCGCCCATGTTCGTGAGCGACAGGCCCTCGCGCGCGAGAGCCATGTTGAGTCTCTTGAGCGGGGTGCCGGCCTCGACCGTGACGGTCAATGCCTCCCGGTCAATGTTGCGGATGCCGGTCAACAGTTGAGGACGGATCAACACACCGTCCGTGGCGGCTATCGACGTGAAGGAGTGCCCGGTGCCGACGGCCTTCACCGTCAGACCGTCCTCGCCGGCCCTGCGGATGGCCGCGGCGAGCTCCTCGACGGAGGCGGGCGTGACCTCCCGCGCGGGCCGGGACGCCACCGTCCCGCCCCAGTTACGCCACGTGCCGTTCTTCGCGCTCGCTGTGGTGCCCAACAACGGTGCCTCCCCGACCCGGTGCCGGTCTGCTGAGCCGGCGGTACCCGAGGAAACCGACCGTGACCGCGACGGCCCCGGCGACCACCGGAACCCCGTACCCGGCCCGCGCGTCGGCTGCGTCGATCACCCAGCCGGCGGCCGAGGAACCGAGCGCCACCCCGACCGCCAGGCCGGTGCTCACCCAGGTCATGCCCTCGGTGAGCTTCGCGCGAGGTACGTGCTCTTCGATGAGGGACATCGTCGTGATCATCGTGGG
Source organism: Streptomyces sp. NPDC091280 (assembly GCF_044768565.1). Classification (NCBI taxonomy): domain Bacteria; kingdom Bacillati; phylum Actinomycetota; class Actinomycetes; order Kitasatosporales; family Streptomycetaceae; genus Streptomyces; species Streptomyces sp. NPDC091280. Next base: position 132,401 of record NZ_JBIVUZ010000017.1, read on the forward strand.
TGCGATGGACAGTCCCGCAAGGAACAGCGCCACGGCCAGAAGCGGCAAGTTTCCGACCAGTAGGAGGGGGATCATACTCACGGCCATCGTGCATACGCCCAGCAGCCACCGGCGCTCGGGCGCTCCCCGGAACCGCAGCAGCCCGAACACGACTCCGGCCAGACAGGACCCCGCCGCGTACAGGGCGAGCACCACGCTGGCGCCGGCCTTGTGGCCCCGCTCGTCGGCGAACGCGACGGTGACCACGTCGACCGCCCCGAAGATCGCCCCGGTCGCCACGAAGGTGGCCACCAGCACCTGGAGACCGGCCGCCCGCAGCGCCGAGCCGCCGCCCTCGGCGCCCTTCACGCGCGGGTGCGGTGCGGGCTCGGTGGCGCGCTGCGCGGTCAGCCAGAAGACGCCGACCGCCAGGAAGCCGGCGGCCAGCAGGGGCCCCGCCTCCGGGAACCACACCGTGGACAGCCCGATCGAGATGATCGGCCCGAAGATGAAGCACACCTCGTCCACCACGGACTCGAAGGAGTACGCCGTGTGCAGCTGGGGCGTGCCCCGGTAGAGGGCCGCCCAGCGCGCGCGGACCATCGCGCCCAGACTGGGCACCGAGCCGATACCGGCGGCGCACACGAACAGCACCCAGTCCGGCCAGCCGAAGCGGGCGGCCAGCAGCAGCCCGGCCGCCGCGGTCAGCGCCAAGAGCGTCGCCGGACGCAGCACCCGCCGCTGTCCGTACTGGTCGACCCAGCGCGAGATCTGCGGCCCGATCGCGGCGGCGGCGAGCGCGATGGTGGCCGACAGCGCGCCCGCGAGCCCGTAGCGCCCGTTGATCTGGGAGATCATCGTGACCACGCCGATGCCCATCATCGACAGGGGCATCCGGCCGAGGAACCCCGCGGCGGAGAAGCCCTTGGAGCCTGGGGCGGCGAACAGGGCGCGATACGGGCTGGGCACGGGTGACTCCGGTCGGAAGGGCGCGGGGCGGCTCGGTCATGCTGAGGTGACTGCTGGGTAAGGTGCTAACGCGGCTGATACAGCTTACGAGCGGGACGCCTCCTGCGCACCTCCCCGGAAGCCCCGGATTCGCGGCCCGGCACCCCTCCGTTTCCCGGCTGTCAGTGGCGGGTGGCAGGATCGAACACATGCCAGACGTGCTCGACGCCACCCCCTACGACGCCCTGCTCCTGCTCTCGTTCGGCGGCCCCGAGGGCCCGGACGAGGTGGTTCCGTTCCTGGAGAACGTGACGCGCGGGCGAGGCATCCCCAAGGAACGCCTCAAGGAAGTGGGGCAGCACTACTTCCTGTTCGGCGGGATCAGCCCCATCAACGACCAGAACCGCGCCCTCCTGGACGCCCTCCGCAAGGACTTCGCGGACCACGGCCTGGACCTGCCGGTCTACTGGGGCAACCGCAACTGGGCCCCGTACCTCACGGACACCCTGCGCGAGATGGTCGCCGACGGCCGCCGCCGCATCCTCGTCCTGGCCACCAGTGCCTACGCCTCGTACTCGGGCTGCCGCCAGTACCGGGAGAACCTCGCCGACTCCCTGGCCACCCTCCAGGAGGAGGGCCTCGACCTCCCGAAGGTCGACAAGCTGCGCCACTACTTCAACCACCCGGGCTTCCTGGAGCCGATGATCGACGGGGTGCTCCAGTCCCTCGCCGACCTCCCCGAGGACGTCAGGGACGGCGCCCACCTCGCCTTCTCGACCCACTCCATCCCGACCGCCGCCGCCGACACCTCCGGCCCGGCCGAGGACCACGGGGACGGCGGGGCGTACGTCGCACAGCACCTGGACACGGCCCGGCTGATCGCCGACGCCGTCCGCGAGCGCACCGGAATCGACCACCCCTGGCAGCTCGTCTACCAGTCCCGCTCCGGCGCCCCGCACATCCCCTGGCTGGAGCCCGACATCTGCGACCACCTGGAGGAGCGCCACCAGGCCGGCGTCCCCGCCGTCGTCATGGCACCCATCGGATTCGTCTCCGACCACATGGAGGTCCTCTACGACCTCGACACGGAGGCCACGGCCAAGGCCGGGGAACTGGGCCTGCCCGTACGCCGGTCGGCCACCGTGGGCGCCGACCCGCGCTTCGCCGCCGCGGTCCGTGAGCTGGTCCTGGAGCGCGCCGCCGCCGAGAGCGGGCACCGGGTCACCCCCTGCGCTCTGGGCGCCCTCGGAGCCGGCCACGACCTCTGCCCGGTCGGCTGCTGCCCGGCCCGCGCCCCGCGTCCCGCCGCCGCGGGCGCCGACAGCCCCTACGCGTGAGGAGCACCGTGACCGACCCCCTGCACCAGGAACTGCTGGCACTCGCCCAGGAAGCCGCCCGCAAGGCCGGCGCCCTGCTGCGGGACGGCCGCCCGGCCGACCTCGCGGTCGCGGCCACCAAGTCGAGCCCGATCGACGTCGTCACCGAGATGGACATCGCGGCCGAGAAGCTGATCACCGATCTGATCTCCGAAGCGCGGCCCGACGACGGGTTCCTGGGCGAGGAGGGCGCCTCCGTCACCGGCACGAGTGGTGTCCGCTGGGTCGTCGATCCCCTCGACGGCACGGTCAACTACCTCTACGGACTGCCCACTTGGTCCGTGTCCATCGCCGCCGAGCTGGACGGCGAGACCGTCGCCGGGGTCGTCGCGGTCCCGATGCGCGGCGAGACGTTCCACGCGGTGATCGGCGGCGGGGCGTGGGCCACGGGCGCGTGGGAGGGCGAACGCAGGCTCACGTGCCGGCCCGCGCCGCCCCTGGAGCAGGCGTTGGTGTCGACCGGCTTCAACTACGTCACCGAGGTCAGGGTCCACCAGGCCGACGTGGCGCGGAAGTTGATCCCGCTGCTGCGCGACATCCGGCGGGGCGGCTCGGCGGCCGTAGACCTGTGCGACGTGGCCGCGGGACGCCTGGACGGCTTCTACGAACGGGGCCTGAACCCGTGGGACCTCGGAGCGGGGGACCTGATCGCCCGGGAAGCGGGCGCTGTGAGCGGTGGACGCCCCGGAGAGCGCCCCGGACGGGATCTGGCGGTCGTGGCGAGCCCGGGGGTCTTCGAGCCGCTTCAGAGGCTGCTGGAGGACTTCGGGGCCTGGCACGACTGACACTCACTAAACCGACGGCGAGAGGCCCGGCGCGCGGAGGCCCGAAGGGCTGAGCACGGTGGGCCTCTCGACCCCGGCTCGAAGCGCCCCGAAGGCGACCGAACCAGACAATCAGCAGGACCCCGGCGCTGGATTCGCCGGGGTCCTGCTTTTCTGCTGTTCGCGCTGATCAGACGCTCGTCGCGCTGACCTCCACACCGTGGTCGGCGGCCAGGCGGCGCAGGTCGTCGAGCTCGGCCTGTTCCACCTCGACGAGGAAGTCGTCGCCCTCGTCGCGAGCCCGAGTCAGGTCGGTCTCGGTCGCCCTTATGCGCTGCAGAAGTCCTGCGGTGAATGCGTCCATGCTGCGCCCCCTCGTCCTGGGTCGTGGGTCGGGTGGCACGGGGGTGTGCCGTTCGGAAGGGGCGATCACGTCTGCGGATGCGAGTGCCCAGCGCTGCCCTGGCTGGGCGGCGACGGTGCCGGACACCCACGCCCGCTCTGCGGAAGCGTTGGACGTACCACAAGGTGGCTTGCCACATGCAGAGCGTGATCGCGGGGTGTAAAGCCGTCCTCCCCCCGCTCCCTCCGACGGAAACCTCAACCCATCGAGAAAATCCCGCATTCCCGGGCCTCATACCCGACCTTCATCTTGCGCCCCGCCGCCTTACAGCCGACTTATGGCCGAAAAGGGCAGGATGGAGGTCACACAGCCACGAAGACCCTGCCCGCGTGCGCCGAGGCGCGCTACGCGGGTGGACAGAGGAAGGACAAGCGACGTGCGCGTACTCGTCGTCGAGGACGAGCAGCTGCTCGCCGATGCGGTGGCCACCGGACTGCGCCGGGAGGCCATGGCCGTCGACGTCGTGTACGACGGTGCGGCCGCCCTGGAGCGCATCGGCGTCAACGACTACGACGTGGTCGTCCTCGACCGCGACCTCCCGCTCGTGCACGGCGACGACGTCTGCCGCAAGATCGTCGAGCTCGGCATGCCCACCCGGGTGCTGATGCTCACGGCGTCCGGCGATGTCAGCGACCGCGTCGAGGGCCTGGAGATCGGCGCCGACGACTATCTGCCCAAGCCCTTCGCGTTCAGTGAGCTGACGGCACGCGTGCGTGCCCTCGGCCGTCGTACGAGCGTGCCGCTGCCGCCCGTCCTGGAGCGCGCCGGCATCAAGCTGGACCCGAACCGCCGCGAGGTGTTCCGCGACGGCAAGGAAGTCCAGCTGGCGCCCAAGGAGTTCGCCGTCCTGGAGGTGCTGCTGCGCAGCGAGGGCGCCGTCGTCTCCGCGGAACAGCTCCTGGAGAAGGCCTGGGACGAGAACACGGACCCGTTCACCAACGTCGTGCGGGTGACCGTCATGACGCTGCGCCGCAAGCTCGGTGAGCCGCCGGTCATCGTCACCGTGCCCGGCTCCGGCTACCGGATCTGAGTCCACCGTGGCGACGACTCCCGCGCCTCCCCAGGCGCCCCCGAAGCCCACGTGGGACCCCAGAAGGCCCGAACCACCGTTCCCCTGGCTGCGCCCCACCATCCGTATACGGCTCACGCTGCTCTACGGCGGGATGTTCCTGATCGCCGGGATCCTGCTGCTGTCGATCATCTATCTGCTCGCCGCGCACGCGCTGAACGTGGGCAGTGAGCTGCCCTTCAAGGTCATCTCCGGCTCGGTCGGCAGCAGTACGTGCAACTTCCCGTCCGAGCCGTCGGCGGCCACGCTCAACAACGCGATGGACCAGTGCGTCAACGAACAGCGCCAGCACGCCCTGGACGACCTGCTCAGCCGCTCCCTGCTGGCCCTGCTGGGTCTCGCGATCATCGCCTTCGCCTTCGGGTACGCGATGGCGGGCCGCGTGCTGTCCCCGCTCGGCCGGATCACCCGCACCGCCCGCGCGGTGGCCGGCTCCGACCTGTCCCGCCGGATCGAGCTGGACGGCCCGGACGACGAGCTGAAGGAACTCGCGGACACGTTCGACGAGATGCTGGAGCGCTTGCAGCGGGCCTTCACCGCCCAGCAGCGCTTCGTCGGGAACGCGTCGCACGAGCTGAGGACGCCGCTCGCGATCAACCGCACGCTCCTGGAGGTGCATCTGTCGGACCCGGGCGCCCCGGTGGAGCTCCAGCAGCTCGGCAAGACGCTGCTGGCCACCAACGAGCGCAGTGAGCAGCTCGTGGAGGGACTGCTGCTGCTCGCCCGCAGCGACAACCAGATCGTCGAGCGCAAGCCCGTGGACCTCGCCGAGGTCGCCGAGCAGGCCGTCGACCAGGTGCACGCCGAGGCGGCGGCCAAGGGCGTGGTGATCCGCGGCGAGCAGAAACCCGCGGTCGTCCAGGGCAACGGTGTGCTGCTCGAACGGATCGCCCTCAACCTGGTCCAGAACGCGGTGCGCTACAACGTGCCCGAGGACGGCTGGGTCGAGGTCACCACCGAGGTTCAGCACGGTCACGCGGTGCTGATCGTCTCGAACACGGGTCCCGTGGTCCCGGCGTACGAGATCGACAACCTCTTCGAGCCCTTCAGACGGCTGCGTACGGAGCGAACGGGCAGCGACAAGGGTGTGGGCCTCGGTCTGTCGATCGCGCGCTCCGTGGCGCGCGCTCACGGCGGCCACATCGCGGCCCAGCCACGTGAGGGGGGTGGGCTCGTGATGCGAGTCACCCTGCCCATCTGAGATCATGTCGCCGACACACGAGGATGTTCGCTTTGCGCGGAATTTTCTGGCCGCGACTTCGGCACTCTTGTGTGTGATCGATCACAAGCGCGAATTTCGGGGCATCTACTCTCCGTGATCATGCACCCTGTCGGAAAGCCGGGAAAATGCGGGTTTTCAGGGGTCTTGATCACGGGAAGTACACGGTGAGGTGCCTTTGAAGAGCGGCATGAGGACCGTGTACGGTCCCCTTCGCCATCCAAGCCGATCACTCTTGAGGGGTCCGGTTGGGTGTCGATTGAGTAACAGACCTTGATGTGAGGCAAAATCTCCGCCTCAGGTCGGGCACAAGTCCGGCCTCTCACGCGTTACGTGCGCTGGAGACACCGCAGACACCCAGAGGGGGAGAGCGCGACATGGCAACGGATTACGACACCCCACGCAAGACCGACGACGACGTCGACTCGGACAGCCTTGAAGAGCTCAAGGCGCGTAGGAACGACAAGTCGACTTCCGCAGTGGACGTCGACGAATTCGAGGCGGCCGAGGGCCTCGAACTGCCCGGAGCGGACCTCTCGAACGAGGAGCTGGCCGTCCGGGTGCTGCCCAAGCAGCAGGACGAGTTCACCTGCATGAGCTGCTTCCTGGTGCACCACCGCAGCCAGCTGGCCCGCGAGAAGAACGGCCAGCCGATCTGCCGCGACTGCGACTGAGGCGGGGTCGGCCGTGACTGGCTCGACCCCACCCTGGAAGCGCCGCTCCCTCACCTCGGGAGCGGACGAAGGGCCGGCTGACGGCCCTCATGGCGCGCGTGACGACGAGCGGGGCTCATCCGAACAGGGATCAGCCTCGCTCGAACCGGCGGCCGACCGGGCTGACCTCCCGGTGCCCGCCGATGCTCCCGCAGCCGCCCCCGTTGCCAGGCGACGGGCGGCGGTCATCCGGGACAAGGCCAAGGAAGGCGTCCGTAAGGGCGGCAGCCGGGCCAGGGCGGGCCTGGCGTACCTCGCCGACCGAATCATCGACATCGCCCCGCGGATCCCCGTACGGGACCTTGAGGCGCTTCGGCGGCAGTTCCCGGGCCTGGACCCCGAACAGCTCGCCGACAAGCTGGTGGCGGGCGCGGCCAACGGGACCTCGACGGTCGGTGCCGGAATCGGTGCCGCCGCGATGCTGCCGGTACCGCCCGCGATGCCCACCGAACTGGCCGCCGAGATCACCGGCGTCGCCGCGATCGAGCTGAAGCTGATCGCCGAGCTGTACGAGGTCTACGGCGTCCGTCCGCCCGGCGACCTCCGCCAGCGCAGCACCGCGTATCTGAACTCCTGGTCCGGGGAGCGCGGTATCGACGTGACGAAGCCGTCGACCATGAGCGCCGCGCTGAACGGCCACATGAAGCGCGAACTGCGCCAGCAGATCATGAAACGCATGGTCCGCGACCTGCCGAACCTGATGCCCTTCATGGTCGGCGCCGCCGTCGGAGCGGTGATGAACCGCCGGGACACCAAGAAGCTCGCCGAGCGCATCCGCAAGGACCTGCGCAAGGCCCAGGTGCCCTGGGACGCGCTGCCCGAACTGCCGCCCCTGGAGGCTCCGCCGGACCCGCTGAGGATGGGCGAGATCCCCAGGGAACTCGGGCGCTGAGGGCGCGCCCAGGACGCGCCCCGGACGTGTCCTAGGCGGCCGCCGCCTGCGCCGCCTTCAGTGCCTCCGCCAGCCGCTCCGGCTCGCGCGTCGACAGATACAGGTACGGCGTCGGGTCGGCCGGGTCGGTGACCTCCACGCGCAGTGCCGTGGGGATGTAGGAGCGCAGCAGCAGGAAGGCGCGGGTGTCGGCCTTGTAGGTGCGCCAGGCGCGCGCCTCCTCCGGGTCCAGGATCTCCGCCTCGCCCAGGGCCGTCACCGGGACCTTCGCCTCGCCCGCGATCAGCTGGTCGCCCACGATCCGGATGCGCAGCGAGCCGTAGGAGCTGGCCATGACGGACGCGGCCGCGGTGCCGCCGACCAGGCCGCCGAGCATCGGCAGGGTGCCGAAGGGCAGCAGGATCAGGGCGAAGGAGACGCCCACCAGGAACGAGATGAACCACCACGAACGGGGGGCGGTGAGGCGCTCGTCGTAGGGGGAGGCGGAAAGCTGCATGGAGTCAAGCTTGGCACGGTGTCCGCGAGGCGCCGACGCGCGGGTAAGGTCTGCGGCTGTGGGTGGTACTTCTCCAGCTCTTAAGCCTCCGTCCGACGCCGTGAAACCGGTGCGGCACCCTGACGCGCCCGCGCCGGGCGAGCTGCTCGGCGCGCACTACGAACAGTGTTTCGGATGTGGTGGTGACCAGGCGCACGGGCTGCATCTGGCGGCGCGGGCCGGAGAGGGCGTGACGATCACCGCCGAGTTCACCGTGCGGGCCGCCCACCAGGGCGCCCCGGGCCTCGCGCACGGCGGAGTGCTCGCCAGCGCGCTGGACGAGACCCTCGGCTCGCTGAACTGGCTGCTGCGGACGATCGCGGTGACCGGCCGGCTGGAGACCGACTTCGTGCGGCCGGTGCCCGTGGACACCGTGCTGTACCTGGAGGCCGAGGTGACGGCGGTGGCCGGGCGGAAGATCTACTCGACCGCCACCGGACGCATCGGCGCCCCCGACGGGCCGGTGGCCGTGCGCGCCGACGCGCTCTTCATCGAGGTGAAGGTCGACCACTTCATCGACAACGGCCGTCCGCAGGAGATCCGGGCCGCCATGGAAGACCCGGACCAGGTCCGGCGTACCCGCGCCTTCGAGGTGAACCCGTGAGCAGTGGCCGTAGTCCCCTGGACGTACTGATCCGGCGCGTCGACCCCGACGTACCGCTTCCGTCGTACGAGCATCCCGGTGACGCGGGCGCCGATCTGCGGACCACGCAGGGGCGGGAACTGAAGCCGGGTGAACGGGCCGTGCTGCCCACGGGGGTGTCTGTCGCCCTCCCGGAGGGGTACGCGGCCTTCGTGCACCCCCGTTCCGGGCTCGCCGCCCGCTGCGGTGTCGCCCTAGTGAATGCCCCGGGGACGGTTGATGCCGGGTACCGTGGGGAGATCAAGGTGATCGTGGTGAATCTCGACCCGTACGAGTCGGTACGGTTCGAGCGCTTCGACCGGATCGCCCAGCTGGTCGTCCAGCAGGTCGAGAGGGTCCGCTTCCAGGAGGTCGCGGAACTTCCCGATTCGGCGCGGGCCGAGGGGGGCTTCGGGTCCACCGGCGGTCACGCCGCCGTGGGCGCCACCACGGGTGGGAATCGATACGCTTCGGTCGTAACCGACCGGGAAGGACAGTGACGTGTTCGGACGTCGCAAGAAGGGCACTGCCGCCGAGGACGCGGCGAGCGAGGCCGAGCAGGTCGTCGACGACGTCGACACTGAGGCGGACGGCGAGGTCGAGCGCGTGCGGCTCGAACCGGAGCCCCGCCCCGACGGACCCTGGGACGACTCGGAGGTCGGCGATCCCGCCGAGGGCCGGGTGGACCTGGGCGGTCTGTTCGTGCCGGGCGTCGACGGCATGGAGTTGCGGGTCGAGGTCGCGGGTGACGCGATCGTCGCCGCCACCGTGGTTCTCAAGGACAGTGCCATCCAGTTGCAGGCCTTCGCCGCTCCCAAGCGCGAGGGCATCTGGGGTGAGGTCCGCGAGGAGATCGCCAGCGGCATCACCCAGCAGGGCGGAATCGTCGACGAGGTCGAGGGCCCGCTGGGCTGGGAGCTGCGCGCGCAGGTCCCGGTGCAGCTGCCGGACGGCACGGGCGGCTTCCAGGTGGTGCGGTTCGTCGGTGTGGACGGTTCGCGCTGGTTCCTGCGCGGGGTGATCTCCGGGCAGGGCGCGGTGCAGCCGCAGGCGGCCGGTCTGCTGGAGCAGATCTTCCGGGACACGGTCGTCGTGCGCGGCGAGGGCCCGATGGCGCCCCGCGACCCGATCGTCCTGAAGCTGCCGAACGACGCCCAGATGGTTCCCGAGGGCGTCCAGCAGGAGGAGGCGGGTTCCCGCTTCTCCGGCGGCATGGGGCAGTTGCAGCGCGGACCGGAGATCACCGAGGTCCGCTAGCGGCAAGAGACAGCCACGAAAGGGCCGTACCCCTCCGGGGGTGCGGCCCTTCGTCGTGCGCGGACTCTTGACGGGGTATTAGTCCGTACCTATGGTCTCGGCTCAACGCCCAGTTCATGAGGGTGCTCTGTGTTCACATACGGAAACGGAGTCACCGTGCGCCGCGCTGCCCTGCTCTCCGTCGTCACCGCACTCGTCCTGGGCTTCTCCGCCCGGCCCGGCGGCCCGACCGCCGAGGCGGCCCCCGCCGCATTCGTCCATCCCGGAGTCGACGTCTCCAGGAGCCAGCTCGACTTCGCCCGCACCGAGGTCCTCGCCGGAGCCCAGCCCTGGAAGGGCGCCTACGACCAGATGACGGCCAGCTCCTACGCCAGCTTGAGCCGGACCCCGAAGCCAAGAGCCGTCGTCGAGTGCGGCTCGTACTCCAACCCCGACCACGGCTGCACCGACGAACGCGAGGACGCCATGGCGGCCTACACCGACGCGCTCGCCTGGTACATCACCAAGGACGCGCGCTACGCCCGGAAGGCCATCGAGATCATGGACGCCTGGTCGGCCACGATCACCGGCCACACCAACAGCAACGCGCCGCTGCAGACCGGCTGGGCCGGCTCCACCTGGCCCAAGGCCGCCGAGATCATCAAGTACACGTACACCGGGACATGGACCAACTCCGCCCGCTTCGCGACCATGCTGCGCACCGTCTACCTGCCCGAGGTCATCAACGGGTCCCATTCCAACGGGAACTGGGAACTGTCGATGATGGACGCCGCCATCGGCATCTCCGTCTTCCTGGAGGACAGGACGTCGTACGACAAGGCGATGGCCACCTTCCGGACGCGTACCGCCGCCTACGTCTACCTCGCCTCCGACGGCAGCGTCCCGAAGACCGTGCCCGGCCAGAACCTGAACACGACCGCGAAGATCGTCGCCTACTGGCAGGGTCAGTCCACCTTCGTCACCGGGCTCACCCAGGAGACCTGCCGCGACCTCACCCACACCGGGTACGGCATCTCCGCGATCTCCCACGTCGCCGAGACCAGCCGGATCCAGGGGACCGACCTCTACGGCACCGACGTCGGCGAGCGGCTGCGGCAGGCGCTCGGGTTCCAGGCCAAGTACCAGCTGGGCGCGGCCGTGCCGGGCTGGCTGTGCGGCGGGTCGCTGAAGCTCGGGCTCGGGCCCGTCACCGAGGTCGGCTACAACGCCCTGCACAACCGCCTGGGCATCGCCATGGCCAACACCCGCACGCTCACCCTGGACAACCGCCCGGCCGGCAGCAACAACCTCTTCGTGGCCTGGGAGACCCTCACCCACGGCGACAACCCCGGCTGAGCACCACGGCATCAGAGTTGTGTCAAAGACACCCACGACCAGGCCCACCACCCCATTTGTCGGACTTATTGGCCGTAAAGTCGACGCTGCGTACACGGGTGTGACGGGAAGACAATGGGGCCATGGGACGCGGCAAGCTTCGGATCTACCTCGGTGCGGCACCGGGCGTCGGCAAGACGTACGCCATGCTGTCCGAGGCCCACCGCAGGGTGGAGCGGGGCACCGACTGCGTGGTCGCCTTCGTGGAGCACCACGGCCGGGCCCGCACCGAGGTGATGCTGCACGGCCTGGAGCAGGTCCCGCGCGTGGAGCTGGCCTACCGGGGGGCCGTCTTCACGGAGATGGACGTCGACGCCGTCCTGCGCCGGGCCCCCGCCGTCGCCCTGGTGGACGAACTCGCCCACACCAACGTCCCGGGCTCCCGCAACACCAAGCGCTGGCAGGATATCGAGGAACTGCTCGCGGCCGGCGTCGACGTCGTCTCGACCGTCAACATCCAGCACCTGGAGTCCCTCGGTGACGTCGTCGAGTCGATCACCGGGGTGCGCCAGCAGGAGACCGTGCCGGACGAGGTCGTGCGCCGGGCCGACCAGATAGAGCTTGTCGACATGTCGCCACAGGCGCTGCGGCGGCGGATGGCGCACGGCAACATCTACCAGCCCGACAAGGTCGACGCGGCCCTCTCGAACTACTTCCGCCCCGGCAACCTCACCGCCCTGCGCGAACTGGCCCTCCTCTGGGTGGCCGACCGGGTCGACGAATACCTCCAGGAGTACCGCAGCGAGCACCAGGTCTCGGCGATCTGGGGCTCGCGCGAGCGGATCGTCGTAGGACTGACCGGCGGTCCCGAAGGGCGGACGCTGATCCGGCGGGCCGCGCGGCTCGCCGAGAAGGGGGCCGGCGGCGAGGTACTGGCCGTCTACATCTCCCGCAGCGACGGACTGACCTCCGCCTCCCCGAAGGAACTGGCCCAGCAGCGCACCCTGATCGAGGATCTGGGCGGCACCTTCCACCACGTAGTGGGCGACGACATCCCGGCCGCGCTGCTCGACTTCGCGCGCGGGGTCAACGCCACCCAGATCGTCCTGGGCTCCTCCCGCCGCAAGACCTGGCAGTACGTCTTCGGGCCCGGTGTGGGCACCACGGTCGCCCGTGAGTCCGGGCCCGACCTGGACGTCCACATCGTCACCCACGGAGAGGTCGCCAAGGGGCGCGGACTCCCGGTGGCCCGGGGCGCGCGTCTCGGCCGGGCCCGCATCGTCTCGGGCTGGATCGTCGGCGTGGCCGGGCCCGTGGGCCTCGCGCTGCTGCTCAACGCGATCCATCTCGGGCTCGCCAACGACATGCTGCTGTTCCTGTCGCTGACGGTCGCGGCGGCGCTGCTCGGCGGACTGCTGCCGGCGCTGGTCTCGGCGGCCCTCGGGTCGTTCCTGCTGAACTACTTCTACACACCGCCGCTGCACCGGCTGACCATCGCCGACCCCAAGAACATCGTCGCCATCGCGATCTTCGTGGGCGTCGCCGTGTCCGTGGCCTCCGTGGTGGACCTCGCCGCCCGCCGCACCGAGCAGGCCGCCAGACTGCGCGCCGAGTCGGAGATCCTGTCCTTCCTCGCGGGCAGCGTGCTGCGCGGCGAGACCAGCCTCGAAGCGCTCCTGGAGCGGGTCCGGGAGACCTTCGGCATGGAGTCCGTGGCGCTGCTGGAACGCAAGAGCGACGTCGAGCCCTGGACGTGCGCGGGCCGGGTCGGCGTCGGGGTGCCGCTGGAGCGGCCCGAGGACGGCGACGTGGACATGCCGGTCGGCGACCACATGGCCCTCGCGCTGACCGGCCGCGTGCTGCCCGCCTCCGACCGCCGGGTCCTGGCCGCCTTCGCCGCCCAGGCCGCCGTCGTACTGGACCGCAGACGCCTCCGCGAGGAGGCCGACCGGGCCCGCGCCCTCGCCGAGGGCAACCGCATCCGTACGGCCCTCCTGGCGGCCGTGAGCCACGATCTGCGGACCCCGCTGGCCGGCATCAAGGCGGCCGTGTCGAGTCTGCGCTCCGACGACGTGGCGTGGTCCGAGGAGGACCAGGCCGAACTCCTGGAGGGCATCGAGGCCGGCGCCGACCGGCTCGACCACCTGGTGGGCAACCTCCTCGACATGTCCCGCCTCCAGACCGGCACGGTCACACCGATCGTCCGCGAGATCGACCTCGACGAGGTGGTGCCCATGGCGCTGGTCGGGGTCCCCGAGGGCAGCGCGGAACTCGACATCCCGGAGACGCTGCCCATGGTCGCCGTCGACCCCGGACTGCTGGAACGGGCGGTGGCCAACCTGGTCGAGAACGCGGTCAAGTACAGCCCGCCCGAACGACCCGTCCTGGTGTCCGCCAGCGCCATCGCCGACCGCGTGGAGGTCCGGGTGGTCGACCGGGGCCCCGGAGTCCCGGACGCGGCCAAGGACCGCATCTTCGAGCCCTTCCAGCGCTACGGCGACGCCCCGCGCGGTGCCGGAGTGGGGCTCGGCCTCGCCGTGGCGCGTGGCTTCACCGAGGCCATGAACGGCACCCTGAACGCCGAGGACACGCCCGGCGGCGGCCTCACCATGGTCCTCACGCTCCGCGCGGCGCACGGAACCGCGGAGGACGCGCAGGGCGTGGAAGACGTGCACGGCGTGCGTGCTGCGGGCGCTGCGGATGCTGCGGGTGACGAGCGTGACGTGAAAGACGTACAACCGGAAAGGCAGGTCTCATGACCAGGGTCCTCGTGGTCGAGGATGAGCCGCAGATCGTGCGGGCCCTCGTGATCAACCTCAAGGCGCGCAAGTACGAGGTCGACGCGGCGGCCGACGGGAAGACCGCGCTCGACCTCGCCGCCTCCCGCCACCCCGACGTCGTCGTCCTCGACCTGGGGCTGCCCGACATGGACGGCGTCGAGGTGATCCGGGGGCTGCGCGGCTGGACCCGGGTGCCGATCCTGGTGCTGTCCGCCCGGCACTCCTCCGACGAGAAGGTGGAGGCGCTGGACGCGGGCGCCGACGACTACGTCACCAAGCCCTTCGGCATGGACGAGCTGCTGGCCCGGCTGCGGGCCGCCGTGCGCCGGGCCGAGCCCACCGGGGGCGGCGAGGACGACGTCCTGGTCGAGACCGAGGAGTTCACCGTCGACCTCGCCGCCAAGAAGGTCCAACGGGACGGCAGGGACGTACGGCTGACCCCCACGGAGTGGCATCTGCTGGAGGTCCTGGTGCGCAACACCGGGCGGCTGGTCAGCCAGAAGCAGCTGTTGCAGGAGGTCTGGGGGCCGTCCTACGGGACCGAGACGAACTACCTCCGCGTCTACATGGCACAGCTGCGGCGCAAGCTGGAGACGGACCCCGCGCACCCGAAGCACTTCATCACGGAACCCGGGATGGGATACCGGTTCGAGCGCTGACGACGTGGGTACGTCGCTGTCGGCGGACCCCGGTACGCTTCAGATATGAGCGCTGTCTCCCGTTCCGAAAAGCCGGCCGGCCGGTTCCGGCGCATGCTCGACCGGCTGTCCTCCTCGCAGGAGGACCTGGAGTCCGAGGAGCTGCGCGAGGACTCCGCGACCGAGGGCTGTGTCCGGATCGGCGACTGCCACGACCGACAGATCGTGACGGTTACTGGTACCTTGCGCACGGTCACGCTGCGCCCCCGGGCGGGGGTCCCGGCCCTTGAGGCCGAGCTGTTCGACGGCTCCGCCGCCCTGGACGTGGTGTGGCTCGGCAGGCGTTCCATCGTGGGCATAGAACCGGGACGCAAGCTGATCGCGTCCGGCCGGATCTCCATGAGCAGAGGCCGCCGGGTGCTCTTCAACCCGAAATACGAACTGAGACCCCTCGGACGGGAGTAGCCGGTGACGTCGCTCGACAAGCCGACCACAGAGACCGTGGACGCCGAAGACAGCGAGCAGGATGTCCGGGCGGTGACCGAGGCGGCCCTCTTCGAGGCGTTCGGCGGGCTGCGCGGCATGATCGAAACGGTCCTGCCCGGCCTGCTCTTCGTCACCATCTTCACGATCAACAAGAACCTCCACGCGTCGGCCATCGCCGCACTGGCCGTGTCGCTGGTCCTCGTCGTGGTGCGCCTGGTGAAGCGCGACACCGTCAAGCACGCCTTCAGCGGTGTCTTCGGCGTCGCCTTCGGTGTCGTCTTCGCGATGATGACCGGCAACGCCAAGAACTTCTATCTCCCCGGCATGCTCTACACGTTGGGCCTCGCCCTCGCGTACATCGTCACGACCCTCGCGGGCGTCCCGCTGATCGGACTGATCCTCGGCCCGGTCTTCAAGGAGAACCTCTCCTGGCGTACCCGCAACCCCGGCCGCAAGAAGGCCTACGCCAAGGCCAGTTGGGCCTGGGGCCTGATCCTGCTCGCCAAGTGCGCGATCCTCTTCCCGCTCTACTGGTGGGCCAACACCGCCCAACTGGGCTGGGTCCTGGTCGCGTTGAAGATCCCGCCCTTCCTGCTGGCCGTCTGGCTCACCTGGGTCTTCCTCGCGAAGGCGCCCGCGCCGATCGACGTGTTCGCGGAGATGGAGGCGGAGGAGCAGGCCGAGAAGGAACGCAAGGCGGCGCAGGCCGCCACGACGGAGGGCCGTCACCGGCGGGACGCGTAGTTTCCCCCACGACGATTCCCCTACGACGATGAGGGCGCCCCGAGATCTCGGGGCGCCCTCATCGTCGTAGCACCGGACTAGCTCGCCGCGTCCTCCCGGCGTACCGACAGCAGGTCCTCCAACTGCTCCTCGCGCGCCTGGGCCGCCACGAACAGGAGTTCGTCGCCGGCCTCCAGGGAGTCCTCGCGGGACGGGGTCAGGACGCGGGTGCCGCGGATGATCGTGACCAGGGAGGTGTCCTCGGGCCACTCCACGTCGCCGACCTGGGTGCCGGCCAGGGCCGACTCCTCGGGGAGGGTGAGTTCCACCAGGTTCGCGTCACCGTGGCTGAAGCGCAGCAGCCGGACCAGGTCGCCGACCGAGACCGCCTCCTCGACCAGCGCCGACATCAGGCGAGGGGTGGAGACGGCGACGTCGACGCCCCAGGACTCGTTGAAGAGCCATTCGTTCTTCGGGTTGTTGACGCGGGCGACGACGCGCGGAACGCCGTACTCCGTCTTCGCGAGGAGGGAGACGACGAGGTTGACCTTGTCGTCGCCGGTCGCGGCGATCACCACGTTGCAGCGCTGGAGCGCCGCCTCGTCCAGGGACGTGATCTCGCAGGCGTCGGCCAGCAGCCACTCCGCCTGGGGGACCCGCTCGACCGAGATCGCGGTCGGGGCCTTGTCGATGAGAAGGATCTCGTGACCGTTCTCCAGCAGCTCACCGGCGATCGAACGTCCGACCGCGCCGGCTCCGGCAATGGCGACCCTCATCAGTGACCGCCCTCCTCTTCGGGACCCTTGGCGAACGCCGCCTCGACCTTGTCGACCTCGTCCGTGCGCATCATCACGTGCACGAGGTCGCCCTCCTGCAACACGGTCTGCGAAGAGGGCAGCATCGCCTCGCCGAGACGGGTGAGGAACGCCACGCGGACGCCCGTCTCCTCCTGCAACTTGCTGATCTTGTGGCCCACCCAGGACGCCGAGGCGTGCACCTCGGCGAGCTGGACACCGCCGGTGGGGTCCCGCCACAGCGGCTCCGCGCCCGAGGGCAGCAGCCGGCGCAGCATCTGGTCGGCGGTCCAGCGGACCGTGGCGACGGTGGGGATGCCCAGCCGCTGGTAGACCTCGGCACGGCGGGGGTCGTAGATACGGGCCGCGACGTTCTCGACGCCGAACATCTCGCGGGCCACGCGCGCGGAGATGATGTTCGAGTTGTCACCGCTGGAGACGGCCGCGAACGCGCCCGCCTCCTCGATGCCCGCTTCGCGCAGCGTGTCCTGGTCGAAGCCGACCCCGGTGACCCGGCGACCGCCGAATCCCGGGCCCAGCCGACGGAAGGCGGTGGGGTCCTGGTCGATCACGGCGACCGTGTGCCCCTGTTGCTCCAGGGTCTGGGCGAGAGCGGAACCCACTCTGCCGCAGCCCATGATGACGATGTGCACGACCGTCCTTCCGGTGTCCTGAAATCCATGCTCAGCCCCATCAGGGTCTCAGACCGAGGCCAAAGTACACACGTCCGGTCCTTCCGGGGCACCCCCGTGCGTCAGCGGCGCCCGATGCTGCGCACGCTGGCCAGGGTGAGGATTCCGAGGCCGGCCAGGGCGGCGAGGGCGCCGATCAGCTCTGCGGTCGAGGGCATGGGACCTCCAGGGGGCGGGTGGGAGCGGGGTTTTGTCATATAGACACGGAGTCGTCACTCCCGACGGAATCCGCAACTCCACTCCTCACCGATTTCACCCGTGAGGCAGATGCGGGACAGCTGCGGGACGGCTGCGGGACAGATGAGAGGCAGATGACATGGCTCAGGCAGGTGGCGAGTAGAGGATCGCCTGTTCGAAGGCCTACGATCCTCTGTTGTGTCCAAACTGACCGACGTGCCCAAGCGCATCCTCATCGGGCGCGCACTGCGCAGCGACCGGTTGGGCGAAACGCTCCTGCCTAAGCGCATCGCACTCCCCGTGTTCGCTTCCGACCCGCTGTCCTCCGTGGCCTACGCGCCCGGCGAGGTGCTGCTGGTCCTCTCCATCGCGGGCGTGTCGGCGTACCACTTCAGCCCCTGGATCGCGGTCGCGGTCGTGGTGCTGATGTTCACCGTGGTCGCCTCCTACCGGCAGAACGTGCACGCCTACCCCAGCGGCGGCGGCGACTACGAGGTGGCCACCACCAACCTCGGCCCCAAGGCCGGCCTCACCGTCGCCAGCGCCCTGCTCGTCGACTACGTCCTCACCGTCGCCGTCTCGATCGCCTCCGGCATCGAGAACCTCGGCTCCGCGATCCCGTTCGTGGTGGAGCACAAGGTGATCTGCGCGATCGCCGTCGTGGTGCTGCTCACCCTGATGAACCTGCGCGGGGTCAAGGAGTCCGGCTCCCTGTTCGCGATCCCGACCTACGTCTTCGTCGCGGGCGTCTTCGTCATGATCGCGTGGGGCGCCTTCCGCGGCCTGGTCCTCGGCGACACCATGCGCGCGCCGACCGCGAGCTACCACATCAAGGCCGAGCACCAGGGCCTCGCGGGCTTCGCGCTGGTCTTCCTGATGCTGCGCGCCTTCTCCTCCGGCTGTGCCGCGCTCACCGGTGTCGAGGCGATCTCCAACGGCGTCCCGGCCTTCCGCAAGCCCAAGTCGAAGAACGCGGCGACCACCCTCGCGGCGATGGGCCTGCTGGCCGTCACGATGTTCTGCGGGATCATCGCGCTGGCCATGACGACCAAGGTCCGGATGGCCGAGAACCCGGCCACCGACCTGATCCACAACGGCGTGGCGATCGGCTCCGGCTACGTGCAGAACCCGGTGATCTCCCAGGTCGCCGAGGCGGTGTTCGGCAAGGGCAGCTTCCTGTTCGTGGTCCTCGCCGCGGCCACCGCGCTGGTCCTGTTCCTCGCCGCCAACACGGCGTACAACGGCTTCCCGCTGCTCGGCTCGATCCTCGCCCAGGACCGCTACCTCCCGCGCCAGCTGCACACCCGCGGCGACCGCCTCGCCTTCTCCAACGGCATCGTGCTGCTCGCCGGAACCGCCACCCTGCTGCTCGCGATCTACGGCGCCGACTCGACCCGCCTGATCCAGCTGTACATCGTGGGCGTGTTCGTGTCCTTCACCCTCAGCCAGACCGGCATGGTCCGGCACTGGAACCGCCACCTCGCCACCGAGAAGGACCAGGCCAAGCGCCGCCACATGGTCCGCTCGCGCGCGATCAACGCGTTCGGCGCGTTCTTCACGGGGCTGGTCCTGGTCGTGGTCCTGGTCACGAAGTTCACCCACGGCGCCTGGGTGGCCCTGCTCGGCATGTGCATCTTCTACGCCACGATGACCGCGATCCGTAAGCACTACGACCGGGTCGCCGAGGAGATCGCCGCCCCCGAGGGCCCCAGCGACGACAGCCTCCGCCCCTCCCGCGTCCACTCGGTCGTCCTGATCTCCAAGATCCACCGCCCGGCGCTGCGCGCCCTCGCCTACGCCAAGCTGATGCGCTCGGACACCCTGGAGGCGCTCAGCGTCAACGTGGACCCGGCCGAGACCAAGGCGCTGCGCGAGGAGTGGGAGCGGCGCGGGATCGACGTACCGCTGAAGGTGCTGGACTCGCCCTACCGCGAGATCACCCGGCCGATCATCGAGTACGTGAAGGGCCTGCGGAAGGAGTCGCCGCGCGACGCGGTCTCCGTGATCATCCCCGAGTACGTGGTCGGCCACTGGTACGAGCACCTCCTCCACAACCAGAGCGCGCTCCGCCTCAAGGGCCGGCTGCTGTTCACGCCGGGCGTGATGGTGACGTCGGTGCCCTACCAGCTGGAGTCCTCCGAGGCCGCGAAGAACCGGGCCCGCAAGCGGCAGGAGTGGAGCGCGCCGGGCGCGGTGCGACGGGGTCCGGCGGAGGAGCGGCACCGGGAGTCGTCCGACTCCAAGAGCTGAACGCCTTGTGGTGAGCGGCCGGGCGGTGTCCACGTAGACTGGTGGGCTGTTGTCCGGCCGCTCACCCTTTGACGTTGTGGAGTCACCCCGCCATGCAGGCAGAACCGAAGAAATCGCTGGTGGGGGAGGAGTACGAGGTCGAGGTCGGCCCCGTCGCCCATGGCGGGCACTGCATCGCCCGTACGGCCGAGGGCCAGGTGCTGTTCGTCCGGCACACGCTGCCCGGTGAGCGTGTGATCGCCCGGGTCACCGACGGCGAGGAGGGCGCGCGGTTCCTGCGCGCGGACGCGGTCGAGATCCTCTCCGCGTCCAAGGACCGCGTCGAGGCGCCCTGCCCCTACGCCGGCCCCGGTCGCTGCGGCGGCTGCGACTGGCAGCACGCCAAGCCCGGCGCGCAGCGCCGCCTCAAGGGCGAGGTCATCGCCGAACAGTTGCAGCGGCTCGCGGGGCTCACGCCCGAGGAGGCCGGCTGGGACGGCACGGTGATGCCGGCCGAGGGCGACAAGCTGCCCTCAGGGCAGGTCCCGCAGTGGCGCACGCGCGTCCAGTACGCGGTGGACGCGGACGGCAACGCGGGTCTGCGCAAGCACCGTTCGCACGAGGTCGAGCCGGTCGAGCACTGCATGATCGCGGCGCCGGGCATCAGCGAACTGGGCATCGAGGACCGCGACTGGTCCGGCATGGCCTCCGTCGACGCCATCGCGGCGACGGGCTCCCAGGACCGCATGGTCATCCTGGAGCCGAGGCCGGGAGCCCGCCTTCCCCTCGTCGAACTCGACCGCCCGGTCTCCGTGATGCGCGTCGAGGAGCACGACGGGGGCATCCACCGCGTCCACGGCCGCGCGTTCGTCCGCGAGCGCGCCGACGGCCGCACGTACCGCGTCGGCAGCGGCGGCTTCTGGCAGGTCCACCCGATGGCCGCCGACACCCTCGTCAAGGCCGTCATGCAGGGCCTGTTGCCGCGCAAGGGCGACATGGCGCTGGACCTGTACTGCGGGGTGGGCCTCTTCGCCGGAGCCCTCGCCGACCGCCTCGGCGACAAGGGCGCGGTCCTCGGCATCGAGTCCGGCAAGCGCGCGGTCGAGGACGCGCGGCACAACCTCGCCGGCTTCGACCGCGTCCGCATTGAACAGGGCAAGGTCGAGAGCGTGCTGCCGCGCACGGGCATCACGGAGGTCGACCTGATCGTCCTGGACCCACCGCGCTCGGGCGCCGGCAAGAAGACCGTGGAGCACCTTTCGTCGCTGGGGGCTCGGAAGATCGCGTACGTGGCATGCGATCCGGCGGCGCTGGCACGGGACTTGGGGTACTTCCGGGACGGGGGGTATCGGGTGCGGACGTTGCGGGCGTTCGATCTGTTTCCGATGACCCACCATGTGGAGTGTGTCGCGATCCTTGAACCGGTGGCAAAGCTGTCCTGACCTGCGGTTTTGTGCGTGCGCGTTATGTGCGGTGTGGGCGTTACGGGCGATATCTTGACGCTGAAATAACGCTCTCCGAGGCATCTTGACGCTCATTTGACGCTCGTTCTGATGGGGTGTCAGATGGGTGAAGGGTGCTGCTGAACTCGGTTGCGGCGGTGGAAATCAAGAGGGGTGCTTTTGGGGTTTCGGTGGTCGGCCCCGATGCTGGTCGGGTGACGAGATTTTCTTGAAGTTATCTGCCTGGCGATGCTGACCTACGGTGATGCTGCCGGGAACGTCTCTGGCCTGGGCTGATCCGTCTTTCTGGGCCTTTCGAGCTCGCGCCCGGATGCGCAGTCGATTCTCCCCAGAGAACAGCTCCGTCAGCGGTCGGCGGGGCACTCTGCGTGAACGCCTTCGATTGGCGGGCGGACCGCTGGTCAGGGAAGTAGATGGATGGCCAGGACGGAACCGTCCTGGTGTATCGAGACGGGACCGGCCCACTTCTTGTCCCAGGTGTCCGAAGGCCAGGTGGAGCGCAGAGCGTGGACGTCGCTTCGGTATTGCTCCAGGCGGCCGTGGCTCAGGTGATTGAAGAGGTCCGCGTGGACTCCGGAGAATGCCTCCACACGTGTTCCGTTGAGTCGGAAGACATGGTCGGTGCCAACGAACGGGATGCCGAGGAGAGTGTAGTTGGCGTCCTGGACGCTTCCGGTAGCCGCGTGCGCGATGCCGGCGGAGAAGCGGCGGCTTCCCTGACGGGTTGTGAGATACGGGGCTGCGGAGTTCCCGTCGCCGGCGAAGGCGGTGAGTCCCGCGGCGGATGTGCGCGCGAGTACTCGCTGGAACCATCCGGAGATTTCATCGTTGACATGAACGCCTGGCTCCGAGGGCGGCCTTTTGCCGTTGTCGGCTGGTGGGTGAATACCCGGGGGCCACGCCTCGTCCTGAAGCTGTGCGTTCAGGTTCCCGAGTGGGAAAGCGTCTGTACCGGATAGCCAGCCGCCCGAGCCATCGGCCTTCAGCGCGTGCACGGTGAGCGGTTCATCCAGCGGCAGCTGCGTGCTGAAGATCAGGCCGGGTGTCTCGTCGTAGGTGCCGATGTGCACTCCCTCTATGTAGGCGGAGGCGTCGGCGAGTTGGCCGTAGGACGTCGTCGCGGTGCCGTGGTTGCCGCGGGAGACGACAGGGAAGATTCGCGATGGTTCTCCTGGTTTCCAGACTTCGCCGAAGTACTGCGGGCGGTACCGGTAGCCCACCGTGGTGCCTTTGTCCTTGCTGTTCAGGGCCCAGCCCGCACGAAGGGCCGTGTCCGCGGGAACGATCGATACCGCGTGGTCTGGGTAGCGGCGGCTGAGAACCCGTTCGGTGACGGCCAGCGCGAACGCGATGCCGAGTTCTCCCGACTGGAGCGCCTTGTAGTAGTCGGCGGTGTCCCGCCCTTCGGCGGAGAGCCCCATGAATGACGTGGGGTTGCCGCTGAGGGCCAGGCTGTATTTCAGGCTGCCCCAGTGCTCGGCCAGACCGCGGGCTGCTCCTCGGCGTGCCAAGGAGATGGCTCGCGCCAGGGTGTGTAGAACATCCCACGGTGTTAGTCGTACCGAGTTGCCAAGTTCTGCGCCGGGTAACTGACGCAGGCCCGGCTTGCGCCGTAGGGTTTCGAGGTCTTTCTCCTTGCGTTCCTCGTCGTCCGCCGCGGCTGCGGCCCCTACGTCCCCGGCGACTGCCGAGGTGGAATGGACAGCGACGTTCGAATGCTGTGCGAGATCCTCCAGCGCTTCTGCAGTTGACTTCGACATCTGTTTCCCCTGTTCTCCGGAGGGTTGCAGTGGGACCCAAGACCAACGTCGCAAGGTACGAGTCGAACAACGGGCGCACACAAGTACGCATGCGGCGCATGCCCTTGGAGCGTGACGACCGGTGAACGTTGTGCTCGGTGTCCCGGAGGGGGTGTCGTAGCGGCATCATGACGGGGTGGATCACAACCTCAACGGGTTGAGCACCCGAGAGTTCGAGCACGTGTCACAAGCCCTGGTTCAGGAGATTCTCGGGCCAGGCGTCTCCGCCTTCGGGGACGGCAGGGATGGCGGGCGCGAGGCGACGTTCCAGGGGCGCGTGCCGTATCCGAGCGGCCTTGAGGCATGGGACGGCTACGGAGTGGTGCAGGCTAAGTTCCGGCAGCGCACCGATCAGCAACACCCCCATGCCGTCTCGTGGTTGAAGGGGCAGATCAAGGATGAAGTGGAAGCGTGGCTGAGCCCGGCGTCCACGAGGGAACGGCTGCCCGAGTATCTGATCTTCACCACCAACGTGGTTCTCACTCCCGTGCTCAGAAGCGGAGGCATTGACCAGAGCAATCAGTTCGTCTCCACCCACGCGGCCCGTCTGGGGCTCAAGAACTGGGCGGTATGGCACTACGACCAGCTGTGCCGCTATCTCGATCGCTATGACTCCATCCGCCGGACCTACGCCGGTGCCATTACTTCCGGTGATGTCCTCGCTCAGCTGCTTGACGTGGTGTCCGCCGGGACCAAGTCGCGATCGGACGGGCTCACTGATGCGGGCCTGGCCGCGTGCCACCGCCGCGAGGCGCGACTGAGCCTTGTGCCCGAAGACCGCGTCCATGCCGTTCTGGACTGGGGTGACAAGTCGTCGCTGCCGGTGGTGACCGTCCCTGCCGGCACTCTGGCGGTTCTGGTCGCCCCGATGGGGGCCGGCAAGAGCGAAGAAGCTGAGCGTTGGTGGCACGAGGGGTTGGAGCGGGCCGGGTCGGATACCGGAGTGGCGATCCCCGTATGGGTGGATGCTCGCAAGGCCGTGCCTGATCTTGTGGACGCCATCACACGTGCGGGCGGCGATCCGGCGACTGGACTCGGTCGCATCGTGATCGACGATCTCGACGGGATCGCACCCGAACAGATCGCATACCTTCTCCGCGAGGCCCGCATCCTACTTGCAGCCCACCCGGACGCCCAGATCCTCGCCACGTGCAGACCTGGCGTCGACCTGGGCAAGGCCGGGTGCATGAAATCGCTCCATGGCCAGCGCGGAAAGGTAAGGAACTCCTGGACCTTGTGCTTGGTGACGACGTGCGAATGGCTTTCCAGGAGCGCGAAGTGCAGGACCTATTGACCAGCCCCCTTCAGGTCCTGTCCGTCGCGTCCCGCATTCTTGCTGGTGAGGATGCGAGGGTGTCCGGCCTGGCCGCATCCGTTATCAAAGGCCGGCGCACGGGGCATCCGACTACACAGAATTGGGACCGGCTCGCCCGCCTTGCCGTACGCATCCTGAATCTCGGAGGCCCGGTCTCCGCTCAGCAATTCGGCCATGAAGCCGAGGTGTGGGAGCTGACCGACACCGGCCTCGTTGTCCAAGAGGGGGGCGCGGCTCCGATTTACGCTTCCGGTCTTCGAGCAGCACTTTGGCGCACAGGCTCTGCGACGGGGAGACGTCCGGCTGGAGGAGATCGTCGCCGCCGACACCTTCCCCCGGTGGCGTTACGCGATCGCCTTCGCCGTGAACGCGAGCCACTCAGACGAAGCGGAGGACCTTATGCTCCGTCTGGCCCGTGTCAACCCTGCGGCTGCTTCCTGGGTGTTCGACGAGATCGTGCGAGGTGCGAAGCAAGAAGACGGGATGCACGAGGCCGAGGGCAAGGCACGGGTCGCGGTCGCCCAGATGGTCCCAGCGGACTTCGATGAACTCCGAACCGCCGAAACGGTTGGCACATGGTTGCGCGACGCACTCGACGCCTATGTGGAGGGTTTTGGCCCACTGAGCGGCTCGCTCCTCGACCTACAGGATGGACGATTGCCTCGCTGGGGCGTGTGGGTGAAGGAAGGATGGGTGGCCGTCTCTCCTTCGAGATTCTCCTTCGAACCTCCCGCGGTGACGCCTCTGGAAGTGCACCCGAGGCATCGTGAAGAACCGGAATGGTTCTGGTGGAGCCAGTTTCTCTTTCCCCGTGATCCGCTGGGCAGGTGGGAATGGGCTGGCGGCAAGATTCGTGAGCCGCTTGAGCGGATTGTCCGGCGTGGCGCCCTCCTGGTGCCGCCGGATTCACCTCTGGCTCGTGAACGGCTGTGGTACCTCGCCCAGAGACTTCGCCTCAGCAGTAGCTCCCCCCATGCGGTCAACGTGCCCGAACTGCGCCAGCGAGTCGAAGCGATGATGGAGCGTGCGCGTGCGTCCGTGTCGTTCACCCATCAGGCTCCGGGCTACACATATAACTCGGCGGATGTTCGGTGGATGCATTCACAGTTGGACTGTGTGACGGATGACCTGTTGCGCAGACCGTACGGAGAACCGGATCAGGAAATCCCGCAGCACGGAAGTAACTGGCAGGGTTACTCCCCACTGCTGACGCTGAAGATCAACAAGCAAGTTCTTCGGGATGCCATCGTTGGCTACCAGCAGTTGGTCGAGTCGAGCTTCCCGGCCCTTGCCCCTGCTTTGGGCCTATACACCGCCCTGCCGGTGAGTGCCGAGGGCATGGTGGTCATGCCGGAAGACGACTCAGACGGGTCGCACAGTGGCCTGCTCTACACTCTCCGTCCCAAGGCAACAGGCCGCCGCAACGATCCACCCGAAGTGGACCTGGACCTGTGGACCGAACCAGGGTTTGGCCCTACCTCGCCGTTCCCCGGTGGTCCGGTGGACTCCAAGACGAATTTTCATCGGCCGTACTACCAGGATTGCGAACTGCCCACAGGGTCAGCGCGTCCTGCGACCGCATTCGCCTACGAGTGGTTGATCCGTGACTTGAAGGCGGTTGGCTGGATCAGTGCGACTGCCCGGCTCTCCGCCTGATGGCATCAACTGGCCCGAAATAGCAATCGGCCGTCTTCACAGTCCAACTGGCGCAGCGGGTTATGCCCGATCGGAATGCTGACCTTTGAGGGCGCCGGATTATCCGACCGGAGATTCCGCCCCGTGCTGAAGCTCGTCGGACGAGCCTCAGCACGGTATCGGTGTGCGTCGGTCAGGCTGCCTTGGACTGGGTGCCGGCCAGGTCGTTCAGGACCGCGTTGACCACGGGCCAGCACATGTTCAGTGTGTCGCGGTCCGGGGCGTGAGCCTCGCGGATTTCGGCGCTCGGGTGGACGAAGTTGCGGTACTTGCGCAGCTCGTGGACGAAACGCTCGACGTCGGCGCCGATCCAGCCGGCGTTGTGGCAGATCTTGATCAGGGTGTCCAGGCTCACGTTGTCCGGGGTCTTGTTGCCCAGCAGTGATGCGTCGCGTTCCAGGACCACGTGGACCATGACGCCTTCGAGGAGACTGCCGAGCATGATGATGGCGGCCACGTGGGCGCCGTTGGCGTAGCAGGTGTGTGCTTCGTCCAGGCGGTGCTGGAGCAGTCCGGCCATCTGCTGGTCGCTGATGAGGTCGGTCATCGCAGCTCTGAGTTCGACCTGGCCCTGGTTGCCCGGGTGGGTGAGAGCAGGGTCGCAGGCGACGAGGCGGGGACGTCCACCTGGGGTTTCCAGGCGTACGCCCTCGTGGATGAGGAAGGCGTTGACCGCGGAGACGACGGCGGGGAGCTGTTCGGGTTCGTCGAGGTACTCGCGCGGGTCGGCGAGTCGGAGCAGGATCTTCTCCAACTCGGTGGGGTCGTCTCGGCGTTCGGTGAGCCGGGCGAGGGTCCAGTCCTTGCGGTAACCGTCGTACTCCGGGACCTGCTGCCAGCCGGCGCGCTCCAGGAACTGGGTGATCTCGTAGCTCTTGCGGTAGTAGAGGTGGTCGTCGCCGCAGATGACGCGAGCCAGTTCCTCCAGGGTGTTGGCGTCGAGGATGCCGAGTGGGGACTGCGGGGTCATGCCGGGCCTTCCGTGTTTGTGCCGTCGGTCTCGTCGACTTCGGTCAGGTCGAGTGAGGCGACGGGATCGGTCGCGTCCGGGCCGTCCGGAGACTCTGCCGGATCCTCGGCCAGTGCCTCGTCGGAGGAGAGGTCGAGGGGGGTCCACTGCACTCCGGCGGAGGCGGACGCGCCATGGGACCGGTCGTTGGCGCTGATGAACGTGGCCGGACGAATGCCGAGCCGGTCCAGTTCCTCCCACAGGCCGACCAGGGCCTCGTCCGGGTCGAACCGGAACTCGCTTTCGGGGATGCGCCAGAACGTCCAGCCCACCCGCTGAAGTTCACGGTCACGCTGCTGGTCGTACCGGATCTGGTCGGGCGACGAGTGGTAACGCTCGCCGTCGCATTCGACGGCCAGGCGCCCTCGTGCCCCTACGACGACGAGGTCGATGCGTTTGCTTCCTGCGGGGTACTGCGGGATCACGTGATATCCGCGAGCCTTCAGACGCAGGTAGACGTGCTGCTCGAAGAGCGAGTCGAACGGCTTTTGCGAGATCTCGCTCGACACTTCCCCGATGTCGTCGGAGTCGGCCAGTGCGGCCGGTGGGTTCTCCATGTAGGCGAGGAGGTTGAGCCGGAGGTCTCCGGTCTTCAGGCGGTCCGGCGGAACCGAGTAGAAGAGCCGCATCTGGTCCTGGGCCCGGGACGCGGCGACGTTGTACGCCTGTCGTTCGCTGCGCGCGCCGCCTGCGATGCGCGGTGGGTCGGTCGCCACCATCGAGAGCAGAATGACGTGCCGCTCGTCGCCCTGGAACGAGGCGGGATTGCCCACGCGGATCTGGTGATGTTCGCGGGCCGGTGCCGGAATCCGTTCGTTGATCAGCTGTTCCAGGAGCTTGACCTGGCCGACCGGTCCTTGAAGGGTGATGACCCCCATGGTCTTGTCCCGGTAGGCGGGGTCCTCCACCAACTGGGCCAGGCAGTCGACCAGAGTCTCGGCTTCCTTCGCGTTGCGGAGCCGGCTGTCGCGTCCCTGGGTGACGGCGTCCTCGACGAAGTGCGTCACGAGCGGGTCGAGACGATCACCGCCGTACTGGCGCAGCGGCTGCAGTTTGTTGTTGTAGAAGGTCTGGGACGACCAGCCGATGATCTCGGGCATGCACCGGAAGTGCTCCTCCAGCCTGATCACCTTCGGGAAGAACGTGGACAGCAACTGGTAGAGGTTCGTGGCGGGGCCGTAGAGCGTGCGCAGGCTCGCAGGCATGTCGGGCAGATGGGAGATCAGCCGGTCGTGGATCGCCTGGTGACGGCCCAGGACGCTGAGCGAGGGCGCGCACTGTTTGTCGTCCCCCACGACGATCACACGAGGAGCCAGCCACATCAGGAACAGCGCGTCCATGCCGGCCTGACTGGCTTCGTCGACGATGACAACGTCGAACGCGTCCCGCTTGGGCAGCACCATCTCGGCGACCTGCGAGATAGGCATCACCCACGCGGGTACGGCTCCCTGTGCTGTTCGCATGGCGTCGTGTGCCGCAGCACGGTAGCGGCCCGCGCTCCGGCCCTTGCCCTTGCCGTACGAGGCCATGTGGGTCCGATACGCCTGGAGCGCGGACCGCTGCTCCTGCGTCATGCGTTCCAGGCAGTGCAACCGACCCCAGAGGGCGGCGAGTTCACCGGTGAAGTCCTCCAGGTTCCTTTCGTACCGCGCCAGTTCGCCTTCGAGCTGACGCTCCCGGCCTGGCGTGCGCTGCCGGCGTACGAACGCGGAAGCCACTGACCAGGCCCAGGCGTCGGCCAGCGAGTCCAGCCTGGTCTCCCAGGCCGGATCGTCTGGCTCCTGCGTCAACTGGTCGGCGAGCAAGGGGTGTGCCCTGCGAACACTGTCCAGAAGCACGGCGCATCGGCGCCGACGGTGTTCCCGTTCGTGCGTTTTCCGCAGCGCCTCAAGCTCCTTGACGTAGCGGTCGACGTCTTGGTCCCGGATCGCCTGGGCGGCGGCGAGCGCTTCGGTAGCGGGGCGTGAGCCGTCCGACGGCGTGCGGAGGCGCTCCTCCCAAGTGATCAGCTGAGCCATGGCTTCGTCGGCAGTCCGCCGGCCGGAGAGGGCGGCCAGCGCCGTGGTGAAGTCCTGCCAGGCCGGGCGGGAGGTGAAGGGGACGTGGACACCGTGGCTCACGAGCAGGTCGTCGATCCGATCCCGGGCGGCGCCGAACGCGTCGATGTGCTCCAGGCGTTCGTACGCCTCGGCCAAGGAAGCCAGACGGAGCTCTACCGGACCCTCGGGTATGGGGACTCCGACCTGGGCCCACCGCTGGGCAAGTGTGACAACGGAGGAATGAGCACGCAGGTAGACGAGGACGGAATCGAGATCGTCCAGTGTCTCCGGGGGACGACCGTTCACGGTGCATGTGTCGAGGAGCTCTTGAGCGGCCTTCTGCGCCTTGGCCGCGCGCAAGCTGCCACGAGGCCGCAGCTTGCCACCCGAGGCAAGATGGTCGCGCAACGCAGAGCCGGTCGCGAGCATCAAGTCGGCCCTCTCGACAGGGAGCCGTTCGGGAACGGTGACCCGCGTCATTCCCTGGTCGTCCAACTGCCTTGAGAGCAGACCGAGTTGATCGGAGAGTTCGGACACCCGACGCCACCCAGGAAGATTCTCACGGGAGAGCCGCTCCGTGAGGGCCTTGGTGGTCCATCTGTCGGGATCCCACTGCAACGCGGACGGCGGCAGACCGAGGCGGTGCAGGGCGGTACGGCAGTCGCTCGCCAGTGAGGTCAACTCATCGGTGACGGAAGTGTCCAACTGGACGAGGGAGTTGCGAATGTCGACAGCCTCTGCAGAGAGACCGTCATCGGTGGCGCGGCTGGCCGCGAGCTCTTGGACGAGGTCCTCGCGAGTGGGGAGAGCGTCCGGATCAGGCAGCATGCCGCCGGCACGTGGCTCGGCCGCACCGTCGCGCAGCAGGATCAGCAGTTCAACGGCCTGCGCGGGAGCGAGCGGCGGAACGGAGGAGTTCGGTCCCTGATCCGGAACCACGCCGATCCAACGGTGACGTTCGGCGTTGTCGCGAACGTGTTGCACGATTACGGCGAGAGTGCCGGCGTATCCGCGAGCGACCTCGGGGTGCCGGTAGACCTCCGCCTCCCGCAGCGCGATCACCTGCTCGGTGAGCGCACTGATCCTTCCTCGCACCTCTTCCCGCCGTGCGGCGAGGCGACGGATCTCGTCCCGAAGCACCTCAGGGTCGCTCGCCGCGACCTGGTCGGTCAGGGCATTGATGGTGCGCTCAAGTTCGTCTGATCCGTCCTGTCGCGTGGAGCTGAGCAGCAGGACGCACAAGTCCCGCACGGCAGGCGGAAGTTTGTCCCGCAGGACGGTCAGGGCCTGATCGCGGGCGCTGGTCACCAGAACTCTCTGCCCTTGAGCGAGCAGCGCGGACACCAGGTTGGCGATCGTGTGCGTCTTGCCGGTGCCGGGTGGGCCTTGAACCACCACGCCCGTGTCGTGTTCCAGTCGCCGCAGCACACTGCGCTGTCGTTCGTTCGTCTTCCCAGGGAAGAGCGGGTCTTCGCCGAGCAGGGGAGAGACCTCGCGACCGTCCCAGTTCGCGCGTTCCTCGGTGCTCAAGGGGAGCACCAACTGAGCCAGCCCCAAAGGCGCGTGCGCCTCGGCAGCCACACTGTCCGCGATCCGGTCGTAGAAGCTCAACAAGGCATTGCGGTCCCGTGGCCGTACGATCAACGCCGGCGCGTAGGTGAGCCGTGCGCCTGCCCCCGGCTCGCCTGGCGGCTGCCACTCGGCACTGAACGACACCGGACGTTGCAGCACTCTTTCCTGCCACTGGGCCAGTTGCTCCAATGCCTCCGTGCCCAGCAGGTGCAGCGACTGGGCGGCCATCTCCTCCGCCAGCGCGGCCGAGCGTTCGGGAGCCCAGCCGTCATCGGTGTCGAGGAACGCTTGATCCTCAAGCCGCACCGCTCCTTCCGCCATGAGGCGGACTGTGAGGCGAGCGGTCTTGCGGTTCACCGAGGTCTCCACCCGGTGTGTGAGCAGGTGGCGGTGGACCGCGTCACCGCGTGGATCACTCCAGGTCAACAGTCCAGTGGCCAGGACGAGTTCGAGTTGGTCGTCCTGTTGGGTGAGCTTCTGGTGCCAGTGGTAGACCTGCTCGTACAGCTCCCGAAGCGCTCGGTCGGTACGCTCCCGCTCCGCCCAACGGCGCCAGCGTTCCAGCCACGGACCGTAGGCCCGGAGCACCTCGGCCGCGTCCTCTCGGCGGACGGTGTGATCCTCCGCTTCCTCCCGCCACTGACGGCCGTCTGCGGCGCGCACGAGTTCCGTGGCCGGTCCCTCGACGGCGAGCGGCGGATCACCGCCATCCGCGTCCTGACAACGTTCCGCTGATACCCATCCATCCAGTACCTCTGGCGGAGGGGGCGGCGCTGTTTGCGGCACGTGGTCAAGTGTGAGCAGTAGACCGTCGACTCGATCTGACGGTCGTCGTACGGAAGTGGGTAGCTTGGCCAGCCACAGGCGCTCCCGTGAGCGCCTGTCGTCGCGCAGGCGGTTGTGGCTGCTCTGTACGACTTCCTTGAGGAAGCCGATCAGACCGGTGGTCTGTCCAATGACGTCAGGGTCGTTCGCGGCATGTCGCGGCACGTTCACCTTGCTCCCCTCGGCTGGTGGCGAACATTTCAGGATGAGGTGGCCAAGGAGACAGGGCAACGTGTTGTGGGGGAATGGCGTGATACGCGCGGCGCATAGGCCGGATCGTCATCGTGCCAGGATGCCGTCGACTCGCGGGCAGCGTGCACAAAAAGGTCAGGTAGGGCTGTGGGGTGGCAGCAGGTAGGCGAAGCGGATCACTTATCTGGAGCCGTGGAGAACAGTGCCTCAAGGCGGGCTTGACCGGAGGTGTTGGTTGCCCGGTCGTGTTCGTGCAGGATCTGGCCGTACTTCGTCGGTGACGCCGCTTCCCCTCGGAGGTGCCATTTGTGTGTGGTGCTTGTGGCGCACGAACCGATGCCGAAAAGTAGGCGAGCACGCGAAGCGCACGGTAGGCCGCTCAGGGCAACGAAGCGACGGTCACCCAGAAATGATGATGGCGGGCCTGTCCGTGACCCGTAGCGGAGAACTCCGTATGGAGGTTGTGTCATGAGAGCCGTCAGCGGGCGTCGGTGTAGCCGGGAAGCCTGAGCGGGACGGGGACCAGGGGACGGGAGTCGTCGTGGGTGTCGATGAGATAGAGACGGAAGTGCTCGCCGTCCTGTGGGCGAAAGACGACTTCGGTACCGGCCCCCCGTCCTGATTTGAGCGTTGTGATGGCCTGTCGACCGTTGTCGGCGGTGACTTGGGCGTGAAACAGATGGACGGGGCCGATGCCCAAAGTGTGGTCGCCAACGGTCACTTCGAAGCGGGAAGGGCCGAAGCGCAGGCATTGTGCCTGAGGACCGAGGACTGTACGGAGGGCTGGGGAGTCGAGGCCGTTGAGGGTGACAGTGATTGTGCGGGCCGATCGGTAGGCCACACAGCGGCCCTCAATGAGTAGGCGCCCGATCCGCAGGTCGATGCGCTCCTCCCCACTGTAGGCCAGCGGGGCAGGGAAATACGACTCGCAGTGGCGCTGCACAACGTCCAAGTCCGAGAGGTACGACAACAACTTCTCAACCTCGATGTTGTCCTCGTCGGTACCGGTGGCGGACAGTCTCCCAGAACCAACCCTGATGCCGTCGACGGTGATGCGAAACGAACCGCCTCTCAGGATGCGTTGATGCAGCCGAAGTACCTTCATCGCCTCGGCCGGCTCTCGGCCGCTGAGATCGAAGGAGTAGCGGATCGTTCCGTCGACGCGTTTGTCGAACGGGACGAGCATCTGCAGGCGGGCGCCGTAGATATCCGCTTCCAGGGAGGCTCCCAGCTCACCGGAACGCTGTGCGATCAGGCGACTGGCGTAACGCCCGGTGGTCACCCCTTCGCGGTTCAGGAATTCGACCTCAGCGGCGGCGTCGGACTGCGCGGCGTCAGGAACGGGTTGCCAAGTCACCCGGACGTCACTGACGGTCTTCGACAACCACTCCGGGCCGTCGACCGTCAGACTGGCCACGGCCTCGGGAGGCAGCTCGACCTCCTCGGCGATCCCGTACCCCAGGGTCCGGGTAAAGGCTGCGGTCAAGCCGGCGTCCATTGCTTCGGGGCGTGTCGGCAGAGTCAGCCGGACCGGGCTGACCTCGTGGGCGAGCGCGTGCTGAGGGCGCAGGGTCTGGATGACGGCGTCGCCTTGCCGTTGGAAGTCCCAGGTCCAGTCGGGGTCGATGTTGTCCGCCCGGTTGCCGAGGGCTCGAACGCGTTGGACCAGGTCGTCTCCATCGACGAGGAGCGCCTGTTCACGCCCGAAATCCCTGGCCGCCTCCCGTGCTTGCTCACGGGTGAAGGTGGCTTCGAGGGCCGGGTGCGAGGCGAATCCGTTGTCGAGTGCCGGCCGATCCATCACAGTCACCTTCACCGTCCGGCCGACGGTGAGTTTGTCCACGAAGGAACGCTCCGACGGAGTGAGCGTAGTGGGGACCACCAGAGTCCATTCCACCGGATCGTGCTGCATGGCCCGCTGGAATGATTGCTTGATCGCGGTGCGGCGCCCTCGATAGGAGCCGGGAAAACCGTCAGGGTGATACTTCAGCTGAAAGATGCGCAGCCCGTCCTCGGTGCTGACCCGGACGTCGATGCCCTTGTCACCGCCACGCCCGTTGACGGCGATGCTCCTCCCGTCGTACATGCGGTGCAGCAGCGCCTCCACATGCCGGTCGAAGGCCGCTTGCCCGATACGGTCCCAATCGATTGCCACGCTTGTACCTCCCGTGTGTCCGCATCCTCACATAGAGGACTGACATGAGAGACCAAATGCTGGTGCTACTCGGGGAATCCGGAGACGGGCCGAGTTGACTGCGCTGCCCTGGTTTCGGGAAACGGTGGCTCCGGCCGGACTTCGGCCTCGGCGACGGGCGATCTGAAAACGGGACGGCCAGCGCGGTGCAGCGCTGTAGTTCAAGATCGAAGAATGTGCCCACCCAGGCACTGACCTCAGTTCCCTTTTCGGGGAGCCTGGCACCTGGGGTCAAGAGGTGGCGCGATGAGGTGGATCGGCATGGGGTGTGGCGTTGCAGCCGGACTCGGTGTGTTGCGCCTGGTGCTTCGGCAGTTCCGAGAATTCCTTGTGGATCTGGGGGCCGTTGTCGAGACATGGCGCGATCTTGTGCGAGCGGTGAGAGGCTCGGCGAAGCCTCGTGATGGACCGCCTCGACGAGTGTGTTGACGAAGGGGGCTTTCCGGTCGCTCGCACGTCAACTTGCGGCAGTGGTAAGGGGGGATCGGGCGACTGGAGCCGTGTCGCCCTCACGTCCAGTGAGGGCCTGTCGCGTTCGAGGAAAGGGTGGCACCCGAAGCGTCCTGACGATCGTCCGGGACTACGCCTTGCCGAGTCAGTAACCGCGCTGCTCAGTCGGGCCCGGCGGCAGTGCAGTGCGCCAACAGGCTCCCGGCGACGGGATCGGCCACTCGGTACCGCACCACGCGTCCCTTCTTCTCGCCCGCCACGACGCCGAGCGCCGTCACTAGCTCTTCCGGCATGACGAGCTGTCCCGCGAAGAGCACCGCCGTGCCGAAGGCGAACACGGATGCCGTTTGGGTGATGGTGATGACGGCGCCGAGGATGACCGTCTGTCAGGCTGTGCTGCGGGCGCCGACCAGATAGGCGGCGAGCATGGCTTTGCCATAGCCGGGCGTCAGGGTGTGGAATGCGCCGAGGAGACCGTGCAAGTGCTGATCAGAGCCAGCAGCGTTCACGGGGAAGTCAGGGGAGAGCGAAGCGCGTTGAGGATGGCGCTGCCGCTTCCTGGAAGGACACTTCCGTCGCGTTGGTTTGCAAGACGCGGTGGATGAGTGCCTTCTGGGCCCCCGCAGGCAGCCGCGGATCGTCCAGCAGCAGCCCCGCACGGTCGTGATCTGCCGATAGCCGAGCCGCGTGTTCGGCCGACTGGGCCTCCACTGCTGCCACACCCCCGGTCAGCCGGTCGGGATCGCCAACTGGTGCGTCCAGCGTGGCCAAGAAGGTGGTGAGCGCCCGCAGGGGGAGCCAGAAGTACCTGCTGCTGTGGTGCGAGGTTCACCGGCTCGGTACCCACTGCTCGGTGAACAGACGGCCCAGCGACCGGCGGAGAGCGTCCTCGACCGGCAGAGCGCGGAAATCGAGACCGGACCGCGAGGGCTCCCGTAACGCCCCGGTGCTCGAAGACGAGACCGTCGCCCATCACGACCGGCGGCCTGCTCACGGGCATGGTCGGCAGCGTCGCCGTACGCCCGCACCGTCTCACCATTGAGAACAGGACTCCCTGGTAGTTGGCAGCGCGCGGCGACTGGTGAGTTCTATTGACATTGCAGCGGTGATATCGCCGCCGAGATAGGGAGCCAGGCCGTCCGAGGTGGATGGTGGTCGTCCGTCGTTTCCCGGGCTCTTTTCGACTTCCTGGTTGTCCTGTCGACCGCCATGTGAAGACGGTGAGTGATCCGTTCGCTCTCGGGAAATCGCCCTTACTCGAGCTGGTGCTCGCCGAGCAGCGCGAAGGTTCCGCCGATGTAGTACTCCTGCTTCGCCTCGGGAAAGCTGAGAAGTCCTCCGAAGCGGGTCAGCGCGTCGGACGGCGCCGGCTGTTCGCGGGCACGTTGGAGATCCTCCAGCGCAGCCAAGGCCGTGGGGCGGTCCCCGACGCGCGCTGCCGCTCGGGCTTCGATCGCCGCGATCCGGATGCGTGTCTCCCCACCGGGCGTCAGTCGGGTCGCCTGGCGTGTGTATTCCAGGGCTGTCTGCCGACGGGCGGACCATTCCGCGATAAGGGCGGCTGTGCCCTTGACCCAGGCGCGGAGGTCGTTGTGGTCGGCCTGTTCCGCGAGCGTCCACGCGGTTTGGAGCTGAGCGATCGCGGCGTCCTCGTCGCCTAGGTTCTGTGAGGCATGCGCGAGCAGGAGACAACTCGTACCGGCGAGAAGGAGCAGTTCACGGGTCTGCCCAAGAGGTTGGCGGCCGTTCAGCAGGGTGAAGAGACAATCCCGTGTCGTGACAAGGTCCGTGAAGATCTGGCGTAGCGGAGCGTGGACGTAGTCACCGGCGATCCGAGTGAGGGTGGATTCAAGACCTTCCAGTTCGGCGCTGCTCACGGTGGTCTTGGCGATCTCGTCGGTGAACTGCAGTGACCGTACGGCGGCATGGGCCGTGAGATCGTTCAGATCCGCGACGTGCTGCACCGAAGGTGGCACGACGTGGCGGCCGAGCGCTGGAAGTGCCACACCGGCAGAAGCTGTGGGCGGCGCCTGTTCACGGAAGGGTGGGGCGAGCAAGCTCTCCGGTGTTCCGATGCCCTCCAGAAACCGCGTGGCCTTGTCGAGGCTGGTCAAGCGGCGATTGCCGGCTTCGAGCATCGAGAGGAAGCTCTGGCTGAGTCCGGTCATGAGCGCCATGTCGTCCTGGCGAAGAGCCGCTCGTTCGCGGATGAGGCGACTCGCGAGGCCGAAGTCCCAGTTGGCGATGGCGACTTGGACGGCCGGATGGACCCAGACCTCGTCCGGGACACGGGGGCCCGAGCGTGCGGCCATTCGCCTGTCGCGGGAGCATGCGGCGCACCGGTCTTCCAAGTTGTACTGGCTCAGGCGGCATTCACAGTCGGCGCATACGCGAGCGTGGTTCCGCATCGCACCCCCGTTCCTCCTCCGTGTACGTCAGAGTACGGGCGTACGCGGCCAGCCCGTATTACTCATGTGATACGGGCTGGCCGGGCGGGATTGGCGGGACCGGAACCGGAATTTCCGAAGTGATATCACCCTCGGCATGTGCGCAATCGCGCCTGTGCGAACAGTCTTAGGCATCTGCCAACGTCCTTGTGAGAGTGGTTACTTGGTCGTGAGGCGCAGCCATGAATCCGCATGCACAGGAGATCCCGGTGATTGCCTCGCAAGGCCGAATTGGAACCGACTCTGATCCGCGCTCCGTTCAGAAGCAGATGGCACCAGTGGTGGATTTGGACGGCCGGCGCCGGTGGCACGGTCACCCCACCATCCCGGAGCCGATCGCGCCGTGTGCGCAGACCGAATTGCCCTGGAGGATCCAGCTCGCGTCCCGTCCGCTGCCGCGACTCGGACCCGTCGACGTCATACAGGCAGGACTCCTAGTCGGTCTACGCGCTGTCGAGGGAGCCCGAAACCGGGGAATTCCTGTCGGGCCGGTGCTCTGCTGCCCCGCGCACGCCCAGATCCACATCCCCGTCGAAGCGGGAACCGCCTACCGGTGGCACGTTCCGCAGACGGCGTGCCGTGCGAGACGCCTGTGGGAATGCGTGCTCGATGGCCAGACAGTCGGATACTCGCGCTGCTCGGCGGTGTGGCTGCTTCCTCCTGATGGCCATCCAGAACACACCGACAGCGCCACCCTCCTGCACGGTGACGATCCAGCAGGAGTTCCCCCAGTCTGTGAATCCGGAACGTTCCGGGAAGCTCGTGATCGAACTTCCGTATCACCGATCTGGTCGCCAGCGCCGCTGGGGTGACCGCAAACGATGGATGGTGGAGGACGCACTCGGCACGGTCCTCAAGGAGATCGAGGCCCGAGCGGTGGAGAACACCAAGCGCAAGGTGGATGAGGAGCGGGCCGAGGCGGAGCGTGAGGTTCGATGGAAAGCGGCCATGGTCGAGGCCAGGGAGCAGGCTGTGCAGGCCCAGTTCGCCGAAGTACTCCGTGAGCAGGCCGGCGACTGGCAAGAGGCGATGCTTTTGCGGGCGTATTGCGACGCGCTGGATCGCCGACTCATGGACGTAGAGGGTGTGGACGAAGCCGATGTCGAAGCGTCGAGACGGTGGCTGGGCTGGGCTCGACAGTACGTTCAGATTCTCGACCCTCTCAGCCGGCTGCCGGAGATGCCGAAAACACGGGAACCGGCAGCGGATGACCTGAAGCCGTACTTGAAGGGCTGGAGCCCCTACGGCCCCGAAGCGCGCCGTCACGGCTGGGGTCCTCGCTGACGACCTCCCCCTCCGCCGGTTGCCGCTCCGCTCCGGCAGGTCGTGACGCTCGTTTGACGCTCCGGGCCGCCGAGAAGCGTGTCCATGGTGCCGTAAAGTGCTTCTGACCTGCGGCTATATCGGCTCCCTCTCGTGGTGATCTGTTTGCTATGACCTCTCATGTTGAGTGTGTCGCTGTTCTAGAGCCAGTGGCGAAGGGCGTCTGAGCTGCGGTTTTGCAGTTTGGTTGAGCTTGTTCGACCTGCTTTCGGGGCTTGGGCGTGTGCATCGTTTGGAGTGCGTTGCGCCACTCGATCTGATCTACGGAGCGGTGCTGGCGCGACGCCCCGTCCCACCGTTCTGTTCTAGTGACAGGTGGTGCTGTCTGCGGTCGCCTGTGGCGTCCCGACGGCTCGGTGGGTAGGTCATGTAGGCAAATTCGTGCAGGACCTTGGGTGGGCTCGTCCCGGACCCTGCTCGTTGGAGGATGTAGGTCGGCCAAGACGATGGCTTCGAGGATGGGCAGTCGCCAGTGCTTGGGGTGAATGGATGCGAGGAGTTGGTTGAAGGTGTCGAGCGAGTACTCGTCGTCGATGGACTCACCTCGGTCGGCCTCGAGCCGCGTTCGGATCTCCAGCCAGCGGTGTGCTCATTCGCTGATGTGTCAAACGAACGTGAGGAAAGCGGCAGCCGGGATGATGTGGATCTGACAGGTCTCGGCGGCGATGACTGCGGCCGTGCACTGCTGGGAGTCCAACACGACCAGTTCGCCGAGTATCTCACCGGCGTCGCGCACGGCAAGGAGCGTCCTTTCAATGATGACCCGATCGAGTCGACAGACAGAGAACTTCCGATCGACCCGACTGCCCCGCTGGGTCCAGTCCACGGTAGGCGGACGTTCATGCCATCATGGTGCCCATGGGGGACGTGAATCTGACCTTTGACGACGGCTCGGTGGTGCGTCTGCACCTGGCCCCGGTCAAGGAAACTGCTGCGGTCGGTGTGGCGGCGTATAGACAGGCCGAGGCAGATGAGTCTCTTGAGCTTCCAGCTGGCTTCGGCTCCGCGCAGCCTGTCAGCGTCCATGGCCGTATGACGCAGGCACTCACCCGAGGAGGCGAAGCCCTTACGGAAGCGCTCCGCCCGCTGGGTGGCGTTCTGGATGGGATTCATCAGTCCCTAGCGGATTCTGTTCAACGACCGGACGAGGTGACCGTGGAGTTCGGGGTGACTCTCGGCAGCGATCTGAGCCTGGGGGTCTTCTCAGGTAAGGGCGAGGCAAGCTTCACTGTTTCAGCGAGCTGGCACTTCACCAGAGGCGCAGGGCCTGGTCTGTCCCCCGATGGGCCGCTTCCCGCGAACGGGGCGGCTGCGTCAACCGTTTCGTAACGGAAGCGATGAGACGTGCTTCCTCCCCATCACGATGACGCAGCATTTCGCCGGTCGTTCATATCTGTCCTCGGACCGGACGGCTTCGTAGGCGCTGCCGTTCTGATCAGGGACTCCCTGGTCCTCACCTGTGCTCATGTCGTCAACTCGGCACTGGGGCGGGACGCCTTCGAGACCTCCACTCCGGGGCCTGACAAGGTCATCCGGTTGCGGATGCCTCATGTGGACCGCGACCGAGAACTCACGGGCCGTGTCGATCACACGATGTGGCGTCCGCCAAGGCCGTATGCCTCGGCGGGTAGTGGCGCTTCCGCAGCCGGAAGACTGCCGTACTTCGGCGATCTAGCCGTGCTCAGACTCGGAGAGCCAGCTCCGGACGGCGCGGAGCCCGCACCCTTTCTGCCCGAGCAGGGCGGGCATGAAGTCACCGCGCTGTGGGCCAGCGGCAACACACTGACAACCCTCCGTGCCCTGCCGCGTGCTGTGGCTGAGCCGTGGGTAGTGCTCGACGTTGTGGCAGGCTCGCTGGTCGGCGGGTACAGCGGCGGACCGCTCTGGGACCGGGACCGCGAGGCGGTGGTAGGGATCGTTGTCGCTGCCCATGTAACCTCAGGTGCGGGTGAGGGCTCGGCGTCCGCAGCCCCGCTGTACGCTATAGGTTTGCCCACGATCGAGGCCGAGCTTCCGGAACTCCCGCCGCTTGCCGTACCTATGGCAGGGCTGGGCCGGCAACAGATGTTGGCTGTCCTGGAGCAGCTCTTGCCGGGCAGCGAGTCTGTCCGCAAGTGTGAGGAGAGGCTGGCTGCCAAGCTCTGCAGGGAATCGGCAGGTCAAGCTGCGGACTGCTACCGGCTGCTTGCCCTCGCTCTGAGCGTGCGGCGCGGGATACCAGAACTGCTGGATGTCGTTCGGGACCACTTGGCGGATGCCGGAATCAGTGAATCCCCGGCCACAAGGTGGCTCTGGGAGCAGCTGCTGAGCGTGGCCCGTGTGGTGAGCGAGCGGGACGTACTCACCGTGCAACAGCGGCGTGATCTGGTCGGTCTGCTGGCCCACTGCCACGCCGATTCCGCGGACCTGCTCCGCTCGGTGCTTCCGTACGCCGATGTGCTGCCGCGAGCGTCCGGCCTCGTTGAAGTCACCGACCTCTTGGAGGGATACGACCCGGTTGCTGGGCGCTTGATGCCTCCTCTACTTCAGGCGGTCGTCAAGATCGCCCTCACGGAGGGTTATGTCGGCAACGCCGTGGCGCGCGACCTTGACGCCTGGGTGACGAGGGTGGCACTTCGACTCGGAGTACCAGAAGCCGCAGTCGCTCAGTTCCGCGAAGACGTCCGTGCTGCTCCCCATGATAGTGCGTCCGCTGTCGTAGGTCCCCGTGTCCAGGTTGAGTTGCTGCCCCTGGCCCCCGGCCATCGTTTCACCTTTCAGATCTGGGTCTGGGACGCCGAAGGGCGTCACGAGGTGGTTCTGGTACAGGACTCCGAGGTCTCCAGCGACCAAGTGGTCGAGGGGATCCGGAGAGTACTCCGCAATGAGGTACAAGAACACGTGGACCAAGCCCTGGTGGAGTTCTTCGTGGCACCCTCCTGGCTGCGACTTGACGTCGATACCTGGAAGTTGGCGGGGAACGAGGACGACAGCGACTTCCTGCTCGGTATCAGCCGCAGGGTCGTTCTGCGTAGTTCCAGCCGGACACGTGAGACTTACTCCGGCTGGAAGCGGCGTACCAAGGCCCTTCTGTCCTCTCAGCCCCTTGTCCTCGACCATCACTCGGCGGACCCCGCGGTCGCCCAGGCGCGGCTCGAAGCGACTCCGGACGCAGGCATCGTCATCATGTGTTGCGAGCAGGAGCACCAGAACCGAGTGCTCCGACAATGTCTCCAGGCCGGTGTGCACACCGTCCTGTGGCACCGGCAGAACCACGATGCGGAAACAGCCAAGAGGCTGCTCGACCTTCTGCAAGGGATCGGGCACGCTGACATTCCGGAGACGGTACGTCTCGAACGGGCTAGAGCATTGGTGGACCCCGAGTGTCTGACACATCATGGTCGCCGCTTGTCCCTTCTCTACGACGGGCCGGATCACAGGCCGCCGCCGCTCGCCCCCGATGCCTGGGCGCTCACTCAACCCTGAACCTCCATGTCAAGGAGAGCGACTGTGTCGCACAACGCTGCATCCGACCAGGTCCCCGGCGAGTCAGCCGAGGACTGGTGGGTGTTCCGCGGCCCGGCAGACCTGCCCCCTCCACCCCCCTGGCGGAGCCTCGCGGGCTCGAAGCAGACTCCGGCGGCTCAGCAGTACCTGTTGAGCCCGCAGCACGTGGCGGTCGTCAACGCCGCACTGCATCTGCGTCGTCCGTTGTTGGTCACAGGGCGTCCTGGCACCGGCAAGAGCTCTCTTGCTCATGCCATCGCTGAGGACCTGGGATTGGGCAGTGTACTTCGCTGGCCGGTCAACAGCCGCTCCACGCTGGAGGACGCCCTCTACCGCTACGACGCGGTTGGCCGGCTGCGAGAGGTGTCGCTGGAACGTGAGAGGCGCATGGCACGCGGCGTGCCGAAGAAGCTGCGGCACCGTGCTCGGGGCCGTCAGTCGGATATCGGTGAATATCTGCGGCTCGGCCCGTTGGGGACGGCTCTCGCCACTCCGGACCGCCCGCAGGTTCTGCTCATCGATGAGCTCGACAAAGCCGACATCGATCTGCCCAATGATCTCCTCGTGGTGCTGGAGGAAGCAGAGTTCGAGATTCCCGAACTCGCGAGGCTCCCCGAGGAGCAGCAGACCGTGAACGTCCTCGTCACCGGAAGCAGGAAGCGTGTCCAGGTCCACCGCGGCACGGTGTCGTGTCAGCACTTTCCGATCGTCGTCATGACCAGTAATGGGGAGAGGGATTTCCCGCCGGCCTTCCTCCGCCGCTGTGTACGCCTCGATCTGCAGGACCCCGACGAGCAGAAACTCCGCGACATCATCCAACTCCATCTGGGCCAGGAGGCACTTGCCGACGCGGAAGACCTCATCCAGAACTTCCTGCAGAGAGCGGCCACACAGACGCTCGCTACGGATCAACTCCTTGCCGCGGTACACCTCCGCGTGACGGGAGCCGATCTGAGTCGCGAGCAGCTGATCAACACTGTCATGCACCGTCTTGACGAGGTCTTCCCAGGATGATTGACCGTCTACGACGGATCCTGGACAGCCTCGGCCACCCACTCGGCAGTGCGGAGTTGCTAGACGTTCTCCTACTGGCCCGGACCATGGCAGCGAGCAGGAAGGACGTCCTCAGCACGACCGGATCGGGGGCGGGAAAGGAGGCCGATCACCAGGCCGACGACTCCTTGGAGCCCGCCTCAGATTCCGATCAGATGGACGACCTGGCGGAGGCGTCCGGCACAGGCCCGAAAGGCGGGGAGGAACAGCAGCCGGAAACGCCCTCACAGGGAAAGCGCCACATGCTCTTCTCGGATACGAGACCGCAGCAACCGTCGACTGGCTCCGCCGCTCACTCGCTAAGAATCCCTGGGCCTCGTGCCCTGCCGGGCGCGAACCACCTGGTCCGGTCACTGCGTCCGCTGCGTGAATACCGGGAGCATCCGCGTCGTACCGTCGTTGATGTGGAGGCCACGGTCCGGCTCGCCGCGGAGTCGGACATCTTCGATGTGGTGCTTCGCCCTACCCGTGAGCTACAGAACACTGCTGTTCTTCTAATCGACGACTCCCCGTCCATGCGCGTGTGGCGATCGCTGCTGTCGGAGGTCGGCCGTCTAGTGGAGCGCAGTGGAGTCTTCCGCACCGTTGAGATCCGTAAGTTCACGCCGGAAGAGCTGATCCGGCGGCACCGTGTGCGCAGCATCGACCCCTCCGTCGTCTTCCTGTTGACGGACGGTGTACATCGGGCCTGGGCGAGCTCGGCCATGGCCAACGCCGTCGCAGCCCTGGGGGCACGCGGACCGGTCACTGTCCTGACACCCCTGCCCCAGCGACTTTGGCGCGCCACAGGGTTCCAGCCGCAGCCGTGCCTCCTCAGGGCAACCCAGCAGTTCCCCGCGATACACGAGTTGTCCATGCTCGACCCCGTGACGGGGGAGTGCCTACAACTCGGCCC
The DNA here is from genome assembly GCF_044768565.1 of Streptomyces sp. NPDC091280. Lineage (NCBI taxonomy): Bacteria > Bacillati > Actinomycetota > Actinomycetes > Kitasatosporales > Streptomycetaceae > Streptomyces > Streptomyces sp. NPDC091280. The sequence goes on from NZ_JBIVUZ010000017.1 coordinate 175,768, forward strand.
CGACCGTGTGCCGCTGCCGGTCGTAGCACTGTCACCGTCGTCGCTCGCCTCGTGGGCGCAGCTGATGACTCGGCCTACCGCTTCACAAATGATTGAATCCGCCCTGCTGGGGTCCCCACGTGCCAGCCCGCCGGCAGAGGCGGTGACCACAGATGAGAGTGCGCCGCCGGACAAGCTGATCGCCGCCTTCCGTGGATCCTTCTCCCCACAGGCCTACAGTCTCGCAGTCAGGCTCTCGGCCATCACGACGCTCAGCCCGCTCGTCATGCAGCTCGTGCGCACCGCCACCCTGCCCGAGGCCACGTCCACGCACGTGGCGGAAGTGCTGCTCGGAGGTTTGCTCCAGTGCCGGGACGACGCGGCCGGCACGCAGGAGCTCCCGGAGACGCTACGCGAGCACGACCTCTACAACTTCCGCCCCGGTGTGCGCGAGCTTTTGGCCACCGGGCTGAGCAGGGCGCAGACCCATGAGGTGACAGTGGCCGTAGGCCGCGCCCTCGCGCCCTATCTGGGCAGGCTGCCGGACTTCTCGGTCCTTGTGCCTGATGTGGCGGGTACCCACCGGATCTCCCAGGAGGCGATGCCTTTCGCAGCGCTGGCAGGCCCCCGCACAGATAGCGCACCGAGTCCTACGGCAGCGAGCGCAGCGGGCTCGGATATCGGTGGCCAGGAGACCTCTGCCGCGTTGGGCGGGGCCGCGCTGTTCCGGGCACCCGCTCGCGTTGTCGCGGCGGACGCTCTGAGGGGGTCGCTGATTCTGCGCCTCATCGAACAGCACGTGAGTGCCTTGGGGAGACGACCGACCGCTGCCCGGGTCCGCGCGTGGGAACGAGATCTTCCACAGCTGGCAGCCGCGCTCATGGACGTGGGTCTCGGCGAGGTCGAGATGCTAATCGAGTACGGACTCCCGATGAGCAGTTTCCACGTCTCCGTGGTCCTGGCAGGCTTGGACCCCGTCCACTCAGCTCCCTCCTATGTACTCGTCGAGTTGAAGCCGTGGACCCGGGCCAAACTCGATGAGGACGATCCGGTCCTGTGTTACGGGGATGCCACCTCGCGTCCAGTCCTCAATCCCGTCGAACAGGTACGGCGCTACTGCGAGTACCTGATCCGGGTCACCACAACGTTGTCCCGGAACCCGGAACGCGTCAGTGGAGTCGCCTACTTGCCCAGAGCCACCGAAGCAGGCCTGAGCGGGCTCCGTGAGCTCGAACGTGATGACCGGGTCCACTTGTTCACTGGTGAAAGACGCAGGGAGTTCCTCGACTATCTGCGTGCGAGGTTCAGCGACAGCCGGGCAGTAGAACGCGCGGCCGACGAACTCCTCCAGGCCACTTCCGTTCGTTCCGACCGACTCATGGCTGTCGCGGCGCAAGAGGTAAGGGAGCGGCAACAGTTCACGCTTCTGGACGAGCAGCAGGTCGCGTACCGCTTGGTACTCAACGCCGTGGAGAAGTCGAAGGACGCCGACCGCAAGGAAGTCGTCATCGTCACGGGCGGGCCCGGTACCGGCAAGAGTGTGATTGCTCTCCAGTTGCTCGGCGAGCTGTACCGGCGCGGCATCCCAGTGTTGCATGCCACAGGGTCGCAGGCGTTTACCCAGACGATGAGGAAGGTCGCTGGAGGCCGGAAGCGGGAAGTCCAGGACCTGTTCAAGTACTTCAACAGCTTCATGACCGCCGAGAAGAACAGTCTGGGTGTCCTGATCTGCGACGAGGCCCACCGCATTCGGGCAACCTCGACCAACCGTTACACCCCTGCCGCGCATCGGACTGGCAGGGCCCAGGTCGACGAACTCATCGATGTCGCCCGTGTGCCTGTCTTCTTCCTCGACGAACATCAAGTCGTCCGCCCGGGCGAGATGGGCACCGTGGCCGAGATCACGGCGGCTGCCCAAAGGAAGGGCCTGCCTGTCCGCGTGGTACCGCTAGGGGGTCAGTTCGGCTGTGGCGGTAGCGCCGCATATCTGAACTGGGTTGTGAAGCTCCTTGCGTTGGAGCCGGGCGGTCCGGCGCGCTGGGAGCCGGACGGCCGGATGCAACTTCTGGTCGCGGAAAGCCCGGAGGAGATGGAGGCGTTCCTTGCGGCTCGCCGATCCGAGGGACACAGCGCCCGCATGACCGCGGGCTACTGCTGGAAGTGGTCGTCAGAGCCCAAGCCGGGTGACCCGCTTCCCTTGGACGTGGTGATCGGTGATTGGGCCCGTCCATGGACCCTTAGGGGCGATCGCCCCGTTTCCGGGGCACCGCCTTCCGCCCTGTGGGCTACCGATCCGGCCGGCTTCGGACAGGTGGGCGTCATCTATACGGCGCAGGGCTTCGAGTACGACTGGAGTGGAGTCGTCCTCGGCCCAGACTTGGTCTGGCGGGGGGACCGCTTCGTCACGGACCGCACGTCTTCCAAAGACCCAGTGCTCAGACGGTCCGTTTCGGACGCTGAAACGGACCGGCTGATCCGCACCGCCTACAAGGTTCTGCTCACTCGCGGCTTGATGGGCACAGTCATCTACTCGACAGACGCGGAGACTCGCGCGCAGTTGCTCGACCAGGGGGCGCAGTCGCTGCATGGACATTCCAGTCGAGCTGAGGAGTCGGCCGTCGCCGCGCTCACGAATTGGCCGCACCGGCTCGCCGACCTTAGCCCTCGCATCACCGCCGGCTTTCATGAGACGAACGGCCGTGCAGCGGGTTTCTTCGATCGGTACCCGGGACCGGTCGAAGGCTGGCAGGACGTCATCCTTCAGGGCTCGTTCATCAGCGTTGCTACGCCGTTCCACAAGCAGCCTCCGGAGGGTAGAGCAAGAGGCATGCACGAAAGCGAGAGCTGGAATCATCTGCGCCTTGCGGCGGACGCTGTGCCGCGCACGAACTACCGTCCTACCGGGCCCCCCGCACGGTATCTCAGCGCCCAGGACCGCTGGGTGGACCACGAGCGGCTCACTCAGCTCCTGGGTGATCCGGCAGCTGTCCTGGCGGCGCATGCCGATGTCAGTGCGACCGATCTCGAATCGCAAGGGGGAGACTGCGACAAGGCCGCCGAAACAGTGCTCCGAGCCGTGAGCACACGGCCGTGCTCGGAGTTCTATCGAGTGGCATGGCGAGCCTTGCTCTCCCCCGACACAGAGCGGAGTCTGCATGCTGCACTCGTCCCGCCAGGGGCGAGCCACCTCCACACGATGCGCAGCGCTGCACTGCCGTCACCGCGGCTGACGGTACTCACAGCAGGATTCTTTGCTTCGCTTCCCTTGGACGACTTCCTCCGCAGATCAGGCCGCCACCGCCTGGACACCTCCGCCGTCGGGGACGCGCCTGCGCCCTCACCGGAACACCCCTTGGAATCAGCGCTGCTCCTGCGTACTCTCCGGCTGAACTGCCAGACCAATGCCTATGCTCCCCTCTGGGAAGAGCTGTACGACTCTTCCTGGCGCCAGGATGCCTGGGCCGCCTCCGCGCACTGGCCCGAATCCACGCCTCCACTCACCGAAGGTGTAGGCCCCACTTGGAATAGCGACGTCCCCCTCCGTACGGAGTTCGCCCGCAGGGCGGCCCTTGTGGAAATAGATGCCCTCGTCGCAGTCTGGCTTGGTATCAGCGCGGACGCATTAGTGACCGTATACGACTCCAGGTTCCCCGTTCTCCAGCGAAATGAGGAGAGCATGTGGTTCGACGCGAACGGTCGCCGCATCGCCGAGCTACGTCGGCAGCACGGTTACGATCAGCCTAAGGACGCCTGGAAGCAACTGAGTTCCCATAAGCACTTTCCGAGCGAATTTAACGTTCCTGACGGATACGCCGGCCCGCTCTACCGAGCACACCGCAAGGGCGAGATGCGGGAAGCACACGCGGAGTTCAGCCGCCGTCTTAGTGAGATCGGCCGAAGTCCGGGTGACACACGGCATCCGGACTTCCTGTGAACTCTCGCTTGATTTCCGCGCCGCCGGGATGAGCATCGGCACGGTGCGCAAGGTGACCAGCGTGAAATGGCCGCAGCCCACGCTCAGACCTGCCGACCTGCGCACCTTCCGAAGCAGTCGCCATGCCCGAGCCCGCATAGGAGCCGACCATCAGGGACTGTCCCATTCCAACGCTCAACGACTGTGTATTGGAAATGACTTGAGCCATGCCCTACTCGTGATGGACATTCAGCAGGTCGTCGTGGACACCGCTGACGACGGCTCCGGTTACCTGCCACGCCCGCGCAGGGCGACCAACGGGGTCCGGGCGGCGGATAGCCCTGTGACCTACGTGGTCATCGGGTTATTTCCCGGCTTCCCAGAAGTTGGGACACGCAACAAAGCTCTCCTTGTCATCGCACAGGCCGGCCTCTTCGTCGAGGGCGCCTCGGGCACCGAGATCCACCCGGAGGTCGCGCCCTGGCCGGGCGACGTGGTGGTCACCAAGAGACGTGCGAGCGTCCGCACAGCGGCTCGGCCGGCGTCCCCGGAAGCGCATACGGCCTCGTTCTTGCCCCCGGCGGCTCCCCGCCGGGGGCCGTCGTGCACCACACGGGACAGCTCACTTCCCCCGATTCGGTTGAAGTGGGGTAGCCAGCCGCACTTTCCGATCTCACCGCGGCCCTGACTCCCAATCCCACCGGAACGAGCGGTCTGCGTCTGATCACCTCCGTGGACGGGGCCCCGAGTATCTCGACATCAGCCTCGACCCTACCGGCGACTTCCTTGTCGAGCCGTGGGACCTGGCGAGTGAAATGAGTATCGGCCGTGACGCTCGTTTGACGCTCCGGACGCCCAACAGCAGGTCACCTGCCTTCGAAAACTGCACTTGACCTGCAGATTCTGTCGTCCCTGTGAGGAGTGACCTGTTCCCGATGACTCATCATGTGGAGTGCGTGGCGATTCTGGAGCCCGTCGCCAAGCCTTCCTGACCCGCGGTCGCGACACCCTCCGCGAACCGGCTTCGTCGCCGGGGGTCCTCATGCTGCCAGGGGAACGGCGACCCGCCCCGGGAAGCGTGGGGTCTCCGCCTCGTCGAGCATGGCGGCGGCGACCGTCTCGCGGCTGATGCGGGCCGGGAAGAAGCGCCTGGGGGTCTCGTCCAGTCCGACCGTGCGGCGCGTCGTGCTCGGCGGGCCGCCGGCGAAGGGGCCGGAGTGGAAGACGGTGCCTCCGGCGGCCAGTACGGCGGCGTCGGCGGTGACCTTGTCGGTCAGTTCCGCGCCCATCGCCTTGAGCAGGGTGCGGGTGGCGAGGCCGGCGGCCTGCGCGGACGGGCCCGTGCCGTAGGCGCCGAGCCAGATGACCGTGCCCGGGTGGGCGTCCAGCACCGCGCGGGAACCGGCGGTGAGGGCGCCGGGTTTGTCGCCCTTCGCAACGCCGAGGCCGGACAGGACAACCTCGCTGCCGTGCAGTGCCCGCGCGACGCTCGCCGGATCGCGTACGTCGGCGGCCACGCGGGTCAGCCGTGGTGAGTCGGGCACGGTGATACGTGCCGGGGTGCGGGCGAGGGCGGTGACGGTGAATCCCCGCTCCAGGGCCTGCCGGGTCAGGGCGAGCCCGACGGCGCCGGAGGCGGCCAGGATGGTCACGTGCATGACTTGTCTCCAGATTCCGGTTCTCGAACGGTGCGTGGTGCGTGGTGCGTGGTGCGTGGTGCGTGGTGCGGTCGTGTGGCGGTGACCGTGTGCCCGGTCAGACGATCGGGGCGAGGACCCGGACGGCCGGTGCGTGCAGGGGCGGCGGCGTGGCCAGGACCGTGTCGGCGCCCGGCGCCCACGGGGTGCCGTCGATTCGGGTGACCGTGCCGCCGGCCTCGGTGATCATCAGGGCGCCGGCCGCGATGCCGGGCAGGACGGGCTCGTACTGCCAGAAGACGTCGTTGTGTCCGGCGGCCACCAGCAGCATCGGGAACGTGGAGGGCACGCTGGCCCGCACCAGCAGGGCGTTGTCGAGCATCGCCGTGATGGACTGCCCGATGCGGCGGTACGTGCCCTCCTGGTCGGCCTCGGCCTGGCCGGTCACCGCTATCGCGGCGTCCAGGTCGGCCTTCGCGGAGACCCGCAGCGGGACGCCGTTGAGGTGGGCGCCCGCGCCGCGCAGCGCGGTGTAGGTGAGGTCGCCGACGGGCTGCCGTACGACGGCCAGCACGGTGTGGCCGTCGCGGACCAGCGCCACGGTCACCGCCCACTCGGGCAGTCCGTGCACGTGGTTGACGTTGCCCTCGACCTCGTCGACCACCCACCACTCGCCCGGCGGCAGCTCGGCGGTCTCGTACTCGTCGGTCAGCCAGCGTGCCTCGGGGCGCAGCGCGGTCAGTCGCGGGCGCAGGACGGCGAGGGAGGCCTCCCCGTCGGCCGTGCCCGCCCGGAACATGTCCTGGCGGCCGGCCGGACGGGCCCGCGTCGAGTACCTCGCCTCCAGGGCACGGCCGGCCTCGGTGGCGATGTCGATCACGGCGTCGAGCAGTTTCCGGTCCTGGGCCGGTGCGATCGGGGTCGGGCGGCTGCCGTCCGTGCTGGGAGCGGTCGTCTGAGTGGTCGTCATGATGCATTCCCTTCAGGGGAGTTGGGGTCTGTCCGACCCCTTCACGACCTCAACGCTACGAGCGCTTTCACATGATTGCCAGTGCACTCTTGTAAGGCCATCCGTTACCGTGGTGCATGTGGATCTGAATCTGCTGGTCGCCCTGGACGCCCTGCTGGAGGAGAACAGCGTGGCGGCGGCGGCCGAACGCCTGCACCTGTCCCCGCCCGCGATGAGCCGCACCCTCGCGCGCATCCGCAAGGCCACCGGCGACGACATCCTCGTACGCACCGGCCGCACGATGACCCCGACCCCGCACGCGCTCGCGCTGCGCGAGGAGACCCGCGAACTGGTCGCCCGGGCCACCGCCGTGCTCACGCCCGTGCGGACTCTCGACCTCGCGACGCTGGAGCGGGGCTTTACCCTCCGCTGCCACGACGCCCTCGTGTCGGCGCTCGCCCCGCTCCTGACCGCCGCCGTCGCCGACGCCGCGCCGAACGTCTCGATCAGGTTCCTCGCCGAGCCCTCCGTCGACGTCGCCGACCTCGCGCGCGGACAGACCGATCTGGAGGTGGGGGCCGCGGCGCCCGGGCGGCCCGAGATCGCCGCCATCGAAGTCGGCGTGGACCGGATGGTGGCCGTGATGCGCGCCGACCATCCGTTGGCCGCCGGTGCCCTCACCCCCGAGCGCTTCGCCGGGGCCGAGCACGTCACCGTCTCCCGCCGCGGACGGCTCACCGGCCCCATCGACGACGCCCTCGCCGCACACGGTCTGCGCCGCCGCGTCCGCACCGCCCTGCCCACCACCGCGGCGGCCCTCGAACTCGTCGCCGGCACCGGCATGCTCACCACGGTCGCCGAGCAGGTGTGCCGACCGGCCTGCGCGGCCCTGCGGCTGAGTGCCCGCCCGTTGCCCTTCGACCTGCCGCCCGTGCCGGTCGTCGTCGCCTGGCACCACCGCTACGACACCGACCCGGCCCACACCTGGCTCCGTACCGAACTCCTGACGGCCCTGCGCACCGTCCTCGGCGCACCGGCCCCCGGAGCGACCGACCTGAACCCGCCGACCGCCGACGGCACCTGAAGCCGGACGGAGTCGGACGGAGCCGGATGGAGTTGGACGGGGCGGTCCGGGCCCGGTCGAGCCGGGGTGCGGAGAGGCGCACCGGGTGGGGCGGACCCGGATTCAGGGCTGCTTCGCCCGTGCGGCTTCGAGGAGTTCGGCCAGTCTGAGGGTGTCGGCGAGGTAGCGGTCGTAGGGGAAGTCCTGTTCCCGCAGGCCTCGGCGGAGGGTGTCGGCGAGGGGTTTTCCGTTGGCGTGGTAGGTCTCGCGGCCCTTGGTGGTGAGTTCGACCAGGCGGCGGCGGGCGTGCCGCGGGTCGGTGGTGACGCGGACCAGGCCGTCCTCCTCCAGGGGGCGCAGGGCGCGGCTGATCGCCGGGTCGGAGACTCCCAGGGCCTGCGCGAGTCGGTGTTGGGTGGCCGGTTCCACGTCTTCCAGCGCGCCCAGCAGCCTGATCTGGCTGTAGCTGAGGCCGTCTTCGGGGTCGGTGTGGCGGCGGGCGAGATCGCCCAGCAGGGAGACCACGCGGTGCAGCAGGTCTGAGAGTCCGTCGTCCATTCGTGCAGCGTACCTCAATGTTGCAAAGTTAATATTAACCATGCAAGACTCGATGGCATGGACAACGCCTCGTACCTCGCGAAGACCGCACTCCCCATGCTCTGGCTGCTGGTGGCCGTCACCGGCGCGCTGATCCGTACCCGGCACAGCCCCTCCCGGCAGGCCAGGCTGGGGACCTGGCAGCGGTGGTGGGCGATCGGCGCGCTGGGCTGCGGAAGCCTGTGGATGACGGTCTCCTTCCTCGGGATGCCGGACACCATGGCCACCGCGATCGGCTTCCGGCGGACGCCGTTCGAGTTCGAGATCGCCTTCGCCAACCTCGGCCTCGCCATCATGGGCCTGCGTGCCGCCTCGTCCTCGGCCTCCGCCCGGGAACGCGTCACCATCGGCCTGGGCGCCGGGATGTTCCTCTGGGGCGCGGTGATCGGCCACCTCTGGCAGTGGTTCGCCCACGGCGACCACGCCCCGGGCAACACCGGGGGAGTCCTGGTCTACGACACGCTCATCCCGCTCGTCATGATCGCCCTCGCCCGCCGCGAACAGCGGCTCACCGCGACCGAGCGGCCGGCCGTACCCGCCCTCGTCTGAACGGCACCACGGCCTGTCCCTCCGGGAAGGGTCTCGTCGCCGTGACGACCAGGACCGCCCTGGTCACCGGGGTCGGACGGGCCACCGGACTCGGCCGCTCGACGCACTGGTCGACAACGCCGACGCCATGCCCGACTTCAGGACCCTCTCCGCGCTCGACGCCGACTTGGACGACGTACGATCCGCGCTCGACGACTCCCTCGTCGGGCCGTGGGTGCCGACCCGGGCGGTGCCGCCGCTGCCGCCCGCCGGACCCGCACCCCGGCCGAGAACGCCCACAGCCCTGATCGCGCGCCCCACCTGCGCCGCCACGACGCCTCCCGACGATGCCTCCCGGCGGCGCTTCCCGGCGGCGCTTCCCGCTGAGTTCACCACCGGTGGATTCCGTACCCACTGCTGAGACCCAGGTTCGGATGCCAGGATGAGGCGCCATGACGGCAGGGTGGGGTGCGCGCACGGTTCGGTCCGCGATGTTCGCGGCCGTCTGTGTGGTGCTCGCCGCCCTGGGCCACGTCCTGATGTCCGGCAGCCATGTGCCCGCCTGGGCGCTGGCCGCCGGGCTGGCCGCGACCGGCGCGGCCGGCTGGTCCCTGGCGGGCCGTGAACGCGGCCTCCCGCTGATCGTGACCCTCGTGGTCGCCGCCCAGGCCGCGCTCCACTCGGCGTTCTCCCTGGCCCGGCCCGCGACGGGGCGGCTGTCCATGGAGATGGGGTCCACCGGCATGGGCTCCATGCGTATGGGTGCCACGGACTCCATGACCGCCATGGACTCCATGGGCGCCATGGATTCCATGGACATGGGGCATCTGTCGGCTGCCCCCGCCGCCGGGGGCACGTCCTCGCCCGGCATGCTCACCGCTCACCTCATCGCCGCCCTGCTCTGCGGTCTGTGGCTGGCCTACGGCGAGCGCGCCGCGTTCCGGCTGCTGCGGGCCGTGGCCGCCCGGCTCGCGGCTCCGCTACGACTGCTGCTGGCGCCGCCGGTTCCTCCGCATCGCCCGCGGCCGCGTCCGCGCCGCCCCCGTTCCGAACGGGCGCCGCGGCTTCTCCTCCTCGTCCACGCGATCACCTCCCGGGGTCCGCCCGTGGGGACCGCTGTCGCCTGACGGCAGCCGGCACCCCGGGGCCGCTCCCGCGCGCCCCGGGCCCCGGCCGTACCTCCGCGCCGCTCCCGGCGCCTGGACGGCCGGCTCCCCTTTCACGGATGACCGAGAAGGACTCCAGGTGATCACTTCTGCCCTGTCCGCCGCGCCCGACGCGACGGAGTCGAGCGAGGACTCGCTGACCGGCTGGGCGCTCGCCGCCCGGCACGGCGATCCCGCCGCCGTCGACCGTCTCGTACGCGCGCTGCACCGTGACGTCCTGCGCTATGTCGCCCATCTCTGCGCCGACCCGCAGGCGGTCGACGACCTCGCGCAGGAGACGTTCCTGCGGGCGCTCGGCAGCCTGCGCCACTTCGAGGGCCGGTCCTCGGCCCGGACCTGGCTGCTGTCCATCGCCCGTCGCGCGGTGATCGACAGCTACCGTCGCGCCGCCACCCGCCCCCGCCTGTCCGACGTACCGGACTGGCAGCTGGCCGTCGAACTGGCCCAGCCCAAAGGGCTCCCGGGATTCGAGGACGGCGTGGCGCTGCTCGATCTGCTGGCCCTGCTGCCGGACGACCGCCGTGAGGCGTTCCTCCTCACCCAACTCCTGGGCCTGCCCTACGCGGAGGCGGCGGAGATAAGCAACTGCCCGGTGGGCACGGTCCGTTCACGGGTGGCGCGGGCCCGGGCCACCCTCCTGGACCTGCTGGCCGACGAGGGCGCCGTGTGCCGTAGCCGCTGATCCCCGTGCGTCAGTCGGCGGCCAGGTCCGGCAACAGGGCGCACATCGCCTCGCGTTGGGCCGGGCCGACGAACTGGGCGAGGGCCTGCCTGACCGTCTCGGAGAGGGTTCCCGACGCCTCCGTCAGCAGGCGTCGGGCCTTCTCCGTGAGGGCGACCTCGACCCCGCGCTTGTCCCCGCAGACCGACTTGCGGGTGACCAGGCCCGCGTGCTGGAGACAGGCGATCTGATACGTCAGCCGGGTCTTAGGGCGGCCGAGCAGCTCGGCGACCCGGGTCATGCGCAGCCCCTCGGGCTGCTCGGCGAGCAGGCACAGCACCAGGAACTCGTCGTGCGAGACGTCGAGGTTCCCCTTCACGACCGAGCGCAGCTCCTGCTCCACCGCGCCGGTCGCCGCCAGCAGCAGCATCCAGGCCCGCAGCTCGGGCGGGAGCAGTCCGCCGTCCGGCGAGGAGGGGCATCCGGGCTGGTCGGCAGGGTGCTCAGCGGGGTCGGTCATGCCTCCGATTCTACCTGTTGTCCAATTTTGGAGTAGGTGGTTGTCCATATTTGGATAATGGGCTAGCGTGAGGCTCATTCAAATTTGGACAACCAGAATCAGTGGGAGAGATCATGACCGTCGCCGTCGAGACCGGGGTGTGGCAGCTCGACCAGGCCGCCTCCACCGTGGGCATCAGCCACAGGACGATGTGGGGCCTGGTCAATGTGAAGGGCACCTTCGGCACCGTGAGCGGCCAGGGCGAGGTCCGCGCCGACGGGTCCGCCATCGGCACGCTCACCCTGGACGCCGCCTCCCTCGACACCAAGAACGCCAAGCGCGACACGCATCTGCGCTCCGCCGACCTGTTCGACGTGGAGAAGTTCCCGGAGATCACCTTCGCCGTGCGCAGCGCGGAGTTGCGGGACGGCGACGCCGTGCACGTCGTCGGTCAGCTGACCGTCCACGGCATCAGCCGCCCGCAGACCTTCACCGCCCGGCTGAAGGACGCGAGCGGCGAGGCGCTCACCCTGGACGCCGAATTCACCGTGGACCGCGACCAGTTCGGCCTGGGCTGGAACCAGCTGGGCATGCTGCGCGGCCTGACCACGGTCACCACCACGCTGCGCTTCCTGCGCACCGCCGCCTGACGGACCGTCAATCCGCGGGCTGGAGCCGGACGTCCGAGCTGGACAGCGTCTGCGGGCTCGCGGTGAACGCCCGCACCCGGATCCGGACCTTCTTGTGGGGGAGGGTGAACTTCCCCCCGGGCGGCCGGAGTTCGATGCGCTCGGTGCTGTGCGCGGGCAGCGTCGTCGGACCGCCCGCCTGGGACCAGAACCGGCTCATGCCCTGACCCGTGGTGAGCATGTAGTGGGGGGAGAGGGCGCTGTCGGAGGAGTTGGTGACCTGGACGGTCAGCCGGGTCACCACGGTCGGCGACGCGCGCCGCACCCCGGCCAGCCGCATGCTCATCGGCGCCGCTCCCGTCGCCGCCACGGCGGCGCTCGCCAGCGCGGGCGTGAGCAGCAGCACGGCCGCCGCGACCCGGAACCGGCGGCGGTGCGGGCCGGACAGCGCACGGGGGCGCGGCTGCCACGCGTCGCGGAACTCGGAGAGCGGTGTGGTGACCGCCGCCGCCAGCCACAGCGGCGTCATCATCAGGTAGTAGCCGTCCTGAGAGCGGGTCGCCAGATAGAAGGCGCACCACGGCAGGACGGTCGCGGCCGGGCCGAGCCGCCGTACGAACAGCACGAACACGGCGAGGAGGCCCGCCGCCAGCAGCATGCTCGCGTGGGAGTACCAGTCGAGCCGGTCGCTGCCGTTGGTGAAGTACAGGGAGATGTCCACCAGGCCCTGGCCGTGCACCACCGCGCCCTGGGTCAGCGGCAGCGCGATTCCCGCGATCCAGGTGCCCGGCTCGTGCACGATGAAGTACGTGTTGATCAGCAGCCACGCGGTGAGCGCGACGGCGACGATCCGCAGCAGCACCAACCCCGCCTGCCTGGCGCCGAGTTCACCGCGCCGCACGGCGTAGATCCCGGCCAGCAGGAACGGCGTGAGGAACCAGGGGAGTTGCTGGGCCGCGCAGGCCGCGCCCAGACACGCGGCCTGGGCGATCCCGGCGGGACCGAGCCGGCCGCCCCTGCCGATCCGGGGCCAGCGGATCACCACCGGCACCAGCAACGCCATGGCCAGCACGGCGGGATAGCCCTGCCGGCCGTACGTCGGCAGCAGGCCCAGGCCCAGGCAGGCGATGGTGGCCGCCGAGCGCCACTGGGTGGGCAGCAGCCGCCACATCAGGACCGCGCCCGCGATGAGCGCACCGGTGGCGACGGCCGTCGCGGGCGCGCCGCCGTGCCCGATCCACAGCAGCGGTACCGTCAACAGGGCTTCCAGCGGCGGATATCCGTAGGTGTAGTCGTAGCCGCCGGACACCGTCGGGGTCAGCGCGACACCGCCGGAGTGGAAGAGCCACGGCCAGGGCTGTCCGTAGACCGGGTGCCCGGCGGCCAGTTCCTTGGCGGCCTGGGTGGTGAGGACCGCCTCGTCGCCGCCGTTGTGGAACACCGACCACGCGGCCAGCGTCAGCAGGACCGCCGTCACCAGCACGGCGAGGTCGATCCGGGCCAGCGACCGCGCCCGGCGCACCACCAGGGCCAGCACACCGCACACCAGGATCGAGACGTAGCAGAGCGAGACGGCCGCCGCCACGACGAGCCGGTGGCTGGCGGCCTGCGTCCACACCGGCCGGACGCCGATGAACAGACTGATGTCGGCGAGCAGGGTGAGGATGCGATGCCACTGCGCGGGAGGTTCCGGGGCGGACACCGCCGACTGTGTCCGCCGACCGGGTGTCACCTGAGGTGTTTCTGCCAAGTGCACGACACAGGAGGCTATTCGGCGCCGGTGAGCGGGGTGGCGCGCAGCGTGAAGAGTCAGGTGTGAGGGTGGTAAGAAGTCCGATTTTGGTAGAGAAAGCCGCAAAAGCGAACGTCATTGTTCAACTGACCGAAGCCATCGGTTCATTCAGTAAACATCGCGCACATACCGTTTGGCCGCCGCCAGTTGCTTCACGTACGAGGCCGCCTCCGCCTCGTCGAGCCCGCCGTGCGCGACTGCGATGTCACGCAGCGCCCGGTCCACGTCCTTCGCCATCCGCGAGGCGTCACCGCACACGTAGAAGTGGGCGCCCTGCTGCAACCAGTGCCACAACTCCGGCCCGTGCTCCCGCATCCGGTCCTGCACGTACACCTTGGCCCGCTGGTCGCGGGAGAAGGCCGTGTCGAGCCGGGCGAGCGCGCCCTCGCCGAGCAGCGCGGTCAGCTCCTCCTCGTAGTAGAAGTCCGTCGCGCGGTGCTGCTCGCCGAAGAACAGCCAGTTCGGCGCCGAGTGCCCGAGCGCGCGCCGCTCCTGGAGAAACCCGACGAACGGCGCGACACCCGTGCCCGGCCCCACCATCACCATCGGCGTCGCCGCGTCGGCGGGCGGCCGGAAGTGCGGCGACCGCTGCACGAACACGGGTACCTCGGTGCCTGTCTCGGCATCGGCCAGGAACGGTGAGCAGACCCCGCCGCGCGGACGGCCGTCGAGATTCTCGTACCGCACCACCGACACCGTCAGCGACACACTGTGCGGGTCGACGAGCGGGCTGGAGGAGATCGAGTACAGGCGCGGCTGAAGCGACTTGAGCACTCCCGCCCAGTCCTGCGCGGCCGCCTTCACCGGATACTCGGCGAGCACGTCCACCGCCTGCCGCCCCCAACTCCACTGCGCGAGCCGGTCCTTGTTGTCCGGCCGCAGCAGCTTGCGCAACTCCCGGTCGTCCCGCGCCCGTTCGGCCACGAACCGCAGCAGGTCCGGGGTGATCCGGGTGATGTCCAACCGCCGGTGCAACGCCTCGGCGAACGGGACCTCCCCCACCCCCTCCAGCGCTACGGCCGTCCGGGCGTCGGTGCCGGTGGCGGCGAGCCACTCCTCCACCAGGGAGGGGGAGTTGACCGGCCGCACGCCGAGCGCGTCACCCGTCTCGTACGCCAGGTCGGTGCCGCCGGTGTCGAGGGTGAACCGGCGGACCTCCTTGCCCGCGCCGGGGCGGCTGAGCAGCCGGTTGCCCACGAGCCGGGCGGCGGTGAGGGTCTGTTTCGGGGTGCGGGGCCGCGGTGTCGGGGGCTCGGTCTCGGTCTCGGTGTCGGTGCCGAGCGCGTTGAGCACCTGGCCCAGCCACGCGTCCGCCGAGGGCTCGAAGTCCGGCTCGCAGTCCGTGCGCGGGGCCAGCCGCACCCCGCCCAACTCGTCCAGCCGCGCGTCCAGTCGGCGCCCGTGCCCGCAGAAGTCGTCGTACGAGGAGTCGCCCAGGGCCAGCACCGCGAACCGCACTCCGTCCAGCCGGGGCGCCTGCTCGGCGGCGAGCGCGTCCCAGAAGCCGGAGCCGTTGTCGGGGGCGTCGCCGTCGCCGAACGTGCTGGTGATGAAGAGGAGATCGGCGCCGGGCGGCAGCGTGCCGACGTCGGCCTGGTCCATGCCGAGCAGACTCGCCCGGTGCCCGGCCGAGCCGAGCCGTTCGGCGGTGGCAGCCGCCAACTCCTCGGCGTTACCCGTCTGCGAGGCCCACAGCACGACGATCTGCCGCCCGTCCTGCGGCTGCCGCTGCCCCTCCGGCGCGGGAGCGGCCGTCGACCGCGAATACATCCCGGCCAGAACACCGTTGACCCACAAGGCGTGTTCGGCACCGAAGGGCGCGTCCGGCGGAAGCGTCGGCACTCCCGGGGCACCGGACTCGATGCCCGCGAGGAAGCCGGTCAGGTAGACGCGTTCCTGTGCGGTGAGCACCGGCGGGGGAGCGGGGTCGAGTCCGAAGGGATTCGCGCCCGGGGTCACCGAGGTCGGCTCAAGTGCCTGCGGCCGTACCTCCGTTGCGGCCGGTGGCGCGCTCGCCACCTTCGCCATCGACACCGCGCAGACCTTGAACTCCGGCTGGAAGGAGACCGGGTCCACCGCGTCGCTCGTCACGGCGTTGACGCTCAGGTACTCACCGAAGAGGTCGTTCCAGTGGAAGGGCGCGAAACAGTTCCCGGGCCGCACCCGGTCGGTCACCACGGCCGGCAGCACCGCCCGCCCGCGCCGCGACGCGACCTCCACCGAGTCGCCCTCCGCGATCCCCAACTCCCGCGCGTCCTGCGGATGCAGCTCCACGAACGGCCCGGGGTTCAGCTTGTTCAGCTTGGCGACTTTGCCCGTCTTCGTCAGGGTGTGCCACTGGTGCTGGAGGCGTCCCGTGTTCAGCACGAACGGGTAGTCGTCGTCGGGCAGTTCGGCGGCCGGCAGATGCGGGCGGGCGTGGAACACCGCCCGTCCACTGGCCGTCGGGAACCGCAGCTCACCGCCGCCCACGTACCGGATGGGATTGCGCTCCGGCCCGTCCTCCGCCGCCGCCGGCCACTGCACCGGGGTGGCCCGCAGCCGCTCGTAGGTCACCCCGCGCAGGTCCCACCCGGTCACCGGGTTCCAGAACTGCCGTATCTCCTCGAAGACCTGCTCGGCACTGTCGTAGGAGAAGCCCTTCTCGTAGCCCATCGCGCAGGCCACGGCCGCGATGAGCCGCCAGTCGGACATCGCCTCGCCGGGTGGGTCGACGACGGGGCGGGCGAGGGTGAGGGTGCGCTCGCTGTTGACGAGGACGCCCTCCGACTCGGTCCACAGGGCGCCGGGCAGGACGACGTCGGCGTAGGCGTTGGTCTCGGTGTCGGTGAAGACGTCCTGGGTGACGACGAACTCGGCTGCTTCCAGGCCCTCGATGACGGTGCGTCGGTTGGCGACGGAGGCGACCGGGTTGGTGCAGATGATCCAGCAGGCCTTGATCTCGCCGTCGGCCATCTTCCGGAACATCTCGACGGTGCCCCGGCCGACACCGTCCGCGCGGATCGTGTCCGGCGGCAGCCCCCACACCTCCTCGGTGAACTCCCGTTCCGCGTCGACCAGTACGGACCGCTGGCCCGGCAACCCCGGTCCCATGTAGCCCATTTCACGGCCGCCCATCGCGTTCGGCTGGCCGGTGAGGGAGAACGGGCCACTGCCCGGACGGCAGATGGCGCCCGTCGCGAGATGCAGGTTGACGAGGGCGTTGGTGTTCCAGGTGCCGTGCGTGGACTGGTTGAGGCCCATCGTCCAGCAGCTCATCCACTCGCCCGCCTCGCCGATCAGCCGGGCCGCCGTCCGGATGTCGTCCTCGGCGAGACCGGTGGTCGCGGCGACGGCGTCCGGCGGGTAGTCGGCGAGGAACCCGGGCAGCGCCTCCCAGCCCTCGGTGTGCGCGGCGATGAACTCCTGGTCGGTGTGCCCGTTCTCGTGCAGCAGGTGCAACAGGCCGTTGAGCAGGGCGAGATCGGTGCCCGGCGCGATCTGGAGGAACAGGTCGGCCTTCGCCGCCGTGGCGGTCCGGCGCGGGTCGACGACGATCAGCTTGGCGCCCGCCTTGACCCGCTCCATCATCCGTAGGAAGAGGATCGGATGGCAGTCGGCCATGTTCGAGCCGATGACCAGGAACACGTCCGCCCGCTCGAAGTCCTCGTACGAACCCGGCGGCCCGTCCGCGCCCAGCGACGACTTGTAACCGGCACCCGCACTCGCCATGCACAGCCGGGAGTTGGACTCGATCTGGTTCGTCCGCACGAACCCCTTGGCCAGCTTGTTCGCCAGATACTGCGCCTCCAGGCTCATCTGCCCCGAGACATAGAAGGCGACCGCGTCCGGCCCGTGCTCGTCGACGATCCTCCGCAGCCGGCGCGCGGTCTCGGCGACGGCGTCCGCGACCGGCGCCGGCACCGGCTCCGCGCCGCGCTCGTCCCGGACCAGCGCGCCGGTCAGCCGGCCCGGCGCGGCGAGCATCTCGGCCGTGGTCGCGCCTTTGGTGCACAGCCGTCCCGCGTTCGCCGGGTGCGCCTTGTCGCCGGACGCCTTCAGGACCGTACGCCTGCCGTCGGGACCCGCGCCGACGTTCAGCAGCATGCCGCAGCCCACACCGCAGTACGAGCAGACCGTTCGTACCTGCTGCGTCCGGAGGCTCGTCGTCATGCCGTAGACGCTACGAATTGCCCGTTACGCCGATGTCACGCGGCTCGATCATGAGGGGTTACGCGCGCTGCACAACGGGCCGGGGGCCGGTGTGAGATGCGGCCGATCTTGTCGCGGAGTGTGTCGCTGTTGGGCCGAACGGGTGACAGTGCGCAACAATTGCCGGATGCAGACTGCCAGCGCGACCCAGGACGGAGCATGCCGGTGAACAGCCACGATGTCACCGACGAACAGTGGGAGGGGCTCGCGCAGGTGGTGCCGCTGCGCGGCCGGGACGCCTGGCCGTCCGCCGTGGGCCACCGGGCCGTGCCCGAGGCCGCGACCGAGCCGCGCCGCCGCTTCGTGGTCCTGCGCGTGAACGTGTTCGGGGACGCCCGCGAGGTCGCGGAGACCCTGATGGCGGGCATACCCGTGCTGCTCGACCTGACCGGCGCGGAGGGCGAGGTCGCCAAGCGGGTGCTGGACTTCAGCACGGGTGTCGTCTTCGGCCTGTCGAGCGGGATGACCCGCGTGGACCGGAATGTGTTCCTGCTCACGCCGCCCGGCACGGAAGTGCGCGGGCTGATGGAGGGGGCGGGGGTTCCGGGCGTGTGAGTCCGCCCGCTGCCGGGCGCGGCGCGGGCCGGTCCCCCGATCGTAGGAAGGTCGCCGGGAGGGAACGGTTCGCCTGACGGCGGAGGCCTACGGTCCGGATATGGCCCTGCCCCCACAGTCCCCGCGGTCCCACCTCCCGCAGCCCGCCCCGCCGTGCGAGCCCCGCGTGCCCGCGCAGGCCGCCGCGCCCCGGCCGGTGCCCGCCGCCGACCCGGAGGCCGAGGCCTGCCCCGACCGGCCGCACCTCACCGAACTGCGGCTGTCGGCGTTCGCCGCGCACCGGGGGGCCGGGTTCGCGCTCGGGCCGCTCACCCTCTTCGCCGGGCCCAGCGGCTGCGGCAAGACGAGCGCGCTGCGGGCCTACGAGGCACTCGCGCGCCTGGGCGGCGGAGGCGCGGTGGGGGAGGTGTTCCCGGACCCGGTCGCCTGCGTCCCGGACCGGGCCCGGCCCGACGCGCAGCGGCGGCGCGGGTTCCGCATCGGCTGCACGGCGGACGGACCCGAGGGCCCGGTACGGCTCGATGTCGCCGTCCAGGCCGAGCCCGAACTGCGCATCGTGGGCGAGCGGTTGACGTCCGGCGGGCTGGTCCTGCTGGAGACCGCCCTGCGCGACCCCACCCGCCGCTTCGTCCAGGCCGCCTGGCACACGGCGGGTTCCTCACCGGTCACCCGGGCCCCGCTCCCCGACGACCGGCTCGGCACCGCCCTGCTGCCCTTGCGGGTCGCGGGCAAGACAGACGGACAGCGCCAAGTCCTCGCCGCCGCCGAGCAGATGGTGGTCGCCCTGCGGTCCGTCTTCGCCTGCGACCCGGTCCCCGACCGGATGCGCGCCCCCGTGCCGATCGGCGACGGGCGGCTGCTGCGGGACTGCGCCAACCTCGCCGACGTGCTCTGGCGCACCCGCAGCGAGTGCGCGCGACGGCACGGCCAGCTCGTCGCGGCCGTCCGCGCCGGCTGCGCCCCGGTCGTCGCCGACGTGCTCGCGGAACCCCTGGGCGACGGCACGGTCCGGGCCGTGCTCGACCGGGGCGACCGGGTGCGCACCGGCTTCGAACGGCTCGGTGACGGTGAACTCCGGTACGCGGCCCTCGCGTTGGTGCTCCTCACCGGCCCCGGCGTCCTTGAGGTGGACCCGCCGGGCGAGGTCCCGGCCGCGATGCGGACCCTCACCGTCCTCGCCGACGGAATCGACCGGGCGTTGGACGTACGGCAACGGGCCGAACTGCTGCGGCTCGCCGCCCGGATGTGCGAGCGCGGGCACATCCGGCTGGTCGGCGCGGTGAGCGACGCGTCTTGGGCCGAACAGGTCGAGGGGGTCACGGTGGTACACCTGGTGCCGTGACAGAACATCTCGACGTGGCGAAACTCCAGCGCAGGCTGGCGGAGTTCGCCGCCGCCCGCAACTGGCAGCCGTACCACACGCCCAAGAACCTCGTCGCCGCGCTCAGTGTGGAGGCCTCCGAACTGGTCGAGATCTTCCAGTGGTTGACCCCCGAGGAGTCCGCGCGGGTCATGGACGACCCGGACCGCGCGCACCGGGTGCGGGACGAAGTCGCCGACGTACTCGCCTACTTGCTCCAGCTGTGCGAGGTGCTCGGCGTCGACCCGCTCGCCGCGCTGGAGGCGAAGATCGACCGGAACGAGGACAGGTTCCCCCGGCCGTAATGGACAGGTCGGGGGAGCGGGCGCGTCCATTTTCACTCTCCGGAGTCATTAATCTGTCCGCAACCGATTTGTTGTCCACAGATTTCCGCCTTCCTCTGGCTTTTCGCCTCAGGGACTCTCACTCTGGGTAGTGGACAAGGGAGTTCGGGCGGACGTGCGAACAGCGCGTCGGGACATGACGGGGGCAGCGGATGGACGCGATGCGGCTCATCCTGACGAGCAGGCGCGCCCTGGCGGGGAGCGACGATGTGCCGCAGACCATGACGGAGGTGTGGCAGGCGCAGGCCCTGGCCCAGGCGATCGGCAGCCGCCTCGCGGTCTTCGGCCCGCCCGAACTGCGCGGCGAGGCACTGGGGTTGACCGAGCTGGCGGGCCGGGGCTGCGGTGTCCTGGACACCCCGGTGCTCGCCGTCGAGGACCTGCGGGCCGCGCAGCTCACGGAGTTGGGCGACGCC
Source organism: Streptomyces sp. NPDC091280 (assembly GCF_044768565.1). Lineage (NCBI taxonomy): Bacteria > Bacillati > Actinomycetota > Actinomycetes > Kitasatosporales > Streptomycetaceae > Streptomyces > Streptomyces sp. NPDC091280. Next base: position 196,047 of record NZ_JBIVUZ010000017.1, read on the forward strand.
CGGCTCGCCCTGCTCTGCCTGGGCGGCCTGCTCGGCGAGGTCGGTATCGCCCTGGTCGGCATCGCCTGCGCGGCGGACGACGAGGGGACGTACTGGCAGTGCATGGAGGCGATCGACGCGGCGGACGAGTCACGGGACCGGGTCCTGGAGATGCTGCGAAGACTGGCGGACCGGGAGCGGGCGGAGATACCGGAGCGGGAGGCGGGGTGACCGAGACGTCCGCCTCCGGCGCCGCGGCGGCGTCAGGCGGTCGCGCCGCCCTCCTCGGCGGGCGCCGACCCCGTGCTCGCGGCCGACAGATCCGCGTCGAGGGCGGACAGGTCCGCGTTCAGTGACGCCATCAGCTCCTCCATCTGCTGCAACAACCCCTTCGGTTGCGCGGTCCCGCCCTGCTGCGGCACGGCTTCTTCGGACATGACGGCCTCCTCGGCCCGTGGCCCCCGGAAGCGGAGGCCGATGCGGTTGACGCCCCGGCGTCGCCTCGCCGGTGCGGGAATCCCGGCGGTCCGGCTCCGCCCGAGCCAACGATCATCATCCGGGCCGGTCACTGGCACGGGCAGTCCCGAGCGCACGGTTGACGCAAGTTCACCCGACCGGGCAGGCGTGGGGTCCGGGGGACCGGTGGGGTCGAGGGGCCGGTCGGCGTGCAGGATGGAGGTATGGATCTCCGTATCTTCACCGAGCCCCAGCAGGGCGCCACCTACGACACCTTGCTCGCCGTGGCCAAGGCCACCGAGGATCTGGGCTTCGACGCCTTCTTCCGCTCCGACCACTTCCTGAGCATGGGGTCCGGCGACGGCCTTCCCGGTCCCACCGACGCCTGGCTGACCCTGGCCGGACTCGCCCGCGAGACCAGGCGGATCCGGCTCGGCACCCTGATGACGGCCGGTACCTTCCGCCTGCCCGGCGTGCTCGCCATCCAGGTCGCACAGGTCGACCAGATGTCCGGCGGCCGGGTCGAACTCGGCCTGGGCGCGGGCTGGTTCGAGCAGGAGCACAAGGCGTACGGCATCCCCTTCCCGAAGGAGAAGTTCGCCCGTCTGGAAGAGCAGCTGGCCATCGTCACCGGACTGTGGGAGACCAAGCCCGGTGAGACCTTCGACTTCCACGGCACGTACTACGACCTGACCGACTCGCCCGCGCTGCCCAAGCCCGCGCAGGCCCGCATCCCCGTGCTGATCGGCGGGCACGGCGCGAGCCGCACGCCGAAGCTGGCCGCACGGTACGCCGACGAGTTCAACATCCCCTTCGCCTCGGTCGAGGACAGCGAGCGGCAGTTCGGCCGGGTCCGTGCCGCCGCCGAGGCGGCCGGCCGCAAGGCCGACGACCTCGTCTACTCCAACGCCCTCGTCGTCTGCGTCGGCAAGGACGACCAGGAGGTCGCCCGCCGCGCCGCCGCGATCGGCCGCGAGGTCGACGAGCTCAAGGCCAACGGCCTGGCGGGCTCCCCGTCCGAGGTCGTCGACAGGATCGGCCGCTACGCCGAGGCCGGTTCCCGGCGCGTCTACCTCCAGATCCTCGACCTCGACGACCTGGACCACCTGGAGCTGATCTCGGCCCAGGTGCAGTCGCAGCTGTCGTAGCGCCGAGGGGGCCGGTGCCCCTGACCGCGCCCCGGCCCCTACCTCGCCGCTGCCCCCGCCCCGGCGGAGGCCGCCGTCGGCACGCCCGCGCCGACGGCGGACCGCCGGCCCGGCAGGAACGCGGCCAGTGCCAGGGCCGCCAGGGCCGCCACCGAACCGATGCCCATGATCACGCGGAAACCGTTGTGGGAGGGGACCGTCAGCGAGCCGAACGTCGTCGTCATATGGGCCAGTACGACCCCGGCGACCGCGCTGGAGGCCGACGTGCCGATCGAACGCATCAGACTGTTCAGGCTGTTCGCCGCGGCCGTCTCGGACAGCGGCACGGCCCCCATGATCAGCGCGGGCATCGCGCCGTAGGCGAGGCCGACCCCGGCGGAGATCACACAGCACACCACGACGACCTGCCAGACGGCGGCCAGCATGACGACCCCGAGGCCGTAACCGGCGGCCACGATCAGCGCGCCCAGCATGAGGGTGACCCGGGGCCCGGCCGCCGCCGAGATCCGCGCGGACAGCGGCGCCGTGGCCATCATCACCAGGCCGGAGGGGCCCAGCGTGAGGCCCGCCGCGAGCACGGTCTGGCCCAGGCCGTAGCCGGTGAGCGTGGGCAGTTGGAGCAGTTGCGGCACGGCCAGCGACATCGCGAACATGGCGAAGCCGAACACCACGGACGCGAGGTTGGTCAGCAGCACCTGGCGCCGCGCGCTGGTCCGCAGATCGACCAGCGGCCGGTCGGTGCGCAGCTCCCACCAGCCCCACACCAGCAGGACGGCGACGGCCGCGACGAACAGTCCGGTCGTCGTCCCGCTGCCCCAGCCCCAGTCCGCGCCCTTGGAGACGGCGAGCAGCAGACACACCAGGCCGATCGACAGCCCGACGCCGCCCACCACGTCGAACCGGCCGCCGCTGCGCACCGCCGACTCCGGTACGAGCGCCACGACGAGCACGGTGACCACGGCGCCGAGCACCGCCGCCGTCCAGAACAGCACGTGCCAGTCGGCCTTCTCGGCGATGAACGCGGCCGTGGGCAGCCCCAGCGCACCGCCCACCCCCAGCGACGCGCTCATCAGCGCGGTCGCCGATCCCAGCCGCTCGGGCGGGAGTTCGTCGCGCATGATGCTGATGCCGAGCGGGATGACCGCCATCGAGAAGCCCTGGAGCGCCCGTCCGACGATCATCGGCGCGAGCGAGTCGCTGAGCGCGCCGACCACCGAACCCGCTATCAGCAGCACGAGGTTGAGCAGCAGCATCCGCCGCTTGCCGTACATGTCCCCGAGCCGCCCGACCACCGGGTTGGCGACGGCACCGGCGAGCAGGGTCGCGGTGATCGCCCAAGTGGCGTCGGACGGCGAGGAGTTCAGCAGCTTCGGCAGTTCGGGCACGATCGGGATGATCAGCGTCTGCATCAGCGAGACGGTGATCCCGCCGAGGGCCAGGACCCAGACGACGGCGCCGGAGCGCGCGGGCCCGGACCCCTCGGCGGGCGGGGTGGGGACAGCGGACGCGGACATGGCGAAGCCTCCGGCTGGTGCGTACGACAGGGGGCCGAACGAAACGAGTCTGGCATGTTTTTCGTACGCCATACGCAAAATAATGGGAGCCGGGCCCGGAAAGTGCCGGAGCGGTAGCCTTCCCCTGTCCGGGCACGGCTGTCACGGACGGAGAGGCGCAGCGGATGACGCAGGTGGCGACGGGTTCCGGCCGCCGGGGCAGGGGGCGCCCGCCCCGGCTGTCACGGGAGCGGATCGTCGAGGGCGCGGTCGAGGTACTGCTCGCCGAACCCGCCGTGTCCCTCACCATCAAGCGGGTCGCCGACGCCGTCGGCGCCGCCCCCATGGCCCTCTACCGCTACTTCCCGGACCGCGACGCCCTCCTCCAGGCCGCCGCCGACCACGTCCTGGAGGCCATGCGCCGCGACCCCATCCCCGAGGGCCCCTGGCCCGACCGGCTCCGCGCCTGGATGCGCGCGGGCCAGGCCAACCTCCGCCCCTACCCCCAGCTCATGCCCTACATGACCACGACCCGGCACCCCGCCTGGACCCCCGGCCTGACCCGGCTGCGCGAGATCCTCGCCCCCGCGGGCCTCTCCCCGCAGGACCTGGCCCTGGCCGTCACCCTCATCTCCTCGACCATGCTCGGCCACGCCGTCTACGAGGGCCACCGCAGACCCGACGAGGAGATGACCGCCCTCCTCGACGACAGCCCCGCCCCCGACCCGGCGGCGGACGCCCTCCGCCCCCTCCTCGCCGGCCTCCCGGCCGCCCACGCCCGCCTCTTCGACACGATCCTCGACCAGACGGTCGCGACGGTGCGGCGGCTGGCGGACGGCCCCGCGCGATAACCGAAGGCGCAGCTCGCCCGGCCTGTGCGAAGGTGGGGCGGTCGTCCTGCCGAGCCCCCGGGTGTCACCGGCCCCGGGGGCTCCCGCACGTACGCCACCACACCCCGTCCACCGTCGGAGAGGTCCTCCGCATGTTCCTGACGATCAGTACCACCGGCACCCCCGAACTCCCCGCCACCGACCTCGGGTTCCTGCTGCACAAGCATCCCGGGAAGGCGCAGGCGTTCTCCACGTCCTACGGCACGGCACACGTCCTCTACCCCGAGGCGGATGCCGGGCGCTGCACGGCGGCGCTGTTGCTGGAGGTCGACGCGGTGGCACTGGTCCGGCGGGGCAAGGGCAATGGGCGCGGGGGCGCGCCCGACGCGGCGCTCGCGCAGTACGTCAACGACCGTCCGTACGCGGCCTCTTCGCTGCTCGCCGTCGCCCTGAGCGCGGTCTTCTCCAGCGCCATGCGCGGTGTGTGCGACGCCCGCCCCGAGCGCGCGGCCCGGCCGCTGCCGCTGCGCGTCGAGGTGCCCGCGCTGCCCGCCAGAGGCGGAACCGACCTCGTAACCAAGCTCTTCGAGCCGCTCGGCTGGACGGTCACCGCCCGACCGGTCGCGCTGGACGCCGAGTTCCCCGAGTGGGGCGACTCGCGCTACGTGAGCCTCGTACTGGAGTCGGAGACGCTGACGCTCGCCGAGGCACTGCGCCACCTCTACGTCCAGCTCCCGGTCCTCGACGACGCCAAGCACTACTGGGTGGCCGCCGACGAGGTCGACAAGCTGCTGCGGGCCGGCGAGGGCTGGCTGCCCGCGCACCCCGAGCAGAAACTCATCACCAGCCGCTATCTGTCCCGCCGTTGGTCCCTGACCCGGGAGGCGATGGAGCGACTGGAACTGGTACGGCTCGCCGAGGCCGACGACAGCGAGGTCGAGGACATCGACAACGCCGTCGCGACGGAGACGGAGACCGAGGAGAAGCCGACGCCGCTCGCCGTGCGCCGCCGGGAGGCGATCGTCGAGGCCCTCAAGGCGTCCGGCGCCACCCGCGTCCTCGATCTCGGCTGCGGCCAGGGCCAGTTGGTGCAGACGCTGCTCAAGGACACCCGGTTCACGGAGATCGTCGGCGTCGACGTGTCGATGCGCGCGCTCACCATCGCCGCCCGCCGCCTCAAGCTCGACCGCATGGGGGAGCGGCAGTCCTCGCGCGTCCGGCTCCTCCAGGGCTCGCTGGCCTACACCGACAAGCGCCTGGCGGGCTACGACGCCGCCGTGCTCAGCGAGGTGATCGAGCACCTCGACCTGCCCCGGCTGCCGGCGCTGGAGTACGCGGTGTTCGGCGCCGCCCGCCCGAGGACGGTCCTCGTGACGACCCCGAACGTCGAGTACAACGTCCGCTGGGAGACCCTCCCGGCCGGACACGTCCGCCACGGCGACCACCGCTTCGAGTGGACCCGCGCCGAGTTCGGCGCGTGGGCGGCGAAGGTGGCCGGGCGGCACGGTTATGACGTCGAGTTCGTACCGGTCGGACCCGACGACCCCGAGGTGGGACCGCCCACCCAGATGGCGGTATTCCAGCAGGTGACCACGGAGGAGGCGAAGGCGGCATGACCGAGACACAGGTTTCCGGGAACGAGCAGCGGGGGCGCGTCCTGCCCGTCACCGACCTCTCCCTCGTGGTCCTGATCGGCGCCTCCGGCTCCGGCAAGTCCACCTTCGCGCAGCGCCACTTCAAGCCGACCGAGGTCATCTCCTCGGACTTCTGCCGGGGCCTGGTCTCGGACGACGAGAACGACCAGAGCGCCACCCGGGACGCCTTCGACGTCCTGCACTACATCGCGGGCAAGCGCCTCGCGGCCGGTCGCCGCGCGGTCGTCGACGCGACCAGCGTGCAGCAGGACAGCCGACGCCAACTGATCGACCTGGCCAAGCGGTTCGACGTCCTGCCCATCGCCGTCGTGCTCGACGTGCCGGAGGAGGTGTGCGCCGAGCGCAACGCCGCCCGCGCCGACCGGGCCGGCATGCCGCGCCGCGTCATCACCCGCCACACCCGCGAACTCCGGCGCTCCCTGCGGGGCCTGGAGCGCGAGGGCTTCCGCAAGGTGCACATCCTGCGCGGGGTCGAGGAGATCGACAACGCCTCCGTCGTCACCGAGAAGCGCTTCAACGACCTGACCCACCTCACCGGCCCCTTCGACATCGTCGGCGACATCCACGGCTGCGCCGCCGAACTGGAGTCCCTGCTCGGCAAGTTGGGCTACGACGACGGCGTCCACCCGGCGGGCCGCACCGCCGTCTTCGTCGGCGACCTCGTCGACCGCGGCCCGGACTCGCCCGGTGTGCTGCGCCGGGTGATGTCCATGGTCGGCTCGGGCAACGCGCTGTGCGTACCGGGCAACCACGAGAACAAGTACGGCCGTCACCTCAAGGGCCGCAAGGTCCAGCACACCCACGGCCTGGCCGAGACCATCGAGCAGATGGACGCGGAGAGCGACGAATTCCGCGCCCGAGTAAGGGAGTTCATCGACGGACTGGTCAGCCACTACGTCCTCGACGGCGGCCGGCTCGTGGTCTGCCACGCGGGCCTGCCCGAGAAGTACCACGGCCGCACCTCCGGCCGGGTCCGCTCGCACGCGCTGTACGGCGAGACGACCGGCGAGACCGACGAGTTCGGGCTGCCGGTGCGCTACCCGTGGGCCGAGGACTACCGGGGCCGCGCGGCCGTCGTCTACGGCCACACCCCGGTCCCCGAGGCGAGCTGGCTCAACAACACCATCTGCCTGGACACGGGCGCCGTCTTCGGCGGCAAGCTCACCGCGCTGCGCTGGCCGGAGCGGGAGTTGGTCGACGTACCGGCCGAGCGGGTCTGGTACGAGCCGGCCCGCCCGCTGCGCTCGGAGGCACCCGGCGGCCAGGACGGCCGTCCGCTGGACCTTGCGGACGTGCACGGCCGGCGTGCCGTCGAGACCCGGTACGCGGGCCGGGTGGCGGTCCGCGAGGAGAACGCGGCGGCGGCCCTGGAGGTCATGAGCCGCTTCGCGGTCGACCCGCGCCTGCTGCCGTATCTGCCGCCGACGATGGCGCCGACGGCGACCTCGCGGGAAGAGGGCTACTTGGAGCACCCGGCCGAGGCGTTCGCACAGTACGCGCAGGACGGGGTCGCACGGGTCGTGTGCGAGGAGAAGCACATGGGCTCGCGGGCGGTGGCGCTGGTGTGCCGGGACGCGGAGACGGCGCGCAGGCGCTTCGGCGTCGACGGCCCGACGGGCTCGCTCTACACCCGCACCGGCCGCCCGTTCTTCGACGACCCCTCCGTGACCGAGGAGTTCCTCGGCCGGCTGCGGACGGCGCTGGACGCCTCGGCCCTCTGGGCGGAACTTGCTGCATCGGACAGCGCCTCCGGCGCGGGCGACTGGGTGCTGCTGGACGCGGAGTTGATGCCGTGGTCGCTGAAGGCGTCCGGGCTGCTGCGCGGTCAGTACGCGGCGGTCGGCGCGGCTTCCGGGGCGGTCTTCCCGGCCGCGCTGGCCGCGCTGGAGACGGCCGAGGGCCGGGGCGTGGACGTGTCCGGCCTGCTGTCCCGGCAGCGCGAACGGGCCGCCGACGCCTCGGCGTTCACGGACGCGTACCGCCGCTACTGCTGGCCGACCGACGGCCTCGACGGCGTCCGCCTGGCCCCCTTCCAGTTCCTCGCGGTCCAGGGCCGCAGCCTCGCCGCGCTCCCGCACGACGAACAACTCGCCCTGCTGGACCGCCTGGTGGAGCACGACAGCACCGGCCTCCTCCAGACCACGCGCCGCCTCTACGTCGACACCGGCGACCCGGAGTCGGTACGGGCGGGCGTCGACTGGTGGCTGGAGATGACCGGCCGGGGCGGCGAGGGCATGGTCGTCAAGCCGGTCGGGGCGGTGGTGCGCGGCGAGAGCGGCCGACTGGTCCAGCCGGGCATCAAGTGCCGCGGCCGCGAGTACCTGCGGATCATCTACGGCCCCGAGTACACCCGCCCCGACAACCTCGCCCGCCTGCGCGGCCGTTTCCTCAACCACAAGCGGTCGCTGGCGATCAGGGAGTACGCGCTCGGTCTGGAGGCGCTCGACCGGCTGGCGGAGGGGGAGCCGCTGTGGCGTGTGCACGAGGCGGTGTTCGGGGTGCTGGCGCTGGAGTCGGAGCCGGTGGACCCGAGGCTGTGACGGTCAGCCGACCAGTCGCAGCCGCTGTCCGCACACTCCGACGCCGACCGTCTGCCCCCAGGTCAGTTCCAGGGAGTCGGACTCCATGCCGTCCCCGAACACGATCAACTGCTCGGACTCGACGGTGAGTCGGAGGGAGGCGGAGCCCGCCAGTTCGCCGGCCACCAACGACGTCCCCGTCACCGGCGAGGGCCACGCCTCCCGTACGAACCACACCAACCGGTCCTCCGAGGGGTGTGGCAGGGCGAGCGCGCTGCTCCGCTCCTGCCACACCGACCGGAGCCATCCCGTGGCTCCGGTGCCCGTTCCCACGAGCACCCCGGAGGACGCCTGGGCCTCGACGACACCCCCGTCGCCCTCCAGACCCAGGCGGTATCGGGCCGTCTGGTGACCGACGGCGCCCAGATAGATCTCGTTCAGCGCGACCAGCCGCTGGGTGTCGTCGGCCACGGCCTCGACCATGGTGAGTTCGTCCGCACCCGTGCCCGCCGCGAGGGCGGAGGCCAGCAGGACGCCGGCGTCCGCCGGCCGGTGCCGCACCAGGACCCCCGGGTTGCGGCCCGGGTCCGTGTCGAAGCCCAACACCGGCTGTCCGGCGAGGTACTTGGCGACATTCGCGACCAGCCCGTCCTGCCCGACCACGACCACCACGTCCTCCGGCGCGAACAGGAACCGGTCCAAGTCGGCCCGCTCGACCTGTGTCTGACGCCAGGTCAGCGGAACCGCGGAGGAGATCTCGGCCAGCGCCCGCCGGGCGCGGCGGTGCCGTTCGGCGACCTCCTCGATGTCCCGCCCGCGCGAGCGCAGGAAGTAGGCGGCCTGGCCGTGCGTCCCGTGCCGGGCCACCAACTCCTCGTACTCCGTGGTCCGGTGGACGAGGACGACCCGCGGTGCCAGACTCACGCGCCGGCCCCGCCACCGCCGCCGAGCCGGGCGAGCAGCCCCGTCAGCACGTCCGGCGAGATGGTGACGCTGTCGATGTTCGGCAGGTTCTCCGCGAGCCGCGTCCCGGTGAGCGCGTTCAGCGTGGCGACGTCGACATCGGCGTGCACCCGCAGCCAGGCCGCCTGGGCGTAGGCCCGCGCGTCGCCCACCTCGCGCGAACCCTCGGCCTCGGCACGGGCGAGCCGTACGGAACGGGCCGCCTCGGCGTCGGCGAGCCGTACCGTCCGGGTGGCCTCGGCCTCCGAGAGCCGTACCGTGCGGGTCGCCTCGGCCTCCGCGCGCACCCCGTCGGCCGCCGCGTGCTCCTCGGCCTCGCGGCGGGCGTTCGTGCCGCGCTGGTCGACCAACTGCTCCTCACGGCGGGCGAGTTCGATCTGGCTGTCGAGCTCGTTCTCGGCGATGGCCCGTTCGCGTTCGACGGCCACCGCCCGCCGTTCGTAGGTGGCGCGGTCCGCCTCCTGCTGGATCTGCTCGCGGGCCGGGGTGCGCAGCGCCCGCTCCACCTCGGGTTCGGGCCGCAGCGCCATCACACGGACGGCGACCACCTCGATCCCGGTGGCCGGGAGGCGGGGTTCGGCGCCGAGCCCGGCCGCGATCCGCTCCCGTACCGCCGTCACCCCGTCGACCAGCGCGGACGAGAGGGAGGTGCGGGCGAGCACGGCCAGCGCGTGCTGCTGGGCCGTCTCGGTCAGCAGTGTGCCCAGCTGTTCCAGGGGCGCGCCGCGCCACACACCCGTGTCCGGGTCGACGGAGAAGTCGAGCCGCGCGGCGGCGAGGGCCGGGTCGCTGATCCGGTAGGTGACGGTCGCCTGGACCGCCACGTCCTGGAAGTCGGAGGTGCGGGCGTGGAAGGTCATGGCCAACTCCCGGTCGTCGACCGGCACTTCGGAGAGCGCCGCGGTCAACGCGCGGAACCAGAAGCTGAGTCCGGGCCCGTCGTGCAGCAGTTTGCCCGAGCGGTGGTGGCGGATGTGCGCCGTCGGCGCCCCGCGCAGGTGGCGCCAGCCCAGGCGCCGGGTGATGTCGGCCATCAGAGTCCCTCAGATCCGGTCAGCGGGATCCCGTGGGACCCCGCATCGATCTCGTCAGTAAGACGATAATCGCCCGCCGCAGTTGTCGTCAAGAGGACGAGAACAAGTGACAGTGCGACAAGTAGGGGGTGAACTCGGTCGGAGATGGTCAGGATGGAGACATGGCACTCCATGTCGACTCCGAGACCGGGCGGCTGCGCCGCGTCATCCTGCACCGGCCGGATCTTGAGCTCAAAAGGCTCACGCCCGGCAACAAGGACGCCCTCCTCTTCGACGACGTGCTCTGGGTGCGCCGGGCGCGCGCCGAGCACGACGGCTTCGCGGACGTACTGCGCGACCGGGGAGTCACCGTCCACCTCTTCGGCGACCTGCTCGCCGAGGCCCTGGCGATCCCGGCGGCCCGCTCCCTGGTCCTGGACCGCGTCTTCGACGAGAAGGAGTACGGCCCCCTCGCCACCGACCACCTGCGCGCCGCCTTCGAGGCGCTGCCCGCCGCCGAACTGACCGAGGCGCTGGTCGGCGGGATGACCAAGCGCGAGTTCCTGGCGGCCCACGCGGAGCCGACTTCCGTCCGCTTCCACGTCATGGACCTCGACGACTTCCTTCTCGCCCCCCTCCCCAACCACCTCTTCACCCGCGACACCTCCGCCTGGATCTACGACGGCGTCTCCGTCAACGCCATGCGCTGGCCGGCCCGGCAGCGCGAGACCGTGCACTTCGAGGCGATCTACCGGCACCACCCGCTCTTCCGCAGCGAGAAGTTCCACGTCTGGTCCCAGGGGCAGGCCGACTATCCGTCCACCATCGAGGGCGGGGACGTCCTCGTCATCGGCAACGGCGCGGTGCTCATCGGCATGAGCGAGCGCACCACCCCGCAGGCCGTCGAGATGCTCGCGCACAAGCTGTTCGCCGAGGGCTCCGCGCGCACGATCGTGGCGCTCGACATCCCCAAGCGGCGCGCCTTCATGCACCTCGACACGGTGATGACGATGGTCGACGGCGACATCTTCACCCAGTACGCCGGGCTCGGCCTGCTGCGCTCGTACACCATCGAACCGGGCGTCGGCGACAAGGAGTTGAAGGTCACCGACCATCCGCCGGAGCACATGCACAACGCCATCGCCGCCGCCCTCGGACTGGACCGGATCCGGGTGCTGACCGCCACCCAGGACGTGCACGCCGCCGCGCGCGAGCAGTGGGACGACGGCTGCAACGTCCTCGCCGTCGAGCCGGGCGTCGTCGTCGCCTATGAGCGCAACGCCACCACCAACACGTTCCTGCGCAAGCAGGGCATCGAGGTGATCGAGATCCCGGGCAGCGAACTGGGCCGGGGCCGGGGCGGACCGCGCTGCATGAGCTGCCCGGTCGAGCGTGAGGCCGTGTAGAAGGCCGCGCAAGGGGCCGTATAGAAATTCGAGGTATCGTATAGAATTCCAATCGTCCCTGTTCTCGCGTACCCCTGTACCCGCACCGATGGAGCGCCCCCATGGCGACAGTCCCGACCGCCCTCGCCGGCCGCCACTTCCTCAAGGAGCTGGACTTCTCCGAGGAGGAGTTCCGCGGTCTGATCGAGCTGGCCGCCGAGCTGAAGGCCGCCAAGAAGGCCGGGGGCGAGACGCGGTACCTGTCGGGGAAGAACATCGCGCTGATCTTCGAGAAGACCTCGACGCGCACCCGCTGCGCGTTCGAGGTCGCGGCGGCCGACCAGGGGGCGTCGACCACCTACCTCGACCCGTCGGGCTCGCAGATCGGGCACAAGGAGTCCGTGAAGGACACCGCGCGTGTGCTCGGCCGGATGTTCGACGCCATCGAGTACCGGGGGGACAGCCAGGCCGCCGTGGAGGAGCTGGGGGCGTACGCGGGCGTGCCGGTGTACAACGGGCTCACCGACGACTGGCACCCCACCCAGATGCTCGCCGACGTGCTCACCATGACCGAGCACTGCGCCAAGCCCCTCAAGGAGATCGCCTTCGCCTACCTCGGCGACGCCCGCTTCAACATGGGCAACTCCTACCTGGTCACCGGCGCGCTGCTCGGCATGGACGTACGGATCGTCGCCCCGAAGGAGTACTGGCCCGCCGAGGGGATCGTCACCGCGGCCCGCGCGCTCGCCGAGCGGAGCGGCGCGCGCCTCACGCTCACCGAGGGGATCGAGGACGGGGTCGCGGGCGCGGACTTCGTCGTCACCGACGTGTGGGTCTCCATGGGCGAGCCCAAACAGGTCTGGGACGAGCGGATCGCGGCCCTCGCGCCGTACGCCGTGACCATGGACGTGCTGCGGGCCACCGGCAACCCGGACGTCCGGTTCCTGCACTGCCTGCCGGCCTTCCACGACCTCGGCACCAAGGTCGGCCGCGAGATATACGAGACCCACGGCCTCGACTCGCTGGAGGTCACCGACGAGGTCTTCGAGTCGGCGCACTCGGTCGTCTTCGACCAGGCGGAGAACCGACTGCACACGATCAAGGCGGTCCTGGTGGCGACGCTCGCCTGACCGGCACGGTCAGCCCGCCGGACGCCACTGGGCCGGTACGACGGGCAGCCGGAACCACACGGCCTTGCCCGACTCGGTCGGCCGGTGGCCGCACGACGAGCTGAGCGCGCGGATCAGCAGCAGGCCGCGGCCGTGCTCCTGCCAGGGGTCGGGCTCCTCGTCGGCGGGCTTGGTCAGACTCACCGGCGGCTCCGGGTCGGGATCGTGCACCTCGACCCGGCAGCCGGAGGGCAGCAGCTCGACCACGAGCTCTATGGGGGCGTCACCGGCGGTGTGCTCCACCGCGTTCGCGACCAGCTCCGCCGTCAGCAGCTCCGCGGTGTCGCTGTCGGCCGTGTGCTTCACCTCGGACAGAGCGGTACGGACCAGTGCGCGGGCCACCGGCACGGCCGCGGCGGTGTGCGGCAGTGCGATGCGCCAGGAGGCGGAGGCTGAGGGGCGTTCTTGCAAGGCGGGTCCGTTCATGGAGCAGGCTGTCCTGCTTTCAACTATATGAATGGTACGGCGCCCTTTGTCAGGGTCTCTCGGCGGGCGCCGCAGGGGACCTTCGTCCCGGTACCGAGCGGCATACCCGGTTCAACGCCCGCTCTCGCCCGACAGGTCCCGTTGTTACCGCGCTATTGACATTTCGTGACGGCTGCGACCGCGACAGGTCATTGCGCCACCGCACGAAAACGCCCTCGGCCCCCGTCCGGAACGGGGGCCGAGGGCGTGGCGGGGCGGGGATCAGGCCAGGTCGGCCATGCCCGCCGTGAGCGTGGCGCCGTCCGCCGGGTCGATCACCAGGAACGCGCCCGTGCGACGGGACACCGCGTAGTCGTCGAGGGCGAGCGGCTCGGCGGTGCGCAGGGTGATCCGGCCCAGGTCGTTCGCGGTCAGCTCGGCGGCCCCGCCGAGATCCCTGACCACGGCCTTCACCGTGCGGGTCGTATGGCGCAGCAGCACCCGGTCGCCGACCCGCAGCGGCCGGTCGGCCAGATGGCACACGGCGGCCCGGACGTCCCGGGTGAGCGTCGGCGCGTCGACCCCGGCGGTGATCATGTCGCCGCGCGAGACGTCCCGCTGGTCGGCGAGACGCAGACTCACCGACTGCGGCGCGTACGCCGCCCCGGCCTCGGCGCCGAGCACGGAGATCCCGGCGATCTCGGAGGTCGCACCGGACGGGCACACCGTCACCCGATCACCGACCCGCAGCGCACCGGACACCAACTGCCCGGCATACCAACGGACTTCACCGTCCCGGATCACGTACTGCACGGGGAAACGGGCCGGCGCGTCGGACGGATCGGCGCCGACCGGGACGTTCTCCAGGAACTCCAGCAGCGCCGGGCCCCCGTACCAGTCCATGTGCGCGGAACGCTCCACCACATTGTCGCCGACCAGCGCCGAGACCGGCACCGGCGTGAAGGACGGCAGCCCCAACTCGGCCGCGTGGCCCGCGAATTCCTCGACGATCCGCTCGAACACCGCCTGCTCGTACCCGACCAGGTCCATCTTGTTCACGGCCAGCACCACATGCGGCACCCGCAGCAGCGCGGCCACGGCGGCGTGCCGCACGGTCTGCTCCACGACACCGTTGCGCGCGTCGACCAGCACGATCGCCAGCTCGGCGGTGGAGGCACCGGTGACCATGTTGCGGGTGTACTGCACATGCCCCGGGGTGTCGGCGAGGATGAACCGCCTGCGGGGCGTGGCGAAGTAGCGGTACGCCACGTCGATGGTGATGCCCTGCTCGCGCTCGGCACGCAGCCCGTCGGTGAGCAGCGCGAGATCGGGCGCCGCCTGCCCACGATCGGCCGACACCCGCCGCACGGCTTCGAGTTGGTCCGTCAGCACCGACTTGGAGTCGTGCAGCAGCCGTCCTACGAGCGTGGACTTGCCGTCGTCGACCGAACCGGCCGTCGCGAACCGCAGCGTGTCGATGGTGGTCGTGCTCATGGTTAGAAGTACCCCTCGCGCTTGCGGTCTTCCATCGCGGCCTCGGACAGCTTGTCGTCGGCACGCGTGGCGCCCCGCTCGGTCAGCCGGGACGCGGCGATCTCGGCGATCACGTCGTCGAGGGTGGACGCTTCGGAGTCCACGGCCCCCGTGCAGGACATGTCACCCACGGTCCGGTACCGGACCTGGCGTTTCTCCACTGTCTCGTGCGCCTTCGGGCCGCCCCAGTCACCGGCGGTCAGCCACATCCCGTCCCGCGCGAAGACCTCGCGGTAGTGCGCGAAGTAGATCTGCGGGAGTTCGATGCCTTCGCGGGCGATGTACTGCCAGACGTCGAGTTCGGTCCAGTTGGAGAGCGGGAAGACGCGGACGTGTTCGCCGGGTGCGTGCCGCCCGTTGTAGAGGTTCCACAGCTCGGGCCGCTGTCGGCGCGGGTCCCACTGCGAGAACTCGTCACGGAGGCTGAACACCCGTTCCTTGGCGCGTGCCTTCTCCTCGTCCCGGCGCCCGCCCCCGAACACGGCGTCGAAGCGCTCGCTCTGGATCTTTTCGGTGAGGGGGAGGGTCTGGAGGGGGTTGCGGGTCCCGTCGGGTCGTTCGCGGAGCACTCCGCGGTCGATGTAGTCCTGTACGGAGGCGACGTGGAGGCGCAGTCCGTGCTGTTCGACGGTGCGGTCGCGGTACTCCAGGACTTCGGGGAAGTTGTGCCCGGTGTCGACGTGCAGGAGCGAGAAGGGGACCGGGGCGGGTGCGAACGCCTTGAGGGCGAGGTGCAGCATGACGATGGAGTCCTTGCCGCCGGAGAAGAGGATCACCGGCCGTTCGAACTCGCCCGCCACCTCGCGGAAGATGTGCACCGCCTCGGACTCCAGAGCGTCCAGATGCGAGAGGGAGAAGGTCACAGCAGCCCCCGCTCGGCCAGCACCGCGTACACCGCGTCCGCCGACTCCTGCGGGCTCTGCGTCTGCGTCGGCAGGGTGAGCGCCGGGTCCGTGGGCGGTTCGTACGGGTCGTCGACACCGGTCAGACCGGTCAGCGCGCCCGCGGCCTGACGGGCGTAGAGCCCCTTGACGTCCCGCTCGCCGCACACCTCCACGGGGGTCGCGACATGCACCTCGATGTACGGCGTCCCGCTCGCCTCGTGCCGTTTGCGGACGGCCTCGCGGCTGTCGGCGTAGGGGGCGATGACCGGGACGAGGGAGAGCACGCCGTTGCGGGCGAGGACCTCGGAGACCAGGCCGATGCGCTGCACGTTGGTGTTGCGGTCCTCGCGGGAGAAGCCGAGGCCCGCCGAGAGGAAGCGGCGTATCTCGTCGCCGTCGAGCACCTCCACCCGGCGCCCCTCGGCCTTCAGCCGATCGCTCAGCCGCTGGGCGATCGTCGTCTTGCCCGCGCTCGGCAGTCCGGTGAGCCAGACGGTGGCTCCCTGAGCCCTTGCCGTGGTGGTCATGCGCAACAGTCCTCTTTCTTACCCGACGAGCGACGTCGTCGAAGGCTAGGTAAGAACTCTGAGAGGACCTGCTAAAGAACCTGAGGTTTAGCTGAGTGGCCGCGGTGGGCCGAGTGGCCGCGGTGGCACACCCGCGAACTCCGCGCCCGCGTCCCGCAGCCGTGCGTGCAGTCCCCGGAACACCTCGGCCGAGCGGGCGCCCGGCCAGCCGCGGGGGAGCAGCCCGGCGGGCAGCCCGGGGTCGACGTAGGGGAGGTGGCGCCAGGAGTCCAGGGCGAGGAGGTAGTCGCGGTAGGCCTCCTCGGGCGGAGTGTCCGCGCGCCGCCGCCAGCCCTCCAGCACGCGCGCGTGACGGTCGAGGAACGCCTCGTGCTCCTCGGCGATGGCGGTCAGGTCCCACCAGCGGGCCACGGCCTCGGCGGTCGCCGCGAAGCCGAGGTGCTCACCGCGGAAGAAGTCCACGTACGGGTCGAGCCGCAGCCGCCCGAGGATGTGCCGGGTCTCCTCGTACAGACGGGCGGGCGCGATCCACACGCCAGGGGCGGCGGTGCCGAAGCCGAGGGCGGACAGCCGGGAGCGCAGGACGTGCCGCTTCTGCCGTTCGGACTCGGGGACGGAGAACACCGCGAGCACCCAGCCCTCGTCGTCCGAGGGTCCGGCCGCGTAGATCCGCCGGTCGCCGTCGTCGAGCAACTGCCGTGCCTCGGCGGAGAGTTCGTAACCGGCGGCGCCCTGGTCGGTGCGGGCGGGGAGCAGCAGCCCGCGCCGTTTGAGCCGGGACACCGACGAGCGCACCGAGGGCGCGTCGACGCCGGTGGCGGCCAGCAGCCGGATCAGTTCCGCGACCGGGACCGGGCCGGGCACGAAGCGGCCGTACGCGCCGTAGAGCGTGACGATGAGAGACCGTGGAGCATGCTGGTCGGACACGTTGATCATCTTAGGTCGTCAGCATCACTGCTGGTCACCTCGGGTACGCAAGCTCAACCTTCGCGGTCGGCAGACCACCGCGGGCGGCGCGTACGGAAGACGATCACCTGCGAACGGTCAGGCGGCGACGGCCAGTTGACCGGCCGGTACCCGGTGCGGGGCGACGATCCGGCCGTCGGGGAGCAGCAGGCCGCTGTCGTCGAAGACGATCGCGCCGTCGCACAGCAGCGTCCAGCCCTGCTCGGGGTGGGCGGAGACGACGTGCACGGTGTCGGTGTCGGTCACGGGGCACGAGGACTGGTGGGAACACATGGCGTACCTCCACGTCGGATGCGATCCGTTCCGGCGGCTCCTTCGCCGCCCCGCATCGCATGAACAGACCATCCTCCCGCCGCGAACTCATCGGAACGGCTTGCGGTGAAGCGTGACAACACGCGGACAACACTCGGACGGTTCCACGACGCTCGGTGCCCGGTCGCCACGAAGGAGTGAGGGCGCTCGCCCGGTCCGGACTCGCCACCGAAGGAGTGAGGATCACGGGCGTGGGGGCGCCCGACCGGTACCAGTGGAGCCCTCTACTTCAGGAGGTACTCCATGTCCCTGCGTTCCGCCCTCGGTTCGACGGCCGGTGCCACGCTGCTGCTGCTCGCCGCCGCCCCCGCCGCGACCGCGTCCGCCGACCCCTACGAGACGGTGACGGTCGACCCCACGGGCAGCATCGCCCCGGACGGCACCGTCACCCTTTCCGGTACCTACCGCTGCCTCGGCGCCTCGGGCCCGGCGTTCGTCAGTTCCTCCGTCTCCCAGGGCGACTCCGGGATCCGGCACGGCATCGGCGGCACCCGGGCGGTCTGCGACGGCATGGAGCACAGCTGGGAGAACTCCGGCAAGCCCTCGTCCGACCCGCTCACCCCCGGCCCGGCCCAGGTCGAGGCCACCGTGATGGAACTGTCCCCCCAGGGCGGCCTGCCCCTGCCCCGCTTCCACGCGGCACGGCAGCAGGCGATCACCCTGACGGACAGCTGAGGCCCGGCGTTCCGCCGCCATCGCGCCATAGGCCCTGAACCTCCCGCACGGCCGGCCCGTGCGGGAGGTTCCCTGTACGACGACCGGGAGGGACCGCTCCCCTCAACCCGACGCGGGCCGGTCGGTGTAGCGGATGCGGCGCAGCTCCCGCACCTCGCCGAGGGTGCTCCACTCGTCCTTGCCGAGCCGCGCCAGCGGACGCAGCCGGGTGACCTCCGGATGACCGTCGGCCAGGACGCCTTCGTCGACCGCGATGTGCACCACCCGTCCGAAGACCACGGTGGAGTCCCCCAGCCGCAGGGTGCTGTGCAGTTCGCACTCCAGCGCCACGGGGGAGCGCGCCACCCGCGAGGCCTTCACGCGCGCGGCGGCCTCGCGTGCCACACCCACGGCGTCGAACTCGCTGACGCCGTGCGGGAATTCGGTGGCGGTCCGGTTGACCTCGTCCATCAGCGACTCCGGGGCGAGGTTGACCACGAACTCCCCGGTGGCCTCCACGTTCCGCAGCGAGTCCTTGCGGCCGACCGAGGTGAACTGCACGACGGGCGGCCGGACCGACGACACCGTGAAGAAGGAGTGCGGGGCGAGATTGTCGACCCCGTCGGCGGAGACGGTCGACACCCAGGCGATGGGCCGCGGCACGACGGTCGCCGTGAGCAGGCGGTACACCGCGCCCGGTTCGAGGGCGGCCGTGCTGAATTCAGTACGCATGCCGGTGCTATATCAGACGACACGTCAACGGCCCGCCGCCGCACCGGTGACGGCGGTGCGGCGGCGGGCCTTCGGGCATGCGTCAGATGTCGCGGAAGATCTCGATCTGCGCCCCGATGGAGTTGAGCCGCTCCGCCAGGTCCTCGTAACCCCGGTTGATGACATACACGTTCCGCAGCACGGACGTGCCCTCCGCCGCCATCATCGCCAGCAGGACGACGACCGCGGGGCGCAGGGCCGGCGGGCACATCATCTCGGCGGCCCGCCAGCGGGTCGGGCCCTCGACCAACACGCGGTGCGGGTCGAGGAGTTGGAGGCGTCCGCCGAGGCGGTTGAGGTCGGTGAGGTAGATCGCGCGGTTGTCGTAGACCCAGTCGTGGATGAGGGTCTGGCCCTGCGCGACCGCCGCGATGGCCGCGAAGAACGGGACGTTGTCGATGTTCAGGCCGGGGAACGGCATCGGGTGGATCTTGTCGATCGGCGCCTCCAGCTTGGAGGGCCGGACCGTGAGGTCCACCAGGCGGGTACGGCCGTTGTCCGCGGAGTACTCGGGCGTGCGGTCGTGGTCGAGGCCCATCTCCTCCAGGACCGCGAGCTCGATCTCCAGGAACTCGATGGGGACGCGTCGTACCGTCAGTTCCGACTCCGTCACCACGGCGGCGGCCAGCAGGCTCATCGCCTCCACCGGGTCCTCGGAGGGGGAGTAGTCCACGTCGACGTCGATGGTCGGCACGCCGTGCACGGTGAGGGTGGTGGTGCCGATGCCCTCGACCTCGACGCCGAGTGCCTCCAGGAAGAAGCAGAGGTCCTGGACCATGTAGTTGGAGGAGGCGTTGCGGATGACCGTGACGCCGTCGTGGCGGGCGGCGGCGAGCAGCGCGTTCTCGGTGACGGTGTCGCCGCGCTCGGTCAGCACGATCGGCCGGTCGAGGGTGACGGACCGGTCGACCTGGGCGTGGTAGAGGCCCTCGGTCGCCGCGATGTCGAGGCCGAAGCGGCGCAGCGCGATCATGTGCGGCTCGATGGTGCGGGTGCCGAGGTCGCAGCCGCCCGCGTACGGCAGCTTGAAGCTGTCCATGCGGTGCAGCAGCGGGCCCAGGAACATGATGATCGAGCGGGTGCGGCGGGCCGCCTCCGCGTCGATCTGCGCCATCTCCAGCTCGGCGGGCGGCACGATCTCCAGGTCGACGCCGTCGTTGATCCAGCGGGTGCGGACGCCGATCGAGCCGAGTACCTCCAGAAGGCGGTACACCTCCTCGATCCGCGCGACCCGGCGCAGCACTGTGCGCCCCTTGTTCAGGAGCGAGGCGCACAGCAGCGCCACGCACGCGTTCTTGCTGGTCTTCACGTCGATCGCGCCGGACAGCCGACGCCCGCCGACGACCCGCAGATGCATCGGGCCGGCATAGCCCAGTGAGACGATTTCGCTGTCCAGCGCTTCACCGATTCGAGCGATCATCTCAAGGCTGATGTTTTGGTTGCCGCGCTCGATGCGGTTGACGGCGCTCTGGCTGGTGCCGAGTGCCTCGGCAAGCTGCGTCTGTGTCCAGCCCCGGTGCTGGCGGGCGTCACGGATGAGCTTGCCGATACGTACGAGGTAGTCGTCTGCCATGGGGCCGAGGTTATCTCAGATATGAGATGGCGCCTCTTGGGGGGTCCATTCGGGTGACGCCCGGTCAGTCGTGCTTCCGCGTCCGGGTCTTGCGCCACCCGAAGGGACCGGGCAAATCCATCGATGTCGTACGACGTCCCGAAGTGCTCCGGGTGTAGTGCGGACCGTGCTTGCCTCCTGTCGTGAACGACAAGGAGCCCTTGTTGATGTTCAGCCGGAGCCAGGGAAGGATCCGGAAACTCTTGCGGAACGTGAGCGGCATTCCCGCCCCCTTTCGTCCCGCACCGGGTACCCCGAACTCCCGGGAACATGGCGTCGGTTCAGGAACCCGGCGTCAGTTCGGCGGGGCGGGCGCCGGGGTGCCGTAGAAGGTGATCCGCGGGCTCTCGTCGCCGGTGCCGAGCGGTGCCGTCCGGCGAAGAGCGCTCCCGTGGGGGAAGTCGGGCGTGTCGGCGGCGGCCTCGGAGGCTGCGCTGTCGCCGCGCCGCCGACCATCGCGCCCACGGAGGTCGTTCCGGAGTGTTCGAGCGGTGAGCGAGGGGGTGCGGGCGGCCGGGCATGACCAATCCGCCCCCGTGTACTAGAGTTATCTCGACATCGAGATATCTGCCGAGGTGCACCGCAGTCGCACACTCCGCCGATCCCGGGAGTAAGGCTTACCTAACTTAGCCTGACCTTAGCGGATCGGCCAAGACGTTGTGGCGGCAGGATGCGGTGGGAACGCGCACATCAATGAAGGAGACTGTCGTGTCGGCGAACAGCTTCGACGCCCGCAGCACGTTGCAGGTGGGCGACGAGTCGTACGAGATCTTCCGCCTGGACAAGGTGGAGGGCTCGGCCCGGCTCCCCTACAGCCTGAAGGTCCTGCTGGAGAACCTGCTCCGCACCGAGGACGGCGCGAACATCACCGCCGACCACATCCGCGCCCTCGGCACCTGGGACTCGCAGGCCCAGCCGTCGCAGGAGATCCAGTTCACGCCGGCCCGCGTGATCATGCAGGACTTCACCGGCGTGCCCTGCGTGGTGGACCTCGCGACCATGCGCGAGGCCGTCAAGGAGCTGGGCGGCGACCCGGCGAAGATCAACCCGCTGGCGCCCGCCGAACTGGTCATCGACCACTCCGTCATCGCCGACAAGTTCGGCACCCACGACGCCTTCGCGCAGAACGTCGAGCTGGAGTACGGCCGCAACCGCGAGCGCTACCAGTTCCTGCGCTGGGGCCAGACCGCGTTCGACGAGTTCAAGGTCGTCCCGCCGGGCACCGGCATCGTCCACCAGGTCAACATCGAGCACCTGGCCCGCACGGTCATGGTCAGGAACGGCCAGGCCTACCCCGACACCCTCGTCGGCACCGACTCGCACACCACCATGGTCAACGGCCTCGGTGTGCTCGGCTGGGGCGTCGGCGGCATCGAGGCCGAGGCCGCGATGCTCGGCCAGCCCGTCTCGATGCTCATCCCGCGCGTCGTCGGCTTCAAGCTGACCGGCGAGCTGACCCCGGGCACCACCGCCACCGACCTCGTGCTGACCATCACCGAGATGCTCCGCAAGCACGGCGTCGTCGGCAAGTTCGTCGAGTTCTACGGCGAGGGCGTGGCCGCCACCTCCCTCGCGAACCGCGCCACCATCGGCAACATGTCGCCGGAGTTCGGCTCCACCGCCGCGATCTTCCCGATCGACGGCGAGACCCTGAACTACCTGAAGCTGACCGGCCGTTCGGCGCAGCAGGTCGCGCTCGTCGAGGCGTACGCCAAGGAGCAGGGCCTCTGGCTCGACCCGGCCGCCGAGCCCGACTTCTCCGAGAAGCTGGAACTCGACCTCGCCACCGTCGTCCCCTCGATCGCCGGCCCCAAGCGCCCGCAGGACCGCATCGTCCTCGCGAACGCCGCCGAGCAGTTCAAGAGCGACGTACGCAACTACGTCGCCACCGCCGACGAGGCCGGCGAGGAGTCCTTCCCCGCCTCCGACGCCCCGGCGGCCACCAACGGTGTCCCGTCGAACCCGGTCACGGTGACCGCCCCCGATGGCTCGACCTACGAGATCGACCACGGCGCGGTGACAGTCGCGGCCATCACCTCCTGCACCAACACCTCGAACCCGTACGTCATGGTCGCCGCCGCGCTGGTGGCCAAGAAGGCGGTCGAGAAGGGCCTCACCCGCAAGCCGTGGGTCAAGACCACCCTCGCCCCCGGCTCCAAGGTCGTCACCGACTACTTCGACAAGGCGGGGCTCACCCCCTACCTCGACAAGGTCGGCTTCAACCTCGTCGGCTACGGCTGCACCACCTGCATCGGCAACTCCGGCCCGCTGCCGGAGGAGGTCTCCAAGGCCGTCAACGACCATGACCTGGCCGTGACTTCGGTGCTCTCCGGCAACCGCAACTTCGAGGGCCGGATCAACCCCGACGTCAAGATGAACTACCTGGCGTCCCCGCCGCTGGTCGTCGCCTACGCCCTCGCGGGCTCCATGAAGGTGGACATCACCCGCGACGCGCTCGGCACCGACCAGGACGGCAAGCCGGTCTACCTCGAAGACATCTGGCCCACCGAGGCCGAGGTCAACGACGTCGTCGCGAACGCCATCGGCGAGGACATGTTCAACAAGTCCTACCAGGACGTCTTCGCGGGCGACGCCCAGTGGCAGGCGCTCCCCATCCCCGAGGGCAACACCTTCGAGTGGGACGCCGAGTCGACCTACGTCCGCAAGCCCCCCTACTTCGAGGGCATGACGATGGAGACCACCCCGGTCTCCGACATCGCCGGCGCCCGCGTCCTTGCCAAGCTCGGCGACTCGGTCACCACCGACCACATCTCGCCCGCCGGCGCCATCAAGGCGGACACCCCGGCCGGCAAGTACCTCACCGAGCACGGCATCGAGCGGCGTGACTTCAACTCCTACGGCTCCCGCCGAGGCAACCACGAGGTCATGATCCGCGGCACCTTCGCCAACATCCGCCTGCGCAACCAGGTCGCGCCCGGCACCGAGGGCGGCTTCACGCGTGACTTCACGCAGGCCGACGCCCCCGTCTCCTTCATCTACGACGCCTCGCGCAACTACATCGAGCAGGGCGTCCCGCTGGTCATCCTGGCGGGCAAGGAGTACGGCTCCGGCTCGTCCCGCGACTGGGCCGCCAAGGGCACCGCGCTCCTCGGCGTCAAGGCCGTCATCGCCGAGTCCTACGAGCGCATCCACCGCTCGAACCTCATCGGCATGGGCGTCGTCCCGCTCCAGTACCCGGCGGGCCAGTCCGCCGAGTCCCTCGGACTGACCGGCGAGGAGACCTTCTCCGTCACCGGCATCACCGAGCTGAACGAGGGCACCACCCCGAGCACGGTCAAGGTCACCACCGACACCGGCGTGGAGTTCGACGCGGTCGTCCGCATCGACACCCCTGGCGAGGCCGACTACTACCGCAACGGCGGCATCCTCCAGTACGTCCTGCGCAACCTGATCCGCAACTAGCGCTTCCGGTACGGCAGTTGAGGGCCGCATCCCCGGCGACGGGGGTGCGGCCCCACGCGTTCTGCACCCCGCTGACCTCGAAGAACATCGCCAGGGCTCAGGTGGAACACAGGATTCCCTCAGCGGACCGGGACAGAATCCGGACATGACTGGCACCACCGGGTCCCGCAGCAGCCGCGTCCGCGTGCTCATCGTCGACGACGAGCCCGCGCTCACCGAGCTGCTCTCCGTCGCGGTCGCCGAGGCCGGCTGGCGGCCCTACCCCGCGCCGGACGGGCACAGCGCGCTGCGGATCGCCCGCGGCTGCGCCCCGCACGCCGTCGTCCTCGACGGCATGCTGCCCGACCTCGACGGCCTCCAGGTGCTGCGCCGGCTCCGCTACGAGAACCCGCGGCTGCCCGTCCTCATGCTCACCGCCCGGGACGCGGTCGAACACCGCCTCGACGGCCTGGAAGCGGGCGCCGACGACTACGTCACCAAACCCTTCTCCCTGGAGGAGGTCGTGCTGCGGCTGCGCGGACTGCTGCGCCGGGCGGGCGGCGAACGCACCCCGGCCGACGACTCCGTCCGCGTCCTCGGCGACCTCGCGCTGTCCGGCGAGACCCGCGAGGTGCGCCGCGCCGGTGAGCCGATCCAGCTCACCGCCAAGGAGTTCGACCTGCTCGCCCTGCTCCTCGACCATCCCCGCCAGGTGCTGAGCAAGGCCCAGATCCTCGACCGGGTGTGGAGCACCGGCTTCGACGGCGGCGGCAACCTCGTCGAGGTCTACATCTCCAGCCTCCGCCGCAAGATGGACCGGGGCCGCGCACCCATGATCCACACCGTGCGCGGGATGGGATACGCCATACGGCCCGTGGAGGACGGCAGATGAACCTCCTGACCCGCGACCGGGGCCGCCTGCGCGGCCGTTCACTCCGCACCCGGCTGCTCCTCTTCATCAGCGCCACCCTCGTCGTGGTGTGCGCCGCGATGTCCCTCACCACGTTCCTCGTCCAACGCGCCTACCTGCTGGGCAACTTGGACGACCGGGTCGGCAACGCGGCCGAACGCAGCCTGGGCGGGGCGGAACTGCGGCCGGGCTTCGACGACGACCTCGGGTTCCTCACCGAGAACGGCCACGCGGCCGGGACACTCGCCGCGCGGCTCGACGACAAGGGCGCGATCATCGCCGCCGCGGTCGTCAGCCAGGACGCCCCGCCGCACAGCCTCAGCACCGCCCAGCGCGCCGCCCTCAAGGGCGTCACGGCCGACGGCGCGGAACACACCCGCACCGTGCCCGGCCTCGGCACCTACCGGGTCACCGTGCTCGACGACGGCAACGGCGTCCGGGTCCTCACCGGCCTCCCGATGGACGACGTACAGGACATGATCAGCGGTCTGCTGGTGGTCGAGGCGGTCGTCGCCCTCGCCGGACTGACCGTGGCGGGCTTCCTGTGCGCGGTCGTCATACGACGGCAGCTACGGCCGCTCGGCCGGGTCGCCGCCACCGCCGTCGAGGTCTCCCGCTCACCGCTCGGCCGGGGCGAGGTCACCACCCTCACCCGGGTGCCCGAGCGGGACACCGACGCCGGCAGCGAGGCCGGACAGGTCGGTGCCGCGCTCAACCGCATGATCGACCACGTCGAGTCCTCGCTCGCCGAACGCCAGCGCAACGAGGAGCAGATGCGCCGCAGCGAGGAACGCATGCGCCGCTTCCTCGCCGACGCCAGCCATGAACTCCGCACCCCGCTGGCCTCCATCGCGGGCTACGCCGAGCTGATGAACCGCGGCACCGACCGCATCGAACCGGGGCTGGCCTGGCGCCGGGTGACCGCCGAGTCGGCGCGGATGACGGGACTGGTGGAGGACCTGCTGCTGCTCGCCCGCCTCGACGAGGGCAGGCCGCTCCAGTCCACCGAGGTGGACCTCGCGGCCGTGCTCGCCGAGGCGGTGTGGGACGCGCGGGCCGCCGGCACCGGCCACGAGTGGCAGCTCCACCTGTCGCTCGACGCCCCCGCGCTGGTGACCGGCGACGAGGCCCGTCTGCACCAGGTGTTGGCCAACCTGTTGGCCAACGCGCGTATGCACACACCTGTTGGCACCACGGTCACGGCGAGCGTCGAGGCCACGGCCGCCCACACCGTCGTCATCCGGGTACGCGACGACGGCCCCGGCATCCCCCCGGCCCTGCTGCCCACAGTCTTCGAACGCTTCACCCGCGCCGACGCCTCCCGCGCCCGGTCCGGCGGCAAGGAGGGCGGCTCCGGCCTCGGCCTCGCCATCGCGACGGCGATCACCCGGGCGCACGGCGGCCGGATCGACGTGACCAGCGTCCCCGGCCGCACGGAGTTCACCGTCCAGCTCCCGGCGGCCCCGCTCCCGCCCGCCGAGACACCGGCACGGGTCCGTACGGCACCGGCCTGACGGGCACGGGCACCGTCGCGGGCGGCGCCGTCACGGACCCCGCCTCGCGGACGGCCGCTGCTTCGCGGACTGCCCCCGCCTCGCGGACGGCCCCTGCGTCGCGGACGGACCCGCCCCCGAGGACCCGGCCGCCACTTCGAGTCCCGCCCGGCGTTTACAGCCTCCCCACTCCGCGCTAACTTCACGGACAAGCGGGGTGGGAGCGCTCCCATAGCTCCGGCGGTCCGGAACCCGTCGGGTGTCCCGGTACGCTCCCGCCCCGCCCACCCTCCCTTGCACGTTCCGCACACCGTCGAAGGGACGTAGATCTGTCATGTCTATGACACGATTAACCCTCCACCGAGCCTTCTTCCTCACCCTTCTCGCCCTGCTCACCACCGTCCCCGCGCTGGCCCTGATCCTCGCCACCGGCGGCCGGGCGGAGGCCCACGGCACGCCCATGAAACCCGGCAGCCGCACCTTCCTGTGCTGGCAGGACGCGCTGACCACGACCGGTGAGATCAAGCCCGTCAACCCGGCCTGCAAAGCGGCCCAACAGGTCAGCGGCACCACGCCGTTCTACAACTGGTTCTCCGTGCTGCGCTCCGACGGCGCCGGCCGCACCCGC
Organism: Streptomyces sp. NPDC091280; assembly: GCF_044768565.1. Lineage (NCBI taxonomy): Bacteria > Bacillati > Actinomycetota > Actinomycetes > Kitasatosporales > Streptomycetaceae > Streptomyces > Streptomyces sp. NPDC091280. The sequence continues at coordinate 222,754 of NZ_JBIVUZ010000017.1, forward strand.
GGCTTCGTGCCGGACGGTCAGTTGTGCAGCGGCGGGAACCCGAACTTCACGGGGTTCAACCTCCCGCGCGACGACTGGCCCGTCACCCATCTCACCTCGGGCGCCACGGTCGACTTCTCGTACAACGCCTGGGCGGCGCACCCGGGTTGGTTCTACGTCTACATCACCAAGGACGGCTTCGACCCGACGAAGACACTCACCTGGGACGACATGGAGGACACCCCGTTCCTCACGGTCGACCACCCGCCGCTCAACGGCACCCCGGGCACGGTCGAGGCCAACTACTCCTGGACCGGGCAGCTTCCGGCGAACAAGTCGGGGCGGCACATCATCTACATGGTGTGGCAGCGCTCGGACAGCACGGAGACCTTCTACTCCTGCTCGGACGTCGTGTTCGACGGCGGCAACGGCGAGGTGACGGGTATCCACGACCCGGGCAACCCCACCGACCCGGTCCCGGGCGTCTGCTCCGCCACCCGCCGCACCACGGGCAGTTGGCCCGGCGGCTACCAGTCCGAGGTCACCGTCACCAACAGCGGTGACGTCCCGATGCTCGGCTGGATGGTCGACTGGACGCTCCCGAGCGGCCAGTCGGTCGCCAGCCTCTGGAACGGCAACGCCACCTACACCGGCCAGGACGTGATGGTCCACAACGCCGACTGGAACGGCTCGCTGAGTCCGGGGCAGAGCAGCACCTTCGGCTACGTCGTGAACGGCGACGGCGGTGACCCGGCGACCACCCTTCCCTGCCAGGTCGGTTGACCTCGCGCTCGGGGCGGCACGGGTACGGACAAGGACCCGGTCGTCACCCGTGTGTTCGCCACCGGGCCGGGCACGGCGGCCACGGGCAAGCCCATCGAGAGCGTGACACTTCCGGACGACCCGGATCTCCAGGGGGTCACCCTTGCGGTGAACTGACGTCCACTGTGTGTGCCCTCGTCCGTTTCGGTGGCGGGGGCACATCGGCGCGTGCGAGCATCCGCAGATGGGTAAACGGCCGCAACTGCCCGAGGAGTTCCGGGCCCAGGCGCGTTCGGCCTTCGCTTTCCTGGTCGAGGGCGAGGGCTTCGCGCCGCCGGAGGACATAGACGGCGGGCTGCGCTATCTGCGCGCCGACCTGATGGTGCGGGTCTGGTTCCTGGGCGGTGCCGAGTCGGAGGTCCTGACCCGGCTGATCCCCCTGGCGCCGGACGGCACCAGGGGGAACGGGGCCTGGCTGGACGATCTGTACAAGGCCGCCGCGTGCGGCCCGGCCCAGGACGTGCCCGTCTTCGCGTCGACCAGGAGGGGCGTGCTCAGACGGGTCCATCAGCACGCGGAGGCGTTGCGCAGGCTGCTGCCCCGCCTCCCCGTGCCGTGAGGGGCCCTCAGCCGAGCAGTTCCACCTCCGCGAGGGTCGCCGAGCCGCTCAGCACCAGGCGGTAACGCGCGTACGAGCCGGGTGACTTGACCGAGAAGACGCGCGTCTGCCGGTCCCAGGCGAAGGACTCGCCCGAGCGTCTGTCCAGCGTCTTCCACTTGCTGCCGTCGGCCGAGCCCTGGAGGGTCCAGCCGGTCGGTGCCAGCGTGCGGTCCGCGGACGACGTGAGCGTGTACTGGACGCCCTTGGTGGCCTTCGTGACCGGCAGGTCCACCGAGGTCACCGTCGCGGCCGTGGCCGAGGTGTTGTCGAACAGGGGCCCGGTGGCGGCGAGTTGGTCACTGCGGGGGGTCGGCACCTGGTCGTTCTTGGTGATCGACACCGGTGCCGCGTTCTTGCCGCTGCCCCACGCCGAGGGCTCGGCGCCCATGGCGAAGTCCAGCACTCCGCCCTGCTCCAGCAGCGAGTGCGGGAGCGAAGTCGACGTCCAGGCCTTGCCGTTGACCGTCAGCCCCTGGACGTAGACGTTCTTCACGCTGTTCTTCGGCGCCTTGACGACCAGGTCCTTGCCGTTCTCCAGGTGGACGGTCGCCTTGGTGAACAGCGGGGAGCCGATGGTGTATTCGCCGCTGCCCATCACCAGCGGGTAGAAGCCGAGCGCGGAGAAGAGGTACCAGGCGGACTGCTCGCCGTTGTCCTCGTCGCCGTGGTAGCCCTGCCCGATCTCGCTGCCGGTGTAGAGCCGCGACAGCACCTCGCGCACGTTCTTCTGCGCCTTCCAGGGCTCGCCGGCCGCGTCGTACATGTAGATGACGTGGTGGGCGACCTGGTTGGAGTGTCCGTACTGGCCCATGCGGACGTCCCGCGCCTCCGTCATCTCGTGGATGACCCCGCCGTAGGAACCGACGGTGGCGGACGAGGCCTTCTCCGGGGTGGCGAAGTACTCGTCGAGCTTGTCGCCGAGGGCCTTCCGCCCGCCGTAGAGGTTGGCGAGGCCGCGGCTGTCCTGGGGGGCGGTGAACGCGTAGCCCCAGCCGTCGGTCTCGGTGTAGTCGTAGCCCCAGATCTTCGGGTCGTAACTCGCCGAGTCCACCCGCCAGTTGCCCTTGGCGTCCCTGCCCTGGAAGAACCCGGCCCGCGCGTCGAAGAGGTTCACGTAGTCCTGGGCGCGGTTGAGGAAGTACTCCGACTCCTCCTTGTAGCGCTGCTCGCCGGTCTTCTTGTAGAGGGCCCGGCCCATCTCGGCGATGCCGTAGTCGTTGACATAGCCCTCCATCGCCCAGGAGAAGCCCTCGCCGGTGTCCGTGGTCGTGTAGCCGAGGAAGGGCGAGGTGGTCATGCCCTTGCGGCCGACGCCCGAGGAGGGCGGTACCACGGTGGCGTTCTTCACGGCCGCGTCGTAGGCCGACTTGGCGTCGAAGTTCACGCCCTTGACGTACGCGTCCGCGAACGCGACGTCCGAGGAGGTGCCGGTCATCAGGTCCGCGTAGCCCGGGGAGGACCAGCGCGAGGTCCAGCCGCCGTCCTTGTACTGCTGCACGAACCCGTCGACCATCTCACCGGCCTGACCGGGTGTCAGGAGCGAGTAGGCGGGCCAGGTGGTCCGATAGGTGTCCCAGAAGCCGTTGTTGACGTACACCTTGCCGTCCACGATCTTCGCGCCCGTGTGCGTCGGGGTGTCCTGGCTCGGCATCGGGGAGAACGGCGAGGCGTACCGGTAGACCGAACCGACCTTCTCGAAGCCGGAGTTGGGGTACAGGTACAGCCGGTACATGCTGGAGTAGAGCGTGGTCAGCTGGTCGGGCGTCGCGCCCTCCACCTCGACCTTGCCGAGCAGCTTGTCCCACACCTTGCGCGCCTGGTCCTTGACCGTGTCGAAGGAGGTGCCGTCCGGGATCTCCTGGCGCAGGTTGTCCTTGGCCTGGTCGACGCTGATCAGCGAGGTGGCCAGGCGCAGGGTGACCGTGTGGTCGGCGCCCGGCTTGAACCGCAGATAGCCCTTGACGCCGCTGGAGGAGCCGTCCGTCACCGGCGCGTCGAACACGCCGTAGACGAAGAGCCGGGTCGCGCCCGTGGACAGACCGGACTTGACGTCCGAGTAGCCGGTGACGGTCCCCTGGGTCTTGTCGAGGGTCAGGCCGGCCTGCTCGGTGACGTTGTCGAAGATGACGCTCGCGTCGTCGCCGGGGTAGGTGAAGCGCAGCGAGGCCGCGTGGTCGGTCGGGGCCATCTCGGCCTTGAGACCGTTCTCGAACGTGACGCCGTAGTAGTACGGGCGGGCGGTCTCGTTCTCGTGCCGGAACGCCAACTCCCGTGCGGCCGGGGCGGTGTCGGGCGTTCCCGAGGCCGCCGAGGGCATCACCTGGAAGGTCTGCCGGTCGCCCATCCAGGGGCTCGGCTCATGGCTGAGGCTGAGCGCCTGGAGCGTCGGCAGGTTCGCGTCGTTGTTCGCGCGGGCGTAGTCGTAGAGCCAGCTCAGCGACGACGAGTTCGTCACCGGCGTCCAGAAGTTGAAGCCGTGCGGCAGCGCGGTGGCGGGGAAGTTGTTGCCGCGCGAGAAGCTGCCGCTGGAGTTGGTGCCCCGGGTGGTCAGCGCGTAGTCGGACAGATGCGCCTTCGGCGGCTCGGGCGCCACCGTCCTGAGGCTCACGTCGTCGAGCCAGCCGCGGAACCGGGCCGGCCCGGCGGGCGAGTCGTAGGCGAGCAGGATCCGGTCGACGGTCTTGCCGGCCGCGACCGAACCGATCCGCGAGACGACGTCGTTCCACTGGTTGACGTAGAGGATCTTCGCCGCGCCCTGGCCCTGCGGGGTGAGCGGGAAGCCGTGCGAGTCCGTGGCGCCGAGGCCGCTGAGGTAGGTGCCGTCGGTGAAGGCGAGGTCGACGGAGACGTTCGTGGCGTCGTAGTCGAGGTCGCCGTCCGCCATCTGCGGGAAGATCCGGTACGACAGCGCGGTGTCCCGGCCGACGGGCACGTTCACGTCGAAGACCTTGTTGTACGAGTACGCGCGGCCCGTCGCCGTGTGACGGCCCGCGTACCGCAGCGCCCGGGTCCCGGTGAAGCCGGCGCCCGCCTTGGCGGTGGGGGAGCCGCTGGGCCCGCGGTCGACCAGCGAGAGCATGTCCTCGGGGACCGGGGCGGTGGAGCCGCCGGTGGAGAACTGGACGTCGGCGAGCTGGAGGATGTCGCCGCCGTTGTTCCGGCTCACGTCGAGCCGGAAGTGCTGGTACTCGGCCGGCTCGGCGAGGTCGTACGACTTGGTCTGGAAGCGGGCGGAGAACGACTCGCCGGAGCGGGTGTCGACGGTCTTCCAGTCCTTGCCGTCGGTCGACCCCTCAAGGGTCCAGTCCTGCGGGTCGCGCTCGTCGTGGTCATTGGCCGAAGTCAGTGCGTACGTCACTATTTTGAGTGGTTTGTCGAGGTCGAACTCGACCCACCCGGTGGGCGCGAAGGTGAGCCACTTGGTGCCGGACTCGCCGTCGACGAGGTTCTCCTTCACCTCGCCCGCGCCGGTGTTCTCGCCGCTGGCCCGCAGGTCCGTGACGTGGTCGTCGACATTGCCGGGGATACCGCTGGTGTATCCGCCGTCGACCCCCGAGGCCCGCTTGGAGCCGTCCGGCGCGGTGTCCACGGTGTTGAGCCAGTCCGGCGCCGGATCGCCCGCCTCGAAGGAGGACGCGAACTCCCCGGCCGGAGCGGGGGCCTTGCCGGGCAGCGCGACGGCCGCCCCCTGAGAACCCGCCAACAGAGCGACGGCGGCCACCGAAACGGCCGCCGGACCCCACCATCTGTGATGCATACGAGGGCATCCTCCCTGCACGTCGGACAACGTTGTCAATTTCGCCGCGCAAGGAACAGTAGGGAGTCAAGTGGCCAGGGATGTCAAGGGTGTTGAGTGCGGCATTCGAGGGCAATGGCGGGGATTTCTCCGGCATCGAACACACAGGGCGTTCATATTTCCGCGAGGTCTCACTTCGGAAAAGACCGACAACCGACCGTGCATTCGATCTTGCTCTGCTGGCAAGAAGTGGACTATACCTGTCGGCGTTCCACCCCTGCACGAACCAGCTCGACCTGACCGCGGTGCCGGGGAGGATCCGGTTCACCGCCTGAGTCCTGGAGAAGGCGAGGACTTGAGCATGGGATCCACTTCCGGCGAGAACCACGGTTCCGGTACCGCGAACACGCCCGGTGTCGGCCGCCGAGACCTGATCAAGAGGTCGGCCGCGCTCGGTCTGATCTCCGTACCCACGATGAGTTTCCTGTCCGCGTGCGCGAGCGGCGGCGGGGACAGCAGCGGCAGCGACGACAACACCAAGGGCACCACGTCGAAGTCGAATCCCTTCGGTGTGAAGAAGGGCAGCACGCTCGACGTCGTCGTGTTCAAGGGCGGTTACGGCGACGACTACGCCAAGGCGTGGGAAGCCGACTTCAAGACGAAGAACGGCGTCAGCTCGACCCACACCGGTACCCAGGAGATCACCGGCAAGCTCCAGCCCCGCTTCAACGCGGGCAACCCGCCGGACATCGTGGACGACTCCGGCGCCCAGCAGATCAAGGTCGACGTCCTCTACAAGAACGGCCAGTTGCTCGACCTGTCACCCGTGCTGGACGCGCCCGCGATCGACGACCCGACCAAGAAGGTCCGCGATCTGCTGATCCCCGGCACCCTCGACCCGGGTGTGCAGGAGGGCAAGGTCGTCGCCCTCAACTACATCTACACGGTCTGGGGCCTGTGGTACTCGGGCAAGCTCTTCAAGGAGAAGGGCTGGACACCGCCGAAGACCTGGGACGAGTTCATCGCCGTGTGCCAGACCGCCAAGAAGGCCGGCATCGGCGGTCTCGCCCACCAGGGCAAGTACCCGTACTACATCAACGTCGCCATCATGGACCTGATCGCCAAGAAGGGCGGGATCGACGCCGTCAAGGCGATCGACAACCTCGACCCCAAGGCGTTCGTCGGCTCGGCCGCCGCGCAGGCCGGCGTCGAGGCGATCTACGAGGTGGTGGAGAAGGACCTGTTGATGCCCGGCACCAACGGCCTGACCCACACCGAGTCGCAGACCCGCTGGAACCAGTACAAGGCCGCCTTCATCACCTGTGGTTCCTGGCTGGAGAACGAGCAGCTCAAGCAGACGCCCACGGACTTCGACATGAAGTTCCTGCCGATGCCGCTGCTGGCCGACAGCAAGATGCCGTTCGAGGCGATCAGGGCCGGCTCGGGCGAGCCCTTCATCATCCCGGCGAAGGCCAAGAACCTCCCCGCTGCCAAGGAGTTCATGCGCCACATGCTCTCCAAGGAGTGGTCGACGCTCTTCGCCAAGGAGGCCAACTCGCTCACCATCCTCAAGGACGGCGTCGACTCCAGCGTCACCCTGCGCCCGGGTACCCAGTCCACGGTCGAGGCGTCCAAGGCGGCCGGCGACAACACCTTCCGCTACCTGTATCCCGACTGGTACAGCGAGATGGACACCTCCATCCAGAACGCGTCCAACGAGCTGATGGCCAAGCGCATCCAGCCCAAGGAGTGGCTGAAGCGCTGCCAGGCCGCCGTCGACAAGCAGGCCAAGGACCCGGCGTCCAAGAAGAACGTGCACTCCTGATCGCAACGCCTGATCGCACCACCTGATCACGCTCGGGACACCAGGGGCAGGAAACGCCAATGCGCAAAGGGCAGTACAGGTTTGTCGCGGGATTTCTCCTCGTTCCCGTGGCGCTCTATCTGATCTTCGTGATCTGGCCTTACATCCAGACGTTCGGCTATTCGCTGACCGACTGGAAGGGCGAGTCGCAGACCTTCAAGTTCGTCGGACTGGACAACTATCGAGCGCTGTTCCACGACGACGTCTTCAAGGAGGCCATCTGGCACAACCTCCTGTTCCTGGTGTTCATCCCCGTGATCACCATTTTGCTGGCCCTTTTCTTCGCCTTCATGGTCAACGCGGGAGGACGCAGCAAGGCCGGCGGTGTGCAGGGAGTCGCCGGTTCCGGGTTCTACAAAATCGTCTACTTCTTCCCGCAGGTGCTGTCGCTGGCGATTCTCGCGGTGCTGTTCAACGCGGTGTACCGCAGTGACGGCGGCGGTCTGCTCAACGGTGTCCTGATCAAAATCCACCTGGTGGACGCCAACAATCCGGTGGAGTGGCTCAACGAGCCCCACATGGTTCTCTGGGCGCTGATGGCGGTCGTCGTGTGGCACGGCGTCGGTTTCTATCTGGTGCTGTTCTCCGCCGCCATGCAGTCCATTCCCCGGGACATCTACGAGGCCGCCCTGATCGACGGCGCGAACCGCTCCCAGTCCTTCTTCCGCATCACCCTGCCGCTGCTCTGGGAGACCGTGCAGACGGCCTGGGTGTATCTCGGCATCATCGCGATGGACATGTTCGTCCTGGTCTCCTCCATGACCTCGAACATGGGCGCCTACGGAGGCGGTCCCGACCACGGCAGCGACGTCATGTCGACCGTGATGATGCGCAACTTCCTCTACTTCGGGAAGAGCGGCTACGCCTGCGCGATGGGCGTCGTCATGCTGCTGCTCACCCTGGTCCTGTCCGTGGTCACGCTGCGCGCCACCCGCCGTGAGCGCATCGAGTTCTGAGCGGGAGACATACGACGATGAGCGCACCCCTCAAGGAGAACGCCCCCGCGGGCGGCACCGTCCCGCCGCAGCCGTCGGCCGGCAGGTCCACCGCCCGGTCCGGTGAACCACGCGGCGAGGGCGTCGTGTTGAACGTCTTCTCGCACGGCTTCCTGGCCCTGTGGGCCCTGCTGATCGTGCTGCCGCTGCTGTGGCTGGTGTTCAGTTCGTTCAAGACCGACGCGCAGATCGGCAACTCGGCCTTCGGCTGGCCGCACAGCTGGTCGTTCGACGTGTTCCGCCGGGCCTGGAGCAAGGGCATCGGCGACTACTTCGTGAACACCGTGATCGTGCTGGTGTTCTCGGTGCCGCTGACCATGCTGTTCGGCTCGATGGCCGCGTACGTGCTGGCCCGCTACCAGTTCTGGGGCAACCGGCTGCTGTACTACTTCTTCGTCGCGGGCGCGATGTTCCCGGTGTTCCTGGCGCTGGTCCCGCTGTTCTTCATGGTCAAGCGCCTCGACATGCTGAACACCTACCAGGGGCTGATCCTGGTCTACGTCGCCTACTCGATGCCGTTCACCGTGTTCTTCATGCACGCGTTCTTCCGCACGCTGCCCACCGCGGTCTACGAGGCGGCGATCCTCGACGGCGCCTCGCACACCCGGACGTTCTTCCAAGTGATGTTGCCGATGGCGAAAGCCGGGCTGATCAGCGTCGGCATCTTCAACACCCTCGGACAGTGGAACCAGTTCATCCTGCCCACGGTCCTGATGCAGCCGCAGAGCGGCTCCGACCCCGAGCGCTATGTCCTCACCCAGGGCCTCATCCAGCTTCAGCAGCAACAGGGATACGCCTCCGACCTGCCCGTTCTCTTCGCGGGCGTCACGATCGCCATGATCCCGATGCTGGTCGTCTACCTGTCGTTCCAGCGCCAGGTGCAGTCCGGTCTGACATCGGCGACCCTGAAGTAGCGCGACGGGAGAACGCAGAAGGAAGCGCTCGTTCCGCCACCGCTCCCGGCTCACCGGGAGCGGTGTCCACGTATGTGTCCCGGACCCTCGATGCGGTTCAACCTCTTGACGGGAGGCGACCCGAACGGCTCAGCTTAGAGTTCACTAGTTGGACATAGACGGGGCCTCATCGATGCGGTCCCGCGCGCAGGAGGTCGTCGTGGAGACTCCGGGGTCGCAGTCGTCGCTGCACCGAGCGAATCTAGAGCGGGTCGTGCGAGCGGTGCGGCTGGCGGGGTCACTCACGCAGGCCGAGATCGCGAGGACGACGGGTCTGTCCGCCGCGACGGTCTCCAACATCGTGCGCGAGCTCAAGGACGGCGGAACGGTCGAGGTCACCCCGACCTCGGCGGGCGGTCGCCGGGCCCGCAGCGTCTCGCTGAGCGGGGACGCCGGCATCGTCATCGGAGTCGACTTCGGGCACACGCATTTGCGCGTCGCGGTCGGGAATCTCGCCCACCAGGTGCTGGCCGAGGAGTCCGAGCCGCTCGATGTGGACGCCTCCTCGACCCAGGGCTTCGACCGCGCGGAACAGCTGGTCAACCGGCTGATCGAGGCGACGGGCGTGGACCGTTCCAAGATCGCCGGGGTGGGTCTCGGCGTGCCCGGTCCGATCGATCTGGAGTCCGGCACGCTCGGCTCCTCCGCCATCCTCCCGGGCTGGTCCGGCATCAGACCCGCCGAGGAGCTCGGCAGCCGTCTGGGTGTACCGGTGCACGTCGACAACGACGCCAACCTCGGCGCCCTCGGTGAGCTGGTGTGGGGCAGCGGCCGGGGGGTCAGGGACCTGGCGTACATCAAAGTCGCCAGCGGGGTCGGGGCCGGGCTGGTCATCAACGGCAAGATCTACCGGGGCCCGGGTGGCACAGCGGGAGAAATCGGGCATATTACTCTTGATGAGTCCGGCCCTGTCTGCCGTTGCGGAAACCGGGGCTGCCTGGAGACCTTCACGGCCGCGCGCTATGTGCTGCCGCTGCTCCAGGGCAGTCACGGCACCGACCTGACCATGGAGGGAGTCGTACGGCTGGCGCGGGACGGAGACCCGGGCTGTCGTCGGGTGATCGCCGACGTCGGCCGACACATCGGCAGTGGAGTCGCCAATCTCTGCAATTTGCTGAACCCGAGCCGAGTGGTCCTCGGTGGCGATCTCGCCGAGGCCGGTGAGCTGGTGCTCGGGCCGATCAGGGAGTCTGTCGGCCGCTATGCGATCCCCAGTGCGGCGCGTCAACTGTCCGTTCTCCCGGGGGCGCTTGGAGGCCGTGCGGAGGTGCTCGGAGCACTCGCTCTCGCACTCAGCGAGATGGGTGATTCGACCCTTTTGGACGGGTCGCTGACCGCCGCCACACCTGTCTTCACTTAGAGAACGCACGACGCCGTTGCCATCTCGTTAAGTATTTACTTCTTGACGTCGCACGCGTGGCCGAGTTGACTTCCAGCCACCTCGGCCGCAACGACGCGGCCTCGTCAGGGAGGTTTCTGAAGTGAACACGCGTATGCGTCGTGCCGCCGTTGCTGTCATCGCCACCACGATGGCTGTCGCCATGGCCGCCTGTGGCAAGGCCGGCGACGACAAGAAGTCCGACAGCAGCTCCAGCTCCTCGGGCGGTACCAACGCCTCGATCGGTCTGCTGCTGCCCGACAGTGTCACCACGCGGTACGAGAAGTTCGACAAGCCGTACTTCGAGGCCAAGGTCAAGGAGCTCTGCTCCGGTTGTAGCGTCCAGTACGCCAACGCCAACGCCAGCGCGGCCACCCAGGCCCAGCAGGTCAGCACCATGATCACCAAGGGCGTCAAGGTCATCGTGATCAGCGCCCAGGACTCCGCCGCCATCAAGTCCTCGATCCAGCAGGCCGTGGACAAGGGCATCAAGGTCGTCGCGTACGACCGTCTGGCCCAGGGCCCGGTCTCCGCGTACGTGTCCTTCGACAACGTCCAGGTCGGCAAGCTCCAGGGCGAGGCGCTCCTCACCTCGCTGGGCTCGAAGGCCACCACGAAGTCGAAGATCGTCATGATCAACGGTGACGACGCCGACCCGAACGCCGCGCAGTTCAAGAAGGGCGCGCACGAGGCCCTCGACGGCAAGGTCGACATCGCCTACGAGCAGTCGGGTCTGTGGAAGGACAGCGTCGCCGGGCAGAAGATGTCCGCGGCCATCACCCAGCTCGGTGCCAAGAACATCGCGGGCGTCTACTCCGCCAACGACGGCATGGCCGGTGGCATCGCCACCGTTCTCAAGGGCGCCAAGATCAGCGGCATCCCGCTGACGGGCCAGGACGCGGAGCTCGCCGGTATCCAGCGCATCGTCGCCGGTACCCAGTCCAGCACCGTCTACAAGGCCTTCAAGCCGGAGGCCGAGGCCGCCGCCACCCTCGCCGTCGACCTGGCGCAGGGCAAGAGCATCTCCTCGCTCGCCACCACGACCCAGACCAGCGGCTCCGGCAACAAGGTGCCCTCGCAGCTGCTGACCCCGGTGTCGGTCACCAAGGCCAACATCAAGGACACGGTCATCAAGGACGGCCTCTACACCGTCGCCCAGATCTGCACCGCCGACTACGCCGCGGCGTGCAAGGCGGCCGGTCTGTCCTAACCACCGCCCGGCGGTGAGCACCGCTCAGCGGTGAGCACCGCCCAGCGGTGACAAAGCCCCTTCGGCGTCCGCCCCACCTTCCAACCCCGCTGTGGGGCGGGCGCCGATCGGAACCCGTGCGAACGCAGCCGTTGCCAACTGGCATCGGCCGCGCGCATGTTCATCTTGTAAATCTGTGCCCAGGCACAACCCTCCGCGCCTTTTGACAAGCGCGGCATCCCCGCCGGTCAGGCGGCGAAGGAGATGGTTCACGTGTCCGCTACGCCCGTGCTGGCGTTGCGCGGAGTCTCCAAGCGATTCGGTGCGGTGCAGGCCCTCACCGACGTAGAGCTGGAGGTCCACGCCGGAGAAGTGGTCGCACTGGTCGGCGACAACGGCGCAGGAAAGTCCACCCTGGTGAAGACCATCGCCGGAGTGCACCCCATCGATGAGGGAGTCATCGAGTGGGAGGGCAACCCGGTCAGCATCAACAAGCCGCACGACGCCCAGGGACTCGGCGTCGCCACGGTCTACCAGGACCTCGCGCTGTGCGACAACCTCGACGTCGTCGGCAACCTCTACCTCGGACGCGAGCTGCTGCACCGCGGCGTCATCGACGAGGTCACGATGGAGAAGAACTCCCGCGAGCTGCTCAGCACGCTCTCCATCCGCATCCCCAGCGTGCGCATCCCGATCGCCAGCCTCTCCGGCGGGCAGCGGCAGGTCGTCGCCATCGCCCGCGCGCTGATCGGTGACCCCAAGGTCGTCATCCTCGACGAGCCCACCGCCGCTCTCGGCGTCGAGCAGACCGCGCAGGTCCTCGACCTGGTCGAGCGGCTGCGCGAGCGCAACCTCGGCGTCATCCTCATCAGCCACAACATGGCCGACGTCAAGGCGGTCGCGGACACCGTCAACGTGCTGCGGCTGGGCAAGAACAACGGCTCCTTCCCGGTGAAGGACACCAGTCAGGAAACGATCATCGCCGCGATCACCGGTGCCACGGACAACGCCGTGACCCGTCGTGCGGTGCGCAGCACGGAGGCGGCAAAGTGAGCGACACGTCAGGCACCGTGAAGAAGGACGCGGTCGAACCGACCGCACCGGCCCCGGCGGACGACCCCACGGCGGCAGCCGCGTCCGCGACCGTCATCGACCCGCGGCTGCTGATCCGCGAAGAGGGCTTCAAGGGCTACATCACCGAGTTCAAGCGCAAGGTCAAGGGCGGTGAACTCGGCTCGCTGCCGGTCGTCGCCGGCCTGATCGTCATCGGCGTCATCTTCCAGTTGCAGAACAGCCGGTTCCTGAGCGCGGACAACCTGTCCAACATCAGCTACTACCTGTCGGCCACCGGCATGCTCGCCATCGGCCTGGTCTTCGTGCTGCTGCTCGGCGAGATCGACCTGTCCGTCGGCTCGGTCAGCGGTCTGGCGTCCACCCTGTTCGCCGTCTTCGTGGTCAACCACGGGATGAACGGCTGGCTGGCGCTGGTCCTCACGATCATCACCGGCATCGGTATCGGCGCCCTGCACGGCTTCTTCTTCGCGAGGATCGGCGTACCGGCGTTCGTCGTCACCCTCGCCGGCTTCCTCGGCTGGAACGGCCTGATGCTGTGGCTGCTCGGTTCGAGCGGCACCATCAACATCACCGACAGCGGCCCGGTGCACCTGCTCGGCCAGAGCTCGTTCTTCATGGACCAGTCGATCGCGGGCGCCTACATCCTGGCCGCCCTCGGCGTCGCCTCCCTGCTCTTCGGCTCGCTCGTCGACCAGCGCCGCCGCAAGGCCGCCGGGGTGCCCTTCCGCCCCACCAGCGAGATCGTGCTGCGGGTCGGCCTGCTCGCCGTGGCCGCGTTCGTCACCGCCGCGGTGCTCAACTCCTCGGCCGGTGTCTCCAACTCGCTGGTGATCTTCCTCGCCTCCCTGGTGATCGTGGACTTCGTGCTCCGCCGTACCCCGTACGGCCGCAAGGTCTTCGCGGTCGGCGGCGGCATCGAGGCCGCGCGCCGTGCCGGTATCAACGTGTCGATGATCCGCATCACCGTGTTCGCCATCTCCGGCGGCTTCGCGGCGGTCGGCGGCATGTTCTTCGCCGGCCAGACCCAGAGCGCCACGCTCAACGCGGGCGGCGGCAACACCCTGATGCTCGCCATCGCGGCGGCCGTCATCGGTGGTACGAGCCTCTTCGGCGGCCGGGGCACCGTCTGGTCCGCCCTCCTCGGCATGCTCGTCATCCAGTCGATCCAGACCGGTCTCGACCTGCTCAACATGAACACGTCGATCCAGTACATGATCACGGGTGGCGTGCTGCTCGGCGCGGTCGTCATCGACTCCGTGTCCCGCAAGAGCCAGAAGGCCTCCGGTCGCGGCTGACCTGTGTCCTTCCGTACTGTGCCCGGTACCGACATCGGTACCGGGCACAGTCATGTCGTACGAAAGACTGTTCTTGGGTACAGCCGATCGCGTGACGTATGACGCAGAGCCCGGGCGCGGTCCGCAAAGGCGGAACATTAGACTCGACAAGCCCGGCAACAGCTCGATCAGCTCTACTCGCAAGGAGGCACGGGTGCCGCTGCTGACCCGCATCAGGGGACCGCGCGATCTGGACCGGCTCAGCCTGGAGCAGCTGGACCAGCTGGCCGAGGAGATCCGGACCTTCCTCGTGGACGCCGTCTCCAAGACCGGCGGCCACCTCGGCCCGAACCTCGGTGTGGTCGAGCTGACCATCGCCCTGCACCGCGTGTTCGAGTCCCCGAAGGACCGGGTGCTGTGGGACACCGGCCACCAGTCCTACGTCCACAAGCTGCTCACCGGCCGCCAGGACTTCTCGAAGCTGAAGATGAAGGGCGGCCTCTCCGGCTACCCCTCGCAGGCCGAGTCCGAGCACGACGTCATTGAGAACTCGCACGCCTCGACGGTCCTGGGCTGGGCCGACGGCCTGGCCAAGGCCAACCAGGTGCTGAAACGCGACGACCACGTGGTCGCGGTGATCGGTGACGGCGCGCTGACCGGCGGTATGGCCTGGGAGGCGCTGAACAACATCGCCGACGCCAAGGACCGCCCGCTCGTCATCGTCGTCAACGACAACGAGCGGTCGTACGCGCCGACCATCGGCGGCCTCGCCAACCACCTGGCGACCCTGCGCACCACGGACGGCTACGAGCGCTTCCTGGCCCGCGGCAAGGACCTCCTGGAGCGCACCCCGGTCGTCGGCAAGCCCCTCTACGAGACCCTGCACGGCGCGAAGAAGGGCCTCAAGGACTTCATCGCCCCGCAGGGCATGTTCGAGGACCTCGGCCTCAAGTACGTCGGCCCGATCGACGGCCACGACATCGAGGCCATGGAGTCGGCGCTCGCCCGCGCCAAGCGGTTCGGCGGCCCGGTGATCGTGCACGTCCTCACCGAGAAGGGCCGCGGCTACCAGCCCGCCCTCCAGGACGAGGCCGACCGCTTCCACGGCATCGGCCCCATCCACCCCGACACCGGCCTGCCCGTCAAGGCCTCCGGCGCCGACTGGACCTCCGTCTTCGGCGACGAGATGGTCGCGCTCGGACAGGAGCGCGAGGACATCGTCGCGATCACCGCCGCGATGCTCCAGCCGGTCGGCCTCAAGAAGTTCGCCGACGCCTTCCCGGACCGCATCTACGACGTCGGCATCGCCGAGCAGCACGGCGCGGTCTCCGCGGCGGGCCTCGCCACCGGCGGACTGCACCCGGTCTTCGCCGTCTACGCCACCTTCCTCAACCGCGCCTTCGACCAGGTCCTCATGGACGTGGCGCTGCACAAGTGCGGGGTGACCTTCGTCCTCGACCGGGCCGGTGTCACCGGCACCGACGGCGCCTCGCACAACGGCATGTGGGACATGTCGATCCTCCAGGTCGTCCCGGGCCTCAGGCTGGCCGCCCCGCGCGACGCCGACCAGGTCCGCGCCCAGCTCCGCGAGGCCGTCCAGGTCAAGGACGCGCCGACCGTGGTCCGCTTCTCCAAGGGCGCGGTCGGCCCCGCCGTACCCGCCGTGGGCCGCATCGGCGGCATGGACGTGCTGCGCGCGCCCGGCACCGACGCCCCCGACGTCCTGCTGATCTCGGTCGGCGCCCTCGCCCCGATGTGCCTGGAGATCGCCGGCCTCCTCGACAGGCAGGGCATCTCCACCACCGTCGTCGACCCGCGCTGGGTCAAGCCCGTCGACGAGGCCATGGCCCCGCTCGCCGAGCAGCACCGGGTGGTCGTCACCGTCGAGGACAACTCCCGTGTCGGCGGCGTCGGTTCGACGATCGCGCAGGCCCTGCGCGACGCCGGTGTGGATGTTCCGCTCCGCGACTTCGGCATCCCGCCGCGCTTCCTCGACCACGCCTCGCGCGCCGAGGTGATGACGGAGATCGGCCTCACCGCCCCCGACATCGCCCGCCAGGTCACCGGCCTGGTCTCGAAGCTGGACGGCCGGTTCGAGCGGGCGGCGGCCGAGGTGGAACCCGCCCGGGACTGACCCCACCAACACCGCCGAACGGGCCGCTTCCGCCACTCTTTGCAGTGGCGAAGGCGGCCCGTTCGCGTGAACCCGCCCGCGTCGGGGCATACGCACATCGCCCCCTCTCGATCATGTCGAGGACGCCAAGCGTGGGAGGTACCACCCGTGAGCAGCACACTCTTCCGGACGAAGAGAGTCGAACAGTCCATCAAGGACACCGAGGAACCGGAGCACGCGCTCAGGAAGTCCCTCTCCGCCCTGGATCTGACGGTCTTCGGCGTCGGTGTCGTCATCGGCACCGGCATCTTCGTCCTCACCGGTACGGCCGCCAAGAACACCGCGGGCCCGGCGGTGGCCCTGTCCTTCGTCGTGGCCGGCGTCGTCTGCGCCCTCGCGGCGCTCTGCTACGCCGAGTTCGCGTCCACGGTCCCGGTCGCGGGCTCCGCGTACACCTTCTCGTACGCCTCGCTCGGCGAGTTCCCCGCCTGGATCATCGGCTGGGACCTGGTCCTCGAACTCGCCCTCGGCACGGCGGTGGTGGCCGTCGGCTGGTCCGGGTACATCCACTCGCTGCTCGACAACGCGGGCTGGCATCTGCCCGAGGCGCTCAGCGGCCGGGACGGCGCCCACGGCTTCGGCTTCGACATCCTCGCCGCCGCGCTCGTCCTCGTCCTCACCGCGATCCTCGTCCTCGGCATGAAGCTCTCCGCGCGGGTCACCTCGGTCGTCGTCGCCATCAAGGTCGCCGTCGTGCTCGTGGTGATCGTCGCCGGTGCCTTCTTCATCAAGGGCGACAACTACAAGCCGTTCATCCCCAAGGCGCAGTCGGTGGAGGCGGGCAGCAACCTCAAGGCCCCCCTCATCCAGCTGATGTTCGGCTGGGCCCCCTCCAACTTCGGCGTGATGGGCATCTTCACGGCGGCCTCCGTGGTGTTCTTCGCCTTCATCGGCTTCGACGTCGTCGCCACCGCCGCCGAGGAGACCCGCAACCCGCAGCGTGACGTACCGCGCGGCATCCTCGGCTCCCTGGTCATCTGCACCACGCTCTACGTGGCGGTCGCGATCGTGGTGACCGGTATGCAGAAGTACAGCTCACTGTCGATCGACGCACCGCTCGCCGACGCCTTCAAGGCCACCGGACACCCGTGGTTCGCGGGCCTGATCAGTTTCGGCGCCGCGATCGGTCTGACCACGGTCTGCATGATCCTGCTGCTCGGCCAGGCCCGCGTGTTCTTCGCGATGAGCCGCGACGGACTCCTGCCGCGCTTCTTCTCCCACGTCCACCCGCGCTTCCGCACCCCCTACCGCCCGACCATCCTCCTGGGCGTGGTCATCGCGATCGTCTCGGGCTTCACGAGCCTGAGCGAACTCGCCGAACTGGTCAACATCGGGACCCTGTTCGCGTTCATCGTGGTCGCGATCGGCGTGATCATCCTCAGGAACAAGCGCCCGGACCTGCCCCGCGCCTTCCGCACCCCGCTGGTCCCCGCCCTCCCGATCGTCTCGGTCCTCGCCTCGCTCTGGCTGATGCTCAACCTCCCCGCCGAGACCTGGCTCCGCTTCGCCATCTGGATGGCGATCGGCTTCGTCGTCTACTACTTCTACGGCCGCACCCACAGCCGGCTCGGCCAGGAGCAGGCGGCGCAGGCGGGCGGGACCCCGCGACCGCCGGCCGGCCCGACGCCGTAGCCAACTGCCTTGACCCACCGGCCCCGTGGACCCCGCAGCGGCGGAATCCACGGGGCCCGGCCATGCGCTCGCGCTGACCGGAATTGGCTGTCGACATACCGGAGCCGACCCGTAAGCTGCCTCTGCCGCCCTTGTATCGACCGGAAACGACCAGGATGATGGGTGGAGTGGTGACGACATGCCACCTCCCGACCGCTCAGTGCGATTCCACTCGGTGGGAATCCGTTCGACACGCGATTCCACGAACCGGCGAAGGAGACCGCGATGACGTATTCCGGAGAGGCATCCGGTGTGGTCCAGCGCGCGTTAGGGGCCGCGTCCCCGCAGCCGCCGAGGCTGACCACGCACATCCCCGACTGCGGCACCAGCTCGCTCGACGACCTCGGGACGGTCGACCGGCGCACGCTGAACAGGCTGCTGTCGGCCGGGCGGCACCAGGGCTCCGGCTTCAACTCCAGCGTCTGACACCCCGGACACCATGGACCGATGACCGCCGGGACAAGAGCGTTCCGCCAGTTCGTCCTCAAGGTGCACAGCAGATGCGACCTCGCCTGCGACCACTGCTACATCTATGAGCACGCCGACCAGAGTTGGCGCCGCCGGCCGCGGGTGATGCCGGACGAGGTGACGAACGCGGTCGTGTCCCGCATCGCCGAACACGCCCGCGCCCACCCCGAACTCCCGCGCGTGCACGTGATCCTGCACGGCGGCGAACCCCTGCTCGCCGGCCGCGAGCGACTCGCCCGGATCGCCCGGGAGCTGCGGGCCGCGCTGGACGGCGTGTGCGCACTCGACCTCCGCATGCAGACCAACGGCCTCCGCCTGGACGAGGATTCGTGCCGCATGCTGGTCCGCGAAGGGATCAGCACCGGCGTCTCCCTCGACGGCGACCGCGCCGCGAACGACCGCCACCGCAAGCGGGCCGACGGCACCGGTTCCTACGACGCCGTGGTCCGCGCGGTACGGCTCCTCGGCTCCGCCCCGCACCGCGCCGCCTTCGCGGGCCTCCTGTGCACCGTCGACCCGGCCAACGACCCGCTCGCCGTCTACGAGGCACTGGCCGCACTCGACCCACCGCGCGTCGACTTCCTTCTCCCGCACGCCACTTGGGACCGTCCGCCGCGCGGCGGCGCCGCCCACGCGCGCTGGCTGATCACCGTCTACGACCGCTGGCGCGGCGACGGCCGACCCTTCCCGGTGCGGGTCTTCGACTCCATCGAGGCCGGGCGGGACGGCCAGGAGTCCTTCACCGAGGCCCTCGGCCTCGGCAGCCCCGACCTCGTCGTGGTCGAGACCGACGGGGAGATCGAACAGGCCGACTGGCTCAAGACGGTGGGCCACGGCGCGCCCGGCACCGGCTTCCACGTCCTGCGGCACAGTTTCGACGAGGCGGCGGCCCACCCCGGCTTCCTGGTGCGGCACGGGGGAGTGGAGGCACTGAGCCGGCAGTGCCGCGACTGCTCCGTGGTGCGGATCTGCGGCGGCGGCCTCTACGGCCATCGCCACCGGGCCGGCAACGGCTTCGACAACCCCTCCGTCTACTGCGAGGACCTGTTCCGGCTCATCGGCCATGTCCTGCGGACTCCCCGCCCCGAGCCGGTGAGCAGCCCGCACACGCTGACCGCGCACGGCTTCGACTCCCTCGCGGCGGGCGACGGGGACGCCGACGCGCTGAGCGCCCTGGTCACCGCCGAGGCCAGCGCCCGCCGCATCCTGCTGGCCGCCGTGTGCGCCCGCCACCCCGGCCCCGAGGCGAGCGCGCTGACCCGGCTGGACCGGCACCGGCCCCGGGAGAGCGCCGCGACCGTGCGCCATCCCCACCTCGGCACCTGGGCCGTGCGCGCCCTCGAAGGCCGGCTGCCCGCCGCCGCCGTCCGCCTGCGGCTCGGCGAGATCGCCGCCACGACGGCACTGCGGTCCGGCTGCGGCCACCGGCTCGCGCTGCCGGAGGGCACCGCGCAGGCGCACCTGCCCGGGATCGGCCGGCTGACCCTGCGGCCCGGTCACGGACCGGCCGAACTCATCGTGCGCGAGGGCGAGTTGCTGATCGCCCGCCGACCCGGCCACGACCCGCTGCCGCTCGCCGAGGCCGCGGGACCGGAACACGGCATCGGCTGGGAACCGGTGCGCCGTCTCACCGTAGGCGCGGCCACCCTCCTCCTGGAGGACGGCGACCCCCACCGCGACGGCTTCCCCGCCGCGCCCGCGCCCCGCCCGGAAGCGGCCGAATACGCCCGCTGGGCCCGCCTGTTCGCCGAGGCCGGCCCGCACCTGAGCGCCCGGTACCCGCACCGCCTGCCCGGGATCCGCGCCCTGCTGGCCACCTGCACCCCCTTGCGCGCACCGCACCGGCCGGGCCGTGCTGCCGTCGACCCGCACGCGTTCGGCGCCCTCGGCATCGTCCTGCCGCCCACCGCCGAGGAGTTGGCCGACCTGCTCGTGGAAGGAGTGCAACAGCTCAAGTTCAACGCCCTGTTGGACCTCTTCGACCTGGCCGGCAGCGACGAGTCCACCGAACACCTCCGGTCCGCCTACCTCGACCGCCCCCCGGCGCACCCGATCTCCCTCGACGGCCTCACCGCCTACGGACGCCGGATGGCCGTCAGGCTGCGAGGCTGACGGGGGATGCACACCGCGCTCTCCCTCACCGCCGACCTGCGCGAACTCGGCGTCGAGAAGGGCATGACGCTGCTGATGCACGCGTCCTCGCGCTCCGTCGGCCGGGTCCACGGCGGCGGCTTCGCGACGCTACGCGCGCTGCGGTGCGCGCTCGGCCCGGAGGGCACCTTGGTGGTGCCCACGTTCACCGAGGGAAATTCGTTGACATCACGGACGTACCTCCGCTTGACGCAAGGCCTGACACGACATCAACTCCTGTCCTACCGTGAGGGCATGGAGCCCTTCAGCGCGGCTTCCACCCCCTCCTGCGGCATGGGACGGCTGGCGGAGGAGGTGCGGGTCGCCCCGTCCGCCGTGCGCAGCACCCACCCGCAGACGTCCTTCGCCGCGCTCGGCCCCCGGGCCGCCCGGATCACCGCCGGGCACGCCCTGGACTGCCTGCTCGGCGAGCGGTCACCCCTCGGCCGGCTGTACGAGGAAGAGGCGTACGTCCTGCTGCTGGGCGTCGGGTACGAGACCTGCTCGGCCTTCCACCTCGCGGAGTACTGGCAGCCCGGCGCGGCCCGCCGCCGCTACGACTGCCGGGTGCTGACCGACGACGGCCCGCGCTGGACCGGCTTCGTCGACGTCGACCTCGACGACAGCGACTTCGGCCGGCTCGGCCACTGGCTGGAGACCCGGGCCCCGGGCGCGCGCGACCACATCGCGCGCGGCCCGGTCGGCGCCGCCGACAGCCGGCTGCTCCCGCTGCGCTGGGCCGTCGACACCTCCGCCGAGTGGATGGCCGCCGGCCGCGCCGCGCCCCGGGACCTCTCCGCGGGGGCCGACCATGGATGAGCGCGACCAGCACCGCGCGCACCGGGGCGTCCAGCGGTCCTACGGCTTCCTCAGCTACGGCCGCGCGCCCCACGTACCGGAGAACCACAGACCGCCCGACAGACAACTGCGGGACTTCCACGCGGAACTGACGGACCATCTGTTGCAGATCACGGACCTGGACGCCAAGACCCCCGCGGTCTACCTGGACACGCGGATCCAGCTCGGCACCGGCTGGGAGGACGAGTTGAAACTCCGCCTCGCGCACTGCCAGGTCCTGGTGCCGGTGCTGTCCCGGCGCCTGTTCAGCAGCGAATGGTGCGCGCTGGAATGGCAGTGCTTCGAACGCAGACAGCAACTCCAGCGCGCCCAGGGCAGGTTCACCCGCAACGCCGTCGTCCCGGTGCTGTGGAACGGACTGCGGCGCGAGGAGATCCCCCGCCCCTACGCGGACGTCCAGTACGACCACCAGGACCTCGGAACCGACTACACGGAGCTGGGCCTGCTCGGCCTGCGCAACCACGGACGTCACCCCACCCACCGCAAGGTGGTCTACCAACTCGCCCTGGAGATCGTCGAAGTGGCGGTCACCGCCCGGCTGGAACCGTGTGACCCCAGCCTCTTCGACGATCTCTTCGACCAGCTCGTCAATTCACCGAACGGCTCGGCGGGGGAGGAACACTGATGCGTGGCGGCCGTTCCACCGAGGGGGAGCGCGACAAGGCGCCCCACTTCTTCCTGAGTTACGCCCCCGTGCCCTCGCCCGTCGGCGACGTCGACGCGGCCCGCCCCGAGGCCGACAAGGACGTACGGGAGTTCTACGCCGACCTGAACCGGGCGGTCGCCGGAGTGAGCGGCCCCTTCCCCTCGCCCGCCCTCGGCTACCTGGGCGCCGCCGACCGCACCGGCGCCGACACGGCCCGCGCCCTGCACCGCTGCCGCAGCTTCGTGCCGCTGATCACCCGCCGCTACTTCACCGACGTGTACTGCGGCCGGCAGTGGTACGCCTACACCCACCGCGCGCCACGGGCCACCCTCATCCCGGCGTTGTGGACACCGGTACCGACCACCGCCCGCCCGGTCACGGTCGACCTGGACCTGCCCGTGCCCCAGCGGCCCGCCGTCCCGGTCCGCGTCGACGAGGCCGCGCAGCTCCGCTACGCCAAGGGCGGCCTGTACGGGCTGCGGCAGTACTACGACCACCCCGAGTACTACGACCAGTGCGTGCGCCGGATCGCCCAGTGCGTGATGCAGGCCGTCCGCCGGGCACCCGAACCCACCCCGGACGAAACGGAGTTCACCGATCTGGACACCGTCCCCGACGCGTTCGCCGCCTCGTCCTGGCACCCGCTCTGCATCGCCGTGCTCGCCCCGGACGTCCACCATCTGCCGCCCGACCGCAGGGACACCAAGTACGGCCGCGAGCCACGGGACTGGCAGCCCTTCAGCGACGGCTACGCCACCCCGCTGGCCGAACGCACCGCCGAACTCGCCCGCAACCTCGGCTTCGCCCCCGAGATCCACACCTACGACGAGGCCGAACCCGTCTTCCTCGGACAGCGTGAGGCCACCAGCCCGTGGGTCCTCATCCTCGACCCCTGGATCCTGCACGACCGCACCGCCCTGGAGCGGCTGCGCGCCTTCGACGCCCGCGACCTGCCCTGGGTGACCGTGCTGACCCCGCTGGCCGACGACCCGCAGACCCGGGACGCCCGCGAGGAACTCGCCGCGCTGCTGCGCTCCGCGCTGCCCCGCAGGCTCAGCGGCGGCCGGGCCATCCAGCGCGGCGCCGCCGCCGGCATCGAGAGCTCCGAGGCGTTCAACTCCCGTTTCACCGAACTCGCCGACAGCGCGGCCCAGCAATACCTCAACCGAGATCCGCTACGATCCTCGCCCAGGCCCCGGGCGTCGGCGAAGCGCCCCCACTCCGCTTTCGGCGGACCGGTCGCTCCCGCCCCGGACGAGGCCGATTCCCAGGGTGACCAGGAGGCCCAACCGTGACCGGCGTGCTCCCCCGCCCCGACGGCGGCAAGATCGTCACGTTCTACAGCTACAAGGGCGGCACCGGTCGCACCATGGCACTCGCCAACTCCGCCTGGATCACGGCCTCCCGGGGCAAACGCGTCCTGGTGGTCGACTGGGACCTGGAGGCACCGGGACTCAGCCGCTTCCTGTACCCGTTCCTGGAACCGAACGCGGCGCACGACCGCCGGGGCGTGCTCGAAATCATCAACGACTACGTCCTCAAGTTCGAGGCCATGCACGGCGCCGAGATCGACGAGGCGTGGATCGCCCAGCAGGCCGACATCGCCAACGCGGTCTCCCCGCTGCTGTGGAGCTTCCCCGGCGGCGGCCGGCTCGACTACCTCGCGGCGGGCCGCCAGAACCGCAACTACTCCTCGATCTTCTCCCAGTTCAACTGGAACCGCTTCTACGAGGACCAGTACGGCGGCCAGTTCCTCGACGCGCTGTGCGCCCAGTTCCGGCAGGGCTACGACTACGTCCTCGTCGACAGCCGCACCGGTCTCAGCGACGTCTCCGACATCTGCACCATCCACTTCCCCGATGTGCTGGTCAACTGCTTCACCCACAACAACCAGAGCATCGAGGGCGCCGCCGCCGTCGCCCGCCGGGTGGAGGACACCTACAGCGAGCGGCGCATCCGCATCCTGCCCGTCCCCATGCGGGTGGAGGACTCCGAGGCGGACCGGCTGGAGGCCGCGCGGGCCAAGGTCCGGCTCACCTTCGACCAGCTGCTGGTCCGCACCCCGCACGTCGAGCCGCGCAGCTACTGGGGCAACGTCGAGGTGCCGTACAAGCCCACGTACGCCTACGAGGAGATCCTCGCGACCTTCCGCGACGAACCCGGCACCCACGCCTCGCTGTTGGCCGCCTGCGAGCGGCTGACGGCGGTCATCACCGAGGGCGAGGTGACCTCGCTGGTCCCGATGACCGACGAGGAGCGCCAGAACTACCTCAAGACCGTGGTGCGCCGCCGGCCCCCGGACCCCACCCATGTCTTCCTCAGCCATGTGCCCGAGGACCAGATGTGGGCGGACTGGATCAGGCGGGTCCTCGCCGACGCGGGCTTCACCGTGGGCGACGCCCGCTCCGAGGACGGCTTCGCCGCCGGCGTACCGCTGCGCGACGACACCGACAGCAAGGTGCGCGGCGCCTCCCGCACCCTGGCCGTACTGTCCGCCGCCTACCAGAAGTCCCCGCAGGCCAGGGCTGTCTGGGAGGCCGTGGCCGCCGCCGACCCGATGGGATCGCGCCGCACCCTGGTACCGGTCCGGGTCAGCGACGCCCGGCTGGAACACCCCTTCGCCGACCGGATGCCGATCCATCTCAGCAACATGACCGAGGCACAGGCCAGGAAGGCCCTGCTGCGGGCGCTGGACGCCCAGGTCGTGCAGGGCGAGCACCCCGCCGACGGCTCCGGCAGCGGCCCGCGGTTCCCCGGCGCGGAGCCGCCCGTGTGGTCCGTGCCCGTGCGCAACGCGGCCTTCACCGGACGCACCGAACTGCTGGAGGACCTCAGACTGCGGCTCTCCGACACCGGCACCGCCACCCTCCTGCACGGCATGGGCGGCGTGGGCAAGACCCAGCTGGCCACCGAGTACGCGCACCGCTACCGCGGGAACTACGACGTCGTCTGGTGGATCGAGGCGGAGTTCGGCGACCTCGCGCTGCGCCAGTACTCCGAACTCGCCTCCCACCTGGACGTCGACGAGCGCGACAGCATCAGCGCCACCGCCGACGCGGTCCGCGACGAACTGCGCCGGGGCGCGAAGTACGACCGCTGGCTGCTGATCTTCGACAACGCGACCACCCCCGAGTCCATCGAGCGGCTCCTCGTCAACAGCCCGGCCGGACACGTCCTGATCACCACCCGCAACGAGGGCTGGGCCCAGATCGGCGAGCGGGTCGAGGTCGACGTCTTCTCCCGCACGGAGAGCGTCGAGCACCTGCTGCACCGGGTGTCCGCCATCAGCGCCGAGGACGCGGACCGGGTCGCGGAAGCGCTCGGCGACCTGCCGCTGGCCGTCGACCAGGCCGCCGCCTGGCTCAACGAGACCGGCCAGGACGCCACCGAGTACCTCGAACTCCTGGAACCCCAACTGGCCTCCCTGGAGGCCGTCGAGGACTCCGGAACCTACCCGCTCCAGGTCGGCGCGACCTGGAACATCTCCATCCAGCGGCTCAACTCCCCTTTCGCGCTGCGGCTGTTGCAGCTGTGCTCGCACTTCGGTGCCGACCCCATCTCCTTCAACCTGGTGCACGGCAGGGAGATGAGCGACGCCCTCAACGAACTCCAGCCGGGCAGCGCCGGTACGGCACTGGTCTCCCGCGCCATCCAGCAACTGCACCGCTACGCCCTCGCCAAGGTCGACCGCAAGAGCAAGAGCATCCAGGTGCACCGGCTCGTCCAGGCGGCCGTACGGTCCTCGATGTCCGAGGAGGAGCAGGAGGAGGCGCTGCGCGTCGTGCGCAACGTCCTCAGCGGCGCGCGCCCCTCCGAGGGCGATGTGGAGCACCCGGACAACTGGTCGCGCTACAACACCATTTGGCCCCACCTGAAGACACCGTGGACCAAGGACTCGCTGGACGACCGGATCCGGCTCCTGATGACCGAGTGGCTGCGCTACCTGCGGGCACGCGGCGAGTACGCGGACGCCGTGGCGCTCGCCGAGGAGCTGCTGATCAAGTGGGAGAAGGAGGCGGGCCCGAACGACCGCTGGACGCTGCACCTGCGCTTCGAGATGGCCAACGTACTGCGCTTCCAGGGCTGGTACAGCAGGGCGCTGGAGATCGACGAGGACGTCTACGAGCGACAGCGCGCCGCCCTCGGCGACGACGACAACCACACCCTGATGACGGCGGGCAGCTACACGGCGGACCTGCGGGCCGTCGGCCGGGTGGGCAGGGCCCTGGAGATCGACCGCGAGACCTACGAGCGCTCCGTGGACCTCCTGGGCGTCGACCATCCCCGGACTCTGTTCGCGGCGAACAACCTGGCCGTGTCGATGCGCATGGCCGGCGACTGCTTCGACGCGAAGGCCGTCGACAACGACAACTGGGACCTGCGCGCCCAGACGCTCGGCCCCAACCATCCGTACACCCTGTTCTCCCTGATCAACCTCGGCCGCGACCAGCGTTCCTGCGGCGAGTACGAGGCCTCGGCCGAGACGCTGCGCGCCGTCCACCAGACGGCCGTGGCGCTCGGGCCCGAGTCACCGCCCGCGATGGAGGCGGCGAAGGCGCTCGCCATCACCCTGCGCCGGCTCGACATGCTGGACGACGCCATCGACCTCAGCCAGGGCGTCCTGGACATCTCCCGGCGGCGCCTGGGCGACACCTCGCCCGAGACACTGGTGGTGCGCCTCGGCCACGCGGGCCATCTCGCGGCGGCGGACCGGCACGAGGAGGCCTGCGAGGAGACCGCCAAACTGCTGGAGAGGTTCCGCGCCGAACTCGGCCAGGGCCACCCCAACACCCTTGCCTGCGCGGTCAACCACAGCATCAACCTGCTGTCGACCGGCCGCCCGGTGGAGGCTCGCGAGGTGTGCGAGCAGGCGCGTACGGCGCTCCAGAACACGATGGGACCCAAGCACCCGTTCAGCATGAACTGCCAGATGAACCTGGCGAACACGGAGGCGGCCCTCGGCGATGTCACGAAGGCCGAGCGCAACTACCGCCAGGCGTACGACGAGTTGTGCGTACGGCTCGGCCCGGACCACCCCACGCCCCTCACCTGCCGGGGCAACCTCTCCATCCTGCTCCGGGAGATCGGCCGCGGCACCGAGGCCGAGCAGCTGGCCCGGGAGACCCTCGACGCGCTGAGCGCCAAGCTCGGCGGGGAGCACTCCAAGGTGGTCCGGCTGCGCGGCGGCCAGCGGGTCGGGCTCGAACTGGACCCGCACCCGATCTGACCGGGTCCGGCGAAGCCCGCGCCCGGTCCGCGCCCGGTCGCGGGGCGGGCGTCAGGCCGTGGCGGCCGGGGCGGCGCCCGCCCTGGCCCGCTCCCGGAGCCAGCCCAGCACCTCGGGCAGCACCGGGACGGCCGCGAAGTGCGCCGCCGACGGCTGGAGGACGACGGTGGCGTGCTCGATCCGGCCCGCCAGCCACCTGAAGTGCTCGACGGGGGAGAACACATCGTGCTCGCCGTGCCACAGCAGGGTCGGCACGGTGATCTCCTTGGGGTCGAAGCCCCACGGCGTGCTGAAGGCGATGGCGTCGTCGATCCAGCCGTCCGCGTTCAGCTCGATCCCGGTCTTGAAGTTCTCGTGCAGCATCCGCCGGATACCGGCGTCCGCCACCACCTGCCGGTCCACGTCGGGCATCTCGCCGTCCAGGTCCGACAGCAGCGCCATGGGGTTGGCCCGCATGGCGTCCGCGTTCTGCACCAGGGTGGACTGCAACAGGTTCTGGTTCTCCCGGGCGTTGCGGTACTCGCGGACGTTGGACTCGGTCATCCCCTCGAACCAGTCGTCCATGTCCTCGGCGTCCGGCGGCGCCAGGCTCACCAGGACGGCGGCGCTGCGCACCCGGTCGGACAGCTTCGCGGCACAGGCGAGCGCGTGCGGACCGCCTCCTGACCTGCCCACGACGGAGAAGTCGTCCAGCCCCAGGAAGTCGGCGAGGTCCTCCACGTCCGCTGCGGCGTCGACGACCTTCCGGCCCTTCACACGTGTCGAACCGCCGTAGCCGGGACGGTCGTAGGCGATCAGGCGGATGCCGAGCTGGTACAGCACCATCGACCGCGGGCGGGGGCCCTGGTGGCTGCCGGGGGTTCCGTGCAGCAGAAAGACGGGGTGGCCTTGCGGGTCACCCCAGGAATCGAAAACGAGCTCGCGCCCGTCTCTGATGTGAGCGGCACGCGCCACTCCTGCCTCCCGTCCACCGGCCGTCAAGATTGCCGGAATCCTCTCAGAACGACGGGCACCATTGAGTCAGCTTCTCGTGTCGGCGTCACCCCGTCACTGGAAAGTGACCAGAATGTCGAAAACCTGACCGAAGAAGGCCAGCTTATGCCTGTTTAGCCTGACCGGCCCCGGGTGTGAAGGCCGCCAATTCGGTGCAAGCGGGACTTAGCGATCGGGGCGCGCACCACGCACCGCACGCGGCCCGGTGACCTCGGCGCCCAACTCCGTCACCCTGCGCCGCAGTTCACGGTCGGCCGTCACCACGAGACAGACCCGGCCGGCCGCGCCGGCGACCAGTTCGACCATCCGGTCGTCCCCGCTGCCGGGTGCCGACTCCACCCGTACACCCGGGACGGACGCCACGCCACGGGCCGCGCCCTCCACGACCAGGACGATCTCCACGGGGTCCGGGCGGCCCGGCACCCCGTCCGCCGCCAGCCGGTCGCGCAGTCGCTCCGCCGCGCCCCGGCGGTCCCGCCACCAGCCGTCGGGCACCGAGCCGACCACGTTCGCGCCGTCGACGACCACGAGCAGGGGAGCGTCCTCGTCCATGGGGACAGGGTCCCACGGGGGCGGGCGGCGGCCCGTGGCCAAGGACCCGCCCCGCGCGCGAGGACCCGCCCCAATTAGAGTGAACCGGTGAACGGCGACTGGCTCATACGCGGCCGTGACGGCCGGCTCAGTGTCTATCTGCCCTCGGACGACGCCGTCCTGTGCCGGGCCGAACGCGGCCCCGACGGCCCCTGGGGCGCCCCGCGCACAGTGGGCGGCGACCAGCGGCTGCACCCCGGGCGGCTCGGCATCGGACAGGGCGCGGACGGCTACGCCCACCTGGTGTCCTGGCGGCCCACGCTGCCCGGCGAGTCCGGACTGGTCCACTCCACGCACTTCCGGCCCCGGCTCACCGCCCTCGACTGGACCCCGGTCGGTCACCCGGACAAGAAGGGCGACCACACCGGTGTCCCGGCGGTCGCGGTCGACGCCGAGGGACGGGCCCACCTCTTCGTGCGCAACAAGGCGGGCGGGGTGAGCATGCTGGCCCAGCGGGAGAAGGGCGGCTGGGAACCGTGGCGCGACCTCAAGGGCAGCGACGTCCACGAGGACCTGGCCGCGGTGACCGGGGAGTCCGGCACGGTCGAGCTGTACGCGGCGGTGCCCGGCGCGATCCTGCGCTGGCGCCAGCCCGAGCCCGGCGGGCAGCCGGTCCTGGAGGAGGCGATGGAAGCCAGGATCAGACCGGGTACGCTCCGCGCGCTGGCCACCTCCCCGGAGACGACCACCCTCTACTACACGGACGACTCCGGCGACCTCTGCGTCTGGCGCCCGGGCGGCAAACCGCTCACCCTGCTGCCCTCCGCGGGCCCGGGGCCGGTCTCCGCCGTGCGCTGCGAACTCGACGGCCACGACTGCACGTTGCTCGCCCAGCGCTCGGCCAGCGGCCGGGTCGCGTTCGCCGCGTACCCCACCGAGCAGGAGTCGGCGGGCGCCTGGTGGACCGAGTCGGGCCCCCAACTCCCGTCCGACGCCGAGGTGTCGCTCGCCCTGGACGAGAACGACCGCGTCGTCGCCGCGACGCTGTCCCCGTCCACCGGCCAACTCCTGCTCACCAGAAGGAAGGACGAGCCGGGCCTGGCCCTGGAGGCGTGGCGCGAGGTGTGAGTGCGCCATGATGGCCACCGTGGACACCGAATCACTCATCGCCGTCTGGCGGCTCATCCTCGGCGGCTCCGAGAAGCCGTGGGTCCTGTTCGAGCACGGCACCTGCGTGCTGCTTGAGGAGCCGGAGGGCGAGCCCGCCGGACAGGCCACCGCGATCCTGCGCGAGTTCGGCCCCGTACAGGTGGCGACCTCGGCGGGCGACTTCCGCGTGCTCGAACTCAAGAACGGCGAGGGCTGGTTGGTGACGAGCCACCACCGGGACGTCGTCACCTTCGTCGCGACCGACGAGCCCGACGACCCCTCGCACCTCGCGGTCGGCATGCACGGCCGGGCCAAGCGCGACCAGGACGGCACCGAACTGCGCGTCGTCCATGTCGAGGACGTCCCCTGACACGCCGGTGCCCGGTACATCGGCCGATGTACCGGGCACCGTGACAAGGGGCTAGGGGCCAGGGACTAGGCGGGCACGCTCGCCAGACCCGGAGCCAGGAACGGCTTGCCGTTCACCCGCTCCGACACACCCTCCCGGTCCAGGTACGGCGTGATGCCGCCCAGGTGGAAGGGCCAGCCGGCGCCCGTGATCAGGCACAGGTCGATGTCCTGGGCCTCGGCGACGACACCCTCGTCGAGCATCAGGCCGATCTCCTGCGCGACCGCGTCCAGGACCCGGTCGCGCACCTGCTCCTCGCTCAGCACGGAGTCGCCCTGCTGGAGCAACGCGGCGACCTCGGGGTCGAGTTCGGGCTTCCCGCTGTCGTAGACGTAGAAGCCGCGCTTGCCCGCCTTGACGACGGCCGCGAGGTTCGGGGAGACCGTGAAGCGGTCCGGGAAGGCCCGGTTGAGGGTCTCCGAGACGTGCAGGCCGATGGCCGGACCGACCAACTCCAGCAGGACCAGCGGGGACATGGGCAGGCCGAGCGGCTCGACGGCCTTCTCGGCGACCGCGACCGGGGTGCCCTCGTCGATGACGTTCTGGATCTCGCCCATGAAGCGGGTGAGGATGCGGTTGACGACGAACGCCGGGGCGTCCTTCACCAACACCGCCGTCTTCCTCAGCTTCTTGGCCACCGCGAACGCGGTCGCGAGCGAGGCGTCGTCGGTCTGCTCGCCGCGCACGATCTCCAACAGGGGCAGGATCGCGACCGGGTTGAAGAAGTGGAAGCCGACGACCCGCTCGGGGTTCTTCAGCTTCGACGCCATCTCGGAGACGGACAGCGAGGAGGTGTTGGTGGCGAGGATCGCGTGCGCCGGGGCGACCGCCTCGACCTCCGCGAACACCTGCTGCTTGACGCCGATCTCCTCGAACACGGCCTCGATGATGAAGTCCGCGTCCGCGAAGCCCTC
The DNA here is from genome assembly GCF_044768565.1 of Streptomyces sp. NPDC091280. Lineage (NCBI taxonomy): Bacteria > Bacillati > Actinomycetota > Actinomycetes > Kitasatosporales > Streptomycetaceae > Streptomyces > Streptomyces sp. NPDC091280. The sequence goes on from NZ_JBIVUZ010000017.1 coordinate 253,788, forward strand.
GGCCTTGTCCAGCACACCGGTCACCAGGGCCTTGAGGCGGTTGGCCTTGTCCTGGTTGATACGGGACTTCAGCAGCAGCTTGTCGATCTCGGCGTGGACGTAGCCCACACCCTTGTCCACGCGCTCCTGGTCGATGTCCGTGAGGACGACCGGTACTTCGAGGCGGCGCAGGAAGAGCAGGGCGAGCTGCGAGGCCATCAGGCCCGCGCCGACCACGCCGACCTTCGTCACCGGACGCGCCAGCGACTTGTCGGGCGCGCCCGCAGGTCGCTTGCCGCGCTTCTGCACGAGGTTGAACGCGTAGATGCCGGCGCGGAGTTCACCGCCCATGATCAGGTCGGCGAGCGCCAGGTCCTCGGCGTCGTAGCCCTGCTGGAGGTCGCCGTTCTTCGCGGCCTCGACGATGTCGAGGGCGCGGTAGGCGGCCGGGGCCGCGCCGTGCACCTTGGAGTCCGCGATGAAGCGGCCCTTGGCGACGGCCTGGTCCCAGGCCTCGCCGCGGTCGATCGCCGGACGCTCGACCTTGATCTCGCCCTTGAGGACGTTCGCCGTCCAGATCAGCGACTGCTCCAGGAAGTCGGCGCCCTCGAAGAGCGCGTCGGCGATCCCGAGGTCGAAGACCTGCTGGCCCTTGAGCTGCTTGTTCTGGTTGAGGCTGTTCTCGATGATCACCGAGACGGCCTTCTCGGCGCCGATCAGGTTCGGCAGCAGCGTGCAGCCGCCCCAGCCGGGGACGAGACCGAGGAAGACCTCGGGGAGGGAGAAGGCCGCGATGTGCTTGGAGACCGTGCGGTACTCGCAGTGCAGACCGACCTCGACGCCGCCGCCCATGGCCGCGCCGTTGTAGTACGTGAAGGTCGGCACCGCGATGTCCGCGAGGCGCTTGAAGACCTCGTGGCCGCCCTTGCCGATGGCGAGCGCGTCGGAGTGGTTCTTCAGCAGCTCGACGCCCTTGAGGTCCGCGCCGACGGCGAAGACGAACGGCTTGCCGGTGATGCCGACACCGACGATCTCGCCGGCCGCCGCCTCCTTCTCGACCTGGTCGATGGCGGTGTCCAGGTTCGCCAGCGAGGCCGGGCCGAAGGTGGTCGGCTTGGTGTGGTCGAAGCCGTTGTCCAGCGTGATGAGCGCGAACCGCCCGGCGCCGTACGGCAGTTCGAGGTGGCGGACGTGCGCGGACGTCACGACCTCGTCCGGGAACAGCTCGGCCGCGCCCTTCAGAAGCTCGGTGGTGGTGCTCACTTGTCCCCCTCGAAGTGCGGGTTCTCCCAGATGACCGTGGCGCCCATGCCGAAGCCGACGCACATCGTCGTCAGGCCGTAGCGGACGTGCGGCTGTTCCTCGAACTGGCGGGCCAGCTGCGTCATCAGGCGGACGCCCGAGGAGGCCAGCGGGTGACCGAAGGCGATCGCGCCGCCGTACTGGTTGACGCGCTCGTCGTCGTCCGCGATGCCGTAGTGGTCCAGGAAGGCCAGCACCTGTACGGCGAAGGCCTCGTTGACCTCGAAGAGGCCGATGTCACCGATGCCGAGGCCCGCCTTGGCGAGCGCCTTCTCGGTCGCCGGGATCGGGCCGTAGCCCATGACCTCCGGCTCGACGCCCGCGAAGGCGTACGAGACGAGCCGCATCCTGACCGGCAGGCCGTTCTCGCGGGCGAAGTCCTCGCTCGCGATGATCGACGCGGTGGCGCCGTCGTTCAGACCGGCCGCGTTGCCCGCGGTGACCCGGCCGTGCACGCGGAACGGGGTCTTCAGCCCGGCCAGGTTCTCCAGGGTGGTGCCCGGACGCATCGGCTCGTCGGCGGTGACCAGACCCCAACCGGTCTCGCCCACCTCGGAGTTGGTGTTGCGCACCGAGATCGGCACCAGGTCCTGCTGGATCTTGCCGTTGGCGTACGCCTTGGCGGCCTTCTCCTGCGAGCGCACCGCGTACTCGTCGGCGCGCAGTTTGGTGATGTGCGGGTAGCGGTCGTGCAGGTTCTCCGCGGTCATGCCCATGAACAGCGCGGAGTCGTCGACCAGCTTCTCGCTCACGAACCGCGGGTTCGGGTCCACGCCCTCGCCCATGGGGTGGCGGCCCATGTGCTCGACACCACCGGCGATGACGGCGTCGTAGGCACCGAAGGCGATGGAGCCCGCGGTGGTGGTGACGGCGGTCAGCGCGCCCGCGCACATGCGGTCGATGGAGTAGCCGGGCACCGACTGCGGCAGCCCGGCGAGAATGCCCGCGGTCCGCCCCAGGGTCAGGCCCTGGTCGCCGATCTGCGTGGTCGCGGCGATGGCGACCTCGTCGATCTTCGCCGGGTCGAGCCCGGGGTTGCGGCGCAGCAGCTCCCGGATGGCCTTCACGACGAGGTCGTCGGCCCGGGTCTCGTGGTAGATGCCCTTCGGGCCCGCCTTGCCGAACGGGGTACGGACGCCGTCTACGAAGACGACGTCCCTGACGGTACGAGGCACGATTGGCTCTCCTCCAGGGTGCGGGATGGCACTGCTGCGACGCGCAAGCGCTGAGCGCGCGCTCAGCGCCCATGCTACTTGCGAGTAACGTCACTGCCCAGTCCCGGAGCGGACAGCGGCGAACGTCACATCACCCCGGCCCGAGGATCTTGGCGCGATCTGGTCGTTCCCGCGACCCCCGGAGCCACCCCGAAGGGGCATGGGGCCGTGTCATATGCGACTCCGCCGCGCGGGCGGGACCGGCTGCGACGGACCCGCGCCCGCGATGCGGCGGACGCCCTTTACGGCGTTTTGGCGGTCAAAGCCCCCACCAGCGCCGGCGTCACCTGCTCCACCTGCCAGGGCCGCGCGCCGTACCCCGCCAGCGCGGCCCCCACGGACTCCGCGTCCGCGTTCTTCGGCGGCTCCCAGCAGACCCGCCGGACGGTGTCCGGCGTGATCAGGTTCTCCTGGGGCATGTTGAGCCGCTCGGCCACCGCCGACACCGCGGAGCGCGCCGCGGACAACCGGGCCGCGGCCTCCGGGTCCTTGTCCGCCCAGGCGCGGGGCGGCGGCGGCCCGGTGACCGGCTGCCCCGGCTGCGGCAGCGCGGAGTCGGGAAGCGCCTTCGCCCGGTCGACGGCCGCCTGCCACTGCTCCAGCTGGCGCCGGCCCATCCGGTGCCCGAACCCGTTCAACGCGGCCAGCGCCTGCGCGTCGGCGGGCAGCGACAGCGCGGCCTCCACGATCGCCGCGTCGGACAGCACCTTCCCCGGCGACACGTCTCTGCGCTGCGCGATCCGGTCCCGCGTCTGCCACAGCTCGCGGACGACACCGAGCTGCCGGCGCCGCCGTACCTTGTGCATGCCGGACGTGCGGCGCCACGGGTCCTTGCGGGGTTCGGCGGGCGGCGCCGCCGCGATCGCGGCGAACTCCTGGCGGGCCCACTCCAGCTTGCCCTGGCGGTCCAGCTCCTTCTCCAGGGCGTCCCGCAGGTCCACCAGGAGCTCCACGTCCAGGGCCGCGTAGCGCAGCCACGGCTCGGGCAGCGGGCGGGTGGACCAGTCGACGGCGGAGTGTCCCTTCTCCAGGACGAAACCGAGGACGTTCTCGACCATCGCACCCAGGCCGACCCGCGGGAATCCGGCGAGCCGACCCGCCAGCTCGGTGTCGAAGAGCCGCGTCGGCACCATGCCTATCTCCCGCAGGCACGGCAGGTCCTGGGTGGCCGCGTGCAGCACCCACTCGACGCCGGAGACGGCCTCGCCGAGGCCCGACAGGTCGGGGCAGGCGACGGGGTCGATGAGCGCGGTGCCCGCGCCCTCGCGGCGCAGCTGCACCAGATAGGCGCGCTGTCCGTAGCGGTAGCCGGACGCGCGCTCGGCGTCGACGGCGAGGGGGCCCGTGCCGGCGGCGAAGGCCGCGATCGTCTCGGCGAGGGCGTCCTCGTCGGCGATCACGGGCGGAATGCCCTCCCGGGGTTCGAGCAAGGGGATCGGCGCCGTTTCGACGTCGTCCGGAGGGGCGCCTCCGGTGGTTCGCAGTGAGCTGTCTGCTGCGGTTTCTTGGGCGTCGGTCACGTGTCAAGGGTATCCGTGTATGGACAACGCCCGCCGACGGAACGTTCCGTCGACGGGCGTCTGGGGGTCGTAAACCAGTCAGGTAAGTGAAAGATCAGGTTCACGGCTCGGCGGGGGAGTGGAGGACGTGGTTCCGGGACGGGGTCAGTGGATGATTCCGGTGCGCAGGGCCACCGCGACCATGCCGGCGCGGTCGCCCGTGCCGAGCTTGCGGGCGATGCGGGCGAGGTGGCTCTTGACGGTCAGTGCGGACAGGCCCATGGAGACGCCGATCGCCTTGTTCGACTGGCCCTCCGCGACCAGGCGGAGCACCTCGACCTCGCGGCCGGACAGTTCGCGGTAGCCGCCCGGGTGGCTCGGGGCACCCGGGGGGCGGCGGTGCATACGGGCGGCGGCGGAGCCGATGGGGGCGGCGCCGGGTCGGGTGGGGAGCCCGACGTTCGTACGGGTGCCGGTGACGACGTAGCCCTTGACGCCGCCCGCGAGGGCGTTGCGCACGGCGCCGATGTCGTCGGCGGCGGACAGGGCCAGGCCGTTGGGCCAGCCCGCGGCTCGCGTCTCGGAGAGCAGGGTGAGTCCGGAGCCGTCCGGAAGGTGGACGTCTGCCACACAGATGTCGCGGGGGTTGCCGATGCGGGGACGAGCCTCCGCGACGGACGAGGCCTCGATGACGTCGCGCACACCGAGCGCCCACAGGTGGCGGGTGACGGTGGAGCGGACGCGCGGGTCGGCCACGACCACCATGGCGGTCGGCTTGTTCGGGCGGTAGGCGACCAGGCTTGCGGGCTGCTCAAGGAGAACGGACACCAGGCCTCCTGGGTGTGGGACGACTTTCAAGGTCACAGTCGTCTTCGGCAGCAAACCCGCGGTCCTTTAGAGAAAGATCACGATTTAGTGAGTAGCAATCAGTGCAATTCGGACACGCTGTCGATCGTTCGGTGAACGAAACGGCTCGTTCGAGCGACTGCTCGTGATTGAAAGTGGCCGTATCGACAAAGACACCGAAAGCGAGGGGTAAGACCTCGGTGTGCCTCCGGTAAGGCTCAGCGTGACTGCGGACCCCGGCGCTGCGGCAGCGTGACGATGGACGCGTCGCCCGGACCCGCCGGCGGCAGGCCCGCGACCTGGGCCAGCAGATCGCACCAGGAGGCAAGATGCGCCGCCGTGTCCGGGACGCCGCCGAGCCCCTCGCGCGGTGTCCACGAGGCGCGGATCTCGATCTGCGAGGCCGAGGGGCGCTCGGACAGCCCGCCGAAGTAGTGCGAGCTCGCGCGGGTCACCGTGCCGCTCGGCTCGCCGTAGGTCAGACCGCGGGTCTGGAGCGCGCCGGTCAGCCATGACCAGCACACGTCCGGGAGCAGCGGATCCGCCGCCATCTCCGGCTCCAGCTCCGCGCGCACCAGCGTCACCAGCCGGAACGTGCCGTGCCAGGCGTCGTGCCCGGCCGGGTCGTGCAGCAGCACCAGGCGGCCGTCCGCCAGGTCCTGGTCGCCGTCGACCACAGCGGCCTCCAGCGCGTACGCGAAGGGAGCCAGGCGCTGGGGCGCCGGTGTGGGGTCGATCTCGATCTGCGGTCGCAGCCGACCGTTCCGCAGGGCCTGGACCGCGGCCTGGAAAGCCGGCGGTGCCGTACCGCCCCCATCCCGGTCCCCCTCCTTGGAGTCGTCCATTCCGTCAGCGCCGTCCGACAGTCGTCCCTGAGCCGCAGCCATGCGGGAAGATTAAGGGGAACGGAGGCATCGTGCGGGCCTAGACACCCGCTCTTCGGTCGCGCACACCGTGCAATCGCCTTCCGGCGCCGTGCGAGACTTGCCCCCGTGAGTGTCAACCAGAGCCCCACGGGCCAGCAGCCGACCGCCACTTACGACTCCGCCTTCATGAAGGCGTGCAGGCGCGAGCCCGTTCCGCACACACCCGTGTGGTTCATGCGGCAGGCCGGGCGCTCGCTGCCGGAGTACCACAAGGTGCGCGAGGGCATCCCCATGCTGGAGTCCTGCACCCGGCCCGAGCTGGTCGCCGAGATCACCCTCCAGCCGGTGCGCAGGCACGGCGTGGACGCGGCGGTCTACTTCAGCGACATCGTGGTCCCGCTCAAGGCCATCGGCCTCGACCTCGACATCAAGCCCGGCGTCGGCCCGGTCGTGGAGAAGCCGATCCGCACCCGCGCCGACCTGGCCCGGCTGCGCGACCTCACCCCCGAGGACGTCTCCTACGTCACCGAGGCCATCGGTCTGCTGACCGCCGAACTCGGCGCCACCCCCCTCATCGGCTTCGCCGGCGCGCCGTTCACCCTCGCGAGCTACCTCGTCGAGGGCGGCCCCTCCCGCACCTACGAGAACGCCAAGGCGATCATGTACGGCGACCCCGAGCTGTGGGCCGACCTCCTCGACCGCCTCGCCGACATCACGGCCGCCTTCCTCAAGGTCCAGATCGAGGCGGGCGCCAGCGCCGTCCAGCTCTTCGACTCCTGGGCCGGCGCCCTGGCCCCCGCCGACTACCGCCGCTCGGTGCTCCCCGCCTCGGCGAAGGTCCTCAAGGCCGTCGAGGGCTACGGCGTCCCCCGCATCCACTTCGGCGTCGGCACCGGCGAACTGCTGGGGCTCATGGGCGAGGCCGGCGCGGACGTCGTCGGCGTCGACTACCGCGTGGCGCTGGACGAGGCCGCCCGCCGGGTCGGCCCCGGCAAGGCGCTCCAGGGCAACCTCGACCCGGCCGTCCTGTTCGCCTCCACGGCGGCCGTCGAGGCGAAGACCCGCGAGGTCCTCCACGACGCGAAGGACCTGGAGGGCCACATCTTCAACCTCGGGCACGGCGTGATGCCGTCCACCGACCCGGACGCGCTCACCCGGCTCACCGAGTTCGTCCACACCGAGACGGCCCGCTGAGCCCGCTCACCACGTGTGCCGGGGCCGCGCCCGCCTGCCGAACAGCAGGCCGCGCGGTTCCGGCGGCGGGGGAGTGCCCGCTTTGAGCGGCCAGGCCAGCAGCATGCCCGCCAGGAACCCGACGACATGCGCCGCGTACGCGACCGTGCCCGCCTCGGAGACGCCCTCGCCGGCCGAGTAGAACGCCTGGAGCACGAACCAGAAGCCCAGCACCAGCCAGGCCGGCAGACGCAGCGGCAGGAAGAACAGGAACGGCACCAGGACCCACACCCGGGCCTTCGCGTACAGCACCAGATAGGCGCCCAGGACACCGGCGATGGCCCCGGAGGCGCCGATCAGCGGGTCCCCGGAGTCGGCGTTCAGGAGCGCGAAGCCGTAGCCCGCCGCGTAACCGCACACCACGTAGAAGAGCGTGAAGCGGATGTGGCCCATGCGGTCCTCGACGTTGTTGCCGAAGATCATCAGGAACAGCATGTTGCCCAGCAGATGGATCCAGCTGCCGTGCAGGAACATCGCGGTCAGGACGCTCAGCGGCGCCGACTTGTGGTAACCCGGCGGGGCGAGCGCGCAACCGGCGCCGCCCGGGCCGTTCTGCACGGCACCGGTGGGGACCAGCTGCGGCATCTGGTGGTGGATCAACTCCCGTGGCACGGCCGCGTAGTGGTCCAGGAACGCCTGGAGATGGCACAGCTGCGAGAGGTCGCTGCCGCCCGCCACCGAGCCCGCCATTCCGGGCGTGGCCAGGAAGACCAGCACGTTCGCTGCGATGAGCGCGTACGTCACCCAAGGGGTGCGGCGCACCGGGTTCACGTCATGGACGGGGATGACCACAAGGGATTAGTGCCCCCGATCCGCGCGGCGAACCGGTGAACACCGCCGTCCGCCGGTGCGTATGACTCCTCAACCGCCCGCGGTGCGGGGAAGGCGTGTCGCGGGGACGACGTGAGGAACAGGCGATGAACGACCGGATTTCCCCTCAGATGCACGCCACGCCCGACGGCGAGGCCGAGATCTCCCTGGTGGTGCGCCTCCCCTGGGAGGACGTCGCCAAGCTCGGCCAGGAAGCGGGACGCCTCGCCGCGCAGATGCAGCGCCCGGTGACCCTGGACGAGGCGGTCAGCAACCGGCTGCGGTCCACGGCCCTGGGCGCCCACGCGAAGCAGGCCGCGCCGCAGCCCGCCGCGATGATGCCGCCGAGCGCGTCGGTGTCCTCGCTGCCCTCCAGGCCACCCGCCGAGCAGGCACGGCAGGCCATAGACCGCATCAACGGCACGGCCTAGGAACACCTTCGACGCCCAGCGTCGTCGGATCGTTCAACGAGGACCGGCCTGGACCTTGGCGGTCGCCTTGCGGGCCGCCACCAGGACCGGGTCCCACACGGGGGAGAACGGTGGCGCGTACCCCAGGTCCAGGGCCGTCATCTGTTCCACCGTCATACGGGCCGTGAGGGCGACCGCCGCGATGTCGACCCGCTTCGCGGCACCCTCCCGGCCGACGATCTGCACGCCCAGAAGACGTCCGGTACGGCGCTCGGCGAGCATCTTCACCGTCATCGGGGAGGCCGCCGGGTAGTAGCCCGCGCGGCTGGTCGACTCGATGGTGACCGCCTCGAAACGCAGCCCCGCGCGGTGGGCGTCCTTCTCGCGCAGCCCGGTGCGCGCGATCTCCAGATCGCACACCTTGCTCACGGCCGTACCGACCACCCCCGGGAAGGTCGCGTAACCGCCGCCCGCGTTGGTGCCGATGACCTGCCCGTGCTTGTTGGCGTGCGTCCCCAGGGCGATGTGCCGCTCCTGCCCGGAGACCAGGTCGAGCACCTCGACGCAGTCGCCCCCGGCCCAGATGTTCTCGTGCCCGCGCACCCGCATCGCCATGTCGGTCAGCAGCCCGCGGTGCTGCCCCAGGGGCAGCCCGGCCGCCTCGGCGAGGGTCGTCTCGGGCCGCACCCCGATCCCCAGCACCACGACGTCCGCCGGATACTCCGCGTCCTGGGTGACCACGGCCCGCACCCGCCCGTCGTCCCCGGTGCGCAGCCCGGTGACCCGCGCGTCGTTGACCATGGTGATGCCCAGGCCCTCCATCGCCTTGTGCACCAGACGGCCCATGTCCGGGTCGAGCGTCGACATCGGCTCCTTGCCCCGGTTGACGACGGTCACGTCATACCCGCGGTTGACGAACGCCTCCGCCATCTCCACCCCGATGTACCCGGCGCCCACCACCACCGCGCGCCGCCCAGGCGTGCGTGCCAGCGAGTCGAGCAGCGCCTGCCCGTCGTCGAGCGTCTGCACCCCGTGCACCCCGGGCGCGTCGATCCCCGGCAGGTCCGGACGGACGGGCCGCGCCCCGGTCCCGATCACGAGCTTGTCGTACGACGTCCAGGACTCGGCCCCGGAATCGACGTCACGCGCGCGTACCCGCCCGCCCGCGACGTCCAGCTCCACGACCTCGGTACGCATCCGCAGGTCGATGTCCCGCGCCCGGTGCTCCTGCGGAGTGCGGGCGATCAGCTCCTCCGGAGCCGACACGTCACCGCCCACCCAGTACGGGATGCCGCACGCCGAGTACGAGGTGAAGTGGCCCCGCTCGAAGGCCACGATCTCCAGCTCGTCCGGCCCCTTGAGACGGCGGGCCTGTGACGCCGCGGACATGCCGGCGGCGTCACCGCCGATGACGACCAGTCGTTCCCGGGTACCCCTCGCACGGCTCATGTCCATGCGAACACGCTACGGGGACCGCCGACTTCAGTCCTGTCCGCCCCGCTCCTCCTCGCCCACCGGCCGGGCCGCCGACAGCGGTCCCACGCCCGTCGCCGTCGGCAGGGCGGCGGTCCGGCGCGGCCGTACGAGGCGCAGCCACAGCGCGACCAGCAGCGCCGCCACCGCCGCGAACGGCAGCGCCGCGCCCAGCGCCAGGGCGATCCAGCGCAGCATCGTCACGAAGACGTGCCAGCCGCCCGCCAGCGCGTCCACGAAGCCGGGGGAGTCGTCCTTCGCGGCCGGCTTCGCCGCCGGGGTCTGCGACAGGGACAGCGTGATGGTGGCGAGGCTGGTGCGGTCCTTCAGGGAGGACTGCCGGGCGAGCAGCGCCTCCAGGTCGGACTCGCGGGTGCTCAGCTCGCCCTCCAGCTCCACCACGTCGCTCAACTTGGTCGCCCGGTCCATCAGTTCACGCACGCGTGCCACGCTGGCCCGCTGCGAGGCGATGCGGCTCGCCACGTCCACGACCTGGTCGGTGACGTCCTGGGCCTTCGCCGTCCGGTCGAGCAGCCGGCCCGTGCCCTCCAGATCGGCGAGGACCTCGTCGTACTTGTCGGTGGGCACCCGCAGGACGACCCGGGTGCGCTCGTTGCCCTGTCCGTCGCGGGTGGTCGTCTCGTCGCCGACGAAGCCGCCCGCGTTCTCGGTCGTGGTGCGGGCCTCGTCGAGGGCCTTCGGCACGTCCTTGACCCGCACGGACAGCGAGGCCGTACGGATGATGCTGCTCGTGGTCAGCTTGGGCAGGGAGTTCGTGTTCTTGGCGGTGCCGCTGCCCGACGCGCCCTCCTTCTGAGCGGTGCCCGGAGCCGCGGCCTTGGCGTCCCCGGCGGCATCGCTCGCGCTGGTCTTGTCGGCGCCGGCGCTGCATCCGGTCAGGGCCAGGGCCGCGGCCAGCAGGAGCCCGGTGAGGGCCTGGACGGGCCGTACGGAGTGTCGTGTGCGCATGGGTCGGTACCCCCGAGGGTCGTCGTGACGACTGACGCTCCTTCGACGCCGGGACCCGCCGGGACGTTGGCCTCCTGTGGTTCCGAAGCGGTCACGGTCGGGACTCACCGCGGACACCGGGCCGGAGTCGGACTGTCAGTGGGGTCTGAGAGGCTGGGGACATGCGCGAAGTGGAGACTCGTACGGGTACAGGGCACGTCGTCGTCATCGGCGCCGGGATCGGCGGACTGGCCGCCGCGCACCGGCTGCTGGACTCGGGCGTGCGCGTGACGGTCGTCGAGGCGTCGGACCGGGTCGGCGGCAAGCTGCTGCCCGGCGAGATCGCGGGCGCCCGCGTGGACCTCGGCGCCGAGTCGATGCTCGCCCGCCGCCCCGAGGCCGTCGCGCTGGCCCGCGAGGCCGGCCTCACCGACCGCCTCCAGCCGCCCGCCACCGCCACCGCCGCGCTCTGGACCCGGGGTGCCCTGCGCCCGATGCCCAAGGGCCACGTCATGGGCGTCCCGGGCACCGCCGCCGCCCTCGCCGGGGTCCTTTCGGAGGAGGGCCTGCACCGCATCGAGCGCGACGCTCAGCTGCCCCGCACGGAGGTCGGCGAGGACGTCGCGGTCGGCGAGTACGTGGCGGCCCGCCTCGGCCGTGAGGTCGTCGACCGCCTCGTCGAACCCCTCCTGGGCGGGGTATACGCGGGCGACGCGTACCGCATCTCGATGCGCTCCGCCGTCCCCCAGCTCTTCCAGGCCGCCCGGAGCCACGACTCCCTCACCGAGGCCGTCCGGGGCATCCAGGAGCGGGCCGCCGCGGCACAGCAGACCGGCCCGGTCTTCATGGGCATCGCGGGCGGAGTGGGCGAACTCCCGCTCGCCGTCGCGGAGTCGGCCCGCGCGCGGGGCGCCGAGATCCTGACCGGCACACCGGTGACGGAACTCCGCCGGAGCGGAGCGGCCGGCTGGCGGGTCGTCGCCGGGGACCGCGTCCTCGACGCCGACGCGGTGATCGTCGCCGTACCCGCACCGGCCGCCGCCGCCCTGCTGCGGGACGAAGTGCCGGGCGCCGCCGCCGAGTTGAGCGCGATCGAGTACGCGTCGATGGCCCTGGTCACCCTCGCCTACCGCAGAGCGGACGTTCAACTCCCCGAAGGCAGCGGATTCTTGGTACCGCCGGTCGACGGCCGGACCATCAAGGCAGCCACCTTCGCCTCCCAGAAGTGGGGCTGGATCGCCGACGGGAACCCGGACGTACTGGTCCTGCGCACCTCGGTGGGCCGCTACGGCGAGACGGCGGTCCTGGAGCGCGAGGACACCGACCTGGTCGACGTCTCGCGCCACGACCTGCGCGAGGCCACCGGCCTGGCCGCCACCCCCCTCGACAGCCGCGTCACCCGGTGGACCGACGGCCTGCCCCAGTACCCGGTCGGCCACCACGCGCGCGTGGCCCGCGTCCGCGAACACGTCGCCAAGCTGCCCGGCCTCGCCGTGTGCGGCGCGGCCTACGACGGGGTCGGCATCCCGGCCACCATCGCGAGCGCGTACGCGGCCGTCGAGCGGGTGACCGGCGACCCGGTGCCGGGCGCGTCCGGCGGAGCGGGAGAATAGGCCCATGAGCGACGACGCCCCCACCACCGAGCCCGGCCGTGTCCCGAACAAGGGCAAGCTGGCCAAGGACCTCAACGAGGTCATCCGCTACACCCTGTGGTCCGTCTTCAAGCTGAAGGACGTACTGCCCGAGGACCGCGCGGGATACGCCGACGAGGTCCAGGAGCTGTTCGACCAGCTCGCCGCGAAGGACGTGACCGTCCGCGGCACGTACGACGTGTCGGGCCTGCGCGCCGACGCCGACCTCATGATCTGGTGGCACGCCGAGACCGCCGACCAGCTCCAGGAGGCGTACAACCTCTTCCGCCGCACCCGGCTGGGCCGCGCCCTGGAGCCGGTCTGGTCGAACATGGCGCTGCACCGCCCCGCCGAGTTCAACCGCTCGCACATCCCGGCCTTCCTGGCCGACGAGACCCCGCGCAACTACGTCAGCGTGTACCCGTTCGTGCGCTCCTACGACTGGTACCTGCTCCCCGACGAGGACCGCCGTCGGATGCTCGCCGACCACGGCAAGATGGCCCGCGGCTACCCGGACGTCCGCGCCAACACGGTCGCCTCCTTCTCCCTGGGCGACTACGAATGGCTCCTGGCCTTCGAGGCCGACGAGCTGTACCGCATCGTCGACCTCATGCGCCACCTGCGGGCCTCCGAGGCCCGTATGCACGTCCGCGAGGAGGTCCCGTTCTACACCGGCCGCCGCAAGGACATCGGCGACCTGGTGGCGGGCCTGGCCTGACCGCCGGACCGCTCAGCCGCCCGCACGCGCGGGCTTCGGCTCCGCGTGCGGCGCGCAGGAGGCGCGCCGCTCCGGCAACCGCCCGTCCAGCAGGTAGGCGTCCAGATAGCCGTTCACGCACTTGTTGGCCCCACCCGCGATCCCATGGGTCCCCGCGTCCCGCTCGGTCACCAACACCGAGTCGGACAGCCGCCGTTGCAACTCGAGCGCCCCGTCGTAGGGCGTGGCCGCGTCCCGCTCGGCGGCCATGATCAGCACCGGCGGCAGCTCCCCGGGCCCGGTCCGCACGTCGAGGGGCTGCTGACGCGGCGCGGGCCAGTACGCGCAGGGCAGATTCATCCACACGTTGTCCCACGTCTCGAACGGCGCCACGCGCGCGAGCCGCGTGTTGTCCCGGTCCCAGACGCTCCACTCGGTCGGCCAGGGCGCGTCGTTGCACTCGACGGCCGTGTACACCGCGTTGCCGTTCTCCGCCTCGACGGCCGCCTGGGGCGTCGGCCCCGCCTGCTGCACCAGCAGCTTGGGGTCGCCCTTCAGATAGGCCGACAGCGCCGCCGCGGTGTGCGGCCAGTAGTCGTCGTAGTACCCGGCCGACAGGATCGCGCCCTGCAACTGCGCGGGCCCCACCTTGCCGCCCGCCGGCTTCTCGGCCAGCCGCGCCGAGGCCTTCTCGTAGCTGCGCAGCACCTTCGCGGCCGTGTCACCGAGCCCGTACACGTCGTCGTGCTCGGCGATCCACTCCCGGAAGTCCGCCCAGCGGCCCTCGAACGCGGCCGACTGGTCGAGGTTGTTGCGGTACCAGATCTGCTCGGGGTCCGGGTTCACCGCCGAGTCGAAGACCATCCGCCGTACGTGCGAGGGGAACAGCGTCGCGTACAGCGCCCCGAAGTAGGTGCCGTAGGACGCGCCCATGAACGTCAGCCTGTCCTCGCCGAGGGCGGCGCGCAGGACGTCCAGGTCGCGGGCGTTGTTGAGGGAGTTGTAGAACCGCAGCTTGCTCCCGGAGCGCCGGGCGCAGCCGCGCGCATAGGCCTTGGCCTCCGCGACACGCTCCTTCTTGTACGACTCCGAGGGGTGGGCGGGCGACTGCGACGGCGCCTTGAAGAAGTGCTTGGGGTCCTCGCAGGACAGTGGTGCCGACTTGTCGACCCCGCGCGGGGCGTAGCCGACGAGGTCGTAGGCCGACGCGACGCGTTTCCACTCGGGGAGCAGGCCGATCAGCGGGAAGTAGAGGCCGGAGGCGCCGGGGCCGCCGGGGTTGTAGACCAGGGAGCCCTGGCGGGGGACTCTGCGCTTGCTGTTGTGCGGGTCCTTGTGGGTGGCCCGGACGCGGCTGACGGTCAGTCTGATCTGCCGGCCGTCCGGGTGCGCGTAGTCGAGCGGGACGGAGACCGTGCCGCACTCCATGGTGCCGGGCATGTCCTGCGCGTCCGCGCACGTCCCGAAGTCGATGCCCCGCGCGCGGGCGTGCGCGGCGGCGAGCGCGGTGCCCGCCGACTCGACGACGCCCGGCGTACCGGTGGCCGGGGCGGCGGCGAGGGTGGTCAGGAGCAAGGACCCGGCGGCCGAGTACAGGGCGGCGGCTCGCATGGTGGCGTATCCCTTCGGAGCACGGCTGCAACAAAAGGGATGTTTCGTTCGGCCGTCCGCGAAGGCAAGCACCACCGGGCCGGTGTCGGCCCCAATGCCCCCCGTGCGCCCCTCGGCGCGCTCTCACGCCGAGGCCGTGTCCGCGAAGTCCCGTCTGTCTCGCGACGCCCGGCACGCACGCTCGCCGCACCGCCCGAAAGCCCAAGTACGCCCAGTACGAAGGCTTCCGGGCGGACGACGGGACTTTACGGACACGACCCAGGTCAGCGCCGCCACCCGTCGAACTGCTCGCGGTACTGCTCCCGGTGCGCGAACGCGGCCCGCAGATCCGGTTCGCCGACCGCGCGGATACCGCGCACGGCCACCGAGGTCAGATACGTACGGTCGTCGGCGTCGCCGCCCGCGTGCCGGGCCAGGGTGCCGAGCAGCTGCTGACCGGCCGGGGAGGCCCAGTGCGAGTACGGGTGCACCTCGACCCGGGCGATGGCCAGGCAGCTCAGCGTCAGCGCGAGCGGCAGCGCGAACCAGAGCGCGACCAGCCCGCGCGGCATCTCGGCCCCGGGCGTCAGCAGCGCGATCCCGCCCAGCACCAGCACGGCGAGCGCGGCGGCCCGCACTTGGCGGACCCCGGAGGCCACCGTCGCACGGGTGCCGTCCGGTACGGCGAGACCCGCGTCGACGAGCCGGTCCGCCACGTCGCGCACCGCGTCCGTGGCCGCCGCCGTGGCCCGCACCGGGGCGATCCGGGACTGCCCCTCGGGTCCGATCGCGCCGATCACCGACCGCTCGATGGGGTCCCGGCCGCGCGGGTCGACGACGGTCGCCCAGCCGGTGTGGGCGAGCAGCAGCCGGTGCTGGCGCGCCATGGAGACCAGTGTCAGATCGGCGACCCGCGCGGGGCCGCCCGAGAGGAACGCGGCCTCGTAGAGCGTCAGATCGTGTCCCTTGCCCGCGTCGTCCGCGTCGACGGCCGCCGCTCTGACGGCGGCCAGGCACAGCCGCGTGCACGCCGTGCCGGCGACGGCCCAGGCCATGAGCAGGAGAAGGACCCAGAACATGCCAAGTTTCTATGCCAAAGGCCCAGCGGGACGCCATGCCTTGTTCACAATCCGGACGGAGCGTTGTCTGCATGTGACGTTCCACTTGTCCGGAAACAGCCCACGGCCGAAAACAGTGCTACGGCTACGGCTGTGCCGACGGCGGCGGACTGGAGGCGGGCGGCGGCAGCGTGTATGTCGGGGAGAGCGACGGGGCCAGCGGGACGACCTGGCCCGGGTCGGCCACGGCGGAACTGCTGGGCACGGGCGCGCTGCTCGCGGCCATGTCCCGGGCCAGCGCGGCGAAGTCGACGTACCCGGTGGCCTCCAGGACCTTGATGTGGTCCAGGACGGTCGTGTTGGCGTCGTCGGCGAGCGCGCGGACCAGGGAGTTCTGGGTGGTGGCGCGGACCTGCGCGACCACCGTGAACACCTTGCCGTGCGCGAGGCGCAGGATGTTGGCGAACTCGCGGTCGAAGGCCACGCCCCGCGCCGCGTCGAGCGTGGCGAGCCACTGCTGTTGCTGCGCGTTGGGCTGGTTCGGCAGCGGCAGCCCGAGCTTCGCCGCGACGTCCCGCACCCGCTCGTCCAGGAACGTGTGCCCGTCGATCAGATGCTGACCCGCCGTCCGTACGGCCGCGGTGGTGCCCTTCTCCTCGGCCTGCTGCCCGGCCGGCAGCTCCCACAGCCCGGCCAGCCGCACCCGCGTGACGAAGTCCCGGTCCAGCGCGGACAGCGGCCCGTACGGCGTCACCGTGGTCTGGTCGCTGAGCACGTTGGCGGCGCTCGTCCCGGCCCGGTCGGCGTAGGACCAGACCGGGAAGACCAGGGCCGCCAGGGTCGCGGTCAGGCCCACGACGATGACGCCGGTGCCACTGAATATGCCTCGGCCCTTGACGGGGGGACGCGGTCGCATGGGGTGCCTCCTGTGACGGCACCGCACGTAAGTGCGCTTCTCGTGCGGAACCGCCATATTACTGTGGAGTCACTGTCACCTTCCAAGGCCCCTCCCGGCCCTTCCGCACCCCGTCAACGGCGCAGCAGCACCCGCCTGGTGGCCCGGGCGAGCCGGACCGCGGGCCGCGCCGAACGCGGGACCGGGCCCGAGCGCTCCAGCCACCACTCCCGCAACTCCCGCCGCGCGTCGGCGTTCCCGGGTTCCCCCGAGAGCAGCACCTGTCCGGCGAAGTCCAGCGCGTCGCGGCGGTAGCCGCCGGACATCGGGTGCGCGTGCGCGTACGCGAGGAACGCCGGCCGGTACGACTCCCCGAGAATCTCCGGCAGTTCGGGAGCCACCTTCGCGACGACGTCGGCCCGCTTCGCCCCGAGCGCCCGCGCCTGCACACCGAGCCGTATCCGGTCGAAGCCCTCGGGCACCGGAGTACCGGCGACCAGCGCGGAGAGCAGCGCGGCCTGGGCCAGGGCGAGCCGCTGGCGGGCGGGGGCGGAGTCCCGCGCCACGGCTGCGGGAGCCGGGGCGGGCGTACCGCGGACCCCCGTGCCGACCGCCCGCCCCCGCCCGATGTCCAGCGCCCCGCGAATCGACGCCAACTCCCGCTCCAGTTCTGCCGCTTCGGGGAAGTTGTCGTCGCGCTCCAGCAGCACCCCCGGAGGGGAGACGCGGGACGCCAGGTCGGTGAGGATGTCGAGGACCGGGGCCGGGACGGGGTGCGCGTGGCTGTCGTGCCAGACGCCGTCGCGTTCGACTCCGCCCGCGACATGGACGTAGGCGATGGCCTCGACGGGGAGTTCGGCGAGGGCCCTGGCCGGGTCCTCGCCGCGGTTCACGTGGTTGGTGTGCAGGTTGGCGACGTCGATGAGGAGACGGACGCCGGTGCGGTCGGCCAGCTCGTACAGGAACTGGCCCTCGGTCAGTTCCTCGCCCGGCCAGGCGAGCAGCGCGGCGATGTTCTCGACGGCGAGGGGCACGGGCAGCGCGTCCTGGGCGACGCGGATGTTCTCGCAGAGCACGTCCAGGGCGTCCCGGGTGCGCGGCACGGGCAGCAGATGACCGGCCTCCAGCAGCGGGGAGGCGGTCAGCGGGCCGCCCGCGCGGACGAACGCGATGTGCTCGGTGACCAGCGGCGAGCCGAGGGCCTCGGCCCGCTCGGCGAGCGCCGTCAGCCTGCCCTCGTCGGGGCGGTCGGCGCCGCCGAGGCCGAGGGAGACGCCGTGCGGGACCACGGTCACACCGCGCTCGCGCAGCCGGAGCAGCGAGTCGGGGAGGTGGCCGGGGCAGAGGTTCTCGGCCACGGCCTCGACCCAGTCGATGCCCGGCAGGCGCTCCACGGCGTCCGCGATCTCGGGCCGCCATCCGATGCCCGTCCCCAGTCGTTCCATCGCCTGCCCCCGTCCCCGTCCCTGTCCCCGTCTCGTGCTCGATGTCCTCGCCGAGATCCCCTCACGTCACAGGACCGCTGTCCGGTGTGACGGAGGTATCGCCCCCGGGCCGGTCCCCGAACCCCGGCCGTGTCACCTTCAGAGCAACATTTGAGGTTCGGGGCGGGGGTCCGGACCGCTAGCCGAGCACTCCGTTCGAGTCGACCGGATCCGGTCGGCCGGTGTTGACCGTGCCCGGCGCGCCCGGGGACGGCCGTGAGGTGGTCCCGATGTTCGGGCTGGCCACGGCCGCCGGTGCCGAGGGCACCACCTGGCCGGGTACGGGCGCGGCGGGACCGGTCGGACTGGCGGTGGAGGCGTTCGCGAGCTCGTTGGCGATGGCGTCGAAGTCGACCCGCCCGGTCTTCTCCAGGATCGTGATGTGGTCGAGCACGGTCTGGTTGGTGTCCGAGGCCAGCTGCCGCACGAGGGTGTTGCGCGTGCTGTTCCGTATGGCGCCCACGGCCGGGAAGATCTTGCCGTGCGCGGCTCGCAGCAGGTTGACGAACTTGTACTCGTACTCGGCGCCGGTCGCCGCGCTCATCTCCTGGAGCCAGCCCTGCTGCTGCTCGTTCGGCACGTTGGGCAGCGCCACGTTGAGCTGGGCCGCGACGATCCGCACCCGCTTGTCGAGGTCGGTGTGGCCGACGATGAGATGGTCCCCGGCCTCCTTGATCGCCGCGCTGGGCGCCCGCTCGATGGCCTGCTGCCCGGCCGGCAGCTCCCACAGCCCGGCCAGCCGCACCCGCACGATGAGATCCCGGTCGGCGGCCGTCAGCGGCCCCCACTGGGTGTTCACGGTGCCGGCCGCCACGTTCGCCTGACCGGTGCCCGAACGGTCGGCGTACGACCACACGGGGAAGACGAGGGCGCCAGTGGTGGCGACGACGGCCGCGATGAGCACAGCCGTTCCGTTGATACGACGCAAGGGAGCCTCCGAGGGGAACCAACTGGTCGTTGGGGAGAGTGGACGCGTGGCCAGTGCCTGGAGGTACGCGCGGGACCGGCGCCTTGTTCAAAGGAAGGGCAGTGTTGCCCAAAGGGCAGGCAAAGAGAGCGAGTTCGGCGGGTTTGGGTCCGTCCCCGCGACCGGCCCTCCACCCGTGGGTGGAGCCGGTGAATCAGCCCGTGGGTGGTGGTGATCGACGCAGGTCAGGGCGCAGCCTTGTGCCATGGACTCACTGCGTTCCGCACTCGTCGCGCTCATCGGCATCTGTGCCACGGTCTTCGTCGTGGCGTGGATAACGGGCGCCGTCTACTTCGGGGTGAAGAGCGAGTCCGGGCTCGCCGGCTGGGCGCGCGGCCTGCGCCGCACCCTGCCCCGGCGGGTGCCCCTGATCGTGGGCGCCTACGCGTTCTCCGTACTGATCAGCCGCTCCCCGGACTCCTTCTGGCGCCACCTCCAGTACTGGCAGCCCGAACTCGCCGTCCTGGGAGCCCTGCTCGCCGTCGCCTCCACGGCCCTGCTGCTGTGGGCCCGTTGGGTGCTGGGCGCCATGTGGGCCAGCGTCCCGCTGGTCCACGAACACCACGAACTGCGCACCGAGGGCCCCTACCGAATAGTGCGGCACCCCATCTACACCGGCCTTCTGGGCCTGGTCACCGGAGCCATGCTGGCCTGCGGCTTCGGCGTCTGGATCGTGTTCCTCGCCGTCGCCGTCCCCTGGCTGCTGCGCCGGGTCCGCACGGAGGACGGCCTGATGGCCGACCGGTTCGGCGCGTCCTACGACGCCTACCGCGCCCGGGTCCCGGCACTCATCCCGTGGACGCGGCCCGCCCCGGTCGGCCCCCGGCCCGCCGGCAGCCGGTAGGGGCGGCGGGGGACGGCCGACGCGAAACCTTCACCACCGACCGGTCCTCACCCCTCACCCCTCACCGCTCACTCCTCGCCGCGCAGCTCGCCGACCCGGTCGTGTCCCTCGACCGCGACAGTCAGGCCGGGAGCGATCTCCGTGAAGCCCGCGTCCCGGACCAACGGCCGCTCGCCGCCGATGAGTTCGGCCCACCGGGCGGGGGTGGCGGTGCGGACGGTGAGCGGGAAACCGGCCTGGCGCCAGGCGGTCCGGGCCGCGTCCGACAGCTCCCACCAGGCGAGTTGGGCGCCATGGCCGGTCTGCGCCATCGTCTTGCCGGCGGACATGTCGAGTTCGGGGTTCAGCCAGAGCACCGGGGCCGTCGGATCCGCGTCGCCCGGAGCCTCGGGGTCGTCGAGGTCGGTGCCGGACACCTGGAGCTTGGCCAGGTCCTTGGGCCAGCCGTCGAGCGGGACGGGCGGGAAGACCCGTACCTGAGCCGACTTCCCGGTCACCGTGATGCCCGGCAGCGCCTCGGCCCGCCGCCACTCGGCCCCACGGGCCCGGCGCACCACCTTCCGGATGCGCGCGTCCTGCCAATCCCGCACGGCCTGCGCCCACTCGCCGTCACCGACGGCCCGCTCGTCGCTCAGGATCGTCAGCACGGCACGGGCGGCCGTCTCCAGCGCGTCCGTCCGGGCCGGTGGGGCGTCCCGCTCGATCCGCACGACCAGGGGCAGCACGAACTGCGGTGCCTCGTCGCGCGAGGTGCGCTCGTTGCGGAAAGGGTCGGCATCGCCACCGGGAACGGGGGAATCACTGGTCACGCGGTCCAGTCTGCCAGGCGGCGGACGGGCGCCCATCGGCACCGCCGGGAGGACGTCCTCAGGGGCGAAGGACCGCCTCGCCCCTCACTCCTCGCCCCTCACCCCGAGCAGGCGGTCCGCTGCGCCTCCTGCCACTCGCACACGGGACACAGCGTGATCCCCTTGTGCGACTCCGGGTACTCGGTCGGTTCCCGGCACAGCACGCACTCCGCGTACGCCGGCGTCGGCTGTTCCTCAGTCATGCGACCAGCGTACGAGGAGAGCGCGCGCCCCTCAGCGGTGCCGATCCGTCGCCCCGATCAGCTCGGAGACCTTCACGAACCGGTACCCCTTCTTGCGCAGCTCGGGCACGATCATGTGGACGGCCCGCTCGGTCGCCGGGGCGGCGCTGCGCGTGCAGTGCATGACGACGACCGACCCGGGCCGCACGCCCTCCAGCACCTGCCGGGCCACGGCGTCGGAGTCCGTCGCGAAGGCGTCACCGCTCACCACGTCCCACTGCACAGCCGTGACACCGACCGCGCTCAGCGTCTTCAGCGCCTGCTTGTCGTAACAGCCGCCGGGGAAGCGGAAGTACGGCATGGCGTTCGGCACGCCCGCCTTCTTGAAGGCCGTGTACGCCCGCTCCACATCGGCCTTCATCCGGTCCCGGGACACGGTCGGCAGGCCGTAGCAGTCACCGGTGAAGGCGTAGTGGCTGTAGGAGTGGTTGGCGATCTCGAACTGCGGGTCCCGCCCGATGTCACGGGCCTCGGCCGGGTACTCGTCGGCCCACCGGCCGGTCATGAACACGGTCGCCGGCACCTTCAGCGCCCGCAGCGTCGCGATGAGCTGTGGATTGTCGAAGTGCTCGCCCGCCGCCGCGCGCGGTCCCTGGTCGGCGGTCATGTCGGCGTCGAAGGTCAGCGCGACGGTCCTGCCGTCCACGCGGGGCCCGTTCTTGAAGACGGGGGTCAGTCCGGCGGGCCCGGGCGCGAGGGTGGGCGGCCGGGAAGGCACGGCGGTGGCGGCGGTGGAGGCGGTGGGCGCCGGACGGCTGGTGTGGGGAGTGGAAGGGGCCCCGCAGGCGGTGAGCGCGGCGCCGAGTGCACAGGCGGCGGCGACTCGTCGTACTCGAATGGTCACCGTAGGAACATAAGGTAGTAAAAGCGGCTGATCGGCCATCGACACGGGAGGAGGGTGTCGGGCGGATCGGCCGGATCAGTCGGAGCCGAGCAGCCGTTCCCGGCAGGCGGCCACGTCGAAGTCCGCTTTCGGGTACTGCGGATCCAGCGCCGTCAGATGGTCGAGGAGCAGGCGGCTGATCGCCCAGTTGCGGTACCACTTGCGGTCGGCCGGGACCAGGTACCAGGGGGCCTGCGGAGTGGAGCAGCGGGTGAGGGCCGTCTCGTAGGCCTGCTGGTACGCGGGCCACAGGGCGCGTTCCTCGATGTCGCCGGGGTTGAACTTCCAGTGCTTGTCCGGGTTGTCGAGGCGTTCGAGCAGACGGCGGCGCTGCTGGTCGTAGGAGATGTGGAGGAAGCACTTGACGATCGTCACGCCGTCGTCGGCCAGGGACTTCTCGAAGCGGTTGATGCGGCCGTAGCGGTCGTTGATCTCGCGGTGCGGGGCGAGTTCGCGGACGCGGGCGATGAGGACGTCTTCGTAGTGCGAGCGGTCGAAGATGCCGATCTCGCCGGGGTGGGGGAGGGCGCGTTTGATGCGCCAGAGGAAGTCGTGTCGGCGTTCCTCCGGGGTGGGGGCCTTGAAGGCGCTGATCCGGCAGCCGGAGGGGTTGAAGAGGCCGATGACGTGCTTGACCGTGCCGCCCTTCCCGCTGGTGTCCATGCCCTGGAGGACCAGGAGCAGGCGGCGCCGGTCGCCGGCCGTGCTCGCGGCCCACAGGCGTTCTTGCAGGTCGGCCAGGTGTTCGCCCATCCGGGCGGTGTCCTTGAGTCCGGCCGCCTTGTCCTCGGGGCCGCCGGGGGTGGCCGAGGCGTCGTGGGAGGAGAGGTCGACGGGTCGGTCGGCCGGGACGCGCAGCAGGTCGGGGAGGGCCTGCTGTCGGTTCTCGCGCTTCGCGCCCTTCCTGGCCATGGGGCACCCCTTCCGGTCGGCTCCCTCGATCCTGCGGGGCCGGGGCGGGGGCCGCCAGTCAGCGCGCGTGAGGGCAGGGGTGCTACTGCTCGGCGGCGGGCGGGGGCGGTGGAGGTTGCGGTGGTTGCGGCTGTGCCCGTTCCAGGAAGCGCAGTAGTTCCACCGGGAAGGGCAGGACGAGGGTCGAGTTCTTCTCGGCGGCTACCGCCACCACCGTTTGCAGCAGCCGGAGTTGGAGGGCGGCGGGCTGCTCCGA
>NZ_JBIVUZ010000018.1:0-186329 GCF_044768565.1 Streptomyces sp. NPDC091280
CAGGTACGCAGCCCGCACACCCCAGCCCCCGAAAGTACGTCACCGCCCCGCTACCAGGTGACTTGCCCGCTGACCGGCTTTTCAGACGCCCTCTAGCGATGTCCGGCGTCCTCGACCGGGGCGAAGGACCCGCCCGGGCACACCCGTTGTGCCAAGCTTTGGCCCATGGCCAATCGCGATGATCTGGGCGCCTTCCTCCGACGCCGGCGGGCTTCCCTGACTCCGGCCGAGGTCGGGCTGCCGACCGGGACGAGGCGCCGTACACCGGGGCTGCGCCGGGAAGAGGTCGCGAGCCTTGCCGCGATGTCCTTCACCTACTACGAGCGGCTGGAACAGGGACGTGGTCCGAACCCGTCGCCGTCGGTCCTGGCCGCGGTGGCGGCGGCACTGCGCCTGGACCGGCAGGAATGCGAGTACCTGTACTCCCTGGCCGGTCACGCCGTGCCCGTCACACCGACCCCGGCCGGGTACGTCGACCAGGTCCTGCACGCTGCGATGGCCGCCATGCAGCCGACCGCCTGTGCCGTCATCACGGATCACCTCGGCACCGTGGTGGCCCAGAACCAGCTCAGCGTCGAGCTGATCGGGAAGGTCGTCGGCGCACCCGACCGCGAGGACAACCTGATCTGGCGATGGTTCACCCAGCCGGACTGGCGGGCCCGATGCGGACTGGAACAGGACGACGAGGAATGGACCCGTTCCATCGCCGCCTATCTGCGAGGCGCCACGGCCCGGTTCGCGCCCGATCCCACCGGGGTGGAGCTGATCGTGGCGCTGCGCGCCGCCAGCGACGAGTTCGCCCAGCTGTGGAGCAACCCCGACGTGACCGCCGTCTACTGCTCGATGAACGCCGTATCCCATCTGCGCACCGGACCGATCACCCTGGAGTGCGGTGTCGTCCTCAGCCCGCTCAGCTCGCACCGGCTGATGCTGCTCCAGCCCGCGCCCGGTGAGTCCGCCGAGCGCCTGGCCGCCCTGGTCCGCTGAGCGCGCCGGGTCACGCGCGGTTCCCGAGACCGCCCGTGGCGTGGGGCGCCTTCCGAAGCATCCGGAGGGTGTCGACGACACTCTGATGGATCATCAGGCCCTCCTCCCACGGGGCCGCATGGCTGCCGGTGAGCCGGTGTCCGTGGGCGATCCGGAGTCCTGCGGTCTCGCTCAGAGTGGCGGTCATCCGCTCTCGCTGGGTCATCGGTACGAGCTGGTCCTCGGCGCTCTGCTCCAGTACGACCAGACGGGGCGAGTGTCCTTCGCGGATCCGCCCGGCGATGGCCATCGGGTCGAAACCGGCTGGACTCGCATCCGGCCACGTGCCTTTGTCCGCCCCGAACGCCCTGGACAGGAAAGCCTCGTAGTCGTCACGGAGGTGGGCGTGGGAGGCGCCCAGCCCGGCCGCCGTCACAAGTGCCGGGAGGTCGTACAACCCGTTCAGGCCGAGCAGCGCCGCAGGGCGGGGCGGGCCGGGAAGGTGATCGAGACCGTAGTGCCGCGGAGGCTGGAGGACGGACTGCGAGGCCAGGCAGGCGCCGCAGCTGTGGCCGGACAGGATGTAGGAGTCGTCGGTGAGGCCGAGGGTGCCGAGCAGCGCCAATCCGTGCAGCACGTCGCTGAGGTGCTGCGGATGGACTGCCTCGCGAGCCGGGTCGGTGTGATTGCTTTTGACGGCGTCGTAGGGAACAGGGGGATCCGTCATGACAGGGGGAGCGGGATAGTCCATCTGGGAGACCGTGTAGTTGAGGGACGCGATGGCGGTGAGCCCGGTCGCCTCCTCACCGGAGAGGACGCCGTCGGAGAACGCGTGGGCGACAGTGGGTTCGATCGAGGCGGAAGTGAGCCGTGGGTCGCGCCAGGCGCCGCCGTGGATGTGCACCAGATACTGCGGGCGCCGCGCCGGGGAGTCGGCTCCCGGGAGCGATGTCACCGGGGTACCGACGAGTGCGGCGGTCCGTGGAGTCCACGGCAGGTAGACGCTGAGGTTCTGGAGGCGGTTGGCGTTGAGGAAGTAGGGGATGTCCTTGGCGGCGACGACCGGGATACGACGATCGAGACGCGGGCTCGTCACCTCGGCGGACTGCCACCGGGCCGACCCGGCGGCCCGGTGTTCGTCAAGGCACCCGTGGCCGGTCACTGTGCCTGACCCTTCCGGCCGGACACCGAGGTGCCGGGGGCGCTCAGCTCGATGATGGTGCCGACGTTGTCGGTGACGAAGGCGATGCGCCGTCCGATGGCCGGTATCTCCATGGGGCCGCCGATCAACGGCACATCGAGTGCGAGCAGTCGGGACACCGCCGCGTCGAGATCCGCCACAGCGAGGCAGAAGTGGTGCAGGCGGGACGTGCGCATGCTCGTGAGGGCATTCTGCGTGGGCTCCCCGCCCCGGTTCGACGCGCCCGCGAGCAGCTCGATCTTGACGTCGCCCGCGGTGAGGAAGACGAACGTCGTGCCGTGGGCCTCGAATCGCCGCTCGACGGCGAAATCGAGGTTGCGTGAGTACCACGCGACGGTGGCGTCCAGGTCTTCCGGCACAACGGTGATGCCCACGTGATCGTGGGAGAAGGTGAAAGTCATGCCGTCAGAGTCACCGGCCGCCGGAGCGCCGACCAGAGAGCGCGATTCGGTAGGAAAACCGCTACCACCTTCGGTGCGACCCCCGGTGCGACAATCGGTCTCATGACCGCCGACATCGCGAAACTCGGCCCCATGCTGCGTACCTGGCGCGGTCGCGTGTCACCTGACGCTGCGGGACTGCCCAGCGGTCGTCGGCGACGCGTCACGGGGCTGCGCCGCGAAGACCTCGCGGAACTCGCGGGGATCTCGGTCGACTACGTGGTCCGCCTGGAGCAGGGACGCCATGGGACTCCGTCGGCGCAGGTGACCGCTGCGCTCGCCCGCGCTCTGCGGCTCACCGACGCCGAACGGGACCACCTGTACCGGCTGGCCGGGCTCGCCCCTCCCGCCGAGGGAGAGATCTCGGACCACATCCCTCCTGGCCTCCATCGCGTACTGAACCGGCTCGGCGATTCCGCGACCGCCGTGTTCGCCGCGGACTGGCAGCTCATCTGGTGGAACCGGTGCTGGTCGGCATTGCTGGGCGACCCCTCCGCACGGCCGCGGTTGTCACGGAACTTCGCTCGTGACACCTTCGCCCCCGCAGGAGCCGTCCCCAACCTGTCGCACTGGCCGGTGACCTCGCTCAGCCAGCCGCAGGTCGAGATTTCCGTCGTCTCCGACCTGCGCCGCGCCACGGGGCGGTTCCCGGACAGCGCACGCCTGACGGGCCTGATCCGGGACCTTTCGACTGACAGCCCGCGCTTCACCGAACTGTGGGCCTCCGGCGAGGTCGGCGCGCACCGGGAAGACCACAAGATCGTCCAACACCCGGTGACCGGGCCGATCGCGGTGGACTGTGACGTCCTGACCGATGGCGACGACCAACGCAAGGTCGTGATCCTCACCGCGGCTCCCGACACCGAGGACGAGACCAAGTTTCGCCTGGCGGTGGTGGCGGGCAGTGCCCACACCGCTTGACGGAGGCTGTATTCGTCTATCTGAGCATCGGCTTGACGCTCTTTCCTTCCATCGCGACGGTGAACCTTGGTGCACTGTCGACTGTGAATTTCCGGGCGTTCTTGTGTGCCCAGTTTTCCTGAGGGATGTCCCGTAGACGATCTCCCGGCCGGTGGGGTGTCATGGCTCGGGCTGCTCAATCAACCGGCGATGGCGAGGCTGTGCATCTGGGCGATGCCGAGCATGGCGTGGTGGACGCCGTCGCATTTGAGGCGACAGTCGCGGCGTATTTTCCAGGTCTTCATTCGGGCGAAGACGTGCTCGACGCGGGCTCGTACCTGCTTGTGGGACTTGTTGTGGTCCTCTTTCCAGTCCGGGAGTTCGCTCTGACCGCGCTGTCGGCGGTGCGGGATGACGAGTCCGGTGCCCGGGTAGCAGCCGTCAGCAATCGTGAGGGTCTTGCCGATGGCGTCCTTGGCTCCGGATTCCTCCCGCGTCTTGCAGTCGTTTCGGTTGCCGGGCAAAGGCCGGCCAACCACTACGATCAGGCGGATGTCGGCGTCGATGACGACTTGGTGGCTGGTGGAGTACCGATAGTTCTTCGACCGCTCGTCGATCGTGTGATCGCGGGTGGGGACCAGGGTGCCGTCCACGATGAGAACGGCGTCCTTGGCGAACCGCTGGCGGAACCTGAGCGCAAGCAGGGGCCCGAAGTGATTGACGACTCGGCCAGCCGTGGACTTTGAGATGCCGAACAACGGAGCGAGCTGCCGCAACGTCAGATTGGTACGCCAATGGGCCGTGACCAGCAACACTCGGTCCTTCAGCGGCAGATTCCACGGTCGGCCTCGGGGGACCACATCTGTTCCATCACGCCGCAAGGTGGTCGGCAGTCTGTCGAAGCACCGCGGGCTCAGCCCTGCGAACGGGGTTATCCAGGACGGTCCGATGCCGTGATCACACTCGCCACATCATGATCATCACTCAGGCCGACCCCATGCCGAGGCAATCGCACAGCTACGCTGATCAGGGCAGCCGACAGCTCGCAAGACCTGGGGGAAACCGTGAACCGACCGCTGCTGTTCCTCGACGTCGACGGGCCACTCAACCCCTATGCAGCCCAGCCGGAGAGGCGTCCCGAGGGCTACACCGCACTCAGAGTTCCGCGAGACGACACCCATCAGGACGACAGAGGCCTCGCGTCCGGACGGCGCCCCCTGCATGTCTGGCTCAATCCAGAGCACGGGCGAACACTTCTTCAACTCGGCTTCGAGCTGTGCTGGGCCACCACATGGATGGACGACGCCAACCGGTGGATCGCACCGGTCCTCGGACTCCCGGAACTTCCCTTCGTCGACTTCGGCGACGTCCTACTCCAAGAACGCCCGGATGGAGTCCACTGGAAGACCGGGCCGCTGGTGGACTACGCAGCCGGCCGCCCTTTCGCGTGGGTGGACGACGAGCAGAGCAAGCTGGATCAGACTTACGTGACCGCCCACCACCAAGGGCCTGGCCTCCTGCACCACGTCAACCCGCGGATCGGTCTACGGGAGAACGACTTCCACACGCTCGCCGCCTTCGCCCGATCCCTGGACATCTCACGAACCACCGGCTGAGCACCTCGCCAGCACTTCAGGCTGCTCCGTACTCGGGACCAAGAGCTTTGCGGCACCGCCCTTAGAGCAGGAGTGTCAACGGTCAGCGAGATTCTGTTCCCATTACTGTCGTATCGAATTCAGTACATGGGTGAAGTTATCTCCCCGGGCGACTACGAGATCGGGAATCGAATCAGAGGCGAGTGCGCTGAGCTTTTTCCAACCTAACTCTGATGCGTGGTGAAGGCCGTCCTCGTCCTTCACCACGCATCAGAAGCTGTGTCACATCCGGTGATCTAGTACTCCAGCCGTAGATCGCGATCTTCGTAGTCTGCGGTGGGCTGGCGCGTAGGGTGCCGGGATGATCGCGATGCCAGAGGAGTTTGCGCAGAGCACCGTCGACCGCGAGGGGGAGGCCGGGGCGGCGTGGCTCGCCGAGCTGCCCGGGATCGTGGAGGAGTTGCTGGGGCGCTGGGGGTGCGTGCCGGATGGTGAGGTCATGCATGGAGGCGTCGGCGTCATCGTTCCGGTACGGCGGAGGGCTGGGGAGAGCGCCGTGCTGAAGGTGTCGTTTCCGCATCCCGGCAACGTCCATGAGCCGGATGCGTTCGTTGCGTGGGGCGGATGCGGTGCCGTCCTGCTGCATGAGCGTGACGACGGGCGGTTCGCGATGTTGCTGGAGCGGGTTCAGCCGTCGACCCTGGCGGAGGTCGAGGACGGCGACGAGGTGGTGACGGTCGCCGGGCGGCTCAATCGCCGCCTGGCCGTCCCCGCCCCGCGCGCCCTGCCCCGACTGCGTGAGCAGGCCGATGCCTGGGAGGAGCAGTTGTGCGAGGACGCCGGGGAGCTGACGCATGCCCTGTCGCGGCAGGTGCTGGATGCCGCCGTGGCGACCGTTCGGGAGCTGGGCCGTTCCCAGCCGGACACCCTCATCCATGGGGACCTCCATGCCCGGAACATCCTGCGTGCCGACCGAGAGCCGTGGCTGGCTGTCGACCCCAAGGGGTACGTGGGAGATCCTGCCTACGACGGCGGCACACTGCTGAAGTCCCGCGCGCTGACGCTCCTCGAAGCGGATGACCTGCGCAAGGCTGTCCACCGCATCTTGGACGTCTTCGCCGAGGCCGCGGAACTCGACCGTGAACGCGTCCAGCGGTGGGCCCAGTTCCACGCTGTCCAGGCCGCGTTCTGGGGCCGCCGCCACAGTTTTCGTATCGCCCGCAGCGGACCACGGCTGGACTGGCTTACCGAATTCGCCGACCGCCTGGCAGAGTTGCTGACCGAACGCTCGTAGTGCGTGCTGGTGTTGGCCGGGTCCGGCGGGCGGACGACTGCGGCCACCGTTGATCATCGTTAGCTGTGCTCGGGTTGCTGTCGGACCTGCCGCGCAAGAATTGCTGGACGCTCGTCGAGCATGCAGGGGACGCGACCCCGTACGGTCTGCAGCACCTGCTGTCGAGGGCCAGGTGGGACGCCGACGCGGTACGCGACGACGTCCGCGGTTTCGTGGTCGAGCGCCTGCACCACCAGGACGCGGTGCTGGTCGTGGACGAGACCGGCGACCTGAAGAAGGGCACGCACACGGTGGGCGGGCAGCGCCAGTACACCGGCACCGCCGGGCGCATCGAGAACAGCCAGGTCGCCGTCTACCTCGCCTACTCCACCCCGCTCGGGCACGCGGCGATCGACCGGGAGCTCTATGTCCCGCGTTCCTGGACCGAGGATGTGGCCCGCGGCCGATCCGCCGGGATCCCCGAGGCCATCAGCTTCGCCACGAAACCGGCGCTCGCCGCCCGCATGATCGGCCGTGCTCTGGACTCCGGCGTCGCCGCATCCTGGGTGGCCGACGACGAGGTCTACGGAGGCAACCCGCACCTGCGAGGCGAACTGGAGAGACGCGAGATCGGCTACGTACTCGCCGTCGCCTGCGACCAGCAGATCACCACCCACGGGGGCAAGCTCCGCGCCGACGCCCTGGTCAAGAAGCTGCCGAAGCGGGCCTGGCAGAGGCTCTCCGCTGACGCGGGCGCCAAAGGGCACCGCGTCTACGACTGGGCCCTGGCCGATGTCGCCGGCGACCGGCCCGGCCACCACCAGCTCCTCGTCCGCCGCAACCGGCGCACCCGTGAACTCGCCTTTCTACCGTTGCTACTCAGCCAACTCAGCCGCTCAGGTACCGCTGTCCATCCTGGTTCGGGTCGCCGGACGCAGATGGACGGTCGAGGAAACCTTCCAGTCCGGCAAGGGCCTGGCTGGACTGGACGAACACCAGGTCAGACGCTGGACGTCCTGGCACCGTTGGGTCACCCTCGCGATGCTCGCCCATGCCTTTCTCACCGTTGTCCGCGCCGACGAACACGCCCGGCGCCCGAAGCCTGACGAGCTGATACCGCTGACCTGCAACGAGATCCAGCATTTGTTCACCGCGTTCATCGTCCGGCCCGCACGCGATACGGCCCACTGGCTGAGGTGGTCCCACTGGCGACGCCGCCACCAGGCCCGATCCCAGATCAGCCGTTACTAGCGACAAGCCGTCGAGACATGAAGATCGCGATCCACTGCTGGAGTACTAGGCACTCAGTGCCTGGGTAGTGAAGTGCGGTGATCTGTGACGCCTTGTGATGGATGGCGGATTCGCTGAGTTGTGGGTCTGGTCTGGTCCGTGTTCGGGCGGAAGGGCGACAGCCCGTATACGAAGCGATGTAAATCTGATCTTTTGTGGTGACTTTGGAGCGCTCGGCGGTGCCTGTCGGGCATACGCGGGCCGGAGCCGGGCGTGGCCGGTGAAGTTCCGGTCCTCACGGCCCGCTGGGGAGCGTGTCCCGTGGTCCCGGCGGTCGGCAGCGTGCTGTGTGAGCATTTCGATGATCTGGTGGACCGGTCGGTGGAGCTGGTCCGGGTGATGACGGGCTGCCAATTAACGTCGGGAGACATCGCGTTGGAGATCGCTTCGTCGCGTACACACGGCGGGGAATGGGGTGTTCACGATCGGGGCGATCGGGGCCGACCAGTGCCTTCGCGGCTCACCGACGCTCGTTCCCCGTGTGTGCAGTGGTCGTTCCCCGTCTTCTCAGGGGCGGCGGTGATACGCCTTGTTGGCGATGCGCCAGCTGTTGTCGGCGTGGACCAGCAGGAAGATGTCGATGAACGTGTCTGCGCCGTGCGAGAGCGTCATGGTCGCGGTCGCGACGGTGCCGTGGACGTCGAGGGCGTCGATGCGGCGGGAGCGGGTCGGTTCGTCCGGGGCCGGCAAGCCCCGGAAGAGGGCGCAGTACTCGTCCAGGGGCCAGGAGACGAATGCGCCGTCGCGGATTCCCTCGATGTGGGCGGTGGGAAGGAACGCGTCGCGGAAGTGGGTGGGATCGCCGGTGGCGTGTCCGCGGATGTAGGCGCGGAGCGGTTCGAGTACGGAGTCTGCTGCGGAGGGGGCCGTGGCGGCGAGGGCGATGTCGGCTTCAGAGTCGGCTGGGGTGTCGGGCAGGCCGACTGCGCTGCGCAAGGGGGTGTTGGACGCGGCGGCCAGCAGAGTCATGTCCTTGGCCGCCGCGCCGATGGTGAATTCGGCCGTGCCAGCGCCGGGCCGGCCGGTGAGGAAGGGGCGTTTGCGGGCCGCGAGCCCGCCGAGCTGGCCGAGTTCGAGGACGTCCAGTACCTGGGCCCGGGGCAAGTCGAGGGCGTCGGCTTGCCGTAGTGAGTCGCGCAGCGCGAGGACAGCACCGGCGAGGCTGTGGTTGGCGATCAGCTTGAGGGCGGCGGCGGTGGGAGCGTCATCGACAGACCGTACGGTGCCCAGCGCGTCCAGCACCGTTCGGACTCGATCAAGTGATTCCTGGTCGGCGGCGGCAAGGATCTGCAGGGCTCCGGCAGCGGCAGCCGGTACGGAGCCGAGTACGGGCGCGTGGATGTAGGCCGGGCCGAGTTGTCGGGCCAGGGCCGAGGCTTCGGCGGGGGCGATGGTGCTGGTGTTCAGGACCATCGCCCCCGCACGCAGGGAGTCACGGACGTTGTCGAGGACCTGCTGGCAGGCGGGGCCGTCGAACAGCGCCAGGAGCGTGAGGTCGGCCTTCGCCACGGCGTCGTTCGGATCGCCGGTCGTCTTGACGGCGCCTGATGCGCGCCCGGAGCGTGTCCAGCCGACGACGTCCCAGCCCTGGGTGGCCAGTCGTGTCGCGATCGCCTCGCCCATACGCCCCAGGCCGAGGACGGCGATCGTGTGCGGTGTGGTCATGCGCGCCAGAGTGGTGCACCACGAGGGCTGCGACAAGCGCATATTGTGCAGGCTGGCTCTGCGGGCTACGCATACTGGCTGGGCATGCTGGTGCCATGGACCTGACCGTGTGGCGGACCTTCGTGACCGTGTGCCGACTCGGGTCGCTGTCGGCGGCGGCCACCGAGCTCCATCACACGCAGTCGGCCGTCTCCCGGCAGATCGCCGGGCTGGAGCGGCAGCTCGGCGTAGCGCTGATGGAGCGGCACGCGCGCGGTGTGCGTCCGACGCCTGCCGGCGAGGTGTTCCGCCACCATGCCCTGGCCACGCTCAACGAGGCCGACCGTGCCGTACGCGCGACACGAGAGGCAGGCGACGGGGCGTTCAACCGGCCACTGGCTGTCGGTGCGACGCCCTCTCTCGCCGCAGGGATCGTCCCCGAGGCCATCCGGGCCCTGTTGCAACAGGCCGGTTCCATCCGGTGGAGTCTGCTCCCCGGCTCGACCGCGCAGCTGCACTGCCGTGTGGTCACCGGCGACCTCGACATCGCTGTCGTCACGGATGCACCACCAGGACTGCCCCATGACCCGCGGGTCGAACGCCGGTTCCTCGGACTGGACGCCATGGTTGTCGCGCTGCCCGTGGACCACCCACAGGCGGAGCGCGGGCCGGTGCACATGCGGGCATTGGCCGACCAGACCTGGGTCGAAGACAACGAGGGCTCGGCGGCACTCCTGCGCCAGCACGCCGCCCGCGCCGGAGTCAGCGCCCGCATCGACCTCACCGCGGCCGATCTGCCCGGCAAACTGGCCCTGGTCGCTACCGGTCACGCCATCGCGCTGATACCCGGTGTGCTGACGCGCGCGCTGCGGGCCGACGTCACCACCACGCCCCTCGTCGATCCCCCGACCCGTGGGATCTACGCGATCACACCGCGCCGCGACCCCCACCCCCACGCGGCGCCCCTGCTGGACCACGTCGCTACGGCCTTCGCTTCGGTCCGTGCGGCCCAAGTCGATTGCCGGCCGACCGAGTCGGACACCCACCGATCGCCTGGCCACCGAACGCTCGCAGCAGGCACGGAGTGCCCATAGATCACCGAATGTGAAACAGCTTCTCAGCTTGTTCTTTAACCTCCGGCTGTCCGGTGACGGCGCAGGTTGATCTCCAGTTCACACCTGATGCGAGGTGTGGTTGGCGCTCGGCGCATGATGACCGTCATGGAGAGCATGGTCGAGAAGATCAAGGTCTGGTTCCGGTTCGTCCCCCGCGAGGGGTGGTTCCCGCAGGACATCGAGGGTCTGTGGGCGACGAAGCTGAGCGACGACACGGCCTGTGTCGAGAATGCCCCTTTCCTTCAAGACGGAGTGGCCGAGGGCGACGTGGTGAAGTACCAGACCGACTCCGACGGGCTCCACTGGGCTGTCGGACAGGTCAGCTCCTCCGGTTAACTGCACGATCCGTGTTGTACCCATACCCACTGGTCCCCTGGGCGACAGCCCACAGGCGGTTCATCAGCGCCTCTCGCCGTTCGGACTTGGAGGCGAGGTCTTCAGTGAGAGCTTCCCGATGGTGGCTTTCACCGTGCCAGCAGGCGCGGACTTCGCCGGCATCAAGGCTCTCCTGGCACGGGGGCAGACGGAGGAGTGGTGGCACTACGAGGTCGGCTGCGGCACCGGCGAATGGTGGAGCGCCTGACTTATGCGGGAGCCTGCCGCCCCTGCGCTTCGAGTCTTGCCCTCTACTCGAAAGCGCCCTCGAACTAGGCCACTCACCTGGACGTTCGCCGGACACTGGAGCGGCCTTCGTCTTCATGTGCTCCGGCCAAGGTGCACCGATCGAGACGCAGGCCTTGAAGGTGAGTCTGCTGCCTGACGCCGGTCCCGGGGAAGCGTTCGCGAAAGCGTCACGCATCATCGAGGGCACGCTGATCAGCCTCCGCGTCGGCCGCCTGCCCGGCGGAGGCGGCCCGCGCTCCCGCTGTGGCTGTGGTCGTCCGCCACCGGCTTGAACAGCGAGGACGTCGACGTGCGCTGGCAGGCTTTCCTGAGGAGGTTCGACATCGAGCACCTCTTCAGGCTGATGAAACAGACCCTCGGGTGGACCCGTCCGAAGCTCCGGACCTTCGCGGCCGGCGAGCGCTGGACCTGGCTGATCATCGCCGCGCACACCCAGATCCGCCTCCTGCGCGGGGCCGCCGCCGACATGCGGCGGCCATGGGAGAAGCCCGCCGAGCCCGGCCGGCTCACCCCGGCCCGCGTCTGCCGGGGGCTTCGGAACCTGCGCCCGCACCTGCACTGTCCGGCCCGTGGGCCGAAACCATCAACTCCCGTACCTGGAATGCCACTTGGCTCGAAGAACCTCAGGCCCGCCACCCGCTACGACGTGGGCAAGACCACCAGGCGCCCCGAAAGCATCACCGAACGCGATCAGCTCAGCGGCGGAACACGACGTCAGAACGGAACAGCCAGCCCAGCCTCGCGCAGTCGAAGCAGCGCCATGCCCATGCACTCGGCGACCGAGGCCCCGTCGGCCCTCATCCCACCGTCCAGCGGCCCACCAGAAGCGGCGAATGTCCACGCCGGCTGACCGTCACGCATCCGCTCCGCATCGACCCGGATCATGGCACCAACCCCCTGCTCGCCAAGCCACTCCAGGATGGACAGCGTCACGTCCTCGACGCCACTGTCCAGGTTCACCTTGGGCCGCTGCCCCATCCCCTTGGCCATGGCAACAATGCTACTCAGCCCCTGATCGGGTCGCGTCACGCACTCTCAAGGCGACTCGGATCATAAAGAACAAGCTCAGAGTGAGGTTGGAAAAGGCTCACTATGTCGATCGATCTCAGCTCGGACGTACGGCCACAGCCCGTCCATGCTGAATCGCCGAGTCGTGACGTTGCTCCACCTCGATCGCGGACTGTCCAGCCGGGACTTGACGAGTCTGCCCAACCACGTAGACCTCCTCGTGCCAGAGCCGCAGTAACGAGGTACCGCGGCAACTGGCAGGCGAGGGCTGCGCCCACCTGCGGGGCAGGCAGGCGCAGGCAGAACGGCGCGACGAGTGGACTGCGACCCGCTCCTCCATGGAGTTCGACCGGCCGCACTCACCGCACAGCCTCCGCCTCCGCCTCCGCGCCCTACTCCGCCTCCCCGAACGCGAGATCCCGTTGGAAATCCTCGTGGAGGTGCACGATGCGCCACCGCTCGCTGGAGTGGCGCAGCACCGCCGTGTTGCGGATCAGCCGTGGCGGCAGGTCGACGTAGTCGACCCGTAGCCAGTACCGCGCCAGGGCCAGGTCGGCGAAGACGTCGATGATCTCGCCGTGAGCCTCAAGGCCGGTCTCCTTGGGGCCGGATTCGGCGGAGGGTCGGCTGTCGCGTACCTGGTCCAGTTCCGTCTTCCCGCAGATGAGGTCCGTGGTCGCCGAGTCGAAGACGGTGGCGTCCGGGTCCAGACAGGAGTCGATGCGGGCACGATCCCCGGCCGTGAAGGCCCGGTACATGCTGGTGATCACCTCCCAGACCGCGGCGAGGTCGGCGGGGGACCCGCCGGGGCGGGCGCCGCCGGTCGGGAGCGGCGGGACGGTGGCGTGCATGGGCGCGGGCTCCCGTGGCGAGGCGGAGGATCGAGGGTCTGCGGTCGTCACGGCAGGACGACCAGCTCGCGGCTGGTGCGGTTGAGCCGCTCGCCGCCTTCCTCGGCGCAGATCACGATGTCCTCGATGCGAGCCCCGAACCGTCCGGGAAGGTAGATGCCCGGTTCGATCGAGAACGCCATACCGGGTTCCAGCACCAGTTCCGAGCCGGTGAGGATGTACGGCTCCTCGTGGCCCTCCAGGCCTATCCCGTGCCCGGTGCGGTGGATGAAGTACGGTCCGAAGCCCGCGTCCGTGATCAAGTCCCGTCCGACGGCGTCGAGTTCACCGGCGGTCATGCCGGGGCCGATGGTGGTGGTCTGGAGGTTCTGGGCGGCGAGCAGGACCTCGTGCAGCCGCAGGTAGTCCGCCGGCGGCCGGCCGACCACGTAGTTGCGGGTGCAGTCGGAGCAGTAGCCGTCCTCGGTCGTCCCGCCGATGTCGACCAGCACCGGGTCACCGGGGCCGATCACTCGGTCGGAGACCTCGTGATGAGGGCTGGCGCTGTTCGGGCCCGAGCCGACGATGACGAAGTCGGCGCGGACATGCCCCTCGGCGACGATCGCCTCCGCGATGTCCCGCGCCACCTCGCGCTCGGTACGTCCGGCCCGCAGCCACTCGCCCATCCGGGAGTGCACCCGGTCGATGGCGGCCCCGGCCCGGCGCAGTGCCTCCGCCTCGTCCGCCGCCTTGCGGATCCGCAGCATGCTCAGCACGTCTCCGGCGAGCGCCTGATGCGTGTAGGGGAGCGCGGTGCGGAAGGCGCTGGTCTTCTCGGCCCACATGTGGTTGTCCACGGCGACCCGGCCGTTCGGGCGCCGGAGCCGGGAGGCCACCAGGGCGTACGGGTCCTCCGTCTCGACCCAGCCGGTGATGTCGATACCGAGGGTCCCGGCGGGGGAGGCGTGTGCGGCGGCCCGCTCCAACTCCGGTACCACGAGGAAGGGTTCACCCTCGGCGGGCAGGACGAGGCAGGTGAGCCGCTCCAGCGGCTTGGCGTCGTATCCGGTCAGATAGCGCAGATCGGCGCCGGGGCTGATCAACAGCGCGTCGAGTCCGGCGGCTGCGGTGGCCTTGCGGGCGCGCTCCAGCCGGTCGGTGAGGTGCAGGGCGGTGGTGCTCACTCGGGGGTTCTCCGTACGGGATCTAGTGGTTGCGGTGGGGGGCGCAGGTCAGGCCGCGTACAGCCGGCAGGCGACGCCGCCCGCGATCAGTTGCGGGTCCTCGCGGTCGCAGCCGTCGAAGGCGGCCGGGCAGCGCGGGTGGAAGCGGCAGCCGGCCGGAGGGTCGGCCGGGTCGGGCACGTCGCCCGGGAGTTCGGTGGGCAGGACCCCGGCGCCGTCCGGCCGGGGAATGGCGGCCAACAGGGCCCGGGTGTAAGGGTGTCGGGGGTCCGACCAGACGTCGGCCGTCGCGCCGGTCTCGACGATCCGGCCCAGGTACATGACCGCGATCCGGTCCGCGATCATGCGTACGACGGACAGGTCGTGGCTGATGAAGAGCAGCCCGGCACCGGACTCCACGGCCAACGACCGCATGAGGGTGGCTACTTGGGCCTGCGCGGAGGCGTCCAGCGCGGAGATCGGTTCGTCGCCGACCAGCAGGCGGGGCCGGGCGGCCAGGGCGCGGGCGATGGCGATGCGCTGGCGTTGGCCGCCGGAGAACTCGTGCGGGTAGCGTCCGGCGGCCGACTCGGGCAACCCCACCCGGGTCAGGTACGTCTCGGGGGTGGCGCCGTCGGCGGGCTCCCCGCGCCCGGCGGCCGTACGGATCCCGTCCGCGATCTGCGTGCCGACCGTGCGCCGCGGGTTGAGCGATCCGTACGGATCCTGGAACACCATCTGCACGCGGGTGAGCGCCGGATCGCGCCGTCGCACGCCGAGTGGGCGCACCGGGGTGCCCTCGAAGTCGATCCGGCCCTCGGAGGGTGGGGTGAGGCCGCAGACCGCGCGGGCGAGAGTCGACTTGCCGCAGCCCGACTCGCCGACCAGGCCGACCACTTCACCGGGCCGCACGTCCAGGCTGACGCCCGCGACCGCGCGGGTCGGCGGCGCCCCGGACCGGTGGTACTGCACGACGAGGTCGGAGACCGACAGCAGGGGCGGGGTCATGACGTACTCCTGGGTGACTCGGCGGCCGTACCCGGACCCGTCGCCGGGGCGTGTTCCGGGAGGGCGTCCAACAGGCTGCGGGTGTACTCGTGTTCCGGCGCGGTGAGCACCCGGGCTCGCGGCCCCGTCTCGACGACCCGGCCGTGGCGCATCACGCTGACCGTGTCCGCGAGCGCGGACATCACGCCCAGGTCGTGCGTCACCAGCAGGACGGCCAGGCCGAGTTCGTCGCACAGCCGCCGCAACAGCCTTAGCACACCGGCCTGGACGGTGACGTCGAGCGCGGTGGTCGGCTCGTCGGCGATGAGCACCCGTGGATCGCAGGCGAGGGCCACGGCGATGGCGATGCGCTGGCGCATGCCTCCGGAGAACTGGTGCGGGTAACGGCCCAGTGCCTCTTCGGGGTTGGGGATGCGGACCTGCCCGAGGAGGTCGACGGCCTTTGCGCGGGCGGCCTTTCGGTCCAGCTTCAGGTGATGGCGAAGGTGGTCCGTGAGCTGATGCCCGACGCTCAGCATCGGGTGCAGACTCGTGGACGGGTCCTGGAAGACCATGCTGATCGCGTTTCCCCGAAGGGAGTTGAGCTGTTTCGGGGGAAGGCCCAGCAGGTCGGTCCCCGCTCCGGAGCCGGAGTCCTCCAGCAGGATGCGCCCCCCTGCGCGCGCACCCTGCGGGAGCAGTCCGAGGGCGGCGAGGCCGGTCATCGTCTTGCCCGAGCCGCTCTCGCCGGCCAGCCCGTGGATCCGTCCGGCTTCCACCACGAGGTCCACCCCGTGCAGGATGCGCACGCCCGAGGGCAGGTCCACGGTCAGACCGGTGATCTCCAGTGCGCTCATGCCACCCGCTCCTTCTCCGCGCCGATGGTGCGCGCCGTGCCGGGATCGAGCGCGTCCCGCAGCGTGTCGCCGAGGAAGTTGAAGGCCAGGACGACGGTGAGGATGGCCAGGCCCGGGAACACCCCGATCCACCACTTGTCGAACTGCTGGGTGCCCGCCGCCACCATCGAGCCCCACTCGGGGGCGGGCGGCTTCGCGCCGAGCCCGAGGAAGGAGAGCCCGGACAGCAGCAGGGTCGCCGTCCCGATGTCGAGGGTGGCGAGCACGAGCAGCGGCCCGAGCACGTTCGGCAGCACGTCGACGCGCAGCGACCGCCAGGGGGAGAAGCCCAACAGCCGTCCGCTGAGCACGAATTCACGCGAGCGGATGCCCATCACCAGCCCCCGGGTGACGCGTGCGTACGAGGGCCAGGAGACGACCAGGACCGCCAGGACCGCGTTCTGGAGGCTGGCGCCGAGCGCCGCGGCGACGACCATCGCGAGGATGACCGTGGGGAAGGCGAAGACCAGGTCGGCGATCCGCATGACGGTCTCGTCCACCCAGCGGCCGAAGAACCCGGCGCAGGCCCCTAGCGTCCCGCCGACCAGCAGCGACATGACGACCAGCAGCAGGGCGAGCGGGATGGAGATCCGGGCGCCGTACAGCACGCGGCTCAGGACGTCCCGGCCGAGTTCGTCGGTGCCGAACCAGTGTCCGGCGCCGGGCCCCGCCAGCCGGGGCAGGTCCTGGGCGAGCGGGTCGTGCGGGGCGAGCAGCGGTGCCGCCAGCACGACCACCAGCCAGAACACGGTGACCATGCCGCCGGTGACCGCCAGGGGACGGCGCCAGGCGCGCGGGAGCCGTTTCAGCACACTGAACCTCACTGGACCCTCACCCTCGGGTCGATCACGCCGTACAGCACGTCCACGGCGAGGTTGACCAGCAGATAGATCACGCCGACCACCAGTCCGACCCCCATCACGGCGGGCAGGTCGAGGGTGGTGGCGCTGCGGTAGGCGTAGGCGCCGAGGCCCGGCCAGGCGAAGATGGACTCCACCAGGACCGTCCCGGACAGCAGCGCCCCGAAGGCCAGGCCGGCGACCGTGATCACCGGGACCAGCGCCGCGCGCAGCACGTACTGCGTGAGCACCGTCCGGCCGGGCAGCCCCTTGGCGCGGGCGGCCCGGACGTAGTCCTGCCCGAGTACTTCGAGTACCGCGGAGCGGGTGAAGCGGGTGAGTAGGCCGACCGTGTAGGCGGTCAACACCAGGGCGGGCAGGGCGAGATGGCGTACCGCGCTCCAGAACACCGGCCACTGTCCGGCGAGGGCCGCGTCGATGGTGTAGAGGCCGGTCACGTCCGGCGGCGCTGTCATGCCGGGGTCGAGACGGCCGCTGCCGGGGGCGATTCCCAGGCGGTAGAAGAAGACGTAGAAGGCGAGCAGTGCCAGCCAGAAGGTCGGCACCGACACTCCCAACAGGCTGAGCACGCGCAGCAGTTGGTCGGTCAGGCGGTCCCGGCGCAGGGCCGCGATCACTCCGAAGGCCACGCCGATGACCAGGGACAGCACGATCGCCGTACCGGCCAGTTCGACGGTGGCCGGCACCGCCGTGCCCAGGTCGGTGAGGACGGACTGGTGGCTCTGCTGGGACTCGCCGAGGTCGCCCTGGAGCAGATTGCCGAGGTAGGTCAGGTACTGGACGGGCAGGGGCTGGTCGAGGCCGTAGTGCTCTCGGAACCGGGCGACGATCGTCGGGTCCCCGACCGCGCGCTGCCCGAGCGCGGCGGCGGCCGGGTCGCCCGGCACGAGGTTGGTGAGGACGAACGTCACCAGTGTCACGCCGAGCATGAGGAGTACGGCCGTGCCGGTCCTGCGGGCAAGGAAGTACGCGAACGGGTGCCGGTGCCGGGCGGCGGAGAAGCGGTTCCGCAGCCCGGCACCTCTCTCACTTGCTGCCGACGGCTGCGACATCGATGGTCCAGACGGGGTTGTAGGTGACTCCGGTGACCGAGGCGGCGGTGACCGTGTGACGGCTGGGCTGGAGCAGCGGCACGAAGGGGCCGGAGGCGTTGAGCTTCGTCTGGATCTGCTGGTAGAGCGTCTTGCGGGTGTCGTCGCCGATGGTGGTGGCGGCCTTCTCGCCCAGCGCGGTCAGTGCCGGGTCGGCGCCCGTCTTCCAGCCGGCCCGCAGACCGACCAGGTTCCCGGGCAGGAAGACCAGGTAGTCGCTGGGGTCCGGGTAGTCCGGGCCCCAGTACCACAGGCCCGCCTCCTCCTTGCCGTTGCGGTACTTGTCCAGCTCCGTGGTGGTCGGCGCGGGGGCGAGGTTCACGGTGATGCCGACCTCCTTCAGCTGGGCCTGGAGGCGCTCGGCGATGGTCTGGAGGGAGAGTCCGTCCACGGTCAGGTCGCTGGGGTAGCCGAGTGTCACGGAAGGGTTCTTGAGGCCGCTCGCGGCGAGCGCGGCCTTGGCCCCGGCCAGGTCCCGGCCCGTCGCCTGCGCGGCGGGCAGTGCGCCGAGGAAGGTCGAGGGGATGATCCCGGCGGCCTGTACCGAGCCCTTGCCCGCGATCGACAGGAGACCGGAGTAGTCGACGCCCTTGCGCACGGCCTCGGCGAACTTCGCGTTCGAGGTCGTGGAGCTGATCTTCTTGTCCTGGTTGAGCAGCAGGAACACCACGTCGGAGGAGGTGCCGCTGAGCACCTTCAGCCCGCCGGTCAGCCCCTCCACCTGGTCGGCGGTCAGGTCGAGCGCGATCTGGCTGTCCCCGCGCTGCACGTTCAGCTTCTGCGTCGGCGCCTGGACGTTGCGGATCACGATCTTGTCGTACGTCGCCCGCGCCGAGCCCGTGTACTTGGGGTTCTTCTCCAGCACGACCTGGGTGTTGGTGTTGAACGAGCTCAGTGTGTAGGGGCCGGAGCCCGCGGAGTGCGTGTTGAGGTAGGTCTCCGCCTTGTCGGCCGCGGTCGCGGTGCCGCCGTTCGCCTCGACCGTCTTGCTGTTGAGGATGCCCAGCGCCGGGTTGGGGAGGATGAACGGCAGCGCGGGGTTGGCCTTCTTCGAGGTCAGGGTGACGGTCGAGGCGTCGGTCCGCGTCACCGTGACGCCGTCCAGGAGGAAGGACGGATTGCCCTTGAGACCGATCACCCGGTTCAGGGAGAACACCACGTCGTCGGCGGTGACCGCGCTGCCGTCGGAGAACTTCGCCCCGGCCCTCAGCTTCAGCGTGAGCGTCCTGCCGTCCGCGGACTGCTGGTAGGTCGCCAGCTCCGGAACGGGCTTGGTGACGTCACCGCCCTTGAAGGTCAGCAGGGTCTGGTAGAGCGCCTTGTCGACGATCTGGCCGGTCGGCTCGAACTCGCGCCCGGGGTCGGCGGTCTTGAGGTTGAACGACGTGTCGATCACCAGCGTCCTGCCGCCCGCGGCGGAGCCGGACGTGGAGCCCGCGGAGCAGCCGCTGAGGGCGAGCGCGGCCACGGCGAGCAGGGACAGGGCGGTGGCCGGGGACGACCCGGTACGTAGTCTCGACATAGGTGTGTCTCCGAGCTTCGGGGCAGAACGGGAGAGGCCGGGCAGCGTCGCCGACGGCGGGGAGAGGGCATGCCCTGGACGTTCCATCGCTAAGGTGGGGTGAAGCTACACAGCACATCCAGTGAATTGGGAACGCTGTGGATGGATGTCTTGAGAAAGGCCCGATCATGGGAGATGCATCCAGCCTCGGACCGTCCGACGGCGACCGGACTGGACGAATCGGCATCGGGCTCAGCCTCGACGCCGTCCACATGAAGATCCTCGATGTGCTCCGCACCCAGGGACGGATCTCCATCGCGGCCCTCGCCCAGCGCGTCGGGATCTCCCGGGCCAGCGCGTACACCCGCTTCGAGGCGCTGTGCGCCGACGGTGTGATCAGCGGGTTCAGCGCCCGGGTCGATCCGCCCCGGGTCGGTCTTGAGGTGTGCGCGCTGGTCTTCGTCACGGTGCGCCAGGACATGTGGAAGCAGTTCCGGGCGACGCTCGCGGCCATGCCCGAGGTCGAGTACTGCGCGGTCACCACCGGCCAGCACGACGCCATGATCCAGATCCGGGTGGCGAACGTGGCCGCCGTGCACCGTCTGGTCACCGAGCGTCTCGCCAACGTGCCCGCGGTGCGGGCCACCGAGACCGTCTTCATCCTCGACGAGGTCTTCCGGCGGCCCTACGTGCTGCCCTCCGACGTGCCGGCCGGTGAGCCGTCGGCGCCCGCCGATCCGCCCGGCGCGACCAAGTTCGGCATGACGCGGTTCATCCGCGCCTCCGACGGGCGGGCCGACATGGAGCGCGGCGTCTAGTTCTGACGGTCAGTCAAGTGCGTTGACGCGTACGGCAGTTGAACCCCTGTGCAGCCGGGGTGCGCGGGCATGTCTTGACATCGGAGAAGCGGGGTGCGTCTAATTTCCTGCATGGAGAGGCAAGAGTTTCTCCCACAGGAAATCCCCATGTAGACAGCGTAGAGCCCAGTGTGCCGCCGCTCGAAGCGTTCATGAGTAACGCGCAGGTTCGCCAAGGGAAAAATCTATGAAGTCACCTTCGCCCGCTCTCGGTTCGCCCGTCCGCCAACCCTGGTGGAACCCGCAGCAGCCGTCCGGAATGCCGGTCCACCGCTACCACCGTCCCGGACCGCTGGAACCGCATCCCCCCGTCCCCCGTGCCTGGCTCGACCAGCCCCTCGACCGGGCCCCGCTGTGGAGTTCGGTGGATCTGAGGGACGGCAACCAGGCGCTCGCCAACCCCATGGACCAGCGCCGCAAGCGGAAGTTGTTCGACCTGCTC
The DNA here is from genome assembly GCF_044768565.1 of Streptomyces sp. NPDC091280. Taxonomy (NCBI): domain Bacteria; kingdom Bacillati; phylum Actinomycetota; class Actinomycetes; order Kitasatosporales; family Streptomycetaceae; genus Streptomyces; species Streptomyces sp. NPDC091280. The sequence goes on from NZ_JBIVUZ010000018.1 coordinate 20,684, forward strand.
GTCCGGCTGGGACTCAAGGACATCGAGGTCGGCTACCCGTCGGCCAGCGAGGCCGAGTTCGACTTCGTCAGACACCTCGTCACCGACGACCGTATCCCTGACGACGTCACCGTCACGGTCTTCACCCCCGCCCGCCCCGAGCTGATCGAGCGCACCTTCGACGCGGTCCGCGGCGCGGAACGTGCCGTGGTCCATCTGTGCCACGCCACTTCCTGCCTGTGGCGCGAGGTCGTGTTCCGCATGACCCCGTCCGAGGTGATGGCGCTCGCCCGGCGCAGCGCCGAACAGATGGTGCGGCTCGCGGACCGCGCGGACGGGGCCGTCCGGTTCGAGTACTCGCCGGAGACCTTCAACGTCACCGAGCCCGACTTCGCCCTGGAGATCGCGAACACGGTCGCCGAGATCGTCGACGCGACACCGGAGAGGCCGCTGACGCTCAACCTGCCGAGCACCGTCGAGATGCACGCACCCAGCGTCTTCGCCGACCAGATCGCCTGGATGCACCAGAACCTCGACCGGCGGGACGCGATCATCCTCTCGGTGCACCCGCACAACGACCGCGGCACGGCGGTCGCCGCGGCCGAGTTCGCGCTGGCCGCGGGCGCCGACCGGGTCGAGGGGACCCTCTTCGGCAACGGCGAGCGGACCGGCAACGTCTGCCTGGTCACCCTGGCCCTGAACCTCTTCAGCCGCGGCGTCGACCCGCAACTCGACCTCTCCGACCTCCCGGGAATCCGCCGCGTCGTCGAGGAGTGCAACGAGATGCCGGTCCCGCCCCGCCATCCGTACGCCGGCGACCTCGTCTTCACCGCCTTCTCCGGCACCCACCAGGACGCCATCGCCAAAGGACTCACCCACCTCGACCGGCAGGCCGCCGAGACGAGCGTCCAGGCCGTCGAACTGCCCTGGGACGTGCCGTACCTGCCGGTCGACCCGAAGGACATCGGCCGCAGCTACGAGGCGGTCATCCGGGTCAACAGCCAGTCGGGCAAGGGCGGTATCGCCCACGTCCTGCGCAGCCGGTGGGGGCTCGACCTGCCCGTGGACCTGCGCGTCGAGTTCGCCGGTGTGATCCAGCGCATCACCGACGTGACCGGCGTCGAGGTGCAGCCGGACCTGATCTGGGACTCCTTCCTCACGGAGTACGTCACCACAGGTGACGGACCCGGCCCCGCCGTCCCCGCTGACGACACCCACGACCCGGTCGAGCCCTTGCTCGCAGCCCTCCGCGACCGCGGAGTACGCGCGGCCGTCGACCAGTTGACCCCAGGTCCGGCCGGACCGGACACCGGCGCCACCCACGCCTGCTACGCCCGGCTCCTCATCGAGGACCGCCCGGTCTGGGGCGTAGGACTCGCCGAGTCGCCCCGCGCCGCCGTCGACCGGGCGGTCCGCGCCGCGGCGCACCGCGCCGGCGTCCGGTTCCGCGCGGACGATCTCCTGCCGCACCTCACCGGACCGCGGGAGGGAACCCGATGAGCGACACGACACCCGCGGCCTACGTCGAACTCGAACCCGGACGGTTCCGCGAGGACGAGGGCCTGCGCTACGAGGACTACGTCGTCGGCCAGGTCTTCGAACACCGCCCCGGCCGCACCATCACCACGACCGACAACGTGTGGAGTTCGCTGCTCTGCCTCAACCAGCATCCGCTCCACATCGACGAGGTCTACGCCTCCGGGACCCCGTTCAAGAAGCTCCTCGTCTCCAGCCTGGTGACCTTCGGCATCGTCAACGGCATGACGGTCAAGACCATCAGCCAGAAGGCCGTCGCCAACCTCGGCTGGGACCGGGTGCGGCTCAACGCCCCCGTGTTCGTGGGGGACACCCTCTACGCCGAGACCACCGTCGTCGCCAAGCGCCCCTCCGCCACCCGGCCCGGCGAGGGCATCGTCACCGTCCACACGGTGGGCCGCAACCAGGACGGCGTCCAGGTCATCGAGTTCGACCGCACCCTCCTCGCGTCCCCGCGCACCCACGGCGTCCACGAGCCGCGAGAGACAGGAGACAACGCATGACAACGCTGCCGCTGATCAGCCTCGGACCGGCCTCGCACGGCGACGAGCGGAAGGTCGCGGACGAGATCTCCCGGGCCTGTACCGAAGTCGGCTTCTTCATCGTCCGCGACCACGGCATCGACCGGAAGGTCTTCGACGACGCCTACGAGTTGTCTCTCGACTTCTTCCGCCGCCCGGCCGAGTCCAAGAACGGGCTCCCCATGCGCACCAGCACGGCCCGCGGCGACAACGACTACAGCCCCTACGGCTACAGCGCCCTGCTCTCGGAGAACGCCTACGCCTACACCGGCAGGGCCGGCATGCCCTCCGACTACGTGGAGAAGTTCAGCGTCGGCCGGCTCGTCCTCGACGATACCGAGGAACTGCCCTTCCCCACCGACCCGGACGGCGCCGCGCTGCGCGCCGCCCTGAAGACGTACTTCGCCGCCTGCGAGTCCGTCGCCGACCGGGTCACCGAACTGCTCACCCTGGCACTGGAGTTGCCCCGCGACTTCTTCGCCGTGCGCACCGACCGTTCCAACGACTCCCTGCGCTCGCAGTTCTACCCGGGCGTACGCACCGAGTTCCACAACGACCAGGGCATGGGCGAGCACACCGACGGCACCCTCGTCACCCTGCTCACCGAGGACGGCCCGGGACTGCAACTGCGGGACCTGTCCGGCGAGTGGATCGACGTCGACGTACCCGAACGCGACTGGTTCATCGTCAACATCGGTGACCTCATGGCCCGTTGGTCCAACGACGAGTACGTCTCGACCCCGCACCGCGTCAAACTCGTCGAGCGCCCCCGCCAGTCCATCGTGTTCTTCAAGCTCGCCAACGACGACGCCGTCATCGAGTGCTTCCCCAAGTTCACCCGGGACCGCGAAGCCACGTACGAGCCGATCCGCTACGAGGCGTTCTCGCTCCAGAAGATGGACGCCCTCTTCGGCCGCGAGGCCCGGCCGTGAAGGTCGACCCGTGCCTGTTCTACGTGCCGGCCTCCCGGGTCGACACCTTGCTGAAGAACGTCCCCCGGGACGCCATCGCCCTGGTCCTGGACCTGGAGGACTCGGTTCCCCGGCACGCCAAGCCGACCGCCCGGGAACGCCTCGCCGACACCGACCTGACCGGCACCGGACTGACCGGTGTCTCGCTGCGGATCAACAGCGTGGAGACACCCGACGGACTCCTCGACCTCCAGGCCCTGCACGCCCTCGGCGGCGAGATCGGCGGCCTTCCCGTACGGACCGTCCTGGTCCCGAAGATCGCCGCCGGACGCGATGTCGCCATCTACCGCTCCCTGCTGTCCCGGCTGCCGGACCCGCCCGAGATCTGTAGCTTCATCGAGACGGTGGACGCGGTGGAGAACGCCTTCGACATCGCCGCCGCCAGCGACGGCCTCTGCTTCGGACAGGCCGACCTCGCCGCCGAGATGTGGGCGCCCGACGCGTCCTATCTGGCCCACGCCCGCGCCCGGCTCTGCGTGGCGGCCTCCCGCTACGGCCTGCCGGCCATCGACACCAACTCCTTCGAGCTGTGGGACATGGACGCCGTCCGCGCCCAGTGCGAGGCCGCGAAGCAGTGCGGCTTCACGGGCAAGGCGGCGATCCACCCCAGGCATCTCGTCCCCATCGTCGAGACGTTCACGGTCGGCCCCGAAGAACTCGACGCCTTCCGGCAGACCATCAAGGACTACGAGTCCGACGAGCGTGGCTTCGCCGTCGCCAAGGACCGCGTCCTCGCCCCGCCCTTCGTGCTGAAGGCCCGCCGCATGCTCGCGCTGCACGACGGCCACACCCGCCCGATCCGCTGACCCCGCTCGTCCCACGCACCCCGGAGGACACTGTGACGACCCCGATCACCGACATCGTCCAGCAGGCCAAGGTCGACGTCTCCGCCTACGAAGTGACCCTGACCGACGGGAAGTTCGGCCCCGTCCCGGACGCCCTCACCACCCGGCTCGTCGCCCTGGTCGCCGACGGAGCGGGCCTCGCCGTCCTGCACGGTGCGGGCTCGCTGCTCGCGGCCCACGGCCTGGACATCGCCGACGAGACCCACGCCGCCGCCGTACGCGACTACTTCGAGGCGATATTCCGCGAGTTCAGCGCGGAGGTCGACTTCAGCAAGTACACCCCCGTCGTCATGGGATACGACCAGGTCGCCAGCATGGACGTCGACGGGTTCAACAAGAACACCCGCTTCACCCCCAACTCCGACCACACCGATTCGCGCGAGTTCCTGACCACCAAGTGCGTCCACTTCGACGCGGCGACGACCTTCATCGGCAACGTCTACGGCCCGTACACCAACATCAGCGGCGGCCTGCCGATCGTGTGCGACACCCGCGCCTACTGCGCGGCGAACGGCGTCGACCCGGCCGACCTGGTCGAACTCATGCCGCACAGCTACAACGTGGCCGTCAAGGAGGAGCACACGGCGGAGATCCTCGCCGGGTACTCCCTCGCCCTCGACGTCGACCTGGGCGCCGACATGGTCATGGTCGTCCTCAACAACGAGGTCGCCGGCGGCCTCGCCCACGCGGGCACCACCCCGAGCCTCACCGACCCGGCCAAGCCCGGCAAGCGCCCCCTCCGTCACATAGAACTCCAGTTCGAGGATGGCGAGAACCTCAACACCTGGTACCGCCACTACCGGCTCCCGATCCCCGAGGTCCACGTCACGGTTCCGGACGTCGACACCCCGGACCACGACCGCTACCACCTCGGCGTCGGCGCCGTGCCCGCCGCGCAGAGCTGAGGACCGCATGTCGCTGCCGCACCGCCCGCCCGTACCGGGCATGGACGCCGTCGACGAGGCCGAACTCGCCGACCTGCTGGACCTGTTGGGGGCCGACGACTGGCCCGAGGACCTCTTCGAGGGCCGAGAGTTCTACGACCACTGGGGCACCCCGACCGCAGCCGACATCGAGGTGTCGGAGCGGCCCGCGGGCGGGGTGCCGGGTTATCTGCTCACCCCGCCCGGGGCCGACACCACCCGGATCGGCCTCTGGCTGCACGGCGGCGGCTACGTCTTCGGCTCCCAGCGCAGCCACGGCGGCATGGTCGCCGAGGCGGCCCGCGCCGCCGGGATCCCCTTCCTCCATCCCCAGTACCGCCGGGCACCCGAACACCGCTACCCGGCGGCCCTGGAGGACGCGCTCAGCGTCTACGTCGCCCTGCTGGACGAGGGCCGGCCACCGGAATCGATCGTCGTGGCGGGGGACTCGGCGGGCGGCGGACTGGCCCTCGCCCTGCTGCTCGCCGCCCGGGACGGCCGGCTGCCGATGCCCGGCGCGGTGGTCTGCGTCTCGCCCTGGACGGATCTCGCCGGCACGGGGGAGACGTTCACCACCAAGGAGGACATCGACCCGCTCATCACCCGGTCTGTCGTGGACGACGTGAAGGAGGCGTACCTCGCCGGTACGGCCCCCGAGACGCCGTACGCCTCACCGCACTACGGCGATCCGCACGGCCTGCCGCCCGCGCTCATCCAGGTCGGGGAGCGGGAGATGCTGCACAGCGACGCCGAACGCCTCGCCGCGAAGCTCGCCGCCGCCGGGGTACCGGTCCGGCTGGAGGTGTGGCCCGGCATGGTCCACGTCTGGCACCTCCACCACACCCGGCTGGCCAAGGCACGCGAGGCCCTCACCCGGATCGGCGACTTCGTCAGGGACCCCGGATCCGCCGTCCCGTCCCCCGTACCCGCGACGCGAGGAGACGCATGCACACCCGTGACACCGTGACCGAGGCGTCGTACGAGACCACGATGGGACCCCACCGGTTCCGCAACAACCAGCGCATGGTGCCGGCGGGCGAGGCGGCCTGGAAGCTGGCCGGGGACCACGGCATGCTCGACATCCGCGTCGACGCCACGCACGGCCAGAACCGGCTGCGGGACGTCCGCACCGGGCACGAGTTCCTGAACCTCGCCTCCTGCTCCTACCTCGGCCTCAACAGCCATCCCACCGTCGTCGAGGCCGGCGTCGCCGCGCTCCGGGAGGAGAACGTCACCGGCCTCGCCATGGCCGAGTTCCGCATCCGCCTGGAAGCCGCGCACCGGCTGGAGGAGGAGCTGTCGGCGCTGTTCGGCACGCCGGTGCTGCCGTCGATCTCCTGCGGGGTGATCAGCTCGGCGGTGCTGCCGCTGCTCGCGTCCGGACACATCACCGGCACCGATCCGCTGGTCGTCGTCTTCGACCGCTTCGCGCACTTCTCCCTGAACTTCGTCAAGCCCGTCGTCGCCGACGAGACCCTCGTCCTGACCTCCCCGCACAACGACATGCAGTTCCTGGAGGACGTCTGCCGCAAGTACCCGCGCGTCGCCTACGTCTGCGAGGGCGCCTACTCCACCGGCGGCCTCGCCGACCTGGAGGGCATCAAGTCCCTCCAGGAGCGGTACGGGATGTACGTCTACATGGACGACTCCCACGCCCTGTCCACCCAGGGGCCGAACGGCGAGGGGTACGCCCGCTCGGTGTTCCGCGACCTCGACGACCATACGATGATCGTCGCCTCGACCGCCAAGGCCTTCGGCTCCACCGGCGGCATCGCGATGCTCGGCTCGTCCAGCGTCTTCGACTTCCTGTACCGCTCCGGCCCGATGGGCTGGTCCCAGGGCCTGCGGACCGCCGCCATCGGGACCAGCCTGGGTTCCGTCGCCGTGCACCGCTCCCCGGAGCTGGGCGAGCGCCAACGCCAACTCGCCGAGAACATCGCCCTGTTCGACCGGCGGATGAAGGACCGCCCGATCAAGGGCGCCGGTTCGCACATCAAGTTCGTCACCGTGGGCGAGAACGAGTGGGCGGTGGAACTGGCCACCGAGCTGTACCGGCGCGGCTACTACTGCTCGGCGATGTTCTTCCCCGTCGTGCCGCGCGGACAGGCCGGCATCCGGCTGATGCTGCGCGGCGACATGACGACCGCCATGACCGAGAAGTTCGTCGACGCCCTCCAGGACGTCCTGGACGGCTTTCTGTGACGGCCCTGGACACCACGCGCACCTCGTCCGTGTGGTTCGTCCGCTCCCTGGCCAAGGCGATGCGCGACGCGCTGAGCACCGGGTCCGTCACCCGGATGCTGGTCCCGCCGCGGGAGACCGTCGAGGACGCGGCGGGCACCAAGTTCATCTCCATGCCCGCCGTGTCCCCCGACCACGACCTCTACGTCAACAAGGTCGCCACCATCCTGGCCTCGCCCGTGCCGGGGCGCGGCGCGACCGTCACCGCCCTGGTACCGATGTTCTCCGTCTCCACCGGCCGCCACCTCGGCACCCTCGACGGGGCCACCGTCACCAACCTGAAGTGCGCGGCGGTCACGGCACTGGTCACCGACCGGTGCGCGGCACCCGACAGCCGGGTCCTGGCGATCTTCGGCTCCGGGGTCCAGGCCCGGCAGCAGTTCCTCGGGGTGTCGGCGGTGCGCGAGCTCGCCGAGGTCCGGGTCTGGTCCCGCGACCGGACCCGGACCGAGGCCTTCGCCCGTGACATCCGCACCCTGTCCGCCGCCGCGGGCGCGCCGGTGGACGTCGTCGTGTGCGACTCCGCCGAACAGGCCGGGCGGGGCGTCGACATCCTGTCCACCGCGACGACATCGGCGACCCCGCTGCCCGTCCCGTCCGAACTGCCCGCGCACGTGCACATCAACTGCATGGGGGCGCACACGACCGAGTCCCGAGAACTCCCGGCCGGCCTCCTGCGCGCCAGCGTGGTCGTCGTCGAGGACCTGGGCACCGCGATCGCCGAGGCGGGCGCGAGCCACGCCCACGCCCTCGAACTCGACGTCCTCGTGTCGCCCGCCTCGGCCGGCTTCGCCCGGCGGCGCACGGTCTTCGCCTCCACCGGATGCGCCTACCTCGACCTGATCACCTGCGCACACCTCGTCAGCCACACCCCGACTCCCACCCACGCATAAGGACTTCACCTTGACCAACATCGGACGGGAAGAGCGCTCCGGCAGCCACGACCGGGCGATCCCGCAGCCGTTCCTGGACCTCATGACGAGCGGCTGGCGCACCGAGGAGGTCGATCTGACCCCCGCCCCGCAGGTCGAGCACCTCGCCCGGCGCCGGGCCCAGCTGTCCGCGGCCTTCCCGGGCGACACCCTCGTGATCCCCACCGGTCACCTCCACTCGCGCACCTTCGGCGCCCCCCTTCCCTTCCGCGCGGGCAGCGACTTCCTCTGGCTGACCGGCGACCAGGAACCCGACGGCGTGCTCGTCCTGCACCCGACGGCCACCGGCCACGACGCCGTCCTGTACGCCCGCCCCCGCTCGGACATCGCCTCCGGCGCCCAGTACCTCGACCGCATGGACGGCGAGATCTGGCACGGCCGGCGCCGTTCGCCGCAGGAGAAGGCGGTCGTCCTGGGGATCGAGACCCGCTCGGCGGACGAACTGCCCGCCGTACTGGCCCCGTTGGCGACCTCACCGCGGCTGCGCGTCCTTCGCGGCTACGACACCGAGCTCGACGGCGGCCTGACGGCGGGCGCCCTGCCCGTGACCGCCGACAACACCGGACGCGACGCGCTCCTCGCGAGCGTCCTGGCGGAACTCAGGCTGGAGAAGGACGAGTGGGAGATCGCCCAGCTCCAGGACGCGGTCGACGCCACCGTCCGCGGCTTCGAGGACGTCGCCCGCCGACTGCGCCCGGACGCGCCGACCCCCGAGCGCCACATCGAGGGCGTCTTCGCTTGGCGGGCCCGGGTCGACGGCAACAGCGTCGGCTACAACTCCATCGTGGCGGGCGGCCCCCGCTCCACGATCCTGCACTGGGACCGCAACGACGCCGTCGTCGAGCCGGGCCAGGTCCTTCTGGCCGACATGGGCATCGAGAACGTCCACGGCTACACCGCCGACGTCACCCGCGTCCTGCCGGTCTCCGGGACCTTCACCCCGGCCCAGCGAGCGGTCTACGACATCGTGCACGCCTCCCGCACCGCGGGCCTCGCCGTCCTCGCCCCGGGCGTGGAGTTCGCGGAGATCCAGCGGACCTGCACGCGGGTGCTGGCCGAGGGCCTGCGCGACCTCGGCATCCTCAAGGGCGGCATCGAGGAGGTCCTCGACCCGGAGACGACCGCCTACCGCCGCTGGACCCTGCACGGCTTCGGCCACATGCTCGGCCTCGACGTCCACGACTGCGGACACGCCCGCCCCGAGTTCTACGGCGGCGGTGTCCTGCGCGAGCACCACGTGCTGACCATGGAACCCGGCCTCTACCTCCAGCCGAACGACGAGCTGGTCCCCGAGGAACTGCGCGGCATCGGAGTCCGCATCGAGGACGACGTCCTCGTGACGGCCACCGGCTCCCGGCTCCTCACCGAGGCCCTGCCGACGGAGTCGTACGAGATCGAGTCCTGGCTCGCCACGCAGCGCGAGGCGGGCCCCCGGGAGCCGGGCTTCGATGGCGACTGACAGCACCGGCGCCGAGGCGGAGTTCGACGTGTTCACCGCGCGGCTGGGCATCGAGATCCCCGCCGACCTCAAAGGCGGTGTGCTGCACGGCTACCAGGGTCTGCGCGCCCTGGCCGAACTGCTGCGCGCCGCCGACACCGGACAGGAGGCACCGGGTGGCTGAGGCCCTGCACGAACTCTCCGTACCGGAGGCGGGCGCCCTCCTGCGCTCCGGCGACCTCACCTCCCTCGATCTCACCCGGCACGCCCTGGACCGCGTCGCCCGGCTCGATCCCGCGCTGCACGCCTTCATCCTGGTCACGGAGGAGACCGCGCTGGAGCGGGCCGCGGCGGCCGACCGGGAGCTGCGGGACGGCCTCGACCGCGGCCCGATGCACGGCATCCCGTACGCGCTCAAGGACATCTTCGACGCGGAGGGCGTCCCCACCACGAACGCCTCCCGGCTGTGCGCCGGCGAGGTGGCGCGGGCGGACAGTACGGTCGAGCGGCGGCTGCGCGCAGGGGGCGCGGTCGGCCTCGGCAAGCTGACCACGTTCGAGTTCGCGGTCGGCGGCCCGAGCTTCGACCTGCCGTTCCCGCCCGCCCGCAACCCGTGGAGCGAGGACCATGTGCCGAGCGGCTCCTCGTCCGGTTCGGGCGCGGCGGTCGCCGCCGGCCTGGTCCGGGTCACCGTGGGCTCCGACACCAGCGGCTCCACCCGGGGGCCGGCCTTCCACTGCGGCGCGGTCGGCCTGAAGCCGACGTACGGACTGGTCTCGGGGCACGGCGCCCACACCCTCTCCCACACGCTCGACCACTTCGGGCCGCTGACCTGGACGGTCGCCGACGCCGCCGCCGCGCTGCGGGTGATCGCCGGCCACGACGCGGCCGACGCGCGCACCACGGAGGGCCGAATCCCCGACTACCTGGGGGAGTTGGACCACGGCGTCGCGGGTCTGCGGGTGGCCCACGCGCCGGACTGGTACGCGGAGGACCCGCTGACCCTGCCCGACATCACCACCGGCATCCGGCGGGCGCTCGGCGTCCTCGACGGACTCGGCGCACAGGTCGAGGAGGTGACGCTGCCGCCGTACGACCTGTTCAACGCGTGCGGCCGACTCGTCTTCGCGGCCGAGGCGTTCGCCACCCACGAGAACCAACTCCGCGACCGGCCAAGGTTGTTCGGCCGCTACACCTACCAACGCGTCATGCCGGGCGCCGGAGTCACGGCGGCCGACCTGCTGCGCGCCCACCGCGTAAGGCGGTCGCTGCGGCGGCGGCTGGACGAGAGCGTCTTCGACCGGTACGACGTCCTGGTCACCGTGTGCGGGCAGAGCACGGCCGCCCGCTGGAGCGACTTCCCCGAGGACTGGCCGCCACCCGGGCTCGCCAACGACATGCGCACGATCCCCTTCAGCGTCACCGGCCATCCGGCGCTGTCCCTGCCGATCGGGTTCGCGGCGGACGGTCTGCCCATCGGCCTCCAGATCGTCGGCCGGGCCTTCGGCGAGGCGACCGTGTTCCGCGTCGCGGCGGCCCTGGAGGCCGAACTCGGACAGCGCCACCGCCGTCCCCCCGAACCCCCCACCACAGAAATGGGCTCATGAGCCACGACACGACCCTCGCGACCGACTACGCCTCGGGCGCGCTGAGCAAGGACACCCCGGAGGAACGGGAACGGCTGCGGCTCCTCCAGGAATGGGGCGACCCCGACACCCGCCGGGCGCTGCGAGCCGTGGGCCTCGGCACCGACTGGCGATGCCTGGAGATCGGCGCGGGCGCCGGGTCGGTGGCCCGCTGGATCGCCGGCCAGTGCCCCGAGGGCTCGGTCACCGCCGTCGACATCGACACCCGGTACCTGGACGACTCGGCCCCCGCCAACCTCGTGACGCGGACCGGCGACATCCGCCAACTCGACTTCCCCGACGGCTCGTTCGACCTGGTGCACTCCCGGCTGACGTTCTGTCACCTCCCGGAGCGCGAGGAACTCGTCGCCCGCGCGGTGCGCTGGCTCAAGCCCGGCGGATGGCTCGTCCTCGGCGACCCGATGTGCCTGCCGGCCGCCCTCTCGGTGCACCCCCCGATCCGCCGCTTCTTCGCCGCCCTGGAGGAGGGCTGGGCGGCCCAGGGCTCCGACATGACCGGGTGGGCGACCACCATTCCGGCCCGGCTGGCCCGCGCCGGACTGCGGGACATCGACGTGCTGTCCCGCATCAACCTCCTTGGCGACAAGGGTCCCTACGCCGCGCTGGCCGCCGCCAACATCCGGCAGGAGGGCGCCTATCTGGTGGGCGCCGGACTGCTGACCCGGGCCGACGTCGACGCGGTCACCGAACTGTGCGCCGGTCCCGGCTTCACCGAGATCCGCTCGATCTCCGTGTACGCGTGGGGCCGCAAGGAGGAGTCGTGACACCTCCCGGCGACTCCTCGGCGGTCACTCCGCTGCCCGAGGCGACAAGGCACGAGGACGTTTCGGCGGACCGGCTGCGCCGCCGAGGCGTCCTCGGCTGCATCCTCGCCGCCGCGATGACCGTCCTGGACCTCTCCATGACCAGCACCGCGCTGGGCAGCATCCAGGAGGGCCTGCACAGCTCGCTCGCCAAGGGATCCCTCGTCATCTCGGCCTACGCGACAGCGGAGTTGGTCACCCTCTCGCTGAGCGCCTACCTGACCCGGGCGCTGCGCCCGCGGACGTATCTCGTCCTGCTCGTCTGCCTGTTCGTGGGCGGCGCGCTGCTGTCGGCGAGCGCGTGGAGCTTCGAGAGCCTCCTCGTGGCCCGGGTCGTGCAGGGCGCGGCGAGCGGGGCCATCATGCCGTTCGCCTACTACGCGATCGTGGTGCTGCTGCCGACCGAGCGGCATCCGAAGGCGATCTCCACCTTCTCGATCGCGGTCACCGGCTCCTACGTCCTCGCCCCGATCCTCTGCATCACGCTGGGGGAGTGGATCAGCTGGCGCGCGCTGTACTGCGTGGCCGCGCCGGCGGGCGCCCTCGCGCTCCGGCTGGCGCTGCCCGGCCTGCGCGAGATGCGCACCGACGAGTCACCCCTCGGCCGCCGCATCAACCTGGTCAGCGTCGGCGCCGTCGTCGTGGGCCTGTTCTGCACCCAGTACGCCCTGGACACCGGACAGGACCGGGGCTGGTTCTCCTCCGCGGTCGTGACGCTCGCCGTGGCCACGGCGCTGGTCGCCTTCGCCGCGTTCCTGGTCTCGGAACTGCGTGGCCGCAACCCTCTCGTCGACCTGCGGCTGCTGCGCCTGCGCCCCTTCTCGGCGGCCTGCGTGTTCAACGTGGTCGCGGGCGGCGCCGTGTACTCCAGCTTCGTCCTGATCCCCGTCTACCTGACCACGCTGGGCTTCTCCGTCGGCGAGATCGGCACGGTCTCCCTCTACGGCGGGACGGTCCAGCTCGCCATCGCGCTCGGTCTGCCCGTCGTCCTGCGTCGGCTCGACGCCTTCCTGGTGACCTGCGCCGGAGCGGGCGTCTTCGCACTCGCCGCCCTGCTGCCCTACCTCGCGGGGTCGACACCGCCGTACGCCGTGATCGTGCTGGCGCTGATGGCCCGTTCCGTCGGCGCGGGGCTGCTGCTCGCCGCCCTGGGCCTGATGGCCACCCGGGCGCTCGGCCCGAGCCAGGCGTCCTCGGGGTCGCTGCTGTTCAACATGGCGCGCAGCCTGGGTGGTTCGGTCGGGGCGGCGCTGTGCGCGGCCTTCCTGGCTGTCCGCCAGGCCTACCACCTGCGTGCGGGCGGCACGACGAACGAGAGCCGCTCGCTGGCGCTGCACGACGTCTTCGCCGTCGCGTTCGCGATCCTCCTCCTGCTCGCCCTCACGCTGCTCGCGGGCCATCTGCTGCGCAGGGTCGGGACGCGGCAGGCGGCCCGCGCGACGGACGGGTGACGTCCGACGTGTTCGCAGATCTCAACCGCGCGTTCGTCGCGGAGCAGCGGGATCCCGCACGCTCACCGCACCACGCGCTCGCGGTGCGGACCGCCGACCAGCTGCTGGGCGACCTCGGCATGAAGTACCGCGCGCTGCCCTGCCACTTCCGCGTGGACCGGGCCACCCACGCCGAACTGGCCCGGGTCACAAGGCTGTTGACGGACGCCCAGGACAAGTTGCTCGCCCACCTGTGCGCGACCCGCACCGCCGCCGAACTGACGGCTCTGTTCGACGTGCCGCCCGCCATGGCCCGGCACATCGACTGGCCGACGCTGCCCGACTCGGGGCTGCGGATCCTGCGCGCCGACATCGTCCCGGGCGACAGCGGCTACTGGTTCTGCGAGCTCAACCACTTCTGCGGCGTCGGCGCGGGCGAGGGATACCACAGCGCGCACACCTACGCCGAGGTGCTGGGCCGCCCCGTCTCCGCCCTCTCGCCGTTCCGTCAACTCGCCCTGCTCTACGCGCGGGAGTGCCGACGCGCCGGGCTCACCCGGATCGTCGTCCTGGACACCACCGAGCACCAGCGCCAGGGGTTCGGCCAACAGCTCCTGAAACAGCGGCACTTCCACCTCCTCGTGCCCGGCGTCGAAGTCGCCTACCACACCGAACGCACCTACCCCGAGCACTGGTTGAAGCCGGAGGAAGGCCGACGCACCCTGATCCACCGCGTGTTCACCTTCCACGACACCGACGACGACGGCGCCTTCCTGGCCGCGGTACGCGCCAGCGGCGCCACGGTCACCTCCATGTACGAGGCCGAACTGAGGATGCACCGGCTGTGGTTCGCCCTGATGTGCGACGACGGGACGTACGGCCAGCTGCTCACCGAGGAGGAGCGGGCCGCGATCCGGCAGTACGTCCCGCACACCGCGCTCGTCACCCCCGACGACCTCGGCGCGATCCTGGCCGACAAGGACCGGCTCGTCTTCAAACGCAGCTACTCCTACGGCGGCCGGGGCGTCCTCCTCGGCGACCACCACGACCCCCGGCAGCTGCGCGACCTCCTCACCCGGGACGGCACCGGGTGGATCGCCCAGCGCCGGATACCGTCCCCGCCCTTGGACCTGCCGTCGGTGAGCGGGGCGCCCGTCCCGCATCACCTGGTCCTCGGCATGTTCCTCTACGGCGACCGGACCGCTGGCGTGCTGGTGCGGGGCGCTCCCGACTCACCGGTGGTCAACCTGTCGAGGGGCGGCGGGATGTCGTGGGCGTTCGTCGGCTAGGTCAACTCCGTTCCCCGGGTCTCGGGCAGCCCGGCGACCGCCACGAGCCCGACCGCCCCGGCCAGCAGGACCCACAGCGTCGGGCCGATCGCCGTACCGGTGTGCCCGGTCAGCCACTCCAGTGCGAACGGCGTGGCCAGCCCGGTCAGCGATCCGGCCACGCTGTAGCCCATGGACAGCCCGGAGTAGCGGACCCGTGTCGGGAACGCCTCGGTCAGGACGGCGGGAGCCGCCCCGGTGTAGAGGGTGAGCAGGACGGTGAAGAGCACGAACCCCGCGCCGACCGCCAGGGCGGAGCCCCGGCCCATCAGCAGGAACACGGGGTAGGTCAGCACCAGGATCGCGACCGTGGAGCCGATCATCACCGGCCGCCGCCCCCAGCGGTCGGCGGCGACCCCGACGAACGGGCACAGCACCAGCCCGAAGGCCAGCCCGACGCTCAGGCCCGTGAGGGCCACGTCCAGCGACGACTTCAGGTTCACCACGGCGTACGTCGTCGAGTAGGTCAGGAACACGAAGGTCGCCGCCGTGCCGAAGAACGCCAGGCCCCACACCCGGGCGAGGGCGCCTCGGTGCTCGCGGACGGCCTCTCTCAGCGGGGTGCGGGAGATCTCCTGGCGGCTGCGCAGTTCGGCGAACACCGGGGTGTCCTGGAGCTTCAGCCGCAGGAACAGACCGACCAGCCCGAACGGCAGCGCCAGCAGGAACGGGACGCGCCACGCCCAGGCCAGCAGCGCGTCCTGGCCCAGCCCGCGCGTCAGCAGGGCGCCGAGCAGCGCCCCGACGAGGAAGGACAGCAGGACGGTGAAGGTCTGCCAGCTCGTGTAGAGGGCTCTTCGCCCGGGCGGCGCGTACTCGGCCAGGAACGCGGCGGAGCCGCCGTACTCGCCGCCCGCGGACAGCCCTTGCAGGGCCCGGCAGGCGAACAGCAGGACCGGGGCCGAGGCGCCGATGTCGGCGTACGTCGGCAGCGCGCCGATGGCCGCGGTGGAGACCGACATCAGCAGCACCACCGCGGAGAGCGCGGACCGGCGGCCGACCCGGTCGCCGAGCGCGCCGAACAGCAGCGCGCCGGCGGGACGGAGCACCGAGGCGACGGCGTAGCCGGTGAACGTCAGCAGAAGCGCGGCGGTCGCGCTCCGCTCGGGGAAGTAGAGGGTGGCCAGGACCACGGCGAGGGTGCCGTAGACCGCGTAGTCGTACCACTCGACGAAGTTGCCGATGGACGCGGCGACGACGGGCAACTTGGAGTGCGGGGAGGGGGGTTGGGTGGCGGTCGCAGGATCGTTGGGAGTACCGAGAGCGGAAGAATTCCTGTCTGCCATAACATTACTTTCTCATACAGGAATTGACGCGTACAGTCCCGGACATGAGGACCATGGAGGACTTCGCCAAGGGAATCGCCGAACTGGCCGTGACCGTGGGCGCCAACGTCCAGCCCGGACAGATCGTCGTCGTATCCGCCGAACCGGACCATCTGCCGCTGGCCCGCGAGATAGCGCGCGCCGCCTACGGACGCGGTGCCCGCTTCGTCGACGTGAGCGTGTTCGACCCGCTGCTCAAGCGGGTCCGAGTGGAGAACGCCGCCCCCGACACCCTGGACTTCGTGCCGCCGTGGCTCGGCGACTCGGTCCTTGCCCAGGGCCACCTCGGTGCCGCCACCGTGCGGATCACCGGCCCGACGCAGCCCGGTGCCCTCGACGGCCTAGACCCGGTGCTGGCCGGGCGGGACATGCTGCCGATGGTCGCCGAGCGCCGGACCGTCATCAACGACCGCAGCATCAACTGGACCCTCGTACCGAACCCGTCGCCCGCCTGGGCGGCCGTGGCACACCCCGGACTGGCGCCGGAGGCGGCGCTCGCCCGGCTCGTCGACGAGCTCTTCCACATCTGCCGCCTCGACGAACCCGACCCGGCCGCGGCCTGGCGCGACCGGATGGCCATGCTCGCCGGAGTCGGCGCGAGACTCACGCAACGGCGCTTCGACGCGATCCGGCTGCGCGGCCCGGGCACCGACCTCACCGTCGGCCTGCTGCCCAGCTCGTGCTGGCTGACCACCGCCATGAGCAACCGGGACGGCGTGCCCCATCTCGCCAACCTGCCCACCGAGGAACTGCTCACCACGCCCGACCCGGAACGCGTCGACGGATTCGTCACCGCTTCCCGCCCCCTGGTACTGGCCGGCGCCACCGTGGAGGGACTGCGGGTCCGCTTCGAGGGCGGCCGGGCCGTCTCCGTCGACGCCGACCGGGGCGCCGACGTGCTCCGCGGCTACACCACGCGCGACCCGGGCGCCGCCCGCCTCGGCGAGCTGGCCCTCGTGGACGGGCTCGGCCGGGTCGGCCCCCTGGGCACGGTCTTCCACGAGACCCTGCTCGACGAGAACGCCGCCACCCACCTCGCCTTCGGCTGGGGCTACCTCGCGCCGGTCGCGGACGCCCGCGACCACTCACGGGTCAACACCTCCGCGATCCACGTCGACTTCATGATCGGCTCCCCGCGGATGACGGTGGAGGGGCTCACGGCCGACGGCACCGCGGTCACGGTTCTGGAGCGGGGGGAGTGGCGTATCTGAGTCGACCTGCCTAGTCCGTGGCTTGTTCGCCTCCGTCGACGGCCCCGTCACCCAGGGGGTGGTGGGGCCGTCCGACGCGCCGTGCCTATCATGGGCGCGACCAGCGTTCTTTCCGGCCTGGAGGCGGCGCGTGGACGAGATCGTGGAACTGGGCGGCAGGCTGCGCCGGCTTCGCCGTGCACGTGGCCTGACGCTGGCCGAACTCGGGGACAAGGCCGACCTCACCAGCGGCTATCTCGCCAACGTGGAGAACGGCGTCACCACCCCGAGCCTCAGCACTCTCGCGGCGCTCGCCGCCGTCATGGGGACGGACATGTCGGCGTTCTTCCCCGCGACGGCCCGCACCAACGTGCACGTCCACCGTGCCGCCCAGATGAAGAACCTGCGCGTGGGCCGCAACAGCGCCAGCGTCTACACCGTCCTGTCCGCACGGGCGGCGGACCCGGACTTCACCGGCCTGGTCGACCATGTCTCCCCGTCGGAATCCACCATGCCCGTCTCCCACTTCGGGGAGCGGCTCGCACTCGTACTCAAGGGGGAGATCGAGATGCGGATCGGAACCGTGGTCCACCGGCTGGGTCCCGGCGAGACCCTGCACTACTCGTCCCATCCCGAACACCGGCTCAAGGTGACCTCGGACGAAGCGGCGGAGATCCTCTGGGTCGTCACCCCGGCGGTCCTGTGACCGCCAAGGACGTGGGGAACGAGGGAGGCGCGGGCATCGCGGTCGACGAGAAGTCGCTCGCCGTCCGGGTCGGCGGCCGGCTGCGCGGCCTGCGCCAGGACCGGGGGCTCACACTCGCGGCCCTGTCGCGTGAGTGCGGTGTCTCCGTGTCGTACCTCTCGGCGGTCGAGAAAGGCGTCAACCACCCGTCGCTGCACACCCTGGCCGCGATCACCGAGGCCCTCGGGGTGAGCATCCGTGACGTCGTGGCGGAGGAGGGGCAGGAGACGATCCGGCTCTCCGCGATCCCGCGTCAGCCCTCCGAGGCCGCCGAGGTCTCCCACCCGCTCCTCACCTTGCGCGCGTTCGTCGTGACCGCGGCCACCGGCGACGAAGGCGCCTGCCCGGTCGAACTCGCCGACCGGAGCCTCTTCCTCTACGTCGTCTCCGGCGCCGTCACCGTCCGCATCGACGACACCGACTACACCCTCGACACCGGCGACGCCCTCGACGTGACGGAACTGCAAGAGGCGTCCTGGCGGAGCCCGGCCGCGTCGACGGTCATGTGGGTGTCGATCCCCCGTCGCCGCAACTGAGGCGCGCGGACCGGCCGTTGAACCGGTCCGGGCGCCGCGCTCAGGAACCGACCGTCCGGCGCACGACGTACGGCAGGATCCCGCCGTGCCGCAGGTAGTCGAGCTCCTGTCGGGAGAAGATCCTGAGCCTCAGCTCCGCGGCCGTCCCGGAGCCGTCCGCGCGCAGGATCCGCAGCGTGACGCGGTTGGTGCCGACCGTCAGGTCGTCGAGCCCCTCGAAGGAGAGGTCTTCCGCGCCGGTGAAGCCGTACGCCGACCCGCCCTCGCCCTCGGCGAACTCAATGGGCAGGACGCCCATGCCGATCAGGTTCGACCGGTGGATACGTTCGTAGGACTCCGCGACGACAGCGCGGACACCGAGCAGCGCCTGCGCCTTGGCGGCCCAGTCACGGCTGGAGCCGGCGCCGTAGTTGCGGCCGGCGATCACGACCAGGGGGTGTCCCGCCTCCCGGTAGGTGGCTGCCGCCTCGTACACGGGCAGGACTCGGGACCGGTCGACCGCGTACGCCTGTCCACCGCTCGCCGGCTGGTCCGTGAGCAGCAGGTTGGTGACGGTCGCGTTGGTGAAGGCGCCGCGCAGCATCACCTCGTGGTTGCTGCGGCGGGTGGAGTACTGGTTGAGATCGCGCCGGGCGGTGCCGCGTTCGGTCAGCCAGCGGCCCGCGGTGCTGAGGGCGGGGATGGCACCGGCCGGGGAGATGTGGTCGGTGGTGACGTCGTCGCCCAGGCGCAGCAGGACCTTGGCCCGGTCGAGGCGCAGTCGGGCCGTGGGCTGTGGCGAGAGGCCTGTCAGGTGCGGCGGGCGACGGATGTAGGTGGAGTCCGGATCCCAGGGGAAACGCGTGCCGGTGGGGGCCTGGATCTCCCGCCAGGCCGGTGTGCCCTGCCGGATGCGGGAGGCGTTGTCGCGGAACATCTCCGGGCGTACGGCCGCGCCGACCCGTGCGGCGACCTCCTCGTCGGAGGGCCACAGGTCCTTGAGATAGACGGAAGTGCCGTCGGCGCCCGTGCCCAGGGGCGTGCGGTCGAAGTCGTGCAGGATCGAGCCGGCCAGGGCGTAGGCGACGACCAGTGGCGGGGACGCGAGGTACGAGAGGGAGATCCGTGGGTTGACCCGGCCCGCGAAGTTCCGGTTGCCGGACAGCACGGCGACGGGTTCCACGGCGTTCTTCACGGCGAGCCGTTCCATCTCCGGGTGCAGGGGGCCGGAGTTGCCGATGCAGGTCATGCACCCGAAGCCGACGATGTGGAAGCCGGTGCTCTCCAGGGCCGGTAGGAGGTCGGCCGCGCGGAGGTACTCCTCGACGACCCGGGAGCCGGGGGAGAGCGAGGTCTTCACCCAGGGCTTGGCGGTCAGTCCGGCCGCCACCGCCCGCTCGGCGAGCAGCCCGGCCTGCACGACGAGTGCGGGGTTGGCCGTGTTGGTGCAGCTGGTGATGGCGGCGACGGCGATCGGGCCCTCCGGCAGCGGTTCGTCGAACTCACCCGTCTCCACCGGGTAGTTGTCGGCGGGCCGCGCGGAGAGCCGGTAGGACTCCGCTACGGCCGACAGCGGCAGCCGCTGGTGAGGGAGCCGGGGTCCGGCGAGGCTGGGCTCGACCGAGCCGAGGTCGAGATCGATCACCTGGTCATAGTGGGGTTCGGCCGCGCCGGGCACGCGCTTGAGGCCCTGCGCGGTGAGATAGGCGTCGACCAGCCGGACGTGGTCCTCGTCCCGGCCGCTGAGCCGCAGATAGGCGGTGGTCTCGTCGTCGTAGGGGAAGAAGACGCAGGTCGCCCCGTACTCGGGTGCCATGTTGGAGACGGCGGCGCGCTCCGCCCAGCCCAGGCGCGCGACGCCGTCGCCGCAGAACTCGACGAACTTGTTCACCACCCCCTCGGCGCGCAGGAGTTCGGTGAGGGTGAGAGCGAGGTCGGTGGCGCCGACGCCCGGGCTCAGCCGGCCGGTGAGCCGGACGCCGACCACTTCGGGGTACTGGATGGTGACCGGCTCGCCGAGCATGGCCGCCTGGCCCTCAAGGCCGCCGACGCCCCAGCCGACCACGCCGAGCGCGTTGATCATCGGGGTGTGGCTGTCGGTGGCGACCAGTACGTCCGGATGGAGTTCGGGCAAGCCGCCGTCGTCCGGCTCCGTCTCCCACACCACCCGGGCCAGCGCCTCCATGTTGACCTGGTGGATGATGCCGGTGCCGGGCGGGATCACGCGGAAGTTGTGCACGCTGCCCTCGGCCCACTTGACCATCTCGTACCGCTCGCCGTTGCGGCGGAAGTCGATCAGCAGGTTGCGTTCCACGGCGTCGCGGCGGCCGTACTCCTCGACGATGACGGAGTGGTCCACGGTCAGGTCCACCGGGATGGACGGCTGCAACCGCTCGGGGTCACCGCCGAGTTCGGCGACGCTGTCGCGCATCGCCGCGAAGTCGGCCAGGGCGGGCAGGCACGTGGTGTCGTGCAGCATGATCCGGTTCGGACGCACCGGCACCTCGCAGGCGCCCTTCCCGGCCAGTGCCCGCGCGGCGACCTCCGGGAGGGCTTCGGGTGCCCGGCGGGCCACGTTCTCCAACAGGATCCGTACGGCGTACGGAAGCTCCGGTAGTCGCCCGGACGGCAGCAGTCCGTCGAGCGGCCGGTAGCGGTAGGAGCGGCCGTCGACGGTGAGCACGGCGGTGCGATGGCAATCGGAACTCAAAGCCTGACTCCGGGTCTCTTGACGCGGCGAAGAACACCCCCAATATTGTCTCAAGCCGCTCACTGATACAACCGCTCTTGCCTGAGCCGTCTGGAGCTCCGTATGGCGATCACCGTCGATCCGAGCGAGGCCTCCGCGACGATGCGCACCGTTTCCCGGCGCATCCTCCCGTTCCTCTTCGTGCTCTACGTCGTCAACTACATCGACCGCGCGAACATCGGCTTCGCCGCTCTGCAGATGAACAAGGAACTGGGCCTGAGCAGCCAGGCCTTCGGCCTCGCGGCCGGGCTGTTCTTCTGGGGCTACTTCCTCTTCGAGGTGCCGAGCAACCTGGCCCTCGCCCGCTTCGGCGCCCGCCGCTGGATCGCCCGGATCCTCGTCAGCTGGGGAATCCTCGCCACCGTCATGGCGTTCGTGCACTCCCCGGTCCAGCTGTACGTGCTGCGCTTCCTGCTGGGAGTGGCGGAGGCCGGCTTCTTCCCCGGCATCGTCGTCTACCTGACGTACTGGTTCCGCAAGAAGGAGGTGGCCACCGCCACCGCGCTCTTCCTCACCGCGATCCCGGCCTCGTACGTCTTCGCCGCCCCGCTCAGCGCGCTGATCATGGACCATGTCCACTGGTTCGGGCTCAGCGGCTGGCGCTGGATGTTCATCCTGGAGGGCATCCCGGCCGTGGTGCTCGGCGTCGCCTGCTACTTCGTGCTGACCGAGAAGCCCGCCGACGCGAAGTGGCTCACCGAGCGCCAACGGCAGTGGCTGACCGCCGAACTGGAACAGGAGCAGCAGGCCAATCCGCACGCGAAGAAGCTGGGCACGCTCAAGGTGATGTCCGACCCGAAGGTCCTGCTGCTGGCCGTCGTCTACTTCGTCTACCAGGCCGGCAGCCTCGGCGTCGGCTACTGGCTGCCGCAGATCGTGAAGGGCTTCTCCGCAGGCCTGAGCAACACCGAGGTCGGCTTCATCAGTGCCATCCCGTACGTCGTCGCGGCCGTCGGCATGGTGTGCTGGTCGCGCCGCTCCGACCGCACCGGCGAGCGCAAGCTGCATGCGGCGATCCCGCTCGCCCTGGCCGCCGTCACCCTGATCGCCGCGGGCTTCGCCCACTCCGCGGTGCTCGGCATGGCCCTGATCGCCGTGTCACTGACCGGCATGTACAGCTTCAAGTCCCCGTTCTGGGCGCTGCCGACGCAGTTCCTGACCCGCTCCACGGCGGCGGTCGCCGTCGCTGTGGTCAACTCCATCGGCAACCTGGGCGGCTTCTTCGGTCCCTACACGATCGGCTGGGTGAAGGATTCGACGGGAAGCGCCACGGGCGGGCTGGTGTTCCTCGGCGGCCTGACGGCGCTGGCCTTCGTCCTCACGGTCGCCATCAGGATCAACGGTGGCCCCGGTTCCCCGACCGGTCGGCGGCGGACGGGCGAGAAGCAGCGGCCTTCGTCCGTCACGCCGTAGCCGTCAGGAGTTGTCGGTTCGGATCCAGGCATCGGCCCCGCCACGGGAACGGCGGGGCCGGACGCCTTCCCCTGGTCCTAGTCCTCGGGGCCGGCCCCGGTCTTCACGGACCGTACTTTGCCCAGATGTTCGTGCAGAAAGGCCGAGGCCTCCTTCAGATCGCCGCTCTCGACCAGGTCCAGGAGGTGCAGATGCTCCCGGGCCTGATGGGCCAGACGGGAGCGATCGAGCTGGTGGCGGTACTCGATCAGACGGCGCAGCCGGTTGACCCGCCGGACCGAGTCCAGCAGGAACTGGTTGCCGGAGCAGCCCACCAGCATCTCGTGGAACGACGCGTTGACCTGGAACAGCTCCGCCCGCGGCAGCAACAGGATGTCCCCGTGCAACAGAGCCTCCTGCTGCTGCCGGTGCAGCGCGAAGGCTTCTGGGTCCGGTGTGAAGCCGGGCTCCAGAAGAGCGGCGGGCTCGATGATCATCCGGAACCGGTAGCTCTGCGCGTGCGCCTCGACCGTGGCCATCACGTGCTGGAACTCCCAGCCCCGACCGCCCGGTTTGCGCCGCACCAGATCCTCGGCCTCCATCCGGGACAGCACCCGGTCGGCCTGCCGTGGGGAGAGCCGGTAGCGGCGGGCGATGTCGGCGGAGGTGAAGGAGCCGCTGAAACGCCCGCCGACGTAGTCGTCCGCGATGTCGAAGTACGCCTTCTGCTCCCCGTCCTCGCTCTCGGTCAGGACGGGGCGGGCGAGGGCCTTCGCGTCCCGGGCGAGGAAGAAGCCCCGGTTGGGCACGCGATCGAGGATGCCCACCTCGGCGAGGAAGAGCATCGCCCCGCGCACCGGCGTGCGGGAGACCTGTAGCTCGTCGGCCGCCCACTGCTCGGTGATGTGCGCGCCCTCGTCGAGGCCGCTGCGACGCATCAGGTCGATGAGCTGCGTGGCCATGGAAGTGGTCAGGTTCAGCCGTGACATGGCCCCCTGCGCTCTGCACGTGTCGGGACAGGACGCCTCATCCTATGAACCCCTCAACCGAAGAGAACGCAGACGGGCGAGCCGGTCCGTACGACGGTCCCGTTCGGGTGCGGAAGGCCCGTGCCGGGGTCGATGTCGAAGGCGACGACGGAGTGACTGCGTTCATTGGCGACGTACATCCGCCCGCCGTCCGGAGCGAGACAGAAGAACCGCGGCCGGACACCCTCGGTGGAGGCCCGGCCCACCGGCGCCAGCGTTCCGTCGTCCACGGCGAACACGGTGATGGTGTCGGGCCCGGGTCCACCAGGGCTGCTGTCCCCGGCGCCGCTGCGGTTGGACGCGTAGACGAACCGCCCGTCCGGGCTGACCGCGATCTCGCCGCCGCGACTGTCGCCGGTCGCCGTGGGCGCGGTACTGGGGAGTGTCTGAGCGGCTTCGAGTGCTCCCTCCCGCGCGTCCCAGCGGTACGCGGTGACGGTCGAGCGCAGTTCGTCGACGGTGTAGGCGTACGGCAGCCGGGGGTGGAAGGCGATGTGCCGGGGCCCGGCGAACTCCCGCGTCGCAACCGACCGCCGGAGACCGAGCTTCCCGGAATCCGACTCCAACGTGAGCGTGAATAGCCGGTCCAGACCCTTGTCCGGTACGACGAAGAAGCGGCCGTCGGGCGAGAAGGGCACGTGGTGCGGCCTGGAACCGGTCTGGTCCGCGCGGTGCGGGCCGGGCTCGCCGGGCAGTTCCAGCAGATCGCGGACCGGACCGAGCCGGCCGTCGGCGAGCAGCGGCAGGGACGCGATGCTGCCCGAGGAGTGGTTGGCGACCACCAGGAAACGGTTCGTGGGGTCGACCGCCAGGTGCGCGGGATTACGACCGCCGGTGTCCTGACGCCCGAGGGCGCCGAGCAGACCGGTGTACGGGTCGATGCGGAAGGCGCTCACGTAGTCCAGGTCGCCGTGCACGGCGTACAGGAAACGCCGGTCGTGGTCGGTCGCCAGGAACGTCGGATTGTCGAGGGCGATGGTCTGGAGGTGGGTCCAAGCGTCGCCCCGTGCGCTCACGTCGTACACCTCGATGCCGTTGCCCCGGCCTTCGCGTGCCGCTGTGGTGCGGGAGCCGACGTAGGCGACGGTGCCTGTGCGACGGGCGAGTGCGTTCATGGCCATATTGTATTGATCGGCCGTCTGATACAAAAGGGCTGTGCAGGTCGCACCACTCTCAGGTCCACCCGCCAGGAGGCCCGATGTCCACCGTCCCGGTTCCCACCGCAGACCTCGTCGACCGCTACGGTGAGCAACTGCGCGTCTGCGACACCCAGTTCACCTCGTACGGCGCGGTCCGCTCCTTCTGCGGTCCCGTCCGCACGATCTCCTGCCATGACGACAACGCCCTGCTGCACGAACTGCTCCGTGAACCCGGCGACGGTCACATCGTGGTCGTCGACGGCCTCGCCTCCCTGCGCACCGCGCTGCTCGGCGACATCATGGCCACCCGCGCCCGGGACAACGGCTGGGCGGGCCTGGTCATCCACGGCGCGGTCCGTGACGTTGCCGCGCTGGCCGGCATCCACCTCGGTGTACGGGCCCTCGGCGCCAACCCGCGCAAGAGCGGAAAGGCCGGCACCGGCGCCGTCGACGTGCCGGTGACCTTCGGCGGGGTGACCTTCGGCCCCGGGGACGTGCTGCACGCCGACGACGACGGTGTCGTACTGCTGCCGAACCAGCCCTGAGCGGGCGCCGGCAGGAGAACACTGTCGTGCCGTCGGCCTCCAGGAGGTGGGTGACCTCAGGCACGCCGTGGCCGGCAGGCGCGGCGGTGACGCGCCCCCGATCGGTGGCGGGACGGGCGGCAGTGGGTCGGCGAGCACCGCATCGGGGGTGATCACCGACCCGTCCGTGCCCGTGCCCTCCATGACGCGGGCCGGGCTCAGGCGGTGGCGACCGCCGTCGCGGCGTGTATCGCGGTCAGGAGCGAGGCACCCGCGATCATCGTCGTCTTCCGGGTGGCGACTCCGATGACGGCGTCGCCGATCTGGGCCGCCGCGGCCGCGCACAGGACGAGTGCGGCGGCGGGGCCGGGCCATGCCAGGGGTGCGACGAGGGCCGCCACTCCCAGAGGTACCCCTCTGGTCGCGTACATCCAGCCGTAGAAGCGTTCGCCGGCGGTCGGTGTGGCGCTCTCGCTCAGCGCTGCCGGGCGTACCCCTCCCACCAGTGCGAAAGCGATGCCGGCGACCGCGCCGACGGCGTTCGCTCCCAGGAGGATGGTCACGAGGCGTACTCGGTCGACGGTTCGGTGCCGTAGCGCGTCCAGACCTCGGCCACCGCTTCGCGTGACAACGGCTGCCCGGACTCGACCATGGCCTTGAGGTCACGGAAGTACTGCACGTACAGGTCCGGGGTGAAGGTGTTGAGCATGACCGCCGTCTCGTCGGTCACGTTGGCGAAGGTGTGCGGTGCGCCCGGCGGGACCATGACCCACGTACCGGCACCGGCGTCGTGGTCGTCCTCGCCGACGGTGAACCGCACGCTGCCCGAGAGGACGTAGAACCCCTCGTCGTGCTGCGCGTGGCGGTGCTGCGGAGGTCCGGCGGTGTGCGCGGGGATGGTGATCTCGCCCATTCCCAGGCGGTGTTCGGTGTTGCTGCCGTCCTCAAGGATCCGGATCGTCGACGGGCCGTTGACGATGAGTTCGCCCTCGCCGGGACCGGTGATCGACACCTTGGCCATGAACTCTCCCTGACTGGTGGGGTTGCCAATGGCCAGGACCCTACGATCGGTCGGAGCATTTTTGCAAGCCGACTCTTAAAAAAAGAGTTGACTCCAATTCAGGGGGTGCGCCCTATATGCTGGGGGTCGGCACGAAAGGATGATCATGGTCGAGCGGGGTCGCCCGAACGGGCTCAGCAACACGATGGAACGCACCAGGTCGGCGATCGTCACGGCCGCCCGCGACCTCGCCGACACCGGGGCGGAGATCACGATGCCGACGGTCGCGGCCCACGCGCGGGTCTCCGAAGCGACCGCCTATCGCTACTTCCCCGACCTCCTCACCCTCCTGCGTGCCGCCGTGATGACGGAGGACCTGGTCGCGGTCCTGCGATCGACGACTCGCGGCGACGACCCGGTCGAACGGATCGGCCAGGCCGCCGAGATCCTCGGCCGGGCGGTGCTGCGCAGACAGGGCGCCGTCCGGGCAGTCGTCGCCTCCACCATCGCGAAACCCTCGACGTCCAAGGACCGTCCCGCCCATCGCTTCGGTCTCATCGAGCACGCCCTCGCCCCCTGGGCCGAGAGTTGCGGTTCCGAGCACCGCGCGGACGTGGAGCAACTGGTCCGCGGTCTCGCCCTCGTCGTCAGCGCCGAGTCGCTGTTCGCCCTGACCGACCTCTGTGGCCTGACCCCCGACGACGCGATCGCCAGCCTTGTGACCACGGCCCGGCAGATGACCGCCGCGGCGGTCGCGGCCGTTCCTGCGAGGCCCGCCGCCGGCTGAGCGGCCTGCACGTTCCGGCGTGGGCCGGACAAAGGAGTCCGAACCGGAGGCGCAGGCCCGGCTGACTGCTCAGGCCTGAGGCTCTGCCGGGGGCCGTGTCCGGAGTTCGGGAGCGGTCCAGCTGCTCAAGAGCTGGAGGGCGTGGGCGGTGGGGGAGTCCGGTTCGACGTTGTAGACGCACAGGGTCTGGTCGGGGTCGCCCAGCGGTTGGAAGGACTCGTAGGAGAAGTGCAGGTCGCCCACCAAAGGGTGGCGGTAGGACTTGGTGCCGTGGGTGCGGCTGAGCACCCGGTGGTCGTTCCACCAGGTGGAGAACTCGGGTGACTTCAGGGTGAGTTCGCCGACGAGGTCGGCGAGCCGCCGGTCGTGGGGATGGCGGCCGGCTTCGAGCCGGAGGACGGCGACGGTCTCGGCGGCGACGCGTTCCCAGTCGGCGACGCGCTCGCGCGCCTCGGGGTCGAGCAGGTAGTAGCGGGCCAGGTTGCGGCGCGGGGCCGGCAGGGCGTCGAAGTCGGTGAGGACCTCGCGGGCGAGGCGGTTGGAGGCGAGGACGTCGGCGCGGCGGCCCAGGATGAACGCGGGCACATGGTCGAGGGTCTGTAGCTGTAGGTACAGGCCGGGTCTGACCCGGTAGTGCGGGGCTGCGGTCCGGCGAGGGGCGGCGGGGCGGCCCAGCAGGTTGGTGAGGTGCTCGCGCTCGGACGCGTCGAGGCGCAGGGCGCGGGCGAGGGCCTCGACGACCTCGGGGGAGGGAGAACCGGCGCGGCCCTGTTCGAGGCGGGTGTAGTACTCGGTGCTGACGCCGGCCAGCCGGGCCACCTCGTCGCGGCGTAGACCGGGCACCCGGCGGATGCGCCCGTCGGCGGGGAGCCCGGCCCGGTCCGGGGTCAGCCCGGCGCGTCGGGAACGCAGGAAGGCGGCGGTCTCACTGCTTCGGTCCATGACTCCAGTGTCGCGGGAGCGAACTCCTCCGGTGCTGCCGCAGGTGGCCCTGCCGGTACCAGCCTCGTGAGGGCCTGTCCCGACAGGGCGCGTTTGGCCGGTCGGTGGGGTGTGCGCGACTGGTGTCCTGGTGGTGAGAGGTGCGGTGACGTCCGCACCCGGCAAGCGCGGATTTCCGCACCGCCCGAAAGGTGTTCATCATGACCACGCAGACCTCCCCTCGCCCCCTGGCCGGCCGTGTCGCGGTCGTCACCGGAGCCTCCAGCGGCGTGGGCGCGGCCTCGGCCGAGCACCTGGCGGAGCTGGGCGCCCGGGTCGTCGTCCTGGCCCGGCGCGCGGAGCGGTTGAACGACATGGTCGCCCGGATCGAGAAGAACGGCGGCCGGGCGCTCGCGCTGGCCGTCGACGTGACCGACGCCGTGGCCGTACGGTCGGCGGCCGACCGGGTCGCGGCCGAACTGGGCGGTGCCGACCTGCTCTTCAACAACGCGGGGGTCATGCTGTTCAACCCCGCCGAGGCCCTCGCGGAAGGATCATGGCGCGAGGAGATCGCCCTCAATGTCACCGGCCTGACGAACGTCGTCGCCGCGTTCACACCTCAGCTCGTGCGGGCCGCCGCGGAGCGCGGAGTCGCCGACCTCGTCAACACCTCGTCGGTCGCGGCCTCTTCGGTGCTGCCTGCCTTCTCCGTGTACGCCGGGACCAAGGCGTACGTCACGCACCTGTCCCACAACCTCCGGGCCGAACTCGGTGCTCACAAGGTCCGGGTCTCGGTGATCGAACCGGGTCTCGTGGACACCGAGTTGAAGGACCACGTCGCCGGCAGCGGCGGTCCGGCCTTCCCCGAGGGGTTCAAGTCCGTCGTGCCGTGCCTTGAGCCGGAGGACATCGCCGAGACCGTGGGCTTCCTCGCCGGACTTCCCGCGCGGGTGAACCTCTCGCACATCACCGTCATGCCCACCGGCCAGGCGGCCTGAAGGAATCCGAGTACGACCGGCCGGGCGGACATCCGCCCGGCCGGGGCGGTTCCCCGCCGCTCCCTTACTCCCTTGCTGCTCCCTCAGTCCTTGCGTGGTTCCGCCGCCGACCAGCCGATCAACGCACCCCGCAGAGCCGATACGAGACGGGCGGCGGCCTCGTCCTCGGTGCGTCCGCTCTTGATGAGGTCGAGGATGTCGCGGGGGTCGAACAGGACGTTCCACACGTAGAGGGCTTCGTCGCCGAGGTCGCCCAGCCCGAGGTCCTCGGTCGTCTGCCGGAGCGGCTCGGCGAGCGCCTCGGCCTGCGGGGTGAGGTAGCCGGTGCCCTCGCGCAGGCGTTCCAGATAGCCGCGGTGCGAGCGCATCTGGGCCATCGCGCCGCCGTGTTCGAGCACGAGGGACACCCAGTGCCGCGACACCGCTTCGAGTCTCGCCATCCCCCGGCTGGTCTGCCGCGCGCTGAAGTCGCGCAGTTCCGAGCCGACTTGGGCGCGGAAGGCGTGCAGGATCTCCTCGACGGAGGAGAAGTGGCGGTAGGCCGTCGCGGTGGACACCTCGGCCTGCTTGGCGATCTCGGCGAGGCTGACCGGCGTCGGTGAGTTCTCGAACAGCAGCGCGGCGGCCTTGATGAGCTGCCGACGGTTGCGCTCGGTGTCGCTGCGCATGGGCCGACTCCTCGTCGTGTACGGGACGGTGCTCATCGCAGCGCCGCGAGACCGTCCGCCAGCCGACGGACCCCCTCGGCGATGGAGTCCGGGCTGGCAGCGTACGACAGCCGCAGATGATTCTCCCCACAGGCCCCGAACTCGCTGCCGGGCCGCACCGCGACGCCGTGCGAACGCAGCGCCGCCACGACCTCCACCGAGGGCAGGTCGAGGTCGTAGCGCGGGAATTGGTAGAAGGCGCCTTCGGGAGTGCTGAGCGTGAGACCGGGGATCGTGGCCAGCGCGTCGCGCATGATGTCCCGGCGCTCCTCGTACGCGGCCCGCATCCGGGCGACGTCCGCGGCGCAGTGCTCCACCGCGGCGAGCGCGGCGTCCTGGACCACGGTGTTCACCGAGCCGTTGAACGTGTTGTGGACGCGCGCGGCGGCCTGGACGAGCGACGTCGGTCCCCAGAGATAGCCGACGCGCCAGCCTGTCATCGCGTAGCTCTTGGAGAAGGTCTGGCAGTGGACGGTGCGCTCGCGCAGGCCGTCGACCGAGATCGCCGAGGTGAAGGGGCGGCCGGTGTAGTCGAGGTCGGCGTACGCCTCGTCCGAGATGACCAGGGTGGGGGTGCCGTCGAGGAGTTCGGCGAGCGCTTCGAGTTCCTCGCGGCTGTGCACGATGCCCGTCGGGTTGACGGGGTTGCAGAAGACGAAGAGCTTGGCGTCCGTGAGGGCGTCGGCGAGGCGGTCCAGGTCCCAGTGCAGGTCGGGCCCGAGCGGTACGGGGACGACGGTGCCGCCCGCCATGGCGACCAGGTCGCCGTAGAGCGAGTACGTGGGGTCGGGGATCACGACCTTGTCGCCGGGGTCGACGATGCCGAGGATCGAGGCCGAGAGCCCGGCGGTGCCGCCCTGTGTGATCAGGACGTCGGCGGCGGAGGCCGGCGCGCCGGCGGTGACCGAGAGCTTCGCCGCGAGCGCCTCACGCAAGGGGGCCTCGCCGAGCAGGGGCGAGTAGTGGGTGCGCCCGGAACGCAGCGAGGCGGCGGCGGCCTCGGTGACCTTCTCCGGGGTGTCGAAGTCGGGTTCGCCCATGGCGAGGGAGACGAGATCGCCTCGGGACTGCGGCTGTTGGGTACGGCGGGAGGCGGCGGCGATCCGGGCGACGGCGCCGGCGGTGCCGTACAGCGGTGGTTGGGTGGTGATGGTGAGCGGCATGCGCTCCTCCTGTCTGCGGGTCGGTCAGGCCTGCGGTGTGCGCCCGGCGGGTGCGCCCGCCCAGCGGCTGGTCTCCAGGTCGGCGGAGACGTCGCGCTGCCGGGTGGGCGCGACGACGATCTCCTGGAGGACCACCCGCTGGGGGAGGGAGACGGCCAGCCGGACGGCCTCGGCCACGTCCTCGGGCCGCACCATGTGGGTGCGTTCCTCGGGGGCCGGGGGCCGGGCGCGGTTGTCGAGGATGGGGGTGTCCGTCTCGCCGGGCAGCACGGTGATGGCGCGCAGTCCCTGGTTGCGGAAGGTGTTGTGCAGGAAGGTCATGAAGTTGCGGACCCCGGCCTTGGCCGCGCCGTAGGCGGCGCCGCCCAGCAGGTTGGGGTTGACTGCGGCGAGCGAGGAGACGGTGACGATCGTCCCGGTGCCGCGGTCGAGCATGTCGGGCAGTACGGCCTGGGTGAGCTGGAAGACCGCGGTGAGGTTGACGTCGAGGACCTGCCGCCACTCCTCGTGCGGCAGCCACTGCGGGTTGAGCACCGTGGAGGCGCTGCCCGCGTTGTTGACCAGGACGTCGACCGGGCCGAGTTCCGAGCGCACCCGGTCGAGGACGCGTGCGACGTCGTGCGGGCTGGTGATGTCGGCGGCGAGCGCGAGGGCGATGCCGCCCTCGGCGCGGATCTTGTCGGCGGCGGCGACGAGCGCTTCCTGCCTGCGGCCGACCAGCGCGACGGCCGCACCGTCGCGGGCGAGGAGCCGCGCGGTCTCCAGGCCCATCCCACTGCCGGCTCCCGTGACGAGCGCGACCGTGCCGGGTGGTGTCATCACGCGTTCCTCCTTCGTAGGTGACCTGGGGCGTCATGGATATGATTACTGCATCGCATATGAGAATAGATTCTCAATTCAGTCGAAGCAAGGGCGTCGCGAACCCCAGCGCGGCGAACGCCTCCGCGGTCGCCCGTCCCAGCAGCCGGATCTCGTCCTCGGCCCGCGCGTGTTGGCGTACCGAGGTCTCCCGGTCCGTCCAGCGGAAGCGCAGCTCCCGGCCGGGCCCGGCCTGTCCGAGCAGCGGCAGCGAGGCCCGGGAGGCCACGCCGACGATGGGATAGCCCGCGGTCAGACTCCGGTAGCGGCCCAGGACGATCAGCTCGTCCGCGTGCGGGATCTGCAACGCCCCGACGGGGACGCCGTGCGACACGATCTCCGTGTCGCCGTCCGGGTGCCGGACCGGTCCGGCGAGCCGCAGTCCGACGTGGTCGGAGCGGGGCGTGACGACGTAGAGCGACTCCTCGATCAGTTCACGGATGCCGGTGATCGAGCGCACGCCGTGGGTGGCTACGACATCGATCACCCAGGGGCCGTCGTCGAAGCGCGGGACGGGGACGGGCAGCCGGAACAGCGGCGCGCCGAACAGCCGACGGCCGAATCCGCGGAAATCCGTCTCCACCAGGACCCGCGATCCCCGGACGACGGCCTGGGTGAACCCCATCCGGGGATCGGGGGCCGCGCTGCCCAGCAGAGCCTCGGCGCCGATCGTGCCGTTGACGGCCAAGTAGGTGCGGGTGCCCCGGCTCAGGTTCCCTAGGATCCGCACTTCCTGTCCCGCGGGCGCCACCTGCGGAGACCAGCCGGCGGCGGGCGAGCCGGCGACGGTGATCTCGGCGGGGGCGCCGGTGACGGCGATCAGGACGTCGGCGTCGGGCACGAACGCCAGCTCACCGCCCAGGCTCTCGATCAGGGTCGCGTCGCGGGGGTTGCCGACGAGCAGGTTCGCGACGACGGCCGAGTGCTGGTCGGCGGCGCCTCCGGTCGGCACACCGCGTTGTTCCGTGCCGCTGCGGCCCAGGTCCTGATAGGTGGTGATCCAGCCGGTGCGGGTGAAGTCGAGCGCCACGGTTCTCATACGGTCACCTCCGCGACCGGCTTCAGCAGGCCGGAGCCCAGCGCCTCGGCCTCCGCCCGGCTGATCGGGACGAAACGCACGAGATCGCCGGTGCCGAACGAGACGGGGTCGGGGCGGGAGATGTCGACGATGGTGCGCGGGGTGCGTCCCACCACCCGCCAGCCGGTCGGGCCGGGGAAGGGCTGGATGATCGCGTTGGTGCCGGCGATCATGACGGAACCGGGTGCGACGTCGGTGCGCGGTTCGGCCCGGCGGCGCACCGGGCGCGGCACCTCCAGACCGTCCATCATGGGGGCCATCGCGGCGCCCAGCAGGCTGATGGTGAAGGCGGATCCGGCGATCGCCTCGACCACCTCGGCGGGGGACAGGCACAACTCCTCGGCGACGGACGCCAGATCGGGGCCGTACTCGTCGTCGAAGACCACGGGGACGGCGAACGTCCGTACCCGTCGTCCGGAGGCGGCCGGATCGTCCGCGGGCGCCCACCGTGCCACCAGCCGGGCCGCGTACTCGACGTGTTCCAGCGCGGTGACCAGAGGGTCGTACTCGATGAGCAGGGATTCCAGGCCGGAGACGACGTCGAGCACTCCCTGCGGGCGATGGGCCAGGAAGCGGTCGCGGAACGCGATGATCCCGGCCCTGCGGACGGTTCGGTCGGTGTGGGGGACGGTCACCATCGCCGCCGAGTCCCCGAAGGGCTCGACGGTGATGGCGCCGTACGGTGCTGTGGTCATCGGCTGATGCGCTCCGCCTCAGCCGGCGAGCGCGGCCTCCGCCTGCTTCGACTTCTCCGCCAGGACCTCCCGCAGGCCGGCGACCCGGATGCCCTCGGCGGCGAGCGCGGCCCGCAGCGCCGTGCCGTTCGCCAGGACGGACGGATGGTCGCCGTGCAGCAGCAGGACATCGGCGTCGTGGCCGAGCGGGACCACGTTCCCGTCGACCGAACGGACCGTGCCCTCCCGTACGACCTGGGCGGAGCGCTCGCCGATCAGTTCGGGGTCGTGGATCAGACCGTCCGGACGCGAGCGGGAGACGGGCATGCCGTCGTCGCCGTAGCCGCGGTCGGCGAGGAACACGTAACCGACCTCCAGTCCCCGCTTGCGGGACTCCTCGGCGAGCAGTCCGCGCTGGCAGATGACGACATAGTCCTTGTTGTAGGCGGCCACCGCGTCGGTGATGGCCCGTGCGTGCTTGGCGTCGGTCTGGGCGATCGAGCCCATCCTGCCGTGCGGGGCGACGTGGCTGATGGTGCCGCCGTGCACCCGGGCGAACGCGTCCAGGGCGCCGAGCTGGTAGAGGACGTCGGTACGGATCTCCTCCTCGGTCGCCTCGATGAGCCGGCGGCCGAAGCCGACGAGGTCGGGGTAGCCCGGGTGGGCGCCCAGCTCTATCCCGCGCTCGACACAGTCCTTGACGGTCCGGTCCATGATGCGGGGGTCGCCGGCGTGGAAGCCGCAGGCGATGTTCGACGAGGTGACGAGCCCGAGCAGGGCTCCGTCGTCACCGATGGTGTAGTTGCCGAAGCTCTCGCCGAGGTCCGCGACGACGGCTACGGAGTTGATTCCCATGAGAGTCTCTCCTGGTTGGGGGATGGGCGGCTCAGCTGGCCTCAAGGGGCCTGCCCTTGGTCTCGCGCAGGAACGCGACCGTGGCCAGGGTGATGAGGGCGGTGATGATCGCGGCGAAGGCCGGGATCAGGCTGGATCCGGTCGACTTGATCAGCGAGGTCATGACCAGCGGCGCGCTGCCGCCGAAGATCACGGTGGAGATGCTGAAGCCGATGCTGTAGGCGGAGTAGCGCACGCTGGTCGGGAACATCTCGGCGAGCATCGTGTGCACCACGGCGGCGTGGCCGGAGAAGGCGATCGCGAGGACGACGGTGCCGATGATCGCGAGCCCGAGTTGTCCGGTCGTGATGAGCTTGAACATGGGGTACGCGACGAGCGCGACAGCGATCGCGGAGCCGGCCAGGACGGGTTTGCGGCCGTGCCGGTCCGACAGCCGGGCCATCAGCGGGATGCAGATGACGATGGCGACCAGGCTGCACGCGGTGACCGTGAGCGCCCGCAGCATCGAGAAGTCGTGGTCGCCGAGCGAGGTCTTCAGGTAGGTCGGCATGTAGGCGAACAGCAGGTAGTAGCCGGGGCCGTTGAGGGCCGGCAGGAAGATCGTGAGGGCGATCGCCTTGAGGTGCCGCTTCGAGGTGAAGGTGTCCTTGAGCGGGTTGCGCGCGACGGTGTTCTGTTCGCGCAGGGCCTCGAAGTGCGGGGTCTCCTCCAGGCGGCGGCGGATGTAGAACCCGATGTAGCCGAGCGGTACGGCGAGCAGGAACGGCACCCGCCAGGCCCAGGAGGCCATCGCGTCGTCGCCGAGCACGGTGATCAGGATCGCGGAGAACGCGCTGCCGAACATCAGGGCCACGAACGAGCCGACCGCGATGAAGCTCATCATGAAGTTGCGGCGGGCGTTGGGCGCGTACTCGCCGACGAAGGACATGGCGCCGGCCACCTCACCGCCCGCGGAGAACCCCTGGAGCACGCGCAGCAGCACGAGCAGGACGGGGGCGCCGACGCCGATGGCGGCGTGCGAGGGGATGAGGCCGATGGCCGCCGTGGCGGCGGAGATCAGTACCAGCAGGGTGGCGAGGAGCCCCTTGCGGCCGATCCGGTCCCCGAGGTAGCCGCAGATCACGCTGCCGAACGGCCGGGCCAGGAAGCTGACCAGGAAACCGACGTTGGTGAGGAAGAGGTTCCCGGCGTCGGCCTCGCCCATGACGTTGATCGCGAGATAGGTGACGAGCAGGCCGTAGATGCCGTAGTCGTACCACTCGACGAAGGAGCCCACGGCGCCCGCGAACGTGGCCTTGCGGACGACCTTGGGGTCGGCGGAGACGGCGTCGAGGGCCGCCGCGCCGGGCTCGCGTGCCGCTGCCTCGTCACGGTCCGATGGGATGCCGAGCTGATCTGACGTTGCCATACGCGTTCGCTTTCAGTGTCGCGGACTCCGGGGACGGTGTCCTGAGGGTCGTGCGCCGAGCGAAGCCGCTGACGGCGATCGCTCCTGCGCCGAGATGCACCCGACGGTGTGGGGCGCAAGGGGGAGGCCGGTGACGGCGCCTCAGGGGAGTTGTGCGGCCATGGCG
Organism: Streptomyces sp. NPDC091280; assembly: GCF_044768565.1. Taxonomy (NCBI): domain Bacteria; kingdom Bacillati; phylum Actinomycetota; class Actinomycetes; order Kitasatosporales; family Streptomycetaceae; genus Streptomyces; species Streptomyces sp. NPDC091280. Next base: position 56,499 of record NZ_JBIVUZ010000018.1, read on the forward strand.
TGACCCGGGGCCGGAGGCGGCGGGACCACACCAGAACCAAGATGCGACTTGAATCGCGAATGAGAATAGGTTCGCAGTACGGGGCGGTCAAGGATGTGGTGTTGACTCCGTATTAACTCGTGGTTTCACCCCGCTTTCGCCTTCGGTCTCGCTGCCTCGATGGCCGGATCTCGCCGCTTTCCATGGTCCTCACCGGGAGCCCGCGACCTGATCTGGCCAGTTCGTCGACCCTTGTGCTGTACGGCGGATGGATGCACACTGACTCCCGTCGAAACGTGAAAGCTTTCGCATTTTGCGGTGGGGGTGCTCCTGACTTCCCCACGCCCACACACCCGAAGGAACCCGCGATGACCCAGGACAACGTGCGAGCGAACACCGGATGGGAACGCGTCGACGCCGAGGTACTCGACCGCTTCCGCGCCCACTCGGTGGCCAACCTCGGAGACGCCCTCGACCGGCTCAACATCGTCGACGGCGGCATCGCGCCCATCTGGAACGGCGCCAAGGCCGTCGGCACCGCCCTTCCGGTGCTCACCGTCGCGGGCGACAACAAAGCCGTGATCGACGCCCTCGACCACATCCGCCCCGGAGACATCCTCGTCATCAACGCCTTCGGCTACGAGGGCCGCGCGATCATCGGTGACAACCTGGCCCAGCGCTTCGCGGTGTTCGGCGCCGCCGGAGCGGTCGTCGACGGGTACGTGCGGGACGCGGCCATCATCGAGAAGCTCGGCGTCCCGGTCTTCGCCCGCGGTCTCACACCGGCCGGCCCCTTCAAGAACGGTCCCGGTGCCATCGGCGAACCGGTCGCGATCGGCGGCGTCGTCGTCCATCCGGGCGACATCGTCGCCGCCGACGGGGACGGCGTCATCGTCATCCCGCCGCACCGCGCCGAAGAGGCGCTGAAGGGCGTCGAGGCGATCGTCGCGCGCGAGGCCGCGCTGGACGCCGAGGTCGAAGCACTGCGGAACGCGGCAGCCCGATGAGCGACCGGGCCGGCCGGCCGGACCGCCTGCGGGTCGCGGTCGCCGCACCGCTGTCCGAGGAGAACCGCGCACGCGTCCAGGAGCTGGAACCGCGGGTCGACCTCGTCGTCGACCCGTCCCTCCTGCCGCCGATGCGCTGGCCGGCCGACTTCGCGGGCGATCCGGACTGGCGGCGCACCGACGCACAGCAGCGGGCCTACGAAGCCGCCATCGACTCCGCCGACGCCTTGTACGGGATCCCCGACGTGGATCCGGGCGCACTGGCCCGTGCCGTGCGTGCCAACCCGGGGCTGCGCTGGGTCCACACGATGGCGGCCGGGGGCGGCGCACAGGTCAGGGCCGCCGGGCTCACCGACACCGAACTCCAGCGGGTGCTCTTCACCACCTCGGCCGGAGTGCACGGACGACCCCTCGCCGAGTTCGCCGTCTTCGGTGTCCTCGCGGGCGCCAAGGACCTGCCCCGCCTCAACCGCCAGCAGCGCGACCACACATGGAGCGGTCGCTGGACCATGGGCCAGGTGCACCGGCAGACCGTCCTGCTGCTCGGACTCGGCGGGATCGGCCGCAAGGTCGCCGAGGCGCTGCACGCGCTGGGGGCCACCGTCATCGGCACGAGCAGACGAGACGCCGACGTGTCCGGCGTCACGACCGGAGTGCCCGGCGTCACGACCGTCGTGCATCCCGACCGCATCGCCGACGTGGCGCCCACCGTCGACGCGGTGGTGAACACCCTGCCGGGCACCGACGCCACCGAGCACCTCGTGGGCAAACGGTTCCTGGACGCTCTGCGGCCCGGAGCCACGCTGGTCAACGTCGGACGGGGCACCGTCGTCGACGAGGCCGCCCTGCTCGACGCGCTCGACTCGGGCCAGGTCGGCTTCGCGGCGCTCGACGTCTTCGAGACCGAACCCCTGCCGGTCGACAGCCCCCTCTGGGACCACGACCGGGTCCTGGTGAGCCCGCACACCGCCGCGCTCGACGGTGCGGAGGACCGCCTCATCGCCGAGCTGTTCGCCGCCAATGCCACCCGGCTCCTCGACGGCCACGACCTCGTCAACCGCGTCGACACCGTCGAGTTCTACTGACCCCTCGCGTCCACCGACCCCCACAACCAGGAAAACCACCACGAACATGTCCTCCTCCTTCGACCTCACCGGCAAGGTCGCCCTGGTCACCGGATCCAGCCGCGGCATCGGGCTGGGCATCGCGACCGGGCTCGCCGACGCCGGAGCCACCCTCGTCCTCAACGGCGTCGACCCCGTCCGGCTGGAGCGGACCCGCACGTCACTGGCCGGGCGCTTCGGCGCCGACCGGATCGCGGCCCGCGCGTTCGACATCGTCGACGAGAGCGCCGTCGAAGCGGCCGTCACCTCGGTCGAGTCCGACATCGGGGCCATCGACATCCTGGTGAACAACGCCGGGGTCCAGCACCGGGAGCCCCTGACCGAGGTGAGCCTCGACGACTGGCGGCGGGTGATCGACACCGACCTCACCGGCGCCTTCGTGGTCGGCCGCCACGTCGCACGGCGGATGCTCCCGCGCCGCGCGGGCAAGATCATCAACATCTGCTCGGTCCAGACCGACCTGGCCCGCCCCACCATCGGCCCGTACACGGCGGCCAAGGGCGCCCTGCGCAACCTCACGCGCGTCATGACGGCCGAGTGGGCCGGAGCAGGCCTCCAGATCAACGGGATCGCCCCCGGATACATCCACACCGAGATGACGCAGAACCTCGTGGACGACGCGGAGTTCAACTCCTGGATCCTCGGCCGCACCCCGGCCCGGCGCTGGGGCACGGTGGCCGACGTGGTCGGCCCCACCGTCTGGCTCGCCTCCAGTGCCTCCGACTACGTCAACGGCCAGGTCGTCTTCGTCGACGGCGGCATGACCGTCGTCGTCTGAGAAGGGAACCCCATGATGTCCATGACCACCACGGCGGTCGTCGCACACGGCGCCGGCGACGTCCGCGTCGAGCGGGTCGACGTGCGCGCACCGGCACCCGACGAGGCGGTGATCGCCGTCGCCTACGGCGGTGTCTGCGGCTCCGACCTGCACTACTGGCGCCACGGCGCGGTGGGTGAATCGGTCCTGCGGGCGCCGATGATCCTGGGACACGAGGTGTCCGGCACCGTCGTACGGGCCGCGGCCGACGGAACCGGCCCCGCCGCCGGCACCCCGGTCACCGTGCACCCGGCGCGGCGGGAGGCGAGCACCGTCCGCTTCCCCGACGACCGGCCCAACCTCTCGCCCGGGGTGCGCTACCTCGGCTCCGCCGCACGATTCCCGCACACCGAGGGAGCCTTCGCCGGCGAGGTCGTGCTGCCCGCGGCCATGCTCCGCGCGCTGCCCGAGGGCCTGGACCTGCGCCTCGCCGCCCTGGCCGAGCCCGCCGCCGTCGCCTGGCACGCCGTATCCCAGGCAGGCGCCCTGCGCGGCAAGCGGGTCCTGGTCGTCGGCAGCGGTCCCATCGGCGCCCTGGCCGTCGCGGCGGCCAAGCGGGCGGGAGCCGCCGAGATCGTGGCGGTCGACCTGCACACCAAGCCCCGCGAGATCGCGACGGCGGTCGGCGCGACCCACACCCTCGACGCGGGCGACAGCGAGGCTATCGCGGCCGTGGACGCCGACGTGGTGATCGAATCCTCCGGCAACCACCGCGGCCTCGCCTCCGCGATCAGGGGAGCCACCCGCGGCGGCACCGTGGTCATGGTCGGCCTGCTGCCCCACGGCGACCAGCCCGTGCCCGTCGCCCACGCCATCACCCGGGAGATCCGCCTCGTCGGCTCGTTCCGCTTCAACGACGAGATCGACGAGGTGATCCCCGCCCTGGCCGACGGCTCCCTGGCCGTCGAACCGGTCATCACCCACACCTTCCCCGTGGCGAAAACGCTGGAGGCGCTCGCCGTCGCGGCGGACTCCGCCGCCTCGGGCAAGGTCCTGCTCGCTTTCTGAGCACATCGCACCACAACGGAAGAGGTACGGATGAACACCCGGGCAACCGCCACCATCGGCGTCGTCGGGCTGGCGGTGATGGGCTCCAACCTGGCGCGCAACCTCGCCTCCCGTGAGGGCAACACCGTCGCCGTGTACAACCGCACGCGGGAACGCACCGACGAACTCGTCAGCCGGCACCCGGAGGCGGGACTCGTCGCCGCCGCGTCGATCGACGACTTCGTCGCGTCGCTGGCCAGGCCGCGTACCGCGATCGTCATGGTGCGGGCCGGAGCGGGCACCGACGCGGTCGTCGACCAGCTCGCCGAACGCTTCGAGCCCGGAGACATCATCGTCGACGGCGGCAACGCCGACTTCCAGGACACGATCGCCCGCGAGAAGCGGCTCGCACCCACCGGCGTCCACTTCGTGGGCGTCGGCATCTCCGGCGGCGAAGAGGGCGCCCTCAACGGTCCCTCGATCATGCCCGGCGGCTCGGCGGAGTCGTACCGGACCCTCGGACCCGTCCTCGCCTCCATCGCGGCCGTCGCCGAGGGGGAGCCCTGCGTCACCCACGTGGGCACGGACGGCGCCGGTCACTTCGTGAAGATGATCCACAACGGCATCGAGTACGCCGACATGCAGTTGATCGGCGAGGCGTACGACCTGCTGCGCACGGTGGGCGGTCTCCCGCCGCACGCCCTCGCGGACGTCTTCGCCGAGTGGAACAGGGGACCGCTGGAGTCGTACCTCATCGAGATCACGGCCGAGATCCTTCGCCGGGTCGACCCGGCGACCGGACAGCCGTTCGTCGACGTGGTGCTGGATCAGGCGGGGTCGAAGGGCACCGGAGTGTGGACGGTCCAGAACGCCCTCGACCTCGGCGTCCCGGTGGGCGGCATCGCCGAGGCGGTCTTCGCCCGTTCCGTCTCGGGGAGGTCGGCGCAGCGGGAGGCGGTGCGGAGGGTGATCACCTCGCGGCCCGAACCGCGGAAGGCCGACGACACCTTCGTGCAGGACGTGGCCGCGGCTCTCTACGCCTCCAAGGTCGTCGCCTACGCGCAGGGTTTCGACGCCATCGGTGCCGGAGCCGAGAAGTACGGCTGGTCCCTTCGCAAGGACGAGATCGCCAGGATCTGGCGGGGCGGCTGCATCATCCGGGCCCGCTTCCTCGACCGCATGGCGGAGGCGTACACGGAGACCCCGGACATCGCCACGCTGCTCGAAGCGCCGTACTTCGCGCGGGCGGTCGCCGAAGGGGAGGACGCGTGGCGTCGCGTCGTCGCGACAGCCGCACTGTCCGGCGTACCGGCACCGGGGTTCGGCGCGGCACTGAGCTACTACGACTCCTTGGCGGCCGAACGCCTCCCCGCCGCGCTCGTCCAGGGCCAGCGCGACTACTTCGGTGCGCACACCTACCGCCGCGTCGACAGGCAGGGCGTCTTCCACACCGACTGGTCCGGCAGCCGCACCGAGACCGTCGTGGAGGGTGACACGCACTGAGCGGGCGTCCCCTGCGGGCCCGTCCTGGCCCATGTCGAACCGAGCCGCTTCACCGAACAGGAGCGGCACAGGGCCGACCGCCTCGCGGGGGCCACCACCCGCTGTCGCCAGGTCCGGTTCAGGTTCCGTCGGTGCGCTCGGCGTGGCCGAGGCGCCATACCGCCGTCGCCCCGAGGCTGGTGTCGATGTGCCTGCCCATGATCTCCGCCGCGCCGGCGCCGTCACCGAGAGCGACGCACTCGACCAGCGCCTCGTGCTCCTTGGCCTTCTGATCCCGGGCGTCCTGGCCGGGATCCGTGCGGAGCGCGAGGAGACGGTAGCGGTCGGCCTTGTCCCACAGCGCCTCCAGGGTCCCGATCAGCAGATCGTTGTGGGACGCCATGTAGATCGCGGCGTGGAAGCGGCGGTGTGCGACCAGTTGCTCCACGCTCGGATGCGGGTGGAGGGGGGCAAGGCCGTCCGCCGCGGCGCGGATGGCCTGGATGTCGGCCTTGGTGCGCCGTTCGGCGGCCAGTGAGGCGGCCAGCGGATCCAGGGACCGGCGGATCTCCAGCAGGTCGCGTGCCTCCTCGGCCCGCAACGGTGAGACCCGGGCGTCCCGATGGGCGTCCAGCTCGACCAGACCCTCGCTCTTGAGGCGCCGGAGCGCCTCACGGAGCGGTGTGGTGCTGATGCCGATGAAGCTCGCCAGTTCGCGCTGCTGGATCACCGAGCCGGGCCCGAGCTCCCCGGAGAGGATCCGATCGCGCACCTGACGGTAGGCGAAGTCGCTCTTCGTCTCGAAAACCTCAACAGGCTGCGACATATGGCCCCCACTGGCATCCATGGTTATAACCTACCGAGTCGTCGTCGACCCTACAACAGTGCATCTTACTTGCCGGGGGTATCGGCCGTGCACGGCGTGGACTGCGGAGGCTCGCCTCCTGCGGGGCGTGGGCGCCGAAGGTCGATGGATCTCCCCTGAAGGGTTGACGTCATAGGTTATAACCGTCACTGTTTGCGGCACCCGAGGCGCACGCCGGGTCTCTTCAAGGAGGAAGAGCATGACCGTAAACCCCGACAGAACCGCCCTGGACGCCGGTCGGACCGCCGCCGCGACCCCCCGCCGCCGGTCCCGGGCCGTTCTCGCGCTCGGAGCGGTGGTGTCCCTCGTTCTGGTCGCCGCCTGCGGATCCGGAGACGACGAGCCGGGCGCCGACAACGTCATCGAGTCCGGCAAGGCGCCCTCGTACTACCCGGCCGCGTACCAGGACGTCATCGCGGCGTCGAAGAAGGAGGGCGGCGCCCTCACCATCTACTCCAACACGGACCAGGAGAACTGGGCGCCGATCTTCCGCGACTTCAAGAAGAAGTACCCCTGGGTGAAGAAGATCGACGCGAACAACCTCGACAGCGACGAGGTCTTCCAGCGGGTGCTCAGCGAGCAGGCCACCAACGGCTCACCCGCGGACGTCCTGGTCTCCAACGCCTCCCAGGCGTGGGCCGACTTCGCCGAGCGCTCCGGAACGCTGCTGCCGTACAAGTCGCCCGAGGTGGCCAAGCTCCCCTCGAACGCCACGCTGCTGCCGAACGTCTACGCGATGTCGATGGACCCGCTGTCCATCATCTACAACTCCTCGCTCGTCAAGGGGAAGCCCACCGGTCTGAAGTCGCTGGCCGACCTCGTGGCCAAGGACCCCGGCAAGTACAAGGGCAAGATCACCACGCGTGACGTGACCGGCGCGTTCGGGTTCTCGGTCTCCCACGCCTTCACCGAGAACCGTCCCGAGGCCTGGTCGACGCTGGAGAAGCTGCTGCCCTACGGCAAGGCCGAGTCGTCCTCCGGAACCCAGCTGGAGAAGGTCCTCTCGGGCGAGTACCTCGCCGGCTTCTTCGTGAGCGCCGCCCCCGCCTATCCCAAGGTGAAGGAGAGCGGCGGTCTGCTGGCCCTGACCTTCCTCGACGACGGCACCGTCGTCATGCCGCGCGGCATCGGCATCGCCGCCAAGGCCCCGCACACCGCGACCGCGAAGCTCTTCACCGACTTCGTCCTCTCGGCCGAGGGCCAGCGCGCCGTCGCCGAGGGCGGGCTCACCTCGTACCGCGACGGCATCGAGGCCACCGACGGCCGCCACACCTACCAGGAACTGGTCAAGGCGGTCGGTCCGAAGAACGTCATCGACGTCAAGTACACCAAGGTCCCCGACGCAGAGGTGAAGGCGTTCACCAAGCGCTGGGACGGGCTCCTCGGCCGCTGAACCGCCAGACCCACGAAAGGCCTGACAGAACATGTCTGCTACCAAGACGGCGCCGTCGCCGCCGGACAGCGACAGCCCACCGCCGTCCGCCGGGCGCCCGGCGCCCCGGTACCGGCGGGTCCTGGGGCGGGGACGGGAGGTGTGGCTGCACTACGCGGTCGTCATCGTGCTGGCGCTGCTCGTGCTCGCGCCCGTGGTGCCGACGCTGTACCAGTCGCTGCTGGACCGGCCGTTGTACGAGGCCGGGGGAGTCCTCGGCTTCGACAACTACGTCAAGCTGTTCACCGAGGCGGGCTTCGGCCGCGTGGCACTCAACACGGCCCTGTTCGCCCTCCTCACCACCGTGTTCACGCTGATCATCGCGATCCCGATGGCAGTGGCCGTCGTACGGACGAGGATGCCCGGCGGACGGTTGCTCGCCGCCGCCATGCAGTGGCCGTTCTTCATCTCCTCCCTGATCCTCGGCTTCGGCTGGATCACGATGTACGGCCCCGCGGGCTTCGTCAGCGTGAAGGTCGCCGACGTCCTCGGCGGCGTCCCCTGGAACCTGTACTCCATCCCGGGGATGGCGCTCACCGAGGCCGTGGCCCTGGCGCCGATCGCCTACACGTTCTGCGCGGGAGCACTGCGCCAGAGCGACGCCTCGCTGGAGTCGGCCGCCCAGGTCTGCGGCGCCGGACCGCTCCGCATCGTCTTCCAGGTCATCCTGCCGATGCTCCGCCCGCCCATCGTCTACAGCTCGATCCTGGTCGTCTCGATCTCCGTGGAGACACTGAGCGTGCCGCTCCTCTACGGCCAGCCGACCAACATCCAGGTCTTCTCGACCTTCCTCTACCGCAACGGCCTTCAGTCCATCAACCCCGACTACGGCGTGCTCGGCGCGGCGTCGGCCATCATCCTCTTCGTCACCGTCGGCCTCGTCGCGGTGCAGGCCAAACTCCTCAAGGACGCCCAGCGGTTCGTCTCGGTGCGCGGCAAGGCCACCCGCCCCCGCCGCCTCGACCTGGGCCCACTGAAGTGGATCAGCCTGTCCGCCATCGTCTTCTACGTCGTGATGGGCGCCCTCGTGCCCATCGGAGGCCTGGTCTTCCGCTCGTTCACCCTGGTCTTCACCCCGTTGCAGTCCCCGTTCAGGACCCTGACGACGGTCAACTACGAACGCATCTTCAGCTACACCGCCTACGTCGACTCCATCGTCAACAGCCTGATCGTCGCGGGCGTCGGAGCCGTCCTGGTGAGCGTCCTCGGCCTGCTGGCCGTGATGGTGGCACGCCGCTCCACCTTCCGCTTCCGCAGAGCGGCGGAGTACCTGGCCCTCGCCCCGCAGGCGATGCCCGGGATCATCGTCGGCATCGGACTGTTCTGGGCCTTCGCCTACGCCCCGTTCGGCATCGGCAACCTGCTCCAGGGCACCCTGTGGGCCATCGTCATCGGCTTCGGACTGCGCGCCCTGCCCAGCGGATTCGGCTCCCTCGCGCCGTCGGTCATGCAGATCGGCCAGGAACTCGACAACGCGGCGCGGGTCTCGGGAGCCGACTGGATCAAGACGTTCACCATGATCCTGGCCAAACTGCTGACGCCCGCCTTCGCCGGCGCCCTCGTCCTGACCTTCGTGACGATGCTCAAGGAGTACTCGCCGGCCGTCTTCCTCGGCTCCGCCGACAGCAAGATCATCGGCACGACGATGCTCGAACTCTGGGTCCAGGGCAACACCGGCTCCGTCGCCGCGCTGGCCACCCTCCAGATCGCCGTCACCGCGGCCTTCGTCGGGCTCGCCGGACTCCTCCTGAAGGGACGCAACAACGATGCCTGACGTCAAGGTCTCGCACCTGCACAAGGAGTTCGGCGGCAACGTCGTACTCGACGACGTCGACTTCACCGTCCGGGACGGTGAGTTCTTCACCCTGCTCGGCCCCAGCGGCTGCGGGAAGTCGACCACCCTCAACTGCGTCGCCGGGCTCGAACAGCCCACCAGGGGCTCGATCTCGGTCGGCGACACCCCCTTCGTGGACACCGGGACCAAGCTGTTCGTGCCGCCCGAGGGACGCAACCTGGGCATGGTCTTCCAGTCCTACGCGCTGTGGCCGCACAAGACCATCGCCGCCAACCTGGCGATGCCCCTCCAGATCCGCAAGGTCGACAAGGCCGAACAGCGCCGGCTCATCGACGACGCCCTGGACAAGGTCGGCCTGCTGCACCTGCGCGAGCGGTACCCCCACCAGATGTCCGGAGGCCAGCAGCAACGCGTCGCCCTCGCCCGGGCGTTGGTGTACTCGCCCAGCGTCCTGCTCCTCGACGAGCCGCTCTCGAACCTCGACGCCAAGCTGCGCGAGCAGGCCCGCGCCTGGCTCAAGCGGCTCCAGGAGGACCTCGGCATCACCACCGTCTACGTCACCCACGACCAGGACGAGGCCCTCGCCCTGAGCGACCGCATCGCGGTCATGTCCGGCGGTCGCATGCTCCAGGTCGGCACCCCTCAGGAGATCTACGAGACGCCGGCCACCGCGGAGGTCGCCGCGTTCGTCGGCCGCTGCAACTTCCTCAAGGCGACGGTCGCCGAGACCACCGGGGACGGAGCCGTCCTGACGCTGGCGGCCAACGGGCAGTCGCTGTCCGTCACGACGCCCCAGAGCCTAGGCAAGGGCGAGACCGTCACCGTCGCCGTCCGCCCCGAGCGCCTCTCCGTCATCGCCGCGGCCGAGCAGGCGGCGCCCGGCACGAACGTCATCAGCGCCGAGGTCCTCACCACCTCCTACCTGGGCTCCCGCTTCGAGTACGACCTCAAGGTCGGCGACCTGGTCGTCCAGGTCGCCAGTGACCGCGGCGGCCTCACCGGTCCGGTCAGCCTCGCCGTCGAACCGGCGGCCTGCCTCGTCTACAGCGACACGGTCGTGCTCTCGGAGGACGCCCAGGCCCTCCTGACCGTCACCGGCTGACACCCACCCCACGAACAACATGAGGAGTCCCGTGGCCACCAGCGGAATCCCCCACCGGTACACCCTCGGCGTCCTGCACGGCGACGGCATCGGGCCCGAGATCGTCCCGGCCGCCGTACTGATCGCCGACACCGCTCTCGCGGCCACCGGAGCCCCACCCGTCACCTGGCAGGAACTGCCCCTGGGCCGACGAGCCATCGAGGAACTGGGGGAAGCCACCCCCAAGGCCACCCTCGCGGCCCTCGCGGAGACCGACGGCTGGCTGCTCGGCCCCCACGACAGCGCCTCCTATCCCGAACCCTTCCGTTCCGAACTCAACCCCAGCGGCACCATCCGCAAACACTTCGACCTGTACGCCAACGTGCGCCCCGCCAAAGCGTTCGCGGGCGGCGACGCCGTCGCCCCCGGCACCGACCTCGTCATCATGCGGGAGAACACCGAGGGCTTCTACGCCGACCGCAACACCCACCTGGGCACGGGCGAGTTCATGCCCACACCGGACATCGCCATCGCGATGGGCATCATCACCCGTACGGCCTGCGAACGCATCGCCCGCGAAGCCTTCGAACTGGCCTCCCGGCGGCGCAAGAAGGTCACGATCGTCCACAAGGCCAACGTCCTGAAGCTGACCACCGGTTTGTTCCGAGACGTGTGCCACGACATCGCACGGCACTACCCCGACGTCGAAGTGGACGACTTTCACATCGACGCGATGACCGTGCACCTGGTGCGCCGGGCCCGGGAGTTCGACGTCGTGGTCACCGAGAACATGTTCGGCGACATCCTCTCGGACCTGGCCGGCGAACTGGCCGGATCCCTGGGCATCGCCCCCTCGCTGAACGCCTCGCAGGACCGCGCCATGGCACAGGCGGCACACGGCTCCGCACCGGACATCGCCGGGCAGGACCTGGCCAACCCCGTGGCGATGATCCTCTCCACCGCGATGCTGCTGGAGTGGCTGGGGACCCGCCACCAGGACGAGGCACTCCCGCGTGCGGCACGTCTGATGGAGGACGGCGTGGCCGCCACCCTCGAACAGGGCACCAGGACACGGGACATGGGCGGATCGGCCGGATGCCGTGCCTTCGCCGACGCGGTCGCGACCTCGATCGGGCTGCTGTGAGCGGGTCCACGGCCGACCGGCCGCCCACCGTGGCCGTCATCCACGCCACCCCGGCGTCGATCGGGCCCGCTCGGACCGCGCTCGCGGAGGGCTGCCCCGAGGTGTCGGTGTGGAACGTGCTGGACGATCGCCTCGTCGGCGACGCGGAGGCGGCCGGCGGGCTCACGCCCGCCCTGTCCGACCGGATGCTGTCGCTGATCGACCACGCCGTCCACGGCGGTGCCGACGCCGTCCTGCTGTCCTGCTCCCTGTACGGACCGGTGCTGGAACGGGCCCGTCGGCACCACGGGCTGCCCCTGATCAGCTCGGACGCGGAACTCTTCACCGAGGTCTCGCGCCGACGGTTCGACCGTGTCCTGCTCCTCGGGCACTCCGTCCCGGCGGTGCGGGACTCGGTGGACTGGTTGCGAAGGGCGTTGTCCGCCACCGAGAGCGGGGAGCGGACGGAGGTCACCGGGCAGACCGCTCCCGAGGCGGCGACGGCAGCCGCCCGGGGTGACCTCGACGCGCTGGAGCGGTCGCTGACCGAGGCCGCCCTGCCGTATCTCGGCGCGGTCGACGCGGTGATCCTCGGGATGTTCTCGCTCTCTCCCGCCCGCGCCGGCCTGGAGAAGGCGCTGGGGCTGCCGGTGCTGAGTGCTCCGCCGCTGGCCGCCCGCTCGTTGCGCGAGCAGGTCGGCGACCGTCCCGGACCGTCCCGCGTGGAGGCATGGTGAGGGGCCGTGACCACCTGGCGGGATCCGGGCTCGACGCACTGGGCACCCGCACCCGCCTCGACGTCCTGGGACAGTCGCTGTCCTACCACCGCATCGAAGGACTCGCCCCGGCCGACCTCCCGGTCAGCCTGCGGATCCTGCTGGAGAACGTGGCCCGCTTCCACGACGGCACCGCTCGGGGTGACGAGCAGGTGCGGGCGATCCTGGCCCGCGGCGCCGCCGGGACACCGGTGGACCTGTACGCCTCCCGGGTGTTCCTGCACGACACCAACGGAGTGCCCACGGTCGTGGACCTGGCCGCGATGCGTGACGCGATGTCCGACCTGGGCGGCGACCCGGGGCTGGTCAATCCCGTCATCGCGGCGGAACTCGTCGTCGACCACTCCGTCATCGCCGACGTCTTCGGACGCCCGGACGCGCTGACCCGCAACGTCGAACTGGAGTACGCGCGCAACGGCGAGCGGTACCGCTTCCTGCGGTGGGGACAGCAGTCGTTGAAGAAGTTCGCGGTCGTACCGCCCGGCACCGGGATCATGCACCAGGTCAACGTGGAGCACCTCGCCCGCGTGGTCATGGTCGAGGACGGCCTCGCGTTCCCGGACCTCTGCCTCGGCACCGACTCGCACACCACCATGGTCAACGGACTCGGCGTCCTGGGCTGGGGCATCGGAGGCATCGAGGCCGAGGCCGCCATGCTCGGCCAGTCCATGTCCGCCCTCGTCCCGAAAGTCGTCGGCGTCCGCCTCACCGGCGCACTGCCCGCCGGAACCACGGCCACCGACCTGGTCCTCACCCTCACCGAACTGCTGCGGGCCCACGGCGTCATCGGCAAGTTCGTTGAGTTCCACGGCACCGGCGTCTCGGCCCTGCCGGTGACCGACCGGGTGACCATCGCGAACATGAGCCCCGAGTTCGGCTCGACCTGCGCCCTGTTCCCCGTAGACGACGAGACCCTGCGCTATCTGCGGTTCACCGGGCGGTCCGAGGAGCAGGCCGCGCTCGTCGAGGCATACGCGAAGGAACAGGGCCTGTGGCACCGGCCCGAGAGCCCGCCCCGCTTCTCGGAGGACGTGGACCTCGACCTGTCCACCGTCGTCCCCTCACTGGCCGGGCCCTCCCGTCCCGAGGACCGCGTCCCCCTGGACCAGGCCCGAGCCCGGTTCCGTACCGCCGTCGCATCCGTCCGCCGGCACGGGCCGAACGGCGGCACCAGGTCCGCGGGCCCGGCCACCGTGGTCATCGACGGAACCCCACACGAACTCTCCGACGGCGCGGTCGCGGTCGCGGCCATCACCTCCTGCACCAACACGTCCAACCCGGCGGTCATGGTGGGGGCGGGACTGCTCGCCCGCAACGCCGTCCGGGCGGGCCTGCGCAGCAAGCCGTGGGTCAAGACGACCCTCAGCCCCGGCTCGCGGGTCGTCATGGACTACTACCGGCGGGCCGGCCTCGTCCCGGACCTGGAGGCCCTCGGCTTCCACCTCGCCGGGTTCGGCTGCATGACGTGCATCGGAGCCTCCGGCCCGCTCGTCGGCGCGGTGTCCGAGGCGGTGGCCGAGACCGGGCTGACCGTGACCTCCGTGCTCTCGGGAAACCGCAACTTCGAAGGCCGTATCCAGCCCGACGTCGCCATGAACTACCTCGCCTCGCCCCCTCTCGTCATCGCCTACGCCCTCACCGGCACGATGGATGTCGACCTCCGCACCGAGCCCCTCGGCCACGACCCGCACGGGGAGCCCGTCTATCTCCGTGACATCTGGCCCGACCCCGCCGAGATCGAGGCCGTGACGGCCGGGAGCATCGACCCGGCGATGTTCACCGACGCCTACACCAACGTCTTCACCGGCGACCGGCGCTGGCAGGACATCAGCGTGCGCGCGACCGAGAGCTTCGCGTGGGACGAGAACTCCACCTACATCCGCCGGCCCCCCTACCTCGACGGCATGACCAGGGAACCCGAAACCGTCAAGGACATCACCGGGGCACGGGTCCTCGTCAAACTCGGGGACAAGGTCACCACCGACCACATCTCCCCGGCCGGCGCCATCACCGCCTCCAGCGCCGCAGCCCGCTTTCTCGCCCAACTCGGCATACCGGCGCAGGACTTCAACACCTACGCGTCCAGGCGCGGCAACCACCAGGTGATGATGCGGGGAGCGTTCGCCAACATCAGGCTGCGCAACCAGGTGGCACCCGGCACCCGGGGCGGCCGGACCCGCAACTTCCTCGCGGACGGACGCGAGGACTCGATCTACGACACGGCTGCCGCCTACCGCGCGGCCGGAGTCCCCATGGTCGTCGTGGCGGGCGAGGACTACGGCGGCGGGTCCTCCCGGGACTGGGCCGCCAAGGGCCCCGCGCTGCTCGGCGTCCGCGCCGTGATCGCGCGGTCCTTCGAACGCATCCACCGGTCGAACCTCATCGCCATGGGTGTCCTGCCCCTGGAACTCGTCGACGGAGGCCCGCAGGACCTGGCCCCCACCGGCGCGGAGACGATCACCGTCTCCGGACTGGAGTCCCTCAACTCGGGACACACCCCGACAACAGTCCGCGTGCTCGCCGACGACCGCGAGTTCACCGCGCGAGTCCGCCTGGACACCCCTCGCGAGGCGGACTACTTCCGCCACGGCGGAGTCATGCCGTACGTCCTGCGCGGACTGCTCGCCCACCCGACCGAAGCCGATCAGTTCGAAACCGGTTCCGACACACAGGTCGACCCAGGAGGAAACGATGACGCGTACCAGGCGTGAATTCGGCGCGATGGTGATGGCAGGCGTGGGCGCGACGGCGATCCCGTCCGCCCTGAACGTGCCTACGGCGGCTGCCCTGACCCCCGACGCACCGGCCGTGACGACGGCTCAGGCCGCCGCGGCACAGCCCTGGGGCGGCCCGCTCGCCCCCGACAAGCCGCTGGCCAAGGCGTACGACACCGCGGCCAAGGCGCTGTCGGAGGTGGACGACAACCCGATGATCCGCTGGCAGTACCGCGTGTGGTGCCAGACCGGCTACCGCAGCCCGGGAAGCGCCGGCACGGGGCAGCCCGTCGACCAACTCACCGACCCGACAACCGACTTCGTCTCACCCAAGGGCTTCCTGTACAAGGACTACGTCCGCCCCATGCCCGCCGGTGGCGTCCGGTTCATGGACAACGCCTGGTTCTTCGGCACCGACTTCACCGGAATCGTGGTCGTCCGCACTCCGGACGGGCTGATCATGCTCGACGCGTTGACCAACCCGCAGGACATGCGTGGTCAGTTCCTCGACCAGGCCGCGGCCGCGGGACTCGACCCGAGAGACATCCGCTACGTGTTCCTCGGCCACTCCCACATCGACCACGTCGGCGGCGCCAACCTGATCAGGGACCGCTACGCCCCGCACGCCAAGTTCGTCATGGGGCAGCCGGACGCCGCGGTCGTCGCGGCGCAGCGCGTCGACCTGAAGAAGCGGAAGGACGAGTACACCGAGGAGGAGTACCGGGCGCGGCTGGCTCTGCTCCCCAGCCGGATCGACATCGAGATCGAGGCGTATCCCGGCCACACCGTCGGCATGAGACGCATCCGGATCGGCCGCCGGACCACGGCCGTCGCGATGCTCGCGCCCGGCCACACCATCGGTCAGATGCAGGTGATAGTGCCGGTCGTCCATCAGGGGGAGACCCGCAAACTCCTTGTGTGGAGCGGCAACGACAACATCGACGCCGCCGCCCAGTACGCGGTCTCGACCGACTTCGTCCAAGGCGTGGCCGGGCAGGAGGGCGCGGACGCCTTCCTCAACACCCACGCCTACCAGAGCGCCGCCTTCAGCCATCTGCGCGCGCTCAAAGCGGATCCGTCGGCGCCCAACCCGATGCTGATGGGCCGCGCCGGAGTCCAACGGCATCTGGAGATTTTCGGCAACGCCCACCGTGCGCTCGCCCAACGCCTCATCGACGGCACCTGGAAGGCGATGTAGCGGAATCAGCAAGGCGGATTCACGCGGTTGCGCAGCGTAGGTATCTCTCAAAGCAGCTGCGCTTGCCGGAAGTTGTCGGGGAAAGTGCACGGACCGCGCTCAACTCCTCATTGATTAAAGAAATTTGAGAATTGGGTGGCCCCGTCCATCGAATTGATGAACGTTGAACATAATCCCCTTTGCATACTTTTTGCGAACGGGTCCTTTCTTGTTCGAAATTCGATGCTAGAAGTATCAAGCACTTGCTCCACCCCCCACACCGAAAGGCCATCAAGTGAATCCTCGCCTGAAGGGAATCGGCCCGTCAGTGGCCGCAGCCGTCTCCGGACTGGCTTTGGTCGGCGGTCTGCTCGCCACTGCGGGAACCGCCCATGCCGCTGATGACAACTGGTACGACCAGTCGGCCCTGCTCACCTCCTGCACCCAATCCGTGTCCGGGCTCGGAAAAGCCGACCGCTGCCGGTTCGAACCGGCGCAGCGGACCATCTTCACCGGCCCGGCACGACAGGTGGGGACCACTGTTCACGCCTGCGGCACGAAGGTGACCTTCGGCCGGCAGACGACCGAGAGCCGTACCGAGGAGAACAGCATCAGCGTCGCGGTCGGCGTCGAGGCGGGCCTGTCGAAGATCTTCAGCGCCTCCATTCAGACGACCTACGGGCACACGTGGTCCTATTCCACGTCGGAGACCACGGAAATCAGCGCCGAAGTGCCCGAGTACTCGATCGGATTCGCGACCATCGCCCCGGCGATGCAGCGCGTCAGCGGTCGCATGGTCATCAACTATCCGAAGCGGCGGCACGGCCACTACGAGTGGTACGCCTACCCGACGCTCACGCAGTACGACCCCGACGAGATGCAGTACTCGACGGTCTCCATCCAGACCCGCTCGATGGCCGCCTCGGAGCGCAAGTCGATGTGCAACAACAGCGGTGCCGCCCCCACCTCGTCGACCGCGCACACGACGATCCACCTGGCTCAGCCGGGTACTTCCCAGGGCACAAGCCTGAGTTCGAAGCCCAGGAACTAGGGTCTGTCGACTTGACCGTTGCCCCGAAAGGGGTGGCGGTCTTGTCGCATCCGCCAGTGAGGCGCCTTTTTCAGAGCCGGAAAGGGATGTTGAATTCGGGCGTCGCGTTCCGGACCGTGATTTCGGTGTGTGTGGACGGCAGGCCGGAGAAGATCACCCCTGAATGCGGGGGAGTCTGGTTGAGGACCCAGAGGCCGATGAGCGTGGCCAGGGCGAACACCACCGTGATCAGAGTGACCAGGACGAGGCGGCGTCGGCGTTCGCGGCGCAGCCAGTCGCCCCGGGCCGTGCGGTAGGCGTCGGGTGCGGCCCGGACCCCTTCGGCGAGGGCGGAGAGCGCCGCGGCCAGTTCCTGCTCGGTGCGGTCGGAAGCGGTGTCCTTCATCGCCGGGCCTCCATCGCCTGGGTCAGGGCGGCGAGGCCGCGTGAGGTGTGGGTCTTGACCGAACCGCTGGAAATGCCCATCGCCTTGGCGATCTCACTTTCCTTGAGCCCCATCCAGTGCCGGAGCACGAGCGCCTCGCGCTGGCGGGCGGGCAGCTCCTGGAGGGCGCCGATGAGCACCCGCTGGTCGTCTCTCAGCAACGCCGTGCTCTCGGCGGAGACGACGGCTTCCTCCGTCGGGCTCTCCGAGTGCTTGCGGACCACCTGGAGGTGACGTATGCGCATCCGGGTCAGGTTGCACACGATCGAACGGAGATAGGAGGCCGCGGCGTCGGCGTCCCGGAGCTTCCGCCACTTCCGGTAGAGCTGGTAGTACGCCTCGGCCACCACGTTCTCGGGATCGTCCGCCCCGAGCAGCACGGCGAGCCGCAGCATCGAGGAGTAGTGCAGCTCGAAGAGTTCCGCGAGGACGCTCTCACGCTCCGACGCGGTCGGATCCGTGGAGACGAGCGCCATGGGCTCGCGTGGCTGCGGCACGGGAATCGACGGAATGTGTCTCACTGCTGGTTCGCTCTCGTGTCCGGGCGCCGCCTGACGGTCAGGCGGGACGGCAGGCCAGTCAGGTCGGCGCCGCGGGGCACGCCGAGTCGGTCGAGGAACGCGGTGAGGGTCACCGCGACGACGAGGTTGAGCATCAGGGCGGCGAGGCCGGCGTAGATCTGGAGCCGGCCGAAGCCGAGGGCCACGGCGGAGGAGAACCCCTCGCCCACCACCAGCAGGGTTCCGGACAGCATGCCCGCACCCCAGCCGGCCAGGAGCGCCCGGGGATGCAGCCGGGCGGTGAACAGGCCGACCGCCACGGCCGGGAAGATCTGGAGGATCCACACCCCGCCGAGGAGTTGCAGGTCGACCGCGTCCTGATGGCGCAGTCCGAACACGAAGGCGACGGCTCCCGCCTTCGCGGTGAGGGACACCGTCCGGGCGATGCGGACCTGCCGCTTGGGTGTCGCCGTGGGATGGACGTACTCGACGTACACATTGCGGACGAAGCTGGTCGCCGCCGCGATGGACATCACGGCGGCCGGTACGAGGGCGCCCACGGTGAGGGCGCCGAACACCAGCCCGGAGACGGGGCCCGGCAGGAGCCGGTCCACGAGCATCGGTACCGCGGCCTCCGCGTTGCCCCGGGGCGCGCGCACGTCCATCGCGAGGGCCGCCATGCCCAGGAAGCCGAAGAGCGCGAGCAGTCCTGTCCACAGGGGGAGCGCGACCGAGGCCTTGCGCAGTGTGCGGGAGCTGTCGGCGGCGAAGCCTGCGGTGAGGACATGCGGGTACATGAGCAGCGCGAGCGCGGATCCGAGGGCGAGTGTGGCGTACGCGGGCTGCTGGGCGGGGGAGAGGACCGGGCCCGTACTGCCGAGGCGTCGGGCCGCCTCGTCGAAGACCGGACCGGGACCGCCGACATGGCGGAGCACCACCCAGGTGACGGCGCCGAGCGACAGGAAGACGGCGGGTGCCTTGAGGGCCGAGATGACGGTCGGCGCTCGCAGGCCGTGCCGATACGTGGTGACCGCGAGCCCCGCGAACAGGGCGACCATCAGCAGGTCACCGCCCGGACCCCGGGGCGATATCCCGCCGGCGGTCAACACGGCCCGGATGCCGAGCAGTTGGAGCGCGAGATAGGGCATCGTCGCGAGGATCCCCGTCAGCGCGACCACCAGCGCCAGCGGGGGTGAACCGTAGCGGGCCCGCACGAAGTCGGCGGCGGTGACGTACCCCTGCCGCGCGGCCACCGTCCACAGACGGCTCAGCAGGACGAAGGCGAGCGGGCAGATGAGGATGGTGTAGGGGACGGCGAAGAACGCGGGGGCGCCGCTGCCGTAGGCGAGGCCGGGTACCGCGGTGAAGGTGTAGGCGGTGAAGACCGTGCCGCCCAGCAGCAGCCAGGTCCACACCGGTCCGAGCGTGCGGTCGCCCAGTGCCCAGCCTTCGAGGGACGGCAGTCGGTCGGTCGGGTGCAGCCGCCGAGCGCTGAAGGCGAGCAGCGACGCGCCGCCGACCACGGCGAGAAACGTCGAGCTCGTGGCGCTGTCAGCCATGGTGCACCGTCCTTGGTGTGCCTTGTCCCTTTCGCATGAGTTGCGCGAGCAGGCGGAACGGAGGACAAGGGCGTTCAGGAAATCTTCCGGAAATCTCCCTGTCAACCGGTCACGACCGGTGGACAACTCCTCTACGGATCCGCAGCACTGCCCGCGTACCGACGCGTCGACCGCGTCACCGAGCCGAACATCCCGCTGTCCGTCCACCTGCCAAGGTGAGGAGCCGTCATGCCCACACTCGCTCGTGAAGTGCCCGAAAAGCGAGAGAAATCACGTATGTCACCCCGGTCGGTTCTCCTGTGGACCGCCGTCTCCCTGGCCGGTGGTGTGGCCTGGGGAGTGCTCGCCCTGTCCCGAGGCGAGCGGATCTCCGCCATCTGGCTCGTCGTGGCCGCCCTGGGCTCGTACGCCATCGCCTACCGCTTCTACTCCCGCTTCATCGCCCGCCGCGTCCTCGAACCGGACGACAGCCGCGCCACGGCGGCCGAACGCCTGGACGACGGGGTCGACTTCCAGCCCACCGACCGCCGGGTGCTGCTCGGCCACCACTTCGCCGCCATCGCCGGCGCGGGCCCCCTGGTGGGACCGGTGCTCGCGGCCCAGATGGGATACCTCCCAGGGACCCTGTGGATCGTGGCCGGAGCCGTCTTCGCCGGAGCCGTGCAGGACATGGTCGTCCTCTTCCTCTCCATGCGACGCGACGGCAAGTCCCTCGGACAGCTGGCCCGGGACGAGATCGGCCGGGTCGGCGGTGCCGCAGCCCTAGT
This sequence comes from Streptomyces sp. NPDC091280, assembly GCF_044768565.1. Classification (NCBI taxonomy): domain Bacteria; kingdom Bacillati; phylum Actinomycetota; class Actinomycetes; order Kitasatosporales; family Streptomycetaceae; genus Streptomyces; species Streptomyces sp. NPDC091280. The sequence goes on from NZ_JBIVUZ010000018.1 coordinate 77,159, forward strand.
CGCCGTCCTCGCCATCATGATCATTCTGCTGGGTGTGCTGGCCCTGGTGGTCGTCAACGCCCTCGCCCACTCCCCGTGGGGCACCTTCTCCGTCGCCATGACCATCCCCATCGCCCTGTTCATGGGGCTGTGGATGCACCGGATCCGCCCGGGCCGCGTCGTGGAGACCAGCCTGATCGGTGTGGCACTGCTCCTGCTCGCGATCGCCGGCGGCAGCTGGGTGCAGAACTCCTCACTCGCCTCCGCGTTCACCCTCAGCCCCACGACACTGGTCTTCTGCCTCATCGGCTACGGCTTCGTCGCCTCCGTGCTCCCCGTGTGGATGCTCCTGGCGCCGCGCGACTACCTCTCCACCTTCATGAAGATCGGCACCATCGCGCTCCTCGCGGTCGGCGTGGTCGTGGCCGCCCCGGTCCTGCACGCGGACGCGGTCAGCAAGTTCGCCACCTCGGGCAAGGGCCCGGTCTTCGCGGGCTCCCTGTTCCCGTTCCTGTTCATCACCATCGCCTGCGGAGCCCTCTCCGGATTCCACGCCCTGGTCTCCTCCGGTACGACACCGAAGCTGCTCCAGAAGGAGTCCCAGGTCCGAATGATCGGCTACGGCGCCATGCTGATGGAGTCGTTCGTCGCGATCATGGCGCTCATCGCCGCCGCGACCCTGGAGCCCGGCCTCTACTACGCCATGAACGCGCCCGCCGGACTGCTGGGCGCGACAGCCCAGTCCGCGTCGCACGCCGTCGCCGGCCTCGGATTCACCATCACCCCGGACCAGTTGAACCAGGCCGCCCACGCCGTCGAGGAACAGACCCTCATCGCACGCTCCGGCGGTGCCCCGACCCTGGCCGTGGGCATGTCCGAGATCTTCTCCGGCGTTTTCGGCGGCAGCGCGCTGAAGGCCTTCTGGTACCACTTCGCGATCATGTTCGAGGCGCTGTTCATCCTCACGACGGTCGACGCCGGCACCCGGGTCGGGCGCTTCATGCTCCAGGACATGCTGGGCAACGTGTGGAAGCCCGTCGGCCGGGTGAACTGGAAGCCCGGGATCTGGCTGTGCAGTGGACTGATCGTGGCCGCCTGGGGCTACTTCCTCCACACCGGCGCCACCGACCCGCTCGGCGGAATCAACCAGCTCTTCCCGCTGTTCGGCATCGCCAACCAGCTCCTCGCCGCCATAGCCCTCACCGTCTGCACCACCCTGCTCGTCAAGTCCGGCCGACTGCGCTGGGCATGGGTCACCGGCGTCCCGCTCGCCTGGGTCACCGCGGTCACCTTCACCGCCGGCTGGCAGAAGATCTTCTCCGGCGACCCCCGCGTCGGCTTCTTCGCACAGCGCGAGACGTACGCCGACGCCCTGCACGCGGGCCGGCTGCTGGCACCCGCGAAGTCCATGGACGACATGCGCACCGTGGTCACCAACTCCACCGTCGACGGAGTGCTCATGGCCCTGTTCCTGGTGCTGGTGGCAACAGTGATCATCAACGCCGCCGTGGTCTGCGTCCGCTCGGTCCGCCATCCGGGAGCCCAGCCCACGAGCGAGGCGCCCTACGTCGAGTCGCGGATCGCGACCGCGCCGGAACTCGCGGGGACCCGGTCGTGAGACAACTCGCCGCCCTGGCGGGGACGGTCCGCTGGTACCTGCGGGAGCTGACGGGGGAGGCGGAGTACGACCGCTACTGCGAACGCCACCGCCGGCACCACCCGCACGCGCCCACCCCGACCCGCCGCGAGCATCAACTGCTGCGCAGCAGACAGCAGGAGAGCACCGCGCAGGGCCGCTGCTGCTGATGAAGAGAAGACCGCGAGGCTCGGGAAAGAGCCTCGCGGTCTGCCGCGCATGGTCGCGAAGTACCGGACCGTGTCAGGGAATCACTGGACGGTCGCCTTGCTCTGCACCACGTAGGCCGGTCCCGATGCGGGTTTGATCGTGGTGGAGTTGGTCTTCACGGTCGCGTTGCGGACCGTCAGGCCGGTCTTGGCGCTGATCGTGACGGAGGTCAGCGTGAGGGCGGTGACGGGGCGTTCCGGGAGGCCGATGATCTGACCTGCCTCGGTGGCGCCCGTCGCGGTGATGCCGGAGATGGTGATGTCGTGGTAGTTCGGGGTGGTGGCGGTCACGGTCTGGGCGGGGTCGCCGTCGGCGGGGGCCTTCGGGTAGTAGCCGACGACCTGGATCGGCGTCGTCACGTTCGTCATCGTGAGGTTGCGGTACTTGATGCCGTGGACCTCGCCGCCCCGGTCGCGCGCGGTCTTGATGCGGACGCCCGCCGTGGTGCCGTTGAGGGTGTTGTCGTGGATGTCGATGTCGTAGACGCCGCCCGCGGTGTAGCTGCCGATGGACAGGCCGTGGCCGTGCAGGATCATGCAGTCGCTCAGCGAGATGTCGTGGGCCGGCCCGCCGGACGGCGAGGAGTCGATGGCGATGTTGTCGTCACCCGAGTCGATGGTGCTGCTGGTCACCGCGACCTGGGACGACGACCAGACGTCGATCCCGTCGGTGTTGGGCGAGTCGGCCGGTGACGAGATGGTGAGCTTGTCGAGCGTGGCGCCGGTGACCTTCTTCAGGGTGATGTGGACGTTCGGGGCGTTCTTCAGCGTGATGCCGGAGATCTTCACGTTGGAGGCGTCGCTGATGTCGACCAGACCGGGGCGCGGCGAGAGCGTCTTGCCCGCCGCCTTCTCGGACTTGATCACGGACCACCAGGAGGCACCCTGTCCGTCGATGCTGCCCGAGCCGTCGATGGTGAGGTTCTTCGCGCCGGACGCGGAGAGCAGCGGGGCGAGCTTGGAGCCCGAGGCGGGATAGTCCGCGGTGCTCTGCGAGGCGAGCAGGGTGGCCCCGGAGTCGAGGGTGAGGGTGAGGTCGCCGGGCAGGGTCAGGGCGCCGGAGAGGTACTTCCCGCTGGTCAGTTCCACGGTGCCCTTGCCCGCGCAGGCGTTGATGGCCTTCTGAATCGCGGCGGTGTCCTTCGTTCGGCCGTCCGCCTTCGCGCCGTACGCGGTCGGCCTGCAGACCGTCGCGGCCGATGTGGCTTCGGTGGTGGTCGGGTTCCAGCCGTCCGATCCGGCCAGGTACTTCTGCGGGGTGTAGTCCGCCGCCTGGGAGTCGCTCAGCTGCGGCCGGGCGGAGTTGACCGTCGCGCCGGCGCCGGTGTTCTTGTACTCGCTGAAGCGGGCGCCCTTCCAGGTGTTGGCGGACATGTCGCTCCACGGCTGGCTCGTCCTGATGAACGATCCGATGGTGGACTCGCGGTACAGCACCTGCGCGTTCTGCCGCCACGGCCGGCCGAGGCTGCTGGTGCCCGCGACTCCGGCGCCCGTGATGCTCGACTTGTAGAAGAGGTAGCCGTAGGCGCGGTTCGCCGGGGTGCTGGCGGCGGTCAAGTAGCCGCCGTTGCCCAGCTGGTGGATCTCCGACTGGTCGAAGACGCCGATCCCGCCGCCGAAGACGAAGTCGACGGTCCCGGCCACGTACGACTTCCGGAAGTAGGCGCGCGCGGAGTCGTTGAGCAGCAGGGTGTCCTGGTGGCCGAGGATCCGGACGCCGGTGAAAACGGCTCGGTCCGCGGACAGGCTCAGCGCGACCGCCTGGCCCGTGCTCGCGGTCCCGGTGTCGTAGTCGTTGGAGAGGGTCAGGTTCGACGCGGTGAAGTCGTGCCCGTCGACGAACGCGGTGGCGCTGCCCGAGGTGCCGTACGTCGTCCCGTCCGCCTTCTTCGTGCCGGCCCCGTGGTTCTCGACCAGGACGACGTCGGAGGCGGAGGCCCCGAGGCCCTTGAGCGTGACGTAGGGCTTGGTGCCCGGGACCGTGAAGACGCCCCGGTAGGTGCCCTTCTTGACGGCGATGGTCACCGGCTTGGTGTTGTTCGCCGGCACCTTGTCGATCGCCGCCTGGACGGTTCTGACGTCACCGCTGCCGTCGGCGGCCACCGTGATGGTCGTGCCCGAGGCGGCGGGCGAAGGCGACGGTGAGGCAGTGGTGCTGCCGACGGCGGTGAGCGTCCAGCGTTTGTTGCTGTTGGCGGTGCAGGTCTCCTGGATGACGGCGGCGCCCGCTGCGGTGCTCGCCCCCGCGTCGCTCACGCACAGGCCGTTGCCCGCGTTGACGAGCTGATACGTGTGCTCCTGCGCCTGCTTCAGCGTCCACAGCTGGTTGTCCTGGCCGGTGGCGCAGCCCCACTGCTGGAGCCGGGTCCCGGAGGCGGTCGAGGCGCCGGGGACGTCGAGGCACAGCCCGCTCGCGGCCGACCTGAGCGCGAACCTGCCCGATCCGCGGTCGACCAGGGTCCATTGCTGGTTGCTCTGCCCGGTACCGCAGCCCCACTGCTGGATCAGAGTGCCGGGAGACTTCCCGCTCCCGACGAGATCCATGCACTGGCCGCTCTTCGCGACAGTGAGGGTGTACGTGCCCGCCTTGACGTCGGCCGTCTGGTCGCCCGAGTTCGTCGCGACTGTGGTCGCCGCGGCGGCACCGCCCAGGACGAGGAGGGCCGCCGCACCCGTCGGCGCCGCTATGCGCCACCGGGGCGCCTTGCTCCTGGCCCGTCTGCCGTGATTTCGGTGCATGCTGTCCGTTTTCCTTTCGCGGGTGTTCCTAGGGAGACGGTCCGCCCGGGCGGTCGATAACAAGAATTTCGGGAGGATGTCCCGTGCGGGTTTCCAGGACCGTCCCAGTGGCTGCTCCGGCCGTGCTCGTACGGGGCGTTGTCCGACGAGTGCGGCGCCCCGGGCGAGTCGGCCCGGGGCGCCGCGTGATCGCCGACGCTCAGCCGCCGTAGTAGGCGTCGTAGAGCGTGATCGTCGACGTGTTGTTCCTCTTGTCGGTGACCTTGGCGCGCAGGGCCACGGACCTGCCCTTCGCCGGGTTCTTCACGGTCACCCTGCCGTGCGTGACGGTGACCTTCTTCCAGGTCCTGCCGTGGTCGTACGACACCCAGACCGCCAGCGACTTCAGGTTGGCGCCCTTGGCCGCGCCCTGGACGGTGACTGGGTAGACGGTCGTGCGGCCGGCCGGGACGGTGCTGGTCGGGCTGGTCGGTACCGCGAAGCGGACCGTGGACGCGGGCAACGTGTGCGGCAGTTCGTCGGCCGGCTTTTTCGATCGGAACGTCCAGCTCGCGTCGATCCGCGAACCGGCCTTTCCGACCGAGGCGGCCCGGCGCACCGACGCCGTCAGCCGGTAGACGGCGGCGCCGGCCGGGACTGTGAACTGCTCCTTGCCCATGAGCGGGTCGGTGTTCGAACCGATCTTCACGCCGTTGCGGTACAGGGTGCTCGTCGCCGAGGAGACGTCCACGTCACCGGCGTGCCCGGCCCCGTCGACGAACGGGAAGAGCTGGGCGGACATCTTGTTGCCCGTGCGGAACAGGTTCTCCGACGAGGTGAGCCGGAGCCCGAACACGCCCGCGTTGAACCGCTGTTGGTAGGTCCGACCCGCCTTGAGGTTCATGTAGTCGTCGACCCACAGGTCCTCGTCCGGAACCGCGTTGCCGTCGGCGTCCTTCTTCGCGGAGAACTGGTAGAAGTCGGGCCGCCACTGGACACCGTCCACCGCCGACACGTGGTAGGTGCGCGTGCCGGGCAGCTTCTGCGTCACGGCGTCCGTGCCGGCCGACGCGAAACCGTAGCCGTCGGGCACGGAGCCGGTGAGGACGACGGCGCCGGTCTTGCCGGGGGACGAGGCGCCCATGCCGATGTTCAGCGTGGCGAAGTCGCCCGCCCGGTAGTGGCGGACGTACGGCGTGATCCTCTTGACCGGAGCGGCGTAGCCGGTGTCGTACTCGGAGTCGGCGCCCTTGGTCCACTGTCCGGACCAGGTCTCGGTGAGGTAGTCGACGGCGGGGCCGATGTGCGCGACGCGGATGTCGGAGAAGGAGCGCACGAGCACGCCGTTGCCGTTGGCGCCGTTCTGGCCCGGGTAGTAGTGGTACCCCACCCACGCGTTCTTCGGCTCGGCCGCGGGGTCGGGCACCGTGATGTCCGGCGCCTTCGCCTTGTTCTGGTCGAGCGTCACCGTCGTGTTCCCGGTGACGTCCAACTCGGGCTGGATCAGCCAGTCGAGGCCGCCCTTGTACGTGTCCAGGTCCTGCGCGCCGGCGGACTCCAGGGTGTACTTGCCCTTCGGCACCCGTACGACGACGGTGTCGGCGGTCGACACCGGCGACAGCCAGGCCGCCGCTCCGAGGCCGTCGACGGACATCAGCGAGGCCACGTGCTTCGGGGTCTGCCCGGGCCGGTTGATGTACTTGAGGGTGACCCGGTAATGCTCGGTCTCCCGCACGACGCCCACCGAGGTGCTGACGGTCTGGCCGCCGCCGGTCGCGGTCACACGGGCCGAATAGCCGCCGTTGGCGCTGCCACCGAGCCTGGCGTCGACGGTGACACCGACGGAGGCGGTGCCGCCCGCCGGGACGGTGACCGTGGAGGCGCCGAGGGTGAAGAAGCCGGCCGGGGCCGCGGTGCCCTTCGGAGCGAAGCCCCGGGCGCTGAGGCTGAGCGTGATGTCACTGGCGCCGCTGTTGCGGTACGTCAGCTGCTTCGTCACCGGGGTGTTGGCGGTGTGCGGCCACTCCTGGAGCGGGAAGTCCAGCGAACTCGGCTCGGCGACGACGGTCTGGGCGATGGCCTTGTCGACCTGGATACGGCCCGCCCCGCCCTGGAACGCGGTGTAGTCCCCGCCCTTCGCGGACCCGACGAGCGTGGCCTTGAGCCGCGCCCACGTCCAGTCCGGGTGCTCCTGCTTGAGGATCGCGGCGGCGCCCGCCACGTGCGGGGTCGCCATCGACGTACCGGAGATGGTCAGGTACCCGGCCGGGTTCTCGCCGACCTCCTTGTCGATGTAACTGCCCTTGGCCGCCGCCGCGGTGATCTTCACGCCGGGCGCGGTGACGTCCGGCTTGAGGGTGTTGTCGGCGCTCGGTCCCCGGCTGGAGAAGTACGCGAGCTTGTCGGAGCCGTCGACCGCGCCGACGGTGAGCGCGTCGGCCGCGCTGCCCGGCGAGTCGACGGTGGAGTCGCCGCCCTCGCCCTCGTTGCCGGCCGCGATGGCGAACAGCATGCCCTTGGTCTCGGACAGCTTGTTCACCTCGGCCTCCAACGGGTCGATGCCCGGGGTGTCGGCGCCGCCGAGGCTGAGGTTGACGATGTCGGCGCCCTGCGCGGCGGCCCATTCCATGCCGGCGAGGATCGACGCGTCGTCGCCGCTGCCCTCGTCGTCCAGCACCTTGGCGTTGAGCAGTTCGGCGCCGGGCGCGACCCCCTTGTACTTGCCCCCGGACTTGGCGCCGGTGCCCGCGATGATCGACGCGACGTGCGTGCCGTGACCGAAGTGGTCGGACGTGTCCCTGGCGGTCGTGAAGTTCTTGGCCGCGATCACCTGGGTCTTCAGGTCCGGGTGAGTGGTGTCGATACCGGTGTCCAGCACGGCGACCTTCACGCCCTTGCCGGTGTACCCCTTCGCCCAGGCCGTGGGGGCGCCGATCTGCGGTACGGACTTGTCGAGGCTCGCCTTGCGGACGCCGTCGAGCCAGACGTGCGCGATGCCGGCGGCGGTACGGTCCCCGTCGGTCACCGCCTTCCACAGCTCGGGAGTGTCCTTGACCGGAGTCTGCACGGCGTCCGCGTCCAGGGACGTGAAGGTCGCGGACAGGGTGCCGGTGTCCCGGACCTCGCTGCGCACGGCCCGGGCGGCGCCCCGGTAGCCGACGATGACCTTCAGACCGCCGCGCCGGCTCGTGCGGGTCGCGGCCTTGTCGAGCGCCGTCACATCGAACAGCCGCTGGTCGAGGGCACCGCTCGCGACCATGGAGGCCGCGTCCATCGGGATCACCAGGGTGTGGCCGCCGGAGGTGCGCACCTGTACGGGGACGCGCTCGCGGCCCTTGGCCCGCTGGAGGCCGAGGAAGCGGCCCTTCGCGTCGAGGACCGCGCGGTCACCGGTGATCAGAGTGACCAGGCGCGTGCCCTGGCCATGGCTCTCGGCGGACTTCATGGCGGTCGGCGCGGCGGTGGCCGCGGCCGGGTCGGTCAGTCCCGAGGCCAGCGCCGCGACGGCCGCGGACACGGCCGCGACGGCGCAGGCGCGTTTGACGTTTCTGTGCAAGCTTCCCCCTCGATCGGAGTGTCGCTAACGAGGTTTGCGGGCCGGAAGTTGATGCGCAGGTCCCTGTGATCAGCCGAATCAAACGGAACCGCGCGTGCCGGATCCGTCTCTTGTCCGGTGTGGACACGGGTGTGAACAAGGAGGTGGCCGCGTGGGGCGTCCCGAGAGTGCTCTCGACCCGGAAGCCGGACCCGTCCCGCAACTCGCGCATCAACTCCGTGAGTTGCGGCGAGCGGCCGGCGGTCCGTCGTACCGGAGCATGGCCGCCACCTCCGGCGTCTCCGCGACGACGCTGTCCCGGGCGGCGGCCGGAGAACAACTGCCCACCTGGAACGCCGTACAGGGCTACGTGAGCGCCTGCGACGGGGACCCGGCGGAGTGGGAGACGCTCTGGAAGGAGACGGAGGCGGCACTGGCCGTGGCCGTAAGGGAAGAGGACGCCCGTCCGCCGTACCGGGGGCTGGCCCGCTTCGAACCCGGCGACCGGGGGCTGTTCTTCGGGCGCGAACCGATGGTGACGGAGCTGGAACGGCTGGTCGGCGACCACCGGCTCGCGGTGCTGTTCGGGGCGTCCGGCAGCGGCAAGTCCTCGCTGCTGCGGGCGGGGTTGATCCCCCGGCTGCGCGAGCGGGCCGCCGACGGTGACCGCCCGGCGGTGCTGCGGATCCTCACGCCCGGCCCCAGCCCCGCCGCGACCTACGGCGGACTGCTCGCCCCGGCACAGACCGACGCGCCCGAGAGCTGGGTGGTGGTCGACCAGTTCGAGGAACTGTTCACGCTGTGCCAGGACCGTGCCGAGCGCGCCCGGTTCATCGACCTGCTGCTGGCCGCGCGCGAACCGGACAGCGGGCTGAGGGTGTTGATCTCCGTCCGTGCCGACTTCTACGCCCGCTGCCTCGAACACCGAGGCCTGGCCGACGCGTTGCGGGGCGCCGCGCTGGCGCTGGGCCCCATGACGGCCGACGAGTTGCGCGAGGCGGTGGTCAGACCGGCCGCCGCGACCGGCCTGCTCGTGGAGCGGGAGCTGACCGCCCGCGTCGTCGACGAGGTCCTCGACGAACCGGGCGGGCTGCCGATGCTCTCCCACGCCCTGCTGGAGACCTGGCGCAGACGACGCAGCCGCATGCTCACCCTGGCCGCCTATGAAGCGGCCGGCGGGGTGCGCGGTGCGATCGCGGCGACCGCCGAGGAGGTGTACGCGGAACTGGAGCCGGAGTCACGGACGGTCGCCCGGCTGCTGCTGATGCGGCTCGTCGAGCCGGGGCGAGGACCGGGAACACCCGACACCCGCCGCCCGTTGAACCGCGCCGAACTCGACGAGTGGACCGACCCGGCCGTGCCGCACGTGGTCGACCGGCTGGCCCGGGCCCGGTTGCTGACGACGGACGAGGACGGCGTCCAGCTGGCCCACGAAGCACTGATCACCTGCTGGCCGCGGCTCGCCGACTGGCTGGAGGAGGGCCGCGATCGGCTGCGCGACCAACGGCGTCTGACCGAGGCCGCGCACGCCTGGCGCGAGGCCGGCCGCGACCCCGGCGCCCTGTGGCGCGGCACCCGCCTCGACCGGGCACAGGAACTACTCGGCCACGAACTCACCGGGAACGAGGCGGAGTTCGTCGAGACGGCCTTGGAGGCCCGGGACACGGAACACCGCACGGCCGTCCGGGCCGCCCGCCGCTCGCGGCTCCTGCTCACCTCGCTGTCCGCCGTCCTCGCCGTGGCACTGGCGGCCGGACTGCTCGCCTGGAGTCAGCACCGCGCGAACGGCCACCAGCGCACCGAGGCCGCCGCCCGCAGGGTCGCCGCCGTCGCCGACTCCCTGCGGACCACCGACCCGCGCACCGCACTCCTCCTCAGCGCAGCCGCCTGGCGGCTGTCCCCGTTGCCCGAGTCCCGCCGCGCGGTACTCGCCGCGTTGGCCCAGCCCGACTTGGACGCCTTCACCGTCCCCACGCCGAACGGCCCGAGCCCCGTTCTCACCGACGCCGGCCGCACCCTGCTCACCGTCGACGGCACCACATGGCGTACCTGGGACGTGACCACGCACGCGCGCATCGCTTCGGGAGCGCTGCCGGCCGGCACCCAACTGATCGCCGCCGCCCCCGACGCCCGGGTTCTCGCGCTCTCCACCGGCGACGGGATACGCCTGTGGGACACGGCCGGCCATCGCTGGACCGGCGGCGCCCGCCCTCTCCCGAGGCGCACCACCGACATCTCCTTCGGCAGCAGCGGCCGTAGCTACACGGTCAGCGACGCGAACTCCGGCCGTGTGCAGGTGCGTTCCGTCGACGGTGGGAGGCTGCTGTACGAGACCCGGGCACGTGGTGTGGATGCCGTCGCCACGGACCCCGACGACCGGCAGATCGCCGCGTGCACTTCCCACGGAGTGGAGGTCCGGGACACGACCGAGCACCGCGCAGTCCCCGGCGCCTGGCGAAGCGCCGGAGACCTGTGCGCGGCCGATGGCGCACAACTGCTGTTCGGCCGTGGCTCCGAGGCCGCCACCCACCGTCTCGCGCTCGTGTCGGCGCTGGGCATCCACATCTGGGACACCCGTACGGGACGTCAGGTCGCAGCCCCCGAGGACGCGGAGGTCGACTCGGCCGTCTTCAGCCCGGACGGGGCGTTCCTGGCGACCGACGACACCACGGAGATCCGGGTGTGGCGCCTGTCCGCACCCGGCGCCCCCGTCTTCCGCCACCCCCTCGGCGAGCAGCAGACATACGGCGAACTGGCCTGGGACCCGACCCACCCCATACTCCGCTACCTCTCCGACAACACCGTCCACTCCTACGACGTGACGACACCGACAGCGTCGGCCTGGCACGCACGGCCCTCGGACGCCACCCTGCTCGCCCCGGACGGCAACACACTCGCCACGGTCGAACGCAGCGGCGCCGCCTACCACTTCACGCTGCGCTCGACCGGCGGCGGACGGCCACGGACCCTGCCGTCCGTGTCGGCCGCCGGCCTGCCATTGCTGGCCTTCAGTCCGGACGGCCGTGCGTTCGTCTACGGCACGGCGCGACGCGTCACCGTCCGGGACCTGACTGGCACCCGCCCGCCGGTGACCGTGCCCCTCACCCCGACAGGCCCCGCCGACGACATACGCTCCCTCGCCCTGGCGCCCGGCACCCACACCCTCTACGTCGCCCGGGCCACGGACGACGGCGGAACGGTCGACGAGATCTGGGACACGGTCCACGCCCGCAGAGCCGGCACGGTGAAGGGCCTGGCCGACAGCCACCTGGCACTGTCCCCTGACGGCCGTGTCCTGGTCGGCGACGGCAGCGCCGTACGTCTTCCCTCGGCCCGCCGCCTGCCTCCGAAACTGGCCCAGGACGCCGATATCAGCGCCACCGCGTTCGTCGTCGGCGGCTCATCCGGCACTGTCGGCCACTCCTGGCTGGCCGCAGGGGACCTCACCGGCCGCGTCACCCTCTGGGACGGCGACCCTGCCGACCCGGTCGCAGTCCTGGACGACGCCTTGCAGTCCTCGGCGGAAAGCTCGGAGTCGATCACAGCTCTCGCCCTGAGCCACGACGGCCGCACACTCGCCGTAGGCGGCGACGCGGGAACCCTCCAACTCTGGGACACCCAGACCCGGCAGCCCCTGGGCGGCCCCCTGCCGACCGCCGGCGAACCGCTGACCTCTCTCGCCTTCAGCTCCGACAACCACACCCTGTACGCGAGCGGCACGCACGTTTCCGTCCAACGCCACGTCGTCGACCCCGCCCAGGCGGTGAGGGACGTCTGCGCCCGCGCCGGAGCGGAACTGACCAAGGCGCAGTGGAAGACCTACATACCGGACGCGACCTATCGGAAGGCATGCGAGCCCGAACGCCAATAGGGTGAAGAGTGCTTGCCCTGGACGTGACTCCAGTTGGTGAGTCGGGGGCAGAGGGGTGCGGCGGGGTGCTGGTTGTCGTTGGGGGAGTTCAGGGAGCTGTCCGGGCGCGGGCCAGGGCCGACCGGCGGGTCTGTTCGATCTGGTTCAGTCGGATCAGGGTCTCTTTGGGCTGCCGATCGAGGAAGGCCCTTCGCAGGGCGGTGAGCGTGCCGCGCAGATCGCCGGCGGTGTCGCAACGCTGGTCGGCGGCGGCCTCCGAGTGCTGTTTTCCGGCCAGTGCGGCGGTACTTGCGCTGGCGGCGGCCTGGGCCTGGAGTGCCTGGATGGCCGCGGCCGGGGTCTTCGCCCGCCATCCGGATCGGGCCATGCAGCGCTGCCAGGTGACGAGCGCCGACTGGTAGCGCCGGTTGGTGGCAAGGGAGGCGTGGAACATCGCGTTCACGTCCTGCGGGACGAGGGTGTCCTGCATCGCGGCCCGTACGCTGCCGTACAGCTCCGTCCGTGCCCGGCCCTCGCAGCCGCCGGTCAGGTACCGGCTCACGGTCCCGCTGGGCAGCGTGAGGGTCGCCATGCGGGTGGCGGAGCCGTTGTAGGCGACCAGATAGCGTGCCCGCGCCGCAGGCGGAAGGGAGCCGACGTAGCGGTCCTGCGCCGGCACTCCGTCGATCGCGCCGACCGGTGGCCCGGTGATCGCGTAGGAGGCCGGGACGGCGGTGCCTCTGGTGTCCGCGGTGGTGATGCCGGCCGCCGGTTCGGGGCCGGTGCGCGTGACGAGGTAGCGCAGGCCCAGCTGTCGCATGCACCGCTGGACCAGCAGCTGCTGGGCGCCGAACAGCTGCCAGTGCTGCCGGAGCGAGGTGGCGTCGTCGGTCAGTACGGCCAGCGCCGCCACCTCCTGACGCGCCTGCGACGTGGCGCTCCCCGGTCGCGGTGCCGGGCCCGTGGAGCACCCGGTCACCGCTGCCAGGGCGGCTGTCAGCACCGCCGCGATCCGAAGGCTCGCGCGGACCCGTTCAGGCCCGCGTCGCGAACGGTGAGACATGGTCAACCGCCAGTCCTCAGAGTGCCGTTGGGGGTCGGATCAGCAGGCCGAGGTCCACTTGTTGGCGCTGATCGAGTCGTTGAGGACGGTGGTGGTGTTCGGGTAGTACGTGGGCAGGAGGGCGTAGCCGGTGTTGTCCGGCACGCACCACGACACGCCGCTCGGTCCGGCGTCGAGGTAGACGGCCACGCCCAGGCCGCTGGTGCCGTCGTTGTAGACGGACGAGATGCAGTCGTTCCACGTCTGGTGCGGGCAGCTGGCGTGCGCGAAGGCGGTGTAGTTGTTGTTGTTGCCGGACACCTGACCCGGCCCGTCGTCGTAGTACGCGTTGTTCCAGAAGCAGAAGTTCCCTGCCGTACATCCGCTCGGAACGGCCGCCACGGCTCTCGGGGTGGCCGCCGGTGAGTCCGACGCGGCGGCAGCGGTGCCGGTCGCGGCGATCATCGAAAGCAGCGAGATCACCGATGCCGCCGCGAGTCCGGCGGTGGTTCGGATGCTTCCCATTGGGTCTCCTCAATCCAGTGAGTCCAGCGTCGTCGGGGTCCATGCGGCAGAGCAGGCAGTACGTCGGGCAGGAGGCGCCGTTCACGGCCCCTGTCCCGCCACGTTTGCGCTGTCCGCCGGCCGCTGACGACGACCTTCCCACCGGCCGGTACACCCGGCCACACCTGTTCAGTACGGCTTAAATGCCCAGGTGGAAGAGGGTAATTGAGGGGTCACGCCGGAGGAGGTCGTTCATCTGGTGGCGGCGCGGACCAGGGCCGCGCCGAGAGGTGTGAGGGTGTGCAGGACGGCTGGACCGTGGCGGTGGCTGGTGATCAGACCCGCGTCGCGCAGTGCGGACGTGTGCTGGCTGGCGGCCGGCCCGGAGATGCCGGCCGCGCGGGCGAGTTCCCCGGTGGTGGCTCCAGCCGCGGTGGCCCGGAGCACGAGTGCCCGGGTCCGGCCCAGCAGCACCGCGAGGGGCGCCGTGCCGGTGGGGGCGGCCTGTTCGTGGAGGAGGGGGTAGACGAGGACGGGCGGCAGTGCGGGATCGGCCAGTGCGATCGGCCATCCCCAGCAGAAATACGACGGTACGAGCAGCAGTCCGCGTCCGCCGAGGTGGAGGTCGCAGTCGGCGGCGGGGTACTCGACATGCAGTACGGGTGCCTGCCAACGGATGGAGGGCCCCAGGCCGCGCAGAAGCGCGTCCGTCCCGCCGTGCAGCAGGGCGCGGGCCCGGACGGATCGCTCGGCGTCGATCCGGGCCTGGGCCCGTTCGTGATAGGGCGCGATGGCCGTGTCGTAGTACCGCCGCAGGCAGTCGGTCAGGTCTTCGCGCGCGTCCCGCTCCACGAGGCGCTGCGTCCAGGTCGGAGCCGCTGTGATGCTCGCGAAGTGCTCCACCTCGCGCCGGATCCGCTCCTCCGGGGTCGCCATGATGGCGGCCAGCCCCGCGTCGAGGCCGTCCGCCGCTTCGGCGGGATTGAGGAAGTCCGGGTAGTAGGCGGCTCTGGGAAACAGAGGCAAGAGCGTGGTGCGCACCATGCGGTCCAGCCCGGTCTCGGTCAGCCGCTGTCTGGTGTCCCGGTACCACGAGGCGTACGCCCACCGACCCTGCCGGGTCTGTAACCGGGCCAGGCTCAGCCCGATCTCCCACAGGGGATCCGGCTCGGCCGCCATACGGGTACGCGCCAGGTCGGCATCGGTGAAGTGCATACGGAGCATTGGATTCCCCCTCGGCGGCCTGGCCTGCGAGAGCTGATCGAATCATCATGCTCATGCCCATATGACGCCGGTGGGCCGTTTTGCGCGCCATTGGCCCGACCCGCACCTGAACCAGAGGAATTCGCGGTGCGTGTGGGTACTCGTCTTCCTGTTGCCGGGGCGCGCTGTGATCCGCGACGACCTCGTCGCCATGCTGCGTGAGCACACCCCGGCCTGCGGGCCTGCGCGGAACGCCTGCTCGCCCAGGAGCTGACTTCGTCATCCGGGACGGCCTGGTCACCGCCGGCCGGCACGCGGGTGTCTTCCGGCGACGAATACGGAACTCCTTGCAGCATGGCCACACAATCGACGGCCTGGCCGACGACGGCGTCCCGCTGTGTAGTGGGGCCGATCACGGGTGAAGTGTGCACGGGCTTGTTCCTGACGCGCACGCTTCCGAGAGGTTCGCGCTCCCGGGACACGACCCGTCCCATTGCCACCCGGGACGAGAGAAGAGCAGGTCAGAGCTTCGAGGACCCGCAATCTCGTCAATCGGCGGCCGGGTGTGGTGCTCCGACGCTCGCGGGCCCGAGTATCGGAACCGCCCCGCCCCGACGGCCCGGATCCTCATGTCCGTCGACGGCGCGGTGCCTCAGCGACCCAGACACAGAAGGAAACCCACGCTCATGAAGGTCATCGGCAGGCGGCTCGCACTCGGACTCGCCTCGGCAGCCCTCGCCGGCGGCGGACTCGCCGTGGCGCCCACCGCGGACGCGGCGACCACCACCGCGCAGGTCTCCGCCGCGTACTCCTCCACCACCTGCACCACGGTGTACTACAAGAACAACGCCCTGCTGTTCAAGCAGTTGGTCCCCAACCACAATCTGGCCTACGGCGACTACGGCGACTACTGCGTGAAGCTGCTCCAGAAGGGCATCAACGAGTACTACGGCGGCACCCCGCTGTCCGTGGACGGCAACTTCGGACCGCAGACCGAGGCCTGGGTCAAGAAGTTCCAGACCGACTCGCCCTGCTCACAGAACGTCGACGGCCAGGCGGGCCCCAACACCAACAGCTGCCTGGAGTACCTCGTCGGCGCCTACGGGCCCATCTACCCCTGACCACGCGGGGCCCACGACGACGGACACCATCGCCCTGCCGTTGTGAACGCCGTTCCTGCCGTGGGATCGCCCCGGCAGGAACGGCGTTCGGTCGAGCAGCTCGCCGAACGGTGAGCGGCGGGCTGCTCGGAAGCGGCCTAACTCACGGTCCAGACCTGGGCCGTCGCCGGGTGTGCGTCGTCGCAACTCCACTGCATGAGCTGGCTGCCGGCACCGCCGACCGTGTCGAGGCACAGATTGGTGCCCACGTGCCTGAACTTCGCGCCGATCTTCTGGTCGATGATCACGGCGGTCTCGACCCACTGCTCCGACGCCAGCCCGTCACAGAGGTACTCGTCGACGGCCTCGCCCGGAACGCTGGTGCCGTTGTTGACCTCGGCGCAGTACCCGCTCGCCTGATTCACCAGGTAGTAGGTGTCCGCCGAACCGGTCGACACGAACGCCCAGTTCTGCGTGCTGGAGCCGTTGCAGTTGGCCAGCTGAAGTCTGACGTTCAGCACCCCGCCGGGCGCGTCCACGCACTGGCTGTAGGCCATGTTCTTGATCGTGTGATAGCTGCTCGCGGCAGCGGCGGCCGTGACACGGGCTGACACTCCCGCCGTAGAGTCCGGCGTCGGCACGGCGGCACTCGCTCCCGTCGCCAACGTGACCATGCCCGCGCAGCTCAGAAGCGTCGCCGCCAGGACGGTGATCCTGTTCTGGATCTTCATCGTCGCAACTCCTATGACTTGTCGACCGGAAACCTGATTCCGTCTCGTTCGTGGACAGCGTGTTCCGGTGAAAGCGCGCGGTCGCCCTCTGTTCCGCCCAGCGGACCAGCCGTCGCTTCCTGGCTTGTTCCGCTGCGTCCGTACCAACGCGAGAGGTTGGAAAGGGCTCACTGGCTCCTGGAACGACCCCGGTGGGCCGAACAGGCGACGACGGCCGGACCATCAACGTCCACGCGCTGATCGCGGTCGGTGCCACCGACGACAGGCATCGGGAGATCCTCGGCACCGACGCGGCCACCACCGGGGAGGGCGTCGGCTGGCTGGTTCGCCCACGGGGCGAGGCGGTCTTTCGCGATGGACCGCATCTTGAACCTGTGTGCGCGGTCGGGATACTTCCCGAATGGACAGATCAACGGTTCCGTGGCGCAACACGACGCACGACTGGACGAGCACCGTGGACGTCCACCACCTCACGCGTATCCGTCGCGATTGGGCCACCTATGCACCGAGCGGTGCGCAGCACCTGATCCTCGAAGTCGTCGCCTACGCGGCCGACGAGGCGGAAGCGCGCGGCGCAGGGCGTTGTACCGTCACCTTCCACGCCGACGGATCGGTATCCGTCGCGGACGACGGTCGAGGCACTGACACCCGCTTCGATGAGCACGGACGAGCCGTGAAGAAGCCGGTCATGGCGTCGAAGGATCTTCGATTCTTCGATCACCCCGACGCGCAAGTGCTTCCCGATGGCTATCCGCGCCGCGGTATGTCCGTTGTCGCGGCGCTCAGCGAATGGCTCGTCCACACCAATCGCCGCGCAGCAGGCGCCTGGAATCAACGTTACGAGTTCGGCGTCCCCACGACGGGTCTGACACCGATCGCGGACGACGGCGCGACCGGCACCGTTGTGCACTTCCGCCCTGGCGAGCGCGTGCGTGTGGCAGTCGGACCTGTGGCGGATGAGCTGTTGCAACTCGTAGCGTTGTGGCCGCACTTGTCCGTCGAGGTCGACGATCGTCGGAGCGGCTGACTCAGTACAGGGCGAGCTCGACCCGGAGGTGGCGCAGCAACCCATGCCTGTGTCGGGTTCGTTCCCCCCTACGCCCCGACCGGGGCCCAGGCGCACAGACCGGGCGGGAACCGACGAACGGCTCCTGCCCGGCGTCGTGGTGGAGGCGGCCACGGGGACACGTGCGGGACGAGAGCGCAGAGCCCCGCCCACGCACTCCCATGCGCGGAGACTGGGAACCGTAACTCCAGGCCCCTGGCCGTCACCAGATGGAGATGCCGTTCTCGTACTCGAAGCAGCTGATCGTTTTGGGTCCCGCTATCCCGTCGACACCGCCCGCGCACCAGGAGTACGTGCTGGTGTCCTGGATCAGCCGGGTCCAGGCCCTGGTGTTCTGGCCGAAGACGCTGTCGACGGTGAGTACGTCGCCGTAGCGGTGGTTGATCTGGCGCTGCCATCCCGAGACGCAGTAGTCCGTGCTGCCGTACGACAGGTCGCTTTCGGGCACCAGAAACTTCTGGGTGCCCGGGATGAGCGGGTTGTCGTAGTACTTTAGGTAGCACACGCTGGAGGAGGCTTCGGCCGGGGTCGCGACGAGGAGCGAGGCCGCGGCCAACGCGATCGCCGTGCATGACGCGGCGATGTGCTGAGCTCTGATCATGGATGTGTCCTCCGGTACGAGACTGGGGCTGGGGCGGCG
Organism: Streptomyces sp. NPDC091280; assembly: GCF_044768565.1. Lineage (NCBI taxonomy): Bacteria > Bacillati > Actinomycetota > Actinomycetes > Kitasatosporales > Streptomycetaceae > Streptomyces > Streptomyces sp. NPDC091280. The sequence continues at coordinate 95,372 of NZ_JBIVUZ010000018.1, forward strand.
CAGGTGTGGGCCGTTCCACCAAGGTCGAAGAACGCCAACGCCCATCTGTACAAGGGGTGTTGGCGTTCAGACGACGGAGACTACTACGGCCTTCCAGTGCCGTCAGCGAAGGGGAAAAGCCCGGCGCCGCATCGGTCGTGGGGCGGACCGGAGCCGCCTGCCGCCGCGTACTCGCGCGAGTCGTGCCCAGCTGGCCAGGACACCTCCTGTCCACCCCGCACCGGCGCCGGCTGATCGTCCGCGACGGTCCCGGGGACCGCGCTGGTGGCGCTGCCCGCGGTGACCGTCCCGGGTGGGTGATCCGTCGGCGGCGAGGGCTACTTCGCGAGGAAGGCCAGCAGCGCGGTGTTGACCTCTTCGGCGTGCGTCCACAGCAGGCCGTGCGGCGCGCCCTCGATCTCGACGTACTCGGCGGAGGGCAGCAGCGCGTGGAACGGCCGCCCGGTGGAGTCGATCGGCAGGATGCGGTCGCCGGTGCCGTGCACGATCAGCGACGGGACGTCGATCTTCGCCACGTCGGCCCGGAAGTCGGTGATCCAGGTCGGGACGCAGGCGACCGAGGCGTGTGCCGAGGAACCCGCGGCCACGTTCCAGCTGTTGCGCAGCGCCTCCTCGCTGATGCGGCTGCCCAGCGTCTCGTCCAGGTTGTAGAAGTCCTGGTAGAAGGCGCTGAAGTAGGCGTACCGGTCCTTGGTGACCGCCGCCGAGATCCCGTCGAAGACTTCCTGCGGCACACCGGTCGCGTTGTCGTCGGTCTTCAGGAGGAAGGGCTCAAGCGAGGCCAGGAAGGCGGCCTTGGCGATCCGGCCCGAGCCGTACGTGCCCAGGTAACGGCCCACCTCGCCGGTGCCCATGGAGAAGCCGACCAGAACCGCGTCGGTCAGGTCCAGCTCCTCGATCACCTTGTCGAGGTCGGCGGCGAAGGTGTCGTAGTCGTAACCCGTGGTCGGCTGGGAGGACCGGCCGAAGCCGCGCCGGTCGTACGTGATGACCCGGTGGCCCGCCTCCAGCAGGTGCGGGACCTGGCGCTCCCAGGAGTGGCCGTCGAGCGGGTAGCCGTGGATCAGCACGACGGGCTGGCCGGTGCCGTGGTCCTCGTAGTAGAGCTCGATGGGCGCGCTGTTCTCTTCGCCAACGCTGATGTAAGGCATGTCGGTTGGTCCTTCTGTCGGGGAGGTCCCAGCTCATCAGGGATGGCCCGCGCCCTCCAGGCAGAAGTGCAGGCGGAAGTAGGAAGCGCTTGCGGTTGTTTTAATTGTCGTGATGACCAGTCATATATCTGAACCGCCGCGGTCCGAGATTTCACCTGTCGGCACCGGCTTCGGCGTGATGCTGCGGTCGCTGCGCAGGACCGCCCGGCTGACCCTGGAGGAGCTGTCCGAGGCGTCCGGGGTGAGCGTGCGCGCCCTCGGTGACCTGGAGCGCGGTCGCAGCCGGGGGCCGCAGCGCCGTACGGTCGACGCGCTCGCCGCCGCCCTCCGTCTGGACGCCGAGCAGAGCGAGCGTCTCCAGCGGCTGGCCGACGCCGGCCGGGAACGCGGAGGGGCGCCGGCGTCGCCGTATCTCCTGCGCACCGTTGCGGACTTCACCGGCCGGGAGCAGGAACTGGCGGACCTGGAGGCCCTCGCCGGCGGCAGCCGGACCCGGGCCGTAGTGCTCTTCGGGCCCGGCGGGCAGGGCAAGACGACTCTGGCGGCGGAGGCGGTACGGCGGCTGGCGGGCACGTTCCCGGACGGCTGTGTCTGTGTCCAGCTGCACGGGATGAGCGACTCCCCGCTGCCTCCCGCCGAGGCGCTCGTCCTCCTGCTCACCGCGCTCGGCCACCCGCCCGACCGGATCCCGGTCGACCCGGTCGCCCGGGAGGCCGCCTACCGGGCGGCACTCGCGGGTCGGCGCGCGCTGGTCGTGCTCGACGACGCGGCCGACGAGAGCCAGACCAGGCCGCTGCTGCCGGACGCGGAGGGCAGTTTCGTCCTGGTCACCAGCAGACGGCCGTTGGCCGGTCTGGAAGGCGTCCGGCGGATCAGGCTCGGCGGGCTCAGCGGAGGGGAGTCGGCCCGGCTGCTGGAACGGATCCTCGGCACCCCGCGCACCGGCGGACAGCCGGAGGCGATCACCCGGCTGACCGTACTGTGCGGACACCTCCCGCTGGCCCTGCGAATCGTCGGCAACCGCCTCTCCAGCCGCCCCAGTTGGACCCCGGCCCGGCTGGTGGACCAACTCGCCGACGAGGAACGCCGGTTGAGCAGGCTGGTCGCGGGCGACCTCGCCGTCCGCAGCGCTCTTGCCCTCTCCTACGGCCAACTCACCGACGCGCACCGCATGTTGTTGCGCCGACTCGCCCTGCTGCCCGGCCACGACGCCGGACCGGACCTCGCGGCCGTCCTCGCCGACGGCGATCCGCTCACCACCGAGGACTCCCTCGACCTGCTGGTCGACCGGGGCATGCTGGAGGAGACGACGCCCCGCCGCTACGCCCTGCACGATCTCGTACGGCTCTTCGCCCGCGAGCGACTGCGCGACGAGGAGGCGGACGAGGACGCGGTCCGCGTCCGGGCAGCGGACTGGCTGTTGCGCTCGGCCTCGGCGGCGGGCCGCCTGTTCGAGGCACCGGACACCGCGCCGGAGCCCTGGAGGGGCGAGCCCGCGCCCTTCACCCCCGCGTCCGCCACCGAGGCCGAGGAGTGGCTGACCACCGAACGCGCCCACTGGGCAGGCGCGTTGCCGGTGATGGCGGCGGCCGGCCGGCACCGGGAGATCCTCCACACCGCCCGCACCCTGTACTGGTTCTCCGACCGCTGGGACGCCTGGCCCGAGTGGCGGACCCTGTTCTCCCACGGCGTCCGGTCGGCGGCGGCGCTCGGCGACCGGGCCGCCGAGGCCCACCAGCTCAACTGCCTTGCCTGGACGTACTCGACGAGAGGCGGCCACTACCGGGAGGCCGAGGAACACGCCCGCCGCGCACTCGAACTGGCCACGGAGGTGGGCGACATCGCGCAGCAGGCCTGGGCGTCGACCTACATCGCCGGAGCCTGCATGAGCCTGGACCGCCCCGCGGAGGCGGCCGAGGCCGCCGAGAACGCCGTACGACTCTTCGCGACCACCGGTGACGAGGCGGGCCAGGCGGTCTCCCGGCGCGTCCTGGGCAGCGCCCTGCGCGAGGCCGGCCGAGCCGAGGAGGCACTGGCCGTCCACCTGGCCCTGCTCGGCACCCGGGCCGGTGACGTGCCCGGGTTCCAGGAGTTCGCCGAGGCCATACTCCGCCACCAGATAGCCCGCGACCTGCTCGCCCTGGAACGCTGGCCCGAGGCGGTACAGGCCTTCAGGGCCGTCATGGCCCCCGTCACCCACGGCGGCACCAGCCGCTTCCGGGCCCGTGCTCTCGCCGGCCTCGCCACCGCCCTCGAACAGTGCGGCGAACTGGCGGAGGCCCGCACCCACTTCACGGAGGCCCACCGCCTGTTCGTCACGGCCGGCGACACGACCTCCGCCGCCGGGACGGCGACCGCCCTGGCACGCCTCGAAGGGGATCCGGCCGGGACGAGGCCGGCGGCGGAACATACACACGATGACGATCTGCGGACCGCTCGCCGTAACGACCTCGCCTGAACCGAGATTGGTGCCGCACACGGCCGGAACGACTCCCAGCCACTGCGTTTCCGTCCGCATGTCACGCCGACGAATGCGTTCTGGGCGATTTCGATCGAGCGCTTGCGACGGGGTCGCCGAGGGGCTTTCCGACACCAGCCCCCTGGGTCGTGCTTGGCCGTTTCATTCGTCTGTACGGGTAGTCAAGATCCGCCCCAGCCCTGGCCGGAGCGAGGTCTTGTCAGGCCCGCGCCGAGTTGATTTGTGAGCGGAGACAGGTGGCCAGTCAATGCTGCCGCCGTTGGAATCAGGGGCGGGGAGGGTCGTCGACAGCGTGACTGGCCGGGGGAGTCGCTCTGCCGTCGGGCGGCCGGTTGCCGCGCGTTTCCTGCGGGGGAGGGAGCACGCGGCAACCGGCGAGAACGGTTCTGGAGCATCGGCCGGACAGCGGCTGGTGCGGGGAGACCGGGCCTCCCACTGTGGACCCGCATACCGTGCGGGACGAGATCGTGCGCTACGGCGCGAAACCGAGAATCACCGTCGTGGCAGAGAAAAGGAGCGTCACCGAAGTGGGTCGTCCCGAGATTCCGCTGGACCCCGAAGCCGGACCGGTCCAGCGTTTCGCCCATGAATTGCGCATGTTGCGGCGGCAGGCCGGCGGGCCCACCTACCGTGCCATGGCCAGGCGTTGCGCATACGCGTCCGCCACGCTGTCCGAAGCCGCCGCCGGTGAACGGCTGCCTTCGCTGCCCGTGGCCCTGGCGTACGCCACCGTGTGCGGCGGGGACGCTGTCGAGTGGGAGCGGCGCTGGAACCAGGCCGCCCGCGAAGAGCAACAGGAGCAGCCGGCGTTCGACGACGGGGCGCGCGGGCCGTACATGGGGTTGGCGCGTTTCGAGCCTGACGATCACGACAGGTTCTTCGGCCGGGACCGTCTGACGGCCGATCTGGTCAGGACGGCGGGGCGACACCGCTTCACCGGGCTCATAGGCATGTCCGGCAGCGGGAAGTCCTCCCTCCTGCGGGCGGGACTCATCCCCGCGCTGCGCCGGGCCGAACCCTCGGCCAGGCCGGCGGCCATTCGGATCCTCACCCCCGGTGAACAGCCGGCGATCCGGCATGCCGCCGCTCTGACTCCCGCGGACGGCGAAGGGGACACCTGGGTCCTGGTCGACCAGTTCGAGGAGGTGTTCACGCTCTGCCATGACAGTGCCGAGCGCGCCGAGTTCATCGAGGCCCTGCTCACCGCGCTGGACGAGAGCAGCCGTCTGCGGGTGGTGATCGCGGTGAGGGCCGACTTCTACGGCCGCTGCGGTGAGCACCACGGCCTCGCCCACGCCCTGCAACGTGCCAATCTGCTCGTCACGCCGATGAGCCGGGAGGAACTGCGGGAGGCGATCGTGGGACCGGCAGCCGCCGAAGGTCTGGTGCTGGAGCGTTCGCTCAGCGCGAGGATCATCGACGAGGTGGCGGACGAACCCGGCAGCCTGCCCCTGATGTCCCATGCCCTGGTGGAGACCTGGCGCCGCCGCAAGGGGAAGACCCTCACCCTCAAGGCGTACGAGGCCGCCGGTGGCATCCGCGGTGCCATCGCCGGCACCGCCGAGCAGGTCTACACCGGCCTGCGGCCCGAGCAGGCCGCCCTCGCCCGGAGCCTGTTGCTGCGCCTGATCAGCCCCGGTGAAGGCGCCCAGGACACCCGCCGTCCCGCGCGGCACAGTGAACTCAACCCCACCAGCGGTGCGGAGGCCGACCGGATCCTCGAACTGCTGGCGCGTGCCCGGCTGGTCACCCTCGACGACGGCACCGTGGACCTCGCCCACGAGGCCGTCATCACCGCCTGGCCCCGACTGCGCGACTGGATCGACACCAGCCGCGAACTCCTGCGCGGCCAGCGCCGCTTATCCGAAGCCGCAGGCGTCTGGGACGAACTCGGCCGTGACGCCGGAGCCCTCTACCGAGGCAGCCGACTCGCCGCGGCCGAGGAGTCCTTCCCCCAGGAACAACAGGATCATTTCACCCCTCTGGAGAAGGCCTTCCTCGCCGCGAGCCTCCAGGCCCGTGCCGACGAACAAAGACAGGTCACCCGCGCGGCGCGCCGACTGCGGGCGCTGGTCGCCGGTCTGGCGTGCGTGCTCGTCGTCGCGCTCGCCGCGACCGGCACGGCTCTGGACCAGCGCCGGAGCGCGTTCACCGCGCAACGTCAGGCCCTGTCCCGTCAACTCGCCGCTCAGTCCACCGCTTTGCTGAGCCGCGACTCCGACCTGGCCTCCCTGCTGGCGATCCAGGCCTATCGCACCAGTCCCACCCGCGAGGCGACCACCAGCCTCTACGCCGCCGCCGGCGTCCCGCTCGAACACCGCGTCGCGGCGCATGCCGCGACGGTCGACACTGTTGCCTTCAGCCCGGACGGAAGGACCGTGGCCTCGACCGGCAGCGACAGCGCTGTCGGCGCGGGCTCCGTCAAACTCTGGGACGCCGCCACTGGCAGTGCGCGGACGACCTTGACCCGTACCGGCGGGGCCGTGTGGTCCACGGCCTTCGACCGCAGCGGGAAACGCCTCGTGACGGCGGGGGCCGGTGGTGTGCAGACGTGGGACCTGTCGAAGGCCCACACCAACATCCGTGCCGCGATCTCCGACCGGCGTGTGGAGGCCGTCGCGTTCGTCCGAGGCCGGGCCGTCGCGGTGAGCGCCACCGGACGGGTGTGGGACGTGGCCGACGGCCGTGTCAGGACCACCCTCTCCGCTCCCTCCGGCGTCGAGATGCTGGTCGCCTTCAGCCCTGACGGGCACACCGTGGCCACGGGCGGGCACGATCGGCGGGTGTACCTGTCGGACCTGGACACCGGCCGGATCCGGGCAGTACTCACCACCGAATCCCTGGACTCCCTCCAGGCGGTGGCCTTCAGCCCCGACGGACACACCGTGGCCACGGGCAGCGCGTCAGGTGTGGTGCGGCTGTGGGACGCGGAGACCGGACGTGCCGAGGCGAGCCTCACCGGTCACAGTCTCCCTGTCCGAACCCTGGCGTTCGGCCCGGACGGTACGACCCTCGCCTCCGGCAGCGACGACGGCACCGTACGACTGTGGGACGTCGTCAGCCGTCGCCTCCAGATCACTCTCACCGGGCACACCGAGGCAGTGAACTCCGTCGTGTTCAGCCCCGACGGCGCGGTCCTGGCCTCCGGCGGCAGGGACGGCAGCCTACGACTCTGGAATGTCGCCGGCCGCCACCCCCGGGCCACCCTCCGCAAGCCTGGAACTCAGGCCACCGCGGTGGCGTTCAGCCCCGACAACACGACCCTCGCCATCGGCGCCATGTCGATGGGGCTGACCGGCAGCGGCATACGGCTGTGGAACACGGTGACCGGCAAGGTCACGCACACGCTGCCGGGCGGCCAGGCGGAGGCCTCGGCGGCCTTCAGTACTGACGGCGGCACAGTGGCGACCAGCGGCCGACGCGAAACCGTCCACCTGTGGGACCCAAGGAGCGGGAAGGAGGAGCGCTCGCTCCCCGACGCGGGAACGGCGGTGGCGTACAGCCCGGACGGCACCACCCTCGCCACCGTCCGCGACGACGGCACCGTCATGCTCTGGGACCCCACCACCGGCCGTACGAAGAAGACCTTCCAGGACAAGCAAACGGAAGGGACACTGCCGTCGGTGGTCTTCAACCCCGCTGGCACAGTCCTCGCCGTCAGTGGCCATTTCGGGCGGGTACGGCTGTGGGACGTGCGCAACGGTCACGTCCTCGCAACCCTGAACATGCCTGAGGACAAGCTCCCCGCCGGCACCTCGGGACCGGCGAGACAGTTGGACCCCTCGGGCAACACCGTCGAGTCGATCGCCTTCGGCCCGGACGGCACCACCCTGGCAACCAGCAGCGAGAACGGCACCGTACGCCTGTGGAATCCTGCCACCGGCAGAATCAAGCAGACCCTTCCCGGCGCCGGGACGACCGTGGCGTTCAGCCCGGACGGCACCACCCTCGCCGCCGGGAGCAGCGCCAGCGGCAGCGGCGGTGGCACCGTGTCCCTGCTGGACATCGCCACCGGGTATGCCCGGGTCCGGTTCGTCGGCCACACCGCCGAGGTGCTGTCCCTGGCCTTCAGCCCCGACGGACATACGCTGGCCAGCGCCGACAACGACGGCACCGTGCAACTGTGGAACGTCAGCCTGCCCAGCGCACCCCGGCTGATCCACAACCTCTGCGACGCCGTCCGCCGCGACATCACGCAGCAGGAACGGGACCTGTACCTGCCCGGACAGAAGCGGCAGGTCGTCTGCGCACCCTAGCGTCGCCGAGTCCAGCCCCCCCGTGGTGGAGCGGCGGTAGTGCGAGATCGGCGACGGACTCCTCGCACGGGGACAGGGCCGCACACGCTGCCGTACCCCTGGTCGGCGGGCGGCCAGGGGTACGGCGGTCGTGGTCGGGGATCAGGGTGCGTCGGAGATGTCCAGCCTGTTCACCTTGATGCGGGTGGTGTCGAACTCCCAGGTCACGAAGAACTTGCCCGGTGCGTACTCGTCGGCCATCGGGTAGGTGTCCCAGCCTTCGCCGGTACCGGCCGGGGTCGGATCCTGCTGGCTCGCCGGACCGTCGGCGAAGAACTTGGCGGCGCTCCAGGACGTCGCGCCGGGGCGCTTGGTCTTGTAGTAGAGGGACGGGCGGGTGTTGGTGTCGCCGGTCGTGTAGATGTACAGGAGCTGGCCGTTGCTGTCCTTGCCGAAGTAGCTCCTGGCCGCGTTGTTGCTCGGCAGACCGGTGGCGGCTGTGAAGGCCGTCCAGCTCGCGCCGCCGTCGGTGCTCGTGGCCGTCATGGCGTTGGCGTTGTCGGCGCGGGCGACCATGATCAGTGTGTTCGGGTCGTCCGGCGAGACGACGATCTGGTTCTCACCGGCCTTGACGCCGGTGGCGTTCCCGTTCGAGACGGTACCGCCCTTCGTCCAGGTCTTCAGGCTCGGGTCCGTGGCGATCAGCACGCCGTTCTCCCGGCCCGTGCCCCAGTACGGGAGGACGGTGTTGCCGTTGGCCAGCCTGATCGGGCGGCCCGAGATGGCGAGGTTGCCGATGGCCGGCACGGTGACGGGGTAGTCCTGCCAGGTGTGGCCCTCGTCGGTGCTGCGCTTGACGACGGTGGCGGTGATCGGCAGGCCGTTGTTGTTCCACGTGTCGCCGTCGTCGTCCTCGTCGGTCGGGTCCGCGATCGGGGTGCGTCCGAGGAACGCGAACAGCTCGCTGCCGGACTTGTAGAGCATCACGTAGTGCCAGGCGTACTCGTCGGTCTCCTGCGCCAGCGTCCGGGGGCGGCTCCAGGTCGCGCCACCGTCGGTGGTGTACGAGTACCGCATGTAGCCCATGTCCCGGTTGCCGGGCCGCAGGCCTTCCCGCCATGCCACGACCGCGTCGCTGGCGCTCGTGCTGATGATGTCCGGGGTGCGGGTGCCGTCGCCGCCGGTCATCGTGTTGGTGTACACGGTCTTCTCGGCCGACGTGCCCTCGGCGGAGGCCGGGCCCGGCATCAGGAGGCCGCCGGTCAGGACGGCGAGGACGAGTGCGGTCAGGAGCGCGGTCCAGCCGCGCTCGCGGGTCACCACAGCCATTCCCGGTCGGGGTTCGGGGCCGTGTCGGTCACGGCGTCGCAGGTCCACTGGATGGCCTGGGTGCCGGCGGTCGTGGTGCTGTTGGGGATGGCGAGGCACAGGCCGGTCTTCACGTTCCTCAGCTGGTCGATCTCGTCGTGGACCCAGACCTGCTCGTCGTTCTGGGTGCTCTGGCACGGCCACTGGATGGCCTTGGTGCCGAGCGTCGTGCTTCCACTGGGGATGGCCAGGCACTGGCCGCTCGCCTTGTTGACCACGTGGTAGCCGCCGCTGGTCATCGGCTGGAGCGACCAGTAGTTGCTGTCGCTGTTGCTGCACGACCACTGGATCATCACGGTGCCGCCGGTCTGGCTGGAGTTCGGGTTGGCCAGACAGAGGCCCGTGCCCATGTTGTAGAGGCGGGCGTTGACGACCGCCTCGGCTGTCCCGGCGGCTGACGCCGTGCCGGTCAGGGCGGGGCCTGTGAGCAGAGATGCGCTCACCATGGCGATGGCCGCCGCGGTGGCGGTGACGCGTCTTCTCATTCGGGAGCTTCCTTAGCTGTTCCTGCTGTTGCTGCTGTTCGTGCTGTTCCCAAAGACGGAGCGGCCCTCGTGGAGAGGGCCGCTCCGGTGGTTCTGCCTACCAAAGCCACGCCTGGTCGCCGCTGGTGGTGCAGGTCCACTGAATGGCCTCGGTGCCGTTGGCGGTACTGCTGTTGGGGATGGCCAGGCACTTGTCGCTGTTGAGGTTGCGCAGGCGGAAGGCGCTGTCGTGGATCCAGATCTGTTCGCTGCCGCCGTTGCAGGTCCACTGGATGGCCTGGGTGCCGTTGGCCGTGCTGGAGTTGGGCATGGCGAGACACTTGTTGCTGTTCAGGTTTCTGACGATGTAGCGGTCGCCGTTTCCGCCCGCCACCGACTCCAGCTGCCACTGCTGTTCGCTGTTGCCGCTGCAAGTCCACTGGATCAGGCCGACACCGTTGGCGGTGCTCGCGCTGGGGACGGCCAGACACTTCCCGGTTCCGCCGTTGTAGAGCGTGTCGTAGGCGGTCGCCGCCGCGTTGGCCGGCGTGGCGAAGGCCGCGGCGCACATGGCCGCGGCGGCGACGGCGGAGGCTTTGGCGAACATTTTCATGGTCATGACAGTGGGGGTCTCCTTGGAATCCGCTGCTCGGATCGGGTCGAGCAACTACCCGACCAGCATGCGAGGTGACCACGGGACTGTCGTTAACGGTGAGTGCACTGCGACTTGGTAGTGCGTCTAGTCCCGCATGGGCGGCTGGTGTCGGTACTCCCTCGGCGAGACCCCGTAGGCGGAGCGGAAGGCGCGGGTGAAGTCGGAGGCGCGGGGCAGGCCCCAGCGGGCGGCGATCGCGCGGATCGGCGTGGCGATCTGCAAGGGGTCGGCCAGGTCGTGGCGAGCCCTCTCCAGCCGCTCGTGCCGGATCCAGGCCGCGACCGTCTCGCCCCGCGTCCGCTGCTGGAACAGCCGGTGCAGATAGCTGAGGGAGATGTGATGGGCGGCCGCGATCACCGGCGGAGTCAGCCCCGGGTCGTGCAGGTTCTCCTGGATGAACGCCCGGATCTGCATGGTCAGGGCCTGCTGGCGGGTCTCCGGTGGCAGCGCGGCCTCCGCCTCCAGCGGCTGGGCGAACCAGACCGACACCAGGTCGAGCAGGATCTTGCTCAGGTGGGGTGTGTCGGACGGTCGGAGGGCCCCGGACTGCCGGTCCAGCCCGATCAGGAAATCCGTCAGCAGAGCGCCGCTCCCCTCGCGCCCCGACAGACGTCTGCCCAGCAGCCCCCGGACCTGGTCGGGCGACAGCGGCAGCGACGCCTTGGGCAACTCCACCGCCATCCCGCTGACGATGTGACGGCTCTCGTCCCTCGGCGGTCGTACGTCGTAGGGCCGTGAGCTGTCGGACACCCACAGATCACAGGGACCGTACGTGTCGGTACGCCCGACGTGGTCGAGGCCGAGCCCCCCTCCGAGCAGCAGTTGCAGGTGGTACTGCTCGGGGTCGGACTGGCGGATCAGCCTCGGGCTGCGCCGGTAGCGCGTCGGCAGGACCTCCCCGGACCACACGATCACCGGCCCCAGCTCCATCAGCCGCTGCTCCGCCCGGAAGTCGGCGGCGTGGTGGCTGCTGATCTCGCTGGGGGCGATCGTCCGGCTCATCAATTCACGCCAGTATTCGAACCGGTCCTCCGTCGGCACGTCCGTGGTCCGGAACACCGTGCTGATCATCCCGCTCCCCGTGTTGATCCCTCACCCGGGCGGTCGCCGGGTCGCCGCGTATGACTGCTTCCGCTTCCGCATGGTTGCAGTCGGGCGGGCAGCGGGGCGACAAGGAGACGACCCGAGGCAGTGGGTGGCCTCAGGCGTCGGCGACCGTCTCGCCCGGCAGCGCCAGGTTCGGGTCGACCGCTCTCTCGTCGCCCACCGACCGCTGCCGGACCCTGCCGGGAGAACGACACACCTGAGGCGCCCTACCACGGCCAGTGCGCACAGTCCGGTGCTGTCGGCTCCTCTGCCCGCCCTCGCACGATCGCCCCACGGGGCGCGGCGGGGAGGGGGTCGACGCTGATCGTGCGCGCGCCACGGGTGGCCGGGTCGGGGCCACGAAGGGTTCCCGCCCGTGGCCCGCGCTACCGGCCCTGGAACTCCGCCAGCGTCCGCCGGGACGCCTGTACCCCGGTGCGCTGCATCAGTTCCAGCACGCCTCTGATGCCCGCCAGTTCCGTTCCTCCGCCGGCTCGTCCGGGTCCGCCGTGCCGGAGCGCGGGCAGGGGCGAGCCGTGTCCGGTGGTCTGGGTCATGTTCGTCGAGTCCAGCAGGTGCAGACGGCCGTGCCAGGGGGCCGCCTCCCGGACGAGGGCGGTCGTCCAGGCGAGGTCGTCGCCGACCAGCGAGGCGGCGAGGCTGCCCCGGCCGCGGGCCAGCAGGTCGGTGGCGTGGGCGGTGTCGCGGTAGGCGAGGACGGTGGCGGCCGGGCCGAAGGGCTCGACCTCGTGGGGCGCGGCGGCGTCGGGATCGGCGGACATCAGCAGGGTGTCCATGAACGCGCCCCGCTCGGGGTCGGCGTCCACCACGCGCACCTTGGCCGGGTCCCCGTGGACGAAGCGCCCGGACGCGGCGATGGCCCGTACCGCCCGTCGTACTTCCTCGCGCTGGGCGAGACTGACGACCGCGCCCATCGCCACGCCCTCCGCGGCGGGGTTGCCGATGGTCACCTCGGCCAGTCGGGACGTGATCGCGTCGAGCGCGGCGCTCTCGTGCTCGCGGGGTACGAAGACGCGGCGGATGGCGGTGCACTTCTGGCCCGCCTTGACCGTCATCTCGGTCACGACCTCCCGTACGAACGCCTCGAAGAGCGGTGAGCCCGGCGGGACGTCGGGGGCCAGTACGACGGCGTTGACGGAGTCGGCCTCGGCGTTGAAGCGGACTGAGCGGGCGACCAGGCTGGCGTGGGCGCGCAGGGTCGCGGCGGTGGCGGCGGAGCCGGTGAAGGAGACGACGTCCTGTTCGCCGAGCAGGTCGAGTCCGGGGCGTACCGAACCGGCCACCAACTGAAGGGCGCCCGCAGGCAGTACGCCGGCGTCGGTGATGATCCGCACCAGGTGCTCGGTGAGGTACGCGGTCGGGGTGGCCGGCTTCACCACGCTCGGCATGCCCGCCAGCACGGCCTGGGCCAGCTTCTCCAAGGGCGCCCAGACAGGGAAGTTGAAGGCGTTCACCTGGAGCATCAGACCGGGGGAAGGGGTGACGAGATGGACGCCCAGGAAGTCCTCGCCGCGGGTCAGGCGTTCGGCGGGACCTTCGACGAGGTAGGGGGCGTCCGGCAGTTCGGCGCGGGCGCGGACGGCGTAGTCGCGCAGGACGCGGATGCCGCCGTCGACGTCGTAGCGGGCGTCGTCGAGGGTGGCCCCGGCGCGGGCGGAGAGGGCGTAGAGCTCCTCGCGACGGCCGCGGACGGCCGTGGCGAGAGCCTCCAGGAGGTCGGCCCGTTGGTGGAAGGTGAGCGCGCGCAGTGCCGGGCCGCCGACCTGGCGGGCGTGGCCGAAGGCGCCCGCCAGGTCGAGGCCGGCGGAGGAGACGCGGCAGACCGTCTCGCCGGTCACGGCGTCGGCGACGTCGACCACCGCCGGATCGGCGGCCGTCGGCGCGACCCAGGTGTCCTGGAGATGGCTTTCGAGAAGCATGGGCTGCGGCCCGCTTTCTTCAGAGGGGTCGGGGAGCGAAGGACTACGGCACCGGGTGGTGGCCCCAGATGTCGGCCGTGTAGGTGCGACTGACCCAGGTGTCCTCGTCGACCTGCACCCCGCCCGCGCCGATCTCGATGCCGAAGCCGGCGGGCGAGGTCATGTAGAACGAGAACATCCCGTCGTTGGCGTGCTTGCCGAGCGTGGCCATGAGTTCGATGCCGTGCTCGCGGGTCCGGTCGAGGGCCCGGCCGACCTCTTCGGGGGTGGTCACCTCGCACAGGATGTGATGGGTGCCCTCGTTCTTGTACGAGCGGACGAAGGCGACGCTGTGATGGCGGGGGTTGCAGCCCAGGAAGTAGAAGGTGCCCCAGGGGTAGTCGGCGGTGTCGCTGAGCCGGAAGCCCAGGACGTCGCGGTAGAAGTCCACCGCCTCCTGGACGTGCGGTGTCTTCATCACCACGTGTCCGAGCCCTTGGTCGCCGGTCACGAAGTCGACGCCGAGCGGTGAGACGAACTGGCTCGCCGCCAGCCGGCGCCCGCAGAACAGCTCGGTGCGGATCCCGGCGGGGCCGGTGAAATGCACCATCCGGGTCACCTGGCGCTCCCGGCACTCCTCCTCCGTGCCGGCCGTCACGTCGACGTCGGCCTCCTTCAGCCGCACCGTCGCCTCGTCCACGGCGGCCGAGTCGCGGACCTCCCAGCCGATGACCCCGACACCGCCCACCGGGGCTTGCGTGAGCCACATACGGAACGGGTGCTGGTCCATCCGCAGCCGGTACTGCACAGGGTCGTCGGGCTCGCCGGTCTCGACGGCGAGCCCGATCACGTCGCGGGCGTACCGCGCCCACGCTGCCGGATCGGGCGTGCCGATCCCCACATAACCAAGGCTCTGGATCGTCGTCATGACGAAGACGGTATTTGTTAGACCCTTGACGGTCAAGGTTCTGACGAATACGTTGCCGTCATCGAGCCGAGGAGGACTCCGATGCCGGAGAAGCCCCGCCTGCTCCCCGTCGACGAGACGGATCTGCAGGACAAGACACTGGCGTCGCTGGCGCCGTACCGCGACCAGGACGGCCGGATCCACACGATCTGGGCGACCCTGGCCCACCACGAGGACGCGCTGCGCCGCTACCTCGTCTTCAGCAACCACGTGCTGGGCAAGAACACCCTGCCGCTCAAGTCGAGGGAGCTGATGATCCTGCGGATCGCCGCACGCGCGCAGGCGGCCTACGAGTGGGACCAGCACGTGCGGATCGCCCGCCGCGCCGACCTCGCCGACGAGACGATCCTCGCCGCCGCGACCGGCGCCTGGGACGGACTCGACGAACTGGACCAGGTCCTGCTGGCCGCCACCGACTCGCTCGTCGACCACCAAGGCGTGGACGACGGGCTGTGGGACCGGCTGAGCGCCCGGCTGAGCACCGAGCAGATCATCGACGTCCTCTACACCGTCGGCCAGTACCTGACCATCGCCACCGTCATCAACACGCTCGGCGTGCGCACCGACGGTGAGAGCGCGCTCCCCCTCCCTCGGCCCGCCCCCCGGAAGGAAGTTCCCGCATGAAGCTCGCCCATCTCGCCGGCCGTCCCGTCCTCGTGCGCCACGACCGCGCACTGGACATCGCGGACGCGAGCAAGGGAGCGGTCGAGCCGCGCCTGGAGGTCCTGTCCGACCTCTCCCTCCACGACGAGCTGCGGGCGCTCGCCGAGCGGGCCGGTGACGCGGACTGGAAGCCGTTCGACCCGCGCGACCTGGGCCGGGTCGCCAAGCCGTACAAGGCGATCGGAGTGGCCCTCAACTACCGCGCGCACGCCGAGGAGTCGAACCTCCCGGTCCCCGAAGAGCCGTCGGTGTTCGCCAAGTTCGCCTCGTCCGTGGTCGGTCCGTACGACGACATCGTGGTGGAGCCGCAGTACGACAAGGTCGACTACGAGGCCGAACTCGTCGTCGTGATGGGCAAGGAGGGCAAGAACATCCCCGAGGCCGACGCCTGGTCCCACGTCGCGGGCGTGACCGCCGGACAGGACATCAGCGACCGCAGGGAGCAGTGGCGCAAGCCGATCAACCAGTTCACGCTGCCGAAGTCCTACGACACCTTCAGCCCGATCGGTCCCTACCTCGTCACCCTGGACGAGTTCGAGGACCCGGACGACATCGAGGTGACCGGCTGGGTCGACGACCTTGAGGTGCAGCGGGGCCGCACCTCGGACCTGATCTTCCCGGTGCCCGCGTTGATCGCCTGGCTGTCGAAGCGGGTGACGTTCGAGCCCGGCGACCTGATCTTCACCGGCACCCCGGCGGGCTGCGGGGTCCGCCGCACACCGCGGCTGTACCTGACCGGGGGCAAGGTCCTGCGCACCGAGGTCACGGGCGTGGGCACTATGGTCAATCCGGTCGTGGCGGGCTAGGCAGAGGGAAGGGCAGCAGATCGTGACCGAACGGGAGACGGGGGCCGGCGCCGCGAGCCGGACCAGGCAGTTCTCGGAGCTGCTGCGCCACCACCATCGTGAGCTGGGCACGACCGATCCCCGGGACCTCGACGCGATCGAGATGGTCACCGACCTCACTCGCCTTGAGGCCCGGCTCACCAAGGACTTCGAGAAGCATGTCCACCGGCCCCTCGGCCTCACCTGGGCGGGCTTCCGGATCCTCAACGCGCTGTGGGTCTACGGACCCCTCGGCCAGCAGGACATCGGCCGGTTCTCCGGCTCCACCAGGGCCAGCATCTCCAGCGCGCTGGCGACCCTGGAGAGCCGGGGTCTGGTCAGCCGCGAGCGCGTGGAGTCCGACCGGCGTCAGCTCTTCGTCGAGCTGACCGAGGAGGGCCGGGAGACGCTGCGCAAGGCGATCGAGGCGCAGACCCTGCGCGAGCGGGCGTGGACCGGTGTGCTGCGCGACGATCAGCTCAGTGAACTGGTCCACCTGCTGCGTACCCTGGTCAGCCAGGAGACCCCGCCGGGGGAGTGACCCGGCCCGCGCCCGGAACAGCAGGGGCGGGCGTCGGCGCCGAAATTCGTCAGACCTTTTACCGTCAAGCATCTAACAATGGCTTGGTTTCTCAAAGGAGAGAATCATGGTCCGTCGTGTCGTCACAGGTGTGGGCTCCAGCGGCAAGCCCGTGATCGTCAGTGACGGGGAGCCGCCCGTCACACGTCCCTACGTCCACACCCCCGGCTTCGCCCGTTCCCTGGTGTGGAACACGACGGCTCCCGCCACCCCGTCGTCCGACCCGACGCAGTCCCTGAAGTCCTACGTGCCGGCCCCCGGAGAAACGGTCGCGCTGACGGTCACCTTCCCGCCCATGAGCGTGTACGCGGACCCCTCCTGGGACCCGGTGGCCGCGGGCTCCGAACAACTGGAGGCTACACCGGGCCTGGCCGAGCTGTTCGAGACCGACAACCCGGGCATGCACACCACGCCCACCGTCGACTACGCCGTCGTCCTCAGCGGTGAGATCGTCCTCGACCTCGACGGCGGCGAGACCGCGGTCCTGAG
The DNA here is from genome assembly GCF_044768565.1 of Streptomyces sp. NPDC091280. Taxonomy (NCBI): domain Bacteria; kingdom Bacillati; phylum Actinomycetota; class Actinomycetes; order Kitasatosporales; family Streptomycetaceae; genus Streptomyces; species Streptomyces sp. NPDC091280. The sequence goes on from NZ_JBIVUZ010000018.1 coordinate 112,252, forward strand.
GCCCGGCGACCTGGTCGTGCAGAACGCCACCCGGCACGCCTGGCGCAACCTCGGCACCGAGCCCGCCACGCTCTTCTTCGTCCTGATCGGCGCGGGCGGGACATCATGAGCGCCCTGATGACGGCGGCGCCCGGCGCCCCCGTCGTCGACCTCGACCTCGCGGAACTGCGCCGCGATCCCTACCCCGCCTACGCCGAGCTGCGCCGTACCGCGCCGCTGGCCTGGGTCCCCTCCGTGGGCCGCCACCTGCTGACCCGCTACGAGGACATCGTCCGCGCCGAGAAGCTGCCCGAGGTCTTCAGCTCCCGCGAGGAGGGCTCGCTGCTGCTGCGGACCGTCGGGGCCAACCTGCTCCGTGAGGACGACCCCGTCCACCGGCGCCTGCGGTCCGCCGCCGAGCCGCCCACCCGCCCCCGCCAGGTCCGCGACCTGTGGGCGGCCGGCTTCGAGCGCACCGCACACGAACTGCTCGACCGGATCGAAGGCCGTGGACAGGCCGATCTGATCGCCGATTTCGCCGAACCGCTCGCCGCGGCCAACCTGGCCCTGGTCCTGGGACTGCGCCCGGCACGTGCCCACGACATCGCCGACTGGTCGCGGGCGATGATGGCCGCCAACGGCAACTACGCCGACGACCCCGACATCTGGCGCCGCGCCGAGGAGGCCACCCGAGCCGTCGAGGACGCGGTGGCCGAGGCGGCCGGCACCCTCCGGGACACCCCCGACGGTTCGGTGATCTCCGCCATGCTCCACGCCCCCGACCCGGTCTCGCCGACCGAGATCCACAACAACGTCAAGGTGATCATCGGCGGTGGCGTCAACGAGCCGCGGGACGTCTTCGGCGTCGGGATCTGGGCGCTGCTGCGCCGCCCCGAGGTGCTGGAGAGGGTGCTCAAGGACCCGGCGGGCTGGAAGCGGGTCTTCGAGGAGTGCGCCCGCTGGATCTCGCCGATCGGCATGTATCCGCGTCAGCTCACCCAGGACCATGAGATCGCCGGTGTGACCCTGCCGGCCGGCAGCCGGGTGGCCCTCGTCATCGCCTCCGGCAACCGGGACGCGTCGGTCTTCGAGCGGGCCGACGAGTTCGACCCGGACCGCCCGCACCGCCCGCACCTCGCCTTCGGCGGCGGACCGCACTTCTGCATGGGCGCGTGGGTCGCGCGCCACGAGGTCAGCGCCGTCGCCTGGCCCCTCGTCCTCAGCCGCCTCAAGGGACTCCGCCTCGCCGAAGAGGCCCCCGACCGTCTCGACGGCTGGGTGTTCCGGGGGCTCACCTCGCTGAACGTCACCTGGCAAGTTCCCTGAGCCGTCCCCATCGGGAGGACCTCATGCCCACCGTCATCTTCCAGTCGCCCGACGGGACCGAACGCAAGGTCACCGCCGCGTCGGGGACCGTGCTCATGCAGGCCGCCGTCGCGAACGGCGTCGAGGGCATCGTCGCCGAGTGCGGCGGAAACGCCTCCTGCGCCACCTGTCACGTCTACGTCGCCGCCGGCCAGTCCGAACTGGTCGGGCCGCCGAACGACGTCGAGGACGAGATGCTGGACTTCACCGCGGCCGAACGCCGGCCCACCAGCCGCCTCAGCTGCCAGATCCAGCTCACCGACCTGCTCGACGGGCTGCTCGTCCGCGTGCCCGAGGAGCAGGTGTGACCGGCGCCGACGTGGCGGGCGTGGTCGTCGTCGGCGGCGGACAGGCCGGATTCAGCGTCGCCTCCACATTGCGCGCCTGCGGGTACGACGCTCCGGTCACCGTGCTCGCCGCCGAGCCGCATCCGCCGTACCAACGGCCGCCGCTGTCGAAGAAGGCACACACCGGTCCCGTCCGGGTCGAGCTGGTGCCGGAGTCCTTCTACCGCGACCGCGACATCGACCTGCGCCTCGGGGACGGTGCCGTCGCCCTCGACCCGGCCGCCCGCACCGCCCTCACCCGGAGCGGCACACGCGTCCGCTACGACCACCTGGTGCTGGCCACAGGCGCACGGAACCGTCCGCTGTCCGTCCCCGGCTCCCACCTGCCCGGCGTGCGCGCCATGCGTTCTCTCGACGACGCCCTGACGATCGGCCGGGCCCTGACGACGGCCCGGGACGTCGTGGTCGTCGGCGGCGGCTTCATCGGCCTCGAACTGGCCCGGGTCGCGCTGGCCGAAGGCGCCCGCGTGACCGTGCTGGAACTGGCCGGCCGACTCCTGGGCCGGGCCGTGTCGGCCGAACTGGAACCGATCCTGCGGCAGCGCCACGAGCGGGCCGGCGTCCGCATCCTCACCGGCACGGCCGTCCGGTCCCTGGAGGGGGAGGGACGGATCGAGCGGGTCGTCACCGAGCACGGCGCGCTGCCCGCCGACCTCGTCGTGTACGGCATCGGCGCGGTGCCCCGTGACGAACTCGCCCGGCAGGCCGGACTGGCGGTGCGCGACGGAGTGCTGGTGGACGAGCGGCTGCGGTCGGTGACCGACCCCCGCGTCTCCGCCGTCGGCGACTGCGCCCGCCATCCGCATCCGCGAGCGGACGGACCGGTGCGGCTGGAGTCCGTGCAGAACGCCGTCGACCAAGGCACGCTGGTCGCGCGCCGCATCGCCGGGTCCGCCGCCTCCTACGAGAACCTGCCGTGGTTCTGGAGCGATCAGGGGGACGTCAAATTGCAGATCGCGGGACTGCGCCGGAGCCAGGACGAGGTGCGAGTGGTGCCCGGCGACACGGCGGAACGGCTGGCCGTGTACGCCTTCCGCGACGACCGGCTGGTGGCCGTGGAGACGCTGAACTGGCCCGCCGAGCACCTGGCCGCGCGCCGGACGCTCCAACGGGGGACGCCGGTCTCGACCGCCGACCTCGCCGGGACCACCCTCAACGCGCTGCTTCGCGCCGGACGTACCCCGGAGGTGCGGAGATGACCGCGCCATTCGGTTCCCACCTCGCCCGCAGCGCGGCCGAGGCCGGTTCCCGGACCGCCCTGGTCTTCGAGGACCGGACCTGGACCTACGCCGAACTCGACCTCGCCGTACGGCGGACGATCGTCCGGCTCGACACGTTCGGGGTGCGCAGGGGCGACCGGGTGGTGATGCAGGGGGCGGCGCGACCCGAGGCCCTGATCACCCTGTTCGCGGTGACGCGGATGGGGGCGGTGCTCGTGCCGCTGCACCCGCAGGTGACCGGCGGTGAACTCGCGGTGGTGTGCGAGGAGACCGGACCGGCAGCGGTGGTCGCCGACGACGGGTTCCCGGCGGGCTCCGGACTGCGACTGACCTGGCAGGACCTGCGTCCCGGGGACGACGGACCCGGCACCGTCCCCCACGACCCCCCGGCCGGCTCGGACGTCGCCGTCATCGCGTTCACCTCCGGCACCTCGGGGCGCCCCAAGGGCGTCGCGCTGACCCACGACAACCTGTACTGGAGCATGGCCGGCGGCCTGGCCCGGATGCCCCTCGGCCGGAACGACGTCGCGCTGATCTCCACCCCGCTGGCCCATGTCGCCGTCCTGGGCGGACTGCCGCAGTGCACCTGGGCTCGGCGCGGCACGGTGGTCCTGGCCCCTCGCTTCGAGCCCGGTCTGTTCATCGACGTGGTCCGCCGCCACCGGGTCACCTGCGCGTTCGCCGTACCGGCCATGTCCGCCCTGCTGGCCCGCCATCCCCGCTTCGGCGGCGGCGACCTGGACACCCTGCGCTGGATCCTGTCCGGGGGCTCACCGGCCCAGACCGCCACCCGCGAGCAGTTCCGGGCCCGCGGGATCGGTGTGGTCGACTCCTACGGCCTGACGGAGACCGCGGCCGGGGTGACGTACTCCGCGCCCGACGACCCGGCCGGTTCCACCGGATCGCCCGTCCCGGAGGCCGAGGTGACGGTCGTGGACGCGGCCGGATCCCCCACCTCAGTAGGGGTACCCGGCGAGATCTGGGTGCGGGGGCCGTCCGTGGCCGCCGAGTACCGGACCGCCGCCGGGCCGCTGCCCGTGACCGACGACGAGGGCTGGTTCCGCACGGGGGACCGGGGACGGTTCGACGCCGAGGGCCGGCTGGAGGTCGTCGGCCGGCTGAAGGACACCATCATCACCGGCGGCGAGAACGTCGACCCGACCGAGGTGGAGAACGCGCTCGCCGACTTCCCCGGCGTCGTCGAGGTCGCCGTCTCCGGGGCACCCGACCCGGTCTGGGGCGAGCTGGTGACCGCCTTCCTGGTCACCGACTCGGGCGCACCCACACTGGACGACCTGCGCGCCCACCTCGACGGCCGACTGGCCCGGCACAAGTGGCCCCGCCGCCTGTGCGCCGTACCCGCCCTGCCCCGCGGGGCCACCGGAAAACTCCAGCGCGCCCGGCTGACGACGCTGCTGGACGACTGACCCCACCCTCCACAACTCCCCGAGACCGCGCCGCCGTGGCGCCGTCTTCCCCCTCCCGTACCCGAGGAGACGCCATGAGTGCGACCATGCGAGCCGCGCGGATGCACAAGGTCGGCGAGCCGATGAGGATCGAGGAACTGCCCGTTCCCGAACCCGGCCCCGGCGATGTCCGCGTGGCCGTCCACGCCGTCAACATCGTCCCGAACCTCGCCAACATCCTGAACATGTGGACCACCTGGTTCCCGGACAGCCCCCTGCCGAGCCTGCCGGCGATCTTCGGTCTCGACCCGGCGGGCGTGGTGGAGTCGGTCGGCGCGGGTGTGCAGGCGTTCAAGCCCGGCGACCGGGTCTACGTCAACCCGGGCCGCTCCTGCGGCTCGTGCCGCTCCTGCCGCGACAACGACTCGATCAACTGCGCCAGTTACGCGTTCGCCGGCTACTTCGGCTTCTCACCGACGGCGATCGACCTGCTGGACCGCTACCAGGGCGGTCTCGCCGAGTACATGGTGGCTCCGGCGTACTCCCTGGTGAAGCTGCCCGACACGCTGTCCTTCAACGCGGCGGCCCGCTTCGGCTACCTCGGCACCATGTACTCCGCGCTCCGCAAGGCCGGTGCCGGACCGGGCAGGACGATCCTGGTCAACGGCATCAGCGGCACCCTCGGCATCGGCGCGGCGCTCCTCGCCCCCGCCCTGGGCCTGACCCACGTCTACGGCACCGGCCGCGACAAGGAGCTGCTCGACCAGGTCGGCAAGCTCGCCGGCGGACGGCTGCGGCTGCACTCCCTCCAGGACGGACCGCTGGACGACTGGATCCGCGAGGAGACCGACGGCCACGGCGCCGACATCTACATCGACGCGCTCGGGCCCGGCGCGCCGCACGAGACGTTCCTGGCCGGCATGCGGGCGCTGGCCCGCGGCGGGATCGCGGTGAACATCGGCGCGGTCGCCGGGAACCTGCCCGTCGACGTCCACCGGATGATGGACCAGCAGCTGCGGCTGGTCGGCTCGGCCTGGTTCACCGCCGGTGAGGGCCAGGTCATGGCGGACATGGCCGGGGCGGGCCTGCTCGACCTCGGCCCGCTGGAGCACCAGGTCTTCCCGCTGGAACGGGTCAACGAGGCCATCGGCGGCATCGCGCAACGCAACGGCGGCTTCAGCAACTTCGTCATCAGCCCGACCGCCTCCTCGTGACCGACCGAGCCGGAGGCCGCCGGTCCCTCCCCTGACCGGCGGCCTCTTCCCCTCTCACAACCCCTCTGCCTCCGGAGACATCTGATGCACGCTCAGCACCCCCCGCGCCCGGCCGACCCCCTCGACCTCCTCGAACTCGACACCCTGCTCACCCCGGACGAGCGCGCCGTCCGCGACTCGGTGCGCACCTTCTGCGACCGGCGGGTGGAGCCGCACATCGCCGAGTGGTTCGAGCGGGGTGCCATCGAGGACATCCGCGGCCTGACCAAGGAACTGGGCGAACTCGGCCTGCTGGGCATGCACTTGGAGGGATACGGCTGCGCGGGCATGAGCGCGGTCGACTACGGCCTGGCCTGCCTGGAACTGGAGGCGACCGACTCCGGGCTGCGCTCCCTGGTCTCCGTCCAGGGTTCGCTGGCCATGTTCGCGATCCACGCCTTCGGCTCCGAGGAGCAGAAGGAGGAGTGGCTGCCCCGGCTGGCGGCGGGCACCGCCATCGGCTGCTTCGGCCTCACCGAACCCGACTCCGGCTCCGACCCGGGCAGCATGCGCACCCACGCCCGCCGTGACGGCGCCGACTGGGTGCTCGACGGCCGCAAGATGTGGATCACCAACGGCTCGGTGGCGGACGTCGCGGTGGTCTGGGCCCGTACCGAGGACGGCGTCCGCGGCTTCGTCGTCCCCACCGACACCCCCGGCTCCTCGGCCCCCGCCATCAAGCACAAGATGTCCCTGCGGGCCTCGGTGACCAGCGAACTCGTCCTGGACGCCGTACGGCTGCCGTCGACGGCCGTCCTGCCGGGGGTACGCGGCCTTCGCGGCCCCCTGTCTTGCCTCAACGAGGCTCGCTACGGCATCGCCTGGGGCGCGATGGGGGCCGCCAGGTCGGCCTTCCGCACCGCGCTGGCCTATGCCGGCGACCGGGTCCAGTTCGACCGCCCGATCAGCTCCTTCCAGCTCACCCAGGCCAAACTCACCGACATGGCGCTGGAGTTGGCCAAGGGCACACTGCTCGCCTTCCACCTGGGCCGCATCAAGGACGACCGGGGACTGCGCCCCGAGCAGGTCAGCCACGGCAAGCTCAACAACACCCGGGCCGCGCTGGAGATCTGCCGTACGGCACGGACCGTGCTGGGTGCCAACGGCATCTCGCTGGAGTACCCGGTGATCCGGCACGCCAACAACCTGGAGTCGATCCTCACTTACGAGGGCACCGTCGAGATGCACACCCTGATGATCGGCCAGGCGCTGACCGGACAGGCGGCCTTCCGATGACCCGCATGTTCGACGCCGATGTGGCGGTCGTCGGCCTCGGGCCGGTGGGCGCCACCGCCGCCAACCTCGCCCACGACCTGGGGCTTCGCGTCGTAGCCCTCGACCGGGCGACACAGGTCGAGCCCCGGCCCCGAGCCGTCGGCTTCGATCAGGAGGCCATGCGGGTCTTCGCCGGTCTCGGCCTGGCCGACGCGATCGCGCCGCACGTGATGCCCTACCGGCCCTCCGAGTACCACAACGCGGACGGACGGGTCATCAGACGCATCGGTACCGCGCCGGCGCCCCACCCCCTGGGCTGGGCGCCCAACTACGTCTTCCTCCAGCCCCGGTTGGAGGGCGCGCTGCGACAGCGCCTGGAGCGGTGCGCGGACGTCGAGGTGCTCCTCGGGACGGAGGCGACGGGCGTACGCCTCGACGACGACGGGGTCCGCGTCGAGGCGACCGACCTCTCCGGCAGGAACCGCACCCTGCGGGCACGCTACGTCCTCGCCTGTGACGGCGGCGCCAGTCCCCTGCGGACCGCGCTGGGCCTGAGCATGCGCGACCTGGAGTTCGACGAACCCTGGCTGGTGGTCGACGTCCTGCTGCACTCCGGCGCCGGTCAGGACCTGCCCCGGACCAACGTCCAGTACTGCGAGACCGCGCGCCCCAGCACGTTCGTCGTCGGCCCGGGCAACCTGCGACGCTGGGAGTTCATGATCAACCCGGGCGAGGACCCGGAGGAGGTGTCCCGGGAGGACTTCGTACGAGGGCTCCTCTCCCGCTGGCTCGACCCGGGCGAGTACGACCTGTGGCGGGCGTCCAGCTACCGTTTCCACGCGCTCGTCCTGCGGCAGTGGCGCGCCGGGCGGTTGTTCTTCCTGGGCGACGCCGCCCACATGACACCGCCGTTCCTCGCGCAGGGCATGTGCCAGGGCATCCGCGACGCCTCCAACCTGCTGTGGAAGCTGGCACTCCACCTGCGCGGCCTCGCCGAGGAACCGCTGCTGGACACCTATCAGCGGGAACGGGAGCCGCATGTCCGGCAGGTGACACTGGCCGCCAAGGAACTGGGCAGGATCATCTGCGAACGCGACGTCGCCGCCGCCGCGGCACGCGACACCGAACTGCTCCGCGAACTGGCGGCCCGGCCCGAAGGAATCGTCCGGCAGTCCCTCATCCCCGGCCTCGCCGAGGGATTCCTCGCTCCCGTGGGATTCCCCGCGATCGGCGACCTGTTGCCCCAGCCGACCGTCACGGACGTCCGGGGCAAGGAAGACCTGCTCGACGCGTTCACCGGAAGTACCTTCCGGCTCGTGGTCCGGCACGACGTGGACGCCTCGGCCGTCGAGCGGGCCGTCTCGGCCCACCGGGCGGCGGGAGGCTTTCCGCTGCGGCTGGTCCGCATGACCACGGAGAGCACACCGGCGCGGCCGGACGAGTACCGGGAGGTGGGGCCGGTCCTCGACGAGTGGATGCGACGCAGGTCGTGCGCGGCCGTCCTCGCCCGCCCGGACCACTACGTCTTCGGCGGCGCCCGCAGCGTGGACGACGTCGCGAACCTGCTGGGCAGTGCGCAGCGCCAGCTGCGTCCCCGGGACCACCACCTGTCCGATCCTCCCTCGCCGGAACGGGGTGCGGCGTGACGGACATCCTGCGGGTCGGCGTCGTCGGCTGCGGACTGATGGGCGCGGGCATCGCCGAGATCTGCGCCAGGGCCGGTCTGGACGTGATCGTCCACGAGCGGGACGCGGACTCCGCGGAGGCGGGACTCTCGCGGATCACCGCCTCACTGAACCGCGCTGTACGACGCGGAACCCTCCAGGGCTGCGAACGCGACGAGGCCCTGGCCGCCCTGCGGGTCACCACCGACCTCCAAGACCTCGCCGACCGGGACGCGGTGATCGAGGCGGCCACGGAGGACGAACGGGTCAAGACCGGCCTCTTCGCCGACCTGGACCGGATCGTGCTCCGGCACGACGCGATCCTCGCCTCCAACACCTCGTCCCTGCCCATCATGACGCTGGGCACCGCCACCACCCGGCCGCAACAGGTGATCGGGGTGCACTTCTTCAATCCCGTGCCCGTCCTGGAACTGGTCGAACTCGTACCCTCCCTGCTGACCAGCTCCGAAACCCTCTCCAGAGCCGAGCACTTCGCCGCCTCGGTCCTCGGCAAGCGGGTGATCCGCTCACAGGACCGCGCCGGCTTCGTGGTGAACGCGCTGCTGGTGCCGTACCTGCTCTCCGCGATCCGCATGCTGGAGTCCGGCCACGCCTCGGCGAAGGACATCGACACCGGCATGGTCCTCGGCTGCGCCCACCCCATGGGTCCACTGAGCCTGGCCGACCTCATCGGCCTGGACACCCTCACCGCGATAGCCGGCGCGATGTACGAGGAGTACAAGGACCCCCGGCACACCGCACCGCCGCTGTTGCTGCGCATGGTGGGGGCGGGCCTTCTGGGCCGGAAGACGGGGCGCGGCTTTCACGAGTACACCGTCCACCTGTGACGGTCAGTGGCGTGATCGCGGCCGGCCGACGGCTCGGCACGCTCGGTCGATCGCGTCGGGGTACCTGGAACCGCCGACAGGATGTCAGCGTGAGTGGCTGTCGGTCCGGCGTTGCTCCAGCCGATTCAGCAGCTCCTCAAGGGCCGGCATGGCGTGGCCGTCGCGGCGGCCCTCGGCCAGGCAGTCGTACATGGCTTCGACATCCTGGGAACGGACCTTGCCGCCGTGGTGGAAGCGGTTGAACGCCTGATAGTCCAGCGGCAACATCTCCCGTTCGATGTTCTGGTGCGCCTGAGCCGTCTCGCGCGGACCCATGGCCTGCGCCAGTTGCTGTCCCGTCCCGCCGTGTCGCGGGAGGGTCATGATCTCGGCCTGGGCGCGGCAGGCCAGGCTCCACAGTTCCTCGTCCCGTGTCAGGGTGGCGAAGGCGGGCCAGCCGGCGAGCTCGCAAGCCGCGTACACGGGTGAGGCGGCGTTGCAGAGGACGTCGTCGACCTCGCGGCTGAGGTGACCGCACCGCGACACTCCGCTGCGCTCGTACAACTCGGTGAACTGCTGAGCGGCGGTGGCGTTGCCGGTCTCGATGCGGAAACCGGTGCGGTTGACAGGATGCCGATAGCAGATGCGCGCCTGTGCCACGTGCGCCGGGTCCGTCGGTGGGTGGACGGGCAGGTCGGCCGAGGCCTGGTGGCTGAGCATGCCCAGGAATCCGTGGGTGAGCCGGTCCTCCTCGATGCCCAGGGCCTGGAGGTGGTGCTCACGGATACCGAGACCGAAGCCGCACATGATGACGTGCGCGTCGCAGTCCCGCACCACCTTGCCCAGGTCACGCAGCAGCTGGGTGCCTGCTGGCGTCCGGCTGGTGTGGCCGTCGAGGGTGATGACGACGAACTGGAAGCCGGTGCCTGTCAGCTCCGCGATGTCATCCACGACGCGGTAGTCCTCGAAGCTCTTCAGTTCGGCGTCGTCGTAGCAGTAGAGCTGTTGTGCGGAGCTCAGCAGTGCCTTCCGTTCCGGCCGGACCAGGAACGTGACGTCGGCTTCCCCCAGGCTGAGGTGATAGCCGACGGGCAGGCCCGTGGCCCCGGCGCCGACGATGAGTACGGACGGGGTGGTCATGCGAATGCCTCCGATGGGGGAGCGGTTGGTGGGCAGGTGGTTCATCGCGTCGATCACGGCTTTTGCGGGCGCACTCCGCCGCAGGTGGTATCGCCGAACCTAAGTCCCAGTTGTGGAACTTGGTGTCACGATAGGTATTGGATTTCAGAAATGCAATCGTGGCTCTTTCGCGGTACTGTGCGATGCGTGAGTCCAACAGGCGCGCGAACCAGCACTAGAGACATCGCCCGGGGCGCCGTGCGTGCCGAACTGGCCCAGGTGGCCTTCGAGCTGTTCCGCCGTGAGGGATACGGCAACGTCACCATCAACGACCTCGCCGCCGCGGCAGGTGTGTCGCGCAGTACGTTCCTGCGCTACTTCGGCAGTAAGGAGGAGGCCGTCCTCGGCGCCTTCGATGCGCACGGTGAGCGCGTCGCCGACGCGCTGCGTGCCCGCCCGGCCGCCGAGGACGACTGGACCGCGCTACGGCATGCGCTGGACGTCGCGCTGGAGCACTACCGTCAGGACCCGGACGGGGCCCTCGCGATGACACGCCTGGTCCAAGAGACCCCGGCACTGTGCGCGCGCCGACTGGAAAAGCAGAGCGGCTGGCGGCCGACTCTGGCGCGGGCATTGGCCGAGCGAACCGGGTCGGCCGAGCAGGCGACGCTGACCCACGCCGTACGTGCTGGCGTAGCCCTGGACTGCCTGAACGTTGCGCTTGACCACTGGAGCGCAACCGATGGCCGGCTGGATCTGACCGCCCTCCTGGACGAGGCGTTTGCTGCCCTGATTGTCTCCTGACCGGCCGGAACCTCAGGATTCGACGCTTCTCGCCGACTGGAGGGTCCCGCGGGAAGCCGGTACGGGGCCGCCATGTCGACCGACTGAGCACAGGTCGTCCGTACTGACCGCTGGCCCCGTACCCGCCTCTGCGGGTACGGGGCCAGCGGCCTCCAGGGTTGGTTGTCCGACGGTCGCGAGGTCGTCCATGCCTCGGACGTTCATCGGGGCCGGGATCGACAGTTGTTCGGCTCAGGAGAGTCGGACTGGCAACTTGTCGAAGGCGACCAGCCGGTCGGTGCGGACCTCGACCGGATCTCCGGCGAGTTCGACCGAGGAGTACCGCTCTGCGACGAGGCCGAGGATCGCGCTGGTCTCCGCTCGGGCCAGCAACTGTCCGGCGCAAGCGTGGGTGCCGAGGCCGAAGGTCAGGTTGCGGCTCGCGTCAGGTGGACGGTTGTAGTCGAACGAGTCAGGGTTCTCGAACACCGCAGGGTCCCGGTTCGCCGCGCCGATCGGGTACTTGATGCAAGAGCCCGCAGGGATGTGCACGCCCTGGATCTCTATGTCCTCGTTCGGGAAGCGGGTGATGATGAGTTCGACCGGATTCAGCCGGGCCAGCTCGTTGATGAAGGAGTCCCGTATCTCGGGGCGTCGGCCGAACTCGGCCATCAGGTCCGGACGTTCGGCGAACAGCTTGAATCCGGCGCCGATGAGGTAGGCGGGGTTTGGGCCGCCCGACATGTACAGCAGCACTGTGGTCTCCAGGACCTCACGCCAGGTGAGCTCACCGCGCCCGTGAGCCGCGAGGAGTTCGTCTACCAGGCCGTTTCCGGGTTGCTCGGCGCTTTGCTTCTCCCGCACGTACCGCTCGGTCTCGGAGAACATGAAGTTCATACCGGCCAATGACCTGGCGTGGATGCCCTCGCCTGGCGCGGTTGCGTTGATGAGCATCGCGTCCCACAGTGCCCAGAACATCCCTTCGACGTCGCCCACGGGCATGTCGAGGATGCGGCACATCGTCAGGTGGGTCGGCAGCACTCCCAGATCGAAGTGGGCGTCAACCACTTCGCCGGGGCTGAGCCGGTCGAGCGCCTCTACCGTGAAGTCGTGCGTCAGCTGAGCCCAGGTGCTGATCCGCTTAGGCGTCAGCCAGCGATTGGTGAGCCGACGCATGCGGGTGTGCTCCGGCGCGTCCTTCGACAGGACCGTGTTGTCGAACGCGGTCCACGGGTGTGGCGGCGCATCGGGGACCGCAAAGGACGCTGGCTCTGCGATCCGCATACACGGAAGTTTCGCGTTGTGCATGGTGTCCGCGTGGTTCAGCACCACGTAGGTGTTCTCAGTCGTCCGGTGCACCGGCGCGATCGTCCGAGCGCGCTCGTATGCCGGGTACGGGTCGGCCCTGAACTTCTCGTCGTTCCACGGGAACAGCGCTGAGGCGTCCTCGATGGTCAGGCTCATGGTCACTCCTTCTGTTCTGGCCGGCCAGAACCGGGTCAGGCGTTCACAAGGGTCAGGAGGTCGCCAGCCCACACCTCGGCGAGGTCGGTGGCCGGCGTCGTCGAAGCGGCGTCATGCCTGGCCGTGGTCCCGATCTGCTCCGCGCCGAGATCCAGGAGGGCCCTACGGATGGTGTCGATGGCGTTGTTGAACGTCTCGTAGACGCTGTCGCCGAGACCGAACGCCGCGAACCGCAGGCTGGTCAGGTCGGGACGCTCTGTCATGAGCGCGTCGTAGAACGGCGCTGCCGTCTCGGGCAGTCCGCCCTCGCCGTAGGTGGAACTCACGAACACGGCGATCTCCATGGCCGCCAGGTCGGACACCTCTATGTCGGTCAGCTCCGCGGTGGCGGTCTCGAATCCCTGGCCTCCGAACGCGGCGGCGATGTCGTCGGCGACCATCTCCGCGTTGCCCGACTCGGTCCCGAACAGGATGTGTACGACAGTCATCTCACTTCTCCTGGGTTGCCGCCGGCCCGGTGATGGCCTGCGAGATGGAAGACAGGACGTCGGAACCCGCCGCAGCGGCGAGGAGTTCGTCCCTGCTCGTGAACTTCGTCCGACACCGGTCGGGCCGAGCGCGGCGGATCTCCGCCTCATCCATGCGTCGCCACGCCTCGAAGTCCACGGTCGAGGGAGACAGTTGGCCGCGCAGCCCGTCCAGGCCCGCACGGTGCTGATGCTGTTGACTGCGGAGGAAGGCGATGACGTCCCTCGCCGTGTCCGCCGCGAGCTTCCGGTTCTCCGCCAGATTGCCCAGGCGGCCGGTGGCCGGACCGCCCACGCGGAACACGTTGGGAGCCTCAAGGCCGCCGAACCGCGCCGCCTGTGCCGTGGAGGACTCGAATCCGAGTGCCGTAATGACGGTGTCGGCGTCGAGATGGTCGACCAGGCTGCTGTTGCCGGGACGGTGCGTTGTCACGCGGATCCGGCCGTCGTGCCGTCGGATCGCGGCCGGAACGCGCTCGAACCGCACCTCCACCGTCGTCCGCGGAGACACCCCTGGCTCACCGGGCAGAGGCGTGCCGTCCACACTTACTTGGACGCCGACGACATGGGCGAGTTCCTTCACCATCGGCGCGTCCCACTTCGCCAGATGCGACGGACATCGCCCCAGGATATGAATGGTCTGCACGGGATCCGGGATCACCGCGCGCAGTGCTTCGTCGTCGACGTCGGACGCAATGAAGTCCAGGTCGGACTTGCACAGCAGTCGTGCGACATCGACCGCGACGTTTCCGGTACCGAGGATGACGACCTCGGCGCCAAGACTGTCGAGACCGCCCTGCCGGAGACGCAGGCGGGCGTCCGGATCCGAGTTCAGCAGCCGGATCAGGTCACCCGCGCCGACGACCCGGGCGCCGGGATCCTGGTCGATGTCCAGCTGGCGGTCCGATCCCAGCCCGGTGGCGAGTACGACGGCGTGGAAGTTATCGAGCAGCGACTCGAAGCCGACGTCGGTCCCGACGGATACGTTGCCCACGAACTCCACTCCTGGCTGTGCGAACACTCGCTCGAACTGGCGCGACACGGCTTTGGCGCCCTGGTGGTCCGGTGCGATGCCGTACCGGACCAGCCCGAAGGGCGTCGGCAGGGAGTCGAAGACAGCGATCTCGATGTCCGGCTGTCCCTTGCGCAGAGCCTGAGCCGTGTAACACCCGCTGGGGCCGGCGCCGACGACCGCGATCCGGAACGGGACTCCGTCGCCGGTTGCGGCAGCCGCTCGGGTCGGCGCTGTCTGTGCCGGAGTTTTCATGGCTACCTCGGTTGCAGCGGAAGGGGCGTTCGGCAGGTGCGATGAATTGTAGCTAACGAACGATAGTTAGCATCAGGGGTGCCGGCCTCGTTCTCGCGAAGGACGTGATCGCTGGATCGAGGTCGGCCCCCGTCAGGGGAACGCCGTCACAGTTCCTGACGGCCGATGCGCTGGTAGACCTCGGGACGTCGGCCGCGCAGAATCCGGGCGTGGACCATCCCGACCAGGAACAGGGCGAAGGTGAAGAACAGGAAGAACGACGTGACGAAGCCGGAGCCGCCCAGCAGGTCCGAGTAGTTCGCCACTGCGAGGTACGCCACCACTCCGATCCCGGCGGCTGACACGAGCGGTGCCAACGCGGTCTTCCACATGGGTTCGGTGGATGGATTACGGCGGAAGTAGAAGTACACCGCAACGCTCGCCGCGAACAGGAGCAGCAGGATCGCGAAGGAGCCGATGCCGGACGCGCGCGCGTACAGGACGTTCGGGTCGCTGCCCAGTGCCACGAACAGGACCACACCGATCGCCCACAGCGCACCGATGAGGGACGCGGCCACGTACGGCGACCCGTGCCTGGGGTGCACCTTGCCCAGCGTCTTCGGTACCACCCCGTCGGTACCGAGGGAGTGCATGTACCGAGCCGCGACGTTGTGGATGGACAGCATCGACGCCAGGATCGAGGTCATCAGCAGGACAGTGACGACGTCCACCACGGTCTTGCCGACCAGCGCGGTCATCGAGTCGGTGAACAGCCCACCGAGGTTGGCTGTGGCGACCGACTGCGCCTTGTCGGCACCGGTGAAGGCGATGTAGGCCCACGCGGCCAGTGCGTAGAAGACGCCGATGCCCACGACGGACAGGTAGGTGGCCCGGGGGATGGTCCGGTCGGGGTCCTTGACCTCCTCGCGGAAAATGACGGTGGCCTCGAAGCCGAAGAAGTTGCCCACCACGAACAGGAGGGCGAGACCGATGTTGGGGTCGGTGACCCAGGGCAGGCTCAGTGAGGCACCTCCGGTGCCGGACGGGGCCCCGTGCGCGAACGAGGCGACATCGAATACGACGACGACCACGACTTCGAGCAGCATGACGGCGGTCAGTACCTTCGCCGAGAGGTCGATGCGCCGGTAGGCCAGCGCGGTGGTCACCGCGACGATCGCCAGCGCGTACCAGCCCCAGCCGATGTGGGGGCCGTGGAGGTTCTTCTCCACGTAGCTCTGGATGGTGATGGCGAAGAACGGCGGGGCGAAGAACCCGATCATGAAGTAGCCGAACGTCGCCAGGAACGCTCCGCCCAGACCGGCCGAGCGCCCCAGCCCCTGCGTCACGAAGGCGTAGAAGCCGCCGGGGTTAGGGACGGTGCGGCCCATCAGGGTGAAGCCGACGCAGAAGGCGAGGAGTACGACCGTCGCCACGATGTAGATCGCCGGTCCGGTCTTGCCGCCGTACATCAGCAACACCGGAATGAACCCCGCCACCGTCGTCAGCGGCGCGGAGAACGCGAGCACGCTCATCGCGAGCTCGCCGACGCCCATGCTGCCCTGCAGTCGTCGCGGCTGTTCCACGACTTCCGCCTCTCGTTTCGCACCACTCACGGTGGGGACCTGCTCGCGTCTTGCCATGAGTTTCTCTTCCTGGTGGGGCCCACCCGAGCTACCGCGGGGCCGGTTGGGGTTGGTGTCGCCTCCCGAGGGATGCCGTCCTGTTCGGGACGTGCTCACCGCGTGGAGCTTGCTGCGTCGGCGTCAGTGCCCGCGCAGACGTTCGGGTGTGGGGGAAGTGGCCGTGGCGCGATGCTGGTCCGGTCAGGTGACCAGGTCCGACAACGGTCGACCCGTCAGTGCCTGCCGGGCGCGCAGCACCACGGCTTCCTGCAGCGCGTCCATCGCCAGTTCGGACCGCCACGCGACGTGTGGGGTCATCACCAGGTTCGGCACGCCGCGCAGTACGTGATCGGCCGGCAGCGGCTCCGTCGTGAAGGTGTCGAGCCCCGCACCCGCCAGATGGCCGGAGCGCAGCGCGTCCGCCAGCGCGGCCTCGTCGACGAGGCCGCCCCGCGAGACGTTGACGATGACCGTGTGCGGCCTCATGCGCCGGATGACCTCGGCCGACACCAGGTTTCGGGTCTCTGCCGACAATGGCAGGTGCAGTGACACCACGTCTGACTGTTCGAGCAGTTCCTTCAGCGGCGCGGCCGGCACCGACTCGAAGGTCGCGAACGGGTCGTAGGCGCGGACGTTGGTGCCCAGGGCCGCGTACCACCGGGCGACCTGGCGGCCGATCCGGCCCATGCCCACGACCGCGACGTCCAGTTGGGAGAAGCGTGGCGTGTCCATCCCGATGCTGCCCGCCCACTGGCCGGCCTCGATGGCCGACTGCCCCGCCGGGATGCGGCGCGCCAGCAGCAGCCCCATCGTGAGCGCGTGCGACGCGACCTCCTCCGTGGCCGCACCTGGCACGATCGCGACAGGGACACCCTTTTCCCGTGCAGCCGTCACGTCGATGTTGTCGTAGCCGATGCCGTACCGGATCACGGCGATGCACTCGTTCATCGCGGCGAAGTCCTGGGCCTCGACGGGTGCGTACGGGGTCACCATCACCACGGTGGCTTCTGGGATCGACGCGCGGAACGCCTGGCGGTCCGGTGCCACCATGAACTCCAGCCCGAACTCATCGGCCAATGCCCGCTCCCGCTCCAGGCTCGGATATTGCTGCGGACCGACAAGGAGTAGACCGCCGACATGACCGGTGGTGTCGGCCGGGATTTCGGTGCTGCTTGCAAGGGACATTTCAACAGCCGCCTAAACCTGTTCGCGGGGAAAGTGAAATGAAACGTAAGTACCGACGAACAGTCCGTCAACGGGTTCGGTGCGGTGGAATCGGAATACGTCGGAACTGGAAACAGTGTGTTGCTGGAACCGGATGGATCGGGTTGCCAGGAGACTCTAGCTAACTAACGCAAGTTAGCCTAAGATGGGTGCGGAGTGTCACATCTGGAGGTGTACGGCCGTGAACGTGCGACAACTTCAAGCTTTCCTCGCGGTCGCCGAACACCTGCACTTCGGCCGTGCCGCGGAGCAGCTCTTCATGGCCCAGGCCCCGTTGAGCCGCACCATCCAGGCACTGGAGGCCGAGCTTGGCAGCCGCTTGTTCGAGCGCAACACCCGCTCGGTCACCCTCACTCCCGCAGGCAAGGCGCTCATCGGGCCGGCCCGTGAAGTGCTCGACGCCGTCGCCGTCGCCGAGGCTGCTGTCAGTGCGGCGGTATCCGGTGAGTCGGGCACCGTCCGGGTCGAGTTCTGCGGGGTTGCGGCGCATCCCCTGGTGGCCGCCCTCTCCCGCGCTATGCGTGCTGATCACCCGGGTATCCGACTCGATCTCACCTCGCAGGCCGTCTCCAGGCCGACGATCCGCCGCCTGCTGGACGAAGAGGTGGACGTTGGACTTGGGCGGTTCGACAACCTGCCGCCCGGCCTTGACAGCGAGGTCCTGATTGCTGACTCGCTCGTGGTCGCGATGCCCCGGACCCACCGGCTCGCCGGCTCCCAGGTCGTCTCCTTTCATGACGTGGCCTCCGAGCCGTTCGTCTCGCTGCCCTATGCCACGGGGTCGGTCACTACCGACCGACTGTGGCGTCTCGGCTACGCACACGGCGCCGGTGGCGTGAACAACGTGCAGTTCGCCCCCGACACCTCTTCCTGTCTGGCTCTGGTCGGAGCGGAGGTCGGCTGCCATCTCGCCCTGCGATCCGTCTCCCGCTCGACGGCCAATCCCAACGTCGTCTTCATCCCGCTCGTACGACGCGAATGCGAACTCGTACCCGACGTACACCTGCGTGCGGCGTGGCGATCCGGGGCCGCGGACCTGCCCGTCGATGTCGCACTAGGACATCTGCGCCGTTGCCTGCAGCACGAGCGATCGGCCGCCGTCGCCTGAACGGGCACGTTGCCGCATCGATCATTCCAGTTTTGGAAACAATCGCCCGCCGCCTTCGCATCAATGCGATCTGGCGATCAACATTTTCTGGACGTAGCGTCACGTTGTCGAAATCGCACTCGACTCCATCCGGAAATTCAGGCGAAACAATGACCGCGTGGAAACGCGCCGCGTCCGCCGTGCCGGCCGAGTTGTTTTCCGTGCGCGAGATCCCGCAAAGGAGCAATACATGGGCACCGAAGAAACCGTGCGTGAGATCGATGCGCTCGTCGTGGGAACCGGCCTGGGCGGCGTCATGGCACTGCGCACGCTCACCGCCGACGCCGGTCTCGACGCGATCGCCATCGACAAGGCGCCGAAGATCGGTGGTACCTGGTACTGGAACCGCTACCCCGGCGCCCTTTCCGACACGCAGAGCTTCATGTACCAGCTGCCCTACGACCGGGAACTGTTCCAGCGGACCGACTGGCGCACGCGCTACGTGCCCGGGCCGGAGATCCGCCAGTACGTCGAGGACGCCGTCGACTTCTGGGACCTGCGCTCCCGGATCCAGTTGGAGACCACCCTGGTCAGTGCGGCCTTCGACGAAGAGAGCGCACGCTGGCACATCGTCACCGACAGGGGCGAGTTCCGTGCCCGCTTCCTGGTCACCGCCGCCGGCCTGCTCTCTCGGATCAACATCCCCGACTTCCCCGGCATCGACCAGTTCCAGGGCCGTATCGTCCACACGGCCGACTGGCCCGAGGACCTCGACATTACGGGCCTGCGTGTCGGTGTCATTGGCAACGGCTCCACCGGCATCCAGTTCATGACCGAGGCCGCGAAGACCGTCGCCCATCTGACCTCCTTCCAGCGCACCGCGCAGTACACGGTCCCGGCCGGGAACCGCGAGTGGTCCGAGGCAGAGCTGGAGCAGTTCAAGGCCACCTGCGAGGACCGCTGGGAGGAGTTCCGCACCTCCAAGATCGGCTTCGGTGTCGACGAGACCACGCGCAGCATCTGGAGCGTCTCGGAGGAGGAGCGCGAGGCCATCTTCGAGTGGGCCTGGCGCAAGGGCGGCAACTACACCTTCGCCAACGAGACCTTCTGCGATGTCACCAGCGACCGTGCCGCCAACGAACTCGCCGCCGACTTCATCAAGCGGAAGATCAAGGCGATCGTCAAGGACCCGGAGACGGCGCGCAAGCTCACCCCGACCGAGCTGTTCGCCCGGCGCCCCATCTGCGACTCCGGCTACTTCGACATCTTCAACCAGCCCAACGTCACCCTGGTCAGCACCCGGGAGAACCCTGTCGTGGAGTTCGTGGCGGGCGGCATCGTCACCGAGGACGGCACCCTTCACGAACTCGACGTCCTGGTGCTCGCCACCGGCTTCGACGCCGTCGAGGGCAGCTACCGCAACATGGACATCCGCGGCACCGGTGGCCGGACGCTCAAGGAGCACTGGGCTGACGCCCCCCGCAGCCACATGGGCATGACCGTGTCCGGTTTCCCGAACCTGTTCATGGTCCTCGGCCCCAACGGCCCGTTCGTCAACAACCCCTCCGCCATCGGCGTCCAGGCCAAGTGGATCGCCCAGGCCGTCAAGAGCGTCAAGGACACCCCCGGCGCCTCCATCTGGCTGCGCCAGGAGGCCGAGGAGAACTGGCTCCAGACCTGCCTCGACGCCCTGAAGGGCTCCCTGTTCCTGGAGACCGGGTCGTGGATCTTTGGCAACAACATCCCCGGCAAGCGCAAGGCCCGGACGGCCAACTTCTACGTCGGCGGCCTCGACAGGTTCATTGCGATCTCCGAGGCCGAAGCGGCCCAGGGATACCCCAGCTACGAGGTCCGCGTCCCGTCCGCGGTCTGACCCCACCCCTCCCGCAAGCGGTTTGGAGAAGCAAGCCATGCCCACCTACAAGACCATCTCGCCGCTCGACGGTGCAGTGCTCGCCGAGTACACGATGATGACCGACACCGAGGTCACCGAGGCGCTCACCCGCGCCGCCGACGCCTACCGCGACTGGGCCCACGCCGGGATCGAGGACCGGGTCGCCCTGCTGGCCCGTATCGCAGAGTTGCACCGCGAGCGAAGCGCCGAACTCGCCGAGGCCATGGTGACCGAGATGGGCAAGCCTCTCGCCCAGGCCGAGGGCGAGGTCAATCTCTCCGCCTCGATCTACGAGTACTACGCGACCGCGGGCGCCCGGCTGCTGGCCGACGAGGTGATCGAGGTCGGTGCCGGGGGACGGGCCGTCGTCCGGACGGCTCCCATGGGTCCGGTGCTCGGGATCATGCCGTGGAACTTCCCGCTCTACCAGGTGGCGCGGTTCGTCGCCCCCAACCTGCTGCTCGGCAACACCGTCCTCCTTAAGCACGCCCGCTCCTGCACCCGCACCGCGCTCCTCATCGACGCCGTGGTCGCCGACGCGAAAGCCCCGAAGGGTGTCTACGAGAACCTCATTGTGTCCTCCTCGCAGATCGGCGCCCTCATCGCGGACGCCCGGCTACAGGGCGTTTCGCTGACCGGCTCCGAGGAGGCCGGCCGGACAGTGGCCGAACAGGCCGGCCGACACCTCAAGAAGTGCGTCCTCGAACTCGGAGGCTCGGACCCCTTCATCGTCCTGCCCGACGCCGACCTCGACCTCGCACTTGACCTGGCCGCAACCGGCCGGTTCAGCAACGCGGGCCAGTCCTGCACCTCCTCCAAGCGCCTGATCGTCCACAGCGACGTCTACGACCGGTTCCTGGCGGGGTTCCTCGACCGCGCGAAGCAGTGGAACACCGGTGATCCGCTGACCCCGGAGACCCGCATCGGCCCGATGGCGTCCGAGTCCGGCCGGCGCGAGATCGCCGAGCAGGTCGAGGACGCCGTCGCCAAGGGCGCCGAACTGCACCTGGGCGGAGTGCTCCCCGACGGTCCGGGTGCCTTCTACCCGGCGACCGTCATCACCGGGGTCACCCCGGACATGCGCGCCCACAGCGAGGAACTCTTTGGACCTGTGGCCGTCCTGTACAAGGTCGACTCCGTGGAGGAGGCCGTCGAGCTGGCGAACGACTCCCGGTTCGGGCTCGGCTCCGCCGTGTTCACCCGCGACGAGGACCTCGCCGCGGACATCGCTGAGCGCCTGGAGGTCGGCATGGTCGGCCTCAACACCCTCATCCGCAGCCAGCCCGACCTGCCGTTCGGCGGCGTCAAGGCCTCCGGCATCGGCCGCGAACTCGGCCGCCTCGGCCTGGACGAGTTCGCCAACAAGAAGATGATCCGTCTCTCCTGACGGGTCCTCACACGGCGCCCTGCTCGCGACCTCCCCGGCGGGCAGGGCGCAGCCATGAACGGCACACACCGCCCTGCGACTCACCCCCCGAAGGGACATGACATGAAGCTCGTTTCCTACGACCGCGGCGCCGGCTCGGAGCCGGGACTGCTCCACAGTGACCAGGTGTTCGGCCTCGGCGCCGCGCTCCGGGCCGCCGGGCTCCAGGCCTCCTCGGACCTGCCGTCCGTCCGCGCTTTCCTCCAAGTCCACGGCGACCAGTTGCCGGACATTGCCGCTGCCGTAGGACCTGTCCTCGATGGCGGTGCCCTGGACCCCGTGGGGGTTCTCGACTCCGTGAAACTCGGCCCGCCGATCACCGACCCGCTCAAGGTCCTCTGCGTCGGCCTGAACTACTCCGACCACGTCGGTGAGACCGGCCGTGCCATGCCGGCCCATCCCGACCTGTTCGCGAAGTTCGCCAGCAGCCTGATCGGTCCCTACGACGCCATCGACCGGTCCGACGTCACCGACAACCTCGATTTCGAGGGCGAACTCGCCGTCGTCATCGGCCGGGAGTGCGGCCGGGTCGCCGAGGGCGACGCCTTGTCGTACGTCGCTGGTCTGTCCGTCCTCAACGACATCACCGCTCGCGACCTCCAGTACCGCGGCACCCAGTGGCTCGCGGGCAAGGCCGTGGACCGGGCGACACCGTTCGGGCCGGCGATCGTCACCCTGGATGAGATCGGTGACCCGCAGACGCTGGACATCGAAACCTTTGTCAACGGCACCCGTGTCCAGGGCTCCAACACCAGGCACATGATCTTCCCGGTCGCCAGGATCGTCTCGTACATCAGCCAGTTCCTCACCCTCAGCCCCGGCGACGTGATCGCCACCGGTACCCCCGAGGGCATCGGTGCCAAGCGGACTCCGCCCCTGTGGCTGCGCCCTGGTGACAAGGTCGAGGTTGTCCTGGAGAAGGTCGGGATCCTCCACAACGAGATCCACTGAGCCGTCACACGCCGTATGTCTGCGGAGCCGAGCCCTTGGGCCGGCTCCGCAGACGCTTTGCCGGCATCCCCTGGCCGATGGCCAGGGGATGCCGCTTCAGACGCGTGACGCGAACAACTCGGCCAGATGCTGCGTCGGCACCTGGGCCAGGTCGTCCAGTTGGATGCGGCAGGACATGCCGTCCGCGAGGAACACCGCGTCCGCGTGGCCGCGCACTGCGGGCAGCAGGTGTGTCTCGGCCACTGCGACGCTCACGTCGTAGTGGCCCTTCTCCACACCGAAGTTGCCGGCGAGACCGCAGCAGCCCTGCACCTTGGTGACGGTCGCGCCGGCCTTCTCCAGCAGTCGGTGGTCGGTGTCCCAGCCGATGACGGCGCTGTGGTGGCAGTGAGGCTGTGCGACTACCTCCACGCCGGTCAGGTCGGGCAGCGGCAGGTCGAGACGTTCGACCAGCTCGGCGAAGCTGACTACCCCCGAGGCCACCACGTCCACATCCTGGTCGTCGCACAGCTCTCTGGAGTCGCTGCGCAAGGACGCGAGGCACGACGGTTCAAGCGCGAGTACTGGGGCTCCACTGCGGACGTAGGGCACCAGGGTCCGCACGGTCCGACCGACGATGGTCCGGGCCCGGTCGAGTTGTCCGGTCGTGATCCAGGTCAGGCCGCAGCAGGCATCCTCTTGGATGACGCGGACCGTGAGGCCGCGTGACGTTAGGAACCGGATCGCCGACAGGCCGGACTCGGGGAAGAAGTGGTCCGTGAACGAGTCTGCCCAGATCCACACGTCGGGTGGTGCGGCTTCCGCGTGCGAGGCGTCCGTAGCTTTCCTAAGGGTGGGGGAGGCGAACTGCGGTACGGACCGCCGGTGATCGATGCCGGCAGCCCACTTGGCCACGGCGGCGAGCGGTCTGAGACGCAGAAGCAGGTTGGCCGGCCGCGCCAGCGGCGCAGCGAGCCGGGCCCACTTCGGAAGCCGTCCGAGGAACAGATGCGACCGTGGTCGGCGCAGACCGGCGACGTCGTGCCGCTGGTGCAGTACCTCGCTTTTGTAGGTGGCCATGTCGACGCCGCTGGGACAGTCGCTCGAACATCCCTTGCACGCGAGACACAGATCCAGCGCCTCGGCCACTGCTGTGTCCTCCAGACCACCGCGCAACAGGCCGCCGTCGAGCGCCTCCTGCAGTACCCGGGCACGACCACGGGTCGAGTCCCGTTCGTCCTTCGTGGCGAGATAGGACGGGCACATCACCCCCGCGGTCTTCGGCGCCACGCACTTCCCGACACCGGTGCAGCGGTGCACGGCGGCCCCGAGGTCCCTGGCGTCGTGCACCAGCCGCAGTCCAGGATGCACGGATGCCTGGGGGCGCACTGGGCGGAGGTCGTCGGTGATCGGAACCGGTTCGGCGATGATGCCGGGATTGAGGATGTCGTCGGGATCGCAGATGGCCTTCACCCGTCGGAACAGGGCAAGGGACGTCTCGTCGTACATCAGCGGCAGCAACTCGCCGCGGACCCGGCCGTCACCGTGCTCGCCGGACAGGGTGCCTCGGTAGTCGCGCAGCCGTGTCGCACAGGCCGTCATGAAGTCGCGGAACACCCCGGCCGAGGCCGGGTCGCCGGGCCGGAACGGGAAGTCGATACGACAGTGGACGCAGCCGTCGCCGAAGTGCCCGTACGGGACGCCCCGAAGACCGTGCGCCCGCAGGATTTCCTCGAAGTCGCGCAGCCACGCGCCGAGATGCTCCGGCGGAACGGCGGCGTCCTCCCAACCGCCGTACGCGGGAGTCGGCAGCGAGCGGCCCGCGAGCCCGGCGCCGTCCTCACGGATGCGCCACAGCGCCGCAGCCTCCCGAGGGTCGGCGACGAGCCTGGAGTCCAGGGCGGAGCCAGCGGCTACGAGCCGCCGCGCCGTATCCGTCGCGTCCTCGCCCGCTACCTCTGCGAACAACCAGCCGCCCCCCTTCGGCAGGTCGGGGACGGCAGAGCCCTTCGCGCGCACCAGATCCACGATGCGTGAATCCATGCCTTCGCACGCGACGAGACGGCCGGGCACTGCCGCGAGCAGCGCCGGTACGGCATCGGCCGCGTCGGCCATCGTCGGGTACCCGAGCACCAGCATCCTGCGTTGGACGCGGTCGTCGACCAGCCGGACGGTCGCCTCCAGGACCGTGGCCAGCGTTCCCTCGCTCCCTACCAGGAACCGTTCCACACGGCGTCGCTCGGGCAGCAGGTGCTCCAGCCCGTAGCCGCTGACCTGGCGGCCGAAGCGGCCGAACTCGGTACGCAGGTGGGCCAGGTTGGCGTCGCCGACGGCCGCCAGTCGCCTCGCGGTCTCACCGGCGGCCAAGCCGCGCTGTTCCAGGGCGAGTTCGCCGTTCCCGTACAGGACCCGCAGCGATTCGACGTTGTCCACCGTCCGGCCGTAGCCCAACGCGCGCGATCCGCAGGCGTTGTTTCCGATCATTCCGCCGACCGTGCAGCGGCTGTGCGAGGACGGGTCAGGTCCGAATCGCAGCCCATAGGGGGCTGCCTCGCGCTGCAGGTCCGCGTGGACCACGCCCGGCTCCACGCGCGCCGTGCGCGCGTCAGGATCGATGCCGAGTACCCGGTTGAACCGCCTGGTGTCGACGACGACGCCGCTTCCGACCGCGTTGCCGGCGATGCTGGTGCCTGCGCCTCGCATCGTCACCGGTATCCGCAGTTCACGTGCCACCTCGTGGGCGGCGATCACGTCGTCCTCGCCGCGCGCCTTCACGACGGCGGAAGGGACGACGCGGTAGAGGCTAGCGTCCGACGAGTACAGGGCTCGGGTCAGTGGGGAGTCGTCGAACTCGACGCCCGCAACGCGGAGCGCGGCGGCCAGTTCGGCGCGGGACGCCGTCGACAAGTCGTCAGGGGCTCCGCCAGATACTTGCTGTGCTTGAACGGGCATACTTCAGACTAACTAACGTAAGGTAGTTTCGCTACTGCGGCATTGCTGGAGACTGACTAACGTAAGGTAGTTTTCCGCATCGCGTCGCACGTGGGTGAAGGAGGAGGCAGTGGCCGAGGAGCGGTGGCCCCGTGCCGTCGAGGAGTTCGACAAGCACCTCAGCGAGCTCGACTGGAGTCGCCAGAGCGCCTCCCGCAGAGCGATCCTGGAGGCGTTTCTCCGCCTTGCCACCGAGAACGGGTTCAACTCGGTCACCATGCGGATGATCGCCCGGGAGATGTCCATCAAGGCCCCGAGCCTGTACAACCACTTCCCTGACGGACGGGACGAGATCGTTGCCGAGTCCCTCCGCTGGCACTTCTACAAGTTCGGCATCGCCCTGCTCGAAGAAGTGCGTGGCGTCGCGGACCCCAGGGATGGCTGGCGCCGAATGGTGCATGTGCACCTGACCCGCCAGATCGAGCTTCCCGAAAGCAACCTGTGGGACCTGCTGGTGGCGACAGATCAGGTCGTGCACTTCCTCCCGCCAGCGCTGCGGGAGGAAGTGGACGCCTGGGTCGATCTGTACGAGGCGCTCTACCGTGCCGCCGCCGAGGACATGGGCTTCGGACCGTCCGTCCAGCAGGTCAAGCTCGTCATGACCGTCCTCGAAGGCGCGAACCGCTGGGCCATGTGGGACGGCAAACGACGGTCGCTCGCGCCGCTGGCCGAGAAGGCGAACAGCGCCACGCTGACGCTGCTGGAACTCGCGAAGGGTTGAAGGGGTAGCGATGGCGCCGCAGAAGTACCCCTCAAGTCCCCTCGTCCGCCGGGAGGGGCGGCCGAAAGGCCACGCCTTCGTGCCACCGGGTGAGGACCGCCGGCCGGGGGTGGCCCTCATGGAGTGGGAGCTCCGGGGCGAGTCATGGACGGACGAACATCCCCACGACGAGTTCAACTACGTCCTGGAGGGCCGCCTGTTCGTTGCTTGCGACGGTGAGACAGTCGAGGCCCTGGCGGGCGATGTCGTCCGGGTCCCGGCTGGCAGCGTCGGCCGTTACTGGGCCCCCGGGTACGCCCGCATGCTCGCCGTCTACGGCCCGAACCCGCAGGGGGCGGCGAGTCGAGTGCACGCCTATGTGCGCCTGGAATCGGCGGAGGACTCCGACGGATCCGCCCTGTAGCCCACCCTCGGATCTGCTTGAAAGCGCTCTCTGTCGTGCTGAAATGGCATGTACATTTATCCAGGTCGGGCGGATTGAAGGGGCCTCATGGAACAGGCTGTGCGTCGGCGGCGTCACGCGCTGTTCCTGCTCTTCCTGCTGGCGGGGATAGCGATGTCCTCCTGGGTGACGCGCACGCCCGCGATCCGGGACCAACTGAACCTCTCCACCGGGCAGATGGGACTGGTGCTGTTCGGCCTGTCGCTCGGCTCGATGGCGGGCATCTCCAGCTCGGGGCGGCTGGTGTCCAGGTTCGGCACCCGGCCCGTCATCGTCTGGGGAACATGGCTCCTCATCGCCGGGATGGCCACGATCAGTTGGGGGAGCGCCCTGTCGTCGGCGCTGACGGTGACCGTGGGCCTGTGTGCCTTCGGCGCTGGCCTGGGCGTCGGCGACGTGGCGGTGAACGTCGACGGCACGGACGTTGAGCGGGTCGGCGGCCGGACCACTCTGCCCGCACTGCACGGCTGCTTCAGTCTGGGCACGGTGCTGGGCGCCGGGGCAGGCATGGCGGCAACGGCGGCCGGTATACCGGTGCGCTGGCACCTCGCGGCGGTCGTCGTGCTCGCCGTCGGCCTCCTCCTCTACGCCCTCCCCGGCATCCCGGAGGGCACCGGCCGTGCCGCGCCCGAGGAGGCGCGCGCAGCGGGCGCGGGAAGGCGTCGCCCGGCGGTGTGGAAGGACGGGAGGCTTCTGCTCATCGGCGGGATCGTCCTCGCGATGGCGCTGGCCGAGGGGGCGGCCAACGACTGGCTGCCCCTGTTGATGGTCGACGGCCACGGCATGACCGCCACGGCGGGCTCCCTTGTGTACGCCGGTTTCGCCGCGGCGATGACACTGGGCCGCTTCGCCGGCACGTTCTTCCTCGACCGCTTCAGCCGCACCGTCGTCGTCCGCGCGAGCGCCCTCTCCGGTGCGCTGGGCCTGCTCATCGTCATCGTCTCCGACAACGCTGTCCTGGCCGGAGCTGCCGTACTGCTGTGGGGGCTCGGAGCGGCCCTTGGCTTTCCGCTCGCTCTCTCGGCCGCCGGGGAGTCCGGTCCGGACCAGACGGCCAGGGTGGGCCTCGTGGCCGTCATCGGCTACGTCGCCTTCCTCGTCGGTCCGCCCGGACTCGGCTTCCTCGGCGGCCACTTCGGTCTGCGGACTGCCATGCTCGTCGTGCTGACCTGCGTTCTGTGTGCCGCTTTGCTGGCCCCGGCGGTAGAGACCGGGGGATCGCCCGGGAGGCGCGCCGTCGATGCCGACGTGAACGCCACAGCCCGCGACGCGGGCTCGGCGTAAATCGACGGCGATACCGTGCCGGCCGTAGATCATCCGGCGTTAGTCGACGGTGCTGGAGCCCGCTGATTGGCGCGGTGGCACGACACGCGCCGATGCAAGCCGGTGGTAGTCAATGGCGTGACGCCCAAGGCGCTGGCGCGCTGGGCTTCGCGGTGAACGTCCGTGGCCACCATGCTGTTCCTACCAGCTGGAGACGATGCCGTTGTCCATGGTCGTCAGTGCGCTGGTCTCCAGGATGTCGGTGCCGAGGCGGGCGAGTTCGCTCAAGAGGAGGAATCCGATGGCGTAGCCGAAGCCGGGGCCCGACGAGGGCGCAGCGAGCAGGGGGAGACCGGATGAGGAAGCGCCAGCGGGCTCGATGGCCGCCATCCGGCCCACGAGTGTGCTTCACGGCGCCAGGGGTTACGGACGAAGATCGCCCGCTGCGTGGCCAGGACTTTTGGGAGGCGCTTGTCCCTGAAGAGCCGCTCGACGAGAGAAAGGGCGAGGGCCCGAGGGTGGGCGGCACTCCGGGTGGTGAGTCGGTGGCACACGTAGTCCAGTGAGGTGTCGTCGGCTTCGGCGGCCAGCCGTGGCGGCGTGTTCTTGCGGCGGATGTGCGTGGCGGGTGCTGCACCCTCCTCGCGGTTGGGGAGGTCGGCGAGAGACACCTGATCGGTGCGTCGGACGGCGCTGTCCCGGCGCTCAACTGAAGTCGGGCACCGGGACAGCGCCGTGAGCCCGTCAGGCCGCAGGACCGCTCAATCCACGTCGGTTGTGGCGAGCCTCGCGTAGACATCGGGCCGGGTGCGGCGTATTCGGGCGGCGAGGACGACACCGATGAGGAAGACGGCCGGTGTGAGGGCGATCAAGGTCCAGTTGACCGCCGGGCTCGCACCGGTGAAGAGGTTCAGGCGGGTGCAGACCAGAGCGGTGGTGGCGGCGAGCAGGACCGCGGCGGCGCCGGGGGCGACCTGGGTGCGCAGCCGTCCCTCGCCACGCTGCGGGGGGTTGCGGCGGAAGAAGGCGACGACCGCGCAGGCCGCCAGCAACTGCAGGACGAGGATGCCGATCACCCCGGGGGTGTTAACCCACAGCAGGAACTGGTTGTACGGATCGGCCCCGATCGCCGCGAACACGGCCACGGTTACCGCCGCCAGGAGGCTCTGCACGAGGCCCGCGATCCACGGCGAACCGTGCCGGGGATGGATCCGGCCCAGCGGCGCGGGCAGAGCGTGCTCGGTGGCGAGGGCGTATCCGTAACGGGTGATCGCGTTGTGGAAGGCGAGCAGGGAGGCCAGCAGGCTCGTGATGATGAGGACCCGCTGGAGGTCGGTGGCCCAGCTGCCGACGTACTGGGTCATGGCGGTGAAGAACATCTCGGCCGGGTTCTTCGCCGCCGCTGCGACGGCGCCGTCGTTGCCGAACCCCTGCACGATCACCCAAACGACGAATGTGTAGAAGAGGCCGAGGAAGCCCACGGCGACGTAGGTGGCGCGGGGCACTGTGCGGTCGGGGTCACGCGCCTCCTCCCGATAGATCACCGTGGCCTCGAAGCCGGTGAAGGCGGCAACGGCCAGCCCCAGAGGCGCGCTCATCTGGGAGGTGAACACGTGGGACGGTGCGAAGGAGTCCAGGCTTAGGCCGCTCGCTCCGCCCTTGATCAGGATCGCACCGGCCAGCAGCACCAGGATCGCGGTCTCGGCGATGAGCAGGGTGGCCAGCACCTTGGCCCCCAGGGAGATGGAGCGCAGGCCGAGGAACCAGACGAGGACCACTCCCGCGAAGGCGTACGTCCACCACGGCAGGTCGACGCCCAACAGATCGTTGGCGGTGCCGGCGGCGAAGAAGCCGAAGGCACCGAACACGCCGATTTGCAGGGCGTTGTAGGAGAACAGCGCGAGCAGTGCCGCACCGAGGCCGGCCGGGCGTCCCAGCCCCCGCGTGATGTAGGAGTAGAAGGCGCCCGTGTTGCGGATGTAGGGCGTCATGGCGGTGAAGCCCGCCGCGAACAAACACAGCAGGATGCCGATGACCAGGTAGGCGACGGGGGCGCCGATGCCGCCGAAGAGGATGGCCAGTGGCGCGACACCGGCCATCACAGTGAGCGGGGCGGCGGCTGCCACTACGAAGAAGACGATGTCGGCAAGGCCGAGCGTGCCGCGCCGCAGGTGGCTGCTGGCGTCGGTCCTGGTGGTCTGTGGGGGCTGTTGAGGTGCGGTGGGGACGAGGGGCTCGGTCATGGTGTCTCCGCGTGGCGCGTGTGAGCGAGGGGATGAGCGGGTTGCCCCTGACCCGCGGGCCGGTCGTGGCGTCGGCGTACTGACCGTACGTCTAACCTTTCGCGGCACGCGAGGGGGTGGAGAGGCCGGCGCCGTATGTGCGGCGGCCGGCCAGCCAGGTGCCCATGACGGGCAGGTGTGCGAGGTCGGCCGGTGCGGTGGTGACCGGGTCGGCGGCGAGATGCACCAGGTCGGCACGCATCCCGGGGCGCAGGGCGCCCCAGTCCTTCTCCTCGAACGCCTGGTGGGCGCAGCCCGCGGAGTAGGCGGCGAGTGCGGTCGCGGTGTCGATCCGCTCCTCGGGGAGCCAGCCGCCCTCGGGAGTTCCCTCGGGCGTCTGGCGGGTGACCGCGGTGGCGATGCCCCGCAGTGGTTCGTGAGCGGTGACCGGCCAGTCGCTGCCGAAGGCGACGCGGGCACCGCGGGTGAGCAGCGAGGCGATCTGGTACTGCCGCCGCCCGCGTTCCGTGCCGATCCTCGGCAGGATCAGTTCGGTCATCAGGGGGTCGCACTGCGCCCAAAGCGGCTGGAGGCCGGCGATCACTCCGAGGGTCTTGAAACGGGGCAGGTCGGCGGGATCGATCAACTCGGCATGGGCGATGACCGGGCGCCGGTCGCGTGGTCCGTTCGTGCGGTCGGCCTGCTCGATGGCGTCCAGGGCCGCGCGTACGGCGCCGTCGCCGATGGCGTGGATGTGCGGTCGGAACCCGAGCGCGTCCACGGCGGTGACGGCCTCGGCGAGTTCCGCGGGTGTCCAGGTGGCCATCCCATGCGAGTCCGGACAGTCGGTGTAGGGCTCCAGCAGGGCGGCGGTGCCCGCCTCGATCACCCCGTCCGCGAAGAACTTGACGCTCCGTGCGGTGATCAGCCCGGGCGCGGCGCTCTCCACCCGTTCACGGTCTGCCGGGAAGCGGCCGACTCGCTCCCGCCAACCCTCGGGCTCCAGCAGGAAGCACAGGTCGGCGCGGACCGGCAAGCCCGGCCCGGTGGTCGCGGCGGTGACCCAGACCTCGGCGTGGTCGGGCAGGACCAGGGCGTCCTGCACCCAGGTCACCCCGGAGGCGGCGAACCGGGCTGCCGCGTCGCGCAGCGCGTCCACGTGCTCTTCCGCAGATGGCGTCGGAACGAGGGCGAGGACGGGGTTCAGGGCGCCGAACTCGCGCAGCGTGCCCAGCGGTACATCACTGCCGTCCCTGCGGACGACCTGACCGCCCGCGGGATCCGGGGCGTCGGCGGAGTACCCGGCACGCCGCAAGGCCTCGCTGTTCACCCACGCCGTGTGGTGATCGGAGGTGCGCAGCAGCACCGGACGGTCGGATACGACCGCGTCCAGCCACCGCGCGTCGAACAGCCCGTCCGGTGCCAGCCACGGGTCGAAGCCGTCGCCGGTGATCCACTCGGCCTCGGGGTGCAGATCGGCCCAGCGTCGTACGGCGTCGGCGATCTCCTCCACCGACACGCACTCCCGGACGGGCACACCACGCAACCCGAGCCCGCCGAGCACCGGGTGCACGTGTCCGTCGCCGAAAGCGGGCAGCAGTGCTCCGCCCGCCAGGTCGATCACGGTCGTACGGGGTCCGCACGCGGCCGAGGCCTCCGGGCCCAGTGCGCTGATCCGGCCGTCGGTGACCGCGAGGACGTCATGGACGGGAACGTCCGTGCCCCCGGTGCGGATGATTCCCCCGGTGAAGACGGTGTCTGCGTACATGGCGTGGTGGTGCCCTTCCCGGCCTGGTTCTGCGGCTCGAACGCATTAACTGAATGGCATTCGGTTTCCGGTAATGTAGGCGTCGCCCGGGCGGTGCGGAAGAGTTTTACTGAAAGATATTCAGTAACGTCTGGGTTACGACGGCCCGAGCGGGTCGGCCTCTGGACACAGGAGACGAGGAACCACCCCGTGCCACGACCACGCACACCCCTGCTGGACCGGCGGCGCATCGGGGCAGCCGCACTGCGCCTGGCCGACGAGAAGGGCACCCTCACCATCCCCGCCCTCGCCCGGTGCCTCGGGGTCGCTCCGTCCGCCCTCTACCACCATGTCTCGGGCCGCGAGGAGATCATCTCGCTCATGCGCGAGGAACTGGCTCTGACCACCGGCGGCATCGATCAGGACTGGTCCGAGCCGTGGGAGCGGGCACTGGAGGCCTGGGCCCGCTCCTACCTGGCCGCCTTCGCATCCCATCCCGGCGCGGTCCCGCTGCTCGCCGTGGCGCCGCTCGCCGAGCCCTTCATGCATGCCATGTACGAGAAGGTTGCCGAACTGCTGCTCGCCGCGGGATTCGCCGAAGCCCAGGTCATGCCCCTGATCAACGCGCTGGAGAGCTTCATCCTCGGCTCCGCCCTCGACCTGGTCTCGCCCTCGGTCATGGTCTCCGACGTTACCCGCGAAACAACCCCGCACCTCAGCGCCGTACTCGACCGAACCCCTTCCGACCACACACGCGCGGAGCACACCTTCGACATCGGCCTGCGAGCCATGCTCACCGGCTTCCGCCAGCTTCTTTCCGACAACTGACTCGTCTCCGGGTGGGTGTACGTCCCGATGGCGGTGTCGACTTCACAGACTTGACAGAGTCGCTGTCGATGATCGCCTCAGTAAGTCGCCGATGGTCTCGGGCGGATAGGGATCGACTTGCTCCGCAGGGACTCCCGGACCGGCACCCAGCTCATGCCGAGTTTCTCGCCGATCGTCATCCCGGACCGGGCTGTTCGACTTCTCGGTGGCAGCAACCGTAGGGTCCACAGGGCGCGGCTACTGCCGTGTGCCGCGTTACGGCGTGTCGTTCCGGTCATCGGAAAATCCACACCATTCATCGTTGCTGACGGTCGGCAGGGCCTCGCTCGGCGCGCCGAGCGGAACATCGGCCAGCTCATTGCGACGACGAGAGCCAATGGCCCATGACTCGCAGCCACGCCGTCAGGTTTCTCGTCGACATGGGCGCACTTCACCGGCCGGGTGTACGGGGGGCGGCCCCTCGGGGGCGCCGGTCACCCGGGCCGGTGGGCGGCCTGCAACGCCGTCGGCAGCGTCACTTCGACGTCGGTGTCGTCGTCGATGGCCGACCGCCAGATCTCGTGTCCGTCGCGTAGTGGCACTGGTGTCGGTACGGCCTCGTCGTCCTCGGCGCACGTCTACCGCCGGCACGAGCAGGCAGGGAAAGTCCTCGGCCAGCCTGCCCGGCACCGGTTCGATCGTATTGGGAGTGCACGCCCCGGTGGTGCTGAACTCGACGATTACCCCGACCCTGGCCGGACAGGTCCAGTTGGATCAGGTGCGGGCACGCGGCCAGATCCGCGCTGCTGATCAGCCAGTCCATAGCGTCCGGTGCCGACGCGTCGCGGACAGTTGGCTGGACGGTCAGCTCCCTGTTCTCCAGCAGGTCGTTCGATCCCGGCCCGACCTGCCGCGCAGGTCCTTCTCGCCAGGCACCCGCATCCGGCAACGGTATGAACGTGTCCGCGAACCCTGGAGCCCGAGGCATAGTGATATGTGAAATGTCAGTGGGTATTCTGTGGCACGTACGGCCGCCGACCGGCAGGCGAGTGAGTGTTCGGGCGCGGTTCGCTCTGGTGGGAGGCGACTGACATGACCGCTCCTGTGTCGCGCACGGGGAACCTCCCCGAAGCGTTCACCTCGTTCGTGGGCAGGCGCCAGGACATCGCCGAGGTTCGCCGTGTCCTGAGCTCCTCGCGGCTGCTGACACTCACCGGTATGGGTGGCGTGGGCAAGACGCGGCTGGCGCTGGAATTTACGGCCGCGGTGACGAAGACCTTTCCCGACGGGACGTGGCTGGTCGACCTGGCACCGGTACGGGACCCCTCGGCGGTGGCGACCACGGCCGCCGCAGCTGTGGGTATCGCGGACCTCGGCGGCAGACCCGCCCTCCACCGGCTTGCCGAGCGCTTGGCCGAGCGGCAGGCGCTGATCGTGCTGGACAACTGTGAACACCTTGTCGATGCCTGCGCCGAGTTGGCGGACGCGTTGCTGTCGGCCTGCCCCGGACTGCGTCTGCTGGCGACGAGCCGCCAGACGCTTGGCATCGCGGGTGAGCACGTGTTCACCGTGCCGCCATTGAAGGTGCCCGATGAGGCGGTCGAACTCCTGCGGGACCGCGTGTGCGCCGTACGGCCCGACTTCCGGATCACTGACGCCAACTGGGACACGGTCACCCGGCTCTGTGCCGAACTGGACGGGCTGCCGCTCGCCATCGAGCTGATCGCGTCCCGGCTGCGTACGCTGACCGTCGAGCAGGCAGCTGACCGGCTGGAGGACCGTTTCGCCTTGCTCACCGGGGGCAGCCGGACCGCGCGACCGCGGCAGCGTACGCTGCGCGCGGCGATGGACTGGAGTTACGAGCTGTGTTCCCCGGCCGAGCGCCTGTTGTGGAGCCGGTTGGCGGTCTTCGCCGGCGGCTTCGGCCTGGACGCGGCCGAGGACGTCTGCGCCGGAGAGGGCCTTCCCAAGCAGGAGGTGTTGGACGTCCTCGACCGGCTCGTCGTCCAGTCCGTCGTCCTGCCCATCGAGCACGAGGGCCTGCCCCGCTATCGGCTACTGGCGACCGTCCGAGACTACGGTCGGGAGCGGCTCGCCCAGTCCGGCGAGGAAGAGCGACTGATGCGCAGGCACCGCGACTTCCACCTCGCCCTTGCCGAGCGCATCGCCGACCGCTGGTACGGCCCTGGCCAGGAGGAGGCCCTCACCCGACTGCGTGCCGAACACGCCAATCTGTTGGCCGCTCTGGCTCAGGACGATGATCCGCAGGCCACCCTGGCGCTGGCCGCGGCGCTGCGCTTCCATTGGTGCGTCGGCGGATTCCTCACCGAAGGGCGCCGTCAACTTGACCGTGTGCTCGCTGCCGCGCTCGAACCGACCCCGGCTCGCGCCCGGGCGCTGTGCGCCGCGTCCTGGGTGGCGTTGTTGCAGAGCGACCGCCCGGCGGCTGACCGGTGGCTGGCCGAAGCCGAAGAGCTGGGCGAGCAGCAGGAGGACCGGGCGCTGCGCGCGCGTGTCGTGGGCCTTCGTGGCATGCAGGCGGCGTTCCAGGGGAGGCTGGCTGAGGCCATGCCGTTGTTTGAGAGTGCGGTCGCCTCCCACACGGTGGCAACGGGGAAAGGTTCGGCGCTGTTCGAGTTGTTCCAACTAGGCGCCGTGCAAATGGACTTGGGAGATCCACGGGGAAGGGCGACCGGCAGACAGGCGGTCGCGTCGGCGGAGGCGCAGGGCGAATGGTGGGCTCGCGCGCATGCACTGTGGACGCTGAGTTGCCACGCGTGGAGGCAGGGCGAGCGCGAGGGAGCCCTGGGGCTGATCGAAGCCGCGCTCAAGATCGAGCGGGGCTTCAACGAGCCGCTCAGCGCGGCACTGATGCTGGAGACGTTCGCCTGGATCATCGCTTCCTACGGCGAGTACGAGCGGGCGGCCCGGATACTCGGTTCCACGCGCAAACTGTGGCGTGATGTGGGCGTGAGCATCTCCGCGTTCGGTCCGCCGCTGGACGACGACCACGCGCAATGCGAACAGTTGGTTGCAGGAGCACTGGGACCGGAGGGCTACGAGAGGGCACTCGCGGTCGGGGGAGGCAGCGACAACCCCAAGCAGGCCATCGACTTCGCTCTGGGCGGCGGCATCGATCCGGCATCCGAGGACACTGCCATCCCGAGCCCGCTGACCCGCCGGGAGAGGGAAGTGGCGGCGCTGGTGGCCACGGGGCTGAGCAATCGGAAGATCGCCGGAAAGCTCGTGGTCTCACCGCGCACGGTCGACTTCCACGTGGAGAACATCCGCGCCAAGCTCGGCTTCAGCGGCCGGGCACAGGTCGCTGCCTGGTGGGCCACGCAAGCACCATCCACCCAGTGAAGCCACGCCCGGTGGAGTGGGTAGACCGACGGCCACTCGGCGATCCGGTACAGCTGCTGAGCTTGTCTTTTATCCTCTGTCCGTGTCGTACGGCGGTGATGGTTGGTTCCAGACGTCATCAAAGCTGCTGATGATCTGGCGGAGTTCGCGGGTAGTTCGAGGCGACACGGCCTGCGTCACGGCGTCGAGGAGAGCACGCGCTTCAAGGGGATTGCCGCAGCAGTACCAATGCACGTTGCCCCACTGGTAGTCGTGCCACAGCTCGCGCTCAGGACGACGGACGTAGTCCTTCCACAAGCGCACGGCCGCGCTGACGTCGCCTGGCTGCAGATAATTCCGGGTGCGTTCGAGACGGTAGATCTCTGACAGTGCACGCGAGGACAGGCCGTCGACAACGGGGTTTGCGTCTGGTGTCCGGTCGCGGCGGGAGATGCCCGTTCGGATGCGTCCTGGCCGTCTACGCGGCATGGACCTTTCGGTTTGTCGTCATGCCGACCATGGTGCCATGACTCCGAACGTCGCTTCGAACGGGTTCACTCGTCCGGGGATTCGCCGGGCAAGCGGACGGCCCTCGCATGATCCTGCGTTCCACCACGGAATCAGACTTCATACGAAGGCCGCTGAGGTGAGTGTGCTGGACCACGATGCCCGGCGGGACGCTCTCGACTTCACGTCACACTTCCGGGAGGACTTGTACGCGTGCCTGCCACGGCGCGGTGACACGCTGTTCGAGATCACCGACGCGATGCTCTGTGAGAACGGGCCGGTGACCTCGCCGGTTGACCTGACGCTGCTGGCCGAGCACCGTCGTGGGCACGGCGCGTTGTACGACGCGTTGAACTGCGGCCGCGTCGACGTGGACGGGCTGCGCAGGGCGCTGGCCGTGCTGCCGCAGCCCAAGGCCGCCGACAACCGGCTCGTTCTCGCAGTCGACGTGACCAACTGGCTGCGGTCAGATGCCCCGTGCAGCCCGGACCGTCTGTTCTGCCATGTCTATGGTCGTAACGGACGCTCCAGCGACCAGTTCGTCCCCGGCTGGCCGTACTCCTTCGTTGCCGCCTCGGAGGCCGGAAGGACCTCGTGGTGCCAGCTGCTGGATGCCGTCCGGCTCGGCCCCGACGACGATGTCGCCGAGGTCACCGCCGCCCAGGTCCGCCGTGTGGTGACCGACCTGATCGAGGGGTGGCCAGTGGGAGTCGGAGGACTCCGAGAACCTGGTTGTCTTCGACGCCGGCTACGACGCCCCGCGCATGGCCTACCTCCTGGACGGGCTGCCGGTCGAGGTGCTGGGGCGGATGCGTTCGGACCGGGTGATGCGGCGGCCGTCGCCCTCTCTCAATGAGTACGCCCTGGCCTATCCTCGGGGCGGACGGCCGCCGAAGCACGGCAAGGAGTTCCGCTTCGCCAAGCCCGACACCTGGGGCGAGCCCGACGCGGAGACAATGCAGGTCACCGACCGCTACGGCACCGCTCAGGCGATGGCCTGGAATCGCATCCACGCGCGGCTCACAACCCGCTCCGCATGGATCGACCACGAGGGTGAACTCCCGCTCCTGGAGGGTACGTTGATCCGCCTCCAGGTCGACCACCTGCCGGGTGGCCAGGACCCGTTACCGATCTGGCTGTGGTCCTCCAAGACCGGAGTGACCGGCGAAGACGTCGACCTGCGCTGGCAGGCGTTCTTGAGGCGCTTCGACTTGGAGCATACCTTCCGCATGATCAAGCAGACGCTTGGTTGGACCCGGCCGAAGCTCCGCAGT
The DNA here is from genome assembly GCF_044768565.1 of Streptomyces sp. NPDC091280. Classification (NCBI taxonomy): domain Bacteria; kingdom Bacillati; phylum Actinomycetota; class Actinomycetes; order Kitasatosporales; family Streptomycetaceae; genus Streptomyces; species Streptomyces sp. NPDC091280. The sequence continues at coordinate 150,166 of NZ_JBIVUZ010000018.1, forward strand.
CCTGAGGCCGCGGACCGGTGGACCTGGCTCGTGATCGCCGCCCACACCCAGCTGAGGCTGACCAGGGAAGCCGCCGCCGATCTCCACCGCCCCTGGGAGAAGCCGGTCGAGCCCGCCCGCCTCACCCCGGCCCGCGTCCGGCGAGGGTTTCGGAACCTCCGCCCCTACCTGCACAATCCAGCCCGCGCACCGAAACCCTCAACACCAGCTCCAGGACGTCCACTTGGATCGAAGAACCGACGTCCCGCACCCCACCATGACGTGGGGAAAACGACCAGACGCGCCGAGACCATCACCGAACGAAACCAACTCAAAGCTCGCAAAGGTTAAATAACAAGCTGAGTCGACTGTCGGACGTCACTTCGCAGATCCCGAGCCTGAGAATGATCGGCGGACATGCCCGCCTGACGCCCCTGGTTCGATCGCACCGCCAGTGATCCGGCCCGGGCGTTGGATCTCGTCGAACCGATAGGCCTTGCCTGAGCCCGGGCGACGGGTGATGGGCGAGGTGTCGGCGTGGAGGTTCGTACCGCGGCAAGTGGCGGACCGGGTGTGGTCGTCTCCGATCTCAGCGATAACCTGGGCGCCGCGCTAGATTCCGAGTCCAACCGGGGAAACCCAGGATGACCTCGACATCCGTGTGCCGAGGGAAGACCTCGTCCACCGTCTCGGCGAGCCGGCTCGCGGCGATGCAGGTGGCACCGGGCTGCCGCAGCGCAGGCGAGCATCTGCTCGCCCCAAAGCCCCCTCGACCAGCGGCTCTACCGGCGGGGACTGCAGCGCGTCTCCTGTCGACCGGCCATGGTCCGTATCCGCTGGAGCCCAGAGTGCGGCCGACTCCCACGAGCGGAAGCGGGCGCGCTCTCAGTGCGAGACGCGTTGTGTGCTCCGAGCAACTCCTAGTCGCGCAGGGCAACCTACTCCACCACCTCAGCTGCTGACAGATCGCCGCCGAGCTGATCGTCTCGCCCCAACCAGGCGACTTCCATGTGGAGAGGATCCGGGCCAAGGTCGGTTTCGGCAGCCGGATGCAAGCGCCTGTCTGATGGGCCAGCCAGGAACGACCCACCTCGTAAAACTACCGGGGTACCGGGAGACCCGCAGAAACACCAGTAGCTGCGAAGGCGCCTGCGGACCCACGCTTGTGTCAGGTCACAGCGGGTCCAGCCTGGCGCACGGCGCCGCGCCCTTCCCGCGAAGACGGTATGTACTGATCTGCGCTTGAGAGCGCTCTCACCTCGGCGGCGCCGCAGGCGCACGGCCGCAACCACTCCCCGACACGGAGAGCTCATGTTCGATCGAGCAGCAATGCGTCTGCCCAGGTGGCGGATGCGATATCGGCTGTTGGCGCTCGCGGCGCTCCTCGCCGCCCTCGCAATGCTGACCCAAGCCGTCCTCTGGAGCAGTCCGGCGCGCGCCGCGGGGCTCTACTCCTGCTCGTCAGGCTTCGGCAACTCGACCTCGTGTTCCAATCTGGTCAACAATGACGAGGTCAGCCAACGGCAGTTGCCGACCCAGGTGTACCGCGGCGACTCGCGGTCGCCGTACGACATCTTCCGCCACGGCTTCACGTCGGTTGGCGAGGACTACAACGTTCCACGCCACGTGCGCGGAGGAAACAGCGCGAACAGCGGCTACATCTCCACCAGTGCGGCGCTGTCGGAGTCGGAGACTTTCGCTCGCAGCCAGGGCGGCCGCAATCTCGCCTCGACGGCGTCGCAGCCCCAATGCCGGGCCGGGCGGTTCGCGCAATGGTCCACCATTCCAGGACTCGGCTGGTGGCGGTACGAGGACTGCCTCAACGGGTGGGTGGAAGCGGACAGTTACGTGTATGTCATCGATTCCCATATGGCACGTAATGCCCTTTACATTCCCGACGAGGTTCGCGGGGACCCGACGCTGGAGCGCTACGCGAGCCAGCAGGAATGGGCCTACGTCCGCCACATCCCGAACACCGCGGTCATGGGCGTGCGCATCTACCGCATGAGGGCGCGCATGACGAACGGAAGGATCGACTTCCGGACCCAGACGTTCACCTACAACCGCTACGAGGGCAACTCCGCTCACACGCAGGCGCAGATCTCCTACGACCCGGGCGCCGACGCGTCGGCCCACTTCGGCGTGAGCACCGACCTCGGCATCCCCCCCATCCCGGGGAACCCGTATCACCGCGGCTGCGTCACAGTCGACCGGTGCAGAGGAGGCAACGGTGGCTGAGCCCGACCCGACTCTCAACGCACCGGGTGACACGCGAACCACCGTGACCGCCCACCTCCCGCACGCGAGGAAGACCATGCCGGAGTACGCACTCACAGCGCCGGGCCGCAGGCGCACAACGCCCTGGAAGCGGTCGCGCTCCGCTCTGCTTGCCCTTCTGCCCCTGCTGCTGGCGGCCGGCTCGCTGCTGCCGGCCGAGCCCGCACATGCCGACACAGTCAACGGCCTGCTGCTGTGGTACCCGCTCAACGAGGCCTCGGGCACGGTCGCCACCGACTCCTCCGGCCACGGCAACGACGGCACCGTCGCGGGCACCGCCTCCTGGGGCGGCGACCAGGGCCTGACCTTCGACGGCACCGACACCTACATCAAGGCCCCCAACAACATCATGGCCGGGCTCAACTCCATCACTGTCTCCTTCGACACATGGATCGACCCGGCCCAGGCCACCCCGTACTTCCTCTACGGCTTCGGCAACACCAACACCAGTAACGGCCAAGGCAACGGTTACCTGATGGCCAGCGGTAACAACTTCCGCAGCTCCATCACCACCACCAACTACACCGGCGAGAAGACCACCAGCCCCGGCACCGCGCTGCCCACCGGAACCTGGACACACGTCACCTACACCCAGACCGGCACCACCGGCACCCTCTACAAGGACGGCGTGCAGGTATCCCAGAACACCTCGATCAGCATCACGCCGGGTGCGATCGGCGGCGGAGTCACGGCCGCCGACTTCATCGGCCGCTCCCTTTACGCCACGGACCACTACTTCAAGGGCAAGATGCGCAACTTCCGCGTCTACGACCACGCCCTGAACGCCGTCCAGGTCCAGGCCGACGCCGGCGCCCAGTGGGAGGAAGTGGAGGAACTCGCCGAAAACAACGGCGCCCTGACGGCGTTCGAAGACCCGAACATCGGTCCCGTCATCATCTTCCCGTCCGACTACACCGGCGACATCAACACTCTGCAACACCCGAGCGGCTGGACCGACTCCACCGGCGCCACCCCAACCAGCTGGCCCACCCCCACCACTGCCAAGAGCGCCATGTTCACCCTGGACCAGATCGACGCCGTGCAGGACGCGGTCGATAACGCGATCCAGCCCGACGGTGACACCACCTACTCCCTGTCCGTGCACTACGACGGCATGAGCGACCGGGTCATCGCGCAGACCAACGCCCCCTCGTCCATTACCGACTCGCTGGCCACCCAGTACCCCGACCAGCTCGTCATCCAGGGGCCGCCCGCTAACACCGCGCCCGCCTCGTGCGCGCCCCAGGTCTCGCTCAACACCAACCCCGGCAACTCCGGCGGCGAGACCACCGCGAGCGAGCAACTGCAGGCCCTGGCCGACTACAACTGCGCCCTGGCCTCCTTCGAGGATCCGAAGATCGGCTCGGTGATCATATTCCCGTCCGACTACTCAGGGGACATCAACAACCTGCAAAACCCGACTGACTGGACCGACTCCACCGGTGCCACCCCGACCAGCTGGCCCACCCCTACCACCGCCAAGAGCGTCCTGTTCACTGCCGCCAAGGTCCAGGAGATCATCGCCGCCGCCGTCGACCAGATCCAGCCCGCCGGCTCCACGGTGTTCTACAGCCTGTCCGTGCACTACGACGGGATGAGCGACCGGATCGTAGTCAACACCGATGCACCGTCGTCGGTCACCAATCCCCTGCTGAGCGCCTACCCCGGCCAGATCACCGTGGCGAGCCAGACGGCCCCGGCAATGCAGATCATCAACAAGAACAGCAACCTCAACCTGGGCGTCTCCGGAGCCTCGACCGCCCCCAACGGCGCGGCCGTGCAGCTCGCACCCGACAGTACGACCAACGAGCAGTGGAAGTTGGTCGCCGCTGAACCGGGCTACTACAAGATCGTGGATGTGAACAGCGGCCTGCTGCTCGGCATCTCCAGCGCGTCCACGACTGCGGGCGCAGCCGTCGTGCAGTGGACCGACAACGGAAGCGCGGACCAACGGTGGCAAGTGGTTGACGCCGGCGGCGGCTACGTCAAGCTGGTGAACAAGAACAGCGGCCTGCTGCTCGGCATCTCCAGCGCGTCCACGACTGCGGGCGCAACCGCCGTGCAGTGGACCGACAACGGAAGCGCGGACCAGCAGTGGCAGCTCACCCCCGTCAGCTGACCCGAGTCTAAGTTAGCTTTGCCTCGTGATGGCCTTGCCCGTTTCGAGCAAGAGCTGTGCCTTTCCGGAGATCACGGTACCAATAAGGCCTTTTCAATCTTCCCGCAGGCTGGGGTGGTTGAGGGTGGCAGGACGACGAAGCTCCTGGTGGACGGGTTGTGGACCAAGATCAACCTTGTCCGTCAGGAGCTTCGCCGTGCTCGACCACCCGTCCGGGCTGGAGCTGTCCACTTCTGCGCTACCCCTCGGCCAGCGCAGCGCAGTTGTCCCATGCCTCAGGCCGGGTTGTCCTTCTTGATGACCAGGGGCGGGGCGGATGGTGCCGCGGCGGGTCTCCTTGACCAGCACCCCGCCTGCCCTGTCAACGCTGCTGGCCCGCTTCGACGCCGTGGGTCGTTTGCGGCTGAGTTGGCAAGGGCGTCGTTTCTCCGTTCGGTGGGGCACCTGCGGTGAGCTGGAGTACCACCGCTGCTTGCGACCGTGCGACGACCTCACCGTGCAGCAGGTCCCGCCCTTCGGTACCTGATCGCGCACCGGTCGGCGGTCAGGCGGAGGCCGGGATGCCCAGGTCGCCGAGCAGAGCGCGGACCCGTGCTTCGACGGCGTCGCGGATCGGCCGCACGGCCTCGATGCCCTGGCCCGCCGGGTCCTCCAGCTGCCAGTCCAGGTACCGCTTGCCGGGGAAGACGGGGCAGGCGTCGCCGCAGCCCATGGTGATCACCACGTCCGAGGACTGCACCGCCTCGGTGGTCAGGACCTTCGGTGTCCGGGCGGAGATGTCGATGCCGACCTCCTTCATCGCTTCCACGACGGCCGGGGCGACGGAGTCGGCCGGCGCGGAGCCCGCCGAGCGGACCTCGACGCGGTCGCCGGCGAGGTGGGTGAGGAAGGCGGCGCCCATCTGGGAGCGGCCGGCGTTGTGGACGCAGACGAACAGCACTGACGGGTGCGCGGCGGGAGAGCTCATAGCGGTGTCCTTATCGGGGTGTGGTCAGGAGGCGGCGGGTTCGGGTTCGGGTTCGCTGTGCAGGGCCGCGACCGCGCTGCGGGCCGAAGGGGCATGCAGTCCGTAGACCGCGGTCACGGCGGCGAGCCCTACTACGGCGCCGGCCAGCTGAGCGGCGATGAACGGGGCGACGGAGCCGGGCGCGATCCCGGCGAACGTGTCGGTGAAGGCCCGGCCGATGGTCACCGCGGGGTTCGCGAACGACGTGGAGGAGGTGAACCAGTAGGCGGACCCGATGTAGAAGGCCACCGCGGCGGGGGTCAGCGAGGCGCGGTCGATCCGGTTCAGGCCGAAGACCAGCAGGACGAGCCCGGCCGTGGCGACGAATTCGCCGAGCCACAGATGGCCGGCGGACCGGTCGTGGGCGGAGAACTTCACCAGCGGCTCGGCGAACATCGCGTCGGCCAGGATCGCCCCGCCGACCGCTCCCGCGATCTGGGCGGACACGTACGCGGCGACGTCCCGCAGGGCGAGGCCGCCCGGGGTGCGGCGGCCGGTGAACCAGGCGGCCAGGGTCACAGCGGGGTTGAAGTGCGCGCCGGAGACCGGCCCGAACAGGGCGATCAGCACGCCCAGGCCGAAGACGGTGGCCAGGGAGTCGGCGAGCAGTCGGACACCGACGTCGTGCGACAGTTCGGTGGCCTGGATGCCGGAACCGACGACCACAGCCACCAGCAGCCCGGTCCCGATCGCTTCCGCGGCGACCCGGCGTCCGAGCTGCACGCTCACGCAGGAACTCCGGCGGGCCGAGTGCTGGACAGGAACGCGGAGAGCCGGTCCAGGACGCCGGGCAGCACCCAGTAGTACACCCAGGTGCCGCGGCGCTCGCAGTCGATGAGCCCGGCCTGTCGGAGCAGCTTGAGGTGGTGGGAGATCGTCGGCTGGGACAGCTCGAAGGCCGGGGTCAGCTCGCACACGCAGACCTCGCCGCTCTCCCCGCGCGAGGCGATCATCGACATCAGCCGCAGCCGGACCGGATCGCCCAGGGCCTTGAAGACCTTCGCCAGGTCGGCCGCCTGGTCCTCGTCCAGCGGCGCGGCGGACAGGCCGGGGCAGCGGACGGCGTCCTGGCCGATCACCTCAAGCTCTTGTTTCGACATGCTTCTATGTTGACGTCCTTCGAATCAAGGCGCAAGCTTGCATCGAAAAACATCAATACAAGCCGTTCCGGGCACCACCATCCCTGCCACCTCCGTCATGCCCGTCATCCAGGAGCGAAGACATGAGTGAGCAGTCCACCGACCTGCGCGAAACCGTCCGCCGCCGCTACGCCGCCGCAGCCGTCAAAGTCACCGAGGGCGGCACCGCCTGCTGCGGACCCGCGCCGGTCGAGGCCGACGAGAACTTCGGCTCGACGCTGTACGCCACGGCGGAGCGCGCCGCTCTGCCCGCCGGGGCTGTCGCCGCCTCCCTCGGCTGCGGCAACCCCACCGCCGTCGCCGAACTCCGCGACGGCGAACGCGTCCTGGACCTTGGCTCCGGCGGCGGCATCGACGTCCTGCTCTCCGCCCGCCGTGTCGGCCCCACCGGCAAGGTGTACGGCCTGGACATGACCGACGAGATGCTCGAACTCGCCCTGGCCAACGCCGCCAAGGCGGGCGCCACCAACGTCGAGTTCCTCAAAGGCGCGATCGAAGCCGTGCCGCTGCCCGCGAACGCGATCGACGTCGTCATCTCCAACTGCGTGATCAACCTGTCCACGGACAAGCCCGCCGTCTTCGCCGAAGCCTTCCGCGTCCTGAAGCCCGGCGGCCGGATCGGCGTCTCCGACGTCGTCGCCGACGACACCCTCACCCCCGACCAGCGTGCCGAGCGCGGCGACTACGTCGGTTGCATCGCCGGCGCACTCTCCTACGCCGAATACCGTGCCGGACTCGAAGCCGCGGGTTTCACCGACATCGCCGTCATCGCGACCCACCCGGTCGCCGCGGGCATGCACTCCGCGATCGTCCGCGCCACCAAGCCGATGACCGCCGAGAAGGCCCGCCCGTACGCCGAGTCGAGGGACGCATGCTGTGGCGTCGACGCCTGCTGCACGCCCGCCGAGACCTCCGTCGACCCCGCTCGCACCGTGACCGAGGCCAAGACCGCGTCAGGGTGCGGCTGCCAGGGCTGACGCAAGAACGAGGCCGAGCAGTCCATCGAGTGGGGAACCCCGCCCCGGCTTTCGCCGAGGAACGGGCGGGGTGAAGCCCCCCTGCTCCGTATCGCTCGGAACCGGGTCGGATCCCGGCGGCGCGGGTCGAGTTGCGCCGACAAGCCCGATCCTCGCGGTCATACGACGACGCCGGATCGCCGAGCAGGGTGTGGGTCCGTGGGTCCGTTGGGCCGGCGGATCGCCGACGCCGTGGGAATGAAAAGCAACAAGCACCACCACGCTGAGTTCAACGAACTACTCGTGTGCCGAGCCACGACCGACCGTGCACGATGAGACGGCCTGGTCGAGGGCATTGCGGCCGGCCTGGACGGCGGGGTGCCCGCCGCTGCCGCGGCGTACGACGGTGAAGACGCGCCGGGTGCGCTGACCGCGTGGGAGCTGTCGCAACGGGGTGGTCGGTGACTGCCCGCTCCAGACGAGGTCGGGCAGGAAGGCGGCGGCGTGCCCCTGCTCCACGAGGCGGCGGTGGAGCAGGAGGTCGGTGGTCTCGAACCGGACATCGGGTTCGAAGCCGGCGTTGCGGCACAGGGCCATCGCCCAGTGCCGTGCGGCGGTGCCCTCGGGTTCCATCACCCACGGATGGTCCGCCAGTGAACGCAGTGCCGCCACCGGGGTCTCGGCGGCGACCGGGGCGTCCACCGGACCACCGGGGGGCTGCGGCAGGGCGAGGTGGAGGGGGTCGTCGAGCAGGTCTTCCTGTTCGAGCCCGGCGGGGCGCGGGTTGGGGTTGCCGGGGTACTCCTCGGCGAGGACCAGGTTGAAGTCGCGGGCGAGGAGGGCCGGCAGAGCCCGCTCCGGTTCCGTCTGGGTGACGTGCACGCGCAGGTTCGGGTGCTGGTCGCGCAGCAGCCCGAGCGCGGTGGGAACCAGGGCCAGGGCGGCGGTCTGGAACGAGGCGATGCGCAAGGTGCCCGTCAGCTCGGTCAGGGAAGCGGCGATGTCCGCCTCCGCGCGTTCCAGGCGTTGCAGGACCGCTTCGGTGTGGGCGACGAGGATCTCGGCCTGCTCGGTGAGCCGCACGCGCCGCCCGACGGGTTCCAGCAGCGTGACGCCTGCTTCGGCTTCCAACTGCGAGAGCTGCTGGGAGACGGAGGAGGGGGCGTAGGAGAGGGCGGCGGCGACGGCTGCCAAGGTGCCGCGGTGCTTGAGTTCACGCAGCAGGCGCAGCCGGTGCAGGTCGAACATCGACGCAGAGCCCTTCCTCGTTGAGGCACAGCGACCTGAATGCTCGGTTTTTCCGATGAGTATAGGTCGGAAACATTCGCTGGACCGATCCCGAGAGAGGGGCGGAACCTGATCGGGTGACCAAGAAGACTTCCACTCCACTCACGGTGCCGTGGTTCGCGTGGCCCGGGGCCCGTACGTGGCGCTGTGACGCCGTACCCGCCGAGGTGCGCGCCTTCCATGCGGCCCTGCCCGACTACGCGCCCACTCCGTTGGTCGAACTCCCAGCCCTGGCAGCCGAGTTCGGGGTCGGCCGGGTTGTCGTCAAGGACGAGTCGAGCCGTCTCGGGCTGCCCGCCTTCAAGGCGCTGGGCGCGTCCTGGGCCGTCCGGCGCGTCCTTGACGATCGGGCCGCCGGCGGTGCCGCGCCGGGGCCGGTGACACTGGTGACCGCGACCGACGGCAACCACGGCCGAGCGGTGGCCCGCATGGCGCGGCTGCTCGGTCAGGACGCCCACGTGTTCGTCCCCGAGGGTGTGCACCCGGCGGCGGTCGCGGCCATCGTCGCCGAGGAGGCCAAGGTCACCGAGGTTCCCGGGCCGTACGACGAGGCCGTACGGCTGGCCGCCGAGGAGGCCGCCGCGCCGGACGCGGTCCTGGTCCAGGACACCGCCTGGCCGGGCTATGAGCGGATCCCAAGATGGATCGTCGAGGGCTACTCCACTCTCTGCGCCGAGATCGACGAGCAGTTGACGGCCGCCGGGGCCGTCGCAGGACCGGACCTCGTCGCCGTGCCCGTGGGCGTGGGATCGCTGGCCCAGGCCGTGATCGCCCACTACCGCAGCCGTCCCTCGGGGCATGCCCCCGCGTTGCTGTCGGTCGAGCCGGCGGTCGCGGCCTGCGTCCTGGAAAGCCTCGCCTTCGGTGAACCCGTCAGCGTGACCACCGGCGACACCGTCATGGCCGGCCTGAACTGCGGCACACCTTCCAGCCTCGCCTGGCCCTACCTGCGCGGCGGCCTCGACGCCGCGGTCGCCGTCACGGACGCCGACAGCGTCCGCGCGGCCGACGATCTCGCCGCCTTCGGTGTCTCCTCGGGTCCCTGTGGGGCCGCGGCGCTCGCCGGTCTGCGGGCGGCGCTCAGCGGTGAGGGCGCCGAGGAACGCCGTACGGCTCTGGGACTCGGGCCGACCTCGGTCGTCGTGCTGCTGAGCACCGAGGGCCGGGCGGCCAACCCGCATGCCGTCACCGACGGCTGAAGTCCCGATCCGCGAAAGACCCCCGAGTCGAACCCCTGCACCGGCTGCACCCCGCCCCGGACCGCGAACGGCCCGACCAGAAGGAGGCCGACAGCGTGCTGACCCGTCTCTTGGCCGCGACAGGCGTCCTCGGCCTGCTGCCCGTGGTGCCGGGCCCGGACATGGCGCTGGTCACCCGGCGTGCCCTCGTGGCCGGACACCGGGAGGCACTGCGGACCACGAGCATCGCCCTCATCGGCCTCGGCCTCGTCGTCGCCACCGCTTCCGGCTGACGGGCCCCACCCCCTTCCGACACCGCTCCAGGAGACTGGCCATGACGAGTTCCACCCCCGAGAAGCTCACCGTCGACGGCGACCGCCTCTGGCAGTCCTTGACGGACCTCGCCGAGATCGGCGCGTACGACGACGAGCGCACCGGCCTGCGCGGCGTCAACCGCCTCGCCCTGACCGACGCGGACGCGGCCGGTCGTCGTCAGGTCATCGCATGGATGAAGGAGGCCGGACTGACCGTCCGCATCGACCGGATGGGGAACATCTACGGCCGACGGGAGGGCGCCGACCCAGCCGCGCGGACCGTGCTGACCGGCTCGCACATCGACAGCGTCGCCACCGCCGGTGCCTTCGACGGCTGCCTCGGAGTGCTGGGCGGCATCGAGGTCGTCCGCACCCTGAACGAACGCGGCATCACCACCCGCCGCCCCATCGAGGTCGGCGTCTTCACGGAGGAGGAGGGCGTCCGCTTCGGCACGGACATGCTCGGCAGCGCCGTCGCCGCCGGCCGCCTCGGCCTGGAGTACGCCCACGCCCTGACCGACCGCGACGGCCGCACCCTGGGTGACGAACTGGCCCGCACCGGCTTCGCAGGACCCGTCGACGCGCGGCTGGACCCGCCCTACGCCTACGTCGAGTGCCATATCGAGCAGGGCCCCGTCCTCGCCGAGAACGACGTCCCGATCGGCGTGGTCACCGGCGTACAGGGCATCTCATGGCAGGAGATCACCATCCACGGCCGCGCCGCCCACGCCGGTACGACCCCCACCCGTCTGCGCGCGGACGCCGGCCTCGCGGCGGCCCGCATCATCGTCCGGCTGAGGGAGCTGGTCGACTCCGGTGACTACGGCGACCTGCGTGCCACCGTCGGCCATCTGACCGTCCACCCGGACCTGACCAACATCGTCCCGGCCCGCGCGGAGATGACGGTCGATCTGCGCAACCCCGACGACGTGCAGATGGCCCGCGCCGAGGAGGCCTTGGCCGCGTTCCTGCACGAGCTGGAGGGCAGCCGGCCGGGCCTTGCGTCGACCACCCGGCGGATGGCCAAGACCGCCTACGTCCCCTTCGACGAGAGCGTGCAGAAGGTCATCGCCCAGGCCGCCGACGACCACGGCCTGGCACACCTCTCCCTGCTCTCCGGTGCCGGGCACGACGCCCAGGAGATCGCCGCGCTCTGCCCCACCGCCATGATCTTCGTGCGCGGCGAGTACGACGGCATCAGCCACAACCCCCGTGAGTACTCCACCCCCGAGGCCTGCGCCCGCGGCGTCGACGTCCTGGCCACCACTCTCCTGCGCCTGGCCGACCAGGACTGATCACTCCCCGCGCTCCGCACCCCGCATCGAAAGGACGCCATGCTCCACGAGGCTCCCGCTGTGCCCGACCCCCTCGACTCGGACTCCGACCCGGTCGGCCTGCTGGCCCGGCTGATCTCCATCGACTCCGTCAACCCCGATCTGGTTCCCGGCGGCGCGGGTGAGACCGTCATCGCCGACTTCTGCGGCCGATGGCTGACCGCGCGCGGCTTCGAGGTCCACCGGCTGGAGAAGCGCCCCGGCCGGCCCTCGTTCGTCGCGGTCGCGCGCGGTACCGGCGGCGGCCGGTCCCTCATGCTCAACGGACACCTCGACACCGTCGGCCTCGCCGACTACGACGGCGACCCACTGGTCCCACAGATCCGCGACGGCAGGATGTACGGCCGAGGCACCTTCGACATGAAGGGCGGCATCGCGGCCATGATGGTCGCCGCCGCCCGCGCCACCGCCGACGGCGCCCTGCGGGGCGATGTCATCCTCGCCGGTGTCGCCGACGAGGAGCACGGCAGCTTCGGCACCGAGGAGGTACTGGAGTCCTTCACGGCCGACGCGGCGATCGTCATCGAGCCGAGCCATCTCGAAGTCACCCTCGCCCACAAGGGTTTCGCGTGGTACGACGTGGAGATCGTGGGTCGCGCCGCGCACGGTTCCCGTCCCGACCTGGGCATCGACGCCATCGCCAAGGCTGGGCACTTCCTCGTCGCCCTGGAGGACCTGGGCCGGCGCCTCGCCCAGGGCCCGACGCACCGCCTCCTGGGCACCGGCACCGTACACGCCTCCGTCATCCACGGCGGCGCGGAAGCGTCCACCTACCCGGCGAACTGCCGCATCACTCTGGAGCGCCGTACCGTCCCCGGCGAGAACGCGGACAGCGTCGAGCGCGAACTGACCGAGGTCCTCGACCACCTCGCCGACGAGGTCCCCGACTTCCACTACCGCCTGACCCGCGGCCTCCACCGCGAGCCATTCGAGGCAGACCCCGAGGCACCCGTCGTCCGCACGCTCACCCGCCACGCCGAGCAGGCCCTCGGCCACCCGCCCGTCGTACGCGCCGAGCCCTTCTGGACCGACTGCGCCCTGCTGGACCGCGCAGGCATCCCCTGCCTGCTCTTCGGCGTCGACGGCGAAGGCGCCCACGCGGCCACCGAGTATGTCGACCTCGCCTCGCTGGACCGCCTTACCCGCATCCTCACCGCCACCGTCGGCGACTTCTGTTCCTGAACCGTCGGCCGGCCCCCTCGGCGAGCGTGACTCCGCACACTCGGTCGCCGTCGGTTACGGCCCGCTGGGCAGGGGCGTGTGCGCCCTTCTCCACTCTCGGACGACGGGGGCCGACGACGCCTCGGCCGAAAGGCCGCAGACCCGGCACTGCCCTCGGCCGAACCGCCGAGGGCGGGGACACCGTCGGCCCGCGCCCGTGACCGTCATTGTGCTGTCCTCGGGACCGTGAGGTGACCCAGCCGCCTGCCGTTGGTCTGCCGTAAACGACTGTGCCCGAGTGCGCGGAGTCACGGGCGGCGGATGCAGCACCGGCCGTTCACGAGGCGGCGGCCCCGTCCTGCGGCGGATGGCACAGGGTCGAGGGGAGGCCGACATCGGTTCGAGGGCGGATCGGCGTCCTCAGGGCTTTCGCGCCGGGAACACCGCCCGCACTCCCCAGCCCCCGGCACCTCGGGGCCCGGTGTCTATCGTGCCGCCCAGGGCAGTCACCCGTTCGTTGAGGCCGACGAGGCCGAAGCCGCCGCCGTGGGCGGCCGGCGGGAGCCGGATACCACCGCGGCCGTCGTCCACGACCGTCACCTCAAGGCGGCCGGTGTCCTGTCCCAGGACGACTTCGATGTGCGTGGCGTCGGCCGCGTGCCGGCGGATGTTGGTCAGCGCCTCCTGGACGACCCGGAAAGCGGCGGCCTGCACCTCGTGGGAGAGGTCGTCCGTCACGGCGGGGTCGCGGCGCAGGACGACTCCCTGGCCCGGGGTCGCGAAGTTCTCGATCAGTTCGGCAATGCCCGCGAGGTCGCCGACCGGGCGGCGGTCAGCCGCCCCTTCTCCGGTGTCGCGCAGAACCCCGACGGTGCGGCGCATCGAGGCGAGGGCCTCCGTCGCGGCGCGTTCGATACCGGCGAGGACCGGGTCCAGGTCCTGCGGCTGGGTGGTGGCCATCATGCGGGCCATCTGGGTCTGCACCAGGATGCCGGTGACGTGGTGGGCGACGAAGTCGTGCAGGTCGGCGGCGATGGCCAGGCGTTCGCTGCGGCGGGTATCGCTCACGGCGACGGTGCGGCGGTAGTCCATCGAGCGCAGATAGCTCGCGAGCCCGGCGACGAGGCCGACCAGCACCAGGCCGATCATCTCCAGGCCCATCGCGTCACTGCTCAGCGTCGCGTCGCCCCGTACCGGAAGGATTAGCAGGGCTCCCGCGTCGAGGCTGCCGCACACCAGGGCCCAGCGGGGCGGGCAGTGCCGTACCGCGATGAAGAGCAGGCTCAGCAGGATCGTCATCTCACCCGGGCCGAATACGACCGGCCCCCGGACCAGCAGCGACGCCGCTGTGAGGAGGAGCGAGGCGAGAGCGGGCACGGCCGTGCGGACCTGAGGAGTGAGCCAGTGGGGCCGCCGCCGCGCCGGCCACAGCACCGCGGCCAGCCCGACCAGCACCACGACCAGCGTCTGCCAGACGGTACCCAGCCCCGGCAGGACGCTGCTTCCGTCGGAACCCGCGTACAGGGCGACATCTACGACCCCCACGGCGATCAGCAGGGCGACGGCGAAGCCACGGGCACAACCCCAGGCGGAAGCGGACCTCATGCCGATCACCGTAGGTCAGACCTCCGGCAGCGGTATCGGCCGAATGGCCGAGGCGGGCGGTCCGTGATCCCGGCTGTTCGGCCGAGGCGTGCGCCCCCGCCTGCGGGCCAGGGTGGAGCCGCATCCTCACCCACGGACACCCGGAGCACGCGATGCGGTGGAAGTCCGAGCAATGAGAAGGGCTCACGACACAGCATGAGCACGGTTCTGGCCGGTCACGGCCTAGTGAAGAAGTACGGCTCCACCACCGCCCTCGCCGGCGTGGACGTGGAGGTCGGCGAGCGCGACTCGCTGGCGATCATGGGCCCTTCGGGGTCCGGGAAGTCCACGCTCCTGCACACGCTGGCCGGGATCGTCCGGCCCGACGGCGGCCAGGTCCTCCTTCGTGGCGAGCGCGTCGACGATCTGGGCGAGGACAGGCTCAGCGCACTGCGCCGCACGCGGTTCGGGTTCGTGTTCCAGTCCGGCCAGCTGCTGCCGGAGCTGCCCGTCGAGGAGAACGTGGCGCTGCCGTTGATGCTGGAGGGCATGCCCCGCACGCAGGCCGTCGAGCGGGCCCGGCGCTGGTTCGCACCGCTCGGTCTGGACGGTCTGGAGCGGCGTCGGCCCGGTCAGTTGTCCGGCGGCCAGGCGCAGCGGGTGGCGATCGCCCGTGCGCTGGTCGGCGAGCCCGAGGTGGTCTTCGCCGACGAGCCCACCGGGGCTCTGGACCAGCGCACCAGCACCGAGGTCGTCCAGCTGCTGACCTTCGCCACCCGGGACACGGGCGCCGCACTGGTCATGGTCACCCACGACCCGGACATCGCCGCGCACTGCGACCGGGTCCTCCAGGTCCGCGACGGCCTCATCAGCGGCCACAACCAGTACACCGCCGTCTGATTCCGCAGGAGTCATTGCCATGCGTTCCCCCGTCCTTCCCCTGACCTGGCACCTCGCCAGATCCTCCGGCCGCCGTGGCCTGCAGTCCCAGCTGCTCGCGGCTGGGGCCGCCGCCGTGGGCTCGTTCCTCATGCTGCTGATGATCGCTGCCTCTCTCGGCGCGGGCGCCCGCGCCGACCACACCACGTGGCGCACCCCCGACGCCGTACCGGCGAAGAAGGCCACCGCCATCCAGGCCACGACCGTCACCCATGTCCGCGGCGAACCCGTCACCGTCGTGAACCTGGCCCAGCTGCCCGGGCGTGCGGCGACTTCCGCGCCCCCGGGCTTGGACGGCTTCCCGAAGCGGGGCGAGGTGTACGTCTCTCCCGCCCTGGCGGACCTGCTGCACAAGCTCCCCGCCGGCCAACTCGCCGACCGCTTCCCGAAGACGACGTTCTACGGCACGATCGGCGCCGCCGGTCTCGCCTCGCCCGACGAACTGGTCGCGGTGGTCGGACGGGCGTCCGGCGACGCGGCCGTCTCCAAGGCTGCCGGAAACCAGAACTACTACGACGAGGACCTGACCGGACGCGCACTCGTCTCCGGGTTCTCCTCCACCAGGCCGAGCGTGTTCACCGGCACCGACCAGGGGACCGTGCTGCTGGGCGTGGTGCTGCTCGCCATGCCGGTCGTCGTGCTGGCCTCGGCCGCCGGACGGCTCGGTGCCGCCCGGCGGGAGCAGCAGCTCGCCGCGCTGCGGCTGGCCGGGGCGACTCCCCGGCAGATCCTCGGCATGACCGCCGTGGAGGCCGCGGGGGTCGGTGCGGCCGGGGCCCTGGCGGGCGGGCTCGCCTACATCGCACTGCTGCCCGCGCTCGCTGAGCTGCCGTACGGCGTCGGCGGCTGGTACCCCGGTCAGCTGTGGGTGGGGCCGGCGTGGTTCGCGGCCGTGGTGCTGGCCGTCACGGCGTTGATCACCGTCAGCGCGGTGACGACGCTGCGCCAGGTGGCCGTCTCACCTCTCGGCGTCGCCCAGCAGGCCGACCCGCGCCGCACCCGCGCCATCCGCATGGTGCTGTTCGTCGCTGTCCTCCTCTGCATCTGGATCAGTACGGGTGGCGACGGCCAGCTCAAGACCCGGCAGATGCTCGTGCTGCTGGCGCTCTTCTACGGTGCGTTCTGGCTGTTCGGTCCCTGGGTCGTGGACCGGCTGGGCCGGATCGTGGCCCGCCGCGCCAGGACTCCGGCCACGCTGCTGGCCGCACGTCGGCTCAGCGACGACCCGCGTGCGGTCTGGCGCACCGTCAGCGGTCTGGTGCTCGTCGGGTTCGTGGCCGGGTTCTTCTCCGTCAGCACGCTCGGCTCCGAGGGCCCGAGTCACCGGGGCCAGGTCGCGGTGATCACCGCGAACGCCGCCGACGCCCGGCACGCCGCCGCGGAGGCCCGCACGAAACTGCGGCGGGCGGGGGTCACGGCGACCGTCACCGTCACGAGCGAGGACGCGTACGACAGTCTGCTGGGCGGCGTCGACGGGGTGATCGCCCAGGTCTCCGGCGGGCAGGAGCGGATCGACACCGCCGTCACCGCCCTGACGCCCCTGGGATCGGGCAGGTTCCCCTTCACCCAGGAGTACGTGTCCGCGTCGGATGACACGGTGACCGCCCGCGTCACCACCGTGAGCACCGCCACCCTGGTGCTGAGCTTCCTCGTCGCGGCTGCCTCCGCCGGCCTCACGGCGGCCGCTAACGTCCTCGACCGGCGCCGGGTCTACGGCCTGCTGCGGCTGGCCGGAGCCCCGCTGGACGTCCTGGACCGGGCCCGGACCCGTGAGACCGTCATCCCACTGGCCGTCCTCGCCGGCGGAACCACCGCGATGGGTGCCTTCGGCGCCATGCAGCTCAACAAGGCCGCCGGCACCACGATCAACAGCTCCGGCGCGGTGGAACTGGTGATCTGCCTGGCCGTCGGCATGCTGACCGTGCTCGCCGCGATCACCGGCAGCAGACCCCTTCTGCGGAGGGTGACCGCGGGAGCGGCACAGACGGCGGACTGACGCCGTACCGACGGTCGGACCGCCCTCCTGCCTAGTGTGATCCGTCGTCGGGTGTCTCCGTGGCGGTGATGACGGGAAGGATGAGCCGTGCGCCGGTGCTGCCGCCGACGGTGAGGCCCTGCGTGCTCGGGGTCCGCTCCGTCGTGAGCCACGGGTTGCCGTCGGTGCCCGGGTGTACGGCGGAGTGGGGGAAGTCGCTCGACTGGATCTGTACCTGGAGGCGGTGGCCCTTGCGGAGCCGGTAGGCGTTGTCGTCCAGGGCGAGGGTCAAGGAACCGCCGGCCGCTCGGGACAGGACGGTGCGGCCCCATGAGATCGGGCGTGTGGTGCCGTCGGGGTGGACATCCTGGAGCTTCGCGACGATGTGAGTGGAGGGCGCCGAGAAGGAGACCTGTCCCGTGAGGACCGGTTGTCCGGCGAAGTCGAGGTGCCCGGCGAGCGGTTCGGACCGGAAGGTCAGCACGTCGGCCCGCTCCGCGAGGTCGCGCTCATCGGGCCAGGCCGCCAGGAGGTACCAGATCGCCTCGATGTCGGTGCTCGACGGGACGGGGTGGTCCGGATCGTGCGTCCAGGTCAGCGTCGTCGCCTCCGCGTCCGGATCGCGGTTCAGGGCACAGGTCCCCGTGCCGTGCGCGGAGAGGTGGAAGGTGAGCGCTCGGCTCGGCGGCGGGTACTCCTGCGAGGACTGCCAGCCGACGTGTCCGACGTGCCACCGGGCGCGCGGGCGGGGGGCCGCCGGCCGTACGCCGTTGACGTGTTCGTCGAAGAAGTCGGCCACCTCAGCGCACTCGGTCTCGATCTTCTCGGCGAGGGCGGCGCCGCTGAGGTACGGGTTGCGCTCGTCCCCGGCTCCGACGTCCTGGAGCAGGTAGCCGGAGTGGTCGGCCGATCCGACGCGCAGGTAGTGCAGGTCGCGCGGGCCGGCCAGGGAGCGGAAATGC
Organism: Streptomyces sp. NPDC091280; assembly: GCF_044768565.1. Taxonomy (NCBI): domain Bacteria; kingdom Bacillati; phylum Actinomycetota; class Actinomycetes; order Kitasatosporales; family Streptomycetaceae; genus Streptomyces; species Streptomyces sp. NPDC091280. The sequence goes on from NZ_JBIVUZ010000018.1 coordinate 168,376, forward strand.
CGCCAGTCGCGCAACCCCAGCGGGGCCAGGCCGGGGTCGTACCAGTTCTGCCAGTGCAGGATCGGGACGGAGGTGGTGTGGTACGGGTGCCGGTCGCCGTACGGGTTGTACCACCCCTGGTCGACGGAGCGCCGGAGCATGTCCGTGGCCGCCCGGCACTCGCCGATCCGCGCGCGGGCCGCGGCGACGATGTCCTCGGCGGAGCCGGCGCTCCAGTCGATCTCGGCGAGGTAGCCGTTGTGGTCGGTCCAGATCTGCAGGAGGTCGTTGAGTCCCGCGAGGTAGGGGATCTGCTGGCCCCACTGCGAGCCCACGTGCCCGGCGCCCATGTCGATCCCTGTCACCATCGGGACGGCCGCCTTGATGGCCGGGTGGCCGCTCGCCACGGCGGCCCAGGTCGTGAAGCCGTAGTACGACTGGCCGGTCACCCCGACGCGGCCGTTGGACCAGGGCTGACGGACGATCCAGTCGACGGTGTCGTAGCCGTCGGCGACATCGTGGGCGTAGGGGACCGTCTCGCCGCCCGAACGGAACTTGCCCCGTACGTCCTGGGTCACGAACGCGAAGCCGCGTGCGCGGTAGTACTCGGCCTCGAAGGACAGGGCGGTGTAACGGCTCGACTTGTCGTAGCAGGTCCGCACGAGAATGGCCGAGTGGGCGGTCGAGTGCTCCGGGAGGTGGACGTCCGTGGCGAGTTCCACTCCGTCACGCATGGCGACCATGTGCTCGCGGGCGTGTGCGGACGGCGGCTCCGGCGTCATGGTTTCGACGATGGTGAAGCTCATGGCTTGCCTCCGAGATATATTTCGCTTGTTATACAACGGTGTGCGAGTCGCGCCCGGCAATCGCCCGGCGTGAAGGGCAGGGAGGTCTCGGTGCCGCGGTTTGTGGATCCGGAGGAGCGCGTGCGCGACATCGTCGTGGCCTCCTTGCAGGCGTTGAGCGAGGGGGGGTTGGCCGAGCTGACGCTGCGGAAGATCGCGCAGCGCATGGGTGGGTCGATCACGCTGATCACGCACTACTTCGCCAACCGCGAGGCGCTGCTCGACGCCGTGCTGGAGTACGCGCTGGCCGACGCGGACGCGATTCTCGGGGAACTGGACGAGATCGCGGACCCCCGGGAACGGCTCCGGGTCGCTCTGGAGTGGTTCCTCCCGGACACCGAGGAGGCGCTGACGCAGGAGCGGGCGCGGGTGGCGTTGCTGACGCACCAGGGTGCGGAGCCCGTCATCGGGCGGCACTTGCAGCGCATGGAGCCCGCGATGCGCGCGGTGCTGGTGCGGGCCGTGGAGGAGTTGGTGCCGGCCGACGAGGTGGACGGCACGGTCGACATGGTGCGGGTGTGGGTGTCCGGCATAGCCCTGTCCGTGGTCGAGCACCCGGAGATCTGGACGCCCGAGCGCCAGCAGGCCGCGCTGGAGCGTTTTCTGAAGGTGCTGTCGTTCGCGGAGCTCCCGGCTGGCTGAGCGTCGGCGGTGGGGGAGCGGACCGGTCGGCGCCAGGAGGCCGGTCCGCTGTCCCGTTTCAGGACGCACGCAGGTCCACGACGCGGTCACTGTGCGGCTCGGCACGGAGTTCCGCCTTCGCGATCTTGCCGCTGGCGGTGTACGGCAGGCTGTCGCGGAACTCGACGTAGCGAGGCACCTTGAAGCGGGCGAGTCCCTGGAGGCACCAGGCCTCGATCTCCTGGGCGGTCAGGCTGGCCCCCGGCTTGAGCACGACGACCGCCTTGACCTCTTCGTCGCGTTGCGGGTCGGGGACGGGGATGACGCCGACCTCGTCCACCTCGGGCAGCCCCAGGATCTGCAGTTCGACCTCGGCGGCGGCGATGTTCTCGCCGCTGCGGCGGATGACGTCGCGCAGGCGGCCCTCGTAGTAGTGCTGTCCGTCGCCGGCCTTGCGGACGATGTCGCCGGTGCGGAACCAGCCGCCGGGCAGGAAGAGTTCGGCGTTGGCCTCCGGGCGGTTGTGGTAACCGAGCATCATGCCGGGGCCCCGCAGGCACAGTTCGCCGGAGCGGCCCGGCTCGACCTCCCCGCCGTCCTGGTCGATGACCTTCGACTCGCGCTGCGGGAAGCACCAGCCCATGGAGCCGGTGCCGACGGTGTCGGTGCGGTCGTACGGGACGTAGGTGCCGTTGCCGACCTCCGTGCTGGCGTACACCTCGCGCGCCCGCAGGCCGAAGCGCCGCTCCAGGGGCTCGTGCAGCGAGGGCGGGAGAGCTGACACCGGGGCCTGCTTCAGGGCGAGTCGACGGTCGGCCTCGCTCTCGGGGAAGTCCAGCATGCCCTCGTCGATCCACGCCATGTCGATCCGGTGGTCGACCAGCCAGTCCATGAACTTGCGCCGGCTCAGCCCCGCGGTGACGTGCAGGCCTCCGCCGCCCATCAGCGCCATCATCAGATAGGCCTGGTTCTGCATGTAGTAGAAGGGGTGGTCCGCCAGGATCCGCTGCGCGTCGCCGAGGGCCGAGCCGTAGACGCCGATCTGGATCCAGTAGGTGTGGGTGAGCAGACACCCCTTGGGCAGCCCGGTCGTACCCGATGTGAACTGGATGTTGACCACCTCCCCGGGATCGGCCCGGTGGGCGCGCGGTGTCGGCTCCTGTGCCGTGAGCGTCGCGAAGTCGTGCACACCGTCGACCGGTCGGCCGACGGCGATGATCCGCTCGCTCACCACGGGGCCGATGTGCCCTTCACCGACTGCACCCGTGACGACGTCTTCGGCGGCGACGAGCCAGCGGGCACCGGCGTCGCTGAGGACGAAGTCGATCTCCCGTGGGGTGTACTTGGGGTTCATCGGCACGGCGACCGCGCCCGCCTCGATCACCGCGAGCCAGGTCAGCGGGAACTCCACCTGGTTGCGCAGCATGATGCCGACCTTGTCGCCGGGCGCGACGCCGAGGCGTTCGAGGCCGGTGCGCACCCGGGAGATCCGCTCACGCAGTTCGGCCCAGGTCAGCGTCGGGCCTCCACCCTCTATGTGGGTGAGCGCGGGACGGTCCGGCCACTGCTGGGCGGCGTAGTCCAGTGCCTCGGGGACGGTCTTGTCGAGGAGGTGCTGCTGATGGGTGTTCAGTTCCATGAGTTCGGCCTCTCTGAGGTGGTTCAGACGGTGGACCACAGGGCGCGCAGCGTCGCGACGAACCCGGGCCGCTCCCGGCCCCTGACCTCGGCGCGCAGATCGGTGACGACGAGGTGGCCCTGTTCCCCGCGGTCGACGACCTCGCGGACGTGGCCGTGCACACGGAAGGGGTCGGTGGTGCGGACGACCGATACGAAGCGGACGTTGTCGAGCCCGTAGTTCCAGGCGATCCACGGGCCTTCCGACCACACGGAGTGGTTGCACAGCACGTCCAGCAGGCTGAGCAGATGGAAGCCCTCCACCAGGTCCTCGCCGTAACCGTCCTCGCCCTCGTAGGCGTGCGGGTACTGGTCGTGGTAGGAGGCCTTCTCGAAGTCCTTCGTGCGGTCGTCGTCGACGACGAACCAGGGCGTGGTGAACGTCCCGCCCAGCAGTTCCGGTGCCTGGGAGGGGTGGGGGACGGTCAGGGTGGTGGCTCCCTCGGTGGAGAGGATGCCCATGATCGGCTCCTTTGTGTAGCGAGTGTTTTATTACGAGGGTGTGGGTCCGCCCGGATACGGGCGGACCAGGGGGTCAGGCGCGTCGGCGGCTGGGCTGCCAGCCGGGCCTGGGCAGCGCGTCCAGCAGTTCCTGGGTGTAGGGGTCCTGGGGGTTGTCCAGCACCTCGGCGGTGCGGCCCCGTTCCACGATGCGACCGTGCCGCATGACGAGGCAGTGGTCGGTGACCTGGCGGACCACCGCCAGGTCGTGCGAGACGAACAGGAAGGCCACCGTGCTGCGCGCACGGATGTCGGAGAGCAGGTTGAGCACCTGGGCCTGGACGCTGACGTCGAGGGCTGCGACGGCCTCGTCGAGGATCAGGATCTCCGGCTCCAGGGCCAACGCCCTTGCGATGGCGACGCGTTGGCGCTGACCGCCGGACAGGTCGCGTGGGAGCCGTGCCGCGTGCTGCTCGTCCAGCCCGACCTCGTCCAGGAGGCCCAGCGTCCGTTCGACGGCCGCGGCACGCCCCAGCCCGACGCGCACACGCAGCAGTTCCGTCAGACCGGCACCGATGCGCTGGCGTGGGTCAAGGGAGGCGAAGGGGTCCTGGAACACCATCTGCACGGGGCGAGCGGACTTCTTTCCACCGCTCGCGACGGTGATCGTCCCGCTCGTGGCCTGCTCCAGTCCGGCGACGATGCGGGCGGTGGTGGTCTTGCCCGAGCCGGACTCGCCCACGACGGCAAGCGAGCCACCGCGCTCCAGGGCGAAGCCGACGTCGTCGACGGCGACGAGCGCCTCGCCGCCACGGGCGCGGGCGGGGAATTCCTTGCGCAGGTGCTCCACCCGGAGGACGGGCCCGGTCATGAGCGCACCGCCTGCGGAAGCTCGGCGCCGATGTGTTCCACGCGATGACAGGCGACCAACCGGTCCTCCACGGTGCGCAGTTGAGGCCGGTCTTGCCGGCACTCCTCGGTGGCGAAACGGCAGCGCGCGGCGAACGCGCAGCCCGAGCCGACCTCGTACGCCGAGACCGGCCGGCCCGGGATCGGCTCCAGCCGGGCCACCGCCGTCGCACTGGGCCGACAGGCGAGCAGGCCGGCCGTGTACGGGTGCAGGGGGCGGGAGTGGACCTCCGCGGTGGCTCCCCGCTCGACGACGGTCCCGGCGTACATGACGGCGAGGGAGTCGGTCACGGCGGCGGCGAGATCCAGGTCGTGGGAGATGAACAGCAGCCCGAGACCCCGCCCGCGGATCTGTTCCTGGAGGATCGCCATCACCTCCGACTGCACGGTCACGTCCAGGGCCGTGGTCGGCTCGTCGGCGAAGACCAGCTTGGGGGAGGGCAGCAGGGCCGCCACGATCATCATGCGTTGCAGCAGGCCGCCGGAGAGCTGGTGCGGGTACTGGGTCAGGCGGTGCTCGGGGTCGGTGATCCCGATGCTCGTCATGAGCTCGCAGGCGCGTCGGCGTGCCTCGCGCGGGCCGAGCAGTCCGCCCGCCACGACACCTTCGACGAGGAAGTCGCCGATCGTCCGCAGCGGGTTGGTGTGGGCGCGCGGGTCCTGGTGGATGAGCGCGACCTCGCGGGAGCGGTAGGCGGCGAGTTCGCGGCGGGAGAAGCCGAGCACCGACCGCCCCTCGAAGTCGATCCGCCCCGATGTCCCGGCGTGCCGGGGCAGCAGCCGCATCGCCGACTTGACCAGCATCGACTTGCCCGAGCCGGATTCGCCCACCAGCCCCACGGTCTCGCCCGCCGCCACCGTCAGGTCCACGTCCCGGACCAGCGTGCGCCGCTCTCGGCGGCCCCCGGCGGTGATGCCGATGTCCCGCATCTCCAGCAGCGGTGCGGTGGTCATCGGGTCCCTCCGAACCGCTGGGTGAGGCGCTCGCCCAGCATGTTGAACGCCACCACGGAGATCACGATGCACAGGCCCGCCGCCATGCTCTGCTGCACGGCACCGTCCAGTACCTCGGACCGGCCGTCGGCCACCATCACTCCCCATTCCGCCGTGGGCGGCTGGATGCCGAGGCCCAGGAACGACACCGCCCCGAAGTCCATCAGCGCCGACCCGAAGCCGATCGTCGCCTGCGCCAGCACGATCGGCGACACGTTGGGCAGCAGGTGCCGCCCGCAGATCCGCCAGGTCGACAGGCCGGCCAGCTGAAGTGCCTCGATGTAGGGAAGTTGCCGTTGTCGTACCGCCACGCTGCGCACCACGCGGGCCACGTACGGCGTGTAGACGATGGTCAGGGCCAGGACCGGTGCCCAGAACCCGGCGCCGAAGACGGCCGCCGCGATGACGGCCACCAGCACGCCGGGAATGGCGAACAGCAGGGTCAGGGCCCGGTTCAGCATGCGGTCGATCCAGCCGCCGTACCAGGCCGCGGCGAGTGCGAGCAGGGTGCCGAGGCCGGCGCTGCCCAGCACGATGATGCCCGGTCCGGCGAAGCTCAGCCGGGCTCCGGTCAGGGCCCGGGAGAAGATGTCACGGCCCAGCGAGTCGGTGCCGAACAGATGCGCACCGCTCGGTCCCTGGCTCGCGGCCAGGACGTCGGTGGCCGCCGGGTCGTAGGGCGCGATCCAGGGACCGACGACCGCGAGGACCACCAGGCCGGTGGCCACCGCCGCGGAGACCAGGAGCAGCGGGTCACCGAAACGCCCGCGCCCGGCGCTCCGCAGCCGGAGGGGCAGTGTGAGCGTGGTCATCGGTCAGCGTCCTTTCCTCAGCCGGGGGTCCAGCAGGTGCTGACCGGCGTCCAGCAGTGTGGTGACGACGACGAACACGGTGACGATCAGCACGCTCACCGCGAGCACCACGGGGTAGTCCTTGGCGGAGACGCTCCTGATCAGCAGGGAGCCGATGCCGTCGATGCCGAAGGCGGGCTCGACCACCACCGAGCCGGCCACCAGGCCCGCCACGGTCAGTCCGGACGCGGTGAGGATCGGCAGTGCCGCGTTGCGCAGGATGTGCCGGCGGAAGAGCCAGGAGCGGGGGAGTCCTCGCCCGCGGCCGGTCAGGACGTGCTCGGCCTCGGCCTCCTCGCCGATCGCGCTGGACGTCAACTGGGCCAGATAGGCGGCGTATCCGATCGACAGGGCGACCGCGGGCAGGGTGAGGTGCCAGAGCCGGTCGGCGAGGCCACTGCCCGCGCCGCTGGTCGGGAACCAGCCGAGGTTCACGGCGAACACACTGATCAGCAGGGTGGTGGCGACGAAGGCCGGAACGGCGATGCCGAGACCGGACAGGGTGTTGACGAGCGGGCGCCAGCGCGGGCTCGTCCCGCCGACGCCCCCGAGGAGCAGGCCCGCCAGCAGGATGAGGACCGCGGACATGGCGACGAGCAGAAGAGTGGTCAGCAGCCGGGGCGCGAGCAGGTCGGAGACCGGCTGGCGGTAGGTCAGCGAGGTCCCGAGGTCTCCGTGCAGTGCGCTGGTCAGCCAGTCCCAGTAGCGCTGCGGCAGCGGGTCGTCCAGCCCCAGCCTGGCCCGCGTCGCCGCGCGGGCGGCGTCCGAGGCGTGCGGCCCCAGCAACTGGGCCACCGGGTCCCCCGGAGCCCAGGTGAGGACGGCGAACAGCAGGAAGGAGGCACAAAGGACGATGGCGACCGGCCCGGCGACGTAGGTCATCGTGAGGGACAGGGCGGGGTGGCGCCAGGAGACGCGTACCCGGGCCCGGGTACCGGCGGCGGAGGTGGATGCGGACATGTCGTCGCCCCTACTTCTTCGCGGCGCCGACGTAGGCCATCTGCGGCATGGACCAGTAGGCGAACGAGGTGATCGCACCGGTGAGGCGGTTGTTGAGGAAGGTCGTGGTGTTCGTCGAGACCAGCGGGATCACCGTGTTCGCCTTCTCGTACAGGGCCTGCATCTCCACGATCGTCGCCGCCCGCGCGGCGCCGTCGAAGGTGCTGCGTGCCTTGTCGAAGAGCTTGGTGACCTGGGGGTCGTCGTAGTCGGTGTAGTTGTAGGTCACCTTCGGCAGGTAACTGAAGCCGATGGTCTCCAACGGGTCCGGTGTGGCACTGAAGTTGGACGACAGCATCAGGTCGATGCCCTTGCGCTTGGTGGCGTCGTAGCCGGCCTGCGCGTAGACCAGGGGCTGCATGCTCTGGATCTTGATCGTGAGGCCGGCCTCCCTGGCCTGCTGCTGCACCAACTGCGCGGTGCGCGACTGCGCGTCGTCACCGGCCGCGACGGCCAGGACGATCGTCTGTCCCTTGTAGGAGGACTGCTTGACCAGCTTCTTCGCCGCGTCCATGTCGTAGGACCGGGAGGCTTCGAAGGTCTTGTACGCCTTCTCGTACACCGCGCGCTGGCCGCTGGGCCAGGTCGCGGGCGCCGTCATGGTGTACATCGGGGTGGCGGCCCCGTGGAACACCACCTCGGCGAGGGCCTCGCGGTCGATCATCCGCTGGAGGGCGGCCCGCAGGTCGGCGTCGGCCATCACACCGTCGGGACGGGTCACGTAGATGTTCATCGACTGCGGCGACAACCCGAAGACCAGCCGTCCCGCGTCCGACTTCCGCAGTGCCGGCACCGAGGAGGCGGACAACTCGTAGGCGCCGTCGATCTCACCCGCGTTCAGCGACTGGGCGAGGGAGGTGGCGTCGGTGACGAACGTGAACTTCACCGACTTGGCGAACGGGCGCCGGGCACGGTTCCAGTACGCGTCGTTGCGGGTCATCGTGATGCTGTCGCCGCTGGTCCATTTCTCCAGCTTGAACGGCCCGCTGCACATCAAGCCGCCGGCCGCCGTGCCGAGCTTGGAACCGGCCTTCTCGGCGAACGCCTTCTGTATCACCACCATGTTGGCCAGTTCGCTGGTGAACATCTCGTCCGGCCGTTTGAACGTGACGGTGACCTGGTCGGCGGTCGTCGCCTTGACGGACTCGACATCGGCGAAGAGGTAGCTGCTGATCTTCGAGGGATCGGCCGCCCACCGCAGGCTGAAGGCGACGTCCTCGGCGGTGACGGTGGACCCGTCCCAGAACCTGGTGTCCGGACGGATCGTGAGCACGAGCTCGGTCGGTGACTGCTGCCGGTAGCTCGCCAGGTTGGGCTTGAGATCGAACTTCGCGTCCAGGGTCAGCAGAGAGTCGCACAGATCGCGGACCACCTGCCCGCTCTGCGTGGTCGCCGCGTCGGCGGGATCCAGCGTTTCCGGCTCACCGCCGGTGAGGTTCCAGGTGATCCGGTCTACGTCCCCCTTCGCGGCGGGGAGTGAGGAGACCAGGTCGCCCGCGGAGACCGGCTTCTGCTCGCCCGACGTGCCGCCGGAACACGCGGTGAGCGTGGACGCGGCCAGTACGAGGCCGAGCACCGCGGCCCTGCGGATGTGTCGTGTAGCCATCGGGACGCCCTTCGTCGCAGCCTGTGGCCGCTGTCGAGCCAAGTTGACGGTGAATGTATAGCGAGTGATGTACAACAGGCAATGTATGTTCGCCAGGTTTTCCAGTCCGTGACTTTTGCCCGGAAAGGTTCCCTGCCGTGGGCGTGGCCCGGTGTGCGGCGACTGTTGTGCAAAGGTCCGGGGATCGCACCGCCATCGGCCGGGTCGGTGGAAGTCGGTCCTGTTGGCGCGCGGCCTGATGCACGTGGCCATGGCGCCGCCCCGATCTCGTCCCGGCGCCCGGAGCCCCATCTTCGGACGGCGCGGACGGCGCGGACGGCGCGGTGGGAGGTGGGCGGACGGTGGTGCGGACGGCGTGTCCTCAGTGGCGGCTGGGACCGTGACGCCGCGTCGTGCCGACCGGATTCACATCGCGGGGTGCAGGGTCCACCACTTGGTGGCGCGCTCGTAGCGGGCGGCGGCGGAGACGACGGCCGCGTCGGCGTGCTGGGGCCCGATGATCTGGAGACCGATGGGAAGACCTGCGGAGGTGAATCCGCAGGGTACGGAGATCGCGGGGAGCCCGGCGTGGCTGGGAGGCTCGGTGAGCCGGTGCAGGTGCAGTCCCGGTTCGGCGAGGGACTGCCCGTCGACGGTGGCGGGCCCGCCGACGTCTCCGGCGTGGGGGAAGGCGGGGAAGGGTGTGGTGGGGGTGACCAGCAGGTCGAAGTCGGCGAACACCCTCGCGTAGGCGAGGTAGATGTCGGTCTTCGTCTCGCGTCCGGCACGCCCGACGTCGGAGGGGGAGAGGCGTGCCGCCCGCTCGGCGATGTCCGCGGCCAACGGCCAGACGTCGAGCCCCGCCGCGTTCATGAGCTCGACGAACGGGATGTACTCGGTGCCCCAGTAGGCCAGGAAGAACTCCAGTGGGTCCGGCAGCTCCACCTGGGTCTCCTCGACGACGGCCCCGGCCGCTCGCAGATCCTCCAGCGCGGCGGAGAAGGCGCGGCGGGTCTCCCGGTCGACCGGGCCGTGCTGCAGGCCATGGTCGGCTGCGATGCGCAGTCCGCTCAGATCGCCCTGGGCCAGGGCCGTCTCCGCGTACCGCTCTCCGGTGGTCGGCAGGGAGAGTCGGTCGAGAGGGTGGGGGCCGACGGTGACGTCCAGGAGGAGCGCGGCGTCCACGACGCGACGGGTGATCGGGCCCTCGGTGCTGTCGGGCTCGGTGTTGCCGATGTGGGGAATGCGGCCGGAGGAGGGCTTGACGCCGACCGCTCCGCACAGCGAGGCCGGGACCCGGATGGAGCCCCCGCCGTCGGAGCCCCAGGCCAGCGGCGCGACGCCGGCCACGGTCGAGGCCGCGGCTCCTCCGCTGGAGCCACCGGCCGCGCGCGCCGGGTCCCACGGAGTGCCCGTGGTGCCGGTCAGCTTGCTCTCCGTGACGCCCAGGAGTCCGAACTCGGGGGTCGTGGTCTTGCCCAGCAGGATGGTCCCGGCGTCCCTCAGCCGGGACCAGGCGGCGGCATCCTCGTCCGGCACGTGGTCGGCGTAGGCGACGCAGCCGTAGGTCGTCCGCACCCCCGCCGTGTCGGTGAGGTCCTTCACGGTGATGGGAACCCCGTACAGCGGCGGCAACTCCTCCCCGGAGGCGAAGCGTCGCTCGGCCTTCAGTGCCTGCTCCCGGGCGGCATCCGCGGTCACCGTCACCATGACGTTCAGGCGGGCGTCCACCTGCTCCAGGCGGTCCAGTGCCGCGCCGACCACCTCGACGGGTGACACCTGTCGGCTCCGGTACAGCTGCCCGAGTTCATGTGCGCTGAGCCACGTCAGGTCGTCGTTCACGACGGAACTCCCTCACTCGCGTCATATATCAAGTGCTATATGAACCCGTCCGGCTTGCCGCGTCAAGGGGTGGGAGCGGTCCGGTGTGCGACTTGGCAAGGGCGATGGCTCATGGCCGGCCGGTCTGTGGCCTCCGTCGGGGAATCGGCTCGGACCGGCAGGTCGTGAGGTGGTGAGGCTGCGAGGGTGACGTGGATGGCTGCCCGACGGAAGTCGCTACCAGCGGGGGAGTGCGGCGGCCGAAGTGCCGCACTCCCTCGTGGTGAGACGGTCGGGCGGCAGCCTGTGATCAAGTCCGGTGTCCCGACGGGAGCACCGTGGCCAGGGGCTCGATCGGGTCGAGCGTGTCCCGTACGGCTAGGGCTCGCGCGTGGGCCGGGTAGGAGTACACGGCCGCGTTGGTGCTGCCCCATGCCTCCGGGGGCGTCGAAGGCGAAGCCGTTCTCGTCCGCGAACCAGGGCACGGTCCACTTCGCCGACTTCACCTACCACGGGGCGGCTGCCACCTGACTGGCGTGCCGTCCCGTGCCGTCTTCGAAGCGCGGCATTGAGTCGTCGCCCGACTCGCGCGAACGGCCTGGCCCCAGCGGCGACTCGGCTGTTGGGGTCGCTGCTGTTGGGCGGGGCTCAGCGGGGGGTGATGGCCCGCTGAAGCAGGTCCTCGAGTGTGTCCAGCTGCTGTTGGGTCAGGCCGGTGAAGATGGGTTCGTCGGCGAGTGCCTTCAGGACCCTCTCCCGCAGCTCGGTGCCGTCCTCGGTCAGGACGAGTTGCTTGGCGCGGCGGTCGGTGGGATGTGGACGACGCTCGATCAGCTGAAGGGCTTCGAGCTTGTCGATCACGATGGTGGCGTTCGACGGTTCGCAGCTCATCTTCACGGCCAGCTCCCGCATCGTCATCGGGCCGGTCATCTCACGCAGGGCAGAGGCCTGCGCGACGGTCAGGCCCAGCGGGGTCACCCAGTCGCGCATTCGGGCGGCGCACTGCATGTCCAGGTCGTGCAGCAGCTTGCCGAGCTCCCACTGTGCCTCTGCGTGTGCCCTCGTCATCGTCATGGCTCCAGACTAGCGGACTGCTTCAGGTCATGATAGATATGACTTGAAGCATTCAAGTCATATGTAGTTGGAGGGAACCTCATGAACCTCAACCTCACCGGCAAGACCGCGGTCGTCACCGGCGCCAGCCGGGGCATCGGACTGGCCACCGTCCGGACCCTGATCGGCGAAGGCGTCCGAGTCGTGGGCGCCGCCCGCACCATCACGCCTGAGCTGAAGGAGACCGGCGCGTACGCGGTGTCGGCGGACCTGAGCACCGCGGAAGGCGTCACCGCCCTCATCGACACGGCTCTGGGCGAGCTGGGCGGCATCGACCTGCTGGTGAACAACGTGGGCGGCGGCGACGAGGCGGTCATGGGCTTCCTCGACGCCACCGACGCCCAGTGGACCCACATGTTCGACATCAACGTGCTCGCCACCGTCCGTGCCACGCGCGCGGCCCTGCCCAGCCTGATCGAGCGTCGCGGGGCGATCGTCAACATCTCCTCCACCGTCGCCCGGATGCCCCTCGGTGTCCCGGCCAGCTACACCGCCGTCAAGGCCGCGGTCACCGCGACGGGCAAGTCGCTGGCCGAGGAGTTCGGCCCCCAGGGCGTGCGCGTGAACACCGTCTCTCCCGGCCTGGTCCGCACCACCGTCTACGAGGACCCCAACGGCCCGGTTGCCCAGCTGGCTGCCGGAGCGGGTGTCGGCCTCGCCGACTTCGTCCGGCAGATAGCGAAGTCCCAGAACATCACGACCGGTCGGATGAGCGAGGCCGAAGAGGTCGCGGCCCTTGTCGCGTTCCTGCTGTCCGATGTCGCCGGCAACATCACGGGCGCCGACTACGTCATCGACGGCGGCACCATCAAGACGGTCTGAACCAGCCGTCGAACCCCGCCGCGGAGGCGGGCGGAATCCAGCACGTCAACCCACGAACACGGAGGCAGACTCATGGCCCACGTCGTCGCCGCGACCGCCGAGCGCACCATTGACGCTCCCGCGGACGAGGCCTACCGGTACCTGGCAGACACGGAACTCCACTCTCGGTTCCTGCCGCCCCCCTTCTACGACTGCCAGGTCGAGGCGGGCGGCGTGGGCGAGGGCAGCGTCGTCCGCTTCAAGATCGACTTTTCCGGAGGTGTCCGGGAGCTCCGGATGCAGGTCACCGAGCCGGAGCCGGGCCGCACCCTGGTCCACACCGACACCAGTGGCTCCGGCCTCGTGACAACGTTCACCGTGACCCCGCGAGGCGCCCAGGCACTGGTGAACATCACCTCCAGCTTTCATGGCGAGAGCGGCGTCGCCGGCTTCGTCGAGCGGATCATCGCGCCGCGCAGGCTGCACCGCGTCTACGCCAAGCAACTCGCCAGTTTCGACGCGCATGCCCGTGAGCGGCGCGCCGGATAGCAGCGGCACGCCGACTGGCACAGGGACCGTGCCTCGCGGCGCGCTGGACGTTCTGCACCAGTCACCAGTCACCAGTCATTAAGGGATAGGAGTTCGATCATGAAGATGCTCGCTTTCAAGACCACGACCCACGAGGCGCAGCCGGCCCGGATCGGCGCGCCGGTCAGCGCGGCGGACATGGAGGCCTTGTTGGAGGTGCCCGGGCCGGTCGAGGTCGAGACGATCGGCGCGGACTGGGAGGCCCCGATCACGGGGCTGCTCAACATCAAGCACCCGAAGGCCGTTGCGGCCGGGATCACCGACCACAAGGAACCCATCAAGATCTACACCCATGTCGTACGGCACCCCACGCAGGGCTTCTTCCTGGTCGACACCGGTGTCTCGCGGCGGCTCGTGGAAGATCCCGTCGGAGTGGGGATCGGCCTGATGCTGCGCAAGTACGGAGGCATCGAGAAGATGCACGCCCAGCAGAGCACCGCGGAGATCATCGCAGCGCAGGGAGTACCCCTGAACGGGGTCTTCTTGACCCACCTCCATCTCGACCACGTCTCCGGACTGCCCGACGTCCCCAAGAACGTCCCCATCTACACGGGCGCGGATGAGGCGGAGGCGTCGCTGTTCCTGAACCTGTTCGCCCAGGGCACGAACAACCACCTCCTGGCCGGACGGCCGCCGCTTCAGGAACTCCAGTTCATCAAAGACCCTGGCGGCACACTCGAAGGTGTCAACGACGTGTTCGGCGACGGATCGTTCTTCGCGATCCTGACCCCCGGGCACACCACCGGACACCTCTCCTTCCTCGCCCGCACCGACGCGGGTCCGGTCCTCATGACCGGTGACGTCAGCCACACGCGCTGGGGCTGGGACAACGGCGTCGAGCCCGGAACCTACATGCAGGAACGCGAACCCAGCATCAAGAGCCTGCTCGCTCTGAAGGCACTCAGCGAGCGCCACCCGAACATGACCGTGAAACTGGGCCATCAGGCCTGAGGAGCGCAGTTACCTGCCGGACGATGTCCACCTGCCGGAGCCGATGCGGAGAATCCTCGTCAAGCCCTTCCAAGGCGCTGGTCGTACATTCGTCGTGCATCTCGAAGAGCACGGCGGTGACTAGGCGCAGCAGGCGTGGTCGTTGGGGAAGACCTGGACGACGTCGGTCCTGCGCTTGATCTCCCGGTTGATCCGCTCCAGCGGGTTCGTGGACCGGATCTTCTTCCAGTGCCTTGGCGGCAAGTCCGCGAAAAGGGTCAGATCCTCCTTCGCGTTCAGGTCGAGCAGGTCGGCGGTGGGCTGGGCGAAGATCGTACGGATCGTCGCGGCGACCATCTCACCGAAGTCTTGGTCGATCACGTTGAAGACGTTCCCCAGGAAATGGACACGGCAACGCTGCCAGGCGGCGCCGAGCATGGCCTTGCGGACCGCGAGACCAGGCAGGAGCGCTGGTCGGTGACGACCAGGCAGACCCCGGACAGGCCGCGCTCGCGCAGCGAGCACAGGAACTCCTGCCGGACGCCTCGCTCTAGCCGTCGCCGACCAACAGCCCGAGGACCTCGCCGTTGCCGTCCTCGGTGATACCGGTGGCCGCTACGACGGCCCGGGAGACGACATGGTGGTTCACCCGCGCCTTGCAACAGGTCGCGTCCAGATAGACGTAGGGAAAGCGGACATGACCCAGCCGGCGGGTGCGGAATACGGCCAGCCGCTCGTCCAGTGCCGCGCAGATCCGCGAGACCTCCGCCTTGGAGATCCCGCTGTCCCCGCCTCCCAGGGCTTTGACCAGGTTGTCCACGCTGCGAGTGGAGACACGCCGCGCACGTAAGCCTCCATGATCACGGCGTAGAGGGCCTGGGCGATACGGCGGCGGCGTTCCAACAGCGACGGGAAGAAGCTGCCGGTGCGGACCTTGGGTATCTCCAGTTCGAGATCGCCGGCCAGTGTGGTCAGCACCTTCTCCCGGTGCCAGTGGCGGACGTTGGTCCGCATCGACGTGCGCTCGTTCCGCTCCGCGCCGATGCGGGCACGCGCTTCGCCCTCGATCAGCTCCTGCACCATCTGCTCGGTGGTGGCGCGGATGAGCTCGCTTCCGTCGGTCGAGCGTAGGGACTAAGGAGCCGTATCGGTTCGGACTGGGACAGGGCCATCGTGGACAACTCTCCTTGGTTGAACTGGGCGTTCACCAAGGAGAGTTGTGCGATGGCCCGCTTCCTGTTGTGGAAGGTCGCGTAATTCCCCACCCGTGGCGCCAACTTCCCCGCCCTGTCGTTCGAACGCGTGGATCACGGCTCGGGGATCCATTCCGCGGGTGGGGGTGTGCGGCTGTAGTGGGCTCCTCTTCACCAGGAAGCAGTAAGCGACCAGCAACCCTGCCACAACTCCACCTCGATATGACCAGCCGCTTCAGTTGGAGGGATTCGTGGGCTACACGATCTCCAGTACCACAGCGGGAAGCGCGGCTTCCAGAACTTGCCTGCGCGGCAGGGAGAGACCGAAGTTTCGTTCGATGATCTCCAATGCGGTGCGGTGCACTTCGCGGCGAGGCATGGCGGTGCCTGGTAGGCCGGCAGCAGCCAGCATCTCCTCGACGCGTGCCGCCACCTCGCGATCACCGTTCACGCCGTCATATCCCCATGAGCGGTCCAGGTGGAGATTGAAGGCACACATGAGTCGATCGTCGTGGAGGTAGGAGAACTGAGGCGGTACTGGCTTACCGTTCTCCTCTTCGAATTCCAGCTGGAAGACGTGTGCACCACCCCGAGAAACAGGTGGCTGCGGGCCGAACTCCGCCTGCCAGCCACCGTACTTGATGACGAAGACCCAGTCGCCGATCTCTCCATAGCGTAGACCGATCGGGGGGTAGGGGTCCCAGGGCCCGTCCTCCACGACATCGATCAGGTCCTTGCTGGTGAGGCGGCCCAGTCCACGCGCCGTGCGCGTCGGCCCGAACACTGTCGCGGTCAGCCGAGACACCAGCTCTTCGGCGTCCAACCCCCGAGCGAGCACGACGCTGTAGCCACCGAAGGCGATCGACTGGGGAGCAGCAAGCCAAGTAATTCCGTCGGTCATAGTGATCATCGTGGCGCACCTTTGCCGACCATGTCACGAGCCCTCACCCCCCTCCTCCAGTCAAGCTATTGCCCCGCCGCGCTCACTCGTCAACTGACGCGCTTCGCCATATCCGAAACGGACATGAACTTGCGGACCGCCCTCTCAGAAGCGTGCGCGCCAGGAACAAGCCCGTGCAGACCTCACCCGTGATCGGCTGGACCACGTAACGGGACGCCGTCCCCCCGCCGTCGCTGGATTTGTCGAACCACCGGTAGGCCCTTCGGTTCGAAGATCCATGGTCCGGTTCAGTCGGGGGACCGGCGCGCGCAGAGTAGGCCGTTGAACGGACGATCACTGAGCAGGGAAGCGGCTCTGGTCCGTGCCACTGGCCGTTCGAGCACCATGACCTGGTTCTGGGCGGCTGAGCGACGACTCCGCCAACGTCGTGGCCGCATCTCCGGGCCGCGACCCGAGCTCGTCTCGGAGCCCCACGCGCTCTCGTGCGTGCGGTCTGCGAGACATCCTTGTTCAGGGCGAATGATTCGGCCGGGCGTAGTCCGCGACGCCTCGTCGCTGAAGAACGTCATGCGGGCGCGGTCCGGATAGCGCTGACTGTTTGTCACGGAGTGCCGCAGGGTGGTGGGTGGGCCGAGCAACGAAGCGCACACCGCAGTTCCGTGAGCGACGCGCACCTCCTGGTGCCGGCTGCGGCCGACCGTGGCTCAGCGTTGTCTGCGGTGGCAGCGGGCACATCGAGGCGGGCTCATCGGCCGGATGGCAATGATGCGCTCCCATCTGCGTGCTGTTCGGTCGTTCACAGCCGCAGGCTGGTCATGCCTCCGGCGACGCGAAGAATTGTCCCTGTGGTGGACGCCGCGTGCAGGGCGGCAAGAGAGGCCACGGCGTGCGCCACCTCCTCCGCGGTCACCAGGCGCCCCGATGGCTGCCGGGCCAGCAGCGCGTCGATCGCCGCGGCCGGGTCTTCCGCGTCGTCGCGCAGGCGCGAGACCCAGGGAGTCGGTGGCGCCGGGAGCAACGGCGTTGATCCGGATCCCGTCTGCTGCGTAGTCGGCTGCCATGGCGAGTGTCAATGCGTGCACCGCACCCTTGCGCGCGCTGTAAAGCGCTCTTCGACGAACGCCGATGAACGCGACGGCCGAGCAGCGGTTCGGTCCCGCTGACCGCGACGGCTGCCCGGAGTCAGTCGCATGCGGTTGCCTCACCCGTCAAGGGGCTTCGCCCGAGCGCTCCAGGTCGAGTGCAACTGCCCTGACCGCGTCGACGATCGGCATGAGCTTGCGGCCGAGGGAGGTGAGTCCGTAGACCGTCGACTGCTTGCTTTTGGACTCAGTGACCCGGCTCACGATGCTGGCCTCTTCGAGCCTGCGCAGGCGGTTGGTGAGGGTGACCGCGTTGGCCTTCGGGATCGCTCGCTGCAGTTCGTTGAAGCGCATCTCCGAGACCTGCAGCGTCATCACGATCGCCAGCGTCCACAGGTCGCCGATGATCGACAGGATCTCCATGCAACGCGCCGTCTGAGGGTCGTCCATCTGCTCCATGATGCCTTCTGCGCGATGCCACTATGCTAGCTTAACCAGTAAAGAATCTTTAGTGGTTGTGTCGCGAGGAGGGTACCCGTCACCATGAGGATCACGTTATTCGGCGCGACCGGGCGGATGGGGCAGTTGCTTGTACAACTGGCCCTGGACGCCGGGCATGAGGTCA
>NZ_JBIVUZ010000019.1:0-171448 GCF_044768565.1 Streptomyces sp. NPDC091280
TGTTTGTCTCGGCCGCGGCCGGCGGTGTGGGCACGGCCATCGGACGGCTCGCCCGGCTGATGGGCGCGGGACGGCTGGTCGGCAGCGCGGGCCGGCCAGCGAAGGCCGCCTACCTGACCGAACACGTCGGCTACGACCAGGTCTTCGACTACCATTCGGGCCCGGCGGCCGAACTGCTCGCCGAGATAGCGCCCGACGGAATCGACCTCTACATGGACAATGTCGGCGGCGAGCACCTCGAAGCGGCGATCTCCTCGCTGCGTGAGTACGGACGGATCGTGCGGATCGGCACGATCGCCCAATACAACAGCACCGGCACGCCCTACGCCCTACGCAACCTTCCTGACATTGTCGAGAAGAGCCTACGCATGGAGGGCTTCTTGGTCCGCAACTACCGTGACGTTCAGGAGGAGTTGTACGAGTTCGTCGTGCCGCACCTGCAGAGCGGGCGTGTCATGCTCGATGAGACCATGGTCGATGGCTTCGGCGGCATCGTGGACGGATTCCTCGGGATGCTGCGAGGCGAGAACCAGGGAAAGATCATCGTGCGGGCGGTCGGGGCAGACGTCTGAGGGACCAGTGTCGTAGACGCGGTTGGTGGTGATGGCCGCGTGCTGACGCGCCACATCCGCGTCGGGAACCTGCCGCTGCCGCAAGCCCTAGCGGGCCAGGCACGTTGGGAGGGACGCCTTCAGTACGAGGACGACGGTGCCCATGCCGTGCGCGCCTGCGATGGCGCGTACCGCGGAGCGGCGCTCGATCTGGCAGTGGGCTCCGTCCACGATCCCCGACCTCCCGACAACGCAGTGACCGTCGCGTTCCGCCCACGCAGCCGCCAGTGCCCGCTCGCCGACCGGTTCGGTGCCGGTGTCGCCGTCGGTGAGGCGCTGGTGGCTGTCGTAGGAGACGACCACGGCGCCGGCCGCCGCGGCGAGCCGTGTGGCGAGGGTGGACTTGCCCGACCCGCTGGCACCCATAAGCAGGACACAGCAGCCCGGCCGCATCTAGCGGACCACGGCGGCTAGTTCCCGGGAGGAGATGCTCATGCCCCGCAGCTTCGCGTGGCCGTGTAGTGCTTGTGTCGCGCGGCAGATGACCAACGCTTCCCGCTCGCTGCCGACCGCTTCCCCGTCGGCCGCACCGCGTTCGTCAAGGAGAGCCGGTCACCACCAGGGCCCCGTCCTTCTCCCGCCGGGTCTCCCTCACGACCAGCTGCGGCGACGGGTAGAACCGCGCGCCATCGCGGGAGCGGTCGTACCGGAACGAGCTGGCCTGCTCCAGGTCACGGCGCTGCTGGGGGTCGGCGCCCGGCAGGGTGAGCTCAACGCATCCGCGGCCGTCGCGCAGGACGCCCTGGGACGTGATCGTCCCGGTGAAGGTCGTCGAGGCCGTGTCAGTCGTGATCCGGACGCTGTCGCCGTGAATCGGGCGAGGTCCGGGAAAGCCGTCGCTCATGCTGCCGCTGCTCCTGTGAGGGAACTTCAGCGATCGGGTTCCACATGATCTGTTCGCCGTCGTGCCACTGTTCCACGAGGTGCAGCCGGTCCACGACCGAGGTCTGGGACAACGGTTGCGCGATGTCGGCCAGTTGGGCCCGTAGTCCGGGCAGTGTGCGGGTCTGCGCCGCTCCTCCGGTCCGGCGCTACGCAGCGGCAGCGGCTGCGTCGGCCGCCCATCCGGTCAGAAGATCGACGGCCGCGGCCGGGTGGCCAGGTGCGATACCGCGGATCATGCCGTCATGACGACGGGTGCGCAGCGAGGGGAGGCCGTCGATGTCGTCGGGTACCGGTGGGGGCCACAGGCGCGTCAGCGACAGCCAGGTGGCGAGCTGAGGATCACCGGCGACCGGGACTCCGGCTTCGAGGTCGGCGTCGATGCTGTGCGGCAGCTGCTCGCCGACCAGGGGCACAGCAAGGTCCGACACATGTGCTGGACCTTGCTCGCAGTGCGAGAAGAGCGCCTCCAGGGGCACATCCTGGGGGCTGTGGCTGGCTTAGTGGGCGAGCGCCTGGAGGACGACGGCGAGGATTCCCCGGATACCGACGTAGTCCCAGTGCCGCTCGGTGCACAGGGCGGGAGGCTGGCGGGACGCCGTGATCGGCCCGGCCCGGGCCAGTGCCTGGGTCCGCCCTTCGTCGGTGTGCGGGGACGCCATGCCCAGGAACGCTACCGGGTCGGCCTCCTGGGCTTGGGCAGAAGGGTAAGGCTGATCTCACCTGCAGTGGTCTTGAGAGTGAAGGTGTTCTCCCTGCGGCCGATAGCGCGGTCGATTTTCTTGATCTCTGTCCAGTTGAATACGCGAGCCCACCAGTATCAACCCCCAGATCCGTAGGCGAGGTCGAGGCCGAGTCGCGTCGGGTGGTGGTGGACCGTCTGGCCGTTCCGGGTGGTGGCAATGAGCCCGGAGTCGCGCAGGACGGACGCGTGTCGTGATGCAGCAGCGGGGGAGACGCCGAGGGTGACCGCGAGCCGGCCGGTGGTCAGGGCGGGTGTCCGGGCCACGGCAACCAGTGCTGCTGCTCGGGTCGGGCCGAGCAGCGACTGCAGCGCCGCATGTGGCGTGTGGAGTTCGGGGTCCCGGGTGAGAGGGGCCGGGGCTGCGGGATAGCTGACGATCACCTCATCGGCTAGGGGGTTGAAGGTGATCCGTGTGGCCAGGGCAGAGGGCTGGAAGACCAAGGGCCGTCCATCGAGGGATTCCACGGCGTCGACCATGGTGTTGAGGCGCAAGTGCTGTCCGTCCCAGCTGACGGACGGGTGCACCGAGCTCAGTAGGCGGTCGGAGCCGCCCAGTTCGGCCTGGGTTTGTGCGTACGCGGCCGCGGTGGCGACGAGGGAGGTGATGCGTCGCCGGTAGGGGTCCAGGGCTGTTGCCCGCAGACCGGCGAGTACCCGGTCGAGGGTGGTGGCCGCGCGGGGGTGGCCCTCGGCGAGCCCGCGTGTGAAGGGGGTCAATGCCTGGGATCGGGCCAGGTCCCGCAGGTGGGCGACCGCCGGTGGAGAGCCCGGGTCGATCGGTGTTGGCGCGGGTTGGGTGGCCGCGTCGAAGAACGCGGGCAGGTAGAGATCCGTGTACAGATCGAACAGTCTGCTGTGGTACGGGTTCCAGGTGGAGGCGACCTCGTGTCGCCAAGTCAACAGCTGGCGGTCCGGAACTGGGCTGGCCAGGTGTGCTCCGCCCAGGGCGAGTTCGTAACCGAAGTCCGGTGTGTCGGCGACCCGCGTCCGTTCGAGGTCGTCGCTGGTCAGACGGATCCGTATCAAGACGGCGTCCCCCCGGCGCGTCCCCTGACGGTGCTGGTCGTGGAGCTTTTGCATGCTCGCGCAAAAGCCTAGCCGCCACATGTCTCCCAGTCCATCGTGTAGTCGCGGCTTGGCCCCGGAACTCCTACCTCTGCTCCCAGCCGCAAGACAAATTCGTGAAACGCCATGCCAGCGCCGTGGAGAGGGCGCAGCCCCCGGCCAGGGGGTCCGGTCCAGCGGGGACGGGCCTTGACCCGTGGCCCGCGATTTCCAGGAGGGGAATTCCTTGAATTTCAAGCTCACGAAAAGACGTTCTATCGCCGCTACGCTCGGCGTGGTCGCCGCACTCGTCGCCGCACCCGTCAGCGCTCACGCCGACAGCTCGCTCGGCACCTTCAAGATCCAAAACTCCGGCTGGACCGGAGGCACTCGCAAGGCCATGTGTCTGTGGGGAGCCGGGGGGAACGGAGCCCGCACCTACATCCAGCAGTGCTCAAGCGACAACCACGACAAGTGGACCTTCTACCCCGAAGGCGGCGGTGGAGCGTCCGGCAGCTGGTACGAGCTGGTGAACGACGCCACCGGCCTGTGCCTGGACGCCGATGCCAACAACCTCACCGGCGGTGCGGTCGTGCAAGCCTGGGGGTGCAACCAGTCCTACCAGCAGCGGTGGCGGTTCACCCCGCGCACCAACTACTACCAGCGGGTCGCGAACCTGGCCGCCGACGCGGCCAACAAGTGGGCTAATGACCGCTTCTACCTGGACATGGACGAGAACTACCAGCGTCTGTGGTCGTCCGACTCCAGCGACAACCAGTTCTGGAGCATGTTCCCGGCGTAGGCGTGAGCTTGACGTCTATGGTCCGGTGCCGACCGCGGCTCGAACTTGATCGGCGCTTTCGCAGTTCAGCGGACATGAAGGCGGCCTTCGTCTGATCCCTTGCTCCGTCACAGAGTGGATCAGCGCGAAGGCCGTGTCGTGAGTCTGGTGCATCAGGGTGTCCTGCGGGATGCGTTCGCGGAAGTGTCAGGCTTCCGGACGGAGTAGTACGCGTGTCCGACCGCGCGGGGCGACGCGCTGTTCGAGTTGTGCGACGCGTTGCTGTGCACGGACGGGCCGGTGCGGACACTGGTCGACCTGGCACTGCTGAGACGACCCGTCCTCAGCACCCTGGCGGTTTCGGTGGCAGCGGCTGAACCACCGTGCCGGTGCCATCGTCCGACGCAGCGCAGTGAGAACTGCGTCCGTAGGCGGCTTGGACTGCGGCGATGGCCTGCTCGTACGTGTCGGTGGCCGTGTCGATCGTCAGCTGCGCACCCGTGCCGTCGGTCCGGTCGATCCGCTCCGCGATCCTGGCTGCCTCAGCACGGCCGACGAGCGGGGACAAGCCGCGGATCCTGCGGTGGAAATCCCTGGTGGCGGTGCGCAGGGCCGGTGCCCCGTTCCACTCGTCGCGGTAGCGGTAGCCGTGCTCGCTCTCGGGTGAGCGCCCCGAGCGCACCAGTTGCCCGGCGACCTCGGCGACCGCCGCGGGGGTGGGCACGACCGCTGCGGAACGGCATGAGGACGCCGTACACGAGGACCTCGCGGTCCGTATCGAGGACGGCATAGGACCAGCCTCTGCGCTCGCTCCAGGACAGCCGGATCTCGTACCGGCCGCCGCCGCGGCTGCGGTCCCACTCCAGCGTCAATGTAGAGGGTGTGGCCGCGCCGCGGGCTGCGGCAGTCGGCCCGAACGATCCCCGGCGCGATCCCCCGCTCGCCGAGCGCCTGGTCGACGGCCTGGACGTAGGGCCAGTGCGGCAGGGACTGGGCGCGACCGGGCATCCCGGCGGATCCCAGCAGCATGAGCCTCGCCTCCCGGCAGAGAGTTCGGAGAGAACAACGGTTGGGTGAGGGTCAGGAGGCGCGGCGGCGCAGTGCGTCGGCGGGGCCGATCACGCGCGCCCCGTACTTCGCCCGGATGCGGTCGCTGACGTGTTCGGCGAGCAGGCGGGCTTCCCGCCCGGTGTCGAAGCTGATCTGCTGCGCAACCCGGCCGGAGTCGACGAGGTCGTCGGCCCTGAGGACCAGGCGGGTCAGCCGGCCGCGCTGGAGGGCGGCGGCGTCCATCAGCTGGTATGCGAGCAGGCGCAGGTCGTCGTCGTGCGCGGAGGGGGCCGTCAGCCGCCGGGTCTTCTCCCAGGTGGCGTCGCCCGCGAACCGCAGGGTCAGGGTGAGGCCGCGCGCGGCCTGCTCGCCGCAGCGCAGCTGCACTCCGAGGCGGACCACCAGGCCGAGGAGGGCGGCACGGACCTCGGCGCCGTCCAGGGTGTGGCGGGGGAAATGGCAGCGGACCGCCGCGGAGGCGGGCAGCGCCCGGGGGATCACGGGGCGGGGGTCGATGCCGCGGGCACGGTCGGCGGCCAGGCGCCCGGCCCTGGCGCCCAGCAGGCGCTGCACGGTGGCCGGCGGGAGGGCGGCCAGCAGACCGACGCAGTGAACGCCGTACTCGACCAGTATCCTGGCCTGGCCCCGGCCGATCCCGTGCAGGGCACCGACAGGCAGCGGCCCCAGCCACTCCTGCATCCGGCCGGGCCCGATGGGTCCGAGGAGACGTGGCTCCACCGGCAGCCACACGGCCAGGGGGAAGCCAAAGAGGACGTACCACAGGGCACGCCGCCACCAGGGGCTGGCGTTCCGCACCCGATCACGCAGACGCGCCAGGGCCTGCAGGGGCCACACGCGCACCGACTGCCGCCGAATCGACTGCCCGTTTCCCGCAGCCCCCGCGTCGCTCATGATCGCTTCAATCTCGGCGCCGAGCGCGGCAACCGCCGCCGTATTGCGATGGCGGATCGTCAAGGACGCGTCGGCCTGCGCCTCCTCGAAGAGGCCCACGGCCGACGCCTACCGCACCAAGAACCACCACATCACCCTGTGCCGTACGCCCGACGGCCAGGTTCGGGGTTGAGGTGTTCGTGGCCGATCGTGGTGCCGTTCTGAGTGACGGTGACCTCGTCGTGCCGTCCCCGAGCTGACTCAGGTCCGTGGGTACCCAATGGGAGGAACACCCACCAAGGGACAACTGCTCGATCGACAAGAGCCACGCACTCTCCGAGGCAAGGTGCGTCCGGATCGTCGCCGACAGGAAATCCTCAAGAACACCGAACGCAAGCAACCGTGGAGGCCCCTCGACTACCTGTGCGAGGGCGCCCCCTCGTCGTTCCATCCCAACGCATCGCCTAGCACAGCTCTGGCCTGGGCATGTACTGCTGGGTCCTGGAAGCAGCGATGGCGCCGCTGTACTGGTTCCGCCGCCTGCGCAACCACTGGGATCCGCGACGGATACCAGTCCCTTGACGCGGAAGGTGACAGTGCAACGCTCTGCGCCCCGTGCTTCCGCAACGTCACACACACTCAGACATGTCTCCAGGTCAACGCACTCGCCCGCACGGTCTCAACCCCACAGGCGGCAACTCCGGCGCGGATCACCGTCGTTCCCCTACACCGCGCCGAACCGCCACCCTTCCGTCCAGTCCAGACGCGTCCGTACGATCTCCCGCTGGGACCGTCCGATCCGTTTCCAGAGCGATCGGATCGGGCTTCACCGCGACCGTCACACAGCTGCCCAGAGGCCAGCGTCAAGGATGAGCGCAGCCTTGCTGATGCTGCCCGGCATTAGGTGCCTATAGGTGCGGTAGGTTTCCTCGATAGACCTATGCCCCATCCATTCCGCCACATCGGTGATCGGTATGCCGTTTCGGAGCGCGTTCGAGGCAAAGTAGTGCCGGAAGCCATACATGGTGAGCCCGTCCTCAGCATGGAGGTTCTTGAAGAGCGCTCCCGCACGGCGGCGCTCCATCGGCTCTGTGTAGTAGCCGCTCGGCCCGCGCAACAAATAGCCTTCCCTCGTAGCGCCGTGTGTCTTCTCGTAGCATTCGATCGCTTCACGCACCGACAGCGGAAGCGGCACCTCCCGAAACTCGCCCACCTTGCGATGCTTCAGCTTCGCCGGCTTGTGCGTGTTGGAGTGGATCTGCTCGTGCACCCTGTAGACGTTGTCGGCCACCAGGTTGTTGATGTTGACGGCCCGGGCCTCGCCGTTACGCAGCCCGCATCCGGCCATCATGACGATCTCCAGCATGAGGTCGTCAGCCGCGAGGGCCAGAGCCCGCTTCAGGCACTCAAGGGTCGGGATGACCACTTTCTCACGGACGTACTCCGGTTCCTGCACACCCTTCACCGGGTCCTCCGCCATCGCCCCCTTGTCATAGGCATCACGCAGAATTGCCTTCAAGGTGCGGAAGATGTTGACCTGGTTCCCCCGTCCGACCCCGTCGGCCTCAAGCTCGTCCAGGAAACGCTCCACCACCACCGGTGTGACGGTGTTCAGCTTCCGTGAACCCACGCGGGGAACGATGTGCACGTTGATGGAGCTGTCGACATGCTCAGCGGTGGAGTACTCGGTCATCTTCCGCTGCCGGGGACGCCACTGCTTCGCATGTTCTTCCACGGTCTTCCGACCCAATTCGCGGCGGGCTTCGGCGACGGAAGACGCCGTGCGCTTCCTCTCCGCGTAGATGAGCGTGAGGCGCTCGATCGCGTCGTCCTGGGTGGAGAAGCCGCTCTCCTCGGTCTGCTTCCCCAGCCCGTTCCGGAAACGGATCGTGTATGCGTGCGGACACTTAGTCGGCTTGGCACAGCCGCAGTCCTTGAAAAACGACCCCATGCCGCGGGCGAGCTGTCGAACCACGAAGTGAAACCTTCCGAACGGGAGCCAGGTATCCGTGCCCAGGCCACACCTCGGCGGTCGCCAGGTCAGCAGGCTGGACGCCTGTGCGTCCGATGCTGACCCTTTGCTGAGCCGGACCTACCCATCATGGGCCTGACCTGCACGGATGACCAAGCGTTAGATCTTGGACTTGAACATGGTGCGCAGCATCGGACACTCCCGGGGATCGGCTCCCTGCCCGCAGGCGCGGGTCAAGGGCGTCCCATCACCGTAGCCGTTGCGGTTGCCGAGCCCCCGGCGGGGGATAAATGTGGCCACAGAGGCTGGATCAGCACCTGGGAGGCACCGTGACCACCGGCTCAGAGCCCCGGGTGTCGGGGCTGGAGATACGTTCCATCGACTACGTCCCCCTCGACGAGCGCCACGGCAAGCTGTGGCATCTAGGCCCCCTGTGGTTCATGTCGAACGCGCAGATCGCCACGCTGGCGGTCGGTCTGATCAGCATCACCGAGGGCGGCAACCTCGTCTGGTCGCTCATCGCGATCGTCGCCGGCACACTGCTCGGCACCTTCTTCATGGCCTTCCACTCGGCGCAGGGCCCCCAGCTGGGTCTGCCGCAGATGATCCAGTCACGCCCCCAATTCGGTTATGTCGGGGCCCTGTTGGTGTGGCTGTTCGCGTATGTCCAGTACGCGGGCTTCAACGTCTTCAACACGATCCTGGCCGGTGAGGCCCTGCACACCACGGTGCACGGCAACACCAAGATGTGGGTGGCCGTGGTCACCGTGGTCGGCTTCGTGATCGCGCTCGTCGGCTACGACGTGATCCACAAGGCGGAGCAGTTCCTGACGTACACCTTCCTGGTCGTCTTCGGGATCTTCACCGTGGGTGTGCTGGCGACCCTGCACTACCCGGCGGGCTCCTTCGACCTCGGCGGCTTCTCCTGGACGCCGTTCCTGGCCCAGTTCGGTGTGGTCGCCGGCTACCAGATCAGCTGGGCGATCTACGTCTCGGACTACTCGCGCTACCTCCCGCCGGACGTGACCGTCCGCAAGACCTTCTACTGGACCTACTTCGGCTCGGCGCTCGGCGGGGTCTGGCTGATGACGCTGGGCGCGCTGCTCGCCGCCTGGGCGGGCAAGGACTTCGACACGATCCGCTCGATCGACGCGGCGGGCGACAAGGTGTTCAGCGGCTTCGGGGCGATCGTGCTGCTCTTCGCCACGCTCGGTCTGGTGTCCGTCACCGCGCTGAACATGTACGGCGGTTCGCTCACCCTGATCAGCGCGATCGACTCGCTCAAGCAGGTCCGGCCGACGGTCGGCGTAAGGGCGTTGACGATCGGGCTGACCGCCGCGCTCTCGCTGGTCGGCGCGTTCGCCGCGACCTCGAACTTCCTCACCAACTTCAACAACTTCCTGCTGCTGGTGCTCTATCTGTTCATCCCGTGGACCGCGGTCAACCTGATGGACTACTACGTGGTGCGCCGCGGCCACTACGCCATCGCGGAGATCTTCAACCCCCGTGGCATCTACGGCCGTTGGGGCTGGCACGGGATCATCTCCTACCTGGTGGGCTTCGGCGTGATGATCCCGTTCTTCTCCGTCGGCACGCTGTACGTGGGCCCCGTCGCGCACGCCATGGACGGCGCCGACCTCTCCCTGTTCGTCGGCCTGCCGGTCGCCGGGCTCCTGTACTGGTGGCTCAGCCGCTCGATCGACGTGGCGGCCGAGATCCGGGTGGCGGAGGCCGAGGCGGCGGAGTTGGAGACGGCGGCGCACGAACATCGTGAGCCGTGACGCCGGCCCCTACCCGATCACGTCCGGTACCGCCTGCTTCTCGAACTGTGTGCGGTACAGCTCGGCGTAGCGCCCCTCGGCGGCGAGGAGTTCGTCGTGCGTGCCGCGTTCCGCGATCAGGCCCGCCTCGACGACGAGGATCTGGTCGGCTGAGCGCACGGTGGACAGCCGGTGGGCGATCACCACGGCCGTCCGGTCCTGCAACGCCTCGGTGAGGGCCTCCTGCACGGCCGCCTCGGAGGTGTTGTCCAGGTGCGCGGTCGCCTCGTCGAGGATGACCACGCGCTGGCGGGCCAGCAACAGGCGGGCGATGGTGAGGCGTTGGCGTTCGCCTCCGGAGAGGCGGTAGCCGCGTTCGCCGACGACCGTGTCCAGGCCGTCGGGCAGGGACCGTACGAGGTCGTCGAGGCGGGAGCGGCGCAGCGCGTCCCACAACTCGTCCTCGGTGGCGGCCGGTTGGGCAAGCAGCAGGTTGGCGCGGACGGAGTCGTGGAAGAGGTGGCCGTCCTGGGTGACCATGCCGAGGGTGGCCCGCAGGGAGGCGAAGGTGAGGTCGCGGACGTCGGTGCCGCCGATGCGGACGGCGCCTTCGTCGACGTCGTAGAGGCGGGGCAGGAGTTGGGCGATGGTGGACTTGCCGGCGCCGGAGGAGCCGACGAGGGCGATGGTCTGGCCGGGTTCGGCGCGGAAGGAGATGCCGTGCAGGACCTCGGCGCCGCCGCGGGTGTCGAGGGAGGCGACCTCTTCGAGTGAGGCGAGGGAGACCTTGTCGGCGGCGGGGTAGCCGAAGCGGACCTCGTCGAACTCGACCGCGACCGGGCCCTCGGGGACCTCGCGGGCGTCCGTTTTCTCCTCGATCAGCGGTTTCAGGTCCAGCACCTCGAAG
The DNA here is from genome assembly GCF_044768565.1 of Streptomyces sp. NPDC091280. Classification (NCBI taxonomy): domain Bacteria; kingdom Bacillati; phylum Actinomycetota; class Actinomycetes; order Kitasatosporales; family Streptomycetaceae; genus Streptomyces; species Streptomyces sp. NPDC091280. The sequence goes on from NZ_JBIVUZ010000019.1 coordinate 10,644, forward strand.
ACGCGCTCGAAGCTGACCAGCGCGCTCATCACCTCGACGCGGGCTCCGGCGAGCGCGGTGAGCGGGGCGTAGAGGCGGGTCAGAAGCAGTGCGAGGGAGACGACGGCGCCGGGTTCGAGGGTGCCGTGCAGGGCGAACCAGCCGCCGAGGCCGTAGACGAGGGCGAGGGCCAGGGCGGAGACAAGGGTCAGGGAAGTGATGAACACCGACTGGGCGGTGGCCGTGCGGACGCCGATGTCGCGGACCCGGCTCGCCCGCTCGGCGAACTCCACGGACTCCTCCTCGGGGCGGCCGAAGAGTTTGACGAGGGTGGCGCCGGGGGCGGAGAAGCGTTCGGTCATCCGGGTGCTCATCGCGGCGTTGAGGGTCGCCGCCTCGCGCTGCATGCGGGCCATGCGGCTGCCCATCCTGCGGGCCGGGATCACGAAGACCGGGAGCAGCACGAGCGCGAGGAGGGTGATCTGCCAGGACAGGGTGAGCATGACGGCCAGCGTGAGGAGCAGGGTGACGACGTTGCTGACCACTCCGGACAGGGTGTTGCTGAAGGCGCGCTGCGCGCCGATGACGTCGTTGTTGAGTCGGGAGACGAGCGCTCCCGTACGGGTACGTGTGAAGAACGCGACCGGCATGCGCTGCACATGATCGAAGACGGCTGTCCGCAGATCGAGGATGAGTCCCTCCCCGAGCGCCGAGGAAAGGCGCCGGCCCAGAATGCCCAGCGCCGCTTCCGCGACCGCGATCAGGGCGATGAGCAGGGCGAGTCGTACGACGGTGCCGTCGTCGCCGCCCGACACGATCGCGTCGACGACGTGCCCGGCCAGTACGGGGGTCGCGACGGCGAGCAGGGCGGTGAGCACCCCGAGCAGGACGAAGCGGGCGATCGGGCGGCGGTGCGGTCGCGCGAACTCCGCGATGCGGCGCAGTGTGGCGCGGGCGAACGGGCGGCGCTCCTGTTCCGCGGTCATGACACTGTGCAGCTGGGTCCAGGCGGTGCTCTCCATGCTCATGGGAGAGACCGTAGGACCTCAAGCGGCGTTGAGGTCAACGGATGCTCCGGTTCGCCGGCCGAGGCCGCGTGTAACGCCCCGCGTAAGGAACTGTCCGTGCTGCCGCAACCCGCAGTTGTCGTGACGCGGAGAACCTCCAGTGATGTGAGACACATCCGCGTCCGGCAGATCCTGTGCCTGCTTCCGCTGCTCCTGGTCGCCGTCGTCGCCGTACAGCACCGGTCCGTTCTCGTCGCTGGCTTCGGCCAGTTGCGGTCGGCGGAGTGGCCCTGGCTGGTGGCGGCGGCCGGTGCCACCTGTCTGACCTGGGTCGCCGCCGCGTTCACCCGGCAGGGTGCCGTGGTCGAACGACTGCCCGCGCGGCGGCTGTTGGCCACGCAGTTCGCGGCGGGCGCCGCGAATCACCTGCTGCCCACGGGACTTGGCGCGGGGGCGGTGAACCTGCGGTTCCTGACCGTGTGCGGGCTGCCGCTGGCCCGTTCGTCGGCGGCGCTGGCCCTGTTCCTGCTCGCCGAGTCGATAGCCCGGCTGACCCTGCTGACCGCTCTGCTGATCGCCTTCCCGGACGCGCTGCGCCTGGGAACTCTCCTTCCGGCGGGGGCACTTGGCCCGCTGCTCATGGTCCTCGGCGGGGTGCTGTGCGTGGCGGTCGTGGTGCTTGTGCTGGTGCGCGCGCTGCGTACGGCGATCCTGTCGTTCCTGCGCACCGCGCTGAGCGAGGCCCGTTCCGTGCACACCCGGCCGGCCCGGGCGCTGGCGCTGTGGGGCGGCTCGCTGGCGTTCCCCGCGCTCCAGGCGGCCGGGCTCGTGGCCGTGGGGCAGGCCCTGGACCTGCCGGTACCGCCCGCGCAGATGGCTCTCGCCTATCTGGCGGCGACGGTGGCCGTCGCGCTGGTGCCCACGCCGGGCGGGATCGGCTCGGTGGAGGCCGCGCTGATCGTGGCACTGGTCGCGGCGGGCGGTCCGGTCGCGGTGGCCACGGCGGTGGTGCTGGCGTACCGGATCATCACGGTCTGGATCCCGATCATTCCGGGCGCGTTGACGCTCGGCGCGCTGGTCCGGCTGAGAGTCATCTGATTCGCGGTCCAGCCACGACAAGCTTGTAAAGCTCCATCAGCCCTGGCCATGGCATTGGCCAGGGCTGATGTGCGTTTGCCTCAACCCCCTTGTTTTACTTTTTACTTGACTACACATGACAGCGCGAGTTGACTGAAGAGCGTTGATTTGTCAGCCGAGGAGGCAGGACTGTCATGGGGGACGAGACGTTAGGCATCATCCTGGCGGGAGGCCGCGGCGAACGCGCCAAGCCGCTCACCCTCGCCTCGTCCGACTACATCCGCAGCAAGGCCCTCATCCCGTTCGTCGGCCGCTCCGTCGTCGAATGGCTCGTCGAGTCCTGCCGCGACCAGGGCATCCGGCGCTTCTACGTGATCGCCCAGGGCGCCGAGAACCACAGCCAGATCAAGCTCGTGCTCGGCCACGGCGAGCGGTTCGGCGTGGAGATCCACTACTCCCGCGCCCGGCTCGACCGCTACAACGTCGGCTCCGGCGCCGCCACCCTGCACAACCTCGAACAGTGGGACCTGACGGGCCGCGCCCTGGTGCTGCCCGTCGACTCCGTCTTCGAGTTCGACCTCGCTGTGCTGCTCGACACGCACGACGCCGCCGACGCCGTCGTGACCGTCGCCTCGGTGGGCCGTACCCCCGAGGAGATCGCCGGAAAGTACGGCGTGATGCAGACCTCCCCGGACGGACTGGTCGCGGGATTCCTGGAGAAGCCCGACCTGGAGCGTGTCCACCGCGTCTTCCCCGAGACCTCGCTGCCCGCCGCCCGCGCCACCCTGCCCACCAACGCCGGGATGTACCTGGTCGACTGCGGCCGGCTGCGGCTGGCCGCGCGCAACCCGGAGATGATCCGGCTCGCCCAGCAGCGCCTGGACTGGGGCGGCGATCTGCTGCCCTGGCTGGTCCGGCGCGGGCTGCCGGTCGCGGTCGCCCCCATCGACCGGCTCGGCGACCTCGGCAGCATCCCCGACTACCTCGCCACCCTCGGCGACGTGCTCGGCGGCCACTACCGCCGGATGAACCGGGCCCTGGGCGAACCGACCAGCACCGACCCGCGCTACTGGATCCACGAGTCCAGCCTGCGCACCAAGGACAGCGCGACCGGCACCACCCTGGCCCAGAAGATCTCCGAGGGCAGTGTCGTCATCGGCCCCGCCGTCCGCATCGGGCGCAACGCCGAGATCGGACCGGGCGTGAAGCTGCGGTTCAGCGACATCGGCGACGGCGTCGACGTGGACGAGGGCGCCCGGCTGAGCCGGACGGCGATCGGCGACGGCGCGGTCGTGGGGCCGTACGCCCGGGTCACCGACTCGTACGTCGGGCCGCTGGCGCGGGTGCACTCCGAACGCGAGAACCCGGTCCGGCTGTTGCACTCCGCGATCGGCGAGGCCGCCGACCTGCGGCCCGGCACCCGGCTGACCGGGGTGAGCGTGTATCCGCGACTGCGGGTGCCCGCCGTCACCGGTCTGCCCACCGGCACCCATCTGACCAGCTCCGACGACATCCTGCACTGGATCTGAGCGCGCCCCGCCCCTCCCCCCTTCCGGCTCTTCCGCAGCCCCGTGGAGATCTCGATGGACAGCCCGATCGCAGTCATAGGAGGAACCGGCCGCGTAGGCCGGCTCGTCGCCCGTCAACTGCTCGCCCGTGGCGAGAGCGTGCGGGTCATCGGCCGCAGCACGCAGCGCGCCCGGCGGCACAATCCGCCCCGGGCCCAGTTCTTCGCGGCCGACGTACGCGCCCCCGCCACCGTCCGCACACCCCTGCACGGCTGTTCGGCGGTCGTCTACATCGTGGAGCCGGGCACCGACGACGCCGGTCCCGACAGCCCCGAGACCACCCTGCACACCGGGGTCCGCCATGTCCTGGACGTCCTGCTCGACGCCGCAGGCAGCCCGCACTTCGTGCTGGTCAGCCAGCGCCATGTGACCCGCCGCGACCACCCGATGAACGCCTACGGCCGGATGCTGGACTGGCGGCTGGCCGGCGAGAACGCGGTCCGCTCCTCCGGGCTGCCATACACGGTGATCCGGCCGGGCTGGCTGACGGACGAGCCCGGTCACGGCCAACTCCACCTGGAACAGGGCGATGTGGGCGACGGCCGGGTGGCCCGCCCGCATGTGGCCGACGCCTGTGTCGAGGCGCTGTACTCGCCGGCCGCGCGCGGCCTGACCTTCGAGATGCGCAGCGAGGCGGGACCGGGCACCGGCTCCCCGTCCTGGGACGAACTCTTCACCGGCCTGCGCGCCGACACTCCGACCGCGGCCCGGGCCGCACTCGCCTGAGGGTGACCACCGATGCGCACACTCCGACCGACCCTGCGACAGACACCATGACAGAACAGATGACCTTACGACCCGACCCGGCCGCCGACAGCCACGACGGCCGCCCATCCGACGTCACCCCCGGCCGCCCGCAGCCGCTGGGGACCACCGTCGACAGCGACGGTGTCAACTTCTCGCTCTTCTCCGAACACGCCACCCGCGTCGATCTGTTGCTCTTCGAGCACTGCGACAGCCCGCGGCCCCACCGCACGATCCCGCTGCTGCCCGACCGCCACCGCAGCTTCCACTTCTGGCACTGCCACGTCAGCGGGATCGGCGCCGGCCAGGTCTACGCCTTCCGCATCGACGGACCGCGCGACCTCAGCACCCTGGGCAGCCGGTTCGACCAGCGCAAGGTGCTGATCGACCCGTACGCGCGGGCCAACGTCAACAGCCGCTGGGAGCGCACCCATGCCATCGGCCCCGGGGACAACGTCGAGCACTGCATGCGCAGTCTGGTCGTCGACCTCGACGACTACGACTGGGAGGGCGACACCCCGCTGCACACCCCGATGGCCCAGACCGTCGTCTACGAGATGCACGTCCGCGGGCTGACCGCCTCCCCGACCTCGGAGTGCGCCCGGCCCGGCACCTTCTCCGCCGTCCTCGACAAGATCCCGCATCTACGTGAACTCGGCGTCACCGCCGTGGAGTTGCTGCCGGTCTTCGACTTCGACGAGACCCAGGTGCTGCGCACCGGACCGGACGGCACCCCGCTGCGCAACTACTGGGGCTACGACCCCTACGGCTTCTTCGCCCCGCACACGGGCTACTGCTCAAGTCCCCATCTCGCCACGCACATCACCGAGTTCCGCGACATGGTGAAGGCGTTCCACAAAGCGGGCATCGAGGTCATCCTCGACGTGGTCTTCAACCACACCAGCGAGGGCAACGAGTTCGGGCCGACGATCAGCTTCCGGGGCGCGGCCAACGAGGCGTACTACCACCTGTGGCCGCAGGACCGCTCGCACTACATGGACTTCACCGGCTGCGGCAACGCTGTCAACGCCAACCATCCGATGGTCACCAAGTTCATCGTGGAGTGCCTTGAGTACTGGGTGACCGAGCACCACGTCGACGGCTTCCGCTTCGACCTCGCCTCCGAACTGTCCCGCGGCCCCCTCGGCTACGAGATGGCGGTACCGCCCGCCCTGTGGGCGATCGAGCTGTCGCAGGTGCTGGCCGAGACGAAGATCATCGCGGAGCCGTGGGACGGCGGCGGCCTGTACCAGGTCGGCCGGTTCCCCGGGAAGCGCTGGGCGCAGTGGAACGGCCCGTTCCGTGACGACGTACGGCGGTTCGTGCGCGGCGACGCCGGCCTGGTCGGCGAGGTCGCCTCCCGGCTCGGCGGCTCCGCCGACCTGTTCGCCGCCCAGGGCGAACTCCCCACCAACAGCATCAACTTCATCACCTGCCACGACGGCTTCACCCTCAACGACCTGGTCAGCTACAACACGAAGCACAACCACGCCAACGGTGAGGCGGGCGCCGACGGAGCGGACGAGAACTACAGCTGGAACTGCGGGGTCGAGGGACCCACCGACGACAGCGACATCGAGGGCCTGCGGGTCCGGCAGATCAAGAACCTGCTCTCGCTGCTCATGCTCAGCCGCGGGGTGCCGATGCTGCTGGCCGGCGACGAGTTCCGCAACAGCCAGTCCGGCAACAACAACGGCTACTGCCAGGACAACCAGACCTCCTGGCTCGACTGGAACCAGGCCAGGAAGGAGAAGGAGACCACCGACTTCACCCGGCGCGTCGTCGAGCTCCGCAGGCGCTACCGCGCCCTGCGCGAACCGCAGTTCTTCTCCGAGCGCCTCAACTCCCGCTCCCGGCCCGACATCACCTGGCACGGCACCCGGCTCCACCAACCCGGCTGGGACGACCCCAACGCCCGGGTGCTGGCCTGCACGTACGGCGGTTTCGACGGTGACCCGGACCTGCATCTGATCCTCAACATGTACCACCTGGGGCTCGACTTCGAACTCCCCGACGCCCCCGGCCACCACTGGCACCGCGTCCTCGACACGGCCCGCCCCGGCCCCTACGACATCCTTCCGCCCGGAGAAGAGGAGCTGGTCGCCGGTCCGACCCACCACGCCCAGGGCCGCAGCGTCGTCCTGCTCGCGGCCCTGCCCGACGAGAAGGGCACCTGAGATGAGCGCATCCACGCAACGACGCATCAACTCCGACACGCTCGCCGGCTACGTCACCTACTACAGCCCGACCGGCCGCCGCTTCGGCCTGCGCACCTCGGACGAACGGGAGTTCACGGTCCACCTGCCCGCGAACGCCGTCTCGCGCATCGTCCGCAACCTCGGCGACGACTACCGCGACACCACCGCCGACACCGTCGACATGCTGGCCGAGGGCCGCTACGTCTTCGCGTACGGCATCCGCTACGAGTGGGAGGGCGGCTCCCGGTTCGAGGCCAAGGAGATCACCTTCCCGGAGGAGACCCGCGGCCAGTACGTCTTCGAGCACCCGAACTGGTGGGTCCAACAGGCCGCCGCCATCGCCGACTTCTATCTGCGCGGGCACTTCCCCGACGGCGTGTACGACTGGCGCGGGTTCCGCACGCATCTCACGCTCAGCGGCACCCATCTGCCGGACTTCGCCGGCGCGGACGTACGCCAGGAGACCGACACCATCTCCCGGCTGGTCTACGGCCTGGCCACCGCGTATCTGCTGACCGGCAAGGACCGCTTCCTGGCGGCGGCCGAGGCCGGTACCGAGTACCTGCGCGAGCACATGCGGGTGGACGACACCGCCGACGGCATCACCTACTGGTACCACGGCATCGACATCACCTCCTCGGGCCACCGCCCGGTGTTCGCCTCGGAGTTCGGCGACGACTTCGACGCGATCCCCATGTACGAGCAGATCTACGCGCTGGCCGGTCCCACCCAGACGTTCCGCGTCACCGGCGACCCGCGGATCCTCCAGGACATCGACCGGACGGTCGCGCTGTTCCAGAAGTACTTCCGCGACCCCGTGCGCGGCGGGTTCTTCTCGCACCTCGACCCGATCACGCTGGACCCGAACGCCGACTCGCTGGGCCGCAACCGGTCCCGCAAGAACTGGAACTCGGTCGGCGACCACGCCCCGGCGTATCTCATCAACGCCTATCTGGCGACCGGCCGTTCGGACTTCGCCGCGCTGCTGGAGGAGACCGCGGACACCATCGTGGAGCGCTTCCCCGACGAGCCGAACAGCCCCTTCGTGCAGGAGCGCTTCCACGCCGACTGGAGTCCGGACCGCACCTGGGGCTGGCAGCAGGACCGGGCGGTCGTCGGCCACAACCTGAAGATCGCCTGGAACCTGACCCGCATCAAGTCCCTGCACGACAAGCCCGAGTACGCCACGACCGCCGAGCGGATCGCCGAGATCATGCCGCCGGTGGGCAGCGACGGGCTGCGCGGCGGCTGGTACGACGTGGTCGAGCGGCAGCCCGACCCGGACAGCGGCATCCACCGCATGGTGTGGCACGACCGCAAGGCCTGGTGGCAGCAGGAGCAGGCGATCCTCGCCTATCTGATCCTGGCCGGCACCACCGGGGACCCGGAGCAGCTGCGGCTGGCCCGCGAGGCGGCGGCGTTCTACAACGCCTTCTTCCTCGACTACCAGGACGGCGGCGTCTACTTCAACGTGCTGGCGAACGGCATCCCGTACCTGCTGGGCACCGAGCGGCTCAAGGGCAGCCACGCGATGGCCGGTTACCACGCGCTGGAGCTGTGCTACCTGTCGGCCGCCTACACCGGGCTGCTACTCAGCGACGACCCGGTCACCCTGCACTTCAAACCGCGCCCCGACGATCTGCCGGGCCGGGTGCTGCGGGTGGCGCCGGACCTGCTGCCGGCCGGCGCGGTGGAGCTGACCCGGGTGTGGGTCGACGACCAGCCCTACCACACCTTCGGCAGCAAGGACCTGACGGTCGTGCTGCCGCCCGGCGACCGGCCGGTGCGTGTGCGGGTCGAGCTGGAGCCCGCCACGATGCGGCTGCGGATGCGCACCTCGTTCGACGGCGGCACCGCCCACGTCAGCTGCCACGGCGTGATCGACGCGACCGAACTGGGCAAGTTCCGCCGCGTCCTGGCCGAGGTCATGGCGGCGGCACCGCAGCGCGTGGAGTTCCATCTGTGCGAGGTCGGGGGCATGTCCCGGCCCGCCATCAACGAGCTGCTGTTCCAGCGCACCAAGGCGGGCCTGGACGTCGACTTCGTCATCGTGGGCTGCGCGCTGCCCGACGTGGCGGACGCCCTGCTCGCGACGGACGCCTTCCTGCTGGCTGGGGGTGACGAGTGCCACCATGACTGACCTCGCGACCATCACCCTGCCCTTACCCGCGATGCGCACCCCGGGGGCACCGCCGGGCGCCGCCGCCGGGCTCCCCGCCTACTGCCGCGAGCTGTTCGGCGACTTCACCCGCGCCGACCAGCGGCGCTGGGGCGAGGTGTACGTACGCGGGCTGCTGGACGTGCCCGGACGCAAGACCCCCGCCCGGATCTCCGAGCAGGTGCTCGGCCGGCGGGCCGTGCAGCAGATCCAGCAGTTCGTGAACCAGAGTCCGTGGGCGTCCGCTCCCGTGCGGGGGCGGCTCGCCCGGCAGGTGGTGCGGGCCTTCCGCGCCGAGGCCTGGTCCGTCGACGAGGTCGTCTTCGCCAAGAACGGCGACCGGTCGGTGGGCGTGGCCCGCCAGTACGCGGCCTCCCAGGAGCGCACGGTGAACTGCCAACTGGCGCTCGCCGCCTCGCTGGTGGGCCAGGCGGGCGGGGTCCCGGTGAACTGGCGGCTGCTGCTGCCGGCCCGCTGGGACCGCGACGAGCGGCTGCGCGGCGCGGCCCATGTACCGGCCCAGGAACGCTGCCGGCCGCGCTGGAGCTACGTGCTCGAAGCACTCGACGAGATGCTCGACGAGTGGTCGCTGGAACCGCTGCCGGTGCTGGCCGACTGGCGCTGCGAGAGCGACCCGGACCCGCTGCTGCGCGGTCTGGAGGCACGCGGCCTGGGCTATCTCGTCCAGGCGGCGCCGCTCACCCCCGTGCTGCTCCCCCGGCGGCAGGCCGCCGCCCCCGGAACGCGCGGCACGCTCGCCGAACTCGCCGCGCACGCGGCCCGCCACGGTGAGCGGGCCTCGGTGACCTGGCACGACCCGGTGACCGAACGCATGCGGCACTCGGAGTTCGTGACCGGCCCGGTGCTGCTGCGCACCGACCCGGCCACGGCCCCCCGGCCGCGCCTGCTGCTCGCCGACTGGCCCTACGGCGGCTCCCGGCCGCGCGCCTACTGGCTGACGAACCTCCCGGCCCGCCGGCTCGCGGAGATCGTGCCGCTGGCGCGGTTGCGGCGGTTCGCGCAGGGGGCGCTGGGCCGGATGCACGAGGAGTTCGGGCTCGGCGACTTCGAGGGCCGCTCCTTCCGGGGCTGGCACCACCATGTGACGCTGGCCTCGGCCGCGCTCGGCTACGACATGGTGCGCCAGCAGGCGGACGAGAGAGCCCTGAGCCACCCGCGTGGCTGACCCCGCACCCCCCGGCGGCCCCGTACGGACACGTCCGTACGGGGCCGCCGTGCGCTCACTTCTGCCAGCCCACCCGGCTGAAGTCGATGTCACCGAGTCCTGGCACCCCGTAGTTGGCCAGGCCCTTGCGGACGGCGAGGATCTGGGGGCGCTGGTAGAGCTCGATGTCGTGGCCGAGCCGCCAGATCTCGGCGTCCGCGCGGTCGTAGAGCCGCTGGGCGGCGCGTTCGTCGAGGGTGCCGACGGCCTGGCCGAGGAGCTGGTCCACGCGCGTCGAACCGACCCGGCCGTAGTTCTGGAAGGGCTGTCCCGCCTCGGGGCGGCGGTAGATGGCGTAGGCGGAGCTGGGGTAGGTGAGGCCGGTGAAGCGGAAGATGGCGAGGTCGAAGTTGCCCTTCTCCAGGTACTGCGGCGCGTAGGAGGAGGCGGGCACCTGCTGGATGTCGACCCGGACGCCGGCCTGGGCGAGCATGTGCTGGACGAGCTGGGCGAGGTCCTCGCCGAGCCGGTTGGTGCCCTCGCTGAGCACGAAGCGGAGGGTGAGGCCGCGGCCGTTCCTGACCCGGGTCCTCCCGGGCCCCGGGCTCTTCCAGCCGGCCGCGTCCAGGGCCTTCTCGGCGGCCTTGAGGTCGTAGGTGCCGTAGGGCCGGGAGTCGTCGGTGTAGCCGGGCTGGTTGGTCATGAAGAAGTGGTTGCCGAGCAACGGCACCTTCACCGGGAGGCCTTCGGCCGCGACCTCGGCCAACGCGGTGCGGTCCACGGCCTGTTGGACCGCGTTGCGGACGGCCCGGTCGGCGAGCGGGCCGCCCGCTCCGTTGAGGGTGATGTGCACCTCGTCCCAGGCGGAACCGATCCGGATCTCGCTGTCGTGGGCGTTCTTCAGCTGTGCGTAGGCCTCGCTGGTGGCCGCGTTGACCACGTCGACCTCGCCGTTCAGATAGGCCTGGAGGGCCGCGTCGGCGTCGAGGACGCGGAAGACGATCCGGTCGAGGCGCGGCTTGCGGCCCCACCAGCGGGGGTCGGGGACGAGGGTGAGGGTCTGCGCGGTCCTGTCGACCGAGGCGAGTCTGAACGGGCCCGCGCTGATGGGCATGCCGTTCTGCCAGCCGGAGTTGAAGCGCTGCGGGGTGTCGTAGGCGGCGGCCGGGAAGAGCGGCGTGAACAGCCTGCGCCAGTCGGCGTACGGCTGCTTGAAGGTGACCCGTACCTCGTGCGCGTCGGCGCCCCGGCGTACGTCGGCGATCCGGTCGTAGCCGCTGGTGTCGGCGACCAGGTAGCGCTGGTCGGTGCCGCCGAGCGCGTGCCACTGGGCGGCGAAGTCCCGCCAGCCCAGGGCCGTTCCGTCGGACCAGCGGGCCTTCGGATTGAGCCGGTAGGTGACGACCTGGGGCGAGGTGGCGGTGACGGACGCCGAGCGCAGGTACTCCGGTACCGCGTGCGGGACGCCCTTGGCGTCGCGGGCGAAGAGCCGGGGCTCGGTCATGCTGTCGATCGTCCATACGTCGTCCAGGGCGCCGTCGACGTGGTCGAAGTTGAACTGCGTGACCATCTGCGCCATCGGCAGGGTCAGCGTGCCGCCCGCGCGCAGCGCGTCCGAGGGGCGGGTGTTCATGTCGTAGGTGCCGTAGGTCGGCAGCGCCGGACGGCGGGGCGGGCCGGGGGAACCGGAGCAGCCGGCGAACGCGAGGAGGACGAGCGCGCACAGCAGCGAGCGTGCGAGCCGGCTCCGTAATCGCTCCACCCAGCGGCCCTCCCAGTACGGACGAACCGTCAACTGCCCGAACTGTCCTGCGCATTGCGGATCCGGAGCTTAACATCACGATGTGTCACCCACATGAAGCGGAACGAGGGCCCATGCTCTCCCTGGTCGTCAGGCGCCTGGTCCACTGCACGATCCTCTTCCTCACCTCCGTCGTCCTCACCTACGCGCTCGCCTCGACCGCGCTCGATCCGCGCGCCTACTTCGAGGGCCGTCAACCGCCGCCGCCCGCCCGGGTCGTGGACGCCGAGCTGTCCCGGCTGGGGATGGACGACCGCGCTCCGCTGCCGGAGCGCTTCGCGCACTGGGCGGGGCGGGCCGTCCGCGGCGACCTGGGGCGGACCATCGACGGGGAGTCCGTGAACGCGGAGTTCGGCCGCCGGGTCGGGGTGTCGGTGCGGCTGCTGCTGATCGGCACCGTGGTGGGGACGGCGGTGGGGGTGCTGGCCGGGGTGTGGGGTGCCGTCCGCCAAGGGCGGCCCGGCGACCGGCTGTTGACGGTGCTCTCGTTCGCGGTGCTGTGCGTGCCCACGTTCGTGCTGGCGCTGCTGCTGAAGACCGGGGCGCTGGCGGTCAACCGGGCCGCCGGACGCCGGGTCGTCCTCTACACGGGCGAGCACACACCCGGTCTGCAAGGCGGCTGGACGGCCCAACTACGCGACACGGCAGCCCACTTGCTGCTCCCGGCGCTCTGTGTGGCGATCCCCGCCGTCGCCTTCTACAGCCGCTACCAGCGCGCCGCCACCCTCGACGTGCTCGGCGCCGACCACCTGCGCACCGCCCGCGCCAAGGGCCTCACCCCGCACCGCGCGCTGCTGCGGCACGGACTGCGGATCTCGCTCGTCCCGGTGTCGGTGTTCTTCTCCTTCGGCATGCTGACCCTGTTCACCGGGGCCGTGTTCACCGAGGCGGTCTTCGGCTGGCCCGGCATGGGCAGTTGGCTCGTCGACTCGGTGCAGAAGGGCGACGTGAACTCGGTGGTGGCCGTCAACATCTTCGCCGCCGCCGTCGTCCTGCTCGCCGGCCTGCTCGCCGACGTCCTGCACGCACTGCTCGACCCCCGGGTACGGCGGCCATGAGGGCGGGCGGACGGGGGCGCGCGGTACTGCGCCGGACGGTACGGCGGCCCGGGGCGCTGTGCGGGCTCGCGATCCTGCTGGTCCTGTTCGCGCTGGCGTTCCTGGGGCCGTATCTCAGCCCGTGGACGCACACGGACGTCGACTACTCGGCGCTGCGGCAGCCGCCGGACGCACGGCACTGGATGGGCACCAACCGGATCGGACAGGACGTCTTCGCCCAGGTGGTGCGGGGACTGCGGAAGTCGCTGCTGATCGGGCTGCTGGTCGCGGTGTTCTCGACCGGGCTCGCGGCGGTGGTGGGCGCCTGCGCGGGCTACTTCGGGGGCTGGACCGACCGGCTGCTGATGTTCGTGGTGGACCTGATGCTCGTCCTGCCCGCCTTCCTCGTGCTGTCCGTGGCCGCGCCCCGGCTGCGCGACCGGAGCTGGCTCGCGCTGGTCGGGCTGCTGGCGCTGCTGGGCTGGATGATCACCGCGCGGGCGGTGCGCGGTCTGACCCGATCCCTGAAAGAGCGTCAGTTCGTGGTGGTGGCACGGCTGATGGGGGTCTCGCCGGTACGGATCCTGTGGCGGCACGTGCTGCCGCACACGGCGTCCTTCCTCATCACGGACGCGACACTGGCCGTGGGCGCGGCGGTGATCAGCGAGACCGGGCTGTCGTACTTCGGCCTGGGCGTCCAGCCCCCGGACGTGTCGCTCGGCACGCTGATCGCGGACGCGACGGATGTGGCGCTGGTGTATCCGTGGATGTTCTTCTTCCCCACGGGGCTGCTGATCGCGTTCGTGCTGGCCGTGAATCTCGTCGGCGGCGCGCTGCGGGACGCGCTCGATCCGACGACCGAGGCGGGCACGGGCTCCCGTACGGCGGTGTCGGGGATGTCCCGGTGAAGCCCGTGCTGGAGGTCCGCGGTCTGACGGTCGCGGTCGGCTCCGGGAGACGGCCGCCGGTGCCCGTGGTCCGGGGCGTCGATCTGACTCTGCGCCGCGGTGAAGTCCTGGGCCTGGTGGGCGAGTCGGGGACGGGCAAGACCCTCACCGCGCTCTCCCTCATGGGGCTGGCGCCGCCGGGCGCGGTGGTGGGCGGCTCGGTACGGCTGCTGGGCGAGGAGCTGCTCGGGCTGGCGGAGCGGGAGTTGGCGCGGGTGCGTGGGCGCCGGATCGCCATGGTCTTCCAGGACCCGCTGCATGCCTTCACCCCGGTGCTGCGGATCGGCGACCAGCTGGCGGAGGCGGTCCGCATCCACCAACGGCCGCGCCCGCGCCGGGAGTCGGCGCTGCGCCGGGCGGTGGAGCTGCTGGACTTCGTGGGGGTGGCGGAGCCGTCGCGGGCGGCGCGGGCCTATCCGCACGAGCTGTCCGGGGGGATGCTGCAACGGGCGATGATCGCGATGGCGATGGCCAACGGCCCCGACGTGCTGGTCGCGGACGAGCCCACCAGCGCGCTCGACGTGACCGTGCAGGCCCAGGTGCTGGACGCGCTGGCCGACGCCCGCCGGGAGACCGGGGCCGCCCTGCTGCTGGTCACGCACGACCTCGGGGTGGTGGCGGGCACGGCGGACCGGGTCGCCGTGCTGTACGCGGGCCGGGTGGTGGAGACGGGCCCGGTCGAGCCGGTGCTCACCCGCCCCCGGATGCCGTACACCGTGGGACTCGTCGGCTCGGTACCGCGAGCCGACGCCCGTGTCCCCCTCGCTCCGATACCGGGGACGGCCCCGCCGCCGGGCGCGCCGGGCCCCGGTTGCGCCTTCGCGCCCCGCTGTCCCCTCTCCCAGCCGGAGTGCGAGACCTCCGACATCCCCCTCCTGGGCGTGGACAGCCTTTCGCGCGCGGGCCTCGCGGGCGCCGCCGCGCACGAAGCGGCGTGCCGCCGGATACCGCTGGTCATCCATCGGGGGGCCACGGGGCTCTTCCCGGCGGGCGGGGCACGGGCCGGCGGGGGCGGGAGACACGCGCTCCCACGCACCCAGGCGCCGGCCCTGTCTCCCCTGTCCCGTCCCGGCCCGCCCGCCCCCGACGTCGTCCTCCGCGTCTCCGGGCTCGCCCGGACCTATGTGCCCGGCACCGGTCGGCGGCGGCGCGAGCGGGCCGTACGGGCGGTCGAGGACGTGGAGTTGGAGGTGCGGCGCGGGGAGACGCTCGCGTTGGTCGGTGAGTCCGGGGCCGGGAAGTCGACGACCCTGATGGAGATCGTGTCGCTCGGTGTCCCGGAGGCGGGCACCGTCGAGATTCTCGGGCAGGACGTCGCGCGGCTGTCCCGGCGGACCGCGCGGCTGCTGCGCGGTGCCGTGCAGATCGTGCCGCAGGACCCCCTGTCGAGTCTCGATCCGCGGATGCCGGTGGGCGACATCGTCGCCGAGCCGCTGTACGCGCGGCGGGTGCCGCGGGACGTCGTGGCGGCGCGGGTCGCGCGGCTGCTCACTCAGGTGGGGCTGGTTCCGGGGGACGCGGAGCGCTATCCGCATCAGTTCTCCGGCGGTCAGCGGCAGCGGGTCGCCATCGCGCGCGCCCTGGCGGTGGAGCCCGCGCTGCTGCTGCTCGACGAGCCGGTGTCCGCGCTGGACGTGTCCGTGCAGGCGCAGATCCTGGACCTGTTGCTGCGGCTGAAGCGGGAGTTGGGGCCGGCGTATCTGCTGGTGTCGCACGATCTGGCGGTGGTCCGGCAGATCGCCGACCGGGTGTGTGTGATGTACGCGGGGCGGGTCGTGGAGACCGGGCCCGTCGCGGAGGTGTTCGACGGGCCCCGCCATCCCTACGCGCGGGCGCTGCTGTCGGCCGTCCCGCTGCCGGACCCGGTCGCCGAGCGCGCCCGGCGCCGGATCGTGCTCCCCGGTGAGCCCCCGCTCGGCGCGCCGCCGGTCTCAGGGTGCCGTTTCCTGGCCCGCTGTCCGGTCGCCGCGGCCCTCCCGGCCGCCGGGCGGACTCGCTGCGCGACCGAGATCCCGCGCCCCGCCCAGGCGACCTCGGCCGGCACCCATACGGTGGCGTGCCACTTCCCGCACCGGGGACTGCCCTGGGAGCGGACACGGACGGACCGGGGGGCGACCGGCCGGCCCTGGAACGAGCCGCCGGACCGTCCTCCGGTCCGCTGAGCCTCGTGTGCCGTGGTCCGCGGGGGCCACCTCAGCAGCAGGCCCCGCTCGCACCGCTCGACTGGGCGATGCCCTCGCGCAGCGGGTGCGTGGCGGCACCCGAACCGTTGAACCAGAGTCCGCTCGTCACAAGCCCACCGACGAAGACGACGATCGCGATGAGCGTGAATATCTTGATGCTCATGAAAATCTCCTCTCCGAGCATTTACGGATGACGCATTGACAAGATGAGTCAACAAGAACTTACTCAATGAGTCAAGTATTAATCTCGCAAAAGACGATCTCGAAAAACGGAATGCCCGCACCCAAATGAAGTTTGAATAAACGCCAATTCCTGAAATCCCAGCCCAGATGACTTCGCGCCAGCGAATAGATCAAGCGGAGCGCATTGGATCGCAGACGACTTACTGGTAACGTTGATCTGTCATCCCGGTGGTCAAAGCCACCTCCTAGGAGCCCCACATGGACCCTCTCGAAAACACGACGACCGCAGGGCTGGGCGACCGCATCCGGCTCCTGCGCGGCAAACGTGGCCTCAAACAGCAGGACCTGGCGTCCAGCGAGATTTCGGCGAGCTACATCTCCTTGATCGAATCCGGCAAGCGCGCACCGTCGGACGCGGTGCTCGCCGCCCTCGCGGAGCGCCTCGGCTGTTCCGCCGAGTACCTGCGCAGCGGACGGGACGACCACGAGCTGGAAGAGGCACGCCTGCGGCTGGCCTTCGGCGAGATGGCCCTGCGCAACGGCAGCAACGGCGAGGCCCTGCAAACTCTCAGCGAACTGCTCGCGAAGCCCACCCTCCTGGACGCGTCCATGACCCGGCGGGCGCGCATGGGGCAGGCCTCCGCGCTGGAGAAGCTCGACCGGACCGAGGCCGCCATCGCGGTCCTGGAGGAGTTGCAGCGCGACCCCGACCTGGCGCCGGGCTCCGCCGAGTGGTGCCAGATCGCGGTGGCCCTGTGCCGCTGCTATCGCAACGCCGGCGACATCACGCTCAGCATCGAGATCGGCGAGCGCGCGATGGCCCGGCTGGACGCCCTCGGACTGGACGTCACGGTCGACCACGTCCAGCTCGGTGCCACGCTCATGGGCTCGTTCCACATGCGCGGCGACCTCATCCACGCCCAGCTGATGGGCGGCAAGCTGCTGGACGCCGCCGAGAAGCAGGGCGCCCGGGCGGCGCGCGGCGCCGTCTACTGGAACGCCGGGCTCGTGGCCCGCTCCCGGGGCCAGCTCAACGAGGCCCTCGCCCTGGTGGAGCGGGCGCTCGCGCTGATGTCGGAGGACGACAACCTGCGCCACCTCGCCATGCTCAAGATGAACTACGGCTCCCTGCTGCTCCAGGTCGACGAGCCCGAGCCGGCGCGCGGCAAGCAGCTGTTGGAGGAGGCGCAGCAGCTCCTGGCCGAGGTGGGCAACGCCCCGGAGCTGGCCCAGTGCGAGATCGGCCTCGCCGACGCCGACGCGATGCTCGGGCAGTGGGACGAGGCCGCGGCGCACGCCGAGCGGGCCCTCGGGCTGACCGGCAGCGAGTCCCGCATCCAGGCCGTCGGCGCGCGCGGCACCCTCGCCGAGATCCAGCTGATGCGCGGCAACTTCGAGCAGGCCGCGCAGTACCTACAGGCCGCCACCCGGCAGCTGCGCCAGTTCCGGCCCTCGCACCAGGTGGCCCTCAACTGGCGTTACCTGGGCGACCTGTGGAAGCGCCAGGGCAACACCACCGAGGCCCTCAAGGCGTACGACCGGGCGCTGTCGGCCGCCGGTATGGCACCGCACCGCGACCCCGGCCAGATCCTCTCCGAGCAGCACCGCGCCTGAACGGCCGCCGCAATTGCCGATTCCGGTACGTACCTTGGGCCGCCGCCCCGGTAAAGGCACGGACCTTTCACCGTCGCGCGGTCCCACGGGGCAGGCGACCCGGTTCCGTTTCCGGCCGGATCCGATCCCTCCGAACCCCCCGCCTGGAAGAGTGTCCGGGGCGGGGGGTTCGCCGTGTCTCCGTTCGACGCGCCGCGTGGAAAGGACGTCCGCCGGTGAATTCCGCCCGGCTTTTCGCCACCGGAATTCGCGTCGCCGTCCCGCGTGAATTCCCTTGTACGGTACGGGAGTTCGCATTCCGTGAAACGGCCGTGAATGCGGCGGAGTTCAGCGGGCGGTGTGCGCGAGCCGGTGCACGGCGGCGAGCGGGATCCGCAGCCGGTCGGGGCGCAGGCGGGACTCGTATACGGCCTCGTACACGGCCTTGTCCGCCTCGAAGGCGCGCAGTGCCACCGGCTGGCAGCGCGGGTCCTCCCGCCCGGCCGAGGCGTAGCCCTCGACGAACGCCCGCCGGTTGCGCACCGCCCAGGCATAGGCGCGGCGGCGCCGGCGCAGCCGCCGCGCGGGCGAGCCGTCCTGGCCGGGATCGCCGGACTCACGCTCGGCCAGCGCGGTGCGGGCCGCGTAGTCGAAGGACCGCAGCATGCCCGCCACGTCCCGCAACACCGGCTGCGGGCGGGCGCGTTCGGCGGCGGGCCGGGCCGGTTCGCCCTCGAAGTCGACGATCCGCCAGCCGTCCGCGGTGCGCAGCGCCTGGCCCAGGTGCAGATCGCCGTGGGTGCGCTGGGCGAAGACGGGGCTGCCGCGCCCGGCGACCCGGGCGTAGTCGTCGAAGAGGGCGCCGAGCCGGGTGGTGTAGCGGGCGAGTGCCGGTACCTCCTCGGCGGCCTCCTTGAGCCGCATGTTCATGCGGGCCGCCTCCTCGGCGACGTCCGGTGCCGCCAGCCGGCCGCGGCCGAACGCCTTGCCCAGCGCGCCGTGCACGTCCGCCACGGCGCGCCCGAGACCGTGCGCGTGCGGGGTGAAGCCGCCGGTGTCCGGGGCGGTACGGCCGGTGCCGTCCATGCAGTCGCCCGCCTGCCGCACCGCCTCCTCCCAGCCGTCCCGGGCGTCGGGCAGGAACTCCTCGATCAGGCCCAGCACCAGCCCCTCCGCGCCGGGGGCGTCGCTGTGCAGCGACCCGTAGAGATGGGGGGTGCGGGCGCAGTGCTGCCGGGTGAGCGCGTGCAGGGCCTCGACCTCCGTGTGCGGTCCCGGTTCGGGGCGGCGGAAGATCTTGAGGAGGATCCGGCCGCCGTACGCCACGGCCGTGTTGCTCATCTCGCCGGACAGCGGGTGGGGTACCAGGCCCACCGGGAGCGGATAGCGGCCGGTGCGTTCCAGACGCGGTCCGGAGTCGGTGCCGGGGCCCGCGAGGGTGCGCAGCAGCAGTCCCAGCAGGGCGCCGTCGGCGAGCGCGTCGTAGACCTGCCAGCCCTGGAAGGGGCCGGCGGGGACGGTGGCGACGGCGGCCGGCGCGAGGCGGGCGGGGAGGTGGGGGCGCAGGCCGAGCAGGAGTTGGTAGTCGAGGACGGAGCGGTCCTCGCGCCGGGCCGAGACCACGGCGTGCAGCAGCAGGGGCGGTTCGGTGCCGAGCACGGTGGCGGCCCTGGCGTGCAGCCGGGCTCCGCCGTAGCGGGCGTCGAACCAGCGGCGGCCCTCCAGCCATGGTGCGAGGGCCGGCAGCAGCGGTTCGAGGATGCCGTCGCTCATGATCCCTCCGCGGGTGTGAGCACATGCGCGACCTGGTGGGCCGGATCGAGGCGTACGTAGGTGGACTCGCCCCAGGAGTAGGTCTCCCCGGTGAGTTCGTCGCGCAGCTTGCGGGTGCCGTCGGCGGGCAGGCCGAGGACGGCCGGGTCGCAGGTGACGGTGGCCTCGTGGGCGTGGTGCGGGTCGAGGTTGACGATCACCAGCACCAAGTCGGTCGTTCCGTCGGGGAGTTCGACGTGTTTGGTGTAGGCGAGGACCTGGTCGCTGTCGGTGTGCTGGAGGCGCAGGTTGCGCAGCTCCTGGAGGGCGGGGTGGAGTCGGCGGAGCCGGTTGAGGAGGGTGATCAGCGGGGTGATGGTGCGGCCCTCGGCCTCCGCCGACGCCCAGTCGCGGGGCCGGAGTTGGTACTTCTCGGAGGCGAGGTAGTCCTCGGTGCCCGGTGCCAGCGGGGTGTTCTCGCAGAGTTCGTAGCCGGCGTAGACGCCCCAGCTCGGCGCGGCGGTCGCGGCGAGCACGGCGCGCACCTCGAAGGCGGGTCTGCCGCCGTGCTGGAGGTAGGCGTGCAGGATGTCGGGGGTGTTCACGAAGAGGTTGGGCCGCAGGAAGTCCGCGCTGTCCCGGGCGAGTTCGGGCAGGTACTGGGTCAACTCCTCCTTGGTGTTCTTCCAGGTGAAGTAGGTGTACGACTGCTGGAAGCCGGCCTGTGCCAGCGCGTGGACCATGGCCCGCCGGGTGAACGCCTCGGCGAGGAACAGCACATCGGGGTCGGTGGCGTCCACCTCGGCGATCAGCCACTCCCAGAACTGCACCGGTTTGGTGTGCGGGTTGTCGACGCGGAAGATCCGCACGCCCAGGTCCGTCCAGTGCCGCACGATCCGCAGCGCCTCGGCGTACAGGCCCTCGGGGTCGCCGTCGAAGTCGAGCGGGTGGATGTCCTCGTAGGTCTTGGGCGGGTTCTCGGCGTAGGCGACGGAGCCGTCGGCGCGGTGGTGGAACCACTCGGGGTGCTCGGTGAGCCAGGGGTGGTCCGGGGAGCACTGGAGGGCGAGGTCCAGGGCGACTTCGAGCCCCGACTCCCTCGCCGCGGACACGAAGTGGCGGAAGTCGTCCTCGGTGCCGAGGCCGGGGTGGAGGGCGTCGTGGCCGCCGTGCCGGGAGCCGATGGCCCAGGGCGAGCCGACGTCGTCGGGGCCGGCGTGGAGGGTGTTGTTCGCGCCCTTGCGGTGGGTGGCGCCGATGGGGTGGACGGGTGGCAGGTAGACGACGTCGAAGCCCATGGCGGCGACGGCGGGCAGCCGTTCGGCGGCCGTCCGCAGGGTGCCGCCGACCGGGCGCCCGTCGGCCCCCGTCGTCGCGCCCTCCGAGCGGGGGAAGAGTTCGTACCAGGACCCGACGAGGGCGCGCCGGCGTTCGACGCGCAGGGGCAGGGGCCGGGAGGCGGTGACGAGGTCACGCAGCGCGTAGCGCCCCAGGGCGGCCGTCACCTCGGGGGCGGTGACGGCGGACAGCCGGGCCGGAGGGGAGCCCAGGGTGTCGCGGAGCGCGGCCACGGCCGCGGTGACCGCCTCCCGGCGGTCCGAGGAGGTGAGGCCGAGCGCCGCCCGCTCGTACAGCAACGCGCCTTCGGTCAGGGTGAGTTCGGTGTCCACGCCGGCCGCCGCCTTGAGCGCGGCGTCGTGCCGCCAGCTCTCCAGCGGGTCGGCCCAGGCCTCGACCCGGAAGGTCCACAGGCCCTCGGTGTCGGGGACGACGCTCGCCCGCCAGCGGTCGGCGTCCTCGTCGACGAGGGTCATCGGGACCCGCTGGGCCGGGCGGCCGGCCGGGTCGTGCAGGACGACGTCCGCGGCGACGACGCCGTGGCCCTCGCGGAAGACGGTGGCCGTGATGTCGAGGTGTTCCCCCGTCACGGCCTTGGCGGGCACCTCCCCGTCCCGTACCCGTGGTCGGACGTCGAGGACGGGGATGCGCCCGGTCACCGGTGTCATGGTCGGCTCCTCCCCGTTCGGATCCCGTCAGCGCGGCCCGGTCGGGGCCGGCGTCCGGGATGCGAGCAGGTCGATGATGGTCCGTGCGAACAGGTGGCAGTGGTTGCCGGTGCGGCCGGTGACCAGATCGTCGTGGACCACGACGTCCTGGTCGACGTACTCGCCGCCCATGTTGCGCAGGTCGCCCAGCAGGTTGTTGTGGACGACCGCGCGCCTGCCGTGCATCAGCCCCGCGATGGGTGCGGCCAGCCACATGCCGTGGCAGATGATGCCCTTGACGATCGCCGGGTCGGCGAACGCCCGGCGCAGGAACTGCGAGGCGGGCGGCAGGAGTTGGGGATCCTCGGTGTAGCGCAGCCGGTCGGCGACCATCCCGGAGGGGACGATCACCGCCGAGTACTCCTTCAGCGCGAACTCGTCGAGGTCCTCGAAGGACTCGTCGACCTCGAAGGGCATGCGGTGCTCGTGCCCCTGGAAGGTGATCGTGTCGTTGCCCCACAGGCGGGACAGGAAGTGGATCTCGGCTCCCTCCTCGGGGAAGCGGTAGCGGTAGTAGAGGATCTCGGGCTCGTAGAAGTCGCTCTCCATCAGGACGGCGATCTTGTGACCGGACAGTCGCACGGCGGCTACCCCTTCCCCTTGGCGGTCACCAGGTCGATGAGGAACGGCCCGCGGTGGGCGAGCGCCTGCGCGACGGCCTCCGCGGCCTGCCCAGGCTTCTCGACCCGTACGGCGGCCACGCCGAGCGAGCCGGCGAGGGAGACGAAGTCGATCGCGGGGCTGCTCAGGTCGAAGATCTCGGGCTGTTCGTGGGCGGGGATCAGCTGCTCCCGCCAGTACTCCTCGATGTTGTTCTCCAGGAGTCTGTAGCTGCCGTTGTTGCAGATGACGAACTTGGTGGGGAGGCCGTAGCGGGCCGCCGTCCACAGCGCCTGGAAGGTGTACATGCTGCCGCCGTCGCCGGTGAAGCCGACCACCGTGCGGTCGGGGTGGGCGAGTTGGGCGCCCAGCGCGCCGGGGATGCCGACGCCGAGGGAGCCGCCGCGGGTCTGCATCCACTGGCCCGGCACGGTCGGCGCGAGCCGGCGGAAGATCTCCGGGGAGGCCGTGAGCGCCTCGTCGAAGAGGATCGCGTCCGGCGGCAGCCGGCGCGCGAACTCCTGGGCGAGCGCGATGGTGGGCAGTTCCAGGGCGGTGGCCGTGGCCTCCTCCCGCGCGTCGGCGGCGGCGAGCGCGGCGGCGCGCTGGGCGGCGCGGCGGCGCAGCCGCTCGACCGCCGCCGTCCGCCGCCCGAGGCCCATCTCCCGGCCGAGCGCGTCGGCGAGCAGGCCGAGGGTGGCCTTCGGGTCGGCGACGATGCCGAGGTCGACGGGGTGGTTCTTGGCTATCGCGCCGGCGTCGAGGTCGATGTGCACGACCGGGACACCGGCCCCGAAGACGCCGTCGAGGGCCGGGTACACCTCGGGCAGCGCATAGGTGCCCACGATCAGGACACCGTCGGCCGCGCCGGTGACCTTCCGGCTCTGCTCGCCGAACATGTGGCCCAACTGGCCCGCGTAGGCGGGGTGTTCGACGGACAGGTTGACCTCGGCCCAGTCGGCGCCGTACACATCGGCGCCCCACACCTCGGCCAGCCGCCCCAACTCGGCCTGGGCACCGGCGAAATGGACGCCGTCACCGGCGACGACGAGCGGGTTGCGGGCGTCGGCGAGCAGCGCGGCGGCCCGCGCCACGGTGTCGGGGGCGGGCAGGCCGCGGGTCTCCGGGTAGGAGACGGGCACCACCGGTTCGGCGGTGTCGCGGTCCATGACGTCGGCGGGCAGCACGACCAGCACCGGGCCGTACGGCGGGGTCGCGGCGACCTTGAAGGCGCGCCGCAGTACGCGCAGCGTGGAGTCCGGATCGACCACGCGGGTGGCCCACTTGGTCACCGGCTTCGCCATGCCGACCAGGTCGGCGGCCATCTGCGCGTCCATGCTGTCGTAGCGCAGCCCGGCCTCGCCGACCAGGGTGACGATCGGGGCGTGGCCGCGCATCGCCTGGTAGAGCATGCCGATGCCGTTGCCGAGCCCCACTCCGGAGTGGAGTTGCAGGACCGCCGGGGTGCGGGTGGCGCGGGCGTGGCCGTCGGCCATGCCCACGGCGACGCACTCCTGGAGGGCCAGGATGTACTGGATCGAGGGGAAGGAGCGCAGTTCGTCGAGGAACCCCTGCTCGACCGTGCCGGGGTTGCCGAACATGAACCGGACCCCTTCGGCCGTCAGTTGTTCGAGCAGCGCGATCCGCGCGGGCCTGCTGTCCATCGTGTGCTCACCTCTCGTCGGGGCGAAGGAGCGTGGGACGGTCGCCGTGGTCAGGCGCCCGCCCTGAACCCCCATTGCCGCAGGCCCTGTTCGAGGACCTCGACGGTCTTCTGTCCGGTCAGGTAGGAGTCGGGCGTCGAACGGCCCGTGATGAACGGGTAGTCGACGATGACGGAGGTCTCCTTGCCGAAGTTCCCGTGGTAGGCGCCGCCGGGTGCGGTGGCGTCGCGCAGGATGTACTCCAGCGGGTAGGGCGGCGGCCCCATCACGAAGTCGGTGCCGAGGAACCCGGTGCCGTCCTTGTAGTCGTACTCGATGCAGTGCCCGGTGACGTGCTTGCCCCGGATCAGGGACTCGCGGGTCTCCTGGTCGCGGGCGAAGGCGAGGCAGGCGACGCCGTAGCACTCGGCGGCGATCGGCCGGTCCAGGGCGTGGAAGGCGAGGATCAGGTCGTGGACCCGCCAGTTGTTGGCGAGGTCGACGATCGGTCCGCTGCCGCCGACGATCAGCAGCGCGTCGTAGCGGTCGGCGATCTGTGAACGCACCTGCTCCAGGCGGGTGTTGTAGGCCTCCCAGTCGCGCAGGAAGTACGGCTTGGAGCGGTAGGGCCGGTCGGGCAGCCAGGACGACAGGTCGAGCGGGTTGTCCAGCCGGTCGGAGTCCTCGACCTTGCGGACCTTGGCGGCGGTCTCGGGGGTGGTGACGGAGCGGCCGAGCGGCGGGTCGACGTACTCGGGGTCCATGCTCGGCGGCAGCGCCTGCGGGCGCTTGCCGGTGGGGGTGGCGAAGGTGAGGTGGTAGCCGGCCTGGTCGAAGGTCTCCAGGGGGCCGATCAACTCCTCGCCCCAGTAGCCGTGTTCGGACAGGACGACCAGAATGCGCCTGCTCATGGGGTTCCTCCCGTTCGGCGGGACGGTGCCAACTGGCGGATTCCTGTCTACGTCGGCGCCGTTCGCCCCGGCCGCCGGCGCCGCCCGGGTCGCGGCACATCCTCAAGTGGCCGAACGCACTACGGCATGTCGTGGCCATCGGTCCCCGCTCTGTGAACCCACCGGCGTACGCCGGGAGTTGCCGCAGCTCGGGCCGCGACTTCGCACAGTGCGGACCGGGCGCGCGCACGAGCGGACCGGGCGGGCGCGGCTGTGGGGTGATCGGACCCGTACCGCCTCCGGACCCCGGGGGCGGAACCCCGATGAGCGGAGACACACATGCCGAGCGAACAGACCGGCTCCGACCGGGAGATCGCCGGGTTCGTGCAGCGCTGGTACGACCTGCTGAGCGAGCACGCGCCGGTCGAGGAGCTGCTGCCCTTCGTCGCCGACCGGGGCCTGGTGATGGCCTTCCCGGAGCGGACCCTGTACGGCCACGCGGACTTCCGCGACTGGTACACGGCCGTCGGCGAGGCCTACAGCGACCAGAGCCACACCGTCGAGGAGGTCACCGCGCACGAGGACGGCACCCGGGTCGACGTCGACGTCACGGTGGTGTGGACCGCCAAGTCGACGGCGGACGGGGCCGTTTCGTCCTTCCGGATCAAGCAGAAGTGGCAGCTGGAGCGGCCCGCGCCGGGCGCCCGTCCGCTGATCGTCGACTACCGGGTCGGCGAACCCGCCGCGATCTGATTCCCCGTCACCTTTTGGAGGCTGTCATGCCGTCGAAGTCGCTGCCCCTCGGGGCCGACCACATCGTCGTCGGCGCCGGCTCCGCGGGCTGCGCGGTCGCGGCCCGGCTGAGCGAGGACCCGTCCACGACCGTGGTGCTGCTGGAGGCGGGCGGCTGGGACGAGCGCCCCGAGATCCACCGGGCCGACGCGGCCTCGGTCCTCTCGCTGCTCACCGCCGAGTGGCGGAGCGAGATCGACTGGGGCTACGTCACCGAGCCCGAGGCGGGCATGGAGGGCCGCCGGGTCCCCGTGGCCCGCGGCAAGGTGGTCGGCGGGTGCAGTTCCGTCAACGCCCTGATGTGGGTGCGCGGCAGCCGCCACGACTACACCCGCTGGGTCGCCGAGGGCGCCACCGGCTGGTCGTACGACGAGGTCCTGCCGTACTTCAAGCTGGCCGAGGACTACTCGGGCGGCGCGGACGCGTTCCGCGGCGCGGGCGGTCCGGTCCGGGTGCGGCAGCTCGACCGGCCCTCCCCGATCGCGCGGGCGTTCGTAGCAGGTGCCGGTGAACTCGGATACGCCGCGGACCCCGACGGCGACTACAACGGCGCCCGGCAGGAGGGCTTCGGCTTTCTGTACCAGACGTTCCGCGACGACGCGGGCGGCCGGTGCAGCACCGCCGACGCCTATCTGCGCCCGGCCCTCCAGCGCCCCAACCTGACCGTGCTCACGGACACCCTGGCCACCCGGCTGCTGCTCGCCGGGACACGGGTCACGGGCGTCGAGTACGTCCGGGACGGCACCCTGCACGAACTGCGCGCCGACCGTGAAGTCATCGTGTGCGCCGGGGCGTTCGAGTCGCCGAAGCTGCTGATGCTGTCCGGGATCGGTCCCGCCGCGCACCTTCGGGAGCACGGCATCCGCTGTGTCCAGGACCTGCCGGGGGTCGGCGCCGGACTCCAGGACCACCTGTTCACGCCCGTCTGCCACCAGTCGCTCCAGGAGCACCCGGACGGGGCGCTGCTGTCCGAGGCGGGGCTGTTCACCCACACCCGCGAGGCCGGTCCGGAGGACTCCCCCGACCTCCAGTTCACCTTCGGTCCCATCAAGTTCCTGCCGCCCGACGCGCCCGCCGACCGCTGGGAGGGCCCCGGCTTCACCTTCGCGCCGATCGCGCTGCGGCCGCGGAGCCGGGGCCGGGTACGGCTGCGCGACGCCGACCCGCGCTCCAACGCCGTCGTCGGCGCCGGCTACCTCACCTCCACCGCCGACCTCGATGTCCTGGTGCGCGGAGTGGAGTTGGCGCGCGAGCTGGCCGCGACCCATGCCTTCGACGCGTTCCGGGGCGACGAGCTGGGCCCCGGCAAGGACGTCACCGGGTCCGCCGAGCTGCGCCGGTACGTCGCCGCGAACGCGACCACCCTGTGGCATCCGGCCGGCACCTGCCGGATGGGCACGGGCCCGGACGCCGTCACCGACCCGCAGCTGCGGGTGCGCGGCTTCGAGGGGCTGCGGGTCGCCGACGCGTCGGTGATGCCGTCGATCACCGCGGGCAACACGCACGCGCCCTCCGTGATGATCGGCGAGCGTGCGGCGGCGTTCGTCCGCGAAGACCCCGTTCCGTCCCTGTCCGACGTCCACCGAAACGAGGGGATGCAGCATGTCCGACCCTGACCAGACACAGCAGGCGAACCTGGCGCTGTACCGGCGCTTCCTCGACGCGTTCAACTCCGGCGACCAGACGGAGATCCCCCGGGTCATCGCCGCCGGTTTCACCGACCACCACCCCGGCTTCGACATCACCGGCATCGACTCCTACCTGGAGGCGCTGCGCGGCGCGTACACCGCCCTCGATCTCAAGGGAGAGCTGACGGAGCTGTCGGCCCTCGGCGCGGACCGGGTCCTGACCCGGGTCAAACTGACCGGCACCCACCTCGGCGAACTGTTCGGCATCCCGCCCACCGGCCGCAAGGTGGAGTGGTCCACCACCGAGATCTGGCGGGTCGAGGGCGGCCTGTTCGTGGAGCGCTGGGCGCAGGACGACATGCTCGGGCTGCGCGAGCAGATCTCCTCGGACGCCTCGAACCTGGCCGTCGTCCAGCAGGTCAGCGACGCCGTGAACCAGCGCCGGCTGGACGACCTCGACGACCTGTTCGGACCGACGTTCCACGACAACAACCCGGCGTGGAGCTGCGAGAGCCTGGCCGAGCTGAAGGACATCATCCAGGGCGCGTACGACGGGCTCGACTTCTCCGTGCACCTCGACGCGCTGTACCCGGCCGCGCCCGACAAGGTGATCATGCACATCACCTTCCACGGCAAGCACATCGCGCCGTTCTTCGGTCAGGAGCCGACCGGCAAGGAGGTCTCCTGGACCAGCCTTGAGGTGTACCGGCTGGAGGACGGCAAGGTCGTCGAGCGCTGGGTGCAGGCCGACACGGCGGGCCTGATGCGCCAGGTCGGCGTCCCCCTCCCCTGAGCGTTCCCGCACCCCAGACAGCAACCGGAAAGGACGGGCGCATGAACACCCGAGAAGTGGTCGACACGTACTACCGGCTGGCCAACTCCGGTGAGTGGGACGCCTGGTGCGACCTGTTCGCCGTCGACCAGACCATGGACGAGCAGCTGGCCGGGCATGTCGAGGGCCGCGAGACCCTCCGGCAGATGATGAAGGGCTTCCCGGAGATGTACGCCTCCTTCGCCAACGTGCCCCGGCACGTGGTCGTGGACGGCGAGCAGGCCGCGGTGGTCTCCGACATCACCGGCACGACCCACGACGGGGTGACCGTCGAGGCGAAGGTGTGCAACTACTTCCGTGTCACCGGCGGTCTCATCGGTTACTTCGCGAACTTCCACGACAGCGCGCCGTTCGCCGCGGTCACCGGGAAGTGAGCGCGATGACGACCGCACCGGCCGACCTGCGCTGGTCGCACATCGGCCTCAACTGCCGTGACCAGCGGGCCACGGAGGACTTCTACACCCGGCACTTCGGGTTCGTCCGGGCCCGGGTGGTGGAGGCCGACGGGGTCCGCGTGGTGTTCCTGCGCAACGGCCCCGTCTGCCTTGAGCTGTTCGCGACCGACGCGGACGCCCTGTTCAGCACGGCGCAGGACGGCCCGGCCAACCCCGGCACGGCACGGCATCTCGCCTTCCAGGTCGACGACGTGGGCGCGTTCCTCGCCGCCGCCGGAGACGAACTGGAGCCGCTGCTCGGCCCGTTGGCCTTCGACGAGGTGATCCCCGGCTGGCGGACGGTATGGGTGTCCGACCCGGACGGCATCGTGCTGGAGATCAGCCAGGGCTACACCGATCAGACCACCGACGAACTGGCCACGTACGCCTGACAGGAGAGTGCACCACCATGAGGCCCGTCCCCGACCAGACCATCCTCCTCACCGGCGCCACCGACGGCATGGGCCGTGAGCTGGCCCGTGAACTCGCCGCGCAGGGAGCGTCGTTGATCCTGCACGGCCGCAACGCGGCCAAGGGCGCGGAGCTGCTGGCCGAACTCCGCGAGTCCACCGGCAACGACCGGCTCAGCTACGAACTGGCCGACTTCTCCTCGCTGGAGGACATCCGCAAGCTCGCCGACCGGATCCTCTCCACGCACGACCGGCTCGACGCGCTGGTGAACAACGCCGGCATCGGGGTCGAACTGGTACGCCACGAGAGCCAGGACGGCCTGGAACTCACCTTCCAGGTCGACTACTTGGCGGCCTACATGCTCAGCTGCCGGCTGGCTCCGCTGCTGGTGCGCTCGGCCCCGGCCCGGATCATCAACGTCAGCTCCGCGGGCCAGGCCCCGATCGACTTCCGCGATGTGATGCTGGAGCGGAACTGGGACGGCGTGCAGGCCTACTGCCAGGCGAAGCTGGCCCAGATCAGCCTGACCCTCGACCTCGCGGAGCGGCTGCGCGGCACCGGGGTGACGGCCAACGCGCTGCACCCGGCGTCGTACATGCCGACCAAGATGGTGGTGAACCTGTTCACCCCGCAGTCCACGGTCGCGGAGGGGGTGCACAGCACCCTGCGCCTGATCACCGACCCGGCGCTCGACGACGTGACGGGCACCTACTTCAACCGTACCCAGCGCGCCCGCGCGGGCGCCCAGGCCTATGACGAGCGGGCCCGCGCCCAACTGCGGGCGCTGAGCGTGTCGTTGACCGGGGTGGCCTTCCCGGCCGACCTGGGCTGAGCGTCCCGCGAAGCACCCCGAGCCCCCGCCTCGTGCACGCGAGGCGGGGGCTTCGTGGTGAGCGGGGGCTTCGTCGTGCGCGGGTGCTAGTGCGCGGTGACGGACAGCTTGTGGTGGAAGACATCGCCCGGGTCCCACGCCGCCTTCACCTGGCGGAGCCTGGCGAGGTTGCCCTTGAAGTAGAGGGTGTCCCAGGGCACGCCGGAGGTGTTCCAGGCCGGGTCGGTGAGGTCGGTGTCGGGGTAGTTGATGTAGGAGCCGTCGTTGGTGTCGTTCGGCACCGGTACCCCGCCGGTGTCCGCGTAGAGGTCGCGGTAGAGGGCGCGCATCCAGGCCACGTGCCGGTCGTCCTGTGCCGGATCGGGCCAGTACGTCGTGAAGTTGGCCTTGAGGACCGAGTCCCGCTGGGCCAGCGCGGTGGCGGTGGACGGCACGGTGTTGACCTTGCCGCCGTAGGAGTAGAGCAGGATGCCGGCGTGTCCGTCGTAGGCGGCGTCGGAGAGACGGCCGTAGAGGATCGTGGCCTGTTCCGGGGACCAACCCCGGCGCAGATAGGCGCCCTTGGACTTCGTGCGGTTGTACAGCCCGGTGTCGTAGGGGTCCTTGAGGGTCGTCTTCAGCCAGGGCCAGGAGGAGCGGGTGTCCGTGTACGGGACTCCGATGCCGTCGGTGACGGCGGCGACGTAGGCGTCGAGAAGGGCTGTGGCGTCCGAACGGGTGCCGTCGATCTGGGTGTTGAGGACGACGCTGCCCTGGATCCGGTTGTAGAGGATCAGGACGCTGTGCAGGCTGTCGTAGGAGGAGCCGGCGACGCTGTTGCGGGTGTGCCAGGTGCCGTGGTTGGCGAGCAGCGTGGTGAACGCCGTCTCGGTGAGGTCGCTCCACTTGAGGGCGACGGTCGACTTCAGGAGTGTCTTCGGCGGTCTGGGCAGAAGGCCTGCGGGGTCGGTGCCGGTGGCGTCGGGGGTGCGGAACCAGTAGCGGGTGACGATGCCGAAGGTGCCTCCGCCGCCGCCCGTGTGGGCCCACCACAGGTCGCGGTGCGGGTCGTCGGCCTCGCGGGTGGCGACGACGGCGCGTGCGGTGCCGGAGGCGTCGACCACGACGACCTCCACGGCGTACAGGTGGTCGACGACCGCGCCGTACTGGCGGCACATCGCGCCGTAGCCGCCGCCGGTGACATGCCCGCCGACGCCGACCGTGGGGCAGGTTCCGCCGGGCAGGGACACGCCCCATTCCAGGTAGAGGGTGCGGTAGACATGGCCGAGGGTGGCGCCGCCCTCGACGAGGAAGGCGCGGCGGGCGGGGTCGTGGCGGACCGCGTCCATCTCCGACATGTCGACGAGGATCCGTACGTCCGGGTCGTCGACGAGTCCGTCGAGGCAGTGCCCGCCGCCGCGCACACCGATGCGGCTGCCCGCGTCGACCGCCTCCTGGACGACGGCCACGACCTGCGCGGTGGTGTGGACGAGGCGTATCGAGTCGGGGGCGGCGGTGAATCTGGCGTTGTAGCCACGGGCGGTGAGGTCGAGATAGCGGAGGTCCGAGGCGTCCACCGTGACGGCTGCGGGGGTGGTGCCCATGGCCGTGTTCTCGGCGGCCCGGGCGCGGGTGGGCAGGACGGCCGCGCCGATCCCCGCGGCGGTGGCGGTGCCGAGGAGTCCGCGCCGGGTGAGGCCGGCGGTCGGGCGCCGGTCGGGTGGTTGTCGCGTCATTGGTGTCTCCTTCGTCTACTGCTGGCAGGAGTTCGTGGTGAGGGGACGAAGAACTGCCGCCCAGGAGGCCGGGAGCCTTCTGGGCGGCAGGAGTTGAGGGGGTGTCAGACGACGTCGTGTCCGCTGACCGTGGTCTCCGGGATCTCGTCGCGGACGTCCCAGTGCTCGACGATGAGTCCGCCTTCGAGCCGGAAGATCTCCACCACCACCGAGCCCCGGTCGGTCGAGGTGGCGCGGAAGTGGGTGTGCACGAACACCAGGTCGCCCGAGCCCGCCGCGCGCTTGATGTCGAAGCGGGCGTCGGGCAGCTGCTTGCGGAAGCCCAGGATGAACTCGACCAGCGGCTCACGTCCGTCGGGGAGGTTCGGGTTGTGCTGGATCAGGTCCGCGGCCAGGTACTTGTCGGCCAGTTCGGTCCGCCCCTGGTTCCAGACGGTCTCCAGGTATTCGCTGACGAAGTGCACCTGGTGACTGCTCATGAGTTCTCCTTGACTGGCTGAGCTAACTGATGTGTACGGGTGAGGCGGGCCGCTCGGCGGACGCCGCCGCCGAGGCCTGCCGGACGGACAGCGCATGGGCGAGCGCGGCGAGGACGAGGACGCCCAGGGCCGCGGCCGGGATGGGGCCGGCGCCCACGCCGGGCAGCAGGGAGCTGCCGATGAAGCTGCCGAGGCTCATGCCGAGGTAGAGCGCGGCGGCGTTCAGGGCGAGGATCAACCCCGGTTGCAGGGGCACGAGTTCCACCAGCCGGGCCTGCTGCGGGGCCTGGTAGAGCTGGCTGAAGAAGGCCCAGAACGCGAAGCAGGCGAGCCCGGCGTGGGAGTGCGGGGCGACCAGCAACAGGGCGAATCCGGCGGCGAGTCCGAGGACGGCGACGCCCACGGTCCGCTCCCCGCCCAGGCGTTCGGCGATCCTCGGTGCCGTCGCGTTGCCCGCGACGCCGATGACGCCGAAGGCGAGCAGGGTCACGGAGATCAGGCCGGAGGAGGCGTCGAAGCGGTCCTTGAGGTAGGCCCCGGCGATGCCGTAGACGGTGAACTGGGCGGCCATGAACAGGAGGGTCGTCGAGACGGTGGCCACGGTGGCGGGGGTGCGCAGCGCGCCCCGGTAGGCGCGCAGGGTGGGCGGTTCGCCGGCCGGGATCTCGGGGACGCACACGAACACCGTCACGAAGGCGACGGCGGAGAGCGCGGCCACCCCGAGGAGGGCCGGGCGCCAGCCGAGGCTGCCGCCGAGGAAGGACGCCAGCGGCACCCCGAGCACGGCGGCGGCCGTCATGCCGCCGAAGACGGTGGCCAGCGCCCGCTGCCGTCGCTCCGGCGGCACGATGAGCGCGCCGGCCGCCGAGGCGCCGGGGCCGAAGACGGCGGCGCCCATCGCGGCGAGCACCCGGGTGACCGTCAGGAAGCCGTAGTTGGGGGCCACCGCGCCGAGGGCGGCGCCGACCGTGAGCAGCCCGATGCCGACGAGGAGGACCCGCTTGCGGTTCCACCGGCGCAGCAGGATGGGGGCGGTGGGCGCGCACACGGCGAAGGTCAGCGCGAAGACGGTGACGAGGATGCCCACCGAGGCGGGCTGGACGTGCAGGTCGTCCCCGATCGGACCGTTCAGGCCGACGACCGCCAGCGAGATCGTCCCCAGGCTGAAGTAGCCCAGTGACAGCGACAGCAAGGCGGGCACGGCGTTGCGGGACGGCATCACGCCACCTCCTCTTCTGGACGTTCCGAACGTTCCGAGGGGGAAAGGTGCATGCGGCGACCGTAGGAGCGCCGGTCAGGGCCTCGCGCGCGTCACGAGGAGGTCGCCGGTACTGCCCGAGGTCCGTGCCCGCACTGCGTCAGGTCGCGCCGAAGGACCGTGCGCGCAGCACCAGCGGCACGCTCCGGTCGGTGCTGATCAGCCAGTGCTCGACGCCGTTGACCAGCAGGAGCAGCAGGGTGGTGAGGGCCAGTACGGCGAGGGGCGGCACGAGCGGCGCGACGACGGCGGCGGCCAGTAGGACCAGTCCGCAGTAGAAGCGGGTGGCGGAGGCGGCGCCGAACATCCGGCGGCGCGTGTAGCAGAACGTCAGCAGGATCAGGGCGGCCCCGGCCGGCAGCAGTCCGGCGGCTCCGGAGTGCGGGGCCCGCAGCGGGTCGTGGACGGTGCGTACGGCGCCGACGGAGACCAGCAACAGGCCCGCGACCAGGGCGAGATGGCCGTAGCTGAGGACGTCTCGGACGACGACGGCGGGGGTGGGGTGGGTGCGCAGGGCGTGGGCGACGGCCGAGGCGGCGAGGTGGAAGTAGAGCCACCACAGGGCGCAGCCGATGAGGAAGGCGAGGGTGAGCGCGGTCAGGCTGACCGGGTCGAGCGGGCCCCTGGCGACTCCGGCGCCGACCGAGAAGATGTTCTCGCCGAGGGCGATGATGATGAACAGGCCGAAGCGTTCGGGGAGATGGTTGACGCCGAAGGCCAGTCGGCGCAGATGGCCGCTGAGCAGGACGGGTGCCACGAGTTCGGCGACGACCGCGACCGCCCAGCACACCGCGCGCCAGGGGGCGGGGAGGGTGGCGGCGGCGAACAGCACCAGGGCGAAGGCGAGTCCGGCGCGGTAGGGGTGGATGGTGTAGAGGGCGCACTCTCTGCGGATGGCCTCGCCGATGAGGAGGCGCAGGGCGAGGTAGCTGCCCGCGTACAGCAGGGCCTGTTCGCGGTCGACGAGCGCCTGGGGCGCGGCGACGGCCATGCCGTAGACGGCGAGTGCGGTCAGCAGGAGGAACACGCGTTGCAGGGTGGTCTCGTGGACGGCGTTCATCGCCATGACGACGTCCACCCAGGCCCACCAGAGCGGGACGAGCACGAGCAGGCACTGTCCCAGGACGGGCCAGGTGGGGTGTCCGGCGAGCAGGTGCGCGATCTGGCCCACGCCGAACGCGAGGACCAGGTCGAAGAAGAGCTCCGCCCAGGTGGCCCGGTCGCGCACCTGAACGGCCGGGAGGGTCGTTGTCGGGGTTGCGTCGGTCATCGTCGTATCGGCGCACGGGCGGGGGCACGTTGGGCGGGGAATGCGCGAAGGGGGCTCCTACTGCGGCGAGTCGGGCCGCTTGCTGCGGCAACTCCGTTACGTCAGGGGTTTGTTGGCCGTGACGGTCAGGCGGGGGCGCGGTCGAGCAGGGCGGTGACCTCTGCCCGGAAGGCGGCGCGGCGTTCCGCGGCCTCGTCGGGGCCGATGCGGGGTTCGTAGACGGCGGAGGGTGCCACGTCGGGCAGCGCGTCGGCGAGGGTCAGTCCGGGTTCGGCGCCGAGGCGGGCGAGCGCGCCGACGCCCAGGGCGGTCGCGTCGGGCAGCACGGACACTTCGACGGGGCGTTGCAGCAGGTCGGCCTGGGTCTGCATGAGGAGGGCGGAGCGGGTGAGGGCACCGTCGGCGCGCAGCACGTCCAGGGGTGTGCCGAGGGCGGTGGCGGCGGCTTCGGCGAGTTCGACGACCTGGGCGGCGAGCCCCTCGCACAGGGCGTGCACCAGGTGCCCGGCCGTGGTGTCGAGGCCGAGTCCGGTGAGGGAGCCGCGCAGGTCGGCGCGCCACCAGGGGGCGGTGAGTCCGGCGAGGGCGGGGACGAAGGTGACGCCTCCGGTGTCGGGGACGGTGCCGCCGACGCGGTCGAGGTCGGCGGGTCCGGTGATGACACCGAGGTCGGTGAGCCAGCGCACGGCGGACGCGGCCGTGTGCACCTGCCCGTCGAGGCAGTAGCCGGTCCGCCCGTCCAGCCGCCAGGTGACACAGCTGGCCAGCCCCGAGTCCCCGCGCCGGGGGGTGTCGCCGGTGTGCGCGAGCAGGAACGCGCCGGTCCCGTAGGTGCACTTGGCGGCGCCCGGTGCGGTGATCCGCTGGGCGAGCAGGGCCGCCTGCTGGTCCACGACGAGTCCGGTGAGCGGGATCTCGGCGCCGAACGCGGTGGTCGTGGCGATGGGCCGGGCGCAGTCGACGACTCCCGGGAGGCGTTCGTCGAGGAGTCCGTAGAGGTCGAGGGCGCGCGGCGACCAGACGGTCCGGTCCAGGTCAAGGAGTTGGGTACGGCCGGCGGTCGCCGCGTCGGTGACATGGGTGCCGGTGAGGCGGTGCACCAGCCAGGAGTCGCTGGTGGTGACCATGCCCTCGCGGGTGAGGTGGCGGCGGATCCAGGCCATCTTGGGCGCGGCGAGGTGCGGGGCCGGCGGCAGCCCGGTCAGTGCGCGCAACTCGTCCGCGTGCTCGGCGAGTTCGGCGCAAAGGTGCTCGGCGCGACGGTCCTGGCGCACCAGTGCGTCGGTGAGCGGCATCCCGGTGTCGGGGTCCCAGGCGAGCACGGTCTCGCCCTGGTTGGCGAGTCCCAGCGCCGTCACGGGTTCGTCGGCCTCGGCGAGCGCGCGGCGCCCGGCGACGATCACCGACTCGTACAGTTCCTCGGGGTCGGCCTCGACCAGGCCGCCCGGCAGCAGGCGGGTCGCCACCGAGACGAACCCGGTGCCGATCACGCCGCGTTCGGGACAGATCACGAGGGCCTTCGTACCGGATGTGCCCTGGTCGACGGCGAGTACCGGACCCGTCATACCACCCCTCCCGTAGATCAACGCCCGACAGCCTGCCGCCGCTGCGCACACCGCGTCAAGCATTTCTGATCTTCAGTCAACTCGTGGATATATCTAAGGAGTTGGGATGCAGCGGGCGGCGGCGGGCAGGCGGGAGTACGAGGCCGCGGCACGGATGCGGCAGGATGAGCGGTCGCGTCGGCGCACGGGCTCCCGCCCGGCCGGCGCGCTCGCACTACCGGCAATGCCCGTACTTCCAGCAGGTGACAACGTGACGACACTGCACATCCGGCCGTCCGCGGCGCTCTTCGCCGCAGTTTCCCCCTCCGGAGGTGACCGATGAACCGCACGCCGACCCTGGACGACTTCATGCTGGCCGGAATCGCCCTGGCCTCGGGCCTGTTGGCGGCCTTCCTGCTGCGCGTCCTGCTGCGCTGGCTCGGCAAGCACGCCGACCGCACCCGCTGGGGCGGCGACGACGTGATCGTCGACGCGCTGCGGACCGTGCTGCCGTGGTCGGCGATCGCCGGTGGCACGGCGGTCGCGGGGGCGGTGCTGCCGTTGACGCGGACCGTTCAGCACCAGGTGAACCAGACCCTTCAGGTACTGGTCATCCTGGCCGTGACGGTGTCGGCGGCCCGGGTGACAGCCGGTCTGGTCCGGGCGGTCGCCAACTCCCGTTCCGGCGTCGCCGGTTCGGCCACGATCTTCGTCAACATCACCCGGATACTGGTCCTGGCCATCGGCTTCCTGGTGATGCTCCAGACGCTCGGCATCTCGATAGCGCCGATGCTCACCGCCCTGGGCGTCGGCGGTCTCGCCGTCGCGCTCGCGCTCCAGGACACCCTCGCGAACCTCTTCGCGGGCATCCACATCCTCGCGTCGAAGACCGTGCAGCCCGGCGACTACATCCGGCTGAGCAGCGG
Organism: Streptomyces sp. NPDC091280; assembly: GCF_044768565.1. Classification (NCBI taxonomy): domain Bacteria; kingdom Bacillati; phylum Actinomycetota; class Actinomycetes; order Kitasatosporales; family Streptomycetaceae; genus Streptomyces; species Streptomyces sp. NPDC091280. Next base: position 47,335 of record NZ_JBIVUZ010000019.1, read on the forward strand.
CGAGGAGGGCTATGTCGAGGACATCAACTGGCGTCAGACGACGGTCAGGGCGCTCTCCAACAACCTCGTGGTGATCCCGAACGGCCAGCTCGCCAAGACGAACATGACCAACTTCATGCGTCCCGAGCAGCAGTTGACGATTCTCGTGCAGGTGGGCGTCGGCTACGACAGCGACCTGGACCACGTCGAGAAGGTGACCATGGAGGTCGTCGCCGAGGTCATGACCGACATCACCGGCGCGGTCCCGGAGCACGAACCGGCCATCCGCTTCCACACGTTCGGCGACTCCCGGATCGGCTGCACGGTGATCCTGGGCGTGGGCGAGTTCAGCGACCAGTTCCGCATCAAGCACGAGTTCATCAAGCGTCTGCACAAGCGGTACCGGGACGAGGGCATCCGCATCCCGGCGCCGACCCGGACCGTCGCGCTCCAGCAGGGGTCCCTCACCATTCCGCAGCAGCGGGTCCCCGAGGACGAGCCGGGCGGAGTCCCCTCCACCCGGCTCGACTGACCGATCGGGTCCGGCCGGACCGGCCTCGACGGGTCGACTCGCTCAGAGAGTCGCCGAGTTGTCGCGGGAGCGCCCGCCGGTCCGGCCCTGCGGGACGGTGAGCGACGTCTTCACCGGCGTCACCGTCCAGTCCGGGTGACCGGGCATGCGCGGCGTCGTCGTACCGTAGAGCCAGTCCCGCAGGAAGCCGGACAGGTCCTGGCCGGAGACCTTCGACGCGACGGCGATGTAGTCCTCCGTCGTCGCGGCCGAGTCGCGGTGGCGGGCGAGGAAGGCGCGCTCCACGGCGTGGAAGGTGTCCTCGCCGATCAACTCCCGCAAGGCGTACAGGACGAGGACACCGCCGAGGTAGCGCTGGCTGTCGAAGAGGTTGACCGCGTTGGGGGCGGCCACCGGTCCGGAGTCGTGGCGCCACTGGTCGCCGCGCGCGTAGGTGTCCTTCATCCGGGCCTCCATCGTGGTGAGGCCGAGGGAGTCGGGCCAGCCGCGCTCGTAGCGGTAGAGCAGCCCGTAGAAGTCGGCGTGGCCCTCGTTCAGCCACAGGTCGGCCCAGGTGGCGGGGCTGACGCTGTTGCCGAACCAGGAGTGGACCAGCTCGTGCATCATGTGCGAGCCGATCTTGTTCTCCGCCTGGAGCAGGAAGTTCGGCTTGTACAGGGTGAGGGTCTGGGTCTCAAGTCCCGTGAAGTCGAAGGCGTTCGGGTCGTCGGAGTTGCAGGGCAGCAGCCCGTACGTCTCGAACGGGAAGGCCCCCAGCCGCTGTTCCAGCCACTCCACCTGGCCCGGCGTCAGCGCGAGCGCCGGTTCCAGGGCGGCGGCGCGGGCGGTCGGGACGACGTCCCGCAGCCGCAGACCGTGCGGGCCGCGCCGTTCCCTGACGACGTAGTCGCCGACCGTGAGCTGCACCAGCTCGGTCGCCATCGGCGAGCGCGAGCGGTAGCCGAACGCGGTCCGGCCGTCGTCCAGCCGCTCGGCGCACACCAGTTGGCCGTTCGCGACCCCGCGCAGCCCGTCCGGGACGGTGATCCGGAAGGTGAAGTCGGCCTTGTCGCTGGGGTGGTCGTTGCAGGGGAAGACGGTGTGCGCCAGGTTCGGCTGGCCGCACACCGCGAAACCGTCGGGGGTGAGGACCCAGCCGCCGGTGGGCGCGGCGGCGCGGCTCGGGTCGACGGAGTACGCCACCCGGACGGTGACCCGGGCCCCGGCCGGGAGCGTCCGGGCGGGTGTGATCCGCAGCTTCTCGCCGGCCTGCGCGAACGCGGCGTCGCGGCCCTGGACGCGGACCTCGTGGATGTCGAGGCCGAGGGCGTCGAGGGAGAACCGGGTCAGGGCCTCGGTGGTGCGCAGTTCTATCGTGACGGTGCCGTCGACGAGCCTGGTGGTCGCGTCGTAGGCGAGGTCGAGGTCGTAGGAACGGACGCGGTAGCCGTCGTTGCCGAGGCCCGGGTACACCGGGTCGCCGAGGGTCTCGGCGCCCTCCTCGCCGTAGCCCCGTCCGTTCGTCGCTCCGGTGTTCCCCCGTCCGGCCGCGAAGGCCGGGGAACCCGTGGTCAGCGCTGCGGCCGTACCTATCAGGGCGGCCACCGGGGCCGTCACTCTGGTGCGATTTCTCATGATCCGCTCTCGCTAGGGCGGCCGGGTGGTCAGCTCCGGCCGTCGGTCAGTGAAGGTGATCCACCCTTTACTGACTTCCGGACCGGTCGGTCGGTTGCCCTTGATCGACGTACGGATGTTCGCGCGCTGCGGACGGACCGCTGTCGAGTGGGATCCCATCACGAGATATCTTGATGTCGAGCAATGTTGCAGACGTGGAGCGGAGCACCGGTGACTGACTCGACCATCATCTATACGCACACTGACGAGGCCCCGGCCCTGGCGACGTATTCCTTCCTGCCGGTGGTCCAGGCCTACGCCTCGCAGGCGGGCGTCGCCGTGGACACGCGGGACATCTCGCTGGCCGGGCGCATCATCGCGGTGTTCCCGGAGTACCTCACCGAGGACCAGCGGATCCCGGACGCCCTGCACGAGCTGGGCGAACTGGCGAAGACGCCCGAGGCCAACATCATCAAGCTGCCGAACATCTCGGCGTCCATCCCGCAGCTCAAGGCCGCCGTGGCCGAGCTCCAGGAGCAGGGCTACGCGCTGCCGAACTACCCGGACGACCCGAAGACCGACGAGGAGCGGGACATCCAGTCCCGCTACGACAAGGTCAAGGGCTCCGCCGTGAACCCGGTGCTGCGCGAGGGCAACTCCGACCGGCGCGCCCCCGCCTCGGTCAAGAACTACGCCAAGACCCACCCGCACCGCATGGGCGCCTGGTCGGCCGATTCCAAGACCAATGTCGCCACCATGGGCGAGAACGACTTCCGCTCCACCGAGAAGTCCGTGACGATCGCCGAGGCCGGCGCGCTGCGCATCGAGCTGGTCGCCGAGGACGGCACCACCGCCGTGCTGCGCGAGTCCGTGCCCGTCCAGAAGGACGAGGTCGTCGACGCCTCCGTGCTGCACGTGGCCGAGCTGCGCGAATTCCTCACCGCGCAGATCGCCCGCGCCAAGGCCGAGGACGTCCTCTTCTCGGTGCACCTCAAGGCCACGATGATGAAGGTCTCCGACCCGATCATCTTCGGCCACGTGGTCCGCGCCTTCTTCCCCAAGACCTTCGAGCAGTACGGCGCCACGCTCGCCGCGGCCGGTCTCTCCCCGAACGACGGTCTCGGCGGCATCCTCAAGGGCCTGGCCGCGCTGCCCGAGGGCGACGCGATCAAGGCGTCCTTCGACGCGGAGATCGCCGAGGGCCCCGCGCTCGCGATGGTCGACTCCGACAAGGGCATCACCAACCTGCACGTACCGTCCGACGTGATCGTCGACGCCTCGATGCCGGCCATGATCCGCACCTCCGGCCACATGTGGGGCCCGGACGGCGCGGAGGCGGACACCCTCGCGGTGCTCCCGGACTCCTCCTACTCGGGCGTCTACCAGGCCGTCCTCGACGACTGCCGCGCGCACGGCGCCTACGACCCCTCGACCATGGGCTCGGTGCCCAACGTCGGCCTGATGGCGCAGAAGGCCGAGGAGTACGGCTCCCACGACAAGACCTTCGAGGTCCCGGCCGCCGGTACGGTCCGCCTCGTCGACCAGGCGGGCACCACCGTCCTGGAGCAGTCGGTCGCCAAGGGTGACATCTTCCGCGCCTGCCAGACCAAGGACGCCCCGATCAAGGACTGGGTGAAGCTCGCGGTCACGCGTGCGCGTGCCACCGGCAGCCCGGCGGTGTTCTGGCTGGACGAGACCCGCGCGCACGACGCCCAGCTGATCAAGAAGGTCGAGGCGTACCTCCCGGAGCACGACACCGAGGGCCTGGACATCCGTGTCCTCGCCCCGGTCGAGGCCACCAAGCTGTCGGTGGAGCGCATCCGCCGCGGCGAGGACACCATCTCGGTGACCGGCAACGTGCTGCGCGACTACCTGACCGACCTCTTCCCCATCCTGGAGCTGGGCACCAGCGCCAAGATGCTGTCGGTCGTCCCGCTGATGGCGGGCGGCGGCCTCTTCGAGACGGGCGCCGGCGGCTCCGCGCCCAAGCACGTCCAGCAGCTGGTCAAGGAGGACTACCTGCGCTGGGACTCGCTCGGTGAGTTCTTCGCGCTGGTCCCCTCCCTTGAGCAGTACGCGACGTTCACCGGCAACGCCCGCGCCAAGGTCCTCGCCGACACCCTCGACCGCGCGACGGCGACCTTCCTCAACGAGGACAAGTCGCCGACCCGCCGTGTCGGCGGCATCGACAACCGCGGCAGCCACTTCTACCTCTCCCTGTACTGGGCGCAGGAGCTGGCCGCGCAGACCGACGACGCGGACCTCGCGAAGGCGTTCGCCCCGCTCGCCGAGACCCTCGCGGGCGCCGAGCAGACGATCGTCGAGGAGCTCGGCGCGGTGCAGGGCGGCCCGGCCGACATCGGCGGCTACTACCAGCCCGACCCGGCCAAGGCCGCGAAGGTCATGCGCCCGTCGACCACGTGGAACGAGGCCCTGGCCTCACTGAGCTGACCCGTCCCGTCCGCTCCATGCCCCCGCCCCGGCCGGATCACTCCCGGCCGGGGCGGTGCCATGAGCGCCCCCGTCGCCGCACCACCGCACCGCCGCACCACCGCAACTCACCAGTCCCGTACGGCGATCAGCTCCTCCACGTCCGCCTCGGCGAAGCCGTACGCCTGGGCCACGAACCAGAAGTCCTCGGCTATCTCCTCGCGCGCCACGGTCTCGATGTCGCTGCCGGCCGCCTCGAAGTCGTCCTGGAGGGCGTTGAACTCCTCGGTGGCGACCTCGGTGAGGGCGTACAGCGCGGGCAGGTCGGCGGGCCGCTCGGTCTCGATCCGCTCGCACAGCCGCAGCAGGATCGCCTTGCCGAGGTCCACCACGGGGTCGGGGTAGTAGGCGTCCCGGTACAGCCCGCGCAGGAACGCGTGATCGGTGATCGTCGATGCGGATACCTTGATCCTGCACCACGCCACTGACAACGCCCCGGGAGCCGCCCGTGACCCCCGCCTCCCCTTCCGTGCCGTCCTTCGAGCTGCTGCCCGGTGCCGCCGACTCGCCGGTGATCCTCCATGTCCCGCACTCCGCGCGGGAGATACCGGCCGACGTGCGCGCGGACATCGTGCTGGACGACGCGGCGCTGGCCCGCGAGCTGGACCACATCACCGACAGCCACACGGCCCGGATCGCCGAAGAGGCGGCACGCGCGTGTGCCCGTACGCCGTGGCGGTTCGTGAACCGGCTGTCCCGGCTCGTCGTCGACCCGGAGCGGTTCCCCGACGAGCGCGAGGAGATGCTCGCCGTGGGCATGGGCGCGGTCTACACCCGCACCACCCACCGTGCCGAGCTGCGGGCCGCCGACCACGACCCCGGGCCGCTGCTCGACCGCTGCTTCCGCCCGTACGCCCGTGCCATGACCGAGGCGGTCGCCGGCCGGCTGGCCGCGACCGGCCGTGCCGTCGTGCTCGACCTGCACTCCTACCCGACCGCCCCGCTCCCCTACGAACTGCACGGCACCGGACCCCGCCCGCCCGTCTGCCTCGGCACGGACGCCTTCCACACCCCGCCCACACTGCTGGCGGCGGCGCGCGAGGCGTTCGCGGGGTGCGGGGAGATCGGCGTCGACAGCCCCTTCATCGGCACCTACGTCCCGCTGGAGTTCTACGGCACGGAGCCGGCCGTGAGCGCGCTGATGGTGGAGCTGCGCCGGGACACGTACATGACCGAGCCCGGTGGCCCGCCCGACGGTGTCTCGGTCGCCCGGCTCGCCTCCGCGCTGGCGGCGCTCGTCGCCGCCGTGTCGGGCTGACCTCCGGCTGGAGCACTCCCGCAGGACAGGCGGGCGGGGCCGTACGAGGGTGGACGCATGACCGAGGAGACCACCACGCTGACCAGCCAGACCCCGCAGCCGCCCGTCCGGGACTGGCCCCCGATCGAGCTGACCGGGACCGACTTCGACCCGGTCCTCGCGGAGCTGATGCGCGAGGGCCCGCTGAACCGGATCCGGCTGCCGCATGGTGAGGGCTGGGCGTGGCTGGCCACCCGCTACGACGACGTGAAGATGATCACCAATGACCCGCGGTTCGGGCGGGCGGAGGTGACGACCCGTCAAGTCACGCGCATGGCACCGCACTTCAAGCCCCGCCCGGGATCCCTGGCGTTCGCCGACCAGCCGGACCACAACCGGCTGCGCAAGCCGGTCGCCGGGGCGTTCACGGTCGGCGCGATGAAGCGGCTGCGGCCCCGGGCGCAGGCGCTGCTCGACGCGCTGGTCGACGGGGTCGTGGCGGACGGGCCGCCCGCGGAGCTGATCGAGCGGGTCCTCGAACCGTTCCCGCTCGCGGTGGTCAGCGAGGTCATGGGCGTGCCCGAGGAGGACCGGGAGCAGGTGCACTCCTGGACCCGGCAGATCATCTCCACGTCCGGGGGCGTCGAGGCCGCCGACCGGGCCAAGAACGGGCTGTACGCGTGGATCACCGACACCATCCGGGCCCGGGCCGGCAGCGAGGGCACCGATGTGTACTCGCTGCTAGGCACCGCCGTGGCCCGGGGCGACATCAGCGAGCCGGAGGCGGTGGGGCTCGCCGGTCCGTTGCAGATCGGCGGGGAGGCGGTCACCCACAACTGCGGCCAGATGCTGTACCTGATGCTCACCCGCCCCGAGCTGCTGGAGCGCCTGCGGAGTCAACCGGAGTGCCGGGCAGCCGCGTTGGACGAACTCCTGCGCTTCATCCCGCACCGCTCGTCGGTCGGACTGGCCCGGATCGCGCTGGAGGACGTCGAGTTGCACGGGCAGCGGATCAGCGCGGGGGACCCGGTCTACGTCTCCTATCTCGCCGCCAACCGCGACCCGGACGTCTTCCCGGACCCGGACCGCATCGACGTCGACCGCGATCCCAACCCGCATCTGGCCCTGGGCAACGGCCCGCACTACTGCACGGGCGCGGTGCTGGCCCGGCTCCAGACCGAACTCCTCGTCGACACGCTGCTGGACCGGCTGCCCGGGCTCCGGCTCGCGGTGCCCGCCGAGGAGATCGTCTGGCGCCGCAGGACGATGATCCGGGGGCCGCAGACTCTGCCGGTGACCTGGTAGGCGGCCGGTGCGCGAGGAAGGGGCGTCCCGCTCTCCTTCCTCGCGCACCGGCGCTCACGCACCCACCGGCGACCACGCGAACGCACCGGCGCTCACGCCCGCAGCCACTCCGTGACGACCACCTCCCCGCCGGTCCGCAGCCGTAGCGCGAAGGGGCCGGCCGGGGTCACGTCGCTGGTGAAACGGCCCATGGAGTCGGCCGTGAGGGTGGTGGGGCGCGGTGCCTGCGGACCGCTCAGGACCTCGATGCCGACCGGCTGCGGCGGCATCACCTGGCCCATCAGGCCCTCGCTCGTGACCTCCACGTCGACGCTGAGCCCGCCCGCCGTGAAGGTCAGCATCCGGGGTACGTCCGTGACGCCCCGGACCGGGACGGAGTCGACCAGGGAGTCGAACGTCAGCTCCGCGAGCCGGGCGTCCATGTCGTACAACGCGTAGGCCTCCATGGCGACTTGGCGCAGTTCGGCGGGGAGCGGGTCGAGGATCGCGACCGCCTGCCGCAGCTCCTCCTCCAGCAGGTCGTCGTCGAACTCCGAGCCGTCGCCGTCCGGTTCGCCCTGCGGGTCCTCGAACTCCGCGTCGCCGGACGGGTCCTGGCCGAAGGCGTCGAACGGTCCGACACCGTCGTCGTGCGTGCCGTTCACAGCGCCTCCCCGGCGTCCAGTCGGGCCCGCAGACGGCGCAGGCAACGCTGCCGCATGGGTCCGATGCTGCCCACGGCGATGCCCAGTCCGGCGGACACCTCCTGGTAGCTGGGGGGCGGCGAGGCCATCAGGACCCGCAGCAACTGCCTGCACCGGTCGCCGAGTCCGGCGAACTCCTGCCAGAGCCTGCGGATGCGCTCGGCCTGGGAGGCCGCCTCCTCCGAGTCGAGGAGCGACTGCTCGGGGGTGCGCTCCTCGCTGACGCGGTCGAGGAGTTGGGGGTCGTCCGTGGGCATGAGCCGCCGCAGTCCCTTGATCACCTTCAGGCATTCGTTGCGCGCGGTGCTCGCCAGCCAGGAGCCCGCCTTGTCGGGTTCGCGGATCCGGCCCAGGTGCTGGGCGAAGCGGAACCACACGGTCTGGTACACCTCGGCGGCGTCGGCGTCGGAGAGCCGGTGGGCGCGCACGACCGACCACACCAGTGGGCTGAGGCCCTCCACGAGCGCCTTCCAGGCCGCCGAGTCGCCGTCGACTGCCGACCGGACGAGCACGCCGACTTCTGCACGGTCCACGGTGCATCCCCTCGTGTACGGCATGTCATCGTACGCCGTGGAGGGGAGGGTTCCGGCCCTCATGCCGGTGCGGAGAGCGGCACGACGGGGACCGGGCGCCAGGTGGGCGGGCGCAGCGCCGGTACATGCGCCCCGCGCACTTCGGCGTACTCGGTGTTGGCCGCGAGGAGTTGGGTACGGGCGGCGCGCGCGTCGCTCTCCTTGTTCGCCGTCATGTAGGCGGCGACCAGGCCGGCCGCGACGGGGGCGGCGAACGACGTCCCGCTCCAGTGCGCGAACCCCTCGAACATCACCTGGTCGGGCTTTCCGGCCGAGTTGTCGCCCTGCTGGCTCAACACCCCGGTGTGGCTGGGGTACTGGCAGGTGCAGGAGTAGGTGAAGCCGAACCGGCAGGCGTCGTAGGTGCTGTGCTGGTAGGTGTAGGGGGTGGGTGCGTCGAAGCCGGTGAGGGGGCCGACGAGCCGCTCGCCGGGGGCGTAGGCCTTGACCCAGGCGCCGTGGTTGCTGAAGCAGGCGCCGTACTCGCCGTCGCCGCGCAGTGCGCCGACCGAGAGGACGACGTCCCGGTAGTCGGGCAGGTCGGCGTAGGCGGCGGGCCAGAAGGGGGTGGCGCTGGCGTTGTTGCCGGCCGCCGCGACGAGCAGGGTGCGCTGTCCGCGCAGGGCCTGCATGAAGCCCTCGACGCCCAGGAGTCCGTCGGTACGGCCGTTGCTGGTGCCGGCGGAGAGGCTGATGACGGCGGGCCAGCCGTTCTGGTCGACGGCCGCGAACAGGGCCTCGCCGAAGTCGGATTCGAGGATGGCGCCCGCGTCGTTGAGGGTGTTGCGGACGGTCACCTCGGTGTTGGGCGAGACGGCCGCGACGAGCCCGGCGATGAACGTGCCGTGTCCTACGTACTGTTGGAGGACTCCGGCCGCGTCGGTCTCCGTGATCTGCGGGTCGCCCTGGACGTGGGCCAGCAGCGGGTAGGACCGGTAGTCGTGCATGAGTCCGGTGTCGATGACGAGGACGTCGACGGCGGTGTCCGGGTCGTAACCGGCTTCCGCGGGCGCGGGGTTGGCGCCCTGGGTGAGCGGGGCGGGCACGGGTTCGTCGCCGGGACAGGCGTTCACGGCGATCGACACGACGTGGTTGCGGCTGACCAGCCGGCGTCCGGCGCGGCCCTCCGGTTCGCGCAGGGCGCGCAGCGCGCCCGCGACGGCGCGGTCGCCGCGCCGGTCGCCGTGGCCGGGGTCGCCGACCTGGATGCGGGTGATCCCGGACCGGTTGGTCTCGGGCCCGGCCCGGCGTACGGAGTCGCCGGTGAGACCGGTGGCCTCGGTGAAGTGGGTGCGCACGGTGTCCTCGACGAGGCGGGCCTCCTCGCCGTCGCGGGCGAGCACGACACCCTTCTCGTAGAAGAACTCGGCGGAGTCGTCCGGACCCATCGCGAGCGGGATGTCGGGCATCGAGCGTTGGATCTGGTCGAACTGCTCGTGGAATCGCTGTGGTGCCATGGCGTGTCCTCCCACTGAGGCGGCGGTCGTCAGTCAGAGCCTGCTGGCCCGTACTTGATACAGCGCCAAACGCGTGTGGTCTGCACCGGGGGCCACTACCATCCGAGGAGTGACAGCGGATGGCGACCCGGTTCTCGAACTGCTGCCGATGGTGTTCGCGGCTCCGAGCGAGGCGCTGGCCGGTGCGCGGGAGGTCCTCGACGGCGGTCCTACGGCGTTCCAGGCGTCCGTGGCCCACCATGTGATCGGTATCTGGCAGCGGGACTTCGGCGATCTCCGGCTCGCGCTGAAGCATCTGCGGCGGGCCCGCGACCTGGCCGCGCGCGCCGAGTCGGCGGACCGCGAGGCGGACGTCCTGGGCACGCTCGGGGTGGCGCTGGTGCACGCGGGCCGCACCCGGCAGGGGCTGGCGGCCTTCGAGCGGGGCATCGCCCGCGGCAGCGGGAAGTCCAGGGCGCGTGTCATGTTCCTGCGGGCCTACGCCTGGTGGGTGCTGGGCCGGCACCAGGAGGCGCTGCACGACGTACGGCGGGCGATCCCGGTGCTGCGGCGGACGGACGACGTGATCTGGACGGCGCGGGCGCTGACCCTGCGGGCGACCGTGCATCTGGCGCTGGGCGCGGTGGACCGGGCGGACGCGGACTTCACGGCGGCCGAGCGGCTGTGGGAGACCACCGGCCAGGAGCACGACAAGGCCGACGCGGTGGAGAGCCGGGGTCTGGCCGCGTTCCGCTCGGGCGACATCCCGGTCGCGCTCCGGCTGCTCGACGAGGCCGAGGAGAGGTACGCCAAGCTGTCCACGCCGACGTTCATGCTCACCATCCGGCGCTGCGAGGTGCTGCTGAGCGCGGGCCTGGCGGCGGAGGCGCTGGCCCAGGCGGACACGGCGGTGGGGCTGCTGGACGGCATCGGCGGGCAGTCCACCCGCAAGGCGGAACTGCTGCTGGTGGCCGCGCGGGCGGCGCGGCTGGCGGACGATCCGCCGACGGCCATCGCGCGCGCGGCGGTGGCGGTACGGCTGTTCGCCGCGCAGCGCCGCACCTGGTGGCAGACGCATGCCCAACTGGTGCTGATCGAGGCGAGGTTGGCGGCCGGGCGGGCCTCGGGCAGGCTGGTCGCGGACGCCGCCGCGGTGGCCGGCCGGCTGGCCGCGTTCGGCTCCCCGTCCGCGCCGGAGGCCGCGCTGCTCGCGGGGCGGATAGCGCTGGCGGTCGGCTGGACGGCGGACGCGGAACGGCACTTGGCGGTGGCGGCCCGCAGCAGACGCGGCGGGCCGCCGCTGGCCCGGATGACCGGCTGGGCGGCACAGGCGCTGCGCGCCGAGGCCGCCGGTTCGGGCCGCGGGGTCCTGGAGGCCTGCCGCCGCGGCCTCGACGTCCTGGACGACCACCGTACGACCCTGGGCGCCTCGGAGTTGCGGGCTCGGGCGACCGCGCAGGGCGCGGAGCTGGCGGCGCTCGCGCAGCGGGCGAGTCTCGACTCCGGTGGCCCGCGCAGGCTGTTGGTGTGGAGCGAGCGGTGGCGGGCGACCGCGCTGTCCACCCCGCCGGCCCGGCCGCCCGCCGATCCGGCCCTGCTGAGCGGTCTGACCGCGTTCCGCGAGATCGCCGCCCGCGCGGAGGAGGCCCGCATGGAGGGCCACCCGGTGCCGGCCCTGGAGCGCGAACAGCGGCGCCTGGAACGGGAGATCCGCTCCCGCACGCTGCACATGCGCGGCGACGCGCCCGGCGAGGGCGAGCGCTTCGACCCGACTCGGCTGCTGGCGCGCCTCGGTGAGCGGCGGTTGGTGGAACTGGCCGTGGTCGACGGGCGGGTGCACGCCCTGCTGTGCGGTCAGGGGCGGGTCCGGCGGTTCGCGGCGGGCCCGCTCGCGGAGGCGATGGCCGAGGCGGAGCATGTGCAGGCGGGGCTGCGGCGGCTGGCGCATCCCGGCGCGGAGGCCAGGCTGCCGGTGGTGGAGGCGGCGGGCCGCCGCCTGGAGGAGCTGCTCCTCGGCGAGGCGGCCGGGCATCTGGGCTCGGGGCCGGTGGTGGTCGTTCCGCCGGGCCGACTCCACCGGGTGCCTTGGGCGTTGCTGCCCTCGCTGCGCGAGCGGGTGCACAGTGTGTCGCCGTCCGCGGGCAGTTGGCTGCGCGCCCTGGACACCCGGCCGCCGTCCGGCGGCCGTCATGTGCTGGTGCGCGGGCCCGGTCTCGCGACCGGCGGCGCCGAGGTCCCGGACCTGGCCGACCGTTACGGCAGGCCCACGGTGCTGGAGCACGACGACGCCGAAGTCCCGCGTGTGCTGGCCGAGTTGGACGGGGCGGCGCTGGCGCATATCGCCGCGCACGGCACGTTCCGCGCGGACAGCCCGCTGTTCTCGTCCCTCCGCATGGCCGACGGCCCCCTGATCGTGCACGACTTCGAACGCCTCGCGCGCAGCCCGTACCGCATCATCCTCTCCAGCTGCGACACGGCCCGCCTCGCGTCGGTCGGCGCGGACGAACTCCTGGGCCTGGTCACGGCGTTGCTCCCGCTGGGCACGGCGGGTGTGGTGGCGAGCAGCGCCCCCGTCAACGACGCCGCCGTGGTCCCGCTGATGCTCGCCCTCCACAAGGGCCTGAGCGCGGGCCTCTCCCTGGCGGAGGCCCTGCGCGACGCCCGGGCCGCGCTCCCCGGCGACGCCGTCCACCAGGCCACGGGCTGGTCCTTCACCGCCTTCGGCGCGGCCTGACTCACTGCCTCGCCGGCCCGGCGAGCCGGCGCCGGGCCGCCCGTCACGCCGAGCGCGTCGCCGGCAGTTCCACCAGCCACGGCAGCGCGCCGCGGTCGCTCGCGCCGAGGCGGGTGTAGGCGCTGTAGAGGTGGTTGCCGACCGTGCGGACCGAGAGGGTGAGGCGTTCGGCGATCTGGCGGTTGCTGAGGCCCGCGGCGGCGAGGGTGACGATCTGCCGCTGGCGGGCGGTGAGTTCGCCGAGGACCAGACCGGACAGCGCCGGGGTGCGGGCGCCCTGGCAGCGGCGGGCCAGCGCGACCGCGCGGGTGCGGGACTTGCGGGCGGCGCGCGGGTCGCGGTGCGCGCGGACGGCCTGTGCGTGCGCCTCGGCCGCGAACAGCAGGAACCCGCGCCGCTCCAGCTCCCCCGCCACTCTGTCGAGTGCCGGCCCGTCGCCGTCGACCAGTGCCTCGGCGTGCCGGGCGAGGACGGCCGGTCCGTCGCCGGGCAGCCGGGCGAGCCGGCCGGCGACCTGTTCGGGAGCGCCGAGGCGTACCGCGTCGTAGAGGGCGTACGCGGCGGGCCTGCCGTCCTCGGCGTCGCCGCGCCGGTTCGGGGTGAGCGCCTCGGCGACGGTCTCGCGGGCCGTCTCCACATCGCCCCGGGCCGCCGCCGCCCAGCCGGTGGCGGGGCGGTGGGCGAGGGTCTCGCCGGTGTCCGGCACATCGCCCGACTGGGCCGCGGCCAGGGCGAGTTCGGCCCCGCAGAGCGGGTCCGCCAGGGTCTCCCGCAGCCCTTCCCTGGCCCAGGCCGCGGCCTCGCGCAGTTCGCCGCGCAGCCGCGCGAACCGGGCGCGGACGGCCGCGTACCCGGCCGGGACCGGTGCCCCTTCGGCCGCCAGCCACTCCCCCACCGGCGTCGGCAGCGGCCGTACGTCGGTCCGGTCGATGCGGTCGGTGAGCGCGGCGCGTTCGGCGGCGAGGGCCGGGACGCACTGGTCGGGTGTGCGGGCCAGGCGGCGGGCCCGGAGCCGGCCGGCGGCGGCGCGCAGCGCGGGACCGTGCAGAGGGTGGGTGAGGCGGACGGCGCCCAGGTCGTCGACCTGGATCAGGTCCTCGGCCTCCAGGCGTTCCAGGACGTCGAGGTCGAAGTCGTCCGTGGCGGACGCCAACGGCTCGGCGAAGGCCAGCCGTTCGAGGCTCTCGCGCTCGTCCAGGCCGGTGCGGGCGAGGACCCGCGCGGTGCGTTCGCGGACCGCGGCGGTGACCGGGACCGGGCCGCGCCAGGCCCACTCGTCGGTGTCCGTGGCGCGGGTCAGCAGCCCGCGCTCGCGCACCGCGCCGAACAGGTCGCGCAGCAGCCGCAGATCGCCCTGGCAGAGGTGATGGAGACGCTTGACGGTGAGGGGTTCCAGCGGGCCGCCGGCGCCCGCCGCCAGCAGCTGGGCGATCTCCTCGCGGGGCAGCGGCTCCAGCGCGAGGCGCGGCAGCAGCTCGCCCGTCCACAGACGGGACACCGCGCCGGGCACCGGTTCGCCGTCGGCGACCACGACGATCAGGCGGGTCCGGCCGTGGACGGTGAGCTGATGGACCAGGGCGGCCGAGGAGTCGTCCAGGAGGTGGGCGTCGTCGATCAGCAACAGCCGTGTTCCGGACAGGAGTTGGACCGCTCGGTGCAGCGAGACGCTCTCGGGCAGCAGGTGGGCGAACGCAGCGAAGGGCAGCGCGCGGGTCTCGGGCGTCCCGGTGACCCGCAGGCATTCGCCGCCCCGGACGGCCTCGGTGACCAGCCGGGTCTTGCCCCGGCCGGCCGGGCCGGTGACCACGATGCCGTGCCGGCCGGCCGTCAACGACCCGCGGATCAGTTCGAGTTCGTCCTCCCGGCCGGTGAACGGCCAGGGCAGTTCGAGGGTCTTCGCGTCCTGTTCGAAAGTCATCACGCAGATATGAGTCGGGCTACTCATCCCTGATACAGGGTGACTTGAGTAGCCCTCGACTCAGGCGCCCGGGTGCGGTCACCGGCACTCTGGTCGCATGACCGCTCGCTACTGCTCCCTCGCGCAGCAGCCGGCCCCGGAGTTCGGACCGGGACTGGCCGCGGAGCGGCGCGGTGCGCTCGTCGGCGGCAGCCGCATGTGGGTCAACGGCACGGTCCTGCACTACTACTTCTACGATGTCGCCCACGCCGACCGGGCCGCGGGCGCCGACACGTCCGTCATCCCGATGCCCGGGACCGGTGAGCTGCGGCGGGTGCCGTGGGCCGGTGCCAAGGAGCAGCAGGAGGTCGTGCGCGAGTGCTTCCGTGAGTGGCGGGGGCTCGGCATCGGTGTCGACTTCGCCGAGGTAGGCGACCGTTCGGAGGCCGAGCTGCGGATCGGGTTCCAGGCCGGTGACGGTTCCTGGTCGGCGGTGGGCCGCGACGCGCTCACGGTCGGTCTGGGCGACCGGACCATGAACTTCGGCTGGGACCTGACCGCGCCCGGACAGCGTGGCACGGCGCTGCACGAGATCGGGCACGCGCTGGGCATGCTGCACGAGCACCAGAACCCGTTCGCCGGGATCCACTGGGACGACGAGGCGGTGTACGCCGAACTCGCGGGCCCGCCGAACTTCTGGAGCCGGGACCGGACCCGGTGCAACATCCTGCGCAAGCTGGACCCGGACGAGGTGAACGGCTCCGTCTGGGACCCCCAGTCGATCATGGAGTACCCGTTCGCGTCGGGCCTGATCCTGGAGCCGGAGGAATACCGTACGGGCCTGCACCCGCACGGCGGTCTCTCCTCCTGCGACAAGGAGTTCGTACTGCGCTGGTACCCGCCCGTCGGCCCTCCCCGGCCGGCCGAGCTGGTGCCGTTCCGTTCGGCCCCGCTGCGACTGGGGCCGGGCGAGCAGACCGACTTCACGATCGAGCCGGCCCAGACGCGCGAGTACGCCGTCGGCACCTTCGGGGACAGCGACGCGGTCGTCGTGGTCTTCGAGGAACGGGACGGCGAACCGCGCTTCCTCGCCGGGCAGGACGACGGGGGAACACCGCGCAACGCCACACTCAAGGTCCGGCTCGTCAAGGGCCGCCGCTACTTCGTCCGTGTGCGTCTGTACTCCACGTGGGGGTCGGGGGACACCGCAGTGATGTGCTGGTGACAGCACGGGTACAGGCGCACGCGGGCGGACGGACCACAGTCCGGCGCCGGGGGAAGCGGCCGAGGAAACGTCGCCTTCGGGGGAGGGAGACGTTTCCTCGGCCACGCCGCTGTGTTCAACGCCGTTGGCCGACGGCGTAGTTGTGCGCTAGGCCCCCGACTCCAGTGGCCGGGAGGGGTCCTTGGACCACTCCTCCAGTGAGCCGTCGTAGACGGAGATGTCCGTACGGCCGAGCAGGGTGAGCGCGAGTGCGGCGCCCGCGGCCGAGATCCCGCCGCCGCAGTACAGCACGACCGGTGAGGCCTCGGGGTCCAGGACCGCGCCGACCCGCGACGCGAGTTCCGCGTGGGGCAGGACGTGTCCGGATTCGTCCAGGAGGCCGCGTCCCGGAAGGCTGCGGCTGCCCGGGATATGACCGCGCCGGCTGTAGCGGGTGGGCACCGAGCCGTCGTAGCCGCCGGGCGGAAGGGCGCACACGAGCGTGCCGGGGCGTTCGCCGCGGCTGATGGCGGCCACGTCCTCGATGCCGGACCACAGGTCGGGACGGACGACCGGGGTGAGGGGACGGACGTCCGGCACCGGGCCGACGTCGTCGCCGGAGGCGAGCGGGCGCCCGGCCCTCGCCCACCCTTCGAGACCGCCGTCCAGGACCGCCGCCGGTACGCCGATCGCGCGGAGCATCCACCACAGCCGGGCCGCCCAGATACCGCCGCCGCTGTCGTACGTGACGACCCCGGTGCCCTCCCCCACACCCAGCCGGGCCAGCGCGGCGGCGAGCGCCCCGGGCGCGGGCACGGCGAAGTGGTACGGCGCCTCGCGGTCGGAGAACTCGCCGGTCAGGTCGGCGTGTCGTGATCCGGGCAGGTGCCGCTCGGCCCAGGTCCCGCGCCCGCTCACGGAGCGGTGGTCGCCGTCCTCACGGGGTGAGGGCAGCAGCGCGGTGGCGTCGAGGACGACCAGCCGGGGGTCGTCGAGATGGGCGTCGAGCCAGGTGTCGTCGACCAGCGGGCCGGGCAGCGGGGAGAGGGTCATGGCGGCCGATCGTACGCCCGCGACCTGGGCGTCTCACCCATCGGGCATGGATATCCCATATTCCGGACCGGGCTTGCACAGAATCCGGGTGGTGCGGTTATCGTTCGGCCATCTACGCGGGAGCCCCTACCCGGTTGGGCTGAGAGGGCGTCTGGGACCGGCTCGTCGAGAGTCCGGCCCCCATGGGGACGCCGACCGCACCACTCGCGCCTCAGCGCCCGCGTAGGAGTTCACGTGTCCGCAGCAGTCGAGCCTCAGCACCCGGTGGTCAACTCCCCGGCGCGCCGCTCCTGTTGTTGTCGCACGCACTGATCCACCGCTTCCGCGCGCTCCCCCTTTCCTCCCTTCAGGCGCCGTCACGCCTGCGCACGTCTCGGAGTACCCCCATGTCGCACATACGGGTCATGCTGGACTATTTCCACCCGTGGCCGAATTCGGCCGGTCTGTACGTCGCCCGTGCCCGCCGCTGGTACGCCGAGGCCGGTCTCGACGTCGAGCTGGTGGTCCAGGATCCGGGACGCGGGGACACCCTCGAATATCTGGCGCGGGGCGAGGTCGACTTCGGCATCTTCCCGCCGAACCGCCTGCTGGCCCGGCGCGCCGAGCACGGCCAGCCGCTGATCGCCGTGTCTGCGGTCAACCACCGCGGCCTGGAGGCGATCCAGACCACCGTCTCGGCCGGCATCACCCGCCCCCGCGAGCTGGCCGGCCGCCGGATCGCCTACAACCCCACCCCGCGCGGCCGGGCCATGGTGCGCCATCTGGTGGCGGCCGACGGCGGCGACCCGGACGCCGTGATCAGCGTGGACGCCGGTGCGCGGGAGCTGACCGTGGACGACATCGCGGCGGGCGAGGCGGACGCCACCTTCGGCAACTACTGGTCCTGGGACGCGCTGCGCGGCGACCTGCCCGAGGAGCAGCGGCTGACCTGGCCGGTCGACGAGATCGGCGCCCCGCGCTACCACAGCTATCTGCTCGGCACGAGCGAGCGGCTGCTCGGCGAACGCCCCTCCCTCGTAAGGGACTTCCTGGCCGTCACGGCCCGCGGCTACGCGGCGGCGGCCCAGGAACCGGACGCCACACTGGAGTTGCTGGAGCGAGTCATCCCCTACTTCCCGCGCCCGCTGATCGCCCGCTCCCTGGCGCTCGTAGCGCCCACCTGGACGGACCCGGACGGTCGTTGGGGCGTCATCGACGAGGGCCGGATGGGGCCCTACGCGCACTGGCTCGCCGAGAACGGCGCGATCCCCAACGACCGGGACTGGGCCAAGTCCTTCACCAACGGCCTGCTGGACGTGGCCACATGAGAACCCTGGCCTGCCAGGCACGGTCGCTGACCCGGCGCCTCGCCGTCGACTTCATGCGGGTGGGCAGCGCGCTGTGTCGGCCCTGACCGGACCGACCCGCCAGCCCGACCACCCCTCGAAGGACCCGACATGCATCGCCGTACCGCCCTGGCCGCCCTGGCCACCACCGCCCTCCTCGCCGTCACCGGCTGCTCCGCCGACTCCACGGCCGCCGCGAAGGACGGCACCACGACCGTCACCCTCGCGCTGGACTGGACGCCCAACACCAACCACACCGGTATCTACGTCGCCCAGGCCAAGGGCTGGTTCAAGGCCGCCGGGATCGACCTGAAGATCGTGCCCTACGGCTCGACCGCGCCCGAGACCCTGATCGCCAACCACAAGGCGGACTTCGGGATCTCCTACCAGGAGGGCATCACCACCGCCCGGGCCGCCGGCCAGGACATCACCTCCGTCTACGCGGTGACACAGAAGACCGACGTGACGATCGCCGTGCGCGCCGACCGCAGCGACATCACCTCGCCGAAGGACCTCGACGGCAAGACCTACGCCGGTTTCGGCGCCCCGTACGAGCAGCCGCTGCTGCGGAAAGTGATCCAGAACGCGGGTGGCGAGGGCGACTTCAAGCAGGTCACCCTCAACACCTCGGCGTACCAGGCGCTTTACGCGGGCAAGGCGGACTTCGCGATGCCGATGCCGACCTGGGAGGGCCTGGAGGCGGAGCTGAACGGCAAGCCGCTGAAGAACTTCCAGCTCTCCGACTACGGCTTCCCGGCGATCTACTCGACGCTCGTCGCGTCCTCGGATCAGTTCCTGAAGAAGAACCCCCGGCTCGCCAGGGAGTTCCTGGCCGCCGTCGACAAGGGCTACCGCTACGCCGCCGAACACCCCGCCCAGGCGGCCGACCTGCTGATCGCGGCGAACAAGAGCGTCCTCACCAACACCGAGCTGGTGCGGGAGAGCGAGGCACTGCTCGCCAAGGAGTACTACAAGGGCGCGGACGGCTCGATCGGCACCCAGAGCGCGGAACGCTGGCAGGCCTTCGCGGACTTCGAGTACAAGGCGGGCCTGCTGGTCGACGCCAACGGCAAGAAGCTCACCACCGCGCCGAAGGCGTCGACGTTCTTCACCAACGCCTACCTCCCGGACACCAAGTGAGGCCGCTGCTGCGGTCGTTGTGGCCGCCACTCCTCGTCCTCGCCGTACTCCTCGGCGGCTGGCAGCTCTACGTCACCGCCGCCGGGGTCGATCCGACGACGCTCCCCTCCCCCGCCCGGGTCGTGGAGCAGGGCTGGCTGAACCGCCAGGACCTGTGGGACCAGACCCTCCCCACCCTCCAGGAGACGCTGCTCGGCTTCGCTCTGTCGTTCGCGGCGGCCTGGCTGGTCGCCGTCGTCCTCGACTTCTCCTCGGCGGCCCGCCGGGGTCTATACCCGCTGCTCGTCGCCTCGCAGACCGTCCCGATCGTGGCCGTGGCCCCGCTGCTGATCATCTGGTTCGGCTTCGGACTGCTGCCGAAGATGCTGGTGGTGACCCTGACGACGTTCTTCCCGCTCGCCGCGAACCTCGCGGCGGGCTTCGCGGCGACCGACCGCGAGGCGATGCGGCTGCTGCGCTCGCTGGGAGCGGGCCGTCTGCGCACGTTCCGGCTGGTCCGGGTGCCGAGCGCGATGCCGTACTTCTTCGCCGGGCTCCGCGTGAGCATCACCTACGCCGTCGTCGGCGCCGTCTTCGCCGAGTACGCGGGCGCGGAGGCGGGCCTCGGCATCTATATGCAGGCCCAGAAGAGCGCGTTCCGCACGGACCTGGTCTTCGCGGCGGTCGCGGTGACCGCCGCGCTGAGCATCGCCCTGTTCGGCGCGACCTTCCTGCTGCAACGGCTGGTGCTCCCGTGGGAACGGGCGCTGAAGGAGGAGAGGTCGTCATGAGCAGTCTGCGGATCGAGGGCGTCGGCAAGTCGTTCGGCCCCCTCGAAGTGCTGCGGGATCTCGAACTCGGCGTGGAGCCGGGCGAGTTCGCGGCCGTCATCGGCCCGAGCGGCAGCGGCAAGAGCACCCTGTTCAATCTGGTCTCCGGCCTCGACCGTCCCACGTCGGGTCGGGTACTGGTGGAGGGTGAACCGGCCGGAGTGGAGTCGGGCAAGGTCGCCTACATGCCGCAGAAGGACCTCCTCTTCCCCTGGCGGACCGTGCTCGACAACACGGCACTGGGCCTTCAGGCACAGGGAGTCGGGAAGAAGGAGGCACGGCGCAGGGCCGACGCCCTGTTCGCGGACTTCGGCCTCGACGGCTTCCAGAAGGCGTATCCGTCCCAGCTCAGCGGCGGTATGCGGCAACGCGCGGCGCTGCTGCGCACGGTCGTCCTGGAGCGCCCGGTCCTGCTCCTCGACGAACCCTTCGGCGCGCTCGACTCACTCACCCGCACCGAGATGCAGCTGTGGCTGGCCGGCATGTGGCAGCGCCACCGCTGGACGGTCGTCCTGGTCACCCACGACATCCGCGAGGCGGTCCTGCTCGCGGACACGGTCCACGTCCTGTCACCGCGCCCGGCCACCGTCGTCGACCACGTCGAGGTCCCGCTCGCCCGCCCGCGCGGCGCCGACGACTTCACGAACCCCGACTTCGCGGCGACCGAGCGCCGTGTCCTGGACGCCCTGCGCGGCACGACTGCGGTGAGGACGGCGTGAGTTCACACCTCGCCCACGGCCTGGGCACCGACCCCGTCGCCCCCGACTGGCCGCCCCTGACCGACATCGAGGTGACCGACGTCGTGGGCCCGGCCCGGGTCGTCTGGCGCAGCCCGCGCCCCCTGTCGGCGGCGGCCGTGGTGGAACGCGCGGGCCGCCGGCTGTTCGTCAAGCGCCACCACACCTCGGTCCGCACCCTCGAAGGCCTGACCGAGGAACACGCCTTCCTGCGGCGGCTACGGCGACGCGGCGCACCCGTGGTCGAGGTGCTCGACGCGACGACGCGCGGCGAGTGGACCTACGAGGTGCACTCGACCGGCACCGGCATCGACCTCTATCGGGACGCCCTGTCCTGGTCCCCGTTCCGCTCCCCCGCCCACGCGAGAGCGGCCGGCGAGGCGCTGGCCCGACTGCATCTGGCGGCGGAGGGTTTCGACGCGCCGCGCCGCCAGGTCCAGCCGCTGGTGGCGTCGTTCACCGTGTTCGCGTCGGCCGACCCGCTGACGGAGCTGGAACGGTACGTGGCCGACCGCCCCCAACTGGCCGCGGGCCTGGTGGACTTCCCGTGGCGCGAGGACACCCGGCGGGTCCTGCTCCCGCTGCACGAGGAACTGGCCCCGCACCTCCCGGGCCTCACCCCGCTCTGGACCCACAACGACTGGCACGCCTCCAACCTCCTCTGGAACGAGGACGGTTCGGTCGCCACGGTCCTGGACTTCGGCATGAGCGACCGCACGACCGCCGTGCACGACCTGGCCACCGCGATCGAACGCAACACAGTCCAGTGGCTCCGGCCCGGCTTCCCGGTCCGCGAGGAGGACGCCCTCGCGCTCCTGGCCGGCTATCAGTCCCTACGTCCGCTCGGCCCCGCCGAGTCGAAGGCGCTCCCCGCGCTGCTTCCCCTGGTCCACGCCGAGTTCGCGCTCTCCGAACTCGGCTACTTCCACGGTGTGACGCGCTCGGCGGAGAACACCCGGCTGGCGTACGAGTACTACGTGGGCCACGCGGAATGGTTCGCCGGGGAGGGCGGACGGCGTCTGCTGGACCTGTGCGGTGCTAGCGGGGCGGCAGTTCACGGCTGAAGACGACACGGGGTCGGCCCGGCCCGTCGTAGTCCTCGACGGTGCGCGCGTCGAAACCGAGGGTGCGGTGGAAGGCGATGGACCCCTCGTTGGTGACCGAGGTGATGGCCTTGAGGCGGACCGCGCCCTGTCGTGCGGCGGTCTCCATGAACGCCGTGTACAGGTCGCGGCCGAGCCCGGTGCCGCGGGCGTCGTCCCGGGTCGCGATCAGGTGCACGTATCCGGTGCGGTCGGGTGTGACGAAGCCGAAGAGGTAGCCGCGGATGCCGTCCTCGGCCCGGGCGACGAGACATGTCGACCCGAACTCCTGGACCAGCGCGGTGAGATGGAGCGCGCGCAGGTCGCGCTCCCCCCAGTAGCGTGCGTGGTCCGCCAGGACCTGGTGGAGGTCGGTGACGTCGGCGGGTTCGATACGGACGGCCATGGCGTCGATCATGGCAGAACCCGTCAGGGCCGGGCGAGGACCGGCCCCCAGTCGAACGGCGGGTCCGGGATGTCCGCGCGCAGCGCGGGTGCCACCGCCGATCCGAACAGCTCCAGCGAGTCGCGGTGCTGACGGTCCGTCAAACCACTGGCGTCCGCGTGCAGGTGGAGCACGGTGTGGCCGAACCGCTCGTGGTAGCGGTGCACCTTGTCGATGACCTGCTGGGGGCTGCCGATCAGCGCGGAGCTGCGCTCGACGTAGTCCTCCAGGGTCTCGAAGACGACGGGCAGGCCGACCTGTCTCTGGAAGGCGAGGTTGCTCTCGAAGACCGGGCGGTAGGCGGTCAGCGCCTCCTGGGTCGTGGGAGCGACGTAGAGGCCGGCCGTGCCGGCGCCGACCGCGATGTCCGCCGGGTCGTGGCCGTAGTGCTCCCAGCGTTCCCGGTAGTGGCGGATCAACTCGGCATAGGGCTCTATGGGGTTGGTGACGTTCGCGGAGAACAGCGGGTCGCCGTAGCGGGCGGCCAGGTCGACGCTCTCCTTGCTCGTCGCGCTGCCGTGCCAGACCCGGACCGGCTGCTGGTAGGGCCTGGGCCACACCTCCGCGTCCTTCAGTTCCGGGCGGAAGCGGGTCTTCGCGGTCACCTTGTCCTGTCGCCACAGCTGCCGGAACACCTCGTAGCTCTCGGCGTTGCGCTCCCACTGGTCCTCGGGCGTGACGTGGAACAGCTCGCGCTGAGCCGTGCCGTTGCCCTTGCCGATGATCAGGTCGAGGCGTCCTCCGGAGAGGTGGTCGAGCGTGGCGTAGTCCTCGTAGGCGCGGACCGGGTCGAGGAGGCTCAGGGTGGTGACCGCCGTGAAGAGGCGGATGCGGCGGGTGAGCGCGGCGACGTGGCTGAGGACGACGGTCGGCGAGGAGGAGATGAAGGGGCGCTCGTGCCGCTCCCCCACGCCGAAGCCGTCGAAGCCCAACTCCTCGGCCAGCACCGCGTTGTCGAGGACCTCGCGGAAGCGTTCGTGCGTCGACTTCCGGATGCCCGTGACCGGGTCGGGGCGGTGGACGATGAGGGTGATCGCGAGGAACCTCACGAGGCCGCCCGATCCTCGCGCACCTCGTCGGGGTGCGCGAGGCCGAGGTGGTCGCGGAGGGTCGGGCCCTCGTACTCGGTGCGGAAGACGCCCTGTTCCTGGAGGAGCGGGACGACCTTGTCGGCGAAGGGGTCGAGTCCGGTCGGGGTGATGTGCGGGACGAGGATGAAGCCGTCGCTGGCGTCGGCCTGCACGAAGTCGTTGATGGTCTTCGCGACCGTGGACGGGGAGCCGATGAAGGCCTGCCGGTTGCCGGTCTCGATGACCAGGTCGCGGATGGACCAGTTGTTGGCGGCGGCCCGCTCGCGCCACTCGCGGGCGGTGGCCAACGGGTCGCGGTACATGCGGACTTGGGCGCGGCCCTTGGAGATGTGGTTGTCGCTGACGTCCGGGTCGACGTCGGGCAGCGGGCCGTCCGGGTCGTAGGACGACAGGTCCCGGTTCCAGACGAACTCCAGGTGCTTGATCGCGGTGGCGCCGCTGACCTGCTGGCGGCGGACCTCCTTGGCCAGGTCCTCGGCCTCGGCGTCGGTGTCGCCGAGCACGAAGGTCGCGGCCGGGAGGATCAGCAACTGGTCGGACCTGCGGCCGTACTTGGCGAGGCGGGACTTGACGTCGGTGTAGAAGGCCTGGCCCTGGTCGAGGGTGCTGTACCGGCTGAAGATGGCGTCGGCGGAGGAGGCGGCGAACTCGCGGCCCTCGTCGGAGTCGCCCGCCTGGAAGATCACCGGGCGGCCCTGCGGGGAGCGCGGGACGTTGAACTGGCCGTGGATGTCGAAGTGTTGGCCCTGGTGGACGAAGGCCCCGGCCTTGGCGTCGCTGAGGAAGGTGCCGGTGGCCTGGTCCGCGAGGATCTCGTCGCCGCGCCAGGAGTCGAAGAGTTCCTGGGTGGTGGCGAGGAACTCCTTGGCCCGGGAGTAGCGCTCGTCCTGCGGGAGGAAGCCGCCGCGGCGGAAGTTCTCGCCGGTGAACGCGTCCCAGGAGGTGACCACGTTCCAGGCGGCGCGGCCGTCCGAGAGGTGGTCGAGGCTGGCGAACTGGCGGGCCACCTCGTAGGGCTCGTTGAAGGTGGAGTTGATGGTGCCGGTCAGGCCGAGGTGCTCGGTGACGGCGGCGAGCGCGGCGAGGATCGTGAAGGTGTCGGGGCGGCCGACCACGTCCAAGTCGTAGATCTTGCCGCCCTGTTCGCGCAACCGCAGGCCCTCGGCGAGGAAGAGGAAGTCGAACTTGGCGCGTTCGGCGGTGCGGGCGAAGTGCGCGAAGGAGCTGAACTCGATGTGGCTGCCGGCCGCGGGGTCGCTCCACACGGTGGTGTTGTTGACGCCCGGGAAGTGGGCGGCCAGGTGGATCTGCTTCAGGGGCTTGCTCATGTCGTACGGTCCTCCGGCTCAGGCGTTGGCGGCAGCGGCGTAGCGGTTGGCGGGGCGGGCGAGCCCCAGCAGGCCGCGCAGGGTGTCGGCCTCGTAGGCGCGGCGGAAGGCGCCCCGGCGCTGGAGTTCGGGGACCAGGCCCTGGGTGATCGCCGGCAGGTCGTGGCCGGCGACGGCGGGCCGCAGCCGGAAGCCGCTCAGCCCGGCGGACTGCAACTCCTGGAGGAGGTCGGCGAGTTGGGCGGGTGTTCCGGCGAAGATCCGGGCGTCGCTGGTGTACGGCTCCCCCGCGAGGGTGTCGAGGCGCTCGCGGCGGGCGACGGCCGTGCTCTCCTCGTCGTCGAGGAAGACGACGAGGTCGCCGAAGATGTGCAGCGGTTCGCCGGCGCGGCCGGCCGCGTCCTGTTCGGCGCGGATCTCGGCGACGATCGCGCGGGCGTCGGCGGTGTCGTGCGGGGTGACGTAGCCGACGTCGGTGGCGCGGGCCACCAGCCGGTAGGGGATCGTCTGGTGGGCCAGGGAGCTGACGATCGGCTGTCCCTGCGGCGGCCGGGGGGTGATGGAGGGGCCCTTGACGCTGAAGTGGCGGCCCTCGAAGTCGATGTAGTGCAGCTTGTCGCGGTCGACGAAGCGGCCGGTGGCGACGTCCCGGATCTCGGCGTCGTCCTCCCAGCTGTCCCAGAGACGGCGCACGACCTCGATGTAGTCGGCGGCCTCGTCGAAGTGCTCGGCGAGGTGCTCCTGTCCGGCCGGGGTGCGCAGGCTCTCCAGGCTGATCGGCGGGACGTCGCGGCGGCCGAAGTGGTCGGCCTCGTGCGGGCGGGCGGAGAGCTGCACCCGGACACCCGCGCGGCCGGTGCTGACGTAGTCGAGGGTGGCGATCGCCTTCGATATGTGGAAGGGCTCCGTGTGTGTGGACACCACCGTGGGGACCAGGCCGATGTGGCTGGTGAGGGGGGCGATGCGGGCCGCGGTCAGTACGGCGTCGAGGCGTCCGCGGACCTGGTCGGTGCGGCCGTCGAGCTCGCCGTAGTGCGAGGACTGGAGGCCGAGGCCGTCCTCGAAGGTCACGAAGTCGAGCAGGCCACGCTCGGCCTCGGCGACCTGGTCGGCCCAGTAGGTGGCGGTGAACAGGTCGCGGGGCCGGGCCGCCGGCTCGCGCCAGGAGGCGGGGTGCCAGCCGGTGCCGTCGAGGGCGACGGCGAGATGCAGTGGAGAGGGGGAGGTCGATGACACGAGGGGTGCCTTCCTGGAGGTCCGTACGAGAGCGCCGGCCCGGGGGAACGGGCGGACGGCGGGTGGGCAACGGGGTCAGGGGCGACAGAGCGCGCCGGCGATCCGCAGCAGGTCGATGTGCTGTCGGGTGGTGAGTCGCACGTGGAGGACGGCGGCGCCGCACATGTGCTCCACCTCCACGGATTCCGGCTTCACTGGGGGCAACCTCACGGCAGTGCCGTTTCTTCCGGACCGGCGGCGGGCGTCGGGCCGGTGAACCGTACGAACGAGAAGACCGTACGGGCGCGCAGGGTGAAGCCGATCGACTCATAGAGCCGGATGGCGTCGGTGTTGGTGGCGGCGGCGTGCAGGAACGGGTGGTCGCCGCGCTTCTTGATGCCGGCGGCGACGGCGCGGACCAGGCGGGTGGCGAGGCCCCGGCCGCGGTGGTCGGGGTCGGTGCACACGGCGCTGATCTCGGTCCAGCCGGGCGGGTGGAGGCGCTCGCCGGCCAGGGCGACGAGCCTGCCCTCGTGGCGGATGCCGAGGTAGGTGCCCATCTCGACGGTGCGGGGCAGATAGGGGCCGGGCTCGGTGCGGGCGACCAGGTCGAGGATCTCGGGCACGTCGTCCGGGCCGAGGCGGACGGCCTCGGGGTCGGGTTCGGCCCGCAGTGCGGTGTCCACCAGTTGGACGCCGTGTCCGGAACGGACGATCTCCCAGCCGTCCGGGGTCTCGCTCACTCCGCGCACGGCGGCGGTGCCGCCGGGGCCGACGAGGGTGGCCAGGTCGGCCCAGGCGCGCGGGTCGTCGTTGTCGGTGATGGCGTGGAAGCCGGCCACGTCGACGGGGTAGCGGGCGGCGCGCCCGACGCGTTCGGCGAGGTGGGCGTGCGGGCCGGTGAGCGCGGCCCAGGCCGGGTTGTCGAGGACGTGGGTGGTGATCGTCGCGGGACTTGCGGTGACAGACATCGGGTGACGGCTCCGGTACGGGTCGCACGGGCCGGGGACCCCGCCGGGGCGTGGCGGGGTCCCCTTGCCGGGAGGGTGGGTCAGGAGTCGCTCTTCGGCAGTCCGGGCGGGTTGACCTCGGACTTGGCGACGGCCTCGTTGGAGAGGTTCCAGGCGGCCAGCCACTTGGCGTACTGGCCGTTCTTGATCAGGTAGTTGATGGCGTCCGCGAGCGGCTTGGCGAGGCCGCTGTCCTTCTTCGCGGTGGCCGCGATCAGGCCCTGGAGGGTGGAGCCGGCGCCGGAGTAGGTGCCCGCGTTGCGGACCGCCTTGGCGGTGCCCTTGGTCGAGGAGACCTGGTAGGCGACCGAGGGGTTGGGGGCGAGGTAGGCGTCGATCTTCCCGGAGGCCAGCGCGAGGTAGGTGCTGTTGTTGTCCTGGAAGTACTTGACGGTGAGCGCCTTCTTGCCCTCGGCGGCCAGCTTCTTCTTCCACTCCAGGAGGATCCGCTCCTGGTTGGTGCCGGCGCCCACGGCGACGGTCTTGCCGGCGAGGTTCTCGTAATTGCCGTCGAAGTTCCAGGAGTTGTCGGCCTTGACCGCGAAGCCGAGGTTGTCCTCGCGGTAGGAGGCGAACTCGTACTTCGCCTTGCGCTCCTCGGTGTCGGTGACGTTGGAGAAGGCCACGTCGACCTTGCCGCTGTCGAGGCCGATGAAGAGGTTCTCCCAAGTGGAGTTCTTCAGCTCCGGCTTGAGGCCGAGGACGGCGGCGACCAGGCGGGCGATGTCGGCCTCGGATCCGGTGAGGGTCTTCTGGTCCGAGCCGACGTAGCCGAGCGGCGGGGAGCCGGCGGGCAGGAAGCCGACGCCGACCTCCAGCTTGCCGCTCTTGGCTATCGCCTTGGGCAACTCGGCGCTGATCGACTTCACTTCGGCGACCTTGAGCTTGGCCTCCTTGGCGGCACCGAGGGAGAAGGCGCCCACGGTGACGGTGCCGGAGGCGGCGCTGCCGGACGTGGTGGCCGCGTCACTGTCGCCGCCGCAGGCCGCGAGACCACCGGCGAGGGAAGCGAGGACGGTGCCCGCGGTGAGTCCACGAGTGAGTCTGCCGCGAAGGCTGGGAGTAGACATGGCTGTTCCTAGGCTCGGTGTTGAGGGTGAAGGTGAAGGAGAAGGTGAGAGAGGTGGGGCGGGGCGGTTCAGAGGACCTTGCTGAGGAAGTCCCTGGTGCGCTCGTGCTGCGGTCGGTCGAGGACCTCGTGGGGCGGTCCCTGTTCGACGATCTTTCCGCCGTCGATGAAGACGACCCGGTCGGCGACCTCGCGGGCGAAGCCGATCTCGTGCGTGACGATGACGAGGGTGGTGCCGCTGGTCGCCAAGTCCTTGATGACGGAGAGGACTTCGCCGACGAGTTCGGGGTCGAGGGCGGAGGTGGGCTCGTCGAAGAGGATGACTCCGGGCCGCAGGGCGAGGGCGCGGGCGATGGCGACGCGCTGCTGCTGGCCGCCGGAGAGCTGCCTCGGGTAGGCGCCGGTCTTCTCGGCGAGACCGACGCGGCCCAGCAACTCCCGTGCCAGTTCCAGGGCTTCGGGCTTGCCGAGGCGGCCGGTGGCGACCGGGGCGGCGGCCACGTTGTCGAGGACGGTCAGGTGCGGGAAGAGGTTGAAGTTCTGGAAGACGAACCCGATCCGGCTGCGCTGGGTGAGGATGGCGCGTTCGCTCAACTCCTTGAGCCGGCCGCCCTGTTCCTTCACCCCGATCAGTTCGCCGTTGACGCTGACGTAGCCGATCTCCGGCTTCTCCAGGTGGTTGATGACCCGCAGCAGCGTGGACTTGCCTGAGCCGGAGGGGCCGAGGATGACGGTGACCTCGCCGGGCCGCACGGTCAGGTCGACGCCGTCCAGCACCCGGTGGGCGCCGTACCACTTGTGGACGTCGTGCACCTCCACGGCGGCGGGTGTGATCTCCGCCAGCGGTTCGATCGTGTGGGTGCTCATACGGCGGTCTCCCTGCGGATGCGGGCCCGCAGGTCGGTGACACCGGTGCGGAGTTTCTGGATCGGGGTCGGCGGCAGGGAGCGGGTGGCGCCCCGGGCGTAGTGCCGTTCGACGTAGAACTGAATGACGGACACGACGCTGGTCAGGATCAGGTACCAGACGGTGACGACCAGGAGCAGCGGCACGATGTCGCCGGGGTAGGTGGAGCCCATCGTCTGCGCGGAGCCGAAGAGGTCGAGCAGCGAGACGTAGAAGACCAGTGAGGTGCTCTTGATCAGGCCGATCAGCTGGTTGACGTAGTTGGGGGTGATGGAGCGCAGCGCCTGCGGGAAGACGATCCGGCGGAACTGGTAGCCCTTGGGCAGGCCGAGGGCGGAGGCCGCCTCGTGCTGGCCCTGGTCGACGGAGAGGATGCCGCCGCGGACCACTTCGGCCGCGTACGCCGCCTCGTTGAGGCTGAGTCCCACGACGGCGACGGCCATGTCGGTGGCGAGTTTCGACTCGTCGAAGGAGAAGAAGGCGGGGCCGAAGGGGATGCCGATGCTGAGCGTCTGGTACAGGGCGCTGAAGTTGTAGAGGAAGATCAGCACCACGATGAGCGGGATCGAGCGCAGCGCCCACACGTAGGTCCAGCTCGCGGCCCGCAGTACCGGGCTTCCGGAGAGCCGGGCCAGGGCGAGGACGATGCCGCCGAGGAGGCCCAACACCGCGCTGAGCGCGGCCACTTCGAGGGTGATGACGAGGCCGTCGAGGATCGTCGGGCGCAGGAACCAGTAGCCGAAGCGGTCCCACTGGTAGAAGGAGTTGGTGACCAGTCCGTGGACGAACTGGGCGACCAGCACCAGCACGGCCGCGGTGAGGATCCACCGGCCGGGCCGGCGCAGCGGCTGAACCCGCTGTGCGGTGAGGGGTTTTGACGGGGCGTCGGCAGCGGGGGCGTCGGCCAGGGACACGGTGGTGCCTGGGGGTTCACTCATGGTGGGCTCCGGCGGATTCACAGACCCCGGTCCGTGGCGGTGGACGCACGACGGCGGACGGCACGCGCGGGTGCACGGGACCGGGGGCGGGGAGGGGGCAGGCACACCCGCGGGAGCGGGGGCGCGTCAGAGGTGCGTGGGCCGAGTGGTCGTCAGGCCCGACAGCGGGCACGGCCCGGTGCGGTACACAGTGCGCTGCTGACCCGGAGCAGATCGACAGCGCGGTCGGCGACGAACAGGTTGGCGTACGACTGCACGCAGCCCAGCGGGCGGCGCGTGGCCGTCCTGCGTGCTGCGTACATGGCGTCACCTGTCACTGTTCCGGCCCCTGGGGGCCTCGCGCTTACCGAAACGTCATCCGGTCCGGTCGTCACCTGGGGCACCCCACCGCGTGCGAGGGTTGCCGGTCAGCAAGCCAGGGCTTGTCGCTGACACTCATGACCGTTCTGGGTCGCAAGTTAAGACAATTGCCCGAACGGATGTCAATGGCCGTCCAGTAGATGGACGCTCCGGACCCCGCTCAACTGCGGCAAGCCCCGGTTTCGTCCGCCGCGTGGGCTGCCCAGTCCAGGATCTGGACGGCGGCGCCGGCGGCCTCCAGGCCCTGGCAACGGGCGTGGTGGCGGCGGGCGATGCCGTCGAGGTCGAGGTGGGTGCCGAAGGCCGGGTGGGCGGCCAGCCGGCGGGCGTAGGCCCACAGGTGGGGGTGGTCGGCGACGCTCCGCACGGCGGCGGCGTCCAGGTGGTAGCGGTGCACGGTGTCGAGTTGCACCAGCGTGACCCACAACTCGACGTCGGCGGCGGTGAGTTCGTCACGGAGCATGTGCTCGCGGCCGTCCAGCCAGCGGTCCAGCGCGCCCAGCGTCTCCAGCAGCAGGACGAGCGCCGCCTCGCGTTCCGCCCGGTCGCCGCCGGCCGCTCCGGCGCGCTGTGCCGCGTCCTCGATGCCCTGGGCGCAGAGCCGCTCCACGGCCTCGATCTCCGACTCGGCGCCGCACGGGTACAGCTCCGGTCCGGCCGCGCCGAAGTGCCGCGCGAGGTCGCGGGTGATGTCGGGGGCGTGGGTGCTGACGATGCGTCCGGACCAGTCGTCGCTGAGCACGGGCGCGGCGGCCGGTCCGGTGTGGCGGTGGGCGCTCGCGTCGTAGAGCGGGCGCAGCACGGAGTGTCCGCCATTCGGACAGTCGGGCACGGCGGGGAGGAAAACGGCCGGACAGCTCTCGTCGAGGCCGAGCAGGCTGTGGGTGACGGCGATGCGCAGGCCGTCGGCGCAGGCGGTGGACAGGTGCAGGCGGTAGCGGCGCGGCACGGCGTAGTGCCCGCTGCGCGCGTCGCGCCCGATCCGGCCCCGGAACTGGGGGGCGGGGCGGGGGGCGGGGACGGCGGCGAGCGGCGTGACGGACATGGGACTCCCCGGGTACGGGCGCGTGGACGTACGCGCGGCGGAAGCGTCGTCGAGCGGTGGACGGAGCTCAGCGCAGTGGGCTGATCGCGCTGCACACCCGCAGCAGATCGATGTGACGGCGGGAGGTCAGAAGAGGCGAACGGTCCACTCGGCTGGTGGTGACCGACTCAAGGCGCCCCATGTTTCCCTACCTGTTCACTAGGATTCCTCTCATGGAGTGTCGATCCACCGTCGCCCGGGGTCAAGAGGGCGTCCACGGGTCGGTCACCGGTGACCGACCCGTGGACAGTCGGGTCCGCTACTTCGCGTACATCAGGGTGCCGAAGCCGAGCTGGTCGTAGCCGCCGCTGTCGGAGCCGTAGTCACCTCCCCCGCCCTCGGGCGCCACGAGGTCGTAGTACATGGCCGAGATGTACTTGTCGTCGAGGCCGATCCGGCGGTTGTAGTGGAAGTGGAGCATCGCCCACACCGGCCGGATCTGGCCGCGCGAGTCCGCCGAGATCACCGTCTGGGACGACTGGGCGCAGCTCTGCCCGGTGCCCCAGGTGTAGGTGGTGAAGGGGACGTCGCCGCCCGCGTTGTACTTGGCGACGTACTGCGCGGCCTGCATGAAGCGGCGGCTGTCGTAGGAGTAGAGGTCGTCGCCCTGGTTCCAGGCCATCTCGCACACGGCGCCCATCTGGCCCATGCCCATGACGGTGTGGCCCTGGTCGCGGCCGGATTCCTGCCACTGGCCGAGCGCGTAGCCGTCCGAGTCGGTGTACAGGTACGGCACGGCGTGCGCGATCGAGCCGTTGCCCGCGCCCGACTTGAAGTAGGTGACGGCCTGGTCGTACTTGGCGCTGTCCTCGTTGAGGATCCCGATGGCCAGGACGGACGCCATGTTGCACAGGTCCCAGTTGGCCCAGTAGTTGGTGATGCAGGCGTCGTTGTGGTTGGTGAGGAAGCTGTCGTTGAGCGGGTAGAAGACGGTGGCCAGCAGCTCCTGGGCGGCGGCCAGGTCGAACCCGCTGTAGTCCCGCATGAGTTCGCAGGCGTTGGCGAACTGCCAGCCGTAGAGGCCGGCCGCGAGGAACCGGTCGGCGTTGCCGGTGACCGAAGTCAGCGTGGTCGACCAGGCGTTGAGGATGTTCGCGGCGCACTCGGCGTTCGCCTCGGTGCCGCCGACCTGCCAGCGCAGGGCGTTCTGGTAGGCGGCGGCGATGTCGTTGTAGAGCAGGCTGTAGTTCTGGCCGTCGCCGCCCCGGACGATCGTCGCGGTCGCCCGATTGGTCCAGGTCGACTGTGCGTGGGAGTTGGCGGTCAGCCGGTTCCAGCCGGACAGCCAGGGGTCGGTTCCCGCCGCGACCCTGACCTTGGCCCGGTTGATGTCTCCGGCGTTGTGCAGCATGCCGGGGTGGGTGAAGGTGGCCGGGGCCGCGTGCGCGGTCGTGGCCACCGCGGCGCCGCCCAGAGCGGCGGCTGCGGTGAGCCCGCCCGCGGTCTTCAGCAGACCGCGGCGGCTCAACTCTGTTCTGCGGAAATGCTCGTGGGGGGAAGTGCGGCTCATCGCTGTGCATCTCCAATCCGTGCCGGATCAGGTGGGCGTGATGCTCACCTCGTCGAACTCGGTGGTGCAGCGGGCCGGTTGACTGCGCGAGCAGACCACCAGACCCACGCGGTAGGGGGCGTCACCGAAGCCGGGGATCTCTCCGTCGGCGAGGGGGGTCCAGGTGATGCCGTCATCGGTGGACAGGGCTGCGCTGAACGCGGTCCCGGCGCGCTTCAGCCGCAGCAGGGCGGGGAGGGTGACGGCGGCGCCGCCGGTGAAGGCGGAGGCACCGGCCACGGTCCTGCGGAGCATCAGCTGGGCGCTCGTACCGGCCGTGACGATCGCTCCGGCCGCCTGGTCGAACGGCGACAGCGACTTCGCCATGAGCAGCCCGACCCGGTCGGCGGTGACCCCGCTGCGGGAGACCAGCCGGGCGACGACCTCGCAGTCACCGCTGACCGGCCGCCGTACGAACTGCCCGGTCATTCCCTGGCCGTTGGCGTTGAGATCGACACCCGCGCCGCGCACGGTGAAGGTCCCGCCGTCGTACGACGTGCTGCCCGGCGTGGTGATCGCCACCACGCCCAGCGTCCCGAAGTCGCGGTCGTCGAGCACGGTGTCGCCGAGATCGCCGTACGTCCACGGCGCGGGCGGCGCGGTACCGACCGTCAGGGTGAGGGTGCCGGTCGCGGTCCCCGAGGCGTTGGCGGCGGTGGTCTCGACCGTGAACTCCCCCGTCTGCGTGGGGATTCCGGAGACGAGCCCGGTGCGCCGGTCGATCCGCAGCCCGGCGGGCAGGCCGTCCGCGCCGAACCGCACGGGCTGGTGCGAGGCCCGCAGCATGTACCGGAAGGCGGCCCCTTCGTTCGTGAACACGGTGTCCGCGGAGGTGAACCGGGGGACGGAAGGTGTCGGCATCACGGCCAGCGCCCGGGCGGAACGCGGGCCGCGGCCACCGGCGTTGGTCTTCACGACCGTGTAGTGGTACGTCGTTCCCGGCGTTCCCGTCGCGTCGACGTACCGGACGCGGGTGCCGAAGCCGACCGGGCCGACGCGGGTGGCGAGGGTCGTGTACGGGCCCGGGGCGCGGGTGGCGCGCAGGACCGTGTACTCGGCACAGAGGTCCGGGTCGCTCCAGGCCAACTCGACGGCGTCGGGGCCGGTTTCGGCTCGGAGGTCGGTCGCGGTGCGCGCCGGGCGGGGCACGCGCCACACCGTGCCCTTGGCGGACGTCACGCTCACGTTGTCGAAGGCTCCGGTGCCGGTCCCGGCGTAGTCCTCGTCGACACCGAGACAGGAGGTGAGGACGAGTCCGGCGTGGGCGGTACGCCCCAACTCGACCTCGGTGCTGCCGACTTCGGTCCAGTGGACGCCGTCCGGTGAGATGGCTCCGGTGCAGCGCGCGCCCGTCCGGGTCACCCGTACCCAGTACGGTCTGCGCAGCCGGTAGCCGTCGCCCGCGCCCTCGACGTACGGCGCCTCCAGCGGGGTCGCCGACTCGGGCAGTGTGCCGAGGTCGGAGATCGGGAAGGCGGCGTTCACCGTGATGGCGTCCTGCTGGGACGGCGGTACGGGCGTGCCGCCGGTGCCGGAGACCGCCGCGCCGGTGGCCGTGCGGGCCGAG
Organism: Streptomyces sp. NPDC091280; assembly: GCF_044768565.1. Lineage (NCBI taxonomy): Bacteria > Bacillati > Actinomycetota > Actinomycetes > Kitasatosporales > Streptomycetaceae > Streptomyces > Streptomyces sp. NPDC091280. Next base: position 81,705 of record NZ_JBIVUZ010000019.1, read on the forward strand.
AACACCCCGCTCCAGGTGTGCAGCGGCAGGCCCTGGACGAGCATCGCGGCGTGTGCCGCGTCCGCGTCGAGGGAGGCCCGGACGGTGACGCCGATCTTGGAGTACTGCGAGCTGAGCGGCCACACGATCCGGGCGGTGACCGCGCCGTCGCCGCGCAGCGGGAGGTGGGCGAGACGGTAGGTGTCGGCGGTGCCGCTCGCCTCCAGGACGAAGCGCTCACCGTCGAAGACCGCGGAGCCGGGGATCTCCACGTCCCCGACGTCCTGGGTCGACCAGGGTCCGGGAAGACCGGCGCAGGCCGCCGCCCAGGCCGAACCGCCGCTCGTACCAAGGGTGTTGGCGGCGGTGACGGTGTAGTAGTACGTCCGTCCGGCGTGCACGTCGTGGTCGGTGTACGTCGGCTGCCGGACCCCGGAGGCGATCGTCTCGTAGCGGCCGTCGACAGCCGCGGCCCGCAGGACCGTGTAGGTGTCGGCCCACGTCGAGGGCAGCCAACTCACCTGTACGGAACGGTCGTCACCGATCGCGGTGACTCCCGCCGGTGGCGTCGGCACGGCGGGCGCGGCGGCCGTGGCGCCGGCGTAGGCGAAGGTGCCCCAGCTCGGCAGGTCGTCGTTGCTGCCCTCGACGACCCGGGCGCCGCCGCTGCCCCGGAAGACGGCGTTCTTCGTGTACGGGGTGTCCAGGCCGCGCACGCCCGCGTAGTGGGCGTACGCCATCTCGTAGATCGGCGGGAGAGTGCCGCGCGAGACGGCCGAGACGATGGTCTTGATGTACTTGCCGGTGCGGTCGAGGTCGGGGACGAAGGGGACGTCGCCGCCGAGGTTGTAGCGGGCGGCGTACTCGACGTTGGCGAGGATGCGGTTGTCGTCGAAGCCCCACAGGTCGACGCCCTGGTTCCAGGCGACCTGTGCCGCGTCCGCGAGAAGGCCGACCGCGAGCTGTTCGTGGCCCTGGTCCCGGCCGGACTCCTGGCCCTGCCCGGCGGCGGTGACGACGCGGTGGAGGACGCTGCCGTTGCCCGCGCCGGCCGCGGCGAAGCGCAGCGCGTCGCGGAAGAGGGTGGGCTCCTCGCAGAACACCCCTATGGCCAGCAGGGATTGAAGGGCCGTCAGATCCCAGTTGCCGTTGGCGTAGAGCATGTAGCCGGACACCGCCGGGTACCAGACGCGGAGGAAGGAGTCCTCGCAGCGGGCGATACCGGCCGCGCTCCAGCCGTCGTAGCCGGTGTGGCGCAGGAGTTCGGCGGCGTTGACGAACTTGAAGGCCTGGAGTCCAGCGCCGAGCGGGCCGTCGGCTCCGGTGATGGCGGTGAGCGAGGCGGACCAGGCGTCGAGGATGTCGCGGGCCTTGTCGGCGTAGGCGCGCTCGCCCGTGACGCACCACATCAGCGCGGTCTGGTAGGCGGCGGCCGAGTCCGCGACGGCCTGGTTCTGGAAGTTGGTCGGACCGCGTCCCCAGGTGGTGATCTGGCCGGTGTTCTGCACGGTGTACGAGGACGAGGAGCGGGCGTGGGCCGCGAGCGCCGAGTAGCCGTCGTAGACCGGGGACTGCTTCGCGGCGACCGCCGCTCTCATCCGGGCGAGGTCGTCGGCGGTGTGCAGGAGGCCGGGGTGGGAGAAGGTCACCCCGGCGTCGTTCTGGGCGGCCGTCGCCCGGCCGGGCACGAGCACTCCGCTCGCGCCCGACGCCAGCAGCAGGGCCGCGGAGCCGCCGAGGAAGCCCCGGCGGCTCGGTGTGGGGGTGTTCATGACGCGGCAGCCGCCTCGGCCTCGGCGGTCGTGAGGAACTTCAGATTGGTGACGTGCTCGTTGTAGAACCACTGGATCGCGTCGGTGGTGTAGTACCAGCTCGGCTTCTTCATCGAGTCGGCGACGACGAGCCCGTTGATGACGAGGTTCTCGAACGTGACGTTGTTGATGGCGTGTTCGGCGTCGTAGCCGAGGAAGAGCGACGGGTTGGCGTGCGTGCCGGTGTAGCTGAGGTTCTTGACGTAGACGCCGTCGATGCCGCGCCCGACCGAGGTGTTGTACTTCGTGTTGAACATCACCTTCATGTAGATGACCTGGCCCCAGCGGAAGTCCTCGATCCGGACGTCCTCGATGCGGACGTTCTTGATGAGGTTGGAGTCGCCGGGGTTGAGGGCGATGCAGCCCTGGTAGTTCATCTGGGGTTCGCGGTGGTCGAGGATGTCGATGTTCTTGATCAGGAGGTTCTCGATGGTCTCGGGCGCGTCGGAGTTGCCGTGCGTGCCGACGTTGATCGGGTGGGCGACGTCGGCCCACAGGGTGCAGTTCTTGACGGTGATGTCGCGGGTGTCGCCGTAGTAGTCCCAGCGGTGGCAGTAGATGGCGATGCAGTCGTCCGAGTTGCGCATGAAGCAGCCGTCGAAGGTGATCCTGGTCGAGGAGAAGACGTCGAAGCCGTCGCCGTTGCCCTTCGAACTGAACGCGCGCGCCTTGGTGATGCGGACGTTGTCGCTCTCCGCGAACGTGCCCGCGTAACCGGCCGGGTTGAGGATGATGACGTCCTGGACCCGGATGTTCTTGCTGCCCTCGCAGAGGATCGCGCCACCGGGGTTGTTGTAGAGCACTCCGTGGCCGGTGAGGCGGGACTTCTCCACGTCCTTGAAGTAGACCTGCGCGGTCAGCACGGCCCCGCCGGCGAGGTGGACGGTCTTGCCGCTGGGGACCAGAAGGACGTTTCCGGTGACGGTGTGGACGCCCGGCCCGAAGTAGATGACGTCCGGGTCGTCGGCGGACGGGGCGTGGTGCTCGACGCGGTTGGTGATGAGGTGCAGGGCGTCGAAGATCTCGTCGTTGATCTGGACGACGAGATCCTTCGGCTCGTCGAGGGTGAACCGCAGGGTGTCGCCGAGGAGTTCGGGCGTGATGCCGTACGAGTCGGGTCTCACCCGGGCCTTGGTGGTGCCGCCCTTGAGGTAGGTGACCTCGATCTCGACCGAGCCGTCGAAGTCGAAGTAGGCCATGGACGAGCTGTAGACCTTGCCCGAGCCGGTGGTGGCGTTGATCTCCTCGAACTGCGGCCGGTAGATGTCGAGGGTCTGCCACGCGCCGTCGGGAGCGGTGCGGACCCGCACCTGGAAACCGGTGTTGGTCGGCATGGTCGCCGGACGCGGGTAAGTCACCAGCTTCGGGCGGGAGGTGTGGCCGCCGCCGGCGTGCGCCGCCGTGGCGGTCAGCCCGGACAGACCGGCGGCCAGCGCGGTGGCACCGGCGGCCTGGAGGGCCGTACGACGGGACAGGGGCGTGTTCATACCTACTCCTTGTTTGTTTCGCTCCGTCACCTGCGGGGCGCACCCCTACGGCTCGGTCGCGGTGCAAGAGGGCGGAAGGAACGGCTACTTGAGGCCGCTGGTCGACATCCCGGCGACGAACCCGCGCTGGGCGACGAGGAAGATCAGCAGGATCGGGACGACGTACATCACGGAGGCCGCGGCCTGGAGGTTGGTGCTGGGGGTGCCGGCCGCCGAGACATAGGTGGTCATCACCGCGACGGCGAGCGTGGAGTGGTCGGTGGACAGCAGGAGTTGGGGCGCGATGTAGTCGCCCCAGGTCCAGGTGAAGGCGATGACGAAGCTCGCGGAGAGCACGGGCCAGGACTGCGGGAGGAAGATCCGCCAGAAGATCCCGCCGTAGCCGCAGCCGTCGACGATGGCCGCCTCCTCCAGTTCGCGGGGCAGGCCCGCGAAGAACTGGCGGAAGAGGAAGACCAGATAGGGGGCGGAGGACAGGCCCCACAGGACCCAGGGCCAGTACGTGTCGACCATGCCGAGCCTGGCGAAGATCAGGTAGGTCGGCAGCAGGGTGATCATCTGGGGCAGCATCATCGAACCGATGAGGATGCCGAACAGGACCTTCTTGCCGGGTGCGGTGAGCCGGGCGAAACCGAAGCCGACCCAGGCGGAGCTGAGGGTGACGAGGGTGGCGTAGAGGGTGGCGATGATCAGGGAGTTGCGGGCGTAGCCGAGGAAGTCGATGGCCTTGTAGGCGTCGGTGAAGTTGTGCCACTCGAAGCGGGTCGGCAGCCAGTGCACCGGGGCCGCCGCGAGTTCGGCGGGCGCCTTGAGGCCGGTGAGGATCAGCCAGCCGAAGGGGCCCAGGAACAGGCCGGTGACGACGACCAGCGCCGTGTAGAGGGCGAGGCGGCTGACGCGTATCCGCACGCGGGCCCGGGAGTCGGGACGCACACTGGTGGCGGTCACTTCCGCGCCTCCGGGTCGACGTTGTAGAACACCACGCCCGAGGTGAATCTGAAGATGAGTCCGGTCGCGACGAGGATCAGGACGAAGAGCACCCACAGCAGTGCGGAGGCGTAGCCGTAGCGGCCGAGCGCGAAGTACTCCGCGAACACATGGATCATGTAGGTGTAGTTGGACTGCGGGATCGTGGTGAGGCCGCCGGTGCCCGCGGTGGGGGCGAGCAGCATCGGCATGACGGTCTGCACGGAGGCGATCACCCCGGTCACGGTCTGGAAGAGCAGCACCGGCGACAACAGCGGGACGGTGATGCTGCGGAAGGTGCGCCAGGCGCTCGCGCCGTCGATGCGGGCCGCCTCGTGGAGTTCGCGCGGGACGTCCTGGAGGCCCGCCAGCGAGATGATCATGATGTTGCCGGCCGCCCACAGCACCGTCATCACCAGGACGTAGCGGGCGTAGGGGTCGGCCAGCCAGCCGATCGCGTCGAAGCCGAAGAAGGTCAACGCACCGTTGGCGGCACCGGAGTTCTGGTCGAAGAGGTTCTTGAAGGCGATGCCCGCGCCCACCGGCGGGACCACGGCGGGCAGATAGAGCAGGGTGCGGAAGAGTCCGCGTCCCTTGAGCGGGCGGTTGACGAGGACCGCGAGGGCCAGTCCCGCGACGATCGACAGCGGCACCGAGAGCACGGCGAACAGACCGGCCCGGCCCAGGGCGTCCCAGGTGACCGGATCGCCCATCAGCTCGCGGTAGTTGCCGAGGCCGACGTAGTGCCAGTGCGGGGAGATGCCGTCGTACGTGGTGAAGCTCAGCCACAGCGCGTACGCCATGGGTGCGACGGTCAGCAGGGAGAAACCGATGATCCATGGTGAGGCGAACAGGTAGAACGCGCGGTGCCTGCGCGTCGTCATGGACGGTCCGGGGCGGGCGGCGGACCGGTTCCGGCCCGTCTTCATGGTCGGGCGCGGCCGTCCGACGGCCGGCGAGGTCGCCTGATCGACCGTCATCCCACTTGCTCCTTCCCGCGTGCGATCTGTTCGTTGATGACGGAGTTGAGGCGTCCGGCGAGCCGGTCGACGGACATCTCGCCCTTCATGGCGGGCGTGGCGGTCTGGTTGAAGAGGGACTCGAAGGCGTCGCCGGAGATGTACGGGGAGACGGCGACCACCGAGAAGTGCTTCAGCTCGTTGCGCTGGGCGCTCAACGTCCGCCTCTGGAACTCCTCCTGATGGGGCATCAGGAGGCGGAGGGACTTCAGGCTCGGGATGCCCCAGCCGCTGGCGGCGCGGGCCCTGGCCGGTGCCTCGCCGAAGAACCACTCGAAGACGCGCCAGGCGGCGTCCTTGTTGCGGGACTTGCGGGGCATCCACATGCCGGTGCCGCCCTGGCAGGCGCTGATCCGGGGGCCGCCCGCGAAGACCGGGGCGGGGGCCAGCCGGGAGGCCTCGGCCAGCTTCCGGTCGGTGCCGATCATGCCGCCCATCCAGTAGCCGTTGTTCGACATGGCCAGGCGGCCGGCCTGGTAGGTGGGCCCGTCCCAGCCGTTGGGGTCGGGCAGGACGGGGCTGGGGCCCACCTTGAGCCGGCAGTAGTCCAGGTACCAGGTCAGCGCCTTGCGGGCCTCGGGGGTGGTGAAGTCGACCTTGGAGAAGTCGTCGGCGAACAGGCTCCCGCCGGCGGAGGCGGTCATGGTCGCCATGAGCGTGAGTTTGACCAGGCCGTTGTAGCTGCCACCGAAGACGGTCGTCTGGCCGTGCGAACGCCGCGCGAGATGCCGGGCGTTGTCGAGCCACGCGTCGAAGGTGACGGGCTCGGTCTCCGACGGGTAGGCGACGCCCTGCCGGTCGAAGGCCGCGGTGTTGAACCAGAACATGGAGTCCTGGGAGAAGTCCTTGGCCATGCCGTAGCGCGGGCCCTTGCCCTGGACCCTGCCGTCGTAGCGCCACAGGTCGTTGACCGGGTCCAGGTCGTCCGGGCGCAGGACGCTGCTGGTGGCGAAGTAGGAGTCCAGTTCCTGCATCACGTCCCGCGCGGCGTAGAACGCGGCGTCCACGGCGCCGACCCCGCGCACCAGGTCCGGCGGGCTGCCGCTGGTGAGCATGGCGATCAGCTTGGTGATGTCGTAGTCCACCCGTTGGATCGCGATGCCGGTGTCCCGCTCGGCCTGCTTCACCAGGTCGGGGCCCAGGTCGTCGGCCTTCGCCATCACCGTGACGGTCTCGCCCGCTCCGCTCACCCCGGTGGACACCGGGAGGGCGCAACCGTTCAGGGCTGCCGCGCCGGTCGCCGCGCCGACCGCCGAGAGCGCGAGGAATCGTCGGCGGCTCGGCGGAGCACCAGCGCGTGCGGGCATGACCGCACCTCCTCAATAGAAACCGGTTGTCATGCGTTGGGGCAGAGCTTCTTCCGGCTCGGAAACGGCGTCAAGACCTTGGGCGAACTTTCGAAAAGACTGGGTGATCTCGGCGACACAGTCCCGCAACGCGCCGTGTCAGAAACCGGTTGTGCATCACGTGTGCCCCAAGTCCCGGACATCGGGCCGCTGTTCGGGGCGTCAGCGCAGGTCGGCGGCGCGCTCCGGGCTCTCGTCGAGGAAGCCGCCCGACTGGTGCTGCCACAGCTTCGCGTAGGCGCCCTCGGCCGCCAACAGCTCCTGGTGCGTGCCCTGTTCGACGATCCGCCCGCGGTCGAGGACCACGAGCCGGTCCATGCCTGCCACGGTGCTCAGCCGGTGCGCGACGACGAGCGCGGTCCGCCCCTCCATGAGCCGCCACAGCGCCTCCTGGACGAGGACCTCGCTCTCCGAGTCGAGGGCGCTGGTGGCCTCGTCGAGCAGCAGGATCGGGGCGTCGCGCAGGATCGCCCGGGCCAGGGCGACGCGCTGGCGCTGTCCGCCGGAGAGCTTGATCCCGCGCTCCCCCACCATGGTGTCGAAGCCGTCCGGCAGCGCGTCGGCGAACTCGGTGACATGCGCGGCCCCGGCCGCCCGGCGGACCTCGGCGTCGGTGGCGTCGGGCCGGGCGAAGGCGATGTTCTCGCGCAGGGTGCGGTGGAACATCGCCGGGTCCTGCGGGACGTAGGCGATCAGGCTGCGCAGGTCGGCCTGGCGCAGCCTGCTGATGTCCTGGCCGCCGATCAGGATGCGGCCGGAGTCGATGTCCGTCATGCGCAGCAGCAGTCGGCTGAGCGTGGTCTTGCCGCCGCCGGACCGGCCGACGAGGCCGATCTTCGTGCCGCTGGGCACGTGCAGGTCGAGTCCGTCGAAGAGGGTGTCGGCGCCCGCGTGGGCGAAGGTCACCTGCTCGAAGCGGACGTCGGCGGCGCGGGAGAGCAGCGGTTCCGGGGCGTCCGGGTCGAGGACGGTGGGTGAGGTCAGCAGCAGTTCGGTGAACTGGGCGGCTTCGGTCATCGAGCTTTCCAGGCGCCGGTAGATCTGGTTGAACTCGAACATGATGCGGGTCGCGTTGGAGTAGTACGTGAAGGCGACCACGACCGCCTCGACCCCGTGCTCGCCGCCGCCGAGCGCGACCGCGAGCAGCAGGCCAAGGGCGTTGGTGAGTACGGAGAGCGGCGCGACGAGGGTGTCGATGCGCAGGTTGCCGTAGTCCCAGGAGCGCAGGGTCAGCCGGCGGGAACGGGCGACGCGGGAGCGGTGTTCGGCGGCCTCGCGTTCCTCGGCGGCGAACGCGCGGACGGTGTCCATGTTCATCAGGCTGTCGGCGACATGGCCGGAGACCCGGGCGATGGCCTCCTCGCGCTGGTCGACGAGTGCCTGGCGGCGCCGGATGAGCGGTGCCACGACCACGGCGGTGAGCGCGATCATCACCAACAGCCCTACGACCAGCAGCGGTTCGTAGCGCCAGAGCACGACCGAGCCGAACAGCAGCGGCACCAGGCTGCCGACGACCTGGAAGGTCATCGTGTCGACGAACTCCTCGAAGCGGGAGGCGAAGCTCAACACCCGCTTGGTCAGGGAGCCGGCGAAGTTCTCGTGGAAGAACGCCGCGTCCTTGGCGAAGAGTTCGTCCATGCCGATCACATACAGGTGCTCGATGCCCAGCGCGTCCAGCCGGTTCAGACAGTGCAGTCCGAGCCGCCACAGCAGTTCGGCGAAGAGCAGCACTCCGGCGAAGCCGAGGACGTACGGAAGGGTCGAGGCGATGCCGATGCCCGAGTCGCCGGCGATACGGCCGACGAGCTTCGCGACGATCAGCGGAGCGATGTAGTTGATGCCGGTGTTGCCGAGCGCCGGCAGCAGTGCGCCGGGCACGGTCCAGCGGCGGAGCCGGGCCAACTCCCGGCCGTAGTAACGCAGTGCGAGAAGTACCGAGCCCCTGCGCGACCCGGCCTCGCGCGTTTCAGGCGATCCCATCCCCACCCCGTGATGTCGAAGGAAGCCCGGCATCGGCGCTGGCCAGGAATGGCAGTGTCCCGCGCGGACGGCCGTGCGGTCCAAGCGTTTTTCCCGCGACAGCGGTGGTGCGCGAGGGGTTCGCGGGGCCTACGGTGACTCCATGGCGATCCAGGTGAGCGAGCCCCTGCGGCTCCCCGACATGCCGTTGCACGATCCGTTCGTCGTCGCGGACGAGGAGACCCGCACCTATCACCTCTACACGTCCAACGACCCTTCCGTGTCGGGTGTGGAGGGCGTCGGCACGATGGTCTACCGCAGTCACGACCTGCGCGAGTGGACGCGTCCCGCGGTGGTGTTCCTGGCGGCGGAACAGCCCGATCTGTGGGCGGGCGACGGCGGTTGGGCGCCGGAGGTGCACCGGTGGAACGGCCGGTACTACCTGTTCACCACCCTGCACGACGAGAAGAGCCCGCTCCCGGTGCGGCCGGCCGGCGACTGGGGCACGCCGTTCGCCCTCCCGAACCACCGGCGCGGCACGGTCACGGCCGTGTCCGACTCGCTGCTGGGCCCCTTCACCGTGGTCGACCCCGCCCGGCCCACCCCGCCCGAGCACCTCATGACCCTGGACGGCACGCTGTACGTCGACCCGTCCGGGCAGCCGTGGATGGTGTACGCGCACGAGTGGTTGCAGACCGTCGACGGCACGATGGAGGCGATCCGGCTGGCCCCGGACCTGACCGGGACGATCGGCGACCCGGTCTTCCTCTTCAAGGCCTCGGACGCGGGCTGGATCGGCGAGGACATACCGGCCGGGGTACCGCACCAGCTCCCGCCCTACGTCACGGACGGACCGCAGCTCCACCACGCGCCCGACGGGAGCCTGTTCATGCTCTGGTCGACGTACGAGAAGAACCGGGCCGACCCGGACGGCACCCTCAGCGGGGGCTACGTCCAGACGTACGCCGTGTCGGAGTCCGGCGCGCTCACCGGGCCGTGGCGTCAACACCGGCCGCTGGTACGGGAGGACAGCGGGCACGGCATGCTGTTCCGCACGTTCGAGGGGCAGTTGACGATGATCCTGCACCGCCCGTTCGAGAACGCGCGCGGCAAGCTGTACGAAGTGGAGCTGCTGGACGGCGAGTTGCGGGTGGTGCGGCAGCGCACGGACCTCGACGGCGGTGGTTGACCCGGCCGGACTGCCGGGTCAACCGCCCTGCTGCGGCGGCGACTTCGAGTTCTACACCTCGTTGAAGCCGCGCGTGGCGTCGTAGATGTCCAGCTCGATGACCACCACGAAGAAGGCAGTCACGACGTAGTGGAAGTTGACGCCGTCCTCCCACGCGGAACGTGTCACGGTGTCGGTGGTGTAGGCGAGGTGACTGCCGTCGCCCTCGGGGTCGGCCACGATCCGGCCGAGCAGGCGCTCGAACTTCTCCCGGTCCGAGGCCGGCATGTAGTCGCGGAACCGCGCGACCTGCTCGGTGAACTGCACGCGTCTTCTCATCACCGTCGTCATCGCCGCAGGATCATACGGACCGGGTGAAGGCTCGCGCCGGGATTTTCCGGGCGCCGACCGTCGCCCCTCGTCGAACCCGGTCGTCCCGCGTCCAGCGGGGTCGTCCCGCGTCTATCCGATCGGGTGCAGCAACGGCACCGGGCCGCCCGGCTGCCAGTGGGGAGGTACGGCGGCCAGGGCGTCGGCGAGGGCCGCGCCCTGGAGGAACGCGGGGCGGTGGCCGCCGAGGGGTCGGGCGGTGGCGCCGTCCCAGATGACCGGGACCAGGCGGGTGCGGCCGGGGGCGACGCGGATGTCCCCGGTGAGCGGGACACCGGGCAGGGGCCGCAGCGCGCGTCCGGTGAGGCCGGACAGCAGCGGGGCGAGCAGGGTGTGGGCGGCGACCAGGGCCGCGTACGGGTTGCCGGGCAGGCCCAGGATCCAGTGCCCGTCCGGGAGTTGGGCGAGGAGTTGGGGATGGCCGGGGCGGCAGGCGACCGCGTCCACGATCCATCGGGCGGCGCCGTCGCGGGCGGCGCCCCCGGCCAGGACGGCACGCAACCGGTCGGTGACACCGACCGACGTGGAGCCGGTCACGACGGTCACGTCCGCGTCGTGGGGTGTGCGGCGCACGGCGTCGGCGAGCGCGCCCGCAGGACGGTCCGGCAGGTGGCGCGACTCGGTGACCTCGCCGCCGAGCAGGTCCACCAGGGACGGCAGCAGCGGGCCGAGGGCGTCGCGGATCCGGCCGGGGGCCGGGTGGCCGGTGTGGGTGAGTTCGTCGCCGGTGACCAGGACACGGACGCGAGGGCGCGGTCGTACCGCGAGGGTGTCGTGGCCGCAGGCGGCGGCCAGGCCGAGCAGGGCGGGGCCGACACGGGTGCCGGCCGGGGCCAGTTCCGCGCCCGCCGGGGCGTCCTCGCCGGCGCGGCGGATGTGCCGCCCCTCGGCCGGGGTCCGGCCGGCCAGGAGCGAAGGGGCGGGGCGTTCGGAGTCCTCCAGCGGCAGCACGGCCCACGCACCGGACGGCACGACCGCGCCGGTGGAGATCTCGACCGCCTCTCCCGGTCCCAGTGCCCCGCCCGTCCACACGGCACCCGCGCGCACCGCGCCCCGCAGCTGCCAGGGGCCGGGCCCGGGACCGACCGCGTGGCCGTCCATGGCGGCCGTGTCGAACCCGGGCAGCGGCCGGTGCGTGCGCAGCGCCTCGGCCAGCGTCAGTCCGGCCGCCCCGGCGAGCGCAACTCGGCGAGCGGGCAGGGGTGTCGGGGCGGCGTGGGCCAGTTCCCGTGCGCGCGCCCACGGCACATCGCGGTACGCGGCGGTCATCGGCTCTGCGGCGAGGAGGACGGTCATGCCGGTCAGCCTGTCGCCGCCGCTTTACCTCCGGCCGCCCGCGCGATTGCGGGCGTGCTCCGGTCCGCTCACGAGTGACGAGGGCCGACGGTGAGGCGCGCGAGGAGCGCCCTTACTGTCCCGCCGTCCCGCCCTCCTCCTGTCCGGCTACGACGCCGAGTCCTTCTTCCCGGTGGCCGCCGCGTAGGCCTGGGCCGGTGTCATCGGTACGCCGTTAAGGGCGACCGTCTTGTACTGGCTCACCTTGGCGCAGCTCTTGGACTGGTCGGCGGTCGAGGCGTTGGCGTTGGAGACGGCCGCGTGGGTGTCGGCCGGGGCGGCGGCGGAGGAGCCGCCCGAGAGGGTCGTGCCGCTCGTCCAGTCGGCGCCGATGACCAGGGTCAGGCCGCTCGCGCCGCTCTGGGTGAGGTGCGCGGCGGACAGGCCGAGGGCGGAGGCCACCGTCTGGGCCTCGGCCTTCTCGCCGGGGCCGTAGGTGAGTCGGGTCGTCGCCGCCTGTTCGGGGGCGTTGCCGGTGCTGGTGCCGGAGCTGAAGCCCTTGGCGATGAGCGCGTCGGCGATCACGGAGGCGCGTCCGCCGATCGTGGTGCCGTTCTCCACCTTCACGGCGACCTCGGCGGCCGGGACGGTGGCGGGCGCGGTCGTGGCGGGCGCGGAGGATGCTTTCTTCTTGCCGCCGCCCCCGCTCAGGGACTGGTCGTCGGCGATGGCCGCGAACAGGGACTTGGCACCGGCGGCCGGGACGACCCGGTCGGCGTTGGTCGGATCGGCGCCGGTCTGCATGGTGGTGAACGTCATCCGCTTGGACGGGACCTTGTCCAGGTCGGTCGCCAGGTCCACGAGCTTGCCGACGCTGCCCAGTCCGTCGTCGACCGTGAGCGCCTTGGTCGCCGCGTCGGCCAGGGAGTACACCTTGGCGGGGTTGGCGAGCGTGCCCGCGCTCTTGAACTTGCGGATCATCGCGCTCAGGAACAGATGCTGGGAGACGGTACGGCCGAGGTCGCTCCCGTCACCGAAGCCGTGCCGCGAGCGCACGAACTCCAGCGCCGCCTCGCCCTTGAGGGTGTGCGTGCCCTTGGCGAGCTTCAGGTGCGAGTAGGTGTCGTAGACGTTGTCGCTGACACAGACCGAGACCCCGCCGACCGCGTCGGACATCTTCACCACACCGGCGAAGTCGAGCATCACGAAGTGGTCGATGGTGATGCCGGTGAGCTGGTGAACGGTCGTCACCTGGCAGGCGGGGCCGTACTGGAGGGCGCTGTTGATCTGGCCGTAGTAACCGGCCGTCGCCTGGCTGCTGTCCGGGTCCTTGCAGGCGGGGACCTGGGTCATGGTGTCGCGGGGCACGCTCATCACCGTGGCGTTGGAACGGTCGGCGGAGACATGGACCACCATCTCCACGTCCGCGTTGTGGCCGCTGGTCGATTTCCCCGAGCCGCAGCCGCCGCCCAGTTTGCAGTCGGCGGCGTTGTTGCGGCCGTCCGAGCCGATCACCAGGAGGTTGATCGGCGTGCGGCCGAAGGCGTCGGCCTTCTCCTTGCCGCCCGCGCCGTCGTCGAGCGCGACGCTGTTGATGTTGCCGTTGAGGTGCTCCCAGAGCCAGGTGCCGACTCCGGCGGTGACGAGGATCAGCGCCGAGACCGTGATCAGGGCTATGCGGGCGACCCGGCGGCGCCGGGCGGGCGGTTTGGCGCGGCGGCGCGAGCCGTGGCCGGTGTTCCGTGCCGCCTGCCGGGCCGCGGCTCTGCCGGTCGGCGGCCGGTTGGCCGACCCTCCGTCCGCCCTGCGCGCGTGCGGCACGGTGGAGCGAGCTCGCGTGGCCGCACGGCCGGACGTCTCGCCCCGGCGGTCGCTCATCCACCACTCCCTACGCTGTCACCGGCACCGGATGATTGCGCAATATAGCAACTGTTGCCGTTCACACCGATGGCACCTCCCCTCCCGGCCGTCCCCAACTCCGAACGCGCGAGGTCCTGTTCGAGGTCGTCCAGGGCCCGGCGGGCGGCGGCGACACGGTCCAGCAGCAGCCTGCGGTCCTCGTCCCCGGCCGCGCGCGGACTCCGGTACGGCGGCTCGTCCCGCTCGGTGGCGCGGGCGTCGTCCAGGGAGGTGAGGACCACGCCGATCAGGACATTGACCAGGACGAAGGAGGCGAGGAGCACGTAGGACGCGTAGTAGAGCAGGCTCCAGCGGGAGATCTCCAGGCCGGCGTGGACGGCGTCGCCGATGCCGTCCAGGGTCATCAGCAGGAACAGGGTGAGGACGGCGCGGCCGATGGAGCCGTAGTGCTGGGGGTCCTGGCGGCCGAAGAAGACCCAGCCGACCATGGCGTAGACGTACAGCACCAGCCCGCCGACGAGCAGGAAGCTCAGTGTGCCGGGGAGGCTGCGGGCCACGGCGACCAGGACGACGCGGAGTTGGGGCAGGAAGCGGGCGGTGCGCAGGACGCGGGCCAGCCGCAGCAGTCGTAGGACCGTGGTGTTCTCGCGTACGACGGGCAGGAAGGCGCAGAGGACGACGGCGAGGTCGAAGAGGTTCCAGGGGTCCTCGGCGAAGTCGCGGGGGCGGTCGGCGCAGGCCAGCAGGCGCAGCAGGATCTCGGCGGTGAACGCGACCAGGCAGGTGTGTTCGGCCAGGCGTAACCAGCGGTGCCAGTCGGCGGCCGGTCCCGGGTAGGTCTCGATGCCCAACAGGGCGGCGTTGGCGAGGATGACGCCGAAGACGGTGAGGGCGAACCAGCGGGCCTCGGTGACGGTGCGGCAGCGGCGCGCCAGGCGCTCGCGGGCCGGTCGCTCATGGGCCGATCGCCCGTCGGCCGGTCGTGGCGCCGCCTCGGTCCCGTTGTCGTGTTGCTCCGGCATCCGGCTGTCTCCGCTCCCTCGCGCAGGCTCATGGCCCCGCCAACCGGGCTGGACGGCAGGGTGGTTGAGCGATCACACTTCAGGAGAGACTTCTACAGCACTGTAGATTGTGTTGTGCGGCCGGTACTCCGTAGCGGTCCGACTCCCGGGAGAAAGCAGACCTGATGTTCGGCTTGAGCGAACTGGCCGTGATCCTTCTCGTCGTGGTGGTCGTCCTCGGGATCAAGAAGCTGCCGGAGTTGACGCGGGCGGCGGGCAGGGCGACCCGGATCTTCAAGAGCGAGACCCGAGCGCTCAAGGAGCCGGATGCGGATTCCCGGCGGCCTTGAGCGACTCGGGGACGGGCGGCGAGCGCCTGACGCGGACCGGAGTCCGGGACCACCGAAGTCCAGGACTACCGGAGTCCGGGATCACCGAACCACCGGACTCGCGGACTCCGCGGCTCAGACGGTCGCGGTGCCCTCGGTGACCGGGCGGGCCGAGGCGGTGTCGCCCGGGGCGGCCTGGACCTGACGCGTGACCGACGCGTCCGGGGTCGCGGCGGAGGCGTCGGACCGCTCGGCGGGGGCCGGAGGGGCGTTCTCGTCCTTCATCGCCTTGGCCTCGCTCTTGAGGATGCGCATGGACTTGCCCAGTCCGCGCGCCGCCTCGGGCAGCTTCTTCGAGCCGAACAGCACGATGACGACGATCGCCACGACCAGCAGGTGCCACGGTTCCAGTCCGTTGCGGAGCATGCCGCCACTCCCACTCTCTTTGTCGGACGGCGGTGCCCGCGGGGCGCGGAACACCACCCGTCACGCTTGCCATATTGCGCAACCGTACAACTATGGGGTGGGGACGGCCCTCACCTCAACCATCTCGGGGTGAACATTCCCTTCTCATCTCATCCGGCGACGGCTCTCCCGGCCTTGGCCCAGTTGGCGTGCAGCCGGTCCAGGTACGACCGCGCCTGGCTGCCCGGTGCCGTACCGCGCGCGAAGGCGAGCATGTTGCCCGCGCCGGTGTTGTAGCCGAGGGCGAGGAGGTCGTTCTCGGTGAGGGAGGTCTGCCGGGTCGCGGGCAGTCGGGCCGCCAGGTCGTGCAGGTACCAGGCTTCGGCCTCGATGGCGAGGTCGCGGTCGTCGGGCAGTTCGTCCCAGCTCCGTCCGGCGAAGTCCCGGCCCTGCTTGACCTCGTCGAAGGTCGCGCGGTGCATGTTGGCGATCCCGAAGGCCGCGTCCGGCTTGTACCGCTGCCAGGCCCGCTCGAAGGCCGCGTCATGCGGTTTGTACGCCTCGTTGTAGAGGATCGCCATCACCAACTGGGCGCTCACACCAGCCTGTTGGGCTCTCGCGCGGACCTGGGGCGCGTATGTGGCGGGGTCGTACGAGGTGCTGGTGGTCGTGGTCGTGGCCCGGGGCGAGGGGCTCGCCGAGGGCGAGTGGGAGGGCCCCGGCGAAGAGTGCGGAGTCGCGGCCTGCGGGGTGTCGGCGGCGCGCACGAGGACGTAGACGACGATCGCGAAGACCGCGAGCGCGAGCCATCGTCGCCGGGTCGGGGACCCGGTCCGGGTTTCGGCCATCTCCCGCCTTCCATCGGGACGGTGTGCACATCCGGGTACCCGAACGTACCGCAAGCCCTTCCTGCGGGAAGATGTCCCCCATCATCGGGAATTTGGCGAGAACCAGTACTCTGCCGCTCGCGTCATACGGCAGGGTGCCGATGTCCTGAACTGTGGGGGGACCACATGAGCGGTGAGATCTACTTCAGCAACAACTACCGTGACCTGTGCGTGCGCAACGGCACGGGAGCGGGTTTCCAGTTCGAGTTCTCCTGCGCCCGCTGCTACGACACCTGGCGTTCACCGTTCCAGGCCTACGTCGGTGAGCGGGCCGCCACCTGGCTCGGCAAGGGTGTCGACATGGCCTGGAGCATGCTCGGCAGCGCGGGCCGGGGTGTGTCCTCCGCGGCCGACGGGCTCGCCGGGGCCGGCTGGGGCCAGGCCCGCGACCACGCCTTCCAGCAGGCGATCGACAACGCGGAGGGGCACTTCAACCGCTGCGCGCGCTGCACCGAATACGTCTGCGGGCGCTGCTGGAACGCGGCCCAGGGACTGTGCCTGCGCTGCGCGCCCGACACCGCCGCCGAGGCCATGGCGGCGCAGCAACGCGGCCTCAACGACATGGCCTCCCAGCGCGCGTACAGCGCGGGGCAGCAGGCCGGTCAGGCCTACGACCCCACCACGCCAAGGCAGTTGGTGTGCCCCCAGTGCCGCACCGAGACGCACGGCGCCGCCTTCTGCTCAGGCTGCGGGTACCACCTCGCCCAGTCCAACGCGTGCACGTCCTGTTCGGCCGCGGTGCCGGACGGTGCGGCGTTCTGCCCCGGGTGCGGAACCCGGAGGTGACGCGGTCGGCGGGGCACCGGCCTCGGTGGACGGGGCCCCTGACCAGGTGTCACAGGTGGGCGGCCACGGCGGGCAGCAGGTCCTGGAAGGTCCGGCCCGCCGCGGGTTCGCCGATCGCCTTCAACTGCCAGCCGCCGCCCGAGCGGTGGAGCTTCGCCATGATCTGGGCCGTGTAGGCGCCGCCGCCGCTGAGGGTGTACCGGGCCAGTTCCTGACCGGTGGTCTCGTCGATCAGGCGGCAGAAGGCGTTCTCCACCTCCGCGAAGGTCTGCCCGGTGAACGAGTTGACCGTGAAGACGATCTGGTCGATGTGCACGGGGACGCGGGCGAGGTCGACCAGGATCGTCTCGTCGTCACCGCCGCCGGCGCCGCCGATCAGGTTGTCGCCGGTGTGGCGGACGGAGCCGTCGTCGCTCGTCAGGTGCTGGAAGAAGACGACGTCGGCCGGTTCCCGGCCGGCGAAGAGCACCGCCGAGGCGTCCAGGTCGATCTCGCGGGGGCCGGTCAGCTTGGCCAGGAATCCCTTGCGGGGCGCGGCCTGCCAGCCCAGCCCCATGCGGACGGACGTCAGGGCACTGCCGTCGGACTTGCTGAGGCTGACCTGCTGGCCCTTGCCCAGGTTGACGGACATGCGCGGTCTCTCTTTCTGCCGTTCGGGAAATGGTGGGCGGACGCCTCAGACGCCGACGCCGAAGTCCGCGGCGATACCGGCCAGTCCGGAGGCGTAACCCTGGCCCACGGCACGGAACTTCCACTCCGCGCCGTTGCGGTACAGCTCGCCGAAGACCATGGCGGTCTCGGTCGACGCGTCCTCGGAGAGGTCGTAGCGGGCGAGTTCGGCGCCGCCGGCCTGGTTGACGACGCGGATGAACGCGTTGCGGACCTGCCCGAAGGACTGCTGGCGGTTGTCCGCGTCGTGGATCGAGACGGGGAAGACGATCTTGTCGACCTCGGCCGGTACGGCGGCCAGGTCCACCTTGAGGGACTCGTCGTCGCCCTCGCCCTCACCGGTGAGGTTGTCGCCGGTGTGCTCCACCGCGCCCTCGGGGCTCTTGAGGTTGTTGTAGAACACGAAGTGCAGGTCGGAGAGGACCTTGCCGGAGGTGTCGAGCAGCAGCGCGGAGGCGTCCAGGTCGAAGTCCGCGCCGGTCGTGGTGCGCACGTCCCAGCCCAGTCCGACCAGCACCGCCGTCAGGCCCGGCGCCTCCTTGCTCAGCGATACGTTGCCGCCCTTGGACAGGGAAACACCCATGACTCGTCCCTCCACGCATACCGACGATCCGGATCCGCGGCACGGACCCGAGCTAGAATCTACAACAGTGTAGAAATCAAGGGGAGGGCGGCACGGCCCACCGCCACCGCGTCGCTACGATGTGACGATCACGACCCCGTAGCGGCAGGAGGAGAACGGAACGTGGCGAAACCGGATCCGCGCCCCCCGCGCCGGGCACAGGGCGCGCTGGAGACGCAGGTGCTCAGCGTCCTGCGCACCGCCGACGGGCCGGTCACCGCGGCCTGGGTACAGGAGCGCCTGGACGCCGAACTCGCCTACACGACCGTGATGACGGTGCTGATCCGGCTGCTGGAGAAACAGGCCGTGACCCGCAGGCGGGAAGGCCGTTCGTTCGTCTGGTCGCCGGCCGCGGACGAGGCCGGGCTCGCCGCGCTGAAGATGCGCAAGGTGCTCGACCGCGAGCAGGACCGCAGGGCGGTGCTGGCCAGCTTCATCACCGCCCTTCCGGAGGACGACGAACAGCTGCTGCGCGCCCTGCTGGACCAGGCGGCCGACGCTCCCGACGAGCCGGCGGGCTGAAGCCCGTGGGCGTCTTCGTCTTCCTGCCGCTGCTCCTGCCGTTGACCGCCTGGCCGATCGCCCATCTCGCCACCCAGCATCTGCACCCGCGCGCCGCCACGACCGTGTTGAGCGTCGTGGCCGCCGTCATGGCCGTGTGCAGCACCCTGTGCCTGGGGCTGCTGATGGTGGTCGGCACCGCCCAACTGCCCGGCAATCCCCTGCCGGACGGCTGGTCGGACCCCGAGGTACGGGAGAGCGTGCCCCAGGACGAGATCGTGGGCAAGGCCGCGATTCCCCTGCTGCTGGCGGTGGTCGGGGGCTGCGGCCGGACTCTGTGGCGCCACTTCCGGGTACGGCGGCTGGCCCACGCGGCGCTCGCGGGCCTGCGCGACACACCGGTCGCGGTCCTCACCGACGCCGAGCCGTACGCCTACGCCCTGCCCGGCGGTCCGCGCGACCGGATCGTGGTGTCCACCGCGATGCTCGGCCGGCTGGACACCCGGGAGCGGCGCGCCCTGTTCGCCCATGAGCGGGCGCATCTCGCCGCCCGGCACCACCGCCACCTGCTGATCGCCCAACTCGCCGCCCAGGCCAACCCGTTCCTGCTGCCACTGCGGACCGCCGTCTCCTACGTCGCCGAGCGCTGGGCCGACGAGGAGGCCGCCCACTCCGTCGGCAGCCGCAAGGCCGTGGCCCGCGCGATCGGCAAGGCGGCCCTCGTACGGCGCGGCACAACGGCACCGGCGCTCGCGGGCTTCGCGGCGCCCGGCCCGCTCCCCCGCCGCGTCGCCGCGCTGCTGGCACCGGCGCCACCGGCCCGCGCCTGGCCACCGCTCTTCACCGCGGTGGGCCTGGCACTGTGGAGCGCGGCGGCGGGCGCCGCCCTGTCCGCGACACTCTCGGCGAACTCGGCGGTGACCCTGCTGCTCCTGCTGCACGCGGCGACGCCGCTGTAGGGACAGGGGGGTCGGGGGCGGCGGCGGGCACGGGCGTGGCCGCGAGCGCGATACGGGCGCTGGCGCCGGCGCCGGCACGGGCGCGGCCTACGGGACTCAACTCCCGTAGGCCACAAGGCCGATGAGCGAATGGGCGAATGGGCGAATGAGCGAATGGATCGATGGACGGATCGCCCGATGGCCCGTTCCGCTCAGCGCGGTCGGCTCAGAGGTCGAACTCGTGCGGGGGCAGCCCCAGCGCGAAGCAGGCGTCGCGGACCACGGCGCGCTCGGTGGGGTCGAAGTCGCCGTCCGCGCCGCCGATGACGATGCCGATCTGGATCACCGCACGCGCCTCGGCCGGCTTCTTCTTCGCCTTGGCGATCTCCTGGAGCACGCCCACCTTGCCGAAGTCGAAGTCGGCGGTCAGCTTGTTCAGGTTGTCGTCGAAGCGGCGCTGGAGGTCGTCGGCCGGGAAGTTCTGCAACACCTCGTTGCTGAAGATGAGTTGCGCGACCCGCTGCCGCTCGGAGGGGTCGATCCTCCCGTCCGCGGCGGCGACTAGCGCGCACATCGCCATGCTCGCGTCCCGGAACGCGCCGCTCTTCAAGTCGTTCTTCTTCGCCACGAGTTGGGTCTGCATCGTCGATGCCGACTCCTTGATGCGGTCCCACAGCGCCATGCCAACTCCGAGTGCTCCGGGCCGTCCGCGCCACGGCGGGCGACCGTCCGGTTCTATATCTACAGCGTTGTAGAACATAGCAGCACGGGTGGGCGCGGCGCGCGCACTCGAAGACCGGACCCGGCCCATACGAAAAGGGCCCCCGCGAGCTCTCGCCCGCGAAGACCCTTCGCACCGTCGGGACGACAGGATTTGAACCTGCGACCCCTTGACCCCCAGTCAAGTGCGCTACCAAGCTGCGCCACGTCCCGGTCGCGCCCCACCCGGTCGGTCGGGTGAACGCGCAGGTAAACCTTACCGCATGCGCCGGGTCACTTCGGCGACGTCGGGGTGTCGTGGGTGCGGTACATCGCCTGGACGTCCAGCTCCAGTTGGACGGTGGGGCCGACGACGGCGATGCCCCGGGCGAGCATGCTGCGCCAGTTGAGGGTGTAGTCCTCGCGGTGCAGTTCGGCCGTGGCGAGGGCCGCGCAGCGGAGTTCCTCCGCGTAGCCGCCGTTGACCGTGCCCAGGTAGGTGGTGTCCAGGTTCACCGAGCGGCTCACGCCGTGCATGGTCAGCGAGCCCTGGAGCGTCCACTTGCTGCCGCCGCGATAGGCGAACCGCGTGCTGGTGAAGTCGATGTACGGGTAGCGCTCCACGTCGAGGAAGTCGCCGGAGCGCAGATGGTCGTCCCGCGTGGTGTTGCCGGTGGTGATGCTGGACGCGTCGATGCGGACGTGGACCGTGGACTCGGCCACCTCCTGGGCGATCTGGATGCCGCCCTGGAAGCGTTCGAACCGGCCGTGCACATGGGCCATGCCGACGTGCTTGGCGATGAAGCGGATCGCGGTGTGCGGCGGGTCGAAGAGCCAGGTGCCGGGCGGCGGGAGTTCCTGGGCGCGGCCGGGCAGGAGCCATACGCGTTCGACGGGCCCGGCGGTTCCGGCGGCGATCTCCACCGTCTCCTGGTGCGGCTGGAGTCCCTGGGCCGAGACGAGGAGGCTGTAGCGTCCGGGCGGCAGCGCGGCGAGGAAGTAGCCGTACGGGTCGGTCGTGCCGGAGGCGATGACGCGGTGCGAGTCGAGGGCCGTCACCGTGACATCGGCGGAGGCCATGGGCGAGCCCATCGGGTCGACGATCTCCCGGCCGAGGCCGCCCGCGCCGGGCGGGAGGGGGAGCGAGAGGCCCGCCGCGGCCGGGGCGCCTTTGGTCCTCCGGCGCCTGAGCAGTGCGAGGGCCATGGTGATCACCTTTCTTCACAGCGGTCGTGCTCCGCCGATCATGAAGGCTTCGGGATCCCTGCGGGTGTCTCAAATCGAGACACCCGTTCCGGCGCCCTCCGCGTAGCGGCGGACGATCGGCTCCAGGTAGTCCGCGCGTGTGCCCACCAGGAGCGGGAACTGGGCCGTGGAGTGGATCAGGGCGATGGCGTCCAGTTCCGGTTCGCGGCCCCGGGCGCGCTCCGCCCCGGCCGTCGCCGCGTGCCGGGCGCGTATGTCGGTCTCCGGGAGCGACGGCGCGCGGAACAGAACGCCGACACTGCCGTTCCCGGCGCGGACGACGTTCCAGAAGGTGAGGTCCTCGGGCCGGGCCTCGATGCCGGTCTCCTCGGCCAACTCCCGTGCGGCATGGCAGTGCAGGGCCCGCACGTCGAGCGGTTCGTCGCCCTCGGGGGGTTCGAGCGAGCCGCCCGGCAGCTGCCAACGGCCGGGCGCCGCCGTGGAGTCGGACATGCGGCCGACCAACAGGCGGCCGTCGTCGGCCGGTTGGAGGACGGAGACGAAGAACGACGGCAGCCACGAGGTGGAGAACGGGACGCGCCGCAGGGCGAAGTGGCGGTACGTCGTCCGTACCCAGGAGATGACCAGTTCGTCCGGCCCCGCCCGCTCCGCGCCCGCGCACACCAGGACCGGCCCGTCGAAGAAGCTCGGGTTGGCGCGCACCCGTTCGTCCCAGACCCGGTCCATGGCGAGCCGCTCCTCGGGGGTGAGCCGAGGAGCGGCCGATTCGACGAGCCGGAGCCGGTGGACGTCCAGGAGTTCGGCGCCGGGGCGGCGCGCGCTCTGTTCGATCATCGGCTCATGCTGGCACACCGGGCGGTGTTCAGTTCAGGGCGCCGGGTGCCACCGCCGAGGCCTCCGTCTCCGCCTTCAGCAGCGCCGCCCGCGAGGTGCCGACGGTCTTTCCGCCGCCGCGGCCGGACCGTCGCACCGGCACCATGAGCGCGGCCAGGGCCGCCGCGAGACAGAGCACGGCCAGCAGCGTGAATCCGTGGGTGTACCCGGAGTCGTACGGCAGGCCGGACGCCTGGAGGTGGCCGGTGACCAGGACGCTGGTCACGGCGGCGCCGATGGAGCCGCCGATGGTGCGGATGTTGGCGTTCATGCCGGTGGCGGCGCCGGTCTGCTCGGGCGGGACGCTGCCGACGATGAGGTTGGCCATGGAGGCGAAGGCGAGTCCGATGCCGAGGCCGAAGACGCCCGCGACGAGGGCGATCTGCCACTGCCGGTCGTGCCAGAGGGCGAGGATGCCGCAGGCGACCGCGCCGAGCGCGGCACCGGTGGTGAGCAGCGCCTTGGCGCCGACGACGGGTTCCAGTCTGCCGCTGAGGACGCCGGAGACGAACATCGCGATCAGCATCGGCAGCATGAGGAGTCCGGACGCGGTGACGCTGGCGCCGAAGCCGTACCCGGCGGACGACGGGGTCTGGACGAAGCCGGGCAGGAAGGACCAGATCGAGTACATGCCGGCGCCGAAGAGCAGCGCGGCGGTGTTGGTGGTCCACACGGACGGCAGGCGCATGACCTTGAGGTCGATGAGCGGGCTGCGCGAGCGGGCCTCGGAGAACAGCCAGGCCGCGAAGATCACGACGGCCGCGGAGAAGAGGCCGACGACCTTCGTGGAGCCCCAGCCCCAGCTGCCGGCCTGGCTGAGCGGGAGCAGCAGCGCGACGAGCCAGCCGGACAGGAGTACGGCGCCGGTCCAGTTGACGCTGCCCTCGGCGCGGCTCGGCGACTCGGGGACGTAGCGCAGGGCGATGAGGGTGGTGACGGCGACGATGCCGACGGGGAACCAGAACAGCCAGCGGTAGTCGAGCGCGGACACGATGGGGCCTGCGGCCACCATGCCGACACCGCCGCCGGCGGCGATCACGGCGGACAGGTTGCTGATGCTGCCCGGCACTTGGGGCGCGTCGAACTCGTCGCGGATGATGCCGAAGGAGAGCGGGAACAGCGCGCCGCCGACGCCTTGGACGACCCGGGCGACGATGAGGACGCCGATGTTGGGGGCGAGCGCGGCGACCAGACAGCCGGCCAGGACGGCCAGCAGGACGGCGACGAGGGTGCGCTTCTTGCCGACGAGGTCGCCGACGCGGCCGAGTATGGGGGTGAAGACCGAGGCGGACAGCAGATAGGCCGTCATCACCCAGGTCGCGGTGGACTGGGAGGTGTGCAGGGCGTGCTGGACGGTCGGCAGGGCCGGCGCGATCAGCGACTGCAACATGGAGAAGACGCCCGCTCCCGTCGCGAGGACCGCGAAGGTGAGGCGGGTGGTGGATGTGCGGGGCATGGAGAGCCTCTCCGAAACAAGCAGGCAGGGCGCGTCCGCACGCACACGTCGACGGCGGTACGCACCCACCACTGCTAAAGTGGAGGTACCCCTCCACCATAGCGGAGGTACACCTCCGGTTCAACCGAGTCCGCCCGGGAGGCACCAGTGACGGTCCAGCCGTTCCCCGTCAGCGAAATCGTCGCGGCCCAGCGCCCCCACCGCAAGGACGCCGCCCGCAACTACGACGCCCTGCTGGCCGCGGCCCGCGAGGCCTTCGCGGAGCACGGCGCGGAAGCCTCCCTTGAGGACATCGCCAGACGGGCGGGCGTCGGCATCGGCACCCTCTACCGCAACTTCCCGACCCGCCGCGCCCTCTTCGAGAGCGTCTACGCCGACGAGGTCAACACCCTGTGCCAGGCCGCCCTGGACGTCGCCGACCAGGAGCCGTGGGAGGCGCTGACGGCGTGGCTGAACCGCTTCTCGGGCTACATGGTCACCAAGCAGGCGGTGCGCCAGGCCCTGGAGAACGACTCGGAGATCTTCGGGACCTGCCGCGACTCGATGTACTCCGCGGGCGGCCCGCTGTTCGAGCGCGCGCAGAAGGCGGGCGTGGCCCGCACCGACATGGACTTCGGTGATCTGCTGCGGCTGGTGGCCGGCGTCACCGGGACGACGTTCGTCGACGACGCCCAGCGCGACCGCGTCCTGGCCATCGCGCTGGACGGCGTCCGCACGAACCACTGACCGCGCGGACCCTCGACCGCGCGGACCCTCGACCGTACGAGCCACCGACTACACGGGTGCGGTGCCCTCGTACGCCGCCCGCAGCAGGGCGAGCACACCCTCCTCGGTGACCGGCCGGGGGTTGGCGTACGCCTGGCCGACCACCTGTGCCGCGGCCGTCGCCAAGTCGCTCTCCTTCAGGCCGAGTTCGGCGAGCGTGCGCGGGGCGCCGAGCCGTCCGGCCAGCTCCCACAGGGCGGTCGCGGCGACCGGGGCGTCCAGCGCGCGGGCCACCGCGTCCGCCGCCTCCGGTGCGGCGGGGGTGTTGTACGCCAGCGCGTACGGCAGCACCACCGTGTGCGTCTGCGCGTGCGGGAGGCCGAAGGTGCCGCCGAGGACGTGGCACAGCTTGTGGTGCAGGCCCATGGTGGTCGCGCCGAGGCAGGAGCCGCACAGCCACGCCGCGTACAGGGCACGGCCCCGGGCCTCCAACGAGCCCGGCTCGGCGGCGAGTTCGGGCAGCGCGCCCGCCATCGCCCGCACCCCCTCCTGCGCCATCAGCGCGACCAGGGGGGAGCCGTCCGGGGCGTACAGGGCCTCGACGGCGTGCGCGGTGGCGTTGAGGGCGCTGGTCACCGTGAGCGGGACGGGCAGGCCGAGGGTGAGCTCCGGGTCGTAGACGACACTGCGGGGCAGGACGGCGGGGTCGCGGCCGGTGCGTTTGGCGCCGTGTTCGGTCAGGCCCCACACCGGAGTCATCTCGGAGCCGGAGTAGGTGGAGGGCACCGCGATCAGCGGGAGGCCGGTGCGCAGGGCGATGGCCTTGCCGAGGCCGATCGACGAGCCGCCGCCGACCGCGACACAGCCGTCGGCGCCCAGGGCGCGTGCCAACTCCACGGCCCGGTCTGCGACTTCGACCGGCACATGCATCCTCGCCCCGGTGTGCACACCGACGCACACCTCGCCCAGCGAGTCGGCGACCGCCTGCGCGGTGTCGGCGCCCCGGGTGCCCGAGAGCACCAACACCCGTCGTAGACCGAGCCGTCGCGCCTCACCGGCGGTCGCGGTCAGCGCGGCGCCGGGGCGGAAGACGACCCGCATGGGCTGGGCGTCGTAGGCGAAGTCGAGGAAGTCCTTCACGGCTGCCGCTCCAGTACGAGGTCGAAGCGGGCGTGCCGGAACGGGTTGGCGATGCCGAACTCCCGTGCCAGGGACGGGTCGTCGACCTGGGCGAAGTCCTCGACGAGGCTCTGTTTCACGGCGAAGACGGCGTCGGAGTCGAGGTAGTCGCTGCCCGCGACGAAGATGTGCGTGGTGACGGGGGTGTGGCCGTCGGCCGAGGCGATGAAGTGGATGTGGGCGGGGCGGTAGGGGTGGCGGCCGGTCGCCTTCAGGAGGTCGCCGACCGGGCCGTCGGTGGGAATGGGGTACGGGCTCGGCACGCAGGTGCGGAACCAGAAGCGGCCCTCGGCGTCCGTGGTGAACAACCCCCGTCCGTTGCCCGGGGGTTGGACGTCCGGCCGCTGCACGTCGTAGAAGCCGTTGCCGTCCGCCTGCCACACGTCGAGGTGGGCGCCGGGGAGCGGGGTGCCGTCCCCCGAGACGACCCGGCCGCTGACCACGCAGGGCTCGCCGCCGCCCACCAGGTCGATGTCCGCGCCGAGCGCGCGCACCGGCGACTCGGTCATGTGGAAGGGGCCGAGCACCGTCGACTCGGTGGATCCGGCGGCCCGGTCGCCGTTGATGGTCTCCACCAGCATCGACAGGCCGAGCACGTCCGACAGGAGGATGAACTCCTGCCGGGTGTCCGTGCAGGTCTGCCCTGTCTCGGTCAGGAAGCCGATCGCCCGCTCCCACTCGTCCTGGGTCAGACGGGTCTCCCGCGCGAACGCGTGCAGGTGCCGGACCAGGCCCGACAGCAGTTCGCGCAGGCGGGGGTCGGCGGTCTCCCGCAGGCTCGCGAGCGCCTCGTCCGTGACGGTGGCGTGAGTGGTCATGTACGGCTCCCTGCCCGATACGAAATGTCAGCCGTGCCCGAGGATGCGGCGCAGCGCGTCCGTGAGCAACTGTTCCGCGTTCTCGGCCGCGTCGGCGTGGCGGAAGGCGACATGGCCGTCCGGTCGGACCAGCAGGGCGCCCGCGTCGGAGATCTCCCTGAGGCGGGCCCAGTCGCCGTACGGGTCCTCGTACCGCTGCCCGGGGCCGATGACGACCGTGGCGATGTCGAGGGGCTGGGCGCCGGCCGCGCGCAGCCAGGTCTCGCCGCCGATGCCGGTGAGGAGGGTGAAGCGGCCCTTGCCGACGGTGTCGAGGGTCGAGAGGGTGCGGGTGCCCGAGGTGATCCAGGCGTGCGGGAGTTTGGCGCCGGGCCGTGAGCTGGGCCGGTGGTACAGCTCGGGGTCGCGGTCGAAGCCGGGGTCGGGTGTGCCGTCCGGGACGATCGCGTCGGACGTGTAGCGCTGGTTGAGGTCGACGCCGTGCGCGTTGAACTCGTAGACCTTGAAGGCGATGGCCTCGCGCAGCGCGGCCCGCTGCTTCGCGGCGGCCTCGGTGGCGTCCTTGCGGGCGGCGATGTTGGCCCACAGCCGCTCGGGGGTCTGCGGGGAGAGTCCGTCGAGCGCCTCGAAGATCGGGGCGGTCTCGCCGATGGACTTGTTGGCGCGGGTGACGATCTGCCTGCCGACCGGGGCGCGCTCGGCGTCGTAGGTGTCGAGCAGCTTCGGCGTGGCGGTTCCGTCGAGGACCAGTTTGAGCTTCCAGGCCAGGTTGTAGGCGTCCTGGATCGAGGTGTTGGAGCCGAGCCCGTTGGACGGCGGGTGGCGGTGCACGGCGTCCCCGGCGCACAGGACGCGGCCGTTGGCGTAGGTCTCGGCGTACATCTCGTTGACCGTCCACGCGGAGGACGACCTGATGGTCACCGGGATGTCGTCGTCGCCGACCAACTGCCGTACGACGGACAGCGCGTACTCCTCGGTGAGGTCGGGGGCGCCGGCGCTCACGTCGTAGCCCCACACGATCAGCCACTCGTTCCAGGGCCTGACGCAGCGCACCAGGCCCGCGCCGATGCCGCCGACGGTGGCGCCCGGGGCGAGCACCCAGTAGAGGGTGGAGGGGCGGTGGGCGGTGTACTTCGTCAGGTCCGCGTCGAAGACGATGTTGATGCTGCCCGCGACCCCCATCTGGCCGCCCATCGGCAGTCCGGCGTCCTCGGCGACCTGCGAACGGCCGCCGTCCGCGCCGATCAGGTACTTGGCGCGGATGCGGTACTCGTCGCCGCGCAGCCGGTCCTCGACGGTGACCGTGACACCGTCCTCGTCCTGGACGAAGGACTTGTAGACCGTGCTGAAGCGGACGTTCGAGCCGCGGGCGAGCGCCGCGTCGACGAGGACCGGCTCCATCAGGTGCTGCGGCATGTCGCACATGCGGGTCGGGCTGGCCAGGTCGTGCGCGGCCTGCACGAGCGGGTCGTTGCCCCAGGAGCGGATCCGGCCCAGTTCCTCGCCGGCCAGGCTGGTGCAGAACGTGGTGTCGCCCATCAGGTGCTGCGGGGTCGCCTTGGCCAGCACCTCGTCCTCGACACCAAGATCGCGCAGGACCTCCATGGTGCGCTGGTTGGTGATGTGCGCGCGGGGCGTCCTGGTCAGGCGCGCGTAGCGGGTGACGACGATGTGGGGGACGCCGTAGGTGCTCAGCGCGAGTGCGGCGGCGGCGCCGGCCGGGCCGCTGCCCACGATCAGTACGTCGGTCTCGACAACGTGCACGGCGGGACGCTCCAGGGGGTGAGACCGGTTGGGACCGGGACGGGAAAGGCACCGACTCTTCAGGATCATCGGGCGGGCGGTACCCCCTCGGGTGTCTCATTACGAGACAGTCACCGCCCCGCGACGGCCGCCGACAGGGGCCGGATACGGTGAGAGGCGTCATGACCATCGTGGAGCACTCCCCCGCCCTCGGCCCGCTGCGCCGGGCGCGCGAACGGTTCCTGGCCGGCCGTCCGCTGCCCGACGACGTCCCCGACGAGGTCCTCGCCGCCTGGCGGCGGGCCCGCTTCTTCGGCGTACGGCACGACCTCGACGCTCCACCCCAGGAGCCCGAACCGCCCGTCGAATCGGCCCTGTTGGAGGCGGCGGGGCCGGTCCTGGAGCGCATCGCGCCGGCCCTCGGCGGGCACGCGGCGCTGCTCCTCACCGACGAGCGGCCACGGGTGGTGTGGGCGGCGGGCGAGGTGCCCGGGGGTGACCGGTGCCGCGATCTGTCCGAGCGGGAGGTGGGCCACAACAGCGCGGCGCTCGCCCTGCGCACCCGGCGGCGGGCCGAGGTGCACGGCCCGGAGCACTTCCTCGACGTGTGGCAGGAGGTGTCCGCCGTCAGCGTGCCGCTGCTCGCCCCGGAGACCGGCCGGCCGCTCGGCACGGTGACGGTCGCGTCCGGTCTGTGCGCCGGCTGCGGCCCGCATCCCGGGGCCGCCCTCGCGGAGGCGGCGGCCGTCGCGGTGGAGGCGGAACTCCTCGCCCGCTCCCGTACGGCCGAACGGGTGCTCCTGGACGCCTACACCGGTGCCGCGCACGGCCCCGGCCGCGCGGTCGTCGCCCTCGACGGCCGCAACCGCCTGATCAGCGAGGCCGCCGTCCGCCTCGCCACCCCCCAGGTGCTGGCCGCCCTGGAACGCGCGAGCACGGGCGAGCCGCCCTGCGGCAGCCCGCTC
Organism: Streptomyces sp. NPDC091280; assembly: GCF_044768565.1. Classification (NCBI taxonomy): domain Bacteria; kingdom Bacillati; phylum Actinomycetota; class Actinomycetes; order Kitasatosporales; family Streptomycetaceae; genus Streptomyces; species Streptomyces sp. NPDC091280. The sequence goes on from NZ_JBIVUZ010000019.1 coordinate 110,747, forward strand.
CCCGAGGGCGCCGGCTGCACCGCGGAGATCACTCCGGTACGGCACGAGGGCCGCGTCCTGGGCATCGTGGCCGTACTCGCCGCGCGCGCCGCCGACGGGCCCGGTCCGGCGCCGCGCCCCGCGCTGGCGCTCACGGGCGGCTCGGTGCCCTGGCGGCACGCGGTCGCGCGGGCGGTCGAGCTGGCCCGGGTGCCTCAGCCGCTGCTGCTGACCGGCGAGCGCGGCACCGGCAAGACCGCGCTGGCCCGCGAACTGCTCGGCGAGGATGTGCCGTTGGTCGCCGACGCCGCCGAGTCGCCGGAACTGGGCGTGAAGTACAGCGAGTTGGCCGACGGACGCGCTCTGCTGCTGCGGCACGCGGAACGCCTCGCGCAGCCGGACGTCGCCGCGCTCAACTCCCTGCTCGACGAGCACCCGGACGTACGGCTGCTGGTCACCTACACGCCCGGGACCGCCCCGGGCCCCTGCTTCCAACGCCTGCTGGACACGCTGGCCGCCCGGTCGGTCGCCCTGCCCGCGCTGCGCGAACGCCGGGAGGACGTGCGGGAGTTGCTGCCGGTCCTGGCGCCCCGGCCGGCCCCGGGACAGCCGCCGCTGAGCTGGACGCTGGACGCGCTGCGGGCTCTGGAGGAGCATCCCTGGCCCGGCAATGTCACCGAACTCGCGCATGTCGTGCGGACGTTGGCGGAGCATCGGCGGGTCACCGGTCCGGTGCGCCGGGCCGAACTGCCCGATCCCGTCCGGGAGGGCCCCGCCGCCCGGCGGCTCAGCCCGATGGAGCACGCCGAACGCGCCGCGATCCTGGCCGCGTTGCGCCGGCACGGCGGCAACAAGGCGCGGGCGGCTGCCGCGCTGGGCATCGGGCGGGCGACGCTGTACCGGAAGCTGCGCGGCTATCAGGGCGTCTCCTGAACCGGCCCGCCGGAAACCTCGCGGCCCCTGGGGCGTCTTCCGAACCGGCTTATTTGATCAGGGCGTTCGCTACCACGACCACCACGCCGAGCAGCGCGTCCAGCGCCCCGATGACCAGGGCGACCGCCCAACTCCGCGCCGACCAGCGGGCCGTGACCAGGCCCAGGCCGAACAGCAGCGCGATGTTGAGGACGAAGGCCGCGTACTCGACGCCTTTCGCGGGCCACCAGCCCCAGCCCGCCCCGGCCAGCAGCAGGACGGTGGGCAGCGCGGCGGCGACCAGCGGCCATTCGTCGCGCAGCGTGCGCAGGGCGTCCCAGCGGCGGTGCGGGGCACGCTCGGCGATGTAGTGGGCGTACCCGTGGGCCAGCGCCGAGGCGCCCGCCGTCACCAGCAGCCACAGGGCGTCGTAGCGGCGGCTGCCTCTGGAGGTGTGGCCGTACTGGGTGAGCGCGGCGACCATCGAGCAGGCGAGGACGGCGCCGTAGACGCCTCCGAAGAGGATGTTCTCCCGGGTGTCGTGCCGGTGCGGCTCGGGGAGGGCCGTCGTGGTGTCCGCCATGGGCTGCCCTCTTCGCAGGCGTACGGGGATCGCGAGTGTACGGGGACGCTTCCCCTCCACGATCACCCGGGCCCCCGCTCCCCGCCACCGGGCGACGAAGTGTCCTCCGACCTGGGCCGATACCCCACACAGTGTCCACGCCCGGGGCGCGGTGGACCGGGCTAGGGTCGGCGGTATGACACACAGTTTCGTTGTCCGCATCCCCGACGCCGAGCTCGAACCCGAACCGCTGGACCCGGCGCAGATCGTGTCCGGTACGCCGGAGGTGACCGGGAAGGTCGTGTGGGAGTCCGAGGACGGGCGGCAGATCCGGGGGATCTGGCAGATCACGCCCGGGGTGGTCACCGACACGGAGGCGGACGAGCTGTTCGTCGTGATCAGCGGCTCGGCGACCATCGAGGTCGAGGGCGGGCCGACCCTGGAGGTCGGTCCCGGTGACATGGCCGTGCTGCGCGCGGGCGACCGTACGACGTGGACCGTGCGCGAGACGCTGCGCAAGGCGTACGCGATCACCCTCTGACGGGCCTCAACGCGGCCCGGCGGTGGGCATGTTGTAGGGCGTGACGACCTGGATCGCGGACGGCAGGGCCGGTCCGGCGGGCGGCAGCGCGTCGTGGGCGCGCATCACGATGCGGCAGGCCTCGCGGACGTCCTGGCGCAGGTCGTGGTGGAGGACGGCGGACAGGCGCTGCTCGTGCAGCAGCCGGGTGTTGTCGTGGTCGAGGTCGTGCGCGACGAACACGGCGCACTCGCGGCCCAGGTCGGCGAAGGCGCGCAGGGTCGCGATGTTGCCGCCGCCGATCGAGTAGACCGCGCGGATGTCCGGGTCCCGCTTCAGGGCGGCCCGGACCAGCTCGTACTGGGTGGCGTCCAGGCCGTGGCCCTCGGTGATCTCGACGAGGGACCGGTCCGGGCAGCGGGCCCGCATGGTGCTGCGGAAGCCCATCTCGCGCTCCTCTTCGTTGCGGAAGAAGCCGCTGCTCAGGCTGGTGAGGACATTGCCGGGGCGGTCGCCGAGCCACTGGCCCATGAGGTAGGCGGCGGTGGCGCCCGCCGCCCGGTTGTCTATCCCGACATAGGCCAGGCGGGCGCTCGCGGGCAGGTCGGTGACCAGGGTGACGACCGGGATGCCGGCGGCGACGAGCCGGCCGACGGCCGCGGTGATCTCGGGGACGTCCGGCGCCTTGAGGATCACGCCCTGCGAGCCGCGCCGGGCGATCCGCTCCAGGGTCCCGACGAGTTCCCTCACCGGGGCGGTCTCCCGGAAGTGGAAGCGGGAGCGCACCACGGCGGGGTGCAGATCGGGCAGCTCCGCCTCCAGCGCCACCCGTACGGCGGTGGAGAACCGCTCCGGCGTCTGCATCACGATGTCGATCATGAAGGTGCGGCCGACCAGCCGGACCTGGGTGCGCTGCCGGTCGAGATCGGCGATGGCCTGCCTGACCTCACGCTCGGTGCTCTCCCGGACACCGCCCCTGCCGTTCAGCACCCGGTCCACGGTGGCCTCGCTGAGACCCGCCTGACGTGCGATTTCCCTGATCGGGAAGGGGTGGCCCACGGGTCTCCTCCTTGAGGGGTTTTTGATGGCTCGCTGCCGGTTGTTCGACGGGTTTGTACTGACAAGAATGACAGGAACGCACCACTCCGTGACCCGAGGGGACGACGATGTCCTTCACATCAGCACCACGCCCCGCCTGGCTCACCGAGCAGGACTGCGACCTCGACGCCTTCCGCGCACTCGTCGAGCGGCCGACCGACCCGGGCGATTTCCCCTACGCCTCCTCGGTCGAGCGCGAGGTCCTCGTCTACGACAGCGACCAGCTGCGCAAGTCGGTGGCGGCCGGTGAGCGCCGCGAGGTGCAGAGCGAACTGGTGCGGGCGTTCACGGAGGGGCCCGGCGTCGTGATCCTGCGGGACACGTTCCCGGACGCGTCCGTGGTGGACCGTACGACCGAGGTCTTCGAGGCGCTGATCGCCGAGCAGCACGCCTCCGGCGCGGGCGCCGGTGACCACTTCGCGAAGCCGGGGGCCAACGACCGGGTGTGGAACGCCCTGGAGAAGGCTGCGCTCTACGACCCGGAGGCCTTCGCCGACTACTACGCCAACGACCTGCTGGCCCTGGTGTCCGTCGCCTGGCTCGGCCCCGGCTACCAGGTCACCTCGCAGGTCAACGTGGTCCACCCGGGCGGCGCGGCGCAGACCGCGCACCGCGACTACCACCTCGGCTTCCTCGGCAACGACACCGCCGCGGGCTACCCGGCGCACGTGCACCGCCTCTCCCCCGTGCTCACCCTCCAAGGAGCCGTCGCGCACTGCGACATGCCGGTGGAGTCGGGGCCGACGCTGTACCTTCCGCACTCGCACAAGTACGAGCCGGGCTATCTGGCGTGGCGACTCCCGCCGTTCCAGGCCTACTTCGAGGCCCACCACGTCCAACTCCCGCTCGCCAAGGGCGATGCCGCGTTCTTCAACCCGGCGGTGTTCCACGCGGCCGGCACCAACCGCACCACCGATGTGCGGCGCATGGCCAATCTGCTCCAGGTGTCCTCCGCGTTCGGGCGGGCGATGGAGACGGTGGACCGCGAGGCCGTCAGCAACGCGGTCTTCCCGGTGCTGCTCAGCCGGAAGGCGGCGGGCGCCGGCGAGGAGTGGCTGGACGCGGTCGTCGCGGCCTGCGCCGAGGGCTACCCCTTCCCCACCAACCTCGACAACGACCCGCCGGTCGAGGGGCTCGCCCCGCCCTCGCAGGCCGACATCGTGCGGCGCGCGGTGCGTGAGGGGTGGGCCCCGCAGGCCCTTCGCGGAGAACTGCGGGCCGGTGCCGAGCGGCGCGAGAGCTGAGGGAGACCATGGGACTTCGACTTCTCGACGGCAAGGTCGTCCTCGTCAACGGCGGCAGCCAGGGCGTGGGCGCGGCGATCGTCCGGGCGGCGGTGCGCGAGGGCGCGACCGTCGACTTCACCGGCCGCCGGGCGGAGGTGGGCGAGAAGCTGGCCGCCGACACGGGTGCCCGCTTCGTGCGCGCCGACCTCTCCGATCCGGGCCGGGCCCGCGACAGCGTCGCGGCGACCGTCGAGGCCCACGGGCGCGTCGACTGCCTCGTCAACGCGGCCGGACTGACCTCGCGCGGCTCGCTGCTGGACACCACACCCGAACTCTTCGACCAGCACATCGCGATCAACCTCAAGGCACCGTTCTTCGCGACGCGGGCGGCGGTCGCCGACATGGTGGGGCGCGCGGCACCGGGCACGATCGTCAACATCGGCTCCAACTGCGCCCACGGCGGGCCGCCCCACCTCGCCGCCTACTCCGTCGCCAAGGCCGGACTCGCCGGGCTGACCCGCAACGCGGCGCACGCCCACCGCTTCGACCGGATCCGGATCAACACCGTCAACATCGGCTGGACCGACACCGAGGGCGAGGACGCCACCCAGCGCGCCTTCCACGGCGCGGGCGACGACTGGCGCGAACAGGCCGCGGCCCGGCTCCCGATGGGCCGGCTGGGGCAGCCGGACGAGATCGCCGACTTCGTCGTGTTCCTGCTCTCCGACCGGTCCGGCGTGGTCACCGGCTCGGTGATCGACTGGGACCAGAACGTCCCGGGCGCGCTCGACTGACCCGCACCACCGGCAACACACCCGCACCCCTCAAGAAAGCAAGAGCACTCATGCGCATCGGAATCCTCGGCCTCGGCCGCATCGGCGCCTTCCACGCCGAGACCCTGTCCGGACTCGACGTGGTCGAGTCCCTCGTCGTCGCCGACCCGTTCGCGGAGGCCGCCAAGAAGGCCGCCGAGCGCTTCGGCGCCGAGGTCGCGGACTCCCCCGAGGCCGTGCTCGCCGCCGGTGTCGACGGTGTCGTGGTGGCCGCGGCGACCGACGCCCACCCGGGTCTGATCCTGGCCGCCGTCGAGGCGGGCATCCCCGTCTTCTGCGAGAAGCCCGTCGCCAAGACGATGGCCGAGGGCGTCCAGGTCCTCAAGGCGGTCGAGGGCAGCGACGTGCCGATCCAGATCGGCTACAACCGCCGCTTCGACGCCGGTTTCGTCGCCGCGCGCGCCGCCGTGCAGTCCGGGGAGCTGGGCAAGCTGCACACCGTGCGCTCGACCACGCTGGACCCGGCGCCGCCGCCGGCCGCGTACATCGCCGCGTCCGGGGGCATCTTCCGGGACTGTTCCGTGCACGACTTCGACATCATCCGCTGGGTCACCGGCCGTGAGGTCGTCGAGGTGTACGCGGTCGGCGGCAACCGGGGCGCCGAGTACATCAAGGAGGCGGGCGACGCCGACACCACCGGCGCGATCCTCACCCTCGACGACGGCACCATCGCGGTGGTCTCCAACTCCCGCCACAACGCCCGGGGTTACGACGTCCGGATGGAGATCCACGGCTTCACGGACTCCATCGCGGTGGGCCTGGAGGACAAGCTGCCGCTGCGCTCCGTGGAGCCCGGGGTGACCTTCCCGGCCGGTGTCCCGCACGACTTCTTCATGGACCGCTTCACGGCCGCCTACCGCGCCGAACTCACCGCGTTCACCGAGGTCGTGGCCGGCACCCGGCCCTCGCCCTGCACCGTCGCCGACGCGCTGGAGGCCGGCTGGATCGCCGACGCCTGCACGCTGTCGCTGCACGAGCACCGCCCCGTCACCATCCAGGAGGTACGCGAAGCATGAGCGGTACGGGCCGGGAACCACTGCGCATCGGAGTACTGGGAGCGGCTCGGATCACCGAGCACTCCCTGATCGGCCCGGCCCGGACGACCGGCCACCGCGTCGTCGCGGTGGCCGCCCGCGACCGGGACCGGGCGACGGCGTACGCGAGCGCGCACCGCGTCGAGCGGATCGCGGACTCCTACGCCGACCTGATCGCCGACCCCGAGGTGGAGGTCGTCTACAACCCCCTCGCCAACGGTCTGCACGGACCGTGGAACCTCGCCGCGCTGGAGGCGGGCAAGCACGTCCTGTCGGAGAAGCCCTCGGCGAGCAACGCCGAGGAGGCGGCCGAGGTCAAGGAAGCGGCGGCGAAGTCGGGGACGGTCTTCATGGAGGCCTTCCACTACCTCTTCCACCCGGTCACCCGGCGTCTGCACGAGCTGCTGGCCTCCGGTGAGCTCGGCGAGCTGCGGCACGTCGAGACGCTGGTCGCGATCCCGGCCCCGCCGGACACCGACCCGCGCTGGTCGCTCGACCTGGCCGGCGGCGCCGTCATGGACCTGGGCTGCTACAGCCTGCACGCCCAGCGCATGCTGGCGCCCTGGGCGGGCGGCGCGCCGCGGCTGGTCTCGGCCCGGGGCGGCGAACGGCCGGGCGCGCCCGGTGTCGACGAGTGGCTGGACGCCGACCTCGCCTTCCCGAGCGGCGCGACCGGCTCCGCCCGCTGCCACATGGCGTACGACGAGATGGTGATGAGCTGCCGGATCATCGGCAGCCGGGGCGAGGCCTTCGCGCCGAACTTCGTCCTGCCCCACCTGGACGACCGGGTGGTGGTCCGCACGACGGACGGCGAACGCACCGAGCGCCTCGGCCGCCGCTCGTCGTACACCTATCAACTGGACGCGTTCGCGGCCCGGTTGAGGAACGGCGCGCCCCTGCCGCTGGGGCCGGACGACGCGGTGGCGACGATGACGCTGATCGACGGGGCCTATCGGGCGGCGGGGTTCGCGCCGAGGCCGCGGGTGTCGGTTCTGCGGTAGCAGCGGGCCGGTCCAGAACGCGGCGACGCCCGGACGGTTCCGTCCGGGCGTTCCGCGTGCGGGGGGCGCGTCACCGATACAGCGCGGGGCGCTCCACCAACTCGACCTCGATCCGGCCGCCTTCCTCCAGCGCCCGGACCCCGGCCTCGCACACGGCCGCCGCCGCGTAGCCGTCCCAGGCGCTCGGGCCGGTGACCTCGTCGCGGCGGGTGGCGTCGATCCAGGTCTGGACTTCACGGTCGTAGGCGTCGGCGAAGCGTTCGGTGAAGTCCTGGGCGATGGTGCCGCCCCAGCGGCCGGCCATGTTGGTGACCATGGCGTGGCCGTCGCCGATGCGGGCGGTGCCGCGTTCGCAGACGATCTCGGCCTGGACCTGGTAGCCGAAGCCGCAGTTGACGAACATCTCGACGTCGACGATCGCGCCGCCGTCGGTCTCGAAGACGACGAACTGCGGGTCCTGGAGGTCGTCCGGGGCGCTCGCCGAGGGGCGTGGGCGCAGCACCTGGACGGCCGTGATCTCGTGTCCGAGGAGCCAGCGGGTCGCGTCGGTCTCGTGCGCCACGGAGTCGCTGATCAGCATGGAGCTGGTGAAGAAGGGCGGGCTGGCCGCGTTGCGGTGCCGGTTGTGCAGCATCAGCGGCCGGCCCAACTGGCCTGTTTCCAGAAGGGACTTCAGCTTCATGTACTCGGCGTCGTAGCGCCGCATGAAGCCGACCTGGACCCGGCGGTGACCGAGGTGCGTCTCGGCCTCCAGGACGCGCAGCGCGGAGGCCGCGTCGGGGGTGAGCGGCTTCTCGCACAGGACCGGGAGGTCGTGCTCGAAGGCCGTCAGCAGGGCCGCCTCGTGGGCGGGGCCCGGCGAGGCGATCAGCACGGCGTCGACGTCGGCCGCCGCCATCGCGGCGGCCGGATCGGTGTAGGCGGTGCAGCCGTCGATGCCGGACGCGATCCGTTTGGCGCGCTCGGCGTCGACGTCCACGACCGCGGTCACCCGGGCGCCGTTGACCACGTGCTCGATCCGGCGGACGTGGTCCGCGCCCATCTTTCCGGTTCCGACGACTGCCACTCCGAGCGGGTCGCGCGGGTTCATGGCCATCGGCCGTCCTTTCGGCTCGTCAGGGTCGTCACACATTCGGCAGGTCCGCCAGTTCCGTCGGTACCGGTACCGTCAGTCCCGTCAAGCACCGCAGGAGCGGAGGAACTTGCGGGTGCGTTCGGCGATCGGCAGCGGACGGTCCGGCTCGCAGGGGTACATGTCCTGCTCGACGATCGCGAACAACTCCACGCCCAGGCGCTGCGCCGCGCTCAGCACCGGCGCCAACTCCGGTACGCCGGACGGCGGTTCGCACATCACACCGCGCTGCACGGCCGGTCCGAACGGGATCTCGTTCTTGACGACGTCGGCGAGGATCTCCGGGTCGACCTGCTTGAGGTGCAGATAGCCGATGCGCTCGCCGTAGGTCTCGATCAGCTTGACGCTGTCGCCGCCGCAGTAGGCGTAATGCCCGGTGTCCAGGCAGAGGTTGACCAGTTCGGAGTCGGTCGAGTCGAGGAAGTGCTCGACGTGGTCCTCGGTGTCGAGGTGGGTGTCGGCGTGCGGATGGACGACGATGTCGAGCCCGTACGCCTCCTTGACCTCGTGCCCGAGGCGTTCCATGCCCTTGGTGAGGTGGGCCCACTGCTCGCCGGTCAGCTCCGGCGGCTCCAGGATCTCGGCGGTCTTGTCGTCCCGCCAGAAGGAGGGGATGACGACGAGGTGCCCGGCGCCCATCGCCTGAGTGAGCGCGGCGACCTCGCTCACGTGCTCCCAGGTGGCGTCCCAGACGGCGGGGCCGCGGTGCAGGCCGGTGAAGACCGTGCCCGCGGAGACCTTCAGTTCGCGCCGCGCGATCTCGTCGGTGAGCCGGGCCGGGTCGGTCGGCAGATAGCCGTAGGGACCCAGCTCGATCCAGGAGTAGCCGGCCTGCGCGACCTCGTCCAGGAACCGCTGCCAGGGCACCTGTTGGGGGTCGTCCGGGAACCACACGCCCCAGGAGTCGGGCGCGGAGCCCACCCGGATGCGGTCCAGGACGGGACGCTCCGACATGTCAGGCGGTCCCTTCGGGAGACGCGGGCACCGGGGCCTTGAGGGCCTTCTCGTCGGGGAGTTCCTCGACGTCGACGCCGCGTACCTGGGACAACTCGTGCTTGAGCGCGGCGAGTTCGGTGCCGCCGGCCATGTGGTTGGTGAGTTCTTCGAGGGTGATCTCGCTGCGTTCGGCGGAGAGTTCCATGGTGCCCAGGCGCAGCACGCTGAAGTGGTCGCCGACCATGTAGGCGTGGTGGGGGTTGTGGGTGATGAAGATGACGCCGAGGCCGCGTTCGCGGGCGGCGGCCACGTACTTCAGGACCACGCCGGACTGCTTGACGCCGAGGGCGGCGGTGGGCTCGTCCAGGATCAGCACCCGGGCGCCGAAGTAGACGGCGCGGGCGATGGCCACGCACTGGCGCTGGCCGCCGGAGAGGGTGCCGATGGGCTGGTCCAGGTTGTCCAGGACGATGCCCATGTTGCGCAGTTCCTCGTCCGCGGTCTGCTTCATCCTCTCGATGTCGAGGCGGCGCACGGGCCAGGGGCCCTTGGTCATCTCGGAGCCGAGGAAGAAGTTGCGCCACACCGGCATCAGCGGGACGACCGCGAGGTCCTGGTAGACCGTCGCGATACCGCGGTCCAGTGCCTGGCGGGGGGTGCTGAAGTGGACGGGTTCGCCGTCGACGAGGAACTCGCCCTCGGTGTGCTGGTGCAGGCCGGAGATGATTTTGATCAGGGTGGACTTGCCGGCGCCGTTGTCGCCCAGGACACAGGTGACCTGGCCGGGACGGACGGTGAGGTCCACGCCGTGCAGGGCACGGACGTTGCCGTAGGACTTGCCGGCGTTGCGCAGCCGGACGAGGGGATGGTCCCCGTCCTGGGCGGGCGCGTCGGTGAGGATCGCGCCGTGGGTGCCACTGGTGCTGTCGGTCATTGAGGTCACCTCCGGGTCGCGGTGCGCTGCACCCACAAGTTGATGAGGACGGCGCCGAGCAGCATCACGCCCAGGAACGCCTTGAACCAGTCGGGGTTCCAGCCGGCGTAGACGATGCCCTGCTGGACCATGCCGAACATGAACGCCCCGAAGACCGGGCCGATCGCGGAGCCCGCGCCGCCGGTCAGCAGACAGCCGCCGATCACGGCCGCCGAGATGTAGATCAGCTCCTGCCCGACGCCTTCGCCGGACTGCACGGTGTTGAAGGAGAACAGCTGGTGCATGCCGATGAACCAGGCGCCGAAGCCGACCAGCATGAACAGCGAGATCTTCGTGAACGCGACGGGCACGCCGACGGCCCGCGCGCTGTCCTGGTTGCCGCCGACCGCGAAGATCCAGTTGCCGTACTTGGTGCGCAGCAGCACCCAGGTGGCGATGGCCGCGAACACCAGCCACCACACGATGGTGATCTTCACCTGCACGCCGCCGACGTCGAAGGACGACGCGAAGACCTTCTTGGCCTGGTCGAAGCCGTCCATGTTGCTGATGTCGTCGGTCGCCACGTTGCCCGTCACCAGCTTGGTGACGGCGAGGTTGACGCCCTGGAGGATGAGGAAGCTGCCCAGGGTGACCAGGAAGCTCGGCAGGCCGGTCTTGACGACCATCCAGCCGTTGAGGAAGCCGATGCCCAGCGACACCGCGAGGGCGACGATGACACCGACCCACACGTTCATGGTGAGCTGGTAGCTGAGCATGCTCGCGGTCAGTGCCGAGGTGATCACGGCGACACCGGCGGAGAGGTCGAACTCGCCGCCGATCATCAGCAGCGCGACCGGCAGGGCCATGATCCCGATGGTCGAGGAGCTGTAGAGGATGTTCGCCATCGACGCGCCGTCGCGGACCGGCGGGGCGGCGATCAGGAAGAACACGTACACCGCTGCCGCGCCGAGGAAGACACCGACCTCGGGACGGGCCAACAGCCGCAGCGGCAAGGGCCGTTCGGCGGTCCGGCCGTCGGTGTCCTTGGGGCCGGGGGCCGGCGGTGAGGTCACCGCCGGCTCGGCGTGCTGGGTCATGCTCATCACCGGGTTCCGTTGGCGGCGTACTTGGCGACCGCTTCGACGTTGGTCTTGTCGACGAAGGCCGGGCCGGTCAGCACGGGCTGCTCGCCACCGCCGCTGTAGTTGCCGTTGTTCTTGTAGAGCCACAGCGAGTCGACGGCCAGGTAGCCCTGGAGGTACGGCTGCTGGTCGACCGCGAACTGGATGGTGCCCTTGCTGATGGCGCTCGTGAGGTCCTTGTTGAGGTCGAAGGTGGCGACCTTCGCCTTGCTGCCCGCGTCGGACAGCGACTGCACGGCGGTCAGCGCGAAGGGCGCGCCCAGCGTGACCACGTAGTCGATGGCCTTGTCCTGCGTGAGCTTGGCGGTGATCGTCGACTTCACCGACGGCATGTCGGTGCCGTTGACGTTGAGGACCTCGGTGGTGCCGCTGAACGTCTTCTTCACACCGTCGCAGCGCTGGGTCAGGCCGATGTTGCCCTGCTCCTGGATGACACAGACGACCTTCTTGGCGCCTTCGGTGTTCAGCCGGTTGCCCAGCGCCTCACCGGCGACCGTCTCGTCCTGGCCGAAGAACTCCAGCAGACCGAGCTTCTTCCAGTCACTGAGACCGGAGTTGAGGCCGACCACGGGTATGTTCGCGGACTTCGCCTTGCCGATGACGTCCTTGAGGGCGTCGGGCTTGGCGAGGGTGACCGCGATGCCGTCGACCTTCTGGTCGATCGCGTTCTGCACCAGGTTGGCCTGGTTGCCCGCGTTGGGGTCGGCCGAGTAGATCAGCTTGATGTTGTCCTTGTCGGCGGCGGCCTGGGCGCCCTTGCGGACGATGTCCCAGAAGGTGTCGCCGGGGGCCTGGTGCGTGACCAGGGCGACCGTCATGCGCGGAGTGCTGGCCTTGCCCGCGGAGGCGCCGGAGGTGTCCTCCGTGGACTTCTTGCCGCCCGAGCTGCTGGAGCAGCCGGCGAGGGTCAGTGCCGCTGCCGCGGCGACCGCCACGAAGGGGGCCATTCTGCGCGTACGGGAGTGGGAAGAACGGTCCATCTTTCCTGCACCTCACTGTGCTTCAGGGGAAAGGCAGCCATGATCGCAGAGATCCGGGCTCGGGGCCTGTCGGGGCCCGGGCCGTATGGCGCGAAACACGGCTGTTGCGTTGGGACGGAATCAAATCCCCGGTCGCGCCCGCTGTCAATACTTTGTTAAGACATCATTTCACAAGCAGGTCCGAATGTAAGTACAAACTATTGACAGAGCCCCCCTCGGAGTCCTACACCTGGGAGTCGGCAGGCCCTCGGGACCCGCCCACCCCCCAGTAGCTCAGAGGAGTGCCGCGCATGGCCGAGTCAGCCCAGCCCTTCGATCTCATCACCATGGGCCGTATCGGGGTCGATCTCTACCCGCTCCAGTCCGGCGTGCCGCTGGCCCGGGTGGAGACCTTCGGGAAGTTCCTGGGAGGTTCGGCGAGCAACGTGGCCGTGGCCGCCGCCCGGCTCGGCCGCTCCACCGCGGTGATCACCCGCACCGGCGCCGATCCCTTCGGCGCCTACCTGCACGAGGCGCTGAAGGACTTCGGGGTCGACGACCGCTGGGTCACCCCGGTCCCCGGCCACCCCACCCCGGTCACGTTCTGCGAGATCTTCCCGCCGGACGACTTCCCGCTGTACTTCTACCGGCAGCCCAAGGCCCCGGACCTGGAGATCCGCACCGAGGAGCTGGACTACTTCGCGATCCGCCAGGCCCGCGTCTTCTGGATCACCGGCACCGGCCTGAGCGAGGAGCCGAGCCGCTCCGCCACGCTCGCCGCCCTCAAGGCGCGCGACAAGGCGGGCACCACGGTCTTCGACCTGGACTGGCGCCCGATGTTCTGGAAGGACCCCGAGGAGGCCCGCCCGTACTACGCGGAGGCCCTGCGGCACACGACGGTCGCGGTCGGCAACCTCGACGAGTGCGAGATCGCCACCGGCGTCCGCGAACCGCGTGCCTGCGCCGAGGCGCTGCTGGCGGCGGGCGTCGAACTGGCCGTCGTCAAGCAGGGCCCCAAGGGGGTGCTGGCCGTGCACCGCGACGGCACGAGCGCCGAGGTGCCGCCGGTCCCCGTCGAGGTGCTCAACGGCCTCGGCGCGGGCGACGCCTTCGGCGGTTCGCTGTGCCACGGACTGCTGTCCGGCTGGGAGTTGGCGAAAACCATGCGGTACGCCAACGCGGCCGGCGCCCTCGTCGCCTCCCGCCTCGCCTGCTCCACCGCGATGCCCACCGAGTCCGAGGTCGAGGACCTCCTCGCCGGCGCCCGCGTGGGCGGCTGACCCCGTGACCGCCCGAGCCACCCCCGAACGGAGTTCCCCTTGAGCATCAGCATTCCCGACCTGGTCACGGTCAGAGCCCGGCATCCCGAGGCGATCGCCGAGGCGGCGGCCCGCCGGGTGCGCAGGCCGCTGCTCGGCGACAGCGGCCGACTGATGATCGTGGCCGCCGACCACCCGGCGCGCGGCGCGCTCGGCGTCGGCGACCGCCGTACGGCCATGGCGAACCGCGCCGACCTGCTGGAACGCCTCTGTGTCGCGCTGTCCCGGCCGGGTGTCGACGGAGTGCTGGCCACCGCCGACATACTGGAGGACCTGCTCCTCCTCGGGGTCCTGGACGGCAAGGTCGTCATGGGCTCGATGAACCGGGGCGGGCTGTCCGGCGCCGCGTTCGAGATGGACGACCGGTTCACCGGCCACCGCGCCCAGGACATCGAGCGGCTCCGCTTCGACGCGGGCAAGCTGCTGCTGCGCATCGACTACGACGACCCGGGCTCGCTGACCACGCTGGAGTCGACGGCACGCGCGATAGACGACATGGCGGCCCGCCGACTCCCCCTGTTCGTCGAGCCGTTCGTCTCGCGCCGGGTCGACGGCAAGGTCCGCAACGACCTGTCCGCCGAGGCCGTGACCCGCTCGATCGCCATCTCCTCGGGCCTGGGCGGCACGTCGGCCTACACCTGGCTGAAGCTGCCCGTCACCGCCGACCCGGACGACATGGCCGAGGTCATGGAGACCTCGACGCTGCCGGCCGTGCTGCTCGGCGGCGAGGTCGGCGACGACCAGGAGGGCGCGTACGAGAAGTGGCGCAAGGCGCTGCGGCTGCCGACCGTCCAGGGCCTGGTCGTGGGCCGTTCCCTGTTGTACCCCGCCGACGGCGGCGTGGAGGCGGCGGTGGACACCGCCGTGGGTCTGTTGTGAACCGGAGGCACACGATGACGAGCGCGTATCACCTTCCCGCGGGCAAGGCCCTGGGCGGCCCCTATGTCGTGGACGTCACCCCCGAGTCCGCGGCCTGGGGCTACTCCAGCCTGCGGGTCCTTGAGCTGCCGCCGGGCGGCTCGCACACCTTCGACACCGACGACAGCGAGTGGATCGTGCTCCCGCTGAGCGGCGCCTGCACGGTCTCGGCCGCCGACGACTTCGGCCACGACACCTTCGAACTCCACGGCCGCGAGAGCGTGTTCACCGCCGTGAGCGACTTCGCGTACGTCCCCAGGGACTCCCGTACGACGGTCTCGTCGGCCGGCGGTGGCCGCTTCGCGCTGACCGGCGCCCGCTGCGCCCGGCGGCTGCCCGCCCGCTACGGCCCGGCCTCCTCGGTGCCGGTGGAACTGCGCGGCACCGGCACCAGCAGCCGCCAGGTCAACAACTTCGGCGCGGCCGGCGTCTTCGAGTGCGACAAGCTGATCGCCGTGGAGGTGATCACGCCCGGCGGGAACTGGTCCTCCTTCCCGCCGCACAAGCACGACGAGCACCGGCCCGGCGAGGAGTCCGTCCTCGAAGAGGTCTACTACTTCGAGTTCGCCGACCACGAGGGCACCCCCGGTCTCGGCTACCAGCGCGTCTCCCCCTCCGGGCAGGGCCGCAACACCGACGTCCTGGCCGAAGTCCGGGGCGGGGACGTCGTGTTGATCCCGGACGGCTGGCACGGGCCCTCGATGGCGGTGCCCGGCCACCACATGTACTACCTGAACGTCATGGCGGGTCCCGACGAGGACCGCTCCTGGCTGATCTGCGACCACCCCGATCACGCCTGGGTGCGCGGCACCTGGCCCGAGCAGCCCGTCGACCCCCGTCTCCCTCTCTACACGGCACCGGAGCAGTCCTGATGAGCACCCCCACCCGCCGCCTGACCGTCGCGCAGGCCCTGGTGCAGTTCCTGTCGGCCCAGTACACCGAGCGCGACGGCGTACGGCACCGGCTGATCGCCGGCACCTGGGGCATCTTCGGCCACGGCAACGTCGCCGGACTCGGCCAGGCCCTGCTGGAGGCGGGCGAGGAGGCGATGCCGTTCCACCAGGGCCGCAACGAACAGGCCATGGTGCACGCGGCGGTCGGCTACGCCCGCCAGCTCGACCGGCTCTCCGCCCAGGCCGTCACCACCTCGATCGGACCGGGCGCGACCAACCTGGTCACGGGTGCCGCGCTGGCCACGATCAACCGCCTGCCGGTCCTCCTCCTCCCCGGCGACTACTTCGCGACCCGCGCCGCCGACCCGCTGCTCCAGCAGCTGGAGCACCCGGTGGAGGCCGACCTCTCGGTCAACGACACGCTGCGCCCGGTCTCGCGCTACTTCGACCGGATCTCCCGCCCCGAGGCGCTGGTCCCGGCCGCGCTGAACGCGATGCGCGTCCTGGCCGACCCGGTGGAGACCGGCGCGGTGACCCTGGCTCTCCCGCAGGACGTACAGGCCGAGGCCCACGACTGGCCGGAGGAGTTCTTCGCCGACCGCGTGTGGCACGTACGGCGTCCCGCACCCGACCTCGCCGAACTGGCCGAGGCAGCCCGGGCGATCCGGTCCGCGGCACGTCCGCTGATCGTCGCGGGCGGCGGCGTCCACCACAGCCGCGCCGAGGAGGCGCTGAAGGCCCTGGTCGACGCCACCGGCATCCCGGTCGCCTCCACCCAGGCCGGCAAGGGCTCACTGCGCCACGACCATCCGGCCGACCTGGGCGGCATCGGCCACACCGGCACCGCGGTCAGCGACGACATCGCGCGCACCGCCGACCTGGTCATCGGTGTCGGCACCCGCTACACCGACTTCACGACGGCCTCCAACACCCTGTTCCAGAACCCGGCCGTGCGTTTCGTCAACCTCAACATCGCCGCGTTCGACGCCCACAAGCTGGCCGCGCGCACCCTGGTCGCGGACGCCAAGTCCGGTCTGGAGGCGCTGACTTCGAGCCTCGACGGGCACCGCGTGGACCCCGCCTACGAGGCCGAGTACCGCGCGGGCAAGGAGAGTTGGGAGCGGGTGGTCGACACCGCGTTCACCGCCCCCGACGAGAACGCCGTACCGACGCAGACCCAACTCCTCGGCGCCCTCGACGCGGTCGTGGGCGACGACGACGTGGTGATCAACGCGGCCGGCTCGCTCCCCGGCGACCTGCACAAGCTGTGGCGGGCGCGCTCGCCGCGCCAGTACCACCTCGAATACGGCTACTCGTGCATGGGCTACGAGATCCCGGCCGGCATCGGTGTCCAGCAGGCCGCGCCCACCACCGCCGTGTGGTCGCTGGTCGGCGACGGCACCTATCTGATGATGCCCACCGAGATCGTCACCGCCGTCCAGGAAGGCCTCCCGGTCAACCTGGTGCTGATCCAGAACCACGGCTACGCCTCCATCGGCGGCCTGTCCGAGTCGGTCGGCGGCGAGCGCTTCGGCACCCCCTACCGCTACCGGGCGGCCGACGGCACCTTCTCCGGCGCCCCGCTCCCGGTCGACCTCGCCGCCAACGCGGCCAGCCTCGGCATGGACGTGCTGCGCCCCAAGACCGTGCGCGAACTGCGCGAGGCCCTGGCGACGGCCCGCGCCTCCGACCGGCCGACCTGCGTCTACGTCGAGACCGACACCACCACCCCGACCGCTCCCCCGGCCGAGGCCTGGTGGGACGTACCGGTCGCCGAGACCGCCTCGCGCGAGTCCGCCGTACGGGCCCGCGAGGAGTACGACCGTCAGGTCGTCGACCGTCGCCGCCATCTCTGAAGTCGCTGAACGCGCCGAACTCCCCTCCCTTGAAAGGCACTGGCACCATGAAGACGATCACCCACTGGATCGACGGCAAGCCCGTCGAGAGCGCGTCCGGCCGTTTCGGACCCGTGTACAACCCGGCGACCGGCGCGCAGGAGAAGCAGGTCGGCTTCGCGACCGTGGACGAGGTGGACGCCGCCGTCGCCTCCGCGAAGGCCGCGTTCGAGAGCTGGGGCGCCTCCTCGCTCGCCAAGCGCACCGCGATCCTGTTCAAGTACCGCGAGCTGCTGGACGCGCACCGCGACGAGATCGCCGAGCTGATCACCGCCGAGCACGGCAAGGTGCACTCGGACGCGCTCGGCGAGGTCGCGCGCGGCATGGAGATCGTCGAACTCGCCTGCGGCATCAGCGTCCAGCTCAAGGGCGAACTGTCGACGCAGGTCTCCAACCGGGTCGACGTCGCGTCGATCCGCCAGCCCCTGGGCGTGGTCGCGGGCATCACGCCGTTCAACTTCCCGGCCATGGTGCCGATGTGGATGTTCCCGCTCGCCGTCGCGACCGGCAACACCTTCGTGCTCAAGCCCAGCGAGAAGGACCCGTCGGCCTCCTTCCGGCTGGCCGAACTCGCCTCCGAGGCGGGCCTTCCGCAGGGTGTGCTGAACATCGTGCAGGGCGACAAGGTCGCCGTGGACCGGCTGTTGGAGCACCCGGACATCGAGGCCGTCTCCTTCGTCGGCTCGACGCCGATCGCGAAGTACATCCAGCTCAAGGCGGTTGAGCACGGCAAGCGCGTGCAGGCCCTCGGCGGCGCCAAGAACCACATGCTCGTCCTGCCGGACGCGGACCTGGACTTCGCGGCCGACCAGGCGATCAACGCGGCCTACGGCTCGGCCGGCGAGCGCTGCATGGCCGTCTCCGTCGTGGTCGCGGTCGGCGACACCGGCGACGAGCTGGTCGGCAAGATCGCCGAGCGGGCCGGCAAGCTGCGCATCGGCCCCGGCAACGACCCGGCCAGCGAGATGGGCCCGCTCATCACCCGCGAGCACCGCGACAAGGTCGCCTCCTACGTCGCCTCCGCCGCCGCCCAGGGCGCCGAGGTCGTCGTGGACGGCACCGGCCTGACGGTCGACGGCCACGAGGACGGCTTCTTCCTCGGTGTCTCCCTCCTCGACAAGGTGCCGCTGACGGCGGACGCCTACAAGGACGAGATCTTCGGCCCGGTCCTGGTCGTGGTCCGCGCGGAGTCGTACGACGAGGCCATCACCCTGATCAACAGCTCCCGTTGGGGCAACGGCACCGCGATCTTCACCCGGGACGGCGGCGCCGCCCGCCGCTTCCAGATGGAGGTCAAGGCGGGCATGGTCGGCGTGAACGTGCCGATCCCGGTGCCCGTCGGCTACCACTCCTTCGGCGGCTGGAAGGACTCCCTCTTCGGGGACCTGCACATCTACGGCAACGACGGCATCGCCTTCTACACGCAGGGCAAGGTGATCACCACCCGCTGGCCGGACCCTGCCGACGGCGGCATCAACCTCGGTTTCCCCAGCAACTCCTGACGACCCGTCACCCCTTGTGAGGAGGTGCCCTCCGTGGCGAAGACCGGTGGCTACTCGCGTACCGTGGCCGGCTCCCCGCTCGACGGCCTGCATTTCGCCCTGGACCGCAACAGTCCGGTGCCGCTGTACTACCAGCTCGCGCAGCAGCTGGAGGCGGCGATCGAGCACGGCACCCTCGCGCCGGGCAACCTCCTGGGCAACGAGATCGACCTGTCGGTCCGCCTCGGCCTGTCCCGCCCCACCGTCCGCCAGGCCATCCAGTCCCTTGTCGACAAGGGACTGCTGGTCCGGCGGCGGGGGGTCGGCACCCAGGTGGTGCACAGCCAGGTCAAGAGACCGCTGGAACTCAGCAGCCTCTACGACGACCTGGAGTCGGCCGGACAGGGACCGACCACGAAGGTGCTGCGCAACGAGGGGGTACCGGCGACCGCCGATGTCGCCGCCGCCCTCGGGGTCGCGGAGGGCAGCGAGGTCACGCTCCTGGAACGGCTGCGCTCCACCCACGGCCAGCCGGTGGCGTTCCTGTGCAACTACCTTCCGGCCGATCTGCTCGAACTCGACACCGCCCGGCTGGAGTCGACGGGCCTGTACCGGATGCTGCGCACCGCCGGCATCACCCTGCACAGCGCCCGCCAGACGATAGGCGCCCGCTCGGCCACCCCCGAGGAGGCCGCCCGGCTCGACGAGAAGGAGAACGCGGCGCTGCTCACCATGCAGCGCACGGCCTACGACGACACGGGGCGGCCGGTCGAGTACGGGACGCACGTCTATCGTGCGTCCCGGTACGCGTTCGACTTCCAGCTGCTGGTCAGGCCGTGACCGGGACGGCGGCGGCCCTGGCCGCCGCCGGTCCGGACGGCGCTACTTGGCGAACGGCCCGTCCAGGGCCGCCCATTGGAGCAGCATGATGGTCTTGGCATCGGCGATCTCGCCGCTCCGGATCATCTCCAGGGCCCTGCGGAAGGGCAGTTCGAGGATCTCGATGTCCTCGCCCTCCTCCTGGAGTCCGCCGCCCTCGTGGGTGCGGGTCGAGGGGCCGTAGGAGGCGGCGTAGAAGCCGATGCGTTCGGTGACCGAGCCGGGGCTCATGTAGACGTCGAAGACGTGCTCGACCTCGCCCACGGTGTGTCCGGTCTCCTCGACCACTTCGCGCCGTACGGCCTCCTCGGGGTGCTCGTCCTCGTCGTCGAGGAGGCCGCCCGGGGTCTCGACGAGCATGCCGTCGGGGTGGCCGTTGACGTACACGGGGAAGCGGAACTGGCGGGTGAGCAGGACCGTTTCGCGCTCGGCGTCGTACAGGAGGAGGGTCGCGCCGTTGCCGCGGTCGTGGGTCTCGCGTTCCTGGGTGGTCCAGGTGCCGTCGGCGTGCCGGAAGTCGAAGGTGGTGGTGCGCTCGACGTACCAGTGGCTGGAGAGCAGGGTGACGTCGCGGACCCTGACCCGGGGGTTGCCGGTCAGGTCGAGGCCCGTGCGGTGGAGGCCGGTGCGGCCCCGGCGGTCGGGGGTGTCGGCGCCCGCGGTCATCGGAGGCCGGCCGAGGGGGAGCAGCTGATCGAGTTGTTCATGTCCGACGTCTATCACCCGGGGATGTGCGACGTGTGGCCGAAACCGGTGAGCCGCGAGCCCAACCGGTGTGCCAGTTGCGTTGATTCGTCGCCCGACGTCCCCTCCGCTGGGCATGCTGGAGGCATGTCTCAGCACGGTGATCAGGTTCCCGGCTACCGGGTGATCAGGATGGAAGCGCTCCAGGACGCCCCGGCCGCCGCCCTCGCGGACGTGGAGGCGTGGCAGGCCCGCGAGGCCTACCCGAACGTCCTGGCCGGCGGCGGCCCGGTGTTCGGGGTGGCCGAGGAGCTGGACACCGGCGGCTGGCAGGTCCTCTCCCGGTTCGGCACCATGGCCCCGCAGAGCACCCGCGACACCCTGGCGGCGATCTTCCGCCAGCGCGCGCGGGAGGCCTCCGACGCCGGCGACACGGCGGCCCAGCAGGAGTGGCTGCGCGGGGCGGAGCGGCTGGACTGGGAGAAGATCGACGAACTGACCGTGCACGGCCGGCGGTTCCGGGTCGTGCGGGCCGACCAGTTCATCCGGATGGGACCGACCGGACCCGAGCCGCCCCGGCCCTCCGACCCCGACCCGGCGAAGGTCGGGCACGGCCATGAACTCCCCAGCCGCACCACGGGGTTCGTGATCGACCCGTTCACCGCGACCGGCATGTCCGAGGGCATCCTGCGGATGGAACTGCTGTCACTGGTCCGCGCCCCGGGCATGGCACCCGCCGCCGTACGCGAGGACTCGGTGCGCGCCCTGGAGACGCATCCCGGGGGTGTGCTGCTGCCCGCCGAGTTCACCGCGGCGGAGCACACGGACGACGGCTGGCAGCCGACGCAGATGACCAACCAGAGCCCGCAGGGGGCACGGGACACGCTCACCACCTATCTGCGGGTGATGGCGCCGGCCATGGAAGAACTCGACGAGGAGACACGGGCCGAGTACGCGCGGGCCGCCGACCGGATCGACGCCGAGCGCTGCGACGAGATCGTGATCGACGGGTGCCGGACGAGGATCGTACGGGTCGAGCGGCTCGTCCGGATCGGCCCCGACGGTCCCGAGGGCCCGCGCCCCTCCGACCACGACCCGGAGCTGCCGTCCTCCGTCCAGGAGGAACAGCTGCGCGCGGAGGGCCTGTTCGACGAGAACCGGGTGATCAGCGAGGAGGAGGCCGAGCGCCAGCGGGTCGCCGACGCACAGGCCAAGGAGTTCCTGCGGCTGTTCGAGGAGCAGCGGCAGCGGCGGGAGGCCGCGGAGGGTTCCTGAGCCGGGGCCCGGGGGTGGGACCGGCCCCGCGGCCGGTCCCACCCTTTCTCACCGGACGTACGTGATGCGGTCGTGCTCAGCCCTTGCCGAGCATCTTGTTCATCTGCTCGATCTCGGCGCTCTGTGCCGTGATCACCTCGGCCGCGAGCGCCGTGGCAGGGCGGTAACTGCCGTCCGCCTTCTCGGTCCTGGCCATCTCCACGGCGCCCTCGTGGTGCTCGACCATCATGTCGAGGAACAGGGCGTCGAACGCGGCGCCGGAGGCCTTCTCCAGCTTGCCCATGTCGGCGGCGGTCATCATGCCGGGCGTCGAGGACGACATGTCGTGGCCCATGCCGGTCATGTCCTGGGGCACCTTCTCACCCCAGGACGTGAGCCAGCCGGACATGGTCCCGATCTCGGGGTCCTGTGCGCCCTTGATCTTCGTGGCGAGGGTCTTGACCTGCGTCGAGGCGGCGCGGTCGGTGGCGAGCGAGGCCATCTCCACGGCCTGCCGGTGGTGCTGGATCATCTCCTTCGAGAAGGAGACGTCGGCGGCGTTGTGCCCGCCGGCCCCGGTCGCGGCCTCGGTCGCGGTCCCGGTACTGCCACTCGCCTTGTCGTCTCCGTCGGCGCCGCACGCGGTGAGCGCGAGGGCGGCCACGGAGGCGGTGACGGCGAGAGCGACGGTACGGCGGACGGACCTGCGTCGTGCGGTCATGGTGGTACTCCTGGAACGGTTGTCTGTACAGGGCATGCCGAAGCGCGCGGGGGTAGGGCGCGCGCGGGCTGCTCTAGATCCGCAGGAGTTGGAGTTCGGAGAGGGAGGGCGGGGCCCGGCCGCCGTCGGGGCCGCCACCGGTCAAGGACCCACGGATGTCGGACCGTTGGGCCCAGGCGGCCACGTCGGGACACAGCAGCGGAACCACGGCGGGAGGACCGGCGACGGAGGCGGAGGCGCAGGTCGCGTCCGCGTGGGTCATATGGCTGCCGCAGTCGCCCGCGTCGTGATCGCAGGCGTCCGGGGTCGACACCCGCTCGACCACGGCCGTGGGAGGGGCCGGAGCAAGGGCCGGGGTCATGGCCGTCACGGCGTGCTCGGACGAGGGGTGGGCCAGCGGAACCGGACCGAGTCCGTGCATGCCCAGCAGGCCCAGGAGCAGCGCGCCCATGAGAGCGGTGGTGCCCCAGCCGTTCGCCGCGTAGAAACGCGCGGGAGTGTTGCCGAAGAACAGGGACGGCACGAAGGCCAGATTGACCGCGGCCAGGACATAGGCCGACCTGCCGGTCCAGCGTGGCAGGAGTCCGGTGCGGGAGACGGCGAATCCCAGCGCGGTCAGAAAGAACGCGAGCATGAGCCGGGAGATCGAGCCGTAGAGGATGTAGGTCCCGCTGACGTCGATCGTCGGGTCGATCGGACGGTCGGCGGCGATGACGGCACCGGCTTCGAGACCGCTGGAGACCAGGGTGATCGTCGTGTAGACCAGCCCGGCGGCGAAGGCCATGGAACCGGCCCACTCGTACGCGGGACACACGCGCTTCACCAGTTCGCGGAAGGCGGTCACGAACACCAGCAGAAACGCCAGCGCGACGATTCCGATCAGCAGCCGGGAGAGGACGTTCGCGTCCGGCGGCGGTCCCGAATAGACGAAGTACAGCGGAACTTCGACGATGAAGGCGCTCGCGGCGGCGATACCCGCACCGCCGACGAGACGCCTGGCCGACATTTCGTTCATGAGGTCCCCCGGAATGTCCGTGTGGTGGATTCGGTACGCCTTGAATCCTGCCGCCGGCGGCACACGGGGTCCCTGGGCCTGAGGACCGGATCGGGGGTGGTCCTGACGACACCCCCGGCCGGGCGTCAGCCCTGGGTGCCGCCCGTTCCGGGCCTGGTGGCCGTGCGCAGTTCGCGCTTGAGGATCTTGCCCGCGCCCGACATCGGGAACTGTTCCACGCGCTCCAGGCTGCGCGGGCACTTGTAGCCGGCGATCTCCTTCCTGCAGAACTCCTGGAGTTCCTCCAGGGTGAGCGTGGCGTCGGGGACGAGGGTGACCACCGCGTGCACCCGCTCGCCCCATCGCTCGTCCGGCAGGCCGATCACCGCGACCTGGACGACCGCGGGATGCTTCGCGACGACGTTCTCGACCTCGGTCGAGTACACGTTCTCGCCGCCGCTGACGATCATGTCCTTGAGCCGGTCGACGACGTACACATAGCCGCGTTCGTCCATGTAACCGACGTCACCGGTGTGCATCCAGCCGTCCCGGACCGCTTCCGCGGTCTCCGCCGACTTCTTCCAGTATCCGAGCATCACGTGCTCGCCGGCGGCGGTGATCTCGCCGATCGTGCCGGGCGGCACCTCGGTGTCCTTCTCGTCCACGATCCGCACCTGGGCGTACGGCGCGGCGCGGCCGACCGAGCGGCGCAGCACCGGGTCGTCGTGGTCCGCGTCGAGCAGGAGCGTCGTGGACGGCGACAGTTCGGTCATGCCGTACACCTGGAGGAACCGCGCCGACCGGAAGGCCGCGCGGGCCCGGGTCAACAGGGTCTCGGAGATCGGGGACGCGCCGTAGGCGAGGAGTTCCAGGCTGCTCAGGTCGTAGGCGTCCGCGTCGGGGTGGCCGACGATCGCCTGGATCATGGCCGGCACCAGCAGGGTCTGCCTGGCGCGCTGCTCCTGGATGGTGCGCAGTATCCCGACCGGGTCGAACACGGCGACCGGCGCGGTCGTCATGTCGGCCAGCATCCCGACGATCCAGAAGGCGAACCCGGCCAGGTGGAAGGCGGGCGCGGCCAGCACGGACGTGCCGCCGCGCGGGAGTTGGGTGTGCAGCAGCGTGCCCAGGGCCGTGATGTAGAGCTGGCGGTGCCCCAGCATGACGCCCTTGGGCAGGCCGGTGGTGCCGCCGGTGTAGAAGATGCCGGCCATGGCGTCGCCCTGCCGGTGCGCGTCCTCGACGGGTTCGGCGGCGAGCAAATCGGCCAGCGGCAACAGGCCGTCGGGCGTGGGCGCGTCACCGCAGTGCACGATCGTGCGCAGGCCCGGCGCACCGGCCCGCAGCTGCGCCACCATCGGCAGGAACGCGTCGTCGACGAACAGGACGCCGACGTCGGCGTCGTCCAGCGCGTAGGTGTGCTCGGTGGCGCTCCACCGGGTGTTGAGCGGTACCACGACCGCGTCGGCCCACGCGGTGGCGAGCGCGATCTGGCAGAACCGGTCCGTGTTCAGTGACAGCAGACCCACCCGGTCGTCCTTGCGCACGCCGAGCCCGGTCAGACCGCCCGCCAGCCGGGAGACCACGTCGTAGGTCTCCGTGGCCGTGTGGGTGCGCCCGTCGTACACGGTGAACGGCACGTCGGGTGACTGTCGTACGGCTCGGTGCAGCGATTGGGTGAGGTACATGGCGGCCCTTCCTGACGTCGCTCTCGATGGCTCGCGCGTTCCGATCTCCGGCCGTCGCGGCTGCGGAGATCGGAACCGCCGTGTGGCCGCCGCCGGACAGCGGCGGCCACCTACTTGCGCTTACCGGAGAAGGAGAACGTCATGAACGCGGCCTTGACCTTGCCGCTCATGGTGTCGCCGTCGAAGGTCCCGGTGGTCTTGACCTTGATCTTGGCCGGGGAGGTGAGCTTGGCGGTGTAGCTGAAATCCGCGCCGTGGACCTCGCCGTCGTCGATCGGGGTGCCGTCGAAGGTTCCGGTCAGGGTCGTCCCGTCCGTGCTGAGCACCAGGTCGGCCTGCTTGTCGCCGGTGGGACCCTGATAGGTGATCGCCCACGTGCCATCGAGCGCCATGTCAATTCCTCCTGTTTTCAATGCTGTTCACTGGTTCTCGGTACTGGTGGCACTTGCTGTGCCGGTCGTGCCGGTGCGTCCGGGCCGCCTCCTTCCGGCCGGTCAGTCCGCGTCCGACGGTGAGTCGGCCGTCAGCCACCGCTCCGTCGCGTCCGCCGTCAGCGCGGACTCGGTCTCGATCAGGGAGAAGTGGTCGGCGGCGATCTCCACCTGGCCGTCGCAGACGTTCCACGCGGGCCAGTCGGAGACGTCGTCGCCGACGCCCAGCGGCCTGCCCGCGCGGATCAGCAGACTCGGGGCGTCGATCGAGTCGGGGCGCCGCTCGGCGAGCAGCCGCACATAGCTGCCCATGGCCAGCCAGCCGGCGTCGTCGATCACGGTCGCGCCCTGCCCGCGGTCGAGGATCTCCGCCATCACCAGGGAGAAGACACCGAGGATCTCCTTCTCGTCCGTCGGCGTGGGGGTGTCCAGCATGACGACGCCCTCAGGGCCGGCCCCCTCGGCCTCGAAGCGGGCCGCGATCGAATGCGCCAGGACGCCGCCGATCGAGTAGCCGACCAGGACGAACGGGTCGTCGCCCACCGCGCGGCGGATCGACGCGACCAAGAGGTCGATCGCGGCGCGCCAGGTGCCCGGCGCCTCGTCCGTGCCCCGCAGCCCCGGCAGCGAGCAGGCGTAGACGTCCCGCTTGCCCTCGAAGCGGTCGGCGAACCGCATGAACTGGTGCGGGCCGGAGCCGGGCATGAACGACGGCACACAGACCAGCTTGGGCAGGCCCTCGCCGGAGGTGAGTTTCACGACGTGTCCCGCCTCGTCGGGCAGGTCCGACGAGGTGAAGGCGGGCCGGAACCGTGATGCCTCGGTGAGCAGCGGCAGCGCTTCGAGCAGCGACTGCGTCGCGTGCGCGTGGTGGATGAGCGCGCTGAACGTGCCCTGCCCGGTCCGGCTCCCGCGCGGGGTGCCGGTGCCAGTGCCGATGCCGGTGCCGGTTCCGTTGGGGTTCCGGTTCCCGTCCGCCGGGCGCGCTCCGGTCCGGCCGGCCGAGGTCGCCGGTGCCGCCTCGGCCGCCGCCTCCGCCGCTGCCTCGCTGAGCAGGAGCCGGGCGACGGCCGTGGGCTCCGGGTGGTCGAAGACCAGGGTCGTGGGCAGCCGCAGGCCGGTGGCCTGGGTGAGCCGGTTGCGCAGTTCGACCGCGGCCAGCGAGTCGAAGCCGAGTTCCCGGAACCCGCGGTCCGGATCGACCGCTGCGGACGAGGAGTGCCCGAGCACGGCGGCGACATGGGACAGCACCAATTCGAGCGCGGCCATGGCGCGTTCGCTCTCCGGTACGGCGGCGAGCCGTCGGGCCGGTGACGCGCCTCCCGTCGTGGTACGGCGGGCCGGGGCACCGGTCAGACCGGTCAGCAGCGGCGGCAGCAGTCCGCCGCCGGCCTGGACGCGCAGCGCGGCCAGGTCGAACCGCGCCGGGACCACCAGGGCCCGGTCGTGCTGACGGCCCTGGTCGAACAGTTCCAGCGCGAGCGGGGTGAGCATGGGCCGCACGCCCTGCCGCGCCAGCCTGGCGAGCGCCGCCTCGTCGAGACCGCGTGCCATCCCGGTCTCCTCGGCCCACAGGCCCCAGGCCAGCGACACCGCCGAACGGCCCTGCGCCCGCCGCCGTGCCGCCAGAGCGTCCAACACGGCGTTCGCCGCTGCGTAGTTGCCCTGCCCCGAGCTGCCGATCAGTCCGGCGGCGGAGGAGAAGAGCACGAACAACCGCACGTCCATGTCCGCCGTCAACTCGTCGAGCAGCAGCGCCGCGTCGACCTTCGGGCGCATCACGCGGTCGAGCTGCTCGGGCGTCAGCGAGGTCACCACACCGTCGTCCAGCACACCGGCCGCGTGCACCACACCGGAGAGCGGGACGTCCAACGAGGCGATCAGAGCGGTCAGTTGCTCGCGGTCGGCCACATCGCAGGCCGCGACCCGGACCCGGCCGCCCGCGGCTTCCAGCTCCGCGACCAACTCGCCCGCCCCCGGCGCCTCCAAGCCGCGCCGCGACGCCAGCACCAGCTGACGGGCGCCACCCGACTCGACCAAGTGCCGGGCCACCAACGCACCCAAGCCACCGGTCCCGCCGGTGATCAGTACCGCGCCGTCCGGATCGACCGGTCCGGGCACGGTGAGCACCAGCTTGCCCGTGTTGTGGCCCTCGCGCAGGAACCGGAACGCCTCCTGCCCGTCCCGTACGTCCCAGGTCCGCACCGGCGCGTGCGACAGGACACCCCGGGCGAACAGGTCCAGGACATCGAGCAGCATCTCCTGGATGTGGTCCGGTCCGGCGTCGAACGCGTCGAACGCCTGGTACCGCACCCCGGGACGAGCCTCCGCCACGGCCTGCGGGTCGCGGACATCGGCCTTGCCCATCTCCAGGAACCGGCCGCCGCGCGGCATGAGCCCCAGCGAGGCGTCGATGAACTCACCGGCCAGCGCGTTCAGGACGACATCCACGCCCGCGCCGTCCGTGGCCCGCGCGAAGGTCTCCGCGAAGTCCAAGTCCCGCGAGGACGCGATCCGTTCGGCCGGGACGCCCAGTGCCTTCACGGCCTCCCACTTCGACGGACTCGCCGTCGCGTAGACCTCCGCGCCCAGCCGCTTGGCGAGTTGGACCGCGGCCATGCCGACACCGCCGGCCGCCGCGTGCACCAACACCCGCTCCCCGGCCACCAGCTGGCCGAGTTCGACGAGGCCGTAGTACGCGGTCAGATACACCACCGGCACGGCAGCGGCCTGCTCGAAGGACCAGCCCTCCGGCATCCGCGCGACCATCCGCCGGTCCACGATCCCCGCCGTACCGAACGACTCGGGGATCAGACCCATCACGCGGTCGCCGGGAGCCAGGTCGGTGACATTGGAGCCCACCTCCAGGACGATTCCCGCCGCCTCGCTGCCCAGCGCGGCTTCTCCGGGGTAGAGGCCGAGGGTGATCAGTACGTCGCGGAAGTTGAGCCCGGCGGCGCGTATGGCGATCCGTACCTCGCCCGCCTCCAGTGGACGATCCGCGTCCGAACGGACCAGCGCCAGGCCCTCCAACGAGCCCTTCGTGACAGCGGACAACCGCCACGGCCCTTCGGCGGGCAGCCCCGACCCGGTCGTCGCCCGGGTCAGCCGGGGTGCCAGCAACCGCTCGCCGCGCAGGGCGAGTTGGGACTCGCCGAGACCGGCGAGCACGGCCCAGTCCGGCGCGGTCTCGCCGCCCTCCTCGGCCGGGTCCAGGTCCACCAGCAGGAACCGGCCCGGGTGTTCGGACTGCGCGCTGCGCACCAGACCGCAGATCGGCGCCTGGGCGAGATCGGGAACCACGCCGTCCATCCCGACGCCACCGCGCGTCACCACCACGAGCCGTGCCCCGGACAGCGGTTCACTGCCCAGCCAGCGTTGCACCAGCGAGAGCGCGTCCGCCGTGGCGGCCCGTGCCGCGCCGGCCTCGCCGCCGGCTCGTGGCGTGGTCCGGACCGAGGCCACCACCGCCTCCGGCACCGCGGCGCCCGCCATGACGGCCGCCTCCAGCGCGTCCAGGTCCGCGTAACGCTCGCCGACTCCCGCCAGCTCACCGAGGATCGCGATCCCGGTCACGGCGGTACCGGCCGCGACCGGAGTCCAGTCGACGGTGAACAGCGAACCGTCGGCCGGCCGCCTCACTCCGGACAGCTGTGCCGGGTCCACCGGCCGGGACGTGAACTCCCTTACGGTGGCGATCAGTTCGGCGTTCTCGTCGGCGATGTCGATCCGGGTCGTGGACGGTCCGGCCGGAGTGATCCGGACCCGCGCCCGGGACACGCCCCGCCGGTCCAGCCGCACACCGGACCACGAGAACGGCAACTCGACGTCCGAGGCCTCGTCGTGGTCGAGCAGGCCGCCGTGGAGTGCCGCGTCGAGGAGCGCCGGATGGATACCGAAGCCCGCGGAGGAGCCCACCGGCTCCTCCGGCAACACCACCTCCGCATACACGAGTTCACCGTCGCGCCAGGCCGACCGAAGCCCCTGGAAGAGCGGACCGTACTCGTAACCCGCCTCCGCCAACCGCTCGTACAACCCCTCCACCGGCACCACCACAGCGCCCTCCGGCGGCCACACCACCGGGAACGGCACCCCACCCGACTCCACCTCCCCACCGAGCCGACCACGCGCATGGCAGGTCGCTTCGGGCCGTACGCCCGGCTCGGTGGCTTGCGGTCGCGTGTAGATCGCGATGTCACGGTGGCCGTTCTCGTCGGCCTCCGCGACGGTGACCTGCACCTGGACGACCTCGCCCACGGGCAGCGGCAGCGGTGCCTGGAGGATCAACTCCTCGACCACCGGCGCCTCGACCTGCCGTCCGGCGGCGAGGGCCAGTTCGGTCAGGGCGGCACCGGGCACGAGGACCGTGTCGAGCACGGTGTGGTCGGCCAGCCAGGGCTGCGCCTCAAGCGACAGCCGACCGGTCAGCAGCCACTCGTCACGGTCACCGACCTGCACGGCAGCGACCAACAGCGGGTGATCGAGCCGCGCCTGACCCGCGGCAGCGGCATCGCCGGCCGCGGCCCGGGGCAACAGCCAGTAGCGTTCGTGCTGGAAGGCGTAGGTGGGCAGGGGGATGGTCCGGGCACCGCTCCCGGCGTAGAACGCCGACCAGTCGACGCCGATTCCGGCCGTGTGTGCCTGGCCGAGGAATGCGGCGAAGGCTTCCGGCTCGCTCTGGCGGGCGCGCAGTGCGGCGATCACGACTGCTGTCTCGCCCGTCTCTTCCAACACTTCGCGGGCCAGAGCGGTCAACGATCCGTCCGGACCGACCTCCACGAACCGCGTCACACCCGCCTCGGCCAACGCGGTGATGCCGTCCGCGAAACGGACCGCCTCCCGCGCATGCCGCACCCAATACGCCGGATCAGCCAGCTCACCGGGTCCAGTCAGCGCGCCCGTCAGGTTCGACACGACCGGGATGGCCGGCTCGGCGAACCTCAACTGGCCCACCACAGCAGCGAATTCGTCCAGGACCGGTTCCACCAGCGCCGAGTGGAAGGCGTGCGAAACCCTCAGCCGCGTCGTCTTGCGGCCCTGCCAGACGGGCAGGGTCAGCCACTCCTCCAGCGCTTCGTGCTCGCCGGAAACGACCACAGCACGCGGGCCGTTGACCGCAGCGACCGACAACCGGTCCTCCAACCCGGCCAGCGACTCACGTACTTCCGCCTCGGTCGCCTGGACGGCGGCCATCGCGCCACCCGCCGGCAACCCGCTCATCAAACGGCCCCGGGCAGCCACCAACGCACACGCATCGGCCAGCGACAGCACACCCGCGACATGGGCGGCAGCGACCTCGCCCACCGAGTGACCCACCAGGAAGTCCGCCCGGACACCGAGCGATTCCAGCAGCCGGAACAGGGCGACCTCGACCGCGAACAACCCACTCTGCGTGAACTGCGTGTCGTTCAGCAGACCCGCCTCGACGGAGCCTTCCTCCGCCGCCAGCACCCGCGACAACGGCCGCTCCAGCAACGGATCAAGCTCCGCACACACCTCCTCCAGGGCCCGCGCGAACACCGGGAAGACCTGCGCCAGGCCCGCGCCCATCCGCACCCGCTGCGCACCCTGACCCGAGAACACGAACGCCGTCTTCCCCGACACCGCCCGCCCCACAACCGGCCCTGGCTCCCCCGCAGCCAACGTCGACAACGCGGTCAGCAAGCCGTCACGGTCGGCAGCGGTGACAACCGCCCTGTGCTCCAGGTGAGCCCGGGTGGTCGCGGCCGAGAAGGCCGTGTCCAGGAGGCCGAACTCGGGGCGTGCGATGAGGTGTTCGCGCAAGCGGCCCGCCTGGGCCCGCAACGCGACCTCGTCCTTCGCAGACACCAACACCGGCACCGCAGGAAGTCCCAACTCGGGCTGCTGCGCGGGCTCCTCGGCGACCGCCGGGGCCTCTTCCAGGATCATGTGGGCGTTGGTGCCGCTGACGCCGAAGGACGAAACGGCCGCACGACGAGGACGGCCCGGGTCGTTCCAGGGCCGGGCTTCCGTCAGCAGCTTGACCGCGCCCGAGTCCCAGTCCACGTGCTGGCTGGGCTCGTCCGCGTGCAAGGTCGCGGGGAGTTCCTGGTGCCGTAGCGCCTGGACCATCTTGATGACGCCGGCCACGCCGGCCGCTGCCGAGGAGTGGCCGATGTTCGACTTGATCGATCCGAGCCACAACGGGCTTTCGGCGTCCCGGTCTTGACCGTAGGTCGCCAGCAACGCCTGCGCCTCGATCGGGTCACCGAGCCGGGTTCCGGTGCCGTGGCCCTCCACCGCGTCGACCTCGTCAGGGCGCAATCCGGCCGCCGACAGCGCCGTACGGATCACTCGTTCCTGAGCGGGGCCGCTGGGCGCGGTCAGGCCGTTGGACGCGCCGTCCTGGTTCACCGCGCTGCCCCGGACTACGGCCAGCACCTTGTGCCCGAGACGTTGCGCGTCCGACAGGCGTTCCATCACGACGAGACCGACACCGTCGGAGAAGCCGGTTCCGTCTGCCCCTTCCGCGTAGGACTTGCAGCGGCCGTCGGGCGACAGGCCGCGCTGCCGGGAGAACTCGACCAGCAGGAAGGGACCCGACATCACCGTCACGCCACCGGCCAGGGCCAGCGAGCATTCGCCGTTGCGCAGTGCCTGCGCGGCCAGGTGCATCGCCACGAGGGACGAGGAGCACGCGGTGTCCACCGACACCGCCGGGCCCTGCAATCCGAACGTGTAGCTCAACCGTCCGGATATTACGCTCGTGGTGGTGCCGGTCAGCCGGAAACCTTCCAGATCGGGGGTGGCTCCACCCGCGTACTCGGAGGCGACCGCGCCGCAGAACACACCGGTATCGCTCCCGCGCAGCGAGCCCGGGTCGATGCCCGCGTCCTCCAACGCCTCCCACGCACCCTCCAGCAACAACCGCTGCTGCGGGTCCATCGCCAACGCCTCACGCGGACTGATCCCGAAGAACCCCGCGTCGAAGTCACCGGCGTCTTCGAGGTAGCCGCCGCCCTGCGTATAGACCGTGCCGGACTGTTCCGGGTTCGGGTCGTAGAGCCGTTCCAGGTCCCAGCCACGGTCACCCGGCAGGCCCGAGATCGCGTCCCGACCGGACGCCACCAGATCCCACAGCTGCTCCGGCGACGAGGCGCCACCCGGATAGCGGCAGCTCATGCCCACGATTGCCAACGGCTCGTCCACATCGGCACGTCGTCGCGCCGGAACCCGTACCGCAGGCGCGACAGTGGCCTTGGACTCGGTCCCGGGAACCTGGCTCACCAGGAACCTCGCCACGGCCGTAGCGGTCGGGTGATCGAAGACCAAGGTCGCCGGCAGCTTGAGTCCGGTCGCCTGCGCGAGCCGGTTGCGCAACTCGACCGAGGACAACGAGTCGAAGCCCAACTCCTTGAACGCCCGCCCCGGATCCAGCGACGACGCCGACGCGTGCCCAAGTACGGCCGCCACCTGGGCAGTTACCAGGTCCAGCGTCACCCGCTCCCGGTCCTCCGGACCGACCTGAGCAAGCCTCGTCGCCAGCGAACCGCCCGCGCCCGCACGTCCCGCACGGCCAGGCGTACGGACCAGCCCTGCCAGCAACGGCACCGCTGTCCCCGCACGCGCCTGCTCCCGAAGCGCCACCAGGTCCAACTGGACCGGCGCGACCAGGGCAGCATCCACCCCCTGGGCCGCGTCCAGCAGTTCGAGCCCGTACTCCGACGACAACGCCTGCACACCGAGCCTGTTCAGGCGGGTCAGCTGTGCCTCGTCCAGTTCGCAGGTCATGCCGGTCTCCGCCGCCCACAGACCCCACGCCAGCGACACCGCAGGACGACCGGAAGCACGCCGACGCGCCGCGAGAGCGTCCAACCCGGCGTTCGCCGCAGCGTAGTTGCCCTGACCCGCACTCCCGATCAACGCCGCCACGGAAGAGAACAGCACGAACGACCGCACGTCCATGTCCGCCGTCAACTCGTCCAGCAGCAGCGCCGCGCCCAGCTTCGGGCGCAGCACCCGCGACAACTGCTCCGCACTCATCGACGCCACAAGACCGTCGTCCAGCACGCCGGCCGCGTGCACCACACCAGACAGCGGGACGTCCAACGAGGCGAGCAGTGCCGTCAGTTGATCGCGGTCCGCCACATCGCAGGCCGCGACACGGACCCGGCCGCCCGCGGCCTCCAGCTCCGCGACCAACTCGCCCGCCCCCGGCGCCTCCAGACCACGCCGCGACGCCAACACCAAATGACGGACACCACCCGACGTGACCAAGTGCCGGGCCACCAACGCACCCAAGCCACCGGTCCCGCCCGTGACCAGCACCGCGCCGTCCACATCGACCGGCCCCGGCACCGTGAACACGACCTTGCCCGTATTGCGACCCTCACGCAGGAACCGGAACGCCTCCCCAAACCGACGCACATCCCACGCCCGCACCGGCGCATGCGACAACACACCCGCCCCGAACAACCCCACAATCTCGCCCAACATCCGCCCGAGCCGCTCCGGACTCACCTCGAACAGATCAAACGCCCGATAACCCACCCCGGGATGAACCTCCGCCACGACCTGCGGATCCCGGATATCGGCCTTGCCCATCTCCAGGAACCGCCCACCCCGCGGCAACAACCCCAGCGACGCATCGACGAACTCACCCGCCAACGCATCCAGCACCACATCCATCCCCGCACCGTCCGTCACCCGCGCGAAGACCTCCGCGAAGTCCAAGTCCCGCGAGGACGCGATCCGTTCCGCCGGCACACCCAGCGCCCTCACGGCCTCCCACTTCGACGGACTCGCCGTCGCATACACCTCCGCACCCAGATGCATGGCCAACTGCACCGCGGCCATCCCCACGCCACCCGCCGCCGCATGCACCAACACCCGCTCACCAGCGGTCAATTCGGCCAGATGCACCAACCCGTAGTACGCGGTCAGGTACACCACGGGAACCGCAGCCGCCTGCTCGAAGGACCAGCCGTCCGGCATCCGCACGACCATGCGGCCGTCCGCGATCACGACAGGTCCGAACGTGTCGGCGGTCAGGCCCATCACGCGGTCGCCGGGCGCCAGGTCGGTGACATCGGAGCCGATCTCAAGGACGACTCCCGCCGCCTCGCTGCCCAGCGTGGCGTCGCCGGGGTAGAGGCCGAGGGTGATCAGTACGTCGCGGAAGTTCAGTCCCGCAGCTCGGACGGCGATCCGGACCTCGTGCGCCTCCAGCGGCCGATCGGCATCGGAGCGGATCAGCGCCAGGCCCTCCAACGACCCCTTCGTGACCGCCTGGAGCACCCACGGTCCCTCGGCGGGAAGCGGCGATTCGGCTGCTCGCTTCAGTCGCGGGGTCAGCATTCGGCCCTCGCGCACCGCGATCTGCGACTCGCCGAGACCGGCGAACACGGCCCAGTCCGGGTCCGCTCCGTCACCGCTGTCGTCGGCCGGGTCGAGGTCCAACAGGACCAGACGGCCCGGGTGTTCGGACTGAGCGCTGCGTACCAGACCCCACGCCGCAGCAGCCGCCACGTCCGGCGACTCCTCACCGACCGAGACCGCGCCCCGGGTCACCAGCACCAACCGCGCTCCCGACAGCGCCTCGGCGGCCAGCCACTCCTGCACCAGGCTCAACACCCGTGCGGCAACGGCACGTACGGCATCGGTCTCCTCGCCAGGGACCGCTTCCGCCTCTACGCCGGCGACGACCACCTCCGGCAGCGACGCACCCGCCGCCACCGCATCGACCAGCGCGCCGAGATCCGCGAAGCGCTCGCCCGTGCCGGCGCCTGCCGTCTCGCCGAGCAGCGCGATGTTCACCGGGGCAGCGGCACTGTCCGTTGCGGTGACCTCGGTCCACTCCATGGTGAACAGCGACTCGTTGGCCGTCCGCACGGCACTGGCCAACTGCGCCTGGTCCACCGGGCGGGAAGCCAGTTCCCTTACGGAGGCGATCAGTTCGCCGTTCTCGTCGGCGATGTCGATCCGGGTCGCGGACGGTCCGGCCGGAGTGATGCGGACCCGCGCCCGGGACACACCTCGCCGGTCCAGCCGCACACCGGACCACGAGAACGGCAGTTCCACCGCCGAAGTCCCGTCCCGGTCGAGCAGTCCACCGTGCAACGCGGCGTCGAGCAGGGCCGGGTGGATCCCGAACTCGCGCGCGGACCCGGCTTCTTCGGGGAGGACGATCTCGCTGTAGACGTCCCGTCCGTCGCGCCAGGCCGCCTGCAAGGCCTGGAAGGCGGGGCCGTACTCGTACTCGGCGTCGGCCAGCCGCTCGTAGAGTCCCTCGACCACGACCGGTTCGGCGCCCTGCGGCGGCCACTCGGTCGGGAAGGCTGGGGCGAGCAGACCGGTCTCTTCTGCCAGTACGCCGCGGGCGTGGCATGTCATCACGTCGGTCGCCGCGGTCGGGTCGTCGTGCGCCGCGTGCTGCGAGCGGGTGTAGATCGCCACGTCCCTGCGGCCGTCCGGGCCCGGTTCGCCGACCATGACCTGCAAGGGCACCGCGTCATGGACGGGCACCGGCAACGGGACCTGGAGGACGAGTTCGTCCACCACCGGGCAGCCCACTTGCCGGCCGGCGGCCAGGGCGAGTTCCACCAGTGCCGCGCCCGGCACGATGACCGCGCCGAGTACGGCATGGTCACGGCTCCAGGGCTGAACCTCTTGCGACAGCCGCCCGGTGAACAGCCACTGGCCCTGGTCACCGAGCGGGACCGCAGCGGTGAGCAGCGGGTGGTCGAGCCTGGCCAGCCCGGATGCGGCGGGGTCACCGACCCCGCTGAGCGAGGGCAGCCAGTAGCGTTCGTGCTGGAAGGCGTAGGTGGGCAGGGGGATGGTCCGAGCACCGCTTCCGGCATAGAACGCCGACCAGTCGACGCCGATTCCGGCCGTGTGCGCCTGGCCGAGGAACGCGGCGAAGGCTTCCGGCTCGCTCTGGCGGGCGCGCAGCGCGGCGATCACGACCGCCAACTCGCCCGTGTCTTCCAACACTTCGCGGGCCAGAGCCGTGAGTGATCCATCCGGACCGACTTCCACAAACCTCGTCACACCCGCCTCGGCCAGCGCAGTGATGCCGTCCGCGAAACGGACCGCCTCGCGTGCATGCCGCACCCAATAGGCCGGATCAGCCAGTTCGCGCGGCTGGGTCAGGGCGCCTGTCACATTCGACACGATCGGGATGGCCGGTTCGGCGAACCGCAACTGGCCGACCACTTCAGCGAATTCGTCCAGGACCGGTTCCACCAGCGCCGAGTGGAAGGCGTGCGAAACCCTCAGCCGTGTCGTCTTACGGTCCTGCCAGACGGGCAGGGTCAGCCACTCCTCCAGCGCTTCGTGCTCGCCGGAGACCACGACAGCCCGGGGACCGTTGACCGCCGCGACCGACAACCGGTCCTCCAACCCGGCCAGCGATGCCACGACTTCGGCCTCGGTCGCCTGGACGGCGGCCATCGCACCGCCCGCCGGCAACCCGCTCATCAAACGGCCCCGGGCAGCCACCAACGCACACGCATCGGCAAGTGACAGCACGCCCGCGACATGGGCGGCGGCGACCTCGCCCACCGAGTGACCGACCAGGAAGTCCGCCCGGACACCGAGGGATTCCAGCAGGCGGAAGAGGGCGACCTCGACCGCGAACAGACCGCTCTGCGTGTACTGCGTGTCGTTCAACAACGCAGCCTCTGCGGAGTCTTCCTCCGCCGCCAGCACCCGCGACAACGGCCGCTCCAGCAACGGATCAAGCTCCGCACACACCTCCTCCAACGCACGCGCGAACACCGGGAAGACCTGCGCCAGCCCGGCGCCCATCCGTACCCGCTGCGCACCCTGACCCGAGAACACGAACGCCGTCTTCCCCGGCACCGCCCGGCCCTCGACCACACCCGCACCCGGCTCACCGACCGACAACGCCAGCAACCCGGCAATCAAGTCCTCACGGTCGCCAGCAGTGACAACCGCTCGGTGTTCCAGGTGGGCCCGGGTCGTCGCCGTCGAGAACGCCGTGTCCAGAACACCGGCTTCCGGACGCGCGAGCAGGTGTTCACGCAACCGGCCCGCCTGCGCCCGCAGCGCCACCTCGTCCCGCCCCGACACGACCACCGGTACCGCAGGAAGTCCCAACTCGGGCTGCTGCGCGGGCTCTTCGGCGACCGCCGGGGCCTCCTCCAGGATCACGTGGGCATTGGTGCCGCTGACGCCGAAGGACGAGACGCCCGCGCGGCGGACCCGTTCCCCGGACGGCCACGGCTGAGCGTCGGTCAGCAGCTTGACGGTGCCCGACTCCCAGTCCACGTGCGAGGTCGGCTCGTCCACGTGCAGAGTGGCGGGCAGTTGCTCGTGCCGCAGCGCCTGCACCATCTTGATCACGCCGGCCACACCCGCGGCCGTAGAGGAGTGGCCGATGTTCGACTTGATCGAGCCGAGCCACAACGGCTGGTCCGCGGCGCGGCGCTGGCCGTAGGTGGCCAGCAGTGCCTGCGCCTCGATCGGGTCGCCCAGGCGGGTGCCCGTGCCGTGGCCCTCGACGGCGTCGACCTCGTCGGGCCGCAGGCCGGCTCCGGACAGTGCCGTACGGATGACGCGTTCCTGAGCGGGACCGCTGGGCGCGGTCAGGCCGTTGGACGCGCCGTCCTGGTTGATCGCCGACCCGCGCAGTACCGCGAGTACCTGGTGGCCCAGGCGGCGGGCGTCCGACAGACGTTCCAGCACGATCAGACCGAGGCCGTCGGAGAAGCCGGTTCCGTCGGCGCCCTCCGCGTACGAGCGGCAGCGGCCGTCCGGGGACAGGCCTCGCTGTCGGGAGAACTCCACGAGCAGGAACGGCCCGGACAGTACGGTCACACCGCCGGCCAGCGCCAGCGAGCACTCGCCGGAGCGGAGCGACTGGGCGGCCAGGTGCATCGCCACCAGGGAGGAGGAGCAGGCCGTGTCGACCGACACCGCCGGGCCCTCCAGGCCGAGGCTGTACGCCACCCGGCCGGAGACCACGCTCGTCGTGCCGCCGGTCATCCGGAAGCCTTCGAGCTCCGGGCCGCCGCCTCCGGCTATCAGCCCCGAACCGTAGTCCGAGGGGCCGACCCCGCAGAACACGCCGGTGTCGCTGCCGCGCAGTGAACTGGGGTCGATGCCCGCGTCCTCAAGCGCCTCCCACGCGCCCTCCAGCAACAACCGCTGCTGCGGGTCCATCGCCAACGCCTCACGCGGACTGATCCCGAAGAACCCCGCATCGAAGTCACCGGCACTGTCCAGGTAGCCGCCGCCGCGCGTGTACACCGTGCCCGACTGCTCCGGATCCGGGTTGTACAACCGCTCCAGGTCCCAGCCACGGTCGTCCGGCAGCCCCGAGATCGCATCCCGGCCGGACGCCACCAAGTCCCACAACTGCTCGGGCGACGCGACCCCACCCGGATACCGGCACGCCATACCCACGATCGCCAACGGCTCGTCCACATCGGCACGCCGTCGCGCCGGAACCCGCGTGGCCACCGCCTTACCGACACCCGCACCGGCGATCTGCGTCACCAGGAACTTCGCCACCGCCATCGGCCTCGGGTGGTCGAAGATCAGGGTGGCCGGCAGTTTGACTCCGGTCGCCTGGGTGAGTCGGTTGCGCAGTTCCACGGCGGACAGCGAGTCGAAGCCCAGTTCCTTGAACGCCCGCCCCGGATCCAGCGACGACGCCGACGCGTGTCCGAGCACGGCCGCCACCTGGGCGGTCACCAGGTCCAGCGTGATCCGCTCCCACTGCTCGCGGTCGACCCCGGCCAGCCGCGTCGCCAGCGAACCGCCCCCGCCCGCACGTCCCGGGCGACTTGGCGTACGAACCAGGCCGGCCAGCAGCGGCACCGCCGTTCCCGCGCGCGCCTGCTCCCGAAGCGCGGCCAGGTCCAACTGGACCGGTGCGACCAGCGCGGCATCCACTCGCTGGGCCGCGTCCAGCAGTTCGAGCCCCAGCTCCGACGACAGCGGCTGCACACCGAGCCTGTTCAGCCGGTTCACGTCGGCGCTGCCGAGTTCACCGGTCATGCCGGTCTCCGCCGCCCACAGGCCCCAGGCCAGCGACACCGCCGGACGGCCCTCCGCCCGCCGTCGTGCCGCCAGGGCGTCCAACACGGCGTTCGCCGCTGCGTAGTTGCTCTGTCCCGCGCTCCCGATCAGCGCCGCCACGGAGGAGAACAGGACGAACGAATGAACATCCATGTCCGCCGTCAGCTCGTCGAGCAGCAGGGCCGCGTCGACCTTCGGGCGCATCACGCGGTCGAGCTGCTCGGGCGTCAGCGAGGTCACCACACCGTCGTCCAACACACCGGCCGCGTGCACCACACCGGAAAGCGGGGTGTCCAACGAGGCGAGCAGCACAGTCAGTTGCTCGCGGTCCGCCACATCACAGGCCGCGACCCGGACCTGACCGCCCGCGGCTTCGAGGGCCGCGACCAACTCGCGCGCGCCCGGCGCCTCCAGGCCGCGCCGCGACGCCAGCACCAGGTGACGGGCACCACCCGACGTGACCAAGTGCCGGGCCACCAACGCACCCAAGCCACCGGTCCCGCCGGTGATCAGTACCGCGCCATCCGTGTCGCCAGTGCGCGACAGCGGCGCCGACGACACGGCCGCCCGCGCCAACCTCGGCGCCAACAACCGCCCGCCACGGACCGCCACCTGCGACTCGCTCAGACCGGCGAGCGTGGCCCAGTCCGGCTGCGCTCCGACCCCGTTGTCGTCGGCCGGGTCGAGGTCCAACAGGACGAATCGGCCCGGGTGTTCGGACTGGGCACTGCGCACCAGGCCCCACACCGCAGCTGCCGCCACGTCCGGCGACTCCTCGCTCACCGAGATCGCGCCCCGGGTCACCAGCATCAGCCGGGACTGCGACAGCGCGTCTGCGGCCAGCCACTCCTGCACCAGCTCCAACACCCGCGCAGCCGAGGCACGTACCGCATCGGCCGCATCGCCAAGAGCCGACTCGGCCCCGACACCGGCGACGACCACGTCCGGCACCGACGCACCCGCCGCCACCGCATCGACCAGCGCGCCGAGATCCGCGAAGTGTGCGCCCGTGTCGGTCAGTTCACCGAGGCCGGCGATCTGCGGCGGCCGGGCGGTGTCCGTGGCCGAGGTGACCGGGGTGACCGGGGTCCAGTCGACCGTGTAGAGCGATCCGGCTTCCGTCCGCCGTGCGCCTTCGAGCTGGATCTGATCCACCGGCCGGAACGTCAGTTGCTCGGCGCTGAGGACCAACTCGCCGTGCTCGTCGGCGATGTCGACACGGAGCGAGGAGTCGGCCGTAGAGGTGATGCGGACCCGTACCTGGGCGCTGCCGGGCAGTCCCAGTCGTACTCCCGCCCAGGAGAAGGGCAGTTGGGCAGCGTGGTCGCCGCCCTTGTCGAGCCAGGTGAGGCCACTGTGGAGCGAGGAGTCGAGCAGGCCGGGGTGGATGCCGTACTGCCGGGCCGAGGCGATGTGGTCGTCGGGGAGAGCGACTTCCGCGTAGATGTACTCGTCCTGTGCCCAGGCGGTGTGCAGTCCCTTGAAGGAGGGTCCGTAGTCGTAGCCGAGGCCCGCGAGGCGTTCG
This sequence comes from Streptomyces sp. NPDC091280, assembly GCF_044768565.1. Lineage (NCBI taxonomy): Bacteria > Bacillati > Actinomycetota > Actinomycetes > Kitasatosporales > Streptomycetaceae > Streptomyces > Streptomyces sp. NPDC091280. The sequence goes on from NZ_JBIVUZ010000019.1 coordinate 151,686, forward strand.
TAGAGGTCGTCGACGGAGACGGGTTCCGCGTCTGCCGGCGGCCAGGTCGCGGTCCAGTCCGTGGCTGCGGGGACGTCGGAATCGGGGGCCAGGGTGCCACGGGCGTGGCAGGTGGCCTGGGCAGTGTCCTGACCGGCGTTGCCCGACGGCGCGGTGTAGATGGCGATGTCGCGGTGGCCGTCCTCGTCCGGGGCCCCGACCGTGACCTGGAGGTCGAGTGCCTCGCCCTCGGACAGCAACAACGGGACCTGCAAGACCAGTTCCTCGACCACCGGGCAGTCCAGCTGTCCGCCCGCCGCGAGCGCCAACTCGGCCAGCGCCACCCCGGGAACGATGACGATGCCGAACACCGCGTGGTCGACCGTCCAGGGCTGGGCGTCCTGCGAGACGCGTCCCGTGAACACCCACTCGTCGCGGTCGCCGACGCGCACGGCCGCCGACAGCATCGGATGCGCCAGCCGGCCCAGCCCGGCCCCCGCGAGATCGCCGCCGCCGGACCTCAACGGCAGCCAGTACCGCGACCGTTGGAACGCATAGCTCGGCAACTCCACCCGCGCAGCGCCGGATCCCGCGAAGAAACCGTCCCAATCCACCGGTGCGCCAGACACATACGCCTCGGACAGCGACACCGTGAACCGGGCCGGTCCGCCCTCGCCGCGCCGCAACGAGCCCAGCACGCACACCTGGTCGGCGCCCTCGACCTCCTGGACCGTCTCTGTGACGGCGGAGACGAGTACCGGGTGCGGCGACACCTCGATGAAACGCCCCGCCCCCTGCTCGGCCAGTGACCGTACGGCCTCCTCGAAGCCGACCTGACCCCGCAGGTTCGCGTACCAGTACCCGCCGTCCAACACCTCCGTGCCGACGAACCCGCCCCGCGCCGTGGAATAGAACGGAACCCGGCCCGCCCTCGGCTCCAACGACGCCAGCACCCGCAGCAACTCCTCCTCCAGCACACCCACCTGCACCGAATGCGACGCGTAGTCCACCGGCACCCGCCGTGCCCGCACCCCCTCCTCCGCCCAGCGGGTCAGCAACTCCTCCAGCGCGGCCGGCTCCCCGGACACCACCACCGACTGCGGACTGTTCACCGCGGCGACGGACACCCGGCCGCCGAACTCCGCGATCTGTTCCGTCACTTCGACCGCCGGCAACGCGACCGACACCATCCCGCCCAGACCCGCCAGCCGCTCACCCACCAGCTGCGACCGCAACGCCACCACCCGCGCCGCGTCCTCCAACGACAGACCACCCGCCACATACGCGGCCGCGATCTCGCCCTGCGAATGCCCCACCACCACATCCGGCTCGACACCGCACGACCGCCACAACGCCGCCAGCGCCACCATCACCGTGAACAGAACCGGCTGGACCACATCCACGCGCTCCAGAGACGGCGCACCCTCCACCCCACGCAACACATCCTCGACACGCCAGTCCACAAACCGACCCAGCGCCCCATCACACGCCGCCACCTCCCCCGCGAACACCACGGAAGAATCCAGCAACTCCACCGCCATACCCACCCACTGCGCACCCTGACCAGGAAAAACAAACACCGTCTTCCCCGACACCACCCGACCCTCCACCACACCCGAACCCGGCTCACCGGCCGACAACGTCGCCAACTCGGCCAGCAGGCCTTCACGGTCGGCGGCGGTCACGACGGCGCGGTGTTCCAGCTGCGCCCGGGTGGTCGCGGCCGAGAAGGCCGTGTCCAGGAGGCCGAACTCGGGGTGTGCGACGAGGTGTTCGCGCAAGCGGCCCGCCTGGGCCCGCAACGCGACCTCGTCCTTCGCCGATACGACCACCGGTGTCGCAGGAAGGCTCTTCTCGGGCTGCTGCGCGGGCTCCTCGGCGACCGCCGGGGCCTCTTCCAGGATCATGTGGGCGTTGGTGCCGGAGACGCCGAAGGACGAAACGGCCGCACGACGAGGACGGCCCGGGTCGTTCCAGGGCTGAGCCGCGGTCAGCAGCCGGACGGCGCCCGACTCCCAGTCGACGTGCGAGGACGGCGCGTCCACGTGCAGAGTGGCGGGGAGTTCCTGGTGCCGTAGCGCCTGGACCATCTTGATGACGCCGGCCACGCCGGCCGCTGCCGAGGAGTGGCCGATGTTCGACTTGATCGAGCCGAGCCACAACGGCCGTTCGGCGTCCCGGTGTTGGCCGTAGGTGGCCAGTAGCGCCTGCGCCTCGATGGGGTCGCCGAGGCGGGTTCCGGTGCCGTGGCCCTCCACCGCGTCGACCTGGTCGGGCCGTAGGCCTGCTGCGGAGAGTGCCGTACGAATGACGCGTTCCTGGGACGGGCCGCTGGGCGCGGTCAGGCCGTTGGAGGCGCCGTCCTGGTTGACCGCGCTGCCACGGATCACGGCCAGCACCTGGTGGCCGAGGCGTTGCGCGTCCGACAAGCGCTCCATTACGACGAGACCGACGCCGTCGGAGAAGCCCGTGCCCTCGGCGCTCTCGGCGTAGGAGCGGCAGCGGCCGTCGGGCGACAGGCCGCGCTGCCGGGAGAACTCGACCAGCAGGAAGGGACCCGACATCACGGTCGCCCCGCCGGCCAGGGCCAGTGAGCATTCGCCCGCCCGCAGGGCCTGTGCGGCCAGGTGCATCGCCACGAGGGACGACGAGCACGCGGTGTCCACCGACACCGCCGGGCCCTGGAGCCCGAACGTGTAACTCAACCGCCCCGACACCACGCTCGTCGTGCTACCGGTCAGGCGGAAACCTTCCAGCTCCGGCGTCGCGCCGTTGCCGTACTCGGAGGCCACCACACCGCAGAACACGCCGGTGTCGCTGCCGCGCAGCGAACCCGGGTCGATGCCCGCGTCCTCAAGCGCCTCCCACGCGCCCTCCAGCAACAACCGCTGCTGCGGGTCCATCGCCAACGCCTCACGCGGACTGATCCCGAAGAACCCCGCGTCGAAGTCACCGGCAGCATCGAGGTAGCCGCCGCCGCGCGCGTACACCGTGCCCGACTGCTCCGGGTCAGGGTTGTACAACCGCTCCAGATCCCAGCCACGGTCGTCCGGCAGACCCGAAATCGCATCGCGGCCGGACGCCACCAAGTCCCACAACTGCTCGGGCGACGCGACCCCACCCGGATAGCGGCACGCCATACCCACGATCGCCAACGGCTCGTCCACATCGGCACGCCGTCGAGCCGGAACCCGCGTGGCCACCGCCTTACCGACGTCCGCGCCCGCTGTCTGCGTCACCAGGAACTTCGCCACCGCAGCCGCGGTCGGGTGATCGAAGACCAACGTCGCCGGCAGCTTGAGTCCGGTCGCCTGCGCCAGCCGGTTGCGCAACTCGACCGAGGACAGCGAGTCGAAGCCCAACTCCTTGAACGCCCGCCCCGGATCCAGCGACGACGCCGACGCGTGTCCGAGCACGGCCGCCACTTGCACGGTGACCAGATCGAGGGTGATCCGGTCCCACTGCTCGCGGTCGACCCCGGCCAGCCGCGTCGCCAACGAACCTCCTCCGCCCGCGCGTCCCGCACGACCGGGCGCGCGAACCAGGCCGGCCAGCAACGGCACCGCCGTCCCCGCGCGGGCCTGCTCGCGAAGCGCGGCCAAGTCCAGCTGGACCGGTGCGACCAGGGCAGCATCCACCCGTTGGGCCGCGTCCAGCAGTTCGAGCCCCAACTCCGACGACAGCGCCTGCAAGCCCATGCGCTCCAGCCGGGCGAGTTGAGCGGCGTCCAGTTCGCCGGTCATGCCGGTCTCCGCCGCCCACAGACCCCACGCCAGCGACACCGCCGGACGACCGGCAGCACGTCGACGCGCCGCGAGAGCGTCCAACCCGGCGTTCGCCGCAGCGTAGTTACCCTGACCCGCACTCCCGATCAACGCCGCCACGGAGGAGAACAACACGAACGAATGAAGATCCGTGTCCGCCGTCAACTCGTCCAGCAGCAGCGCCGCATTCAGCTTCGGGCGCAGCACCCGCGACAACTGCTCCGCACTCATCGACGCCACAAGACCGTCGTCCAACACGCCGGCCGCATGCACCACACCAGACAGCGGGACGTCCAACGAGCCCAGCAGGGCTGTCAGTTGATCGCGGTCCGCGACATCGCAGGCCGCGACACGGACCCGGCCGCCCGCGGCTTCGAGTTCCGCGACCAACTCGCCCGCACCCGGCGCCTCCAGGCCGCGCCGCGACGCCAGCACCAGGTGACGGGCACCACCCGACGTGACCAAGTGCCGGGCCACCAACGCACCCAAGCCACCGGTCCCACCCGTCACCAAGACCGCGCCGTCCACGGCATCCGTGCCCGACAGCGGCGCCGACGACACGACCGCCCGCGCCAACCTCGGCGCCAACAACCGCCCGCCACGCACCGCCACCTGCGACTCACTCAGACCGGCGAGCTTCGGCAGGACGGGATGTGCCTCGCCGTCACCGATTTCGTCGGCCGGGTCGAGGTCCAACAGGACGAAACGGCCCGGGTGTTCGGACTGGGCGCTGCGCACCAGACCCCAGGCCGCAGCAGCCGCCACGTCCGGCGACTCCTCACCGACCGAGACCGCGCCCCGGGTCACCAGCACCAACCGGGACTCCGACAACACCTCAGTAGCCAGCCACTCCTGCACCAGGCCCAACACCCGTGCGGCAACGGCACGTACGGTGTCGGTCTCCTCGCCAAGAACCGGCTCGGCCCCGACACCGGCGACGACCACCTCCGGCACCGACGCGCCCGCCGCCACCGCACCGACCAGCGCGCCCAGATCCGCGAAGTGCTCGCCCGTCCCGGCACCCGCCGGCTCGCCGAGCACCGCGACGCTCGCCGGGGCCGCGTTGTTCGACCCCGTGATCTCTGTCCACTCCACCGTGAAGAGCGACCCGTCCGCCGCCCGCCCCGCACCGGCCAACTGGGCCTGGTCCACCGGCCGCAGGACCAGCGACGTGACCGACACGACCGGGACGCCGGCTTCGTCCACGGCGTCGAACCGCACCGTGGAGTCGCCGAGGGCGGCGGCACGGACCCGCACCCGCGAGGCGCCGCGACGGCCGAGCCGTACGCCGGTCCAGCTGAACGGCATCTTGTGCTGGCTGCCGCCCGCGAAGAGGGGCACGCCACCCTGTACCACCGCGTCGAACAGCGCCGGGTGCACACCGAACTCCTCGGCGGGGCCGGTGTATTCGTCGGCCAGCGCGACTTCCACGTAGATGTCGTCACCGTCGCGCCAGGCCGCACGCATCCCCTGGAAGACCGGCCCGTAGTCGTAGCCGAGGTCGGTCAGCTGGTCGTACAGTCGCTCGACCGGCAGCGGTTCGGCGTCCTGCGGCGGCCACTGCGCCGCCCAGTCCGCGATCGGTTCGGTCTCGGTGTCTGTGACTGTGTTCGTGACTGTGTCTGTGTCTGTGTCTGTGTCGGCGGCGAGTACGCCTCGCGCGTGGCAGATCGACTCGCCGCGCTCGTCGCCCTCGGGGACGGTGTAGATCGCGATGGCACGGTGGCCGTTCTCGTCGGCTTCCGCGACGGTGACCTGCACCTGTACGGCGGTACCGGCAGGCAGCAGGAACGGCGCTCCGAGCACCAGTTCCTCCACCACCGGGCAGCCCACGTGGGCACCCGCCGTCAACGCGAGTTCCACCAGGGTGACGCCGGGCACGACGACCGTGCCGAACAGCATGTGCTCGGTGACCCAGGCGTCCGTGTCGGTACTCACCCGCCCGGTGAACAGCCATTGGTCCTGGTCGCCGATCCGCGTGCCCGCGGTCAGCAAGGGATGGTCGACGCGTTCAGCCCCGGCCGCGAGAGCCCCGGGGAGCGTGGCGCCGGGCGCCAGCCAGTAGCGCTCCCGTTGGAAGGCGTAGGTGGGCAGGGGGATGGTCCGAGCACCGCTTCCGGCATAGAACGCCGACCAGTCGACGCCGATTCCGGCCGTGTGCGCCTGGCCGAGGAACGCGGCGAAGGCTTCCGGCTCGCTCTGACGGGCGCGCAGCGCGGCGATCACGACCGCCGACTCGCCCGTCTCTTCCAACACTTCGCGGGCGAGGGCGGTCAGTGATCCGTCCGGACCGACTTCCACAAACCTCGTCACACCCGCCTCGGCCAGCGCGGTGATGCCGTCCGCGAAACGGACCGCCTCCCGCGCATGCCGTACCCAATACGCCGGACCAGCCAGTTCGCGCGGCTCGGTCAGGGCCCCTGTCACATTCGACACGACCGGGATGGCCGGCTCGGCGAACCGCAACTGGCCCACCACGTCAGCGAATTCGTCCAGGACCGGTTCCACCAGAGCCGAGTGGAAGGCGTGCGAGACCCGCAACCGGGTTGTCTTGCGGTTCTGCCACACCGGCAGAGTCAGCCACTGCTCCAGCGCCTCCTGCTCACCGGAAACCACCACAGCACGCGGACCGTTGACCGCCGCCACCGACAACCGGTCGCCCAACCCGGCCAACGACTCACGAACTTCCGCCTCGGTCGCCTGCACGGCCGCCATCGCGCCACCCGCCGGCAACCCGCTCATCAAACGGCCCCGGGCAGCCACCAACGCACACGCATCGGCCAGCGACAGCACGCCCGCCACATGGGCGGCGGCGACCTCGCCTACCGAGTGACCGACCAGGAAGTCCGCCCGCACACCCAGCGACTCCAGCAGCCGGAACAGGGCGACCTCGACCGCGAACAACCCACTCTGCGTGAACTGCGTGTCATTCAGCAGACCCGCCTCGACGGAGCCGTCCTCCGCCGCCAGCACCAACGACAACGGCCGCTCCAGCAACGGATCAAGCTCCGCACACACCTCCTCCAACGCACGCGCGAACACCGGGAACACCTGCGCCAGGCCCGCGCCCATCCGCACCCGCTGCGCACCCTGACCCGAGAACACGAACGCCGTCTTCCCCGACACCGCCCGACCCTCGACCACACCCGCACCCGCACCCGGCTCACCGACCGACAACGCCAGCAAGCCGGCCAGCAACGAATCGCGGTCAACAGCCGTCACCGCACCCCGATGCTCCAGGTGAGCCCGGGTGGTCGCCGCCGAGAAGGCCGTGTCCAGGAGGCCGATCTCGGGGCGCGCGAGCAGCTGCTCCCGCAACCGGCCCGCCTGCGCCCGCAGGGCCACCTCGTCCTTCGCCGACACCAACACCGGTACCGCAGGAAGTCCCAACTCGGGCTGCTGCACGGGCTCCTCGGCGACCGCCGGAGCCTCCTCCAGGATCAGGTGGGCGTTGGTGCCCGAGATCCCGAAGGACGAGATGCCCGCGCGGCGGACCCGTTCCCCGGACGGCCACAGTCGAGCGTCGGTCAGCAACTTGACCGCGCCCGACTCCCAGTCCACGTGCGAGGTCGGCTCGTCCACATGCAGGGTGGCGGGCAGCTGCTCGTGCCGCAGCGCCTGCACCATCTTGATCACGCCGGCCACACCGGCGGCCATCGAGGAGTGGCCGATGTTCGACTTGATCGAGCCGAGCCACAACGGCCGTTCGGCGTCCCGGTCTTGACCATAGGTCGCCAGCAACGCCTGCGCCTCGATCGGGTCACCGAGGCGGGTGCCAGTGCCGTGGCCCTCCACCGCGTCGACCTCGTCAGGGCGCAGCCCCGCCGCCGACAGCGCCGTACGGATGACGCGTTCCTGGGACGGGCCGCTCGGCGCGGTCAGGCCGTTGGAGGCGCCGTCCTGGTTGACCGCGCTGCCTCGGATCACGGCCAGCACGCGGTGGCCGCGGCGGCGGGCGTCCGAGAGGCGCTCCAGTACGACGAGGCCGACACCGTCGGAGAAGCCGGTTCCGTCGGCGCCTTCCGCGTACGACTTGCAGCGGCCGTCGGCGGCGAGGCCGCGCTGTCGGGAGAACTCGACCAGGAGGAACGGGCCGGACAGTACGGTCACGCCGCCGGCCAGGGCCAGCGAGCATTCGCCGGAGCGCAGTGCCTGCGCGGCGAGGTGCATCGCGACCAGGGAGGAGGAGCAGGCCGTGTCGACCGACACCGCCGGGCCCTCCAGGCCGAGGCTGTACGCCACCCGGCCGGAGACCACGCTCGATGTTCCGCCGGTCAGCCGGAAGCCCTCAAGGTCGGACCGGCCGCCGATGGCCGTCTCGGATCCCGGGTAGTCGTTGAGGCCGACGCCGCAGAACACTCCGGTGTCGCTGCCCCGCAGTGAACCCGGGTCGATGCCTGCGTCCTCCAACGCCTCCCACGCACCCTCCAGCAACAATCGCTGCTGCGGGTCCATCGCTAACGCCTCACGCGGACTGATCCCGAAGAACCCCGCGTCGAAGTCGCCCACGCCGTCCGCGAATCCGCCGCGCTGCGCGTAGAAGGTGCCGGCCTTGTCCGGGTCCGGGTCGTAGAGCCGCTCCAGGTCCCAGCCGCGGTCCTCGGGCATGCCCGACATCGCGTCCCGGCCCGAGGCCACCAGATCCCACAACTGCTCGGGCGACGACGCGCCGCCCGGGTACCGGCAGCTCATCCCCACGATCGCCAACGGCTCCGTGGCCTGGGCCATGAGCCGCCGGTTCTGCTGCCGAAGTCGCTCGGCCTCCTTGACCGACCGCCTCAGGGCCTCGACGAGTTCGTTCCGGTCGCCAGCCATGCTTGTTCCTCCAGGTTCGAACGCCTAGCGGGGATCAGCTGCAACGCTTGTGCTTAAACTGCGGTCTCTTCGGTCAGCCGGATCAGGGCAGCGGCGTCCATGTCGTCGATCGACGCGGCGCTGTCCTCCGTCGGAGAGCCGTTCTCCGAGGCGTTGTTCACCAGTTCAAGGAGCGCGTCGAGCAGCCCCGTCGCCCGTAGGCGGCCGATCGGAATCGATGTCAGTACTTCCCGGATCTCGTTCTCCTCCGTCGAGCGGCTGGTGTTGCCGTTCGGCGCGGCTCCGGGCATGGCGACCGGGATCATGTACCGGGTGACGGCCATCGCGGTGGGATGGTCGAAGACCAATGTGGTCGGGAGTTTCAGTCCGGTCGCCTGGGTGAGTCGGTTGCGCAGTTCCACGGCGGACAGCGAGTCGAAGCCGAGTTCCTTGAACGCCCGCTCCGGATGCAGCGACGATGCCGTCGCGTGCCCAAGTACGGCCGCCACCTGGGCGGTTACCAGGTCCAGCGTCACCCGCTCCCAGTCGTCCGGCCCGACCTGGGCCAGCCGGGAGGCCAGCGAGCCGCCCGCACTCGCCGCCCGGGTCTGCCGTGCCTGGACCCGTACGAGCCCGGCCAGCAGGGGCGGTGCCATTCCTTCCCTGGCCTGCGTCCGGATGGAGGCCAGGTCGAGTTGCACGGGCGCGACCAGCGCCGCGTCCACCCGCTGGGCCGCGTCCAGCAGCTCCAGCCCCAACTCCGTTGCCAGCGGGTGCAGCCCGAGCCTGTTCAATCGGGTCAGGTCGGTGTTGCCGAGCTCGCCGGTCATCCCGGTCTCCACGGCCCACAGGCCCCAGGCCAGCGACACCGCCGCACGTCCCTGCGACCGCCGCCGCGCCGCCAAGGCGTCCAACACGGCATTGGCGGCTGCGTAGTTGCCCTGCCCGGGATTGCCGATGAGCGCTGCGACCGACGAGAACAGCACGAACGACCGCAACTCCATGCCGGCCGTCAGCTCGTCGAGCAACAGGGCCGCGTCGACCTTTGGGCGCATCACGCGGTCGAGCTGCTCGGGCGTCAGCGAGGTCACCACACCGTCGTCCAGAACGCCGGCTGCATGCACCACACCAGACAGCGGGACGTCCAACGAGGCGAGCAGAGCAGTCAGTTGATCGCGGTCCGCCACATCGCAGGCCGCGACACGGACCCGGCCGCCCGCGGCCTCCAGCTCCGCGACCAACTCGCCCGCACCCGGCGCCTCCAAGCCTCGCCGGGACGCCAGCACCAGATGCCGGACACCACCCGACTCCACCAAGTGCCGGGCCACCAACGCACCCAGACCACCGGTCCCGCCCGTGACCAGCACCGCGCCGTCCACATCGACCGGCCCCGGCACCGTGAACACCACCTTGCCCGTATTACGACCCTCACGCAGGAACCGGAACGCCTCCCCAAACCGACGCACATCCCACGCCCGCACCGGCGCATGCGACAACACACCCGCCCCGAACAACCCCACAATCTCGCCCAGCATCCGCCCGAGCCGCTCCGGACTCACCTCGAACAGATCAAACGCCCGATAACCCACCCCGGGATGAACCTCAGCCACCACCTCCGGATCCCGGATATCGGCCTTGCCCATCTCCAGGAACCGGCCACCCCGCGGCAACAGCCCCAGCGACGCATCGACGAACTCACCCGCCAACGCATCCAGCACCACATCCATCCCCGCACCGTCCGTCACCCGCGCGAAGACCTCCGCGAAGTCCAAGTCCCGCGAGGACGCGATCCGTTCCGCCGGCACACCCAGCGCCCTCACGGCCTCCCACTTCGACGGACTCGCCGTCGCATACACCTCCGCCCCCAGATGCGTGGCCAACTGCACCGCCGCCATCCCCACACCACCCGCCGCCGCATGCACCAACACCCGCTCACCAGCGGACAGTTGACCGAGTTCGACGAGGCCGTAGTACGCGGTCAGATACACCACTGGCACGGCAGCGGCCTGCTCGAAGGACCAGGCCTCCGGCATCCGCACGACCATCCGCCGGTCCGCGACCGCCGCCGTACCGAACGACTCAAGGACGAGACCCATCACGCGGTCGCCGGGCGCGAGGTCCGTGACATCGGAGCCGGTCTCCAGGACGACTCCCGCCGCCTCGCTGCCGAGTGGCGCGTCTCCCGGATACACGCCCAACGCGATGAGTACGTCACGGAAGTTGAGCCCGGCGGCGCGTACCGCGATCCGGATCTCGTGTGCCTCCAGCGGACGGTCCGCGTCCGAGCGGATCAGCGCCAGGCCCTCCAACGAGCCCTTCGTGACGGGCGACAGCCGCCACGGGCCTTCGGGCAGCGTCGATTCCGTCGCTCGGGTCAGTCGCGGGGCCAGCGTCCGGCCCTCGCGCACCGCGATCTGCGACTCGTCGAGACCGGCGAACGCGGCCCAGTCCGGGTCCGCTCCGTCGCCGCTGTCGTCGGCCGGGTCGAGGTCCAACAGGACGAAACGGCCCAGGTGTTCGGACTGGGCGCTGCGCACCAGACCCCAGGCCGCAGCTGCCGCCACGTCCGGCGACTCCTCACCGACCGAGACCGCGCCCCGGGTCACCAGCACCAGCCGGGACTGCGACAGCGCGTCGGCGGCCAGCCACTCCTGCACCAGGCGCAGCGTCCGTACCGCCACGGCGTGTGCCTCGTGTGCCTCGTCTCCAGGGGCCGTTTCCGCTTCCACGCCGGCGACGACCACCTCGGGCACCGACGCGCCCGCCGCCACCGCGCCGAGCAGCGCGTCGAGGTCGGCGTAGCGTTCCCCGGGGCCGGGCTGTTCGCCGAGCAGGGCCACCTGGATCGGTCCGGGCGTGTCCGCCGGACGGACGGGGACCCATTCCATCGTGAACAGGCTGTCCTGACCGTTGCCTTGGGCGCGTTCGAGCTGTGCCTGGTCGACGGGGCGGAAGGCGACGGCGTCCACCGCCGCGATCACGGCGCCTGAGTCGTCGGTCATGTCGATGCGGAACGCGGACTCTCCCGCAGGGCTGATCCTGACCCGGGCCAGTGGCCCTGAGGCGTCCCCGGTCCTGATCCCCGACCAGGAGAAGGGCAGGCCGATCTGGGAACCGGGGCGCGTGTCGAGCAGGCTGCCGTGGAGTGCCGCGTCGAGGAGCGCCGGGTGGATGCCGAAGCCAGCAGAGGAGCCCACCGGCTCGTCCGGCAACACAACGTCCGCATAGACGAGTTCACCGTCGCGCCAGGCCGACCGAAGCCCCTGGAAAAGCGGACCGTACTCGTAACCCGCCTCCGCCAACCGCTCGTACAACCCCTCCACCGGCACCACCACAGCACCCTCCGGCGGCCACACCACCGGGAACGGCACCCCACCCGACTCCACCTCCCCACCGAGCCGACCACGCGCATGGCAGGTGGGCTGGACGGTTTCGCGTCCTTCCGTCTCTCCTGGCGTGGTGTAGATCGCGATGTCGCGGTGGCCGTCCTCGTCCGGGGCCCCGACCGTGACCTGGAGGTCGAGCACCTCGCCCTCGGACAGCAACAACGGGACCTGCAACACGAGTTCCTCGACCACCGGGCAGTCGACCTGGCCGCCCGCCGCGAGCGCCAGCTCCACCAGCGCCGCGCCGGGAACGATGACCATGCCGAACACCGCGTGATCGACCGTCCAGGGCTGGGCGTCCTGCGAGACACGTCCCGTGAACACCCACTCGTCGCGGTCACCGACGCGCACGGCCGCCGACAGCATCGGATGCGCCAACCGGCCCAGCCCGGCCCCCGCGAGATCGGCACCGCCGGACCTCAACGGCAGCCAGTACCGGGAGCGTTGGAACGCGTAGTTCGGCAGCTCCACCGGCCGGGCACCTGAACCCGCGTAGAACTCGGCCCAGTTCACTCCGGCGCCCGACACGTGTGCTTGGCTCAATGAGGTCGCGAACCGGGCCGGGCCGCCCTGCCCGCGCCGCAACGAGCCCATGACGCGGACGCGTTCGCCGCCGTCCATCTCTTCGATCGTCTCCGTGACGGCGGAGACGAGTACCGGGTGCGGCGACACCTCAATGAAACGCCCCGCCCCCTGCTCCGCCAACGACCGCACGGCCTCCTCGAAACCGACCTGACCCCGCAGATTCGCGTACCAATACCCGCCGTCCAACACCTCCGTACCGACGAACCCGCCCCGCGCCGTCGAATAGAACGGAACCCGGCCCGCCATCGGCTCCAACGACGCCAGCACCCGCAGCAACTCCTCCTCCAACACACCCACCTGCACCGAATGCGACGCGTAATCCACCGGCACCCGCCGCGCCCGCACACCCTCCCCCGCCCAGCGGGTCAGCAACTCCTCCAGCACGGCCGGCTCCCCCGACACCACCACCGACTGCGGACTGTTCACCGCCGCCACCGACACCCGGCCGCCGAACTCCCCGATCCGCTCCGCCACCTCGACCGCCGGCAACGCGACCGACACCATCCCGCCCAGACCCGCCAGCCGCTCACCCACCAACTGCGACCGCAACGCCACCACCCGCGCCGCATCCTCCAACGACAGACCACCCGCCACATACGCAGCCGCGATCTCCCCCTGCGAATGCCCCACCACCACATCCGGCTCCACACCGCACGACCGCCACAACGCCGCCAACGCCACCATCACCGTGAACAGGACGGGCTGGACCACATCCACGCGTTCCAGCGACGGCGCACCCGCCACCCCACGCAACACATCCTCGACACGCCAGTCCACAAACCGACCCAGCGCCCCATCACACGCCGCCACCTCCCCCGCAAACACCGCAGAAGAATCCAGCAACTCCACCGCCATACCCACCCACTGCGCACCCTGACCAGGGAAAACAAACACCGTCTTCCCCGACACCACTCGACCCTCCACCACACCCGAACCCGGCTCACCCACAGCCAGTCCGGACAAGTCCGCCAGGAGACCCTCGCGGTCCGCGGCCGTCACGACGGCCCGGTGTTCCAGGTGGGCCCGCGTGGTCGCCGTCGAGTAGGCCACATCCGGCAGGGCCAATTCCGAGCGTGCGACGAGGTGTTCGCGCAGTCGGTCCGCCTGGGCCCGCAGCGCCGTCTCGTCCTTCGCCGAGAGCAGTACGGGGGTGGCGGGAAGGGTATTCGCGGGCTGCTGCGCGGGCTCCTCCGCGACCGCCGGGGCCTCTTCCAGGATCACGTGGGCGTTGGTGCCGGAGATCCCGAAGGAGGAGATGCCCGCGCGGCGGACGTGGTCGCCGGCCGGCCAGGGCTGGGCGTCGGTGAGGAGTTTGACCGCGCCCGAGGTCCAATTGACGTGTGCGGACGGGGAGTCCACGTGCAGGGTCGGCGGCAGCACCTCGTGGCGGAGCGCCTGGACCATCTTGATGACGCCGGCCACGCCTGCGGCGGCCTGGGTGTGGCCGATGTTGGACTTCATCGAGCCGAGCCACAACGGTCGTTCGGCGTCGCGGTGTTGGCCGTAGGTGGCCAGTAGTGCTTCGGCCTCGATGGGGTCGCCGAGGCGGGTTCCGGTGCCGTGGGCCTCGACCGCGTCGACCTCGTCGGGGCGCAGGCCGGCGGCGGCGAGGGCCTGGCCGATGACTCGTTGCTGGGCCGAACCGTTGGGTGCGGTGAGGCCGTTGGAGGCGCCGTCCTGGTTGATGGCCGAGCCGCGCAGTACGGCGAGGACGCGGTGGCCGTGCCGTTCGGCGTCGCTCAGTCGCTCGATCGCGACGACTCCGGCGCCTTCGGCCCAGCCGGTTCCGTCGGCCGCCGCGGCGAAGGCCTTGCAGCGGCCGTCCGGTGCGAGTCCACTCTGTCGGCTGAACTCGGCGAACATGCCGGGGCCGGCCATGACGGTGGCGCCGCCGGCCAGGGCCAGTGAGCATTCGCCCGCCCGCAGGGCCTGTGCGGCCAGGTGGATCGCGACGAGGGAGGAGGAGCAGGCGGTGTCGACGGTGACGGCGGGGCCCTGGAGGCCGAGGGTGTAGGCGACGCGGCCGGAGGCGACGCTCGGGCTGTTGCCGGTCAGGAGGTAGCCGTCGTAGCCGTCCGCCTGTTCGTGCAGCCTGGGGCCGTAGTCCTGGGACATGGCGCCGGTGAACACGCCGACCTGGCCGCCGCGCAGCGTGGTGGGGTCGATGCCGGCGTCCTCCAGTGCCTGCCAGGACGTTTCGAGGAGGAGGCGTTGTTGGGGGTCCATGGCGGTGGCTTCGCGGGGGCTGATGCCGAAGAAGCCGGGGTCGAACTCGTCGGCGTCGTAGAGGAATCCGCCGTTCCTGGTGTACGACGTGCCGGAGCGGGCGCGGGCCGGGTCGTAGAGGGTCGTCAGGTCCCAGCCTCGGTTGACGGGGAACTCGCCGATCGCGTCGCGGCCTTCGGCGACCAGACTCCACAGGGCGTCGGGGGAGTTGGCGTCGCCGGGGTAGTGGCAGGCCATGCCGACGATCGCGAGGGGTTCGGTGCTCGTGGAGGGTTCGTCGGCCGGGGTGTCGGGGGCCGTGTCTCCGGACAGTTCGGTGCGGAGGTGGCGGGCGAGCGCGTCGGGGGTCGGGTGGGCGAAGACGAGTGTGTCGCTGAGTTCGAGGCCGGTGGCGGCGGCGAGCCTGCCGCGCAGTTCGAGGGCGGCGCCGGAGTCGAGTCCGAGGTCCTTGAAGGTGCGGGTGACGTCGACGGCGTCGGGGGTCGCGTGGCCGAGGGTGATGGCGGTCGCCTTCTGGACGAGGCCCACCAGGTCCTCGGCGTGGGCGACGGGTTCGGCGGCGGGCCGTGCGGGGGTGGTCGGCGAGGGCGGGACCGTTCCCGCCGGGGTGTCGGGCCGGGCGTCCGCGGTGTCCGGGGCGCCGAACCAGTGGCGCTCGCGCTGGAAGGCGTAGGTCGGGAGGCCGGTGCGGTGTGCGGTGTCCGGGGCCGGTCGCCAGTGGAGTGGGCCGCCCTGCGCGTGGTACTGGGCGACCGAGGTGAGGAAGTGCCGGAGGCTGCCGTGGCCTCGGCGCAGGGTCCCGGTGACGAGTGATTCGGTGATGTCCGCGGCGCGCAGGGTCTCGCCGATGCTGCCGACGAGTCCGGGGTGCGGGCTGGTCTCGACGAAGGCGCGGTGGCCGTCGGCCAGGGCGGCCCGGACGGCCGACTCGAACTCGACGCTCTGGCGGAGGTTGCGGAACCAGTAGGCGCCGGTCAGTTCGGCGGTGTCGAGGAGGCCGCCGGTGACCGTCGAGTAGAAGGCCAGGTCCGAGCGCCGGAAGCGGATCGAGCCGAGGAGTCGTAGGAGGTCGTCCTCGATGACGTCGACCTGCGGGGAGTGCGAGGCGTAGTCGATGGGGACCTCGCGGACGCGGACGCCGTCGGCGCGGCAGGCGGCGAGCAGTTCCGCGAGGGCGCCGGGGTCTCCGGAGACCACGGTGCTGTGGGGGCCGTTCACCGCGCCGACGCCGAGGAGGCCGGTGTAGGCGGTGAGGCGGCGGCGGACCACGTCGACCGGTTCGGCGACCGACACCATTCCGCCGAGTCCGGCGACCGCCTTGAGTGCCTGGCCGCGCAGCGCGACGACGGCGGCGGCGTCGGAGAGGGAGAGGGCGCCGGCGATGTGCGCGGCGGCGATCTCGCCCTGGGAGTGTCCGATGACGGCGTGCGGGGTGACGCCCTGGGCCTGCCAGAGGCGGGCGAGGGAGACCATCACGGCGAACAGTGCCGGCTGGACGACGTGGCCCTGGTCCAGTGAGGGGGCTCCGGGCAGTCCGCGGACGACGTCGATGACGGACCAGTCCTGGTACTCGGCCAGTGCCTGGGCGCAGTCGGTGAGGTGCTGGGCGAAGACGGGTGAGGTGTCGAGGAGTTCGCGGGCCATGTCCGGCCACTGCGATCCCTGTCCGGGGAAGACGAAGACCGTGCGGCCGACGGCGCGCGCGGTGCCTTCCACGACGTTGGCCGCGGGGTCGCCCGCTTCGAGGGCCTTGAGGCCGGAGCGGAACTCGGCGTGGCCGTCGCCGAGGACGACCGCGCGCTGCTCGAAGGTCTGGCGTGTGGTGGCGAGGGACAGGCCGGTCTCGGCGGTGGGGACGCCGGGCCGTGCCTCGACGTGTGCGCGCAGTCGGCCGGCCTGGGCCCGCAGTGCGGGTGCGGTGCGGGCGGACAGCGGCCAGGCGTGTGCGGCGATGTGGTCGGCGGGGACGGTCGCCGTGGTGCTCGGCGCGGCTGCGGGCGGTTCGGCGACGACGAGGTGGCAGTTGGTGCCGCCCATGCCGAACGAGCTGACGCCCGCGACGAGTTGGCGTTCCTCGTCGGGCCAGGGGCCCTGTTCGGTGCGTACGCTCAGGCCGAGTTCGGCGAGCGGGATCGCGGGGTGGGGGGTCTGGAAGTTGAGGCTGGCCGGGACATGGCGGTGTTCGATGCTGAGGAGCACCTTCAGCAGTCCGGCGATGCCGGACGCGCCTTCGAGGTGGCCGATGTTGGTCTTGAGGGAGCCGACGTGCAGGGGCTTGGTCTTGGGTCGGTCCGTGCCGAGGGCGGCGCCCAGGGCCGCCGCTTCGATGGGGTCGCCGACCTTGGTGCCGGTGCCGTGCAGTTCGACGTACTGGATGGCGTGGGGGCTCACGCCGGCCGCGTGGACGGCGCGTCGTATGACGTCGCGCTGTGCCTGCTCGCTGGGGACGGTGAGGCCGTCGGTGAGGCCGTCGTTGTTGACGGCGCCGCCCAGGACGAGCCCGTAGATGTGGTCTCCGTCGGCGCGGGCCCGGTCGGCCGCCTTGAGGACGACGACGGCGCCGCCCTCGCCGCGGACGAAGCCATTGGCGCGGGCGTCGAAGGTGTAGCAACGCCCGTCGGGGGAAAGGGCGTTGAACTGTTCCGTCATGGCGGTGCTGCCCGGGTCCAGCATGAGGTTGACCCCGCCCGCGAGAGCCAGGTCGGTCTCGCCGCGGCGGATGCTCTCGGCGGCCAGGTGGACGGAGACGAGGGAGGAGGACTGCGCGGAGTCCACCGTCAGGCTCGGTCCGCGCAGGCCCAGGGTGTAGGAGACGCGGTTGGCGATGATGCCGCGGTTGAGGCCGGTGAGTGTGTAGCGGGAGATGTCTCCCTGGCCGCGGGCCATGAGGGTGGCGTAGTCGCTGGCGATACTGGCGGCGAAGACGCCGGCGCGGCTGCCCGCGAGGTGGGCGGGGACGATGCCCGCGTCCTCCAGTGCCTCCCAGCACAGCTCCAGCATGAGGCGCTGCTGCGGGTCCATGGCCGCGGCCTCGTTCGGTGAGACGCCGAAGAACGCGGCGTCGAACTCGGCGATGTCGTCGATGAATCCGCCCGGCCAGTCGGCTCCGCCCGGTCCCGCTGTCCGGTTCCTGTCGGACGCCTTCTCGATGGCGTGGCGGCCGTCGAGGAGGAGTTCCCAGAGTTCCTCGGGGGTGGAGGCTCCCGGGAGCCGGCAGGAGATGCCGACGATGGCGATTTCCGGTCCGCTGCCGGTGAGGGATTCAGTCATCACTATCTCCACAGAGGTCCGACGAGGCCATGTCTGACAAGGGGCGCCGTCCCGCCGGGACGGCGGGGGCGGCTGCGGTTGTCCGGTGTGTGCGATGCCGCGGCGGAGGGTGGGCCGGCTCCCGGGCGGGGCTCTGCGGGAGTGGGTGGCGGGCGCCGTGGGAGGGGCGGGCGGTGTCGGACCCGGCGTGGTGCCGGGGCGGGAGCCGGGGGCGGTTCGGGGGTGCGGCCGGTCGGGCCGCCCGGTGGGCCGGCCGCCGCGTGCGGCTCGTCGGGCGCGGCACCCGAAGGGGGCGGGTGCCGCGCCCGGCAGGTCAGTTGAGGGTCACGGGCAGGTTCTCGTAGCCGCGGATGGTGAGGCGGTCGCGGCGGGTGGGCTCGCCGGCCGGTGCGATGTTCGGGAACCGTTCGAGCAGTTCGGTGAAGGCGACGGTGCCCTCAAGGCGGGCGAGGGGGGCGCCGAGGCAGTGGTGGATGCCCGCGCCCATCGACACCGGCTGGATGGCGGTGCGGGTCGGGTCGAAGCGGTCGGGGTCCTTGTACCGCTTGGGGTCGCGGTTGCCGGCGCCGAGTGCGAGGAGGGCCCATTCGCCCATCGGGATGCGGGTGCCGGCGATCTCGGCGTCCTCGCGGGCGACGCGGGCGATGAGCTGGACGGGCGAGTCGAAGCGCAGCACCTCCTCGACGAAGTTGTCGGCCTCGATCTCCTTGGCGTGCAGTCCGGCGGCGACGTCCGGGTGCTGGAAGAGGAGGTTGAGCCCGTTGCCGAAGATGTGGGTCGTGGTCTCGATGCCGGCGGCCAGCACGACACCGAGGTTGCAGACGAGTTCCTCGGCGGTCAGCGGCGCGTTCTCCTGGTCGGTGATCTGTACGACGGCGCTGACGAGGTCGTCGCCGGGGTCGCTGCGGCGCTTGGCGACCAGGTCCTGGAAGTACTTCTCGAACTCCGCGTAGGCCGTGTCGGCGATGGCGGTGTCCTCTTCGGTCGGGGTGACCTCGAAGACCAGGGTCCAGTCGTTGGCGAGCTGCTTGAACCGCGGCCAGTCCTCCTTGGGCATGCCGAAGAGTTCACCGACCACGCCGACGGAGAGGTTGAAGGCGAAGCGGTCCATGAAGTCGACGGAGGAGCCGTCCGAGGTGGCGTCGGCCATCTCGTCGAGGAGGTCCCTGGCTATGGTCCTGATCATGGGTTCGAGGGCGGCGACCCGGCGGGCGCTGAAGGCCCGGGCCATCACGTCGCGCATGCGGGTGTGGTCGGGCGGGTTGGTGTCCAGGATGCTGTTGGTGAGGGCGATCACCGAGGGGTGCAGTTTCCATTCGGCGGCGGTGAACAGCCGGTTGTAGCGGTCGTCCCAGGGGCCGAACTCGGTCGCGCGGAGCGTCTGGTTGATCGCGTCGTAGCCGGGGACCATCCACAGCTGGTCGCCGAGCGGGGCGACGGGGCCCAGGCCGTGCGCAGCGGCGTAGTGGGGATAGGGGTTGTCGCGGCCCTCGGGGGTGAGCAGTTCCCCCAGAATCTCGTTGGCGTCCATGCGATGACTCCTCAAGTTGCCTGGTTCACGGTGGTGGTGGGGCCGAGGGCGGTGGTGCGGCGGAGCGCCGGGGCGGGCCGGGCGGGGCCGGCGTCAGGCCCTGGTCACTGGGCGGCGAAGCGTTAGGCCCTTGTCACTGGGCGGCGAAGCGTTCTTGGAACTCGGCCATGACCTTGCCGTAGATCTCGATGTCGGCCGCGGTGTAACGGGCCAGGGTGTCCTCGATCT